>JAMLIC010000025.1 GCA_023954375.1 Planctomycetota bacterium
GGCGGGGAGGGGGGCGGGGGGGGGGGGGGGGGGGGGGGGGGGGGGGGCGGCGGGGGGGGGGGGGGGGCGGGGGGGGGGGGGGGGGGGGGGGGGGGGGGCGGGCGCCCCCCCCCCCCCCCGCGCCCGCGCCGCATCGCCTCGGCCTCCGCGGCCTCGCCTCGGTCGTCGCTGCGTTCCGCCCGTCCTTGGCCTGCGAAGTCGCTCCAGGACGGGGGGCGAGGTCACGGTCACTCGTTCGAGGACAGGGGCTGAGTGGCGGGTGTCCCGAACCGCCGCCGGAGCACCTCCACCACCGCCGCGTCCGCGCGCGTCGACACGACCTCCACCGCCGTCCGGCCGCGCCGCAGGCCGAACCAGGCCGTCACGGCGAGCAGCGCCAGCGTGATCGTGATGTTCTGCCAGCCGTCGAGCCGCCACTGACCCGACCAGGCCAGCGTGCCCGCCTCGGTGAACGGGCGCAGGTAGGGGACGTCCCAGATCGAGCCGTCCGGGCCGGCGGAGCCGACGAGGTCGCAGACGAGGTGCAGGTGGAACGCGGCGCAGAAGAGCGCCGCGACCGCGAGGCGCCGCGCCAGGCCGCCCGTCGCGAGCGTGGCGGCGCCGGCGCTGGCGACGCAGGCGAAGAGCACGTTGTGCAGGTCGTGGTGGTACTGGTGGAAGTAGCTCGTCGGGGCGTCCGTGAACCAGCGCGTGAGCATGTCGGGGACGGCGCCGACGCCGTCGACGTCCGGGACCAGGCCCCCGACCGTGACGATCACCCGCTCGCGCCGCGTCGAGTCGCGCAGGCCGTTGGCGAGGACCCAGGCGAACAGGCCGTGCGTGATCGGGCTCACGCCGGGAGGGTAGCGCCCTCCGCGTCCGCCGCGCCAGCCGGCGCGGCGCGGCGGCGGAACAGGCCGGTCCAGGCGACGAGCACGGGCAAGAGCGTGAGCATGCCGAAGAGCGCGGCGATCATCGCCAGCCCCGTGAGGACGCCGAAGTAGGCGTTGGGGCGGAACTCGGAGAAGGCCAGGACGGAGAAGCCGACGACCGAGGTCAGGCTCGTGTAGAGGATCGAGGTCCCGATCGAGCCGCTCGTGCGCACGAGCGCGGCCGGGACGTCGCCGTCCTTGCGCAGCTCCTCCTCGTAGCGGAACAGGTAGTGGATCGCGCAGTCGATCCCGATCCCGAGCGACACGCTGGCGATCATCACCGTCGCCATGTCGAGCGGCACGCCGCCCCAGCCCATGGCCCCGAGCGCCAGCGTGATCGGCAGGAGGTTCGGCACGAGCGCCAGGAGCCCGGCGGCCGGGCTGCGGAAGAGGAGCGCGAGCATCACCCAGATCGCGCCCAGGCACAGGGCGGACGACGAGACCTGGCTCGACATCAGGCTCTCGAGCATGTTCGCGTAGAGGACGAACATGCCCGTCGCCTCGGCCCGGAGCGCCCCCTGGGCGGGGAAGCGCCCCTCGAGCTCCCGGCGCAGCTCCTGCAGGAGCGGGATGCGCCTGAGCGCCGGGTCCGTCTCCCGTACGCGGGCCACGATCCGCACGGTCGAGAACGGCTCGACCACGGCCCCCTCGAGCTCGAGCGGCTGGACCACGACGTAGGGCGAGAGCAGCCGGCCGACCGCCTCCTCGGGCAGGCGCGCGAGGACGGTGATGGCGTCCTTGCGGTCCCGCTGGATCAGCTTGCGCATCTCGTCGATGAGCCCGGTGTAGCTCATGACGACGCCCACCTCGCCCCGCTCGCGCAGCCAGGCCTCGACCGCCGCCGCCTGGTCGAGGTGCTCGGGGTGGGCCGGGCCGAAGGCGCCCGGCGGGCCGGTGAGGACGACCTCGAGGCCGCTCGTGCCGCCGAGGTGCTCGTCGACGTAGGTCAGCCCCTGGTGGATCTGCGACCCGCGGCTGAAGTAGTCGATGAACCGCGCCTCGACGTCGAGCCGCGCCACCCCCAGCCCCCCGGCGACCGCGAGCAGGAGGGCGAGCGCGGCGACGACGGGCTTCCTGCGCAGGGCGAGCGCCGCGAGGCCCTGGAGGAGCGAGGCGCTGCGCTCGAGGCGCCCCTCGCGCCGCTGGGGCAGGACCGACATGGCGCCGGGCAGGGCCACGAAGGAGAGGAGGAAGGCCAGCGCCACGCCGAAGGCCATGAACCGGCCGAAGTCGATGATCGGCCGCGACCCGGTGAAGGCCAGGGCCAGGAAGCCCACCATGGTCGTCGTGGCCGTGAACAGGCAGGGCAGGACGAGGCGCCGCGCCACGCGCGACGCGCGCGCCTGGGCGGGGGCGTCGGGGGCGAGCGCCTGGTCCTCGCGCCAGCGCACGATCAGGTGGATCGAGTGCGCCAGGCCGATGACCATGAGGAGCGAGGGGATGTTCGCCGTGATCACGGAGACCTGCTTGCCCAGCGCGTCCATGAGCGCGAGCGTGAGCAGGACCGTCAGCGTCGTCGGCACGAGCGGCAGGAGCACCCAGCGCAGGCGCCGGAAGACGAGCCCGAGGAAGCCGACGATGAACGAGAGCGACAGGAGCGTGAAGGTGCGCAGGTCGCGGTCGATCGCCTCGACCATCTCCACGACGATCGACGGCACCCCCGAGACCTCGACGTCGTGGCCGGCCGCGCGCTCCTCCTGCACGACCCGGCGCACCTCGCGGATCACCTGGATCCGCTCGGCCTTGCGCCGCCGCTCGGCGTCGGCGTAGGTCGGCCGGAAGGCCTCGCGCGCGCGGACCGCCTCGTCGAGGCGCGCGCGCGCCGCCGGGTCGCCCCCGCGCGTCGCCTCCTCGGCCGCCGCGACCGCCGCCTGGTGGCCGACCCAGGCGCTGGCCGCCTCGACGATGTCGGGCCGCGCCACGAGCGTGACGATGAGCCCGGCCGTGTCGCCCTCGGCGTTGACGAGGTTGCCGGCGAAGAGGGCGTGCCCCGTGAGCTCCGCCCGGGCCTTCTCGAGGTCGACCCCCGGCGTGAGCGCCGTCGCCTGGCGCATGAGGGCCATGAACGGCATGACCGGGCGCTCGAAGCTGCGCAGGAGCGGCGCGTTGGCGATCGACAGGACGTCGCGCACGCCCTCGATCGCCGCGAAGCGCTGGTGGAGCGAGGCCACCGCCGCGACCCCGTCGGGCGTGAACAGGTCGGGGCGGCGCAGCCCCACGAGGACGAACTCGTCGCTGCCGAAGAGCAGCCGCGTGCGGTCGTAGCGGCGCGCGTCGGGGTCGTCCTCGAGGACGAGGGAGTCCGTCGACGCGTCGACCCGGAAGCGCTCGAGCGCCGGCCGCGCGACGAGGGCGGTCGCGGCGACGAGCGCGAGGGTCAGCGCGGCGAGCAGACGTCCCATGGGCGCGGATTCTACGGTAAAACCCACCATGTGACCCGTCGCGCCGCGCTCCTCGTGGCCCTCGTGGCGGCCGGCGCCGCGCTCCTGAGCGCGGCCGGCCGGGCCGACGCCGAGGCCGAGGGCGCGCGGCCGCTCGTCGTGGCGGCCGCCGGCGAGAGCCTGGGCAACCTCGAGCCCTGCCACTGCGTGCAGGGGATGCTCGGCGGCATGCCGCGCCGCCTCTCGGCGCTGGCGCGCGAGCGCCTGCGGGCGGACGTCGTGGCGCTCGACGGCGGCGACCTGACCGGCCGCGACCTGCACCCGCGGCTGCTCGAGGCCAAGACCCGCGCCGCCCTCGAGCTGCTCGCCCGCGCCGAGGTGGCCGCCGTGGCCGTGGGCGAGAAGGACCTGCGCCTGGGGCACGCCGCGCTCGGCCGCGTCGCCGCCGGCGCGGGCGTGACGCTCCTCGGCGCCAACCTGACCCTCGCCGACGGCCGGCGCCCGTTCGCCGCCAGCCGCCGCCTGCGCGCGGGCGGGCGGACGGTCGTCGTGGTCGGCGTCCTCGATCCGGAGCTCGGCGGCGACCCGACGGGGCAGCTCGACGTGGGCGACCCCGACGCCGCCGCGCGCGCGGCGCTCGAGGGCGCCCCGCCCGGGGCCCTCCGCGTGCTCCTGTTCCACGGCGCCAGGGCGCGGGCGCGCGAGGCGCTGGGGGAGGACCTGCCGGTCGACGTGATCGTCTGCGGGCACGAGCAGGAGACCTGGCGGCCGCTCGAGCGCCACGGGCGCGCGTGGCTGGTCGAGACGGTGCGCGACGCCCGCGCGCTGGCCCGGCTCGCGGTGCCCGCCGAGGGGCCGCCGGACCTCGAGCACGTCGCGCTCGACGGGCAGGTCCCCGACGACGACTGGGCGCGCCGCCGGGTCGAGCGCTACTACCAGGAGGTCGCGGGGCTCCCCGAGCCGCCGCGCCGGCCCACCCCGGATGGCGGGTCGTTCGTCGGCTCCGAGACCTGCCGCGGCTGCCACCCCGGCGCCTGGGAGGTGTTCGAGGGCACGGGGCACCACGGGGCCTACCGGCACGTCATGGAGAAGGACCCCGCGCGGGCCGGGCTCTTCGAGTGCGTCGGCTGCCACGTGGTCGGCCACGGGTTCGAGGGGGGCTTCCGCTCGCTCGCCGACACGCCGCACCTCGCGGAGGTCGGCTGCGAGTCGTGCCACGGCGTGGGGAGCAACCACGCCCTCGGCCCGCCGGCGGCCAAGCGGGGCTACGGCGTCCGCCCGGGCTTTCCGGAGAGCTGGCGCGCGACCTGCCTCGGCTGCCACGACGCGACGAACAGCCCCGGGTTCGACTTCGAGCGGGCGCTCGAGCGCATCAAGCACTGGTCGGACAGGTGAGCGGCGAGCCCCCCGGCCCGCCGCGCGCGCACGTCGAGCAGGTCCTGGAGGCGGCCGCCGCGCTGTCGCGCGCGGTCGGGCCGGTCGAGCGCGCGGCGGCCCTCGAGGCGCTCGGTGAGCGGGTGGAGGCCGCGCTGCGCGCGCCCGGCGGCGAGGCGCCGCGCGGCGCGCGCGAGGCGCTGCGCGGCCTGTTCGAGGGGCGCGCGGCGGCGCTCGAGCGCGGCGCCGCGCAGGTCGACCGCGTGCTCGGCGCCGCGCACCCGGCGCTGGTCGAGGGCGAGCCCGGCACCGGCAAGACGCTCGTCGCGACGGCGATCCACGAGGCGGGGCGGCCGGGCGTCCTCGTGCGCGTGGCGCGTCCCGCGGCGCCCGATGCCCTGCGCCGGGCCTGGCGCGCCGCGCCCGCCACGCTCCTGTGCGAGGAGGTCGCCACGCTCTCGCTCGCCGCGCAGCAGGAGCTCCTCAGGCTCCTGCGCGCGCCCGGGCGGCGACCGCCGCGGGTGGTCGCGACGACGCGCCACGGGCTCGACGCGGCGGCGGCGGCGGGCTGGTTCCTGCCGGAGCTGCGCGACCGGCTGCACGTGCTGCGGCTGCGCCTGCCTCCGCTGCGCGAGGACCCGGCGGCGATCACGGCGCTGCTCCAGCGCCGCCTCCGCGCGCGCGGTGCGCCCGACGAGGCGCCCGCGCTCACACCGGAGGCGCTGGCCGCGCTCCGTCGCCACCGGTGGCCCGGCAACGTCCGCGAGCTGGAGGAGGCCGCGCGGGCGCTCCGCGAGTGGGCGCCTCGCGGACCGATCGAGCAGGCGCACGTGGAGCGCTTCGTGGCGCAGCTCTCGCCCGCCGCGGCGCCGGCTGGAGAGCGACCACCCGTCGCCCCGGCGGGAGGGCCCGTCACCGAGCCCACCCTCGTGGCGCTCGAGCGGGCGACGATCGCCGAGCGGCTCCTGCGCCACGGCTGGCGGCAACTCGAGACGGCGAGGTCGCTGGGGATCGATCGCAAGACGCTCTACCGCAAGATCCGGGAGTTCGGCCTCGAGCCCTGACGCCGCCCCCGTCCGAGCGGAACCGTTCGGTGTGGCCCGCCTTCGCAAGCTCCGCAGCTCATGCGAACCCATCCCTCCCGAGCAGCCGCAGCGTGCCCCGGCGGCTTCACCGGTCGGAACCCGCACCGGCGCCCTTTCGAAACGCGGTCGAACCTGTCAAGATCATGGCCGGTCGCCATGTCGCAACCACGCAAGCTGATCCAGTGCCCCCGGTGTCGGTTCCGGAACCCCGGCACCGCGCAGGTGTGCCTGGCCTGCAAGGGGGCGCTGCCGCACGACGCCGCGGGGACGAGCCCCGCCGCGCCCGGGGGCGGCTCGCCGTTCGTCGGCGCGGCGCCCGCGAGCGCGCCCGCCCGGAGCCCGAGCGACACGGGGTTCGGCGGCGCCGCCGGCGACACGGCCTTCGGCTCCGGCCTCAACTGGCCGGCGCACGGCGGGGCGCCGGCGCGCCCCGGCGACGGCACCCGGCGCCTGGCGCGCCCGGGCCCCTCGCCCTCGGCCACCCGGCCGCCCGAGGTCGACCCGCAGCCGTCGCCGCCGGCCGGCGTGAACGCCTCGCAGCTCATCGCGCAGCTGCAGGCCATGGCGCGCGGCAACGCCGCCGGCGACGCGCCGGCGGCCCCGGCCCCGCCCGCCCCGCGCCCCGCCCGGCGCGCCCGGGCCCGCGCGCCCCGCCTCGGCGCCGCCCGGCCCGCGCGGCCCGCGGGGCGCCTGGCCGCGAGGCGGCCACGGTGCGCCTCAGCGCCACGACGGCCGTGCGTCGGCCCGAGGGCGCGGCCGCGCCGGAGGCGGTCCGGCCCCCGGTCTCGCAGGTGCCGCGCTTCGACGTCGACGACCCGCGGATCGTGGCCTGGCTCCACTGCGAGCCGTTCTCGCCCGTCCCCGTCGGGATCGAGCCCGTGCTGACGCTCGGCCGGAGCGCGAGCTGCGGCCTCGTCCTCCCCCACCCGGGCGTGTCGCGGACGGCCGCGATCGTGCGCGTCGCCGGGCGCGAGCTCGTCTTCGAGGACCGGTCGACCTACGGCTCCTACGTCAACGGCGACCGCGTGCTCACCCGCCCCCTGCAGGTGGGCGACGCGCTCCTGATCGGCCCCTACGAGATCAAGGTCCGCTCCACCGACGAGGTGCGCGGCAAGACGACCTCCGAGTCGGAGGAGACGCGGCCGCTGCAGTCGTTCAGCAGCCTGCCCTCGGCGGATGCGATGTCGGGCCGCCTCGAGAAGTCCTCGCTCGCCGAGGTCCTCCAGGCGATCGAGTTCAACCAGAAGACCGGGACCCTCGAGGTCTTCGCCGAGGACGAGCGCAGCGGCCAGCTCGTCGTCTACGAGGGCAGCCCCATGTTCGCCACCTTCGGCGACCTCGAGGACGAGGAGGCCGTCTGCGCGATGATCTCCACGCGCCGCGGCTACTACACCTTCCGCAGCAAGATCGAGGCGGGCGAGCGCACGCTGCAGACGACGATCACGGGCCTCCTGCTCGAGGCCAACCGGCGCCTCGACGAACAAGGCGCCCCTACGTAGCGTGATCGACGGCTGCGGCCGCGGATGCCGGCCGATGCGGCGCGCGCGCGGGTCGTGGATCGCGATCGATACCCCCCCCCCGCCCCCCCGCCCCCCGCCCCCCCCCGCCGCCTCGTCTCGGCCTCCGCGGCCTCGCCTCGCTCGTCGCTCCGTTCCACCCATGGCCTTCGCTGGCCGGCTCGGGGCAGGGGTCGGACAGGCCCGTCGTCGGCTCGGGGTGTGGTTGCTCCAAGGAGCGGGGGCGAGAAGGTCGGTTCGACCGGGGGATGTCGCTGGGGACACACGGATTGCGGATCGCGGCCCAGGCATTTAGGCTCTGCCACGCCTCGCCCGGGGTGTCAGGAGCGGACGCTTGGCCGTGCACGAGATCGCCGTCACCGGCTCGGTGGCGTTCGACCACATCATGAACTTCCCGGGGCGGTTCAAGGACCACATCCTCCCGGACAAGCTGCACATCCTGAACGTCTCGTTCCTGGTGCAGGGGCTGCAGCGCCTGCGCGGCGGGTGCGCGGCGAACGTGGCCTACGCCCTGGCCCTGCACGGGCTCCGGCCGCGCCTCGTCGCCGCCGTGGGCTCCGACTTCGCCGAGTACGGGCGCTGGCTCGAGGAGCGTGGGGTCGACCTCGCCGGCGCCGCGGTGCACGGCGACCTGCTCACCGCGTCCTGCTTCATCACGACCGACCTCGACAACAACCAGATCACCGGCTTCTACCCGGGGGCCATGGCGCGGGCGATCGACGCGCGGCTGGAGGTGCTCCCCGGCGGCCGGCCGACGCTTGCGATCGTCTCGCCGAACGACCCGGCGGCGATGAAGGCCTACCCGGACGAGTGCCGGCGGCTCGGCGTGCCCTTCCTCTACGACCCCGGCCAGCAGGTGATCGCCCTCGACGGGGCGGCGCTCGACGACGGGCTCACCGGGGCGAAGGGGCTCGTCGTGAACGACTACGAGCTGGCGATCGTCCAGGAGAAGACCGGCCGGAGCCTCGAGCACCTCCTCGAGCGCTGCGAGGCGGTGATCGTGACGCTCGGCGAGCACGGCTCGCGCGTCCACCTGCGCGGCGGCGAGGTCGTGGAGGTGCCGGTGGCGCCGGTCACGAGCGTGGTCGACCCGACCGGCGCGGGCGACGCCTACCGCGGCGGGCTGATCAAGGGCCTCGTCTCGGGCGCCGACTGGGAGACGTGCGGGCGCCTGGGCGCGCTGACCGCGACCTACTGCGTCGAGTCGAAGGGGACCTCCTCCTACGGCTTCGACCGGGCGACCTTCGCCGCCCGTTACGAGGCGGCCTTCGGCCGCTCGCTGCCGAGGGGGCTGTAGGAGACCGGGCGGAGCCCGGGGGAGGCGCACGTGTGGGACGCGGTGATCTCGCTCGTGGCGGTCGCGATCGTGGTCCTGATCTTCTGGAAGATGCCGGACGACGACGAGGCGTGGCAGGAGGAGCAGGCCGACGGCCCCGCCCCCGCGTCGCCGACACCGACCACCGTGAGCCCGGCCCCGGCGGCCGCCCCGCCGGCTGCTGACGGCCCGCCGGCCGGCGACGCGCCCTCGGCCGCCGACGGGCCGCCGGCCGAGCCCCCGCCGACGCGCCGCCGGCCGCCGACGCGCCGCCGGCTGCCGACGCGCCGCCGGCTGCCGACGCCCCGCCGGCCGCGCCCCCGACCGGCGACGCGCCGCCGGCCGACGCGCCGCGCGAGCCCGGCGCATGAGCCTCACCACGTCGCGCCCGCACGCCGCGTCCATGCTGCGCTTCCTCGAGCAGCGCAGCGAGCAGCTCGAGGTCTTCCACTCGGGCAACGCGCGCCTCGTCGTGCAGCAGTTCTGCGACTTCCTCGACCGCGACGACGTGCTGTCGTTCCTCTCGCAGACGCTGCAGCGGCGCGTGGACACGTCCCCGAAGGCGTGGCACGAGCGCGCGCTCCGCGAGGGGAGCGCGCCGCCGCTGCCCGAGGACCCGGCCGCCTGCATGGCCTTCCGCTACGCGACGCTCAAGCTCGTGCGCATGGACAA
The DNA here is from genome assembly GCA_023954375.1 of Planctomycetota bacterium. Taxonomy (GTDB): domain Bacteria; phylum Planctomycetota; class J058; order J058; family J058; genus JAMLIC01. The sequence goes on from JAMLIC010000025.1 coordinate 9,256, forward strand.
GCTCGACCTGCGCCACCTCGTGTCGAACGTGTTCCCGGGCAGCTACCTCGACGAGAAGCTCATGCACTGGAAGCGGCTGATCGTGCACCCGTTCGGGGCCGACTGCCGCACGCTCGCGCGCGGGGTCACGGCGCGCCTGCCCGAGGGCGACTGGGTCGACCTGGCGGCGCTGCTCGACGAGTACCTCGACGGGCCGTTCGTCGCCGAGGGGTTCGGGCCGCGCGCGTGGAGCGACGCCGACGACGAGGCGGTCGAGGTGGCCGAGGCGGCGCGGCGCGCCGGGCGCACCCCCGACGAGCGGCCCGCGACGCCGGCGACCCCGGCGCCCCCGACGACCGCCGGGGGCGGCGACGCGCGCGCGGCGCTGGACGCGCTCGAGGCCGCCGTGCGCCAGACCGGCGAGGAGGCGCGCGGCGACCTGCTCCTCGACGTCGCCGCGCTGCGGCTCGAGCTCGAGCGCGGTCGGCGCGAGCGCGCGCGGATGGCGGCGAGGCTCGACGACGTGGCCGCGCGCGCCCCGGCCGCCCGCGAGGCGTGCGCGCGCGTGCGCGCAGCCATCGGGACCTGAGGTGGGCCTCGAGCTCCCCGACGAGCTCCGCGCCCGGCCGCAGGGCCCCCGCGCCGCCGACCACGCCCTGCAGCTCTACGCGCGCGCCCTGCACCCGGAGCTCCTCGAGCTGGCCCGGTCGCGCCGGGTGGAGGGCGCCGGCTGGCGCGCGCGCGTCGGGCTCCTGCAGCACACCGGCCACCTGCTCGAGGTCGTCTTCCCGGGCGAGCCGGGGCGGCGCGGCGCGGGCCGGGCGATCGCCGAGGTCCTGGCGCCGGTCGCGCTCGAGCTGCCCCCGTCGGGGCGGGTCGACATCCGGCGCGTCGGGGCGTCCGCGTCGGGGCTGATCGACGAGGACTGCGGCGTGGCCTACACCTGCAGCTGGTCGTTCGAGCGCGTGCCCGAGGCCGACTACCCGCGGCTGCACGCCCACGTCCTCGAGGGCGGCCCGGCCGCGCGCGGCGAGCGCCTGCTCGTGAACCGCGGCCATCCCGAGAACGACGACCCGGCGCCCTTCTCGGCCCTCGAGCTCGCCGTCGATCCCGACGAGGGGCGGCTCGAGACGTTCGTCGTGCACGCGTTCCCCGCCGACCGCGCCTTCCTGTTCGTGCACAGCGTCGTCCGGGTCTGACGGGCGCGGCGAGGGAACGAGAGACACCGGGACGTCGTCCCGCCGCCTCCGCCCGCCGGGCAGGTCCTGCCCGCTCGCCCCGGCGGGCCGGCCCTGAACCGTATCGGGCATTACAGGCGCTGAGCTTACGTCCGGCCCGCGGCGTGTTCAGGGACCTCCTCACGAGGAGGAGGGAGCCATGGGCGCAACGAAGCAGGTGGTGGGGGTCGTCGGGATGGTCGCGGCCGCGGTGGTGGCCGCGGGCTGCAACGGGGGCGCGTCGGGCGGGCGCGGTCAGGCGGTCGCCGCGGTCGGGAGCACGGTGCTCGCCGGGAGCCTGGTCGAGCCGCGGACCGGCCACCAGGCGGTCGCGGTCGACGACGGCAACGCCGTGCTGCTCGTCGGCGGCGAGACGCTCGGCAGCCCGGCGACCGCGACCGCCGAGCTGTGGCGCGCGGGCCGGAGCGTGCCGCTGCCCGGCGCGATGACCACCGGGCGCGTCGGGCACCGCGCGGTGCGCCTGCCGTCGGGCGAGGTCTGGATCCTCGGCGGCCGCGACGCGCGGGGCGAGGCGCTGCGCACGACCGAGCTCTACGACCCGGCGCGGCGGGCGTTCCGCCGCGGCCCCGACCTGGTCGCGCCCCGCGACGAGGCCGCGCTGGGCCTCGGCGACGGCGAGGTCGTCGTGGCGTTCGGGCGCCAGGAGGGCAGCATCGAGGTGTGGCCGCTGGACCTCTCCGCGCCGCGCGTCCTGCGGCCGCAGGTGCCGTCGGGTCGGCGCGGCGCGCGGGCGCTCGTCCACGGCGGCGGCGAGGTCTACATCGCGGGCGGCCTGGACGACGACGACCGGCCGGCCGCCCCGCTGTGGGTCGACCTCACGAGCGGCGCCGCGCGCGAGGCGGCCGGCCGGCGGACCGAGCAGGGCGAGGTGCAGCACGTCGAGGGCGGGACGGCGGTCGTGGCGAGCCTCGACGGCGTGACGGTCGGCGGCTACGTGCTCGGCGGGGCGCTCGGCCGCGAGCCCTTCCGCCGCGTGCAGGTCGTGCGCCCCGACGACGCCGAGCTGACGACGCTGCCGCGGCTGGCCCTGGCGTTCGCCCGCGAGCGCGCGGCCGTGGTCCCCCTCGCCCGCGGGGTCCTCGTCGCGGGCGGCCTCGCCGGCCCGAACGTCGTCGGCGACGTCGAGGTGCTCACGACCGACGGCCCCGGCGCGGCCCCCGCCCTGACGATCGCCCGCTTCGACGCCGAGGGCACGGCGCTGGCCGACGGCACGGTCCTGATCAGCGGCGGCCGCGGCCGCGACGGGCTGCCCGTGGGGGTGACCGAGCTGATCGTGCCGGCCGGCGCGGCCGCCCCGGACGCGGCGGCGCTCTTCGCCCAGGCGCGCGCCGAGCAGGAGGCCTTCGACCGGCTCGTGGCCGAGCGGGACGCCGCGGTCGCCGACGTGCAGCGCCTCACGGCCGAGCTGACCACGACGCGCGCCGCCCTCGACGCCGCGACGCAGCGGGTGCGCGACCTCGAGGCCCAGCTGGCGCTGGCGCAGGCCCAGGCCGCGACCCTGGCGGCGCAGCTCGACCAGGCCCGCCTGCAGGCGGCCGCCCTCCAGGCGCAGCAGGCGCAGCTCCAGCAGCAGCTCGCCCAGGAGCAGGCGCGGGCCGGCCAGCTCGCGCAGCAGGCGGCGCAGGCGCAGCAGCAGGCGGCGCAGGCGCAGCAGCAGGCGGCGCAGGCGCAGCAGCAGCTCGCCGCGCAGCAGCAGGCGGCCGCGCCGACCACGCAGACCCAGACGCGGCTCGTGGCCTCGACCACGGGCATGCAGGTCGGCGCCGTGACCTGGCTCGGGACGCGCCCGGGCCCCTGACGCGCTCGAACTCACCCTCCCGGGGCCTGCCCGCCCGGCGCGTCGCCGGGCGGGCGGGCCTCTCTCGTTCCGGAGCGCCCCTGCCGATAGGACGAGGGGAGGTCCCATGCTCGCGTCCCGGCTCTCGCTCGCCCTCGCCCTCGCGCTCCTCGGCGGCTGCGTCCAGCCCCCACCGCGCCGGACCGCCGCCCACGCGCCACGGGCGGTCGAGAAGAAGGACTACGACCGCGAGCTGCCGCCCGGCGCGCACGCCCTGCGGCGGATCACCGACCCGGCGCAGCTCCCCGACTTCACGGCCGCGTTCGGGCGCGACCGGGCGGCGCTGCGGCGGGCCGTCGACCGGAGCCTGGCCTACCTGGGCAAGCCGTCGTCGCGGCGCTTCTACCCGGTGGGCGGGATCGAGCACGAGCAGGTCGTCGCGGGCCTGGTGGCGTTCCGGGCGCTGCTCGACTCCGACCACGACGCGGCCGCGCTCGCGGCCGAGGTCCGCCGGCGCTTCGCCGTCTACACGACCGTGGGCTGCGACGACCGCGGCACGGTCCTGTTCACGGGCTACTACACGCCGATCTTCGAGGCGTCGCGTCGGCGCGGGGGCGAGTTCCGCCACCCGCTCCACCGCCTGCCGCCCGACCACGTGAAGGACCCGATCACGGGGGCGACGCTGGGGCGCCGCCGCGCCGACGGCACGGTCGACCGGAGCTACCCCGACCGGGCGGCGCTCCTCGCCGCGGGCGCGCTCGACGGGCTCGAGCTCGTGTGGCTGCGCGACCCGTTCGAGGCCTACGTGGCCGGCGTCCAGGGGTCGGCCTTCCTGCGCCTCGAGGACGGGACGCGCCTCGAGGTCGGCTACGCCGGCAACAACGGCCACGAGTACGCCTCGATCGGCGCCGCGCTCGTCCGCGACGGCAAGCTGCGCAAGGACCAGCTCAACCTGCGCAGCATGATCGCCCACTTCCGCGCCCACCCGGCCGACTTCGAGCGCTACGCGGCCGAGAACCGCCGCTACGTGTTCTTCCAGGAGTCGAGCGGCGGCCCTTACGGCTGCCTGAACGAGCGCGTGGAGGCGATGGCCTCGATCGCCACCGACAAGGCGATCTTCCCGCGCGGCGCGCTGTGCCTCGTCGACGCCGACCTCCCGGGCGAGGGCGGGCGCGGGACGGAGCGGGTGCGCGCCTTCGTCCTCGACCAGGACGCGGGGGGCGCGATCCGGGCGCCCGGCCGCTGCGACGTCTACATGGGCGTGGGCGAGGACGCCGGCGCGCGGGCCGGGCGCACCCTCTCCGAGGGGCGGCTCTACTACCTGGTGCTCGACGAGCCCGGGACCGTGCCGGCCTCGTTCGGCCGCTGACCGCCGGGGGTGGGACACGCCCGACCCGGCGGGCGCGGCGCGCGCGTCCGGGCATGGGCTTCGCGCCGCGCCAGGCATGCTCGACGTGGTGATCGTGGGCGGCGGGCCGGCGGGGCTCAGCGCGGCGCTCGTGCTCGGGCGCTGCCGCCGGCGCGTCGTGGTGCTCGACGCGGGGCGGCCGCGCAACGCGACCAGCCACGCCCTGCACGGGTTCCTCACCCGCGACGGCGTGCCGCCGCTCGAGCTGCTGACGATCGCCCGCGAGCAGCTCCGCCCCTACGCCGTCGAGCTGGTCGACGCGCAGGTCGCCGCGGCGCGGCGCCACGAGGGGGGCGGGTTCGAGGTGGAGCTCGACGACGCCTCGCGCCTGTTCGCGCGGCGCCTGCTCCTGGCGACCGGCGTCACCGACCGCCTGCCCGAGGTCGAGGGGTTCGGCCCGCTCTACGGCAAGAGCGCGCACCACTGCCCCTTCTGCGACGGGTGGGAGTGGCGCGACCAGCCGCTCGTCGCCTACGCCCGCGGCCCGGGCGCGGCCGACTTCGCGCTCCTCCTCACCTCGTGGAGCCGCGACGTCCTCCTGTGCACCGACGACGGCGAGGGGCCGCCGCCCGACGACGCGGCGCGGCTGGCCAGGGCCGGCGTGGCGCTGCGCGTCGACCGCGTCGCGCGCCTCGACGGCCATCGCGGCCGCCTCGAGCGCGTCGTCTTCGCCCGGGGCGACGCCGTCGCGCGCCGGGCGCTGTTCTTCCACCTCGGGACCGGCTCGACGGGCGACCTGGCCGCGCAGCTCGGCTGCCGCTGCGACGACGAGGTCGGCGTGCACACCGGCCCGCGCGAGGAGACCTCGGAGCCCGGGGTGTGGGTGGCGGGCGACGCGTCGAAGGACGTCCTCCTGGCGATCGTGGCCGCGGCGGAGGGCGCGAAGGCCGCCGTCGACATCCACCGGTCGCTCCTGCGCGAGGACTCGCCGGGGTGACGGGCCCTACTTCTTCATCACCCGCGAGAAGCCGCCCAGGTCGCGCTCGAAGGCGTCGCGCGCGCGAGCGAGCAGGGTCCAGAGCTCCTCGCGGGCCTTCTCGCCCGGCAGGAGCTTCTGGTTGGCGATGCGGAAGCCCAGCCGGATCAGGAGGCTGTTCAGCACCTCGACCTGCCCGGAGAGGGCGAGGGTCGCCGGTCCGTCCGCCTCGCGCTGGCGGGCCCGCAGCCCGAAGGTCGCGCCGCGGCCGCCGTCCCCGCGGCAGATCGCGGTGAAGAACTCGGTCGTGAGCTCGGCGAGGTTGCTCGGCAGGACGATGTCGATCGCCCACGAGGGGAGGAAGCCGAAGGCGTTGCCGCTCACGACGACCTGCGGGACCCGCGTGAGCCGGCCGGTGAGGTCGGCGCCGTCGGGGCGGCGCTCGTAGAGGCCGTCGACCTCGAGCCCGCGCACGTCGGTGAGGATCCCGTTCATGTTGAAGCGCAGGTCGGCGACGCCGCGCACCTCGACCGGGGCGCCCTCCGGCGCCGCGGGCGCGTCGAGGACGACCTGCCCGTCGCGCCCGACGGGCAGGAGGCGCCCGTCGGCCACGAAGCCCTCGAGCGTGAGCGCCAGGGCGCCCGTGTCGAGCGACATGCGCGCGATCTGGCGGCCCTCGGCGTCGACCCAGCGCACGCGCGCGTCGAGGAGCGGGCCCATGCCGGCCAGGAACCCGGAGAGCGCGGGGTAGCGGGCCTCCATCAGGTCCGGGCGCAGCCGCCCGGACAGCCGGAGCTGCTGGTAGGCGCCGGTCCCCTTGAAGTCGAGCACGAGGACGTCGTCGAAGCGCGCGACCTCGAGCAGCACCTCGGCCAGGTGCGGGAAGGACTCCCACAGCACGGCCACGACCTCGACGTCCTCGGGGCGCAGGCCGGGATGGGTCTCGACGACGCGCAGGCGCGTGGACGTCGCGGGCCGGGCGCCCGGGTCGAGCGCGCCCGCCCGCGGGTCGCCGCTGGCGAGGAGGCGGGCCGCCTCGGCCAGCCCCTCGGTGATCTGGTCCCAGCCGACCGGGCCGACGCCGAGGCCGACCTCGAGCTGGGTCACGAAGTTCTTGCCGCGCTGGCGCGTGCCGACCAGCGCCAGGAGGTCGCCCGTGCGCGCGCCGAGCGGGCCGCCCGGGTCGATCGTGTGCGTCGACGCGGTGACGGCCGCCGGCGCCAGGCGCACCGCGTAGGCCGCGCCCTCGCGCTGGCCGACGAGCCGCACCCGCCGCCACTCGCCCTCGCGCAGGGGCAGCATGCCGTGGAGGCCCTCGAGGTCGAGGTCGCCGAGCGAGGACCGCACCTGCCGCACGAAGCGCGCCGCGCCGTCGTCGAGGCGCAGGTCGTGGAGCACGCAGCGCAGCGTGTCGAGCCCGAGGCCCAGGCGCTCGACCGCGAGGTCGGGGTCGCCGGCCCCGGCGAGCTGGACGAGCGGCGCCCAGCCGCGGCCCCACACGAGCCGCGGGACGCCCGCCGCCGCCACCCCGCAGGTGACGACCAGGAGCGCGAGCAGGGCGACGAGGCGGGGCGTGCGCCGCATGGCGACCTCCGGTGCGTGAGGTCGAGCATACGGAACGCCCCGCACGAGGCCAAGGGCGTGCCCCTGCCGCACACCCGGACGCCTGGCGGCGCTCGTCGCGTCATGTGACGAGTAGAAGACGGTCACCGAGAGCACCGAGGACACAACAGCCCTCGGTGTCCTCGGTGCAACCTCGGCGTCCTCGGTGACCGTTCTCGCTCTCATCAACCGGTGCCCGCCGTGAGTCCCGAGAGACCTACGCCGTCACCGTCACTCCCCCGCCCGCTTCATCGCCTCCAGCCGCTGCTTCAGCGACTCCGCCTCGTGCGCCCCCTGCTCCACGGCGGCGCGGGCGGCGGCGAGCGCCTGCTCCGCCGCGGCGAGCGCCTCGCGCGCGCGGGCCTGCGCGGCCTGGGCCTCGGCGCGCACCTGCGGGCCGGTCGCCTCGAGGCGCGCCAGCTCGTCGACGGCCGCCCGCACCTGATCGGCCGCGCGGAGGGCGCGGTCGAGCTCCGCCTCGCGGGCGATCAGGTCGTGCTGCAGGGCGAGCAGCTGCGCCTGGGCGCGCTCGTCGCCCGCCCCGGCGGCGCCGAAGAGCGCGAGGTTGCGCCGCGCGCGCTCGACCCGCTCCCGCGCCGCCTGCACGTCCGCCTCGCGCGCCTGGAGCGTGCGCTCCGCGCCCGCCTTCTCCGCGGCGAGGTTGGCCAGCGCGCGCTCCACCTTGCGCAGCCCCGCGTCCGCGTCGCTCACGCCCCGGCGCGCCGGGTCGAGCGCCCGCTCGGCGCGTCGCACCTCGACCCGGCGCTGCTTCAGCCCCTCCTCCGTGGCCTCGAGCTGCTGCACGAGCTCGACCTGCTCGCGGCGCACCCAGCGCCCGCGGTGCCGCACGAACCCGCGCGCCGGGTAGTACTCCTCCGGCGGGACCCAGCGCCCGTCGACGAGGTGGTAGTCGAGCCGCGCGGCGAGCAGCCCGGCCGCGGCGCGCCGCGCGAGCTCCGCCTCGGGCGCGGGGGCCTCGGCCTCGTCCTCGTCGGGCCGCGGCGCGAGGACCTCGAGGAGCAGCGCCGCGGCGTCGCGCTCGAGCCGGTGCTCGATGCAGAACTCCGCCAGCGCCACGCGCCCCGCGAGGTCGTCGGGCGCGAGCGCCGCGCGCCGGCGCAGGAGCTCCTGCTCCGGCGTCTCCTCGATGATCACCCGCACGACGTCCGCCCCGTCGACGACGATGCTCCCGAGCCGCGTCCGCACCTCGAGCCTCTTCTTGTCGTCCGACCAGGTGACCTCGCCCTGGAGCTTGCGCCCATCGCGCAGGATGACCGTGTCGGCGCGCGCCGGCGCGGCGAGGGCCAGCACGGCCAGCAACAGGACCATCGCGGGCTTCGACATCGCGTCCTCCTGGGGTGGCATCTTCCCCATCACGACCGCCAGCGGTAGGGGTTCCCCCCGTGGAACCCCGGCCCGCTGGCGACCTGGCCTGGCCCGCCCGGAGCGCCTATCCTCAAGCCCGAGCGCGCGCCGCGTCGGCCCGGGGGGCCCGCGGCGCGCCCCGAGGGGGCCGTGAATGGGAGTCGAGGCGGAGCCGGCGGTCGAGGAGCAGGTGGTCGCCTGGATCACGTCCCTGCTCGGGCAGGCCGCCGCGCTCGACGAGCAGCAGGACCCCTCCTGGCGCCACGCCTACGGCCTGGCGCAGGGGGCGGGCTTCATCCTCCGCAACCGCCAGTGGCCCCAGTTCCCGAGCACCTCGGGCTCGGCCTTCCAGCGCCTCGTGGCCGAGGAGCGGGACCGCCGCGCCCGCGGCGAGGGCCCGCGCCCGGCCGACCCCGACAACGACCCCATGGCGCCGCTCGCGGCGCCCGACGACGACGACGGCAAGACCTCGCCCCACGAGGGCTCGGCCGAGCAGTTGATCAAGGGCCTCGTCCGCCAGGTGCAGCGGTTCGGCCCGGAGGACCCGGCCTGGCGCCACGCCTTCGGCATGGCCCAGGGGGTGGGCGTCCTCCTCGTCAGCGGCCGCTGGCCGATCCTCCCCACGCTCGAGGGGGCCGCGTTCACCCGCCTCATGGACGAGGAGCGGGCCCGCCGCGCCGGGGCCGGGGCGCCGCCGGCCCCTCCGTCGCCGCCGCGGCCGCCCGCCCCGCCCCGCCCGGGCCACACCCCCGCCGGCGGCGTCAAGCGCCCCGCGCCCCCCGCCCCCCCGGCGCCGCCCGCGGCGGGCGGCCCGGGCCATGCCGACGCTCATGGCCGAGGGCGAGGCGGACGAGCCGCCCGGACGCGCGCGCCGCCATGACCATGCTCCAGGCCGAGGAGGAGGCGCGCGCCCGGCCGCCGCCGCCGGCGCTGCCGTCGAGCGCCATGCCCACCTTCCTCCAGGCCGAGGACGAGGACGACCCGCCGCCGCCGCCCCCGCCCCGCCGCGCGCCGGCCGCGCCGCCGCCGGCCGCCGCCCTCGGCCAGGCCGCCGCGACCCTCTCCTCCAGGGGGAGGACGGGCCGCCGCCGCGCGCCGGCTCCGGCGGGCACGCCACCCGCGGCGGACGACTCGGCGCGGCTCGCGCGCCAGCAGCCCGCCGCCCCGCCCGCCCGGCCCGCCCCGCCCGCTCCGCCCGCCCCGCTGCCTCGCCGCGACCCGCCGACCGGCGCCCTGCGGCGCGGCCCGCCGCCCTCGCTCCGCGACGCGGTCACGGGCAAGGCCGCCCAGGCGCCGCAGCGCCGCAAGGAGGAGGCGGCCGAGGCCGAGCAGCTGGAGCGGATCGGCAAGTACGACGTGGTCAAGCGCCTGGGCAAGGGCGCCATGGGCCAGGTCTTCATGGGCCGCGCGCCCGACGGCATGCAGGTGGCGATCAAGGTGCTCCACCAGCACCTCGGCACCAGCAAGCGCGTGCGCGCCCGCTTCATGCGCGAGGCCAAGGCCGTCGAGCGCATCCAGCACCCCAACGTGGTGCGCTTCGTCGAGACGGGCGAGCAGGCGGGCGTCGGCCAGTTCATCGCCATGGAGTTCGTCGACGGCAAGCCGCTCCACGACGTGCTCAAGGACCGCAAGGGCCAGCTCTTCCCCCTGGGCGAGGCCATGGACCTCATGCTCCAGACGTGCCGCGGCATGCGCGCCGCGCACGCGGCCGGCGTGATCCACCGCGACCTGAAGCCCGAGAACATCCTCCTCTCGAACAAGAAGGAGATGAAGGTCACCGACTTCAGCCTGGCCCGCCGCGAGCAGGACTCGATCCTCCTCACCCGCGCCGGCCAGGTCATGGGCACGCCGCACTTCATGTCGCCCGAGCAGGCCAAGGGCCAGGCCGTCGACGTCCGCACGGACATCTACTCGCTCGGCGCGATCATGTACGTGCTCCTCACCTCGCAGTTCCCCTTCCCCAACGGGACGGTCGCCGAGGTGATCGCCGCCCACTGCGAGAAGCCGCGCCCCGACCCGCGCGCGATCAACCCCGAGGTGAGCGAGGAGCTGGCGCGGGTGTGCCAGCGGGCCATGGCGATCGACCGGAGCGAGCGCTACGCCACGGTCGAGGCCCTGATCGAGGAGCTCCACCGGGTCCTCGGCGTCAAGGAGGAGCAGGAGCAGGACCTGCCGGAGGGGGCCCTGCCCCCGGGCGCGCGCATCGACGAGTTCACGGTCGAGGCGGTCCTCGGCGCCGGCGGCATGGGCGCGGTCTACCGCGCGCGCAACGCGGCGGGCGAGGTGGTGGCGCTCAAGGTCCTCCCGCCGCAGCCCGGGCGCGACCCGCAGGAGCGGCTCAAGGAGTCGCGCCGCTTCCTCAACGAGGCCAAGCTCGCCAAGCGGGTCACGAGCCCCCACGTCTACAAGGTGTTCAAGTACGGGGTCGACGAGGGCGGGCAGGCGTTCATGGCCGCGTCGCTCGCCGAGGGCACGTCGCTGCGCGAGCACGTGTCGAGGAACGGCCCGCTCAAGCCCGAGCAGGTGATCAAGGTCGCCCGCGGGATCTGCCAGGCGCTGCAGGCGGTCCACGGGGCGGAGGTCCTGCACCGGGACGTCACCCCGGCCAACGTCATGCTCCCGCCGGGCTGGGAGACCAGGAAGGACGCCGGCGTCTGCATCATCGACTTCGGCCTGGCCGTCCCGCTCTACCGCGAGAAGGCCGGCGGCGGGGCGGCCGAGCCGACGGCGCTGTTCAAGCACCGCGTGCAGAAGAAGGACGACGACATCGACGAGGAGGCCCTCTACCTCGACGACCTGCCGGGCGGCACGCCGGCCTACATGGCGCCTGAGGTGCTCGAGGACCCCGCCGACGTCGACGAGCGCGCCGACCTCTACGGCCTCGGCTCGACCATGTACTACGCCGCGACCGGCCACCCGCCCTACTCGGGCGACGGGATCGAGGCGGTCCTCTACCAGCAGAAGAGCCAGCCGCCGGCCCCGATCACGCAGTTCAACGCCGACTTCCCCGAGGAGCTCTCGGAGCTGATCATCCAGCTCCTGGCGCACGAGCCGCACACGCGGCCGCGCTCGGCGAAGCTGTGCCTGTCGAAGCTGCAGCGCCTCGAGGACCCGCGCGCGGCGGCCATGGCCTGGCGCCCGGACCAGCAGCCGATGGTCGCCGCCGTCGAGGCGCCGCCGCCCCCCGCCGGCTTCCAGTGGGTGACCTTCGCGCTGGGCTTCGTCACGGGCGCCGTCGTCATGGCCGGCGGCGCCTTCGCCATGCAGCTGTTCAAGTAGCCGGGCGTGGGCGTCGAGGAGAGCAGGGCCCGCCGCGCCGCGCGCGTCTCCCCCGGCGCGCGCGTGGGCGAGTACGTGCTCGAGCGCGCGCTGGGCGCCGGCGCCATGGGGGCGGTCTACGTCGGCCGCCACGTCGGCTCGGGGGCGCGGCACGCGCTCAAGGTCCTGCACCTGGGCGCGGGCGCCGAGCGGCGCGAGCGCTTCGCCCGCGAGGCGCGGGCGCTGGCCAAGGTCGACCGGCACCCGGGGGTCGTGCGGATCCACCGCTACGACGTCGAGCCCGACGGGCTCGCGTACTGCGCGCTCGAGCTCGTCCTCGGCGGCGACCTGGAGCGGCGCCTCGAGGCGCACCCGGCGGGGCTGCCGCTGCCGGCCGCGCTCGCGATCGGCGAGGGCCTGGCGCGCGCGCTGGCCCACGTCCACGCCGCGGGGGTCGTCCACCGCGACCTCAAGCCGGCCAACGTCCTCCTCCCGGGCGACGGCGACGCGCCCGTGCTCACCGACTTCGGCGTGGCGCGCGACGAGGCCGAGGAGCGCCTCACGCGGTCGCAGCAGCTCGTCGGCACCCCCTTCTACATGGCCCCCGAGCAGCTCCTGGGCGACCAGGGGCGCGTCGGCCCCGCGACGGACGTGTTCGCGCTCGGCGTCCTCCTCTACCAGGCGCTCACCGGGGCGCTGCCCTTCGAGGGGGAGGGCCTGCTCGAGCTGACGCGCGCGGTGTGCGAGGACGAGCCGCCGCTGCCGCGGGCGCGGCGCCCGGACCTGCCGCGCGACCTCGACGCGATCGTGCTGCGCGCGCTGGACAAGGCGCCCGAGCGGCGGCCGGGCGCGGGGCAGGTGGCCGACTGGCTGGCGGCGGTCGCCCGGGGCGAGGCGCTGGGGCTGCGCGGCTCGAGCGCCGTCGACCGCGTCGTGCGCCGCCTCCGCCGGCGCCGCCCGGCGCTCGCGGCCGCGGCCGCCGGGCTCCTCGTCGTCGCGGGGCTGGCCGGCGCCGCCCGCTGGGCCCTCGCCGACCCGGCGCGCGACCTGGCGCGCTCGGTCGCCCTGCAGGAGGCCCTCGCGGAGGCCGCGCGGCTCGACCCGGGGCGGCTGGAGCGCCTCCTGGCGGGCGCCGCGCCGGACCCGGCCCTCGTCGCCGCGCGCGAGCGGCTGGCCGCGCTGTTGCGCCCGGGCGACGCCGAGGCGGCCGCGGCGGCCGCGGCGCTCGACGAGGCCCTCGCGGCGGCCGCGGCGGAGGCGGCGCTGGCGCGGCGAGCCGAGGCGGCCCGGGCCGCCCTGGGGCGCCTGGGGCAGGGCGAGGCGCAGGCGCCCTCGAGGCGCGCGCGGCCGCTCGCCGGGCGGCCGGCGCCGCCGGCGGAGGCGCTGGGCAGGCGCTCCACGCGCTCGCCGCCGATGCCGCGCTGGCGCGCGGCGACCCGGGCGTCGCCCGCGAGCACCTGGCGGGCGTGCGCGACCTCGCGCTGGCCGCGCGGCGGGCCCTCGAGGTGCGCCTCGAGGTGTCGCGCGCCGAGGAGGCCGCGGCGCGCCTGGCGCCGGCGGCGGTCAAGCCGCCCCTGAGGCCGGCCGCCCGCGACCCGGCCGCGGCGGACGCCGCCGCCCGCGCGGTCGAGCGCGCCCTCGGAGGACCCGCCGCGGCCGTCGACGTGGTGCGCGCCGTGCGCCTGGCCCTCCCGGCGGCGCCGCTCCCGGGGGCCGGGCGCGCCCTGCACGCGGCCGCGACGGCGGCGCGCGCCGCCGGGCGGCAGGCGGAGGCGGCCGCCCTGGTCGAGGAGGCCTGGCGCCTCGACCCGGCCACCCCGCCCCCGCTGGACGTCGTCGCGGTGCTCCTCGTCGAGGGCTCGCACCTGCTCGAGACCGAGCGGGCGCGCGAGGGGCTGCCGCTCGTCCTCCACGCCGTCCGCGCCGGCCGCGCCGATCCGCTGCCCATGCGCCGCGTGGTGCGCCTGCTCGAGCAGGGGGTGCTCGACGGGTGGATCGCGCAGCACCCCGCCGACTGGGCCGGCCGCTTCCTCCGCGCCGCGGCCCTCCTGGAGAAGCTCGACGCGCTGGCCCTCCGCGTCCGCGAGGAGCGCACCCGCCGCGCCCTGGAGGACCTCGACGCCCTCGAGGCCGCCGCGCCGGCGCTCCCCCCGTCGGTCCGCGCGAGCGTCGACGTCCTGCGGGTCGACGCGCAGGCGCACCGCCCGGGGCACCTGGCCCGGGTCGAGGCCGCGCTCACGGACGGCCACCCCCTGCGCTGGAAGCTCTGCCACCGCGCGGCCCACCACTGCGACGCCCAGGGCGACGCCGAGGGCCTGGCCGTGTGGTCGCGTCGCTGGGCCGATGCGGTGCTCGAGCGCGTCGCGCGAATGGCGCGCGGCGAGATCGACCCCGACACGCACGAGTTCCTCGACCCCTCCCACCAGCTCCGGGCGGCGTACGTGCGCCTGGCCAGCGGGCTCCTCCGCACGCGCCGCCTCGACGCGGCGCGCGACCTCGTGGCCGAGGTCGAGGGCGCCGCGCTCCTGTCGTCGCACCACCGCGCGGAGGTCCTCGCGCTCCTCTTCCACGGCCTGGGACGCCGGGCGGAGGCGGCCACGGCCGCGCGCGTCGTCCTCGCCGGGGAGCCCCAGCACCAGCGCATGCAGGAGGTCCTGCGCGACGCCGAGGCCCACCTCGACGAGCCGCGGTGAGCGCCGCCGCGGGCGCCGCGCTACCATGGCGGCGAGGTGCCCGGTGGGCGAGCCGAAGTCGATCGTGCGGGTCTTCATGGTGCTCGCGGCGCTCGTGCTCGCGTTCGCGGCGATCCAGCCGCAGCTCGCGCTGTGGGACCAGCGGCAGGTCCTGCAGCGCCACGGCGAGGCCCTCGAGAAGCAGGGCGAGCGCCTCGACGAGCAGGGGGTCACGCTCGAGCGCCACGCCGTCTCGCTCGAGGCGCACGAGCGCCGGCTCGACGAGCACGCGGCCACGCTCACCACGCACGAGGGCGCGCTCGTCGCCCACGGGAAGGAGCTCGAGGCCCACACGGCGCGGCTCCAGGCCGCCGAGGGGGCCCTGGCCGAGGCCAGGGCGGCGGGCGCGGCCGACCGCGAGCGGCTCGCGGCCCTGGAGGCCGACCGCGACCGCCTGCTCGCCGAGGTCCAGGCCATGCGCCAGCAGCTCGACGCCGTGCGCGCGGCCCAGGCGGCCGCCGAGGCGCGCCAGCAGCGCTTCCAGCAGGAGGTGCTGCAGCGGCTGGAGACGCTCGAGGAGCACCGGCGGCAGGGCGTGGACTGATCAGCGGCCGTAGTAGGAGCGCGCCCTCGCCTCCCTCCACGTCTCGCGGCCGAAGGGCGTCGAGCGGGTCAGGCGCGCGCCGTCCTCGGCCACCACGGCCCAGACGAGCTCGAACCCGACGAGGTCGCCCAGCGTCAGGTCCTCGGGCAGCACGAACACCAGCTCGCTGCGGCTGGTGCGCTGCGGCGCGAACACCTGCTCGCCGAGGAACGCCTCGATCTCGGGGATGACGAGCAGGCGCCCGTCCTCGGTGCGCACCTCGAGCTCGGTGTCCTCGAGGTCGATGCGCAAGGGCGAGGTCCCCTCGTTGCGGAGCCGGAGCCCCAGCCGCACGCGGCGTGAGCCGGCGTCCGGCTCGGCGAGCCACACCTGCGCCGCGCCGAAGTTGCGGTCCTGCTCGGTCAGGCTGTAGTCGGCCGTGGCGAGCTCCGACCGGGTCGCCCAGTTCGCCTCGAGCGGTCGAAACGTGGGGGTGCAGCCCGCGAGGAGCGGCGCCCCGACGAGCAGCGCGAGGATCGCGACCCCTCCTGTCCGCAGCCCGGTCACGCGGTCCCTCCTCTCCCCTGGTCACCCGCGCGAGCACGTGGCGCGCCGACGCGGGGGGGCGGCCGGGCGGGCCGCGACGGGTCGACGCTGGCCGGCGTGGGCCACCCGCGCCCGGTCCCCCACGGCCGCCGCGCGGCGGGAGCAAACAGAAGGCGAACACGTCGCTTGACGCCGCGTCGCCCTGCCGCATGCTCGGGCTGTCCTCCACGCGTGGGGGGCAGGGGGGCGGACGAGGCCGCGCGGGCCTCGCGGGGGATCCCTGCCCATGCCGACGCCCACCCCTGTCTCCCGGAGCCGGTCGAACGAGGCGGAGCGGCGCCGCTCCCGCAGGCGGCGCGCGAGCCCCGAGGGGCTCGACCTCGCCGGCGCCCTGGAGGCGGTCCTCCGCGGCGACTTCAGCGCGCGGGCGGCGGTGCCGCGCAGGGGGCCCGGGGCGCGGGTGGCGCGCCTCCTCAACGAGGTCATCGCCTGCAACGAGGCGCTGGCGGACGACCTCACCCGCGCGGCGGCGCTCGTCCGCGAGGAGAGCGGCGTGGCCGCGCGCGCGCGCCGCGAGGGGGCCCAGGGCGCGTGGGCCGACACCCGCGCGGCGTTCGACGGCATGGTCGACGCGCTCGTCGAGCCGACGACGGAGGTGGCCCGGGTGATCGCCGCCGTGGCCGCCGGCGACCTGTCCCAGAAGGTCGCGCTCGACGGCGAGGAGGCCCCGCTGCGCGCGGACGCGCGGCGCATGGCCCAGAGCGTCAACGCCCTCGTCGACCGCCTGCAGGCCGTCACCTCCGAGGTGGAGCGGGTGGCCAAGGAGGTGGGGATCGAGGGCAAGCTCGGCGGCCAGGCGAACGTCCCCGAGGTCGGAGGGAGCTGGCGCGAGCTGACCTCGCACGTGAACCTCCTCGCCGGCAAGCTCACGGCGCAGGTGCGGAACATCGCCCTCGTGACCACGGCGGTCGCCCGCGGCGACCTGAGCCAGAAGATGACCGTGCAGGCCACGGGCGAGGTCCTCGAGCTCAAGAACACGATCAACACCATGGTCGACCAGCTGCGCGCGTTCGCCGCCGAGGTGACGCGCGTGGCCAAGGAGGTCGGCACCGAGGGGAAGCTGGGCGGGCAGGCGCAGGTGCCGGGCGTCGCCGGCACGTGGAAGGACCTGACCGACAACGTCAACGTCATGGCCGGGAACCTCACCTCGCAGGTGCGCGGCATCGTCAAGGTCGTCACGGCGGTGGCGAACGGCGACCTGAACCAGAAGTTCGTGGCCGAGGCCAAGGGCGAGATCGCCGCGCTGGCCGACACGATCAACGGCATGACGGACACGCTGCGCGTGTTCGCCGAGCAGGTGACGACGGTCGCCCGCGAGGTGGCGATCGAGGGCAAGCTCGGCGGGCAGGCGAGCGTCCCCGGCGCGGCCGGCACGTGGCGGGACCTGACCGACAACGTCAACATGCTCGCCGGCAACCTGACCTCGCAGGTGCGGAACATCGCGCTGGTCACGACGGCGGTCGCGCGCGGCGACCTGAGCCAGAAGATCACCGTCGACGCCAAGGGCGAGGTGCGCGAGCTCAAGGACACGATCAACACGATGGTCGACCAGCTGCGGGCGTTCGCGGCCGAGGTGACGCGCGTGGCCAAGGAGGTCGGCACCGAGGGGAAGCTCGGCGGGCAGGCGCAGGTGCCCGGCGTCGCCGGCACGTGGAAGGACCTGACCGACAACGTCAACGTCATGGCCAGCAACCTGACCTCGCAGGTGCGCGGCATCGTCAAGGTGGTCACCGCCGTGGCCGGCGGCGACCTGAGCCAGAAGTTCGTGGCCGAGGCCAAGGGCGAGATCGCGGCGCTGGCCGACACGATCAATGCCATGACCGACACGCTGCGCGTGTTCGCCGAGCAGGTGACGACCGTCGCCCGCGAGGTGGGGATCGAGGGCAACCTGGGCGGGCAGGCGAGCGTCCCCGGCGCCGCCGGCACGTGGAAGGACCTGACCGACAACGTCAACATGCTCGCCGGCAACCTGACGGCGCAGGTGCGCAACATCGCGCTCGTGACGACCGCCGTGGCCGGCGGCGACCTGAGCCGGAAGATCACGGTCGACGCGCGCGGCGAGGTGCGCGAGCTCAAGCAGACGATCAACACGATGGTCGACCAGCTGCGCGCGTTCGCCGCCGAGGTGACGCGCGTGGCCAAGGAGGTCGGCACCGAGGGCAAGCTCGGCGGGCAGGCGCAGGTGCCCGGCGTCGGCGGCACGTGGAAGGACCTGACCGACAACGTCAACATGCTCGCCGGCAACCTGACGGCGCAGGTGCGGAACATCGCCCTGGTCACGACCGCCGTGGCCGGCGGCGACCTGAGCCAGAAGATCACGGTCGACGCGCGCGGCGAGGTCCTCGAGCTCAAGCAGACGATCAACACGATGGTCGACCAGCTGCGGGCGTTCGCGGCCGAGGTGACGCGCGTGGCCCGCGAGGTCGGCACCGAGGGCGAGCTGGGCGGGCAGGCGCAGGTGCCCGGCGTCGCCGGCACGTGGAAGGACCTGACCGACAACGTCAACGTCATGGCCCGCAACCTCACGGGGCAGGTGCGCGGCATCGTCAAGGTCGTCACGGCCGTGGCCAACGGCGACCTGGGACAGAAGTTCGTCGTCGAGGCCAAGGGCGAGATCGCGGCGCTCGCCGACACGATCAACGCCATGACCGACACCCTGCGCGTCTTCGCCGAGCAGGTGACCACGGTCGCCCGCGAGGTCGGGATCGAGGGCCAGCTCGGCGGTCAGGCCCGCGTGCCCGGCGCGGCCGGCACGTGGCGCGACCTCACCGACAACGTCAACCAGCTCGCCGGGAACCTGACCACGCAGGTGCGCGCCATCTCCGAGGTGGCCACGGCCGTGACCAAGGGCGACCTGACGCGGGCGATCGCGGTCGAGGCCCAGGGCGAGGTGCTCGCGCTCAAGGACAACATCAACAAGATGATCTCCAACCTGCGCGACACGACGCAGACGAACAAGGAGCAGGACTGGCTGAAGACGAACCTGGCCAAGTTCTCCAGCATGATGCAGGGGCAGCGGAGCCTCGAGGCCGTCTCGCGCCTGATCATGTCGGAGCTGACGCCGCTCGTCTCGGCCCAGCACGGCGCCTTCTACGTGACCGAGCACGACGAGGAGGAGGCGCCGGCGCTGAAGCTGATCAGCACCTACGCCTACACCCGCCGCAAGGGGATGCGCTCCAGCTTCCAGCTGGGCGAGGGCCTGGTCGGGCAGTGCGCGCTGGAGAAGCAGACGATCCTCGTCACCGACGCGCCCGAGGACTACATCCAGATCAGCTCGGGCCTGGGCCAGGCGCCGCCGCGCAACATCCTGGTGCTGCCCGTCCTCTTCGAGGGGCACATCCGCGGCGTGATCGAGCTGGCGAGCTTCCAGCAGTTCGCGCCCATCCACCTGACGTTCCTCGAGCAGCTCATGCAGAGCATCGGCGTCGTGTTCAACATGATCAGCGCCAGCATGCGCACGGAGGAGCTGCTCGCGGAGCTGCAGCGCAGCAACACGGAGCTCGAGGCGCGCACCGACGAGCTGGAGGAGAAGGCCTCGCTCCTGGAGGAGAAGAACCGCGAGGTGCAGCGGGCCTCGAGCTCGCTCGAGGAGAAGGCGCGGCAGCTGGCGCTGATCTCCAAGTACAAGTCGGAGTTCCTGGCCAACATGTCGCACGAGCTGAGGACGCCGCTCAACAGCCTCCTGATCCTGGCCCGCATGCTGGCCGAGGACGAGAGCGGCGCGCTCGACGAGAAGCAGGTGGAGTACGCGCGCACGATCTACTCGTCCGGCGCCGACCTGCTGGCCCTGATCAACGAGATCCTCGACCTGTCGAAGATCGAGGCCGGCAAGATGACCGTCGAGCCGCGCCCGGTCCCGCTGGCCGAGCTCAGGGCCTACGTCGAGCGCACCTTCTCGGAGCTGGCCGAGGCCAAGGGGCTGAGCCTCTCGGTGACCGTCGACCCGGGCGCGCCGACGACGATCACGACCGACCGGCAGCGGCTGCAGCAGATCCTCAAGAACCTGCTCTCGAACGCGGTGAAGTTCACCGCGCGGGGGCGGGTGTCGCTGACGATCGGCCGGGTGCGGCGCGGGCACCGCTTCTCCAACCCGGCGCTGGACCAGGCGCCGGGGGTGGTGGCGTTCGATGTCCTGGACACGGGGATCGGGATCCCGCCGGAGAAGCAGGCCCTGATCTTCGAGGCGTTCCAGCAGGCGGACGCGTCCACCAGCCGGACCTACGGCGGGACGGGCCTCGGCCTGACGATCAGCCGCGAGATCGCGCGGCTCCTCGGCGGGGAGCTGGCCGTGGAGAGCACGCCGGGCGCGGGGAGCACCTTCACGGTCTACCTGCCGCTCCAGCCGGGCGACCTCCCCGACGGTGAGGGCGCGCCGGCGGCCGGCGACGGCGCGCCGCGCGCGGTCGAGGACGGCGGCGCGCCCGCCGCGCCCGGCGACGGCGCCGCGCCGGTCACGTCGAGCGCGGGCGGCGATGGCGACGTCGACCGGCGCCTCGAGGGTCGCGTGCTCCTCGTCGACGACGACGCCCGCAACCTGTTCGCCGTGACGAGCCTGCTCGAGCGCCACGGGCTCGAGGTGGTCACGGCCGAGACGGCGCGCGACGCGCTGGCGACGCTCGACCGCGACCGCGAGATCGACCTCGTGCTCATGGACATCATGCTCCCGGGGATGGACGGCTACCAGGCCACGCGCGAGATCCGGCGTCGCCCCGGGCTGTCCGACCTGCCGGTGGTGGCGCTCACGGCGAAGGCCATGCCCGAGGACCGCGAGCGCTGCTTCGAGGCCGGGTGCACCGACTTCCTCGCCAAGCCGGTGGACGTCCACAGGTTGCTGGACGTGCTCGCCGCCAGGCTCGACCGCGTGGACGGTAGGCGATGAACGCCGACGATGGGCGCGACACGGTCCTGGTCGTCGACGACGACCCCGGGAGCCTCCTGGCCATCGGCGCCGTGCTGGAGGGCGCCGACTTCCGTGTGGTCACCGCCAGGTGCGGCGAGGCGGCGCTCAAGGCGGTCCTGCGGGCGCCGCCGTCGCTCATCGTGCTCGACCTCGTCATGCCCGGGATGAGCGGGCTCGAGGTGGCGGAGCTGCTCAAGGGGCGGGAGCGCTCGCGCCGCGTGCCGATCGTGTTCCTCACCGGGGCGTCCGCCGCCGGCGAGGAGGAGCCCGCGCGGCGCGCCTACTCGGCCGGCGCCGTGGACTACCTGCAGAAGCCGGTCGAGCCCGACGTGCTCCGCGCCAAGGTGGCCAGCCTGGCGGCGCTCTACCGGCGCGGCGAGGAGGAGCGCGCGAGGGCCGAGGGCGAGCGCCAGGCGCGGGAGGCCGAGGTCTCGGCCCTGCGCTCGTCGAGCGAGCGCCGCTACCGGAACCTCGCCGAGGCGATCCCGGCGATCGTGTGGACCGCCGAGCCGGACGGCCGGCTCTCCTACGCCAACCGGCGCCTGCGCGAGACGACGGGGCAGGAGCCGGACCTCGCGGCCGGCTGGCTCGAGCTCCTGCACCCCGACGACCGCGACCGCTTCGCGCGCGCGTGGGAGGGGGCGCTCGTCGAGCGGCGCCCGTTCGCCGCGGAGGCGCGGCTGCGCCGCGCCGGCGGGGGCTGGCGCTGGCACCTGTGGCGCGCGGTCCCCGAGGCGACCGAGCAGGCGGGCGTCGTCGCCTGGCTGGGCACCGCCATGGACATCGACGACCAGAAGCGGACGCACGCCGAGCTGGCGGGCGCGCGCGCGCGGGCCGAGGGGCTCTACGAGCAGGCGCGGCGCGCCGTCGAGGTCCGCGAGGAGTTCGTCTCGGTGGCCGGCCACGAGCTGCGCACGCCGCTCGCGGCCCTGCAGCTCCAGGTGCAGGTGCTGGGCCGGCGGCTCGAGGCGCTCCCGGCGCCCGAGGGCGCCGACCTGGTGCGCCGCGCGGGGCGCCTCGAGCAGCTGGTCGGGCGGCTGGCGCGGCTGGTCGAGCAGCTCCTCGACGTCAACCGCCTCGCGGACCAGCGCCTGCGCCTCGCGCCGGAGGAGGTCGACCTCGCCGCGCTGGCCCGCGAGGTCGCCGCCCGCATGGAGGAGGAGGCGGCGCGCGCCGGCGCCCGCGTCGTCGTCGAGGCGCCTGGGTCGCTCCGCGGGCGCTGGGACCCGCTGCGGCTCGAGCAGGTGCTCGTGAACCTGCTCTCGAACGCGGTCAAGTACGGGGCGGGGCGGCCCGTCACGGTCACGGTCGCCGAGCGCGGCGGCGTGGCGACGGTCTCCGTCCGCGACGAGGGGCTCGGCATCTCGGCCGAGGACCAGCGGCGGATCTTCGACCGCTTCGAGCGCGCCGTCCCGGCCAACCAGTACGGCGGGCTGGGCCTCGGCCTGTGGATCACGCGCGAGATCGTCCGCGCGCACGGCGGCGAGGTCCGGGTGGACAGTCAGCCCGGGGTGGGGGCCACGTTCACGGTGGCGTTGCCGCTCGCGGCCGAGCCCGTGGCGGGCCGCAGGGAGTAGGGCGGGGAGGCGAGGTGGCGAGGGAGCTGCCGGACATGGTCGCGGCCTTCCTGTCGGCGCACGTCGACTCGGTCGAGCAGCTGGAGGCGCTCCTGCTCCTCCACCGCACGCGCCCCCGCCGCTGGACCGCCCTCGCCGTGAGCGAGGAGCTGCGGACGAACGTCGACTCGACGCGGGAGCGCCTCGACGAGCTCGTCAGGCGCCGCAAGGTGATCGGCGAGGAGCACGCCGAGGGGCGCACCACCTACCACGTCGACGGGGCCGACCCGGCGGTCGAGGCGCTGAGCGACGCCTACGACGCGCGCCGGGTGAGCGTCATCACGTTCATCGTCAGCAAGCCCCTGGAGCGGATCCGCAGCCTGGCGGACGCCTTCAGGATCCGGAGGAGCCCCGATGGCTGAGGCCGTTTACCTCCTGGGCAGCATCCTCAGCGCCCTGTGCGCGGCGATGCTCCTGCGCGGCTACGCGTGGACGAGGCACCGCCTGCTCCTGTGGACCTGCCTCTGCTTCGTGGGCCTGACCCTCAACAACGCCATCCTGTTCGTGGACATGGTCCTGGTCGCGACCAACCTGGCGATCGTGCGCCTCATCCCGGCGCTCGCCGGCCTGACCCTGCTCCTCTACGGGTTGATCTGGGAGGCGGAGTGAGACCGTTCCTCAACGGCGCGATCATGATGGCCAGCTTCGTGGCCGGCCTGTTCTTCCTCACCTTCTGGCGGCGCGCCCGCGACCGGTTCTTCGCCATCTTCGCCCTGGCGTTCTGGATGATGGCGGCGGAGCGGCTGATCCTGGGCATCCTCGAGCCGATCGAGGAGACGCGCACGTTCGTGCACCTCCTGCGCCTCGTGGCCTTCGCGCTCATCGCGCTCGCGGTCCTCGACAAGAACCGCGCGCCCGACCCGGCCCCTCACCGCGCGTAGAGGGTGTACTCCTTCCACACCTCGCCCGTGAGCCCCTGCTTGCGGCGGTCGGCCTGCGTGTAGCGCAGGAGCTCCTGCCACTTCTCCATCAGCGCGTAGATCCCCCAGCGGTAGCCGCGCGCGCGGGCCGCCTCGATGTGCAGGTGGCACAGCGCCCAGCCGAGCCCCCCCGGCGCGTCGGGGAGGGCGCCGATCGTCTTGAGGACGGTCGTCTCCGGCCGCGCCGTCGGGTCGCCCCGGCGGGCCGGCTCGAGGAGGTCGGGGTAGGCGAAGAGGAAGCCCAGGGGCGCGCCCGCGGCGTCGCGCGCGATCCACGACAGCCCGGGCTCGAGGAGCGCCGCGGCCCCGCGGTAGAGCGCCTGGAACTCGGCGAAGGTCACCTCGCTGTAGGCGGTCTTGCCGGCGAAGATCCGCCGCGAGAGGTCGTAGAACAGGGGCAGCGCCGCATCGCCCTGCGCCAGGTCGAGCGGCTCGAAGACCACCCCCTGCCGGACGCAGCGCGCGTGCGAGGCCGCCAGCAGCGCCACGGGCGTGTGGCTCACGCGGAGCGACGCGTAGGGGCGGTAGGCCGTGAACCCCGCCGCCTCGAACAGGCGCCCGTACCAGGGCGGGTTGTAGGGCTCGAGCAGGAAGGGGCCGCGCTCGTGGCCGCCGGTGACGAACCGGTAGCGGTACCACGTGGAGAAGTTCATGGGCCCGAGGACCCGCGCGACGCCGTGGCCGGCCAGCCAGGCGCGCGCGGCCTCGAGGAGGGCCCGGGCCACCTCGACCTGGTCCACGCACTCGAAGAAGCCGACGAGCCCCAGCGGATGCCCGTCCTCGGCCACGAGGCGCGGCCCGCGCATGGCCACGACCCGGCCGACCGGCGCGTCGCCGTCGAGCGCGACGAACGCCCGGTGCTCGCCGCCCTGGGTGAAGAAGGGGTTGTGCGGCGAGAGCTGCGCCCGGACGTCGGGCTGCGGCAGGCGCGGCCAGAGCGGGTCGCCGGCGTGGACGCGGCGCTCGACGTCGAGGAAGGGCGTGAGGAGGTCGTCGTCGAAGCCGAAGGCGCGGACGGAGATGGAGGTGCTCACGAGGGTTCAGCTTAGCGGCTCGAATACGGCCGCGCCGCCGCCGGTCGAGGGCGCGCGGGAGGACCCATGAAGCAACGACGGGTGATGGTGGCCGCGGGCGCGCTGGCGACGACGGTGGTCGGGGGGTGCATGTGGGCGGGCGCGCCCGCCGCGCACGAGCGGGGGTGGGTGGGGGACCAGGCGCTGCCGCCGGGGGCGCTGGCCGCGCGATCGATGGAGCCGCTCGCGGCCCCGGCCGAGCCGCCCTACCCCCCGCAGGGCGCTGGCGCGGACGGCTACCTGAGCGCGCCGCCGCCGCCCGAGAACGAGTTCCTCGCGGCGAGCGGCGAGGAGCAGGTGTCGACCTTCGCGGTCGACGTGGACACGGCCTCCTACGCGCTCGTGAAGCGCTTCCTCCGCCGCCAGCAGCTCCCGCCCGCGGACGTCGTGCGGCTGGAGGAGATGATCAACGCCTTCGACCTCGACGACCCGCCGCCGCCGGACGACGACGCGCCGTTCTCGACGCGCGTCGAGGTCGCCGGGTGCCCGTGGCGCGCGGGCAACCGGCTCGTGCGCGTGTCGCTGCGCGGCCGCGAGGTCGCGGCCGAGGCGCGGCCGGCGAGCAACCTCGTGTTCCTGATCGACGTGTCGGGCTCGATGAGCACGCCCGAGCGGCTGCCGCTGGTCAAGCAGTCCTTGCGGCTGCTGGTCGAGCAGCTCCGCGAGCAGGACCGCGTGGCGATCGTCGTCTACGCCGGCGCGTCCGGCCTCGTGCTCCCGCCGACGAGCGGCGGCGACCGCGGGCGGCTCCTCGCCGCGATCGAGCGGCTGCAGGCCGGCGGGTCGACCAACGGCGGGGCGGGGATCCAGCTCGCCTACCGCACGGCGGTCGAGGCGTTCATCCCGGGCGGCGTGAACCGCGTGATCCTGTGCACGGACGGCGACTTCAACGTGGGCGCGCGCACGCCCCAGGAGCTCGAGCGGCTGATCGAGGAGAAGCGCCGCTCGGGCGTGTTCCTCACCTGCCTCGGCTTCGGGATCTGGGGCGGTGACCGGACGATGGAGACGCTGGCGAACAGGGGCAACGGCCACTACGCGGTGATCGACGACCTGCGGCAGGCCGAGCGCGCGCTCGTGGACGAGCTGTCGGGGACGCTCGTGACGATCGCCAAGGACGTGAAGGTCCAGGTGGCCTGGAACCCGGCGCGCGTGCGCCGCTACCGGCTGCTCGGCTACGAGAACCGGCTCCTCGCGACCGAGGACTTCGTCGACGACGAGAAGGACGGCGGCGAAATCGGCGCCGGCCACCGGGTGACCGCGCTCTACGAGGTGGAGCCCGTCGAGGGCGCCGACCCCGCGGCCGACCTCCTGACCCTGCGCCTGCGCTGGAAGGCCCCCGATGGCGAGGCGAGCGTGGGGGTCGAGCAGGCGGCGCGCGACGCCGGGACGTCCTTCGACGACGCGACCACGGACCTCAAGTTCCTCGCCTCGGTGGCCGCCGGCGGCATGCTCCTGCGCCGCTCGCCGCACGCGGGCGACGCCACGGTCGCCCGGGCCCTGCGCTGGGCCGAGGCGGGGCTGGGCAAGGACCCGCGCGGCGACCGCGCCGAGTGGCTCGACCTCCTGCGGCGCGCGGCGCGCGTGCTGGGCGAGGACGCGGGGCACGCGGCGCTCCCGGGGCGCGACGGCCGTGGCTGAGCCGCGGGCGCGGGTGCGCTGCACCTACTGCCACGACGGCCTCGCGGGCCCGGCGGCCCACTGCGCCTCGTGCCTGGCGCCGCACCACCAGGACTGCCACGCCGCGCACGGCCGCTGCGCGGCGCCGGGCTGCGGCGACCCGCGCGCGCTCGTGCCCGACCCGGCGGGGCGGCCGGCGCGGCCGGCGACCGCCGCGCGCACGAAGCCGGCGAGGGCGAGGCGGCGCGTCGCGCTGGCGCTCGGCGCGCTCGCCCTGCTGCTGGTGGGGGCCTGGGGCGCGTGGCCGGCGCCGCCGCCCCCGGCGCCCCCGGCACCTCCCCGGGTCGTCGTCGCGCCGGCGCCCGCTCCGGTCGCGCCGGCGCCCCGGCCGGTCGCCCTCGTCGAGCGGGTGGCCCGCGACGTCGCGCTCGTGGCGCGCGACTTCCGCCTGCCGGTCACGCTCGCCGAGGGCGAGCGCCTGGTCGTCGAGGCCGCCGGCGACGGCTACACGCACGTCGTCCTCGACCCGGGCCGGGGCGCCGCGCGGGAGGCGCGCTTCGTGGCCGAGCCGGGCGACCCGATCGAGGTCCTGGCCGGGCCGGGCGAGCGCCTGCGGGCGGGCCCCGGCGAGGCGATCGTGCTCGAGCCCGCGGGGGCGGACGTCCGGGCGACCCTCGTCCGTCTCGTCCGGCGGCGCGACGGCTGACCGCGCTCACCGCTTGATCTGCGAGCGAAGCGAGCAGGTCGAGCGGTGGCGCGCATCCCCGAGCGGAGGCCGCGTAGCGGCCGGAGCGAGGGCGACAGGTGCCTCACTGCGGATCGGAGCATCGAGCCGCGCGCCCGGACGTGGACATCAGAACAAGCGACGGCCGCTGTGAGCGGCCGGCCCCTCGTGCAGACCCGCCGCCAAGGGATGGAAGCGACGATCTGACCGCCAGCGTTGCGTCGAGGTGACGCTCGGGTTCCAACGTTCGCTTCCATGAGCGACGTGACGCTTCGTCACCTCGAGCGCCGCTGGCGCCAGACCGGGTCCGCCGAGGACGAGGCCGCCTTCCTGCTCCGGCGCGTCCGCGCCGGCGCCCTGAGCCCGGAGCGCCTGGCCCTGGCGGCCTACTGCGGGCACGACGCCTGCGCCGGCGAGCCGGCCGGCCCGACCACGGCCGAGGCCTTCGTCGTGGGCCTGGCGCGCTGGGGCCGCGCCGCCTGCGTGCGCGCCGGCGTCGCCGCGTTCCGCGCGGTGGCCCTGTCGGACCGGGCGACGACGGCCAAGCACGCCCTGCGCTGCGTCGCGGCGGTGAGCGACTGGGTGGACTGTCCCTGCGACGCGCACGTCAAGGCGGTCCAGACCGCCCACGCCGACCTGCGCGGCGAGGGCCCCGAGGCCGCGGCCGCCGCCTGCCTGGTGTGGGCCGTCGTGAGCGAGGCGCCCGCGCGCAGCGCGTCCACGGCCGCGCTGGCCCTGCGGCCGCTGACCACGGTCGCGGCCGAGGCCGACCTCGTGGCGGCCATGCGCGCGGACCTGGGGCGCTGGGCGCTGACGGGCTGAGGTGTGCTCGACGGCTGCGGCCGCGGATGCTGGGCGGGGCGGCGCGCGCGGGCTAGAAGTATGCCGATACGACGTCGCCCGCGCGCGCGCCGCCTCGCCTCAGCCTCCGCGGCCTCGCCTCGCTCGCTGCCCGATCGAAGGCTGGCCACCAGGGCTCGCCGGCAAGCGTCGATGGCTTCATACTCTCTGAGCGATCGTCAGGCCAGCCGCGCCCGCAGCGCCGCGCGCTCGACCTTCGCGTTGTGCCGCGGGTCGAGCGGGATCGCGTCGACGACGACCACGCGGTCGACGCCGAGGCCCACCTCGTCGAGCGCCGCGAGCACGCGCGCGCGGGCGACCTCGGCCGCGAAGCCCGCCTCGAGGACGAGCGCCAGCACCGCCTCGCCGCGCACCTCGACCAGCCCGGCCAGGCGCACCCCCTCGACCGAGAGGGCCCTCCCCTCGACCTGGATCGGGTAGAGCGTCCGTCCGCGCCAGGGCACGGCGTCGTTGTTGCGCCCGACCAGCCACAGGCGGTCGCGCGCGTCGCGCCAGGCGAGGTCGCCCATGCGGTGCCACACCCGCCCGTCGGGGCCGGTGAGCTTGTTGCTGCGCACCGCCTCGGGGTTCCTGTAGTAGTCGCGCTGGACGTGGTCGCCCGTGACGAGCACCTCGCCCACCTCGCCCGGCGCGACCTCGAGGTCGGTCCAGCCGCCCGGCCCGAGCGCGAGGGGGCCCGTCCGCGCGTGGACGAGCTTGACCTCGACGTCGGGCACGGGGGCCCCGACGCAGTTGCCGCGCCCGCGCTCCGTCTCGGCCGCCGTCTCGCCGAGGACCTCGTCGGCCTCGATCCGCGCCACCGGCTCGGCCTCGGTCGAGCCGTAGAGGACCTCGATGTTCCCCCGCGCGTTCGGGCAGCAGCGCTGGAGGAGCGCCAGGAGGCGCGGCGGCACGGGCGCGCCGCCGGCCACGACGCCGCGGACGCGGTCGAGCGTGACGCCCTGCTCGACGCACCAGCGCGCGATCGGCAGCAGGTAGGCCGGCGACCCGCCGATCGTCGTCACCTGCCAGTCGCGCACCTCCTGCACGATCGTGGCCGGGTCGACCTCGGCGATCCTCATGAAGTTCACCAGCGGCAGGACCGACGGCACGCCGGCCCCGAGGTTGTTCAGGACGAAGATCGGCAGCGCCGGCATGTCGACGTCGCCCTCGACCCGGCGCAGGTGGTGGTCGAGCGCGACGCCCTGGGCGTTCAGGAACCGCTGCGTCCGGTTGGCGCCCTTGGGCGCCCCGGTGCTGCCGGTCGTGAACGTGATCAGCGCCGGGTCGTCGAGCCCGCAGGTCGCCGTCGGGAAGGCGGTCGGGCCGCGGCGGAGCAGGTCCTCGAGGCGCCGGCCGAGGAGGCGCTGCCAGGGCGCGGTCGACAGGGCCACGAGCTTGAGCGGGATCCGCCGCACGGGCGCGTCGCGCAGGCGCAGGAGGTGCGCCAGCGGGACGCCCACGAACGCCTTCGGCCGCACGAGGTCGGCCGCCCGGCCGAGCTGCGACACGGCCCAGGGGTCGACGAAGACGGCGCAGGCGCCGAGCTTCATCAGCGCCACGAGCAGGGTGTAGAGCGGCCTCGACATCGGCACCATGACGAGCACGCGGTCGCCCCTCCGCACGCCCAGGCGCGCGAGCCCGTGCGCCAGCCGGCCCGAGTCGCGGTCGAGGCCCCGGAAGGTGACGACGTCGTAGGCGAGGCGGCCGTCCGCGCCGCGCGACGGGAAGACGATCGCCGGCCGGTCCGGCGCGCGCTCGACCCAGTGGAGGAAGAAGTTGACGACGTTGCTCTCGGGGCCGATCGTCGCGGGCGGTGGGCGGCCGATGATGGACGAGCAGCGGGTCAGCTCCCCCCCTCCTCCTCGTGCACCGTCACCACCCCCTGCCCCGCGTCCATCGTCACGGTCATGCCGTCCTTCAGGCGCGCGATCAGCTCGGGGATGTTCACGATCGTCGGCAGCCCCAGCTCGCGGGCCACGATCGAGCTGTGCGAGAGGAGCGAGCCGCGCTCGATCAGGAGGCCGCTCGCCGACGGGTAGAGCGGCACCCACCCGGGGTCGGTGCGCGCGGCGACCAGGATCTCGCCGTCGAGCGTCATGTCGTCCTTGGGCGAGCGGATCACGCGCACCTTGCCCGTGACCACGCCCGGGCAGCAGGGCGTCCCGCGCAGCGTCTTGCCGTCGCCGACGAGCGCCGGCGCGGGCCTCGTGAGGACGTTGCCCGCGTGCACCGCGCCGAGCGTGATGATCCGGTCGTCGGGCTCGGGCAGGGCGCGGAAGCGCTCGAACTCGGCCTTGCGCACGGCCGCCAGCCCGCGCAGGTCGGTGCAGGCGGTCGTGCCGTCGATGTAGCCGAAGACCTCGTCGAGCACGAGGTAGTAGACGTCGTGCCAGTGGTCGAGCACGCCGCGCTGCTCGAGCTTGCGGCCGATCGCGTTGAGGAGCTCGCGCACGAGGCCGTAGCTGCGGGTGCGCGCGAAGCGCATGTTCTCGCGGTTCTTCACGTGCCGCCGCGTCTCGCGCATGACGAAGCGGTAGAACGGCCGCCGGTGGAGCGCGAGCCGCTCGTCGACGACCCGCTCGGCCGCGGCGCGCTTCTCCTTCTCGCGCCGCTCCATGGCCTCGACGTCGAGGTCGGCCTGGCGCAGGTAGTTCTTGATCATCGTGAAGAGGAACGCCGGCCGGTCGCGCAGCGTCGGCTCCTCGAGCTTGAGCTCGTTCATGCAGCGGAAGCCCCACCGCCGCAGGTAGCGCCGCACCTCCTCCAGGAACCCCGCGTGCTCGGGGCGCGCCTCGAGCATGGCCACGCAGGCGTCGTCGGGCGTCTCCAGGAGCGCGTCGCGCAGGGCCGGGTCCTTCCGCACCGCCTCGGCCATGCGCAGCAGGTTGCGCGTGGGCTCGGTCGACTCGATCCCGCCCTCGCCGCAGAGCAGGTCGTTCTGCAGCCCGCCGCTCGGGTCGACGCCCCACTCCACCGTGAGCTTCTTGAGCGTGCCCGAGAAGACCATGGCGCAGAAGTCGGTGACGAGCGGCGCCTGCCAGCGCCAGAGGAAGCGCCGGACCATGTCCCAGAAGGCGTCCTGGAGCTCGTGCAGCTCCATGGCGTCCCAGTCGCGGCCGTCGTAGAGGGCGTAGCTCTCCTGGAAGTCCGCCTGGAAGCGCGCCACGAGCCGCCCGACGGTGGCGTAGTTGCGGACCATGCACCAGAGCATGTAGAGCCGCTGGCGCAGGCTCCAGCGCGGCCGCTCGGCGGCGATCTTCGCCGACTCGCGGACCCCGAGCATCTGCTCCATGTGCGCGGCGTTCTTCTCGAAGCCGGGGAAGAGCGAGAGCAGCCGGTACCACGAGTAGAGGTTGTAGTAGACGCACCCCTGGAGCAGGCCGAGCATGCTCTTGTAGGTGCGCTCCTGCGCCTTGACCTCCGCCGCCGGCACCCCGGAGAGCTCGCAGCTCTGCGTGTAGGCCACCGAGTAGGCCCAGCGGATGTAGGAGAAGGTGAGCGGCGTCGTGACGCCCGAGTAGGACTCGATGATGTTCGAGTTGTCCCACAGGAGCTCCGGCCCCGAGGGCGGCGGCGGCGGGAGGCTCGTGATCGGCCGCGTCTGCAGGAGCCAGGTCGCGCCGCCGACCCGCGTCCACTCGACGTCCTGCGGGGCGCCCTTGTAGAGCCGCTCGACGGCGCGCCCGAGGCGCGCCAGGTCGGCGACCTCCTCGGGGGTGAGGCAGGGCGCCTCCTGCCGCTCGGGCGCCACCGGCGCCTCGGTCGTCCCGCGCCCCTTCGCCGTGTCCCAGACGACCTGGCGCTCCTTCGGCTGGACGTCCGTCGCGGCCAGCGCGCCGGTCTCCTTGTCGGCCGTGAACGTGTCCGCGGCGAGCGCGCCCGAGACGAGCCCCTCGCCCAGGCCCCAGGTGGCGCTGACGACGACCTGGTCGCGGCGCCCGGTCGTGGGGCAGGCCGTGAACAGCACACCCGAGACGGTCCCCGGGATCATGCGCTGCACGACGACCGCCATGTCGACGTCGGCCGGGTCGATCCCCTTCTGGCGGCGGTAGGACAGCGCCCGCGCGCCGAAGGCCGACGCCCAGCAGCCGATCACGGCCTGCGCGACCTCCGCCGGGCCCTTCACGAAGAGGAACGTGTCCATCTGCCCGGCGAACGACGCCTCGGCCGCGTCCTCGCCCACGGCCGAGCTGCGCACCGCCACGAAGCCCGCCTCGTCGGCCGGCAGGCGGCCCAGCCCCTCCGCGACCAGCGCCTCGAGGTCCGTCGGTCGCGGCCCGTCGAGGAGCAGCGCCTTGACCTCGGCGGCCGCCGCCTCGGCGCCCTGCGGCGTGTCGAGGTCGTGCGCGGCGAGGCGCGCCGCGATGGACCCCCGCAGGGGGTCGACGACCGCGCGGAACGCGGCCGTGCCGATGACGAAGAAGGGCGGGACGGGCAGCCCCACCTCGACGAGGCGCGCGAGGTTGGCGCCCTTCCCGCCCGCGCGGTCGCGGTCGCCGGCCTCGGGGGCCTGCCAGGAGAGGAGCGCCTCGCGCGGCAGGGGCGCGGGCCCGGGCACGACGCTCACGCCCCCGCCCCCCAGCCCCAGGCCCCTCGCGTCAGGGCGAGGCCGTGCGCGGCGGCCGCGCCGGCGACGAGCCCGGCGTGGAGCACGAGCGAGCCGAGGCCCACGGCCCCCTGGAGCTTCTTGCTCGCGTCGGGGAAGGGGGCGACCGCGAAGCGGCCGACGGTCACGAGGCACAGGAGCGCGCACAGGCCCACCGCCGCGTGCGTCCAGGCGGGCAGGCCGGCGCGGACGACGAACACCGACACGGCCGCGCACCCGCCGAGCAGCAGGACGAGGGCCAGGGCGCCGGCGCCGCGCGGGCCGATCGCGTGCGACGAGTAGGAGTCGACGAGGTCCGGGCGCTCCTCGGCCGGCGTCCACACCTTGCGCGCCACCTCGAAGCCGAAGCCCAGCGCGAACTGCGCGCCGACGTACCAGCCGAGCGTCGCGGGCAGGTGCGCCGCAGGGTCGTCGAGCGCCCCGGTCCCGCGCGCCGCCACGCCCACGAGCAGCCAGCCGGTGATGAGCGGGTTGATCGGCTGGTGCGCGGCCGCGTAGACGAACACGTCCTTGCGCAGGAGGTCGCCCAGGAAGAACTCCTTCGCCATGAGCAGCGCGAAGACGAGCACCAGCGCGTGCGCCGCGAGCGGCAGCGGCCCGAGCGCGGCCGAGGCGAGGAGCGCCAGGCCGCCCGCCGCCCAGCCCACCCGGGCCAGCGCCGGCAGCGTGAGGACGCCGCGCGAGAGGACGCGCTCCGGGTAGGCGGTCACGTCGCGGTCGTGGTCCTTGTGCTCGTCGAGCACGCGCAGGAGGAGCAGCGTCAGCAGGTGGGCCGCCGCGAGGAGCGCGAGGCCGGGGTCGACGGCCACCGTCCGGCCGGTCGCGGCGGCGGCGGCCGCCGCCGCCGAGAGGGCGGTGACGGCCGAGAACACCGCCATGGCGCCCGGGGGGAACCGCTCCTGCAGGTAAGCCCAGAGCCGCGCCCCGGGGGGCGCCTGCGCCGTCACGTTCATCGCGCCGCAGGATACCTGGTCGACCGGCGGCCACGCCCCGTGAGACGCGGTCCATGTCCGCACGCGACGGACCATGGGCGGACAAGTGTTGACCGACAGAAAGCGACTTGTGTCGGCCTGGCGGCTGCTGTGGACCGAGGAGCACCGACAGGAAGGAGCGACGACATGAGGAAGGACGCGTGGTGGATCGCGAACGGGGCGCTGGCCGCGCTCCTCACCCTCTGTGGCCCTGCCGCGGCGCAGGACCCTCGCCCGCGCGAGCGCGCCCGGACGAGCGGGGTGGAGCTGGCGCGCGGAGAGTCCGTGCCCCTCGGGGTCCACGCGCGGGCCGAGGGCGCGCAGGTCGAGCGGCTCCGCTTCTCCAGCCCGGCGGCGGCCCAGGAGTTCCTCACGACGGTCGACCACTGGGTGCTCGGCCACCCCGTGGCCGGCGAGCTGCGAGGTGATCAGGTCGTCCTCGTCCACGGTGACATGGTCCGTGACGCCGCGCGGACGCGAGCGGCGCTCGACGCCGCCTGGAGCGTCGCCCCCGCGGCGGCCGAGGTCGACGTGACGTTCGCCCACCTCGGCGGCGACGACCTCGCCGTGACGACCCGCCTCCCCGACGGGCCGCTGCGCCGGTCGATCGACGCCGCCCTCGCCGCGATCCACCGCTCCCCGGGCCCCGGCATGTCGAGCGACCCGCGCTCGGGCGAGGTGCGCTTCGACTCGGGCTTCCACGCCCGCGTCCGGAGCGACGGCGACGGCGCCATGGCCGTGACCTCGTCGCGCCCGGGCGGGGTCGATGCCCTGGAGGGCTACCTGAAGACCTTGCAGCCGCCGCGCAGGACGGTGGGCGCGGCCGGCGTGGTCCGCCGGCTGTTCGAGCGCTGACCCCGGGCGGCTCAGGCGCAGGGCAGCCGCAGCGCCAGCGTCGCCCCGGGCCCCGGCGCGTCCTCGACCGCGAGGTCGCCGCCCATCGCCCGGGCCAGCGCGCGGGCGATCGTCAGCCCCAGGCCCGCGCCGCCCACCTGCGGCGGGGCGGCGCCGCGGCAGAAGCGCTCGAAGACGCGCTCCCGGTCGCCCGGCGCGATGCCGGGGCCCCGGTCGCGCACGGCCACCTGCACCCAGCGGCGCCCGCGGTCGTCGACCGCCGCTCGCGCTTCGAGGCGCAGCGCCAGCTCGGCCCCGCGGCCGTATTTCGCCGCGTTGTCGAGCAGGTTGGCCGCGACGTGGGCGAGGGCCTCGCGGTCGGCGAGCGCCGCCGGGAGGTCGGGCGCGAGGTCGACCTCGAGGCGGAACCCCTCCGACTCGAGCCGCGGCCGGAACCGGGCCGCCACCTCCTCGAGCAGCGGCCCCGGGTCGAGCGGCGCGGGGCTCACGCGCAGCGCGCCGCGCTCGAGGCGCGACG
Organism: Planctomycetota bacterium; assembly: GCA_023954375.1. Lineage (GTDB taxonomy): Bacteria > Planctomycetota > J058 > J058 > J058 > JAMLIC01. The sequence goes on from JAMLIC010000025.1 coordinate 43,302, forward strand.
CGTCGAGGACGTTCTGCACGAGGCGCGACAGGCGCTCCGACTCGGCCAGCATCGCCGCGTAGTACTCTTGCCGCTTCGCCTCGTCGGGCACCAGCCCCTCGTGCAGGAGCTCGGTCAGCGCCCGGAACCCGGTGATCGGCGCCTTGAGCTCGTGCGTGAGCGCGGCCACGAAGTCCGCGCGCTGGCGGGCCAGGCGCCGCTCACTCCGGGCGGCCACGACGAGGAGCGCCCCGCCGACCGCGACCACGCCCAGCGCCAGCGCCAGCGCGCCGTCGAGGAGGGCGCGGCTCCCGCGCAGGGCGCCGCGCGGGTCGGCGAGCAGGGCGTCGTCGACGAGGACCAGGCCCTCGAGCGGCGCCGCGAGCCGGGCCCGCGGCGCGCCGGTCGGCGCGTCGGCCGCGGCGACCGCGCGCGGGGGGCGAGGGCGCGCGGCGGATGTCAGCGAGCCCTCGAGCGTCGCCAGCCGCGGGTCGAGCGGCCGGGGCGCGGTCGCCTCGCCGGGCCGCCCGATGAGCGCGGCGAGCCGGTCGCGGAGGCGGTCCACGTCGAGGGCGAGGCCCTGCAGCCAGGCCGCGCCGCCCGCCTCCACGCGCCGCGCCGCGACGAGCGCGCGGGGCCACCCGTCCGCGGGGTCGCCCTCGCCCTCCCCGACGACCCAGCGGAAGGGGAACACGCGCACCTCGACGGGGCGCGTCGACTGCGCCTGCTGCGCCCGCACGGCGCTGCCGGACTGCTTGCCGACGCGGCTCTGGTAGGCGTCCCACTCGCTCTTCAGCATGGCCTGGCCCGGCAGGTCCTCGGGCTCGCCCAGCTGCGCCAGCGTGGCCTCGGGCGCCGCGTTGGTCTCGCACACGAGGGCGTCCATGAGCTCGAGGACGGGCGCGCCGGCGCCCTCGCCCGCCGCCGCCAGCGCGGGACGAGCGGCCCCAGCGCCGCGAGCGCGCGGCGCGCCGCCGCCGCCGCGTCCGGCGCGCCGCCGGCCGCGGCCGGCCCGCCGAGCGCGCCGCCGCGCAGCTCGAAGTAGACGGCGACCAGCGGGTCCTGCGGCCGCTCCGCCAGCGGCGACGGGACGAGGGCCAGGGTCGTGGCGACCAGGTCGGGGGGCAGGTAGAGGGCGCGCCAGTGGTACCAGGGGCGCTCCGCCTCGCGGCGCAGGAGCGCCTCGAGGTCGGCGGCGAGCGCGTCGCGGGCGGCCTCGAGCGTGGTGGTCCGGGCGCGCCGCGCGTCGTCCTCGAGCCGCCGCGCCTCCGAGGCCAGCCCGGCCCGCCCCAGTCCGTAGAGGACCGCGACCGCGAGGGCCAGGACGAGGCCGAGCCCGACGACGACGATCAGGCGTCGCATCGCACGCCGTCCCCGAGCTTCCAGCCGGCGCCGTGCACCGTGAGGACGAGCGCCGGCCGCCGCGGGTCGGGCTCGACCTTGTGGCGCAGCTTGACGATCGTGTTCTCCACGGTGCGCGTGGCGATCGTCGCCCCGGCCGGGTAGCCCCACACGGCCGTGAGGAACTCGGCGCGGCTGACGACGCGCCCGCGGTGCAGGGCCAGGTAGCGGAGGATCTCCACCTCGCGCGGGGTCAGCGCGTCGGGCGGGCCGCCGCCGCTGCGCGCCTCGAGGCGGCGCAGGTCGACCGTCACCTCGCCGGCCACGAGGCGGCCCGGCCCGGTCGCGGCGGCCCCCCACTCGCCGCGGCGGAGCTGCGCGGCCACGCGCGCGAGGAGCTCGCGGACCGAGAACGGCTTGGGCACGTAGTCGTCGGCGCCGACCTGCAGGCCGCGGACGCGGTCGTCCTCGCCGGCGCGCGCCGTGAGGACGATGATCGGCGTGCGGTTCCCGTCGCGCCGGAGCGTCCGGCACACCTCGAGGCCGTCCAGGCCCGGCAGCATCAGGTCGAGCACGATCAGGTCGTAGCCCCCCTGCCGGGCCCGGCGCAGGCCCTCGGCCCCGTCGATCGTGTCGTCCACGTCGTGGCCCTGGCTGCGCAGCGCGTCGCGCACGGCGGTGCGGATCGTGGGCTCGTCCTCGACCAGCAGGATGCGCTTCACGGCATCGAGCTTAGTCGCGGCGCGCCCCGCGCGGGATGCATCCGGTCCGCAAAACCCCGCGTCGACGCCGTGCGAGGCCGCGCCCCGCCGGCGGTCGCCCCCCGACGTCTTCAGGGGTGAGGAGCCGCCGACATGAAGCCCCTCGCCCCGCCCGCGTACGACCCGTTCGCCCGCGACGTCCCGCCCACCGCGCTCGTCGCGCTCGCCCTGGTCGCCTGCGGCGCGGGCCTCCTCGCGGCGGGGGTCCTCCTGGGGTCGGGCCTGCTCCTCGCCGCGGAGGCCCGCGGTCGCCGCCAGGCGCTCTCCCCGGCGCCGGGCGGGGCGCCCGTCGCCGCGCCCGCGCCGGAGGCGCGGCCCACGCCGCCGCCCCCGTCCGAGCGGCGACGCATCGAGCTCACGCTCGTGATCGACGATCATGCGGTCGCCGCCGTCACACCCTTCGACGCGGCGCTCGCGGCGGCCCAGCGGCGCATCGAGGCCACCGTCGTGCCCTTCGGGGGCGAGCTCGAGCGACGCGCGCTCCGGGGGCAGCAGGCGCTCGAGGACGCGCTCGGCCTCGAGGGCGACCCGCGCGCCGCCGCCGTGGGCGAGACGGGGCGCTCGTACGAGGCCGACCTGCTCGACGCGCTCGACGCCGGCCGCGTGCGCCCCGAGGACGTCTCCGGAAGCCTGCTCCCGGCGGAGCTCGGCCGCGACTTCTGGTCGTGGGCGTGCTTCGCCCCGCGCCTCGAGGCCCTGCGCGCGGAGCGCGCCGCGGCGCGCGCCGAGGTCGCGGCCCTGACGGCGCGCCGCGACGCCTGGCTGCGCGAGCGCGCCGCGGGCCGGGCCCTCGAGGCGCGGCTGCTCGAGCGCATCACGCGGGAGGTCTCGCGCTGACCGGCCCCCGGGTCCCCGGCCCCACGGCCGGGGGCGCCGCGCGTCCTCACGACGCGAGGTCGTTCCACCGGCGGGCCACCCGCGCGAGCAGCGCGAGGACGGCCCCGGGGTCGAGGGGCTTGACCAGGTGCTCGTCGAAGCCCGCGTCGAGGGCGCGGCGGCGGTCCTCGGCGGTGCCGTAGCCGGTCAGCGCCACGAGGAACAGCCCGCGCAGCCGCTCGTCCGCGCGCGCGCCGCGCGCCAGCTCGTAGCCGTCGAGGACGGGGAGCCCGATGTCGACGATCGCCACGTGGGGGCGGACCCGGCGCAGGACCTCGAGGCCGGCGCGCCCGTCGGCGGCGGTCTCGACCACGTAGCCCGCCTGGCGCAGGACCATGGTGAGCAGCTCGCGGGTGTCGGAGAAGTCCTCCACGAGGACGAGCCGGAGCCGCGGCGCCGCCGCCGGGTCCCCGTCCTCCCTCGCCTCGACGTCGCGCGCCAGCGGCAGGACGACGGTGAACTCGGCCCCCTGCCCGGGGCCGTCGCTGCGCACGGCGACGTGGCCGCCGTGCAGCCGCACGAGCGTCCGTACGAGCGACAGCCCCACGCCGAGGCCGCCGCGGCGCCGGTCGAGCGTCGTGTCGCCCTGGTAGAAGAGCTGGAAGACCCGCTCCTGGTCCTCGGCGGAGATGCCGACCCCCGTGTCGTCGACGCGCAGGACGAGCTCCTCCTCGCGGCGCTCGAGCGTCACCTCGGCGCGCCCGCCGGCCGGCGTGTAGCGGGCGGCGTTCGAGAGCAGGTTCGAGACGATCTGCTGGAGCCGGACGGCGTCGCCCTCGATCTGCAGGGCGCCGTCGGGCAGGCTCGCGCGCAGCTCAACCTGCGCGGCGTCGAACGCCGGCCGCGCCAGCTCGATCGCCTCGGCGACGGTGCGCCGCGCACAGACGAGCTCGCGCCGCAGCTCCAGCTTGTCCTGGGTGAGGCGCGCGACGTCGAGGAGGTCGTCGAGCATGCGCGCCATGTGCCGCGCCTGGCGCTGGATCGTCTCCGGCGCGCGCTGGCTCGCGGGGCCGCGCAGCTCCGGGTGCAGGAGCGTGTAGGTCGCCGTGACGATCGCGGCGAGCGGGTTGCGCAGCTCGTGGGACAGCATGGCCAGGAACCGGTCGCGCCGCTGCACGGCGACGCGGGCCTCGTCGGCGGCGCGCTTGCGCTCGGTGATGTCCGACGAGACCCCGGCCACGGCCACGACCTCGCCCTGCGCGTCCCGCAGCGGGAACTTGATCGACAGGTAGATCCGCTCGCCGTCGGGGGCGGGCAGCACCTCCTCGAACTCCAGCACCCGGCCGCTCGCCGCGACGGCGCGGTCGTTGTCGCGCACCGCCTCGGCGACGAGGGGCGGCAGCACGTCGAGGTCGGTCTGGCCGAGGAGCGCCTCCCTCGGGGCGCCGGCGAACTCGCGCGAGCGCGGGCTGGCGATCACGTAGCGGCCGGCGAGGTCCTTGGCGTAGAGGAACGCGGGCGAGTTCTCGAGCAGCCCCTCGAGGTGCTGCTGGACGCGCCAGCGCTCGCTCGCGGCGACCACCTGCTCCTCCACGTCGAGCAGCGTCGCCACCCACTCACGGGTCGCGCCGGCGGCGGTCGTGACCGGCACGGCCCGGAGCTCCACGTGGCGGTGCGCGCCCTCCCGCGCGCACCAGACCCGGCCGCGGGCCTCCCACGGCCTGCCCGCGCCCACGGCCCCGCGCCACGCCCGCCGGACGGCCTCGCGCTCGCCCTCGTGCACCGCCTCGAGCCAGCCCTCGTCGCGGCAGGCCGGCCAGCGCTGGCCGGTGAAGGCCTCCCACTCCGGCTGCGAGGCGGCCACACGGCCGTCCGCGTCCATGGTCCAGACGACCGTCGCCTGGGCGCGCACGAGCGTCCGGTAGCGCTCCTCGCTGGCCGCGAGCTCGCGCTCCGCCCGCTTCAGCTCCGAGACGTCCACCAGCGTGAGGACCACGCCCTCGATGCGCTCGCGCGCCCGGTAGGGGAGGATCCGCGCCAGGTGGACCCGGCCGCCCGCGTCGCGCACCTCGCGCTCTCGCCGCTCGCCGCGCTCGAGCACGCGGCGCGTGTCGGCGAGCAGGTCCGGGTAGTCGAGCGTGTGGGCGAACGTGTCGATGCGCCGGCCGACGTCCTGCGGCAGCAGCCGGAAGGTCTCCCCGATCTCCGGGGTGAACTTCCGCAGCCGCAGCTGGTCGTCGAGGAACAGGGTGTGCACCTCCGCGCTGGCGAGGAGGTTGTCCATGTCCGCCGTGAGCTCCACGAGCTCGGCGATCTTCTGCTGGTGCTCGGCGTTGACCGTGTAGAGCTCCTCGTTGACCGAGTGCAGCTCCTCGTTGGTGCTCTGCAGCTCCTCGTTGCTGGCCACCAGCTCCTCGTTGGTGGCCTGCAGCTCCTCGTTGCTGGTCTCGAGCTCCTCGATCGTCGCCTGCAGGTTCTCCTTGCTCTGCCGCAGCTCGTGTTCGAGCGAGTCCAGCCGCTCGGCCGCCAGCTGGCTCATCGCCTCCGGCCCCGCGTCGAGCGCCGGCGCCGGGGCCTCGCGCCGCTCGCGCAGGAGCAGGGCGCAGCCCTCGAGGTGCTCCCCGCGCAGGATCGGGAGCACGGTCAGGTCGACCAGCCGCTCCCCGCCGGGGAGCCGCGCCTGGATGGCCGGGAACTCCGAGCGGTCGCGCCGCTCGCCGGCGCGGCGGAGCCCGTGGGCGACGGCGAACTTCAGGTCCCGGTGGACGAGGTCGACGACGGTCCTGGGCTGGGGCCCGTCCTTCATCGCCAGGTAGGCGCTCGCGCCGTTGAGCGTGTGCAGGAGCTCGCCGCGCGCGTCGACGACGAGGGTCGGCGGCGCGCACTCGCGCACCAGGGCCGCCTGCGCCTCGGCGAGGACCTGCTCGTGGACGGCGGGCGGCCGCGGGCGCGTCCGGGCGAGGAGCTCGGGGGGCGCCAGGCGGAAGTCGGTGCTCAGGCGCACGTCGCGGCGCTTGCGGTAGAGCTTCCAGCGCTCGTTCAGGGCCGTGAACTCGTCGCTCAGCTCGCCCGGGCTCTCGCTCGGCCCCAGCATGAGGAGCCCGGCGGGCTTGAGGCCGAAGTGGAACAGCGAGAGGACCTTCCGCTGCGCTTGCGGCTGCAGGTAGATGAGCAGGTTGCGGCAGGTGATCAGGTCGAGGCGCGTGAACGGCGAGTCGCGCAGGAGGTTGTGCGGCGCGAAGACGATCTTCGAGCGGAGGTCGGGGTGCGCCGCCCACCCGTCGCCCTGCGGCTGGAAGTGGCGCGCCAGGAGGTCGGGCCCCAGGGGGCGGAGGGCCTCGACGTCGTAGCGGCCGGCGGCCGCCGCCTCGAGCGACGTCCGGTGCACGTCGGTGGCGAAGACCTTGAGCGCGGGGGTCCGACCGACCCGGCGCATGGCCTCGAGGACGAGGATCGCGACCGTGTAGGCCTCCTCGCCCGTGGCGCAGCCCGCCACCCAGGCGCGCAGCTCGTCGCCCTCGTCGAGCCGCTCGACGACGGCCGGCAGCGCCTCCGCCAGGCCGGCGAAGGCGTCGGGGTCGCGCAGGAAGCGCGTGACGCCGATGAGCAGGTCGCGGTAGAGGGCGTCGAGCTCGGCCGGGTCGTCCTCCAGGCGGCGGACGTACTCGGCCAGGCCCCCCGCGGCCGTGAGCGTGAGCCGCCGCTGGATGCGCCGCGAGACCGTCGTGGGCTTGTACTGGCCGAAGTCGATCCCGTAGCCCTCGCGCAGGAGCCCGAAGACGCGGTCGAACGCGTCGCTCTCGCCCGGAGCGCCCGCCTCGCCCTCCGGCCCCGGCCCCGGCGGCGAGCACCGGGCGTGGCGCAGGAGGGCGGCCGGCATGTCCTCGGGCGGCAGGACGAGGTCGACGACGCCCGTGTCGACGGCGCTGCGGGGCATGCCGTCGAACTTGGCCGTGTGCTCGTCCTGGGCCAGCACGAGGCCGCCGGCGTCGTGGACGGCGCGGACCCCGCGCGCCCCGTCGCTGCCGGTCCCGGAGAGGACGACGGCCGCGGCGCGGTCGCCCTGGTCCTGGGCCAGGGAGCGCAGGAACTGGTCGATCGGCAGCGAGAGCCCCTGCTCCGGGTCGCGCTCGGTGAGGTGGAGCTGGCCGCCGGCGATGACCATCTCGGCGTTGGGCGGGATCAGGTAGACCACGTCCGGCTCGACCGGCATCCCGTCGGTGACGCGGCGGATCGGGAGCGTGGTGTGGCGGGCGAGGAGCTCCTCCATCATGCTCTTGAAGTCCGGCGACAGGTGCTGGACCACGACGTAGGCCAGGCCGCCGCCCGGCGGCACGCGCTCGAAGAACCGCTGCAGCGCCTCCAGCCCCCCCGCCGAGGCGCCGATCCCGACCACCCGCAGGCGCGAGGGGCTCTCCGTCGTCACCTCGACCTCGGCCTCCGGGTTTCCTGCGCGAACGGGCCGCCGTCCGCTCACGAGCCACACTCCCGATCGAAGAAGAGAGACCGAAGGTGCGCGGACCCCGTCAGCGCGGGAATCCACGCGCGCACGACGAGAAGCAACTCGCGGGCCAGCCGGAGGCGCCCATTCCACCGAGCGGACGGTCGGGGGGCGCGAGAGATCCCGCGGAGTCGCTCGCGACGACGCCTACTTCATCCCCAGCCGCTCGAGCTTGCGGTAGAGGCTGCGGAGGCTGACGCCGAGCTGGCGGGCGGCGGCGGTCTTGTTGCCGTTGCAGGTCTCGAGCACGCGGAGGATGTGGGCGCGCTCGACCTCCTCCAGGCTCCCACCGTCCGGCGGGGCGGCCACGGGCGCGGGCGGGGTCGCCGCCGGGCGCGGCGGCGGCTCGTCCGCCTCGGGCAGGGCGCCGCGGCAGTCGGCCAGGCGGATCGTGCCGGTGGGCGCCAGCACGGCCGCCCGCTCGAGGACGTTGCGCAGCTCGCGTACGTTGCCCGGCCAGCGGTAGCGCTGGAAGGCCTCGAGCACCCCCGGCTCGCACACGAGGGCCCGCCCGTGGTGGGCGCGCGCCCGGTCGAGCAGCTCCTGGACGAGGAGGGGGATGTCGCCCGGGTGCTCGCGCAGGGCCGGGGTGCGGATCGACAGGACGTTGAGCCGGTAGTACAGGTCCTCGCGGAAGCGCCCCTGCGCCACCTGCTCCTTGAGCTGCCGGTTCGTGGCCGCGATCACGCGCACGTCGGCCGTGCGCGTGCGCGACTCGCCCAGGCGGCGGAACTCCCCGTTCTCGAGCACGCGCAGGAACTTCTTCTGGATCTCGAGCGACATCTCGGCGACCTCGTCGATGAACAAGGTCCCGCCGTGGGCCACCTCGAACAGGCCGCGCTGCTCGTTCTGCGCCCCGGTGAACGCGCCGGCGACGTGGCCGAAGAGCTCGTTCTCGAGGAGCGACTCCGAGAGCGCCCCGCAGTTGATCGCGACCATGGGCCGGTCGCGGCGCGGCGACGCCTCGTGGATCGCGCGCGCGACGAGGTCCTTGCCCGTGCCGGTCTCCCCCTCGACCAGCACCGGCGCGGGCGACGGGGCCACCTTCAGGATCATCTCCCGCACCGCCTCGACGACGGGCGAGCGGCCGACGAAGGCGGGGGCGCGGTTCTGCCGGGCGAGGCCCGCCTTGAGGTCGCGGTTCTCGCGGGCGAGCCGGCGCTTCTCGCCCGCCCCCTGCACGTAGAGCTCGAGCTCCTTCAGCTTGACCGGCTTCTCTAAGTAGTGGTACGCCCCCAGCTTCATCGCCTCGATCGCCGTGGGGATCGAGCCCTGGCCGGTGAGGACGATGCACTCGACCGTGGGCGAGCGCGCGCGCAGCTTGCCGAGCAGGTCGATCCCCGTCATGCCGGGGAGCGAGATGTCGCAGAGGACGACGTCGGGCTCGGGGTCGACGTCGAGCGCCTCCTCGGCCGACCCGACGGCGGTCACGTCGTAGCCGCGGCGGCGGAGCTGCCGCTCGAGGAGCTCGCGCAGGGCCGCCTCGTCCTCGACGACGAGGACCCGGAGCGGCGGGGCGCTCACGCGACCCTCCCGGCGGCCGCCGTGGCGGAGGCCGTGCGCCAGAGCTCGAGGGCCCCGCCCGGCCCCCGCGCGCGGTGGACGAGCAGCCCCCGCCCGTCCGGCGTCCAGCCGAGCGGGCGCGCGTCGCGGGGGAGGGCGCGGACCGTCTCGCCGTCGGCCGCGCGCAGCTCGGGCTGGCCGCGGTCGAGCGGCCCGGTCGCCGCGAGGTCGGCCCGCGGGTGCCAGGCCCCCGCGCCGCCGCCCGACCTCGACGAGGGGCGGCGCGCCTCGCCCCCCTCGAGCGGCACGCGGACCGGGAGCCCGCGGCGGAAGGCGAGGACGGCCGCGCCGTCGCGCGAGAGCCGGGCCGGCCCCTCGAGGTCGGCGTCGCGCCCCTCGACCGGCGCGGCGTAGGCGCCCGTCGCCGGGTCGACCACGAGGAGGGGCGGCCCCAGGAGGAGCCGGCCGTCGGCGAGGAAGCGGAAGAGCCGCGGGCGCTGGCCCGGGGCGGCCGGGAGCTCGCGCCCGAGCAGCGGCGCCCGGCCGAGGACGTCGCGCAGGAGGTCGAGCACCTGCGGCGGCGCGCCGCGGTCGAGCCCGGCCAGGACCACCTTGCCCTGGACCCACCAGGCCACGCGCCCCGCCTCCCAGGCCACGTCGCAGGCCGGCGGCACGCTGCGCAGGACGTCGCCGTCGGGCCAGGCGACGAGCAGCGCCTGGTCGGGCAGCCGCACGAGCACCTGCGCGCCGTCGGGCGACGGCTCGAACGGCGGCTCGCCCGGCGCCATCCACAGGCCCGTCCAGCGCCACGGCTCGTGCTCGCCCCGCGGCGGCGTGACCTGGAGCACCTCGCCCGCCGCCCGGCAGTAGAGGTGCTCGCGCGAGGTGGCCACGGGGGTGGCCGCCAGGGGCAGGGCCCCCGGCGGCACGAGCGCCCCGCGCTCGAGGTCGAGCACCCTCAGGCGCCGCGGGCCGCCCAGGGCAGCCCAGCGCCCGCCCGGCCCGAACCAACCCACGAGGGCGTCCTCGGCCGACGCGTCGCCCAGCGCCTCGCCCGCGGGCTCGAGCGTCGCCAGCTCGCGCCGCCAGGCCGCCTCGTGCACCGCGGCCGCCTCGGGCGGGAGGACCCCGGGCTCGTCGAGCAGGGCCAGCGCCTCGCCCGCCCGCCCCTGGCGCACGTAGGCCGCCGCCAGCGGCACGCGGGCGCTCCGGTCGCCCGCGGCCAGGGCTCGCTCCAGGCCGCGCAGGGTGGGGTCGGACACGACGCGAGCATACCTCGCGCGCGCGAGGGTCAGGCCGAGGGGGTCGGCCGGGTCACCCGCATGGGCCCCGTCGGCAGCCCGCGCGTCACGACCAGCACCTCCGCGCTCGTCGCCCCCAGGCCGGCCGCGAGGACCTCGTGGGCGCGCACGGGGTCGCAGTCGCCGCAGGTGTAGAAGTCGGCGGCCGCGTAGCCCGCCTCGGGCCAGGTGTGGATCGAGACGTGGGACTCCTCGATCACGAGCACGCCCGAGACCCCCTGCGGGCGGAAGCGGTGGAGCTGCGCGCCGAGGACGTTCGCCCCGGCGGCGGCCGCCGCGCGGCGCAGGAGGTCCTCGAGGCGCGCCGGGTCGTCGAGCAGGTCCCGCGCGCAGCCGCGGTACTCGGACAGCAGGTGGCGGCCCAGGGTGTCCACGTCGGGTCCTTATCCCGCGGGGCCGGGCGGCCGTCAAGGTTTGGCGCCCCCTACAGCCCATGCCACCCCCGTGCCGAAAGAGGGGAGGACGAAGGAGAAGGCCATGCTCGGGCTCAACTACCTCCTCGGGCTCCTCTCGGTCGACATGGGGATCGACCTCGGCACGGCGAACACGCTCGTGTGCGTGCGCGGCGAGGGGATCGTCCTCGACGAGCCGTCGGTCGTCGCCGTGCGCAAGGGGACCAACGAGGTCCTCATGAACGGCATGGCCGTCGGCCACGCGGCCAAGGACATGCTCGGCAAGACGCCCTCGGGGATCGAGGCGATCCGGCCGCTGAAGAACGGCGTGATCGCCGACTTCGACATCACCGAGGCCATGCTCACCTACTTCATCACGAAGGTGCACAACCGCCGCTTCGGGGTGCGACCGCGCGTGGTGATCGGCGTGCCCACGGGGATCACGACCGTCGAGAAGCAGGCCGTCTACAACTCGGCCGAGCGGGCCGGCGCGCGGCAGGTGTTCCTGATCGAGGAGCCGCGGGCGGCGGGGCTGGGCGCCGGGCTGTCGATCCAGGAGCCGGCGGCGCACATGATCGTGGACATCGGCGGCGGCACGTCGGACATCGCCGTCACGTCGCTGGCCGAGATCGTCGCCTCGCGCTCGGTGAAGATCGCGGGCGACGCCTTCGACGAGGCGATCATCGAGCACCTCAAGAAGGTCCACAACCTGCACATCGGCGAGCAGAGCGCCGAGCGGATCAAGGTCCAGATCGGCTCGGTCGTCCCGCTGGTCGAGGAGGTCTCGCTCGAGGTCAAGGGCCGCGACGTGACCACCGGCCGCCCGCGCGGCTGCCTGGTCAGCTCGGGCGAGATCCGCGAGGTGCTGCGCGGGCCGTGCCTGCAGATCTGCCGCTCGATCATCGAGGTGCTCGAGGAGACGCCGCCGGAGCTCTCGGCGGACCTCGTCGACAACGGCCTGGTGATGACCGGCGGCGGCGCGCTCCTGCGCGGCTTCGACCTGATGATCGAGCAGGAGGTCGGGCTGCCCACGCGGGTGGCCGACGAGCCGCTGGCGTGCGTGGCGCTCGGCACGGCGATCTTCCTCGAGCACCTGGACCGCTACGCGTCGATACTCGAGTCGTCCGCGGAGTTCTGAGGCTGCGGCGCACGATGGCGGGCGCTGTCGCGCGCAGGCTCGCTCGAAGTGGTCACCACGTCGTCGCTCGCCTGCGCGCGACATCGCCTCGCCCTCGTGCGCCTCGCGGCGCGTGGACGAGGAGGAGCAGCACGATGGCGGGCGCTGTCGCGCGAAGGCTGGCTCGACGTGGTCACCACGTCGTCGCTCGGCGCGCGACATCGCCTCGCCCTCGTGCGCCTCGCGGCGCGTGGACGAGGGGCCGCGCGAGCGACGTGTCGGGAGGAGCGAGCGGATGAGGCGGCGGACGACGGGCCGCCAGGCGCGGCGGGGGCGGTGGGCGGCGTGGGCGCCGGTGGCGGCCTGCCTGGCCCTGCCCCTGCTCCCCGCGCCCGCCCGCAGCGCCGCCCGCGACCGGCTCCTCGACCTGCACGCGCGCCTGGCCCGCCTGGCCGGCGCGGCGGCGCCGGGGGCCGGCCCGGCGCAGGACGCGGCCGAGGACCGCGTGCGCGTGCTCGAGGCGGAGCTCGTCCGCCTGCGGCGCGCGCTCCTGGAGGCGGGCGCGCACCGCGAGCTGGCCGAGGCGGGGCCGCGGGCGCGGCTGATCCCGGCCGAGGCGCTGCCCTTCGGGGCCGGGCGAGGGCTCCTGCACCGGACGCTCCTCGGCCGCGGGCGGCGTGACGGCGTGCTCGTCGGTCAGCCCGTCCTCGCCGGCGACGCGCTGGTCGGCGTCGTCGCCGCCGCGAGCGAGGCCACCTGCGAGGTGCGCCTGGTCACCGACCCGACCTTCCGCCTGCGGGCGACGATCCCCCGCCAGGGCGGCGAGGTCGAGGGCCTGCTCCAGGGCGACGGCAGCGGCCTCCTCGCCTTCCAGCCGGCGGTCCTCGACGCCGCCGCCCCGGCGCCCGTGCCGCAGGTGGGCGAGCCGGTCCTGAGCTCGCGCGCGTCGCTCCTCTGCGGCGTGCCGGCCGTGCTCGGCGTCGTCGTCGACGTCGCGCGCGTGCCCGGCTCGACCGTGCCCGTGGCCCGCGTCCGCCCGACCGTCGACCTCGACCGCCTGACGGCGGTCGTGATCGTCCACCCGGGGGACGCGCCGTGAGCCCCCGCCCCGCCGGTCCGCTCGCCGCCCTGCTCCTCCTCCTGGCGCCGCTGTGGGTGCTCGCCGTCCGCCAGGCGCTCGCCGCGGCCAGCCCCTGGTCGCCCGCGCCCGACGCCCTCCTGGCCGCCGCCGCCGCGGCCGCCTGGTCGGCGCCGGCCGGGCGCGCGGCCCTCTTCGCCGCCGTCACCGGCTGCCTGGCCGACGCGAGCTGCGACGCCCCCTTCGGCCTCCTCGGCGCGCGGCTGGCGGCGCTCGTGGCGCTGTTCGCCCCCCTGCGCCGCGGCGTCGAGGCGGGCGCCCCGGGGCAGGTCGTGCTGGTCCTCGCGTTCGCCGCGGCCGAGCGCTCGCTCGCCGCGCTGACGCTCGCCCTCACCGCGCCCGAGCCGGTCTCGGTCGCGGCGCTCCTGCCGCGCGCGGGCTGGACGGCGCTGGCGACGGCCCTCCTGGCGCCGCTGGCCTTCGGGGCCGCCCGCGCGCTCCTCCCGCCGGAGCGCCGGTGACCCCCGCGCGCCGCTACCGGCTGCTGGGCGCCGCCAGCCTGGCGACGCTCCTGCTCCTGTCGGGCCGGCTCTACGCCGTCTCGGTCCTGCGCCACGCCGAGCTGCGCGACAAGGCCGAGCGCCGCCGCCGCCGGGCCGACGTCCTGCCGGCCTGCCGCGGGCAGGTCCTCGACCGCCACGGCCGCCCCCTCGCGCGCGACCTCGCCGTCGACGACGTGGCCGTGGACCTCACGGAGCTCGACCCGGCGCTCGAGCTGGTCCTGCCGCTGGCGCGCGCCCTCGGGATCACCCGCCAGGCCGCGCGCGAGCGCCTCGAGGACGCCCGCGCGCTGGCCACCGAGGACGGCGAGCCGGTCCTCGTCGGCGGCGCGCCGCTCGAGGCCGCCGAGCGGGTGAAGAGGTCGCTCCGCGGGGCCGGCGGGCTCACCGTGCGCTTCGAGCCGGGGGGGCTGGCCGTGCTGGCCGACCCCGCGCGCCTGGTCGCGCGGGCGCGGACGCTCGAGGCGCTGGCCCCGCTCCTCGAGGTGCCGGGGGCCGACCTCCAGGCCGCCGTCGACGCCGAGGTGACCTCGATCCTCGACGAGGACGACCGCGACGCGCGCGTCGTGCGCTGGCGCCGGCCGCTCGTCGTTCGCGCCGAGGCGAGCTTCGAGGTGCTGGCCCGCGTCGTCGAGCGCCAGGGCGACCTCCCGGGCGTGCGCGTCGTGCGCCGCTACCGCCGCGTCTACCCGCGCGGCGAGGTCGCCGCGCACCTCGTCGGGACGATCGGCGCGCCGAGCCCCGAGGAGCGCGCGAACGACCGCGCCCGGGGCGTCCTCGTCGACGAGGGCGGCGGGGCGCTGGGCCTCCTCATGGGGGAGCGCGACGACCTCCCCGAGGGCGCGCGCCTGCGCGACCAGCCGCGCGGGCGCACCGGCGCCGAGCGCGCGTTCGAGGGCGCGCTGGCGGGGCGGCCCGGCGTGCGGGTCGTCGTCCGCGACGCGCGGGGGCGGCCGCGGGCCACCCTGCGGGACCTGCCGCCCGAGGACGGGCGCGACCTGCGGCTGACGATCGACGCCGACCTGCAGGCGCCGCTCGAGGCGGCGCTGGACGAGGCCGTGCTCCGCCACGGCGACGCCGAGGCGGGCGGCGCGGCGGTGGTGATCGACCTGCGCCAGGGCGACGTCCTCGCGCTGGCCTCGAGCCCGCGCTACGACCCCAACACGATGGGCGCGCGCTTCGCGGAGTGGCGCGACGACCCGCGCCGGCCGCTGTTCGACCGCAGCGTCGCCGCCTTCCCGCCGGCCTCGACGTGGAAGGTGCTCACCGCCTTCGCGATGACCGACGACGCCCAGGAGGGCGCCGTGCCGCTCGGCTGGACGACCGAGTGCCACGGCAAGCTCTTCCCCGGCAAGCCCGGGCCGTTTCGGTGCGACGGCTACCACGGGCCGACCGACCTCGGCCGGGCGCTCGAGCGCTCGTGCAACGTGTTCTTCTTCCGCGCCGCCGACCGCGTCGGCCTCGACGCCATGGCCGCCTGGGCCGAGCGCCTGGGCCTCGGGCGGCGCCTCCTCGGTTTGCCGGGCGAGCGCGCCGGCCTCGTGCCGACGAGCGGGATGAAGGAGGCGCGCTTCGAGCGCGCCGCGGCCGGCCTGCACGCGCGCTGGCGGGAGGCGCTCGAGGTCCAGGCGCGGGGCGGCGACCCCGCCGCGGTCGACCTGGCGCAGCGCCGCCTCGAGCGGGCCGCGTGGTGGGTCGGCGCCTGCGCCGACGACCGCAAGGCGCGGCCGGGCGACGCGCGCAACGCCTCCATCGGGCAGGGCGACGTCATGACGACGCCCGTGCAGGTGGCGCTCCTGGCCGGCCTCGTGGCCACGGGCGGGCGCGCGCCCCTGCCGCGCGTCGACGCGGACCGCCCGGTGGTCTGGCACGAGGCCGACCTCCCCGCCGGGGCGCTCGCGCGCGTGCGCGAGGGGATGCGGCGCGTCGTCACGCGCGGCACGGCGTCCGACGCGCGCCTGGGCCTGCGCGGCCTCGACGTCGCCGGCAAGACCGGCACGGCCGAGCGCGCCAAGGGGCAGGCGAAGCTCGCCTGGTTCATGGGCTACTACCCGGCCGCCCGCCCCGAGGTCGCCTTCGCCGTCCTCGTCGACCGCACCGAGGGGCACGGCGGCGAGGTGTGCGCGCCGGTGACGCGCGCCTTGATCGACGCCTACGAGGCCACGAAGCGGCCGCGAGGCCGCCCGTGAGCCTGCGGATCGACGCCCTGCGCCTCTCGCGCGAGCTCGACCGCTTCCCGGGCACGCTCCTGGCCGTGTGCCTGGCGCTCCTCGCCGTCTCGCTCGTGTCGCTCCACAGCGCCAGCCTGACGCCGGGCGGCGGCTCCTACGGCTACGCCGCCCGCCAGGCGGGCTGGGCCGTCCTCGGGCTCGGCGGGTTCTTCGCCTGCTCGCAGGTGCCCTACGACCGCCTCGGCCGGCGCGCCTGGACCTTCATGGGCCTCGGCTGCCTCGCGCTCGTGCTCGTCCTCCTCCTGGGCACGAAGGTCAACGGCGCGCGGAGCTGGTTCTCGCTCGGCCCCGTGCGCCTCCAGCCGAGCGAGTTCGTCAAGTACGCCCTCGTCCTCCTCCTGGCGCGCACCGTGGCCCGGCGCGGCGCCGGGATCGGCACCTGGCGCGGCCTGGCCGAGGCCGGCGCGATCACGGCGCTGCCTGCGGGCCTCGTCCTCCTCCAGCCCGACCTCGGCACGGCGCTCACCTACGCCCCGATCCTGATCGCGATCGTCTTCGTCGCCGGCGCGCGCCTCCAGCACCTCGCGCTCGTGGCCGGCGCCGCCCTCGCCAGCCTGCCGGTCGCGTGGTGCTTCTTCTTCAAGGAGTACCAGAAGCTGCGCATCCTCTCGTTCCTCGACTCGAACGAGCACGCCCTCGGCGGCGCCTACCAGGTCAACCAGTCGGTGATCGCCATCGGCTCGGGCGGCCTCCTCGGGCGCGGCTACTGCCAGGGGACGCAGGGGCCGCTGGGCTTCCTCCCCGAGCGGCACACCGACTTCATCTACGCCGTCGTGTGCGAGGACTTCGGCCTGGTCGGCGGGGTCGTCGTCCTGGCGCTCTACGGCCATCTGCTCGCGGCGCTGCTCGAGATCGTGCGCACGACCCGCGACCCCGAGGGGCGGTTCATCGTGGTCGGCGTCGGTGCCGTGACCCTCGTGCAGATCATCGTCAACGTCGGCATGGTCCTCGGCGCCATGCCGGTCACGGGGCTGCCCCTGCCGCTCGTCTCCTACGGCGGGTCGTCGCTCGTGGCCACGCTCTGCGGCTTCGGCCTGTGCGCGTCGGTGGCGCGGCACCGCACGCGCGTGATCGTCCACGGGTCCGAGGAGGGCGCGACGGCGCGCCGCTGACCGCCCTGGAACTCCGGGGGCCCGGCCGGGTGTCCGGAGCATGGACCCCCTGTCCGCCGGCGCGGCGCGAGCGACCGCCCATCCGACCGCGCCGATCGCCGCCCGCCCGCGCCCGCCCGACCGCTGCGCCGGCTGCCACGACCGCCTGCTGCTCGTCCGGTCGGCGGCGGTGTGCGACGGGTGCGGCGCGGCCCTGCACCCCGAGTGCGCGCGCGGCCTCGGCGCCTGCCCGACGCTCGGGTGCGCGCGTCCGTTGCCCCGGTCGGCGCGAGCGCGTCGCGAGGTCGACCTCCGCGGGCGCGTCCTGACGCTCGTCGTCCTGCACGCGCTCTGCCTGGCGCTGATCCCCGGGGCGCTGGGGCCTCGGCCGCCCGTGCGCGTCGTGTGGCCGCCGCCGGGCCGCTACGACGGCCCCCTGCGCTGCACCGTGTTCGCGCCGAGCGCGGCGACGCCGCGTCACGAGCCCGACTGGCGGGTCGAGTGGCGCCACCGGTGCTCGTGCCCCTGCCCGCACACCGGCCTCGACGACCCGGACCTCGGGCCCGAGCACTTCAACGGTCCCCTGCCCCCGGTCGTCGCGGCGCGGCGCCGGGCACGCGCACCTCGAGCGCCGTCCGGCCCGCGCCGGCGGGCACGCGGACGACGGCCAGCCGACCGCCGTCGTGCCCCGCGACGACCAGGTCGAACGCCGCCTCCGGCGCGTGGGCCAGGTAGAAGCCGCCCGCGTCCTGCGTCGGCGTGGCCTCGTCCGCGGCCGTCCAGGGCAGGAGGAGCCTGGCCTCGACGGGCGCGCCGCGCGCATCGACCACGCGGCCCGTGACCACCCGCCCGGGCGTCAGCGGCAAGCGCACGGCGACGTCGGCGGCGGCCGCGACCTCGAACGGGGCGGTGACGCCCGCGCCGAGGCCCGTGACCCGCAGGGCGGCCCGGTAGGTGCCGGGCGGCAGGTGCACGAACCGCGGCCAGCCGCCCGCGCCGTGCTCGTGGCGCCACTCGCCCGACCCCGGGTCGAGGCGGTGCAGCTCGACCCCGAGGGGCGATCGCGCGAAGCGCGCGCCGGGCGGGGGGACCACCTCCACGTCGACCGCGCCGCCGGTCCCGAGCGTCAGGAGGACGTCGGTCGCCGGCGCGAGCACGTCGGCCGTGACCGGCACGTGGTGCGGGTCCGGACCCGCGCCGGCCGTGAGCTCGTACCAGCCCGGCGCCAGACTCCGGACCTCGAAGCGACCCGCCTCGTCGGTCCCCACGAACCTGAACCATCGGTGATGGGCGACCACCCGCACGGTGACGCCCGCGACCGGCCGGCCGGCCGGATCGAGCACCCGGCCGCGGAGCGGCGCCTCGGGCTCGAGGGAGACGACCGCGCGCGCCACGCCGTCGCGGACCGGCGCGGCGCTCCGGTGCGCGACGAAGCCGGGCGGCTCGACGATGACGTCCACCGCCCGGGCCCGGAGGCGCGCCCGCGCGACGCCCTCCGCGTCGGTCGAGCGGCGCACGACGGGCCGGGTGAACACGCGCCAGCGGTCGGCCTTGCCCAGCACCACCTCGACGCCCGGGACCGGCACGCCGCCGGCGAGCACGCGCACCTCGACCTCCGCCAGCGGCGCCTCGCGCCAGGTCACCGCGGGTTCGGCGGCGCAGCCGGCCACGACGAGCAGCGCCAAGGCGAGGCGTGGGCTCATGTCAGGGTGATAACGGGCGAAGACGGTTCGTCCCAGGCCCCCGCGACGATCGCCAGGTTCCGGGCGGGCGGCGGTCGCACGTCCATGCAGGCCCAGCGCGGCCCGGACGTTGCGCAGGGCGTCCGCCATGCTGCACCTCCGCTGGCTCCTCGTCGCCTGCCTCGCCGCGCTCCTCGCCCCGCCGCTCGAGGCGCGCGACCCGCCCGCCCGGCTGCGGGTGCTGCAGTGGAACGTGGGCACGATCGACCCGCGGGCCGTGCGCCTGCCCGAGGCGGCGATCCCGCGCGTGGTCGACACGATCGCGCAGGCCGCGCCGGACGTGGTCGTCCTGCAGGAGGTCGAGTCGGCCGCGCAGGTGAGCCGCCTGCGGCGTGGCCTCGCCGCGCGGGGCCTCGTCTACGAGGCGCGGATCGAGGTCGCCGAGGCCTCGCATCCCGACGGGCTGATCGTCCACCTCGTCCGCCGCGCCCACGCCCGCAGGACCTTCCGCACGAGCACCGGCTACGCCGCGCAGGCGATCGACGTGGGCGGCGTGTGGGTGGTGGGCGTCCACGCGCCGGCCGCCCCGGGCCCGCAGGCGCGGGCGACGTTCTTCGACGAGGTCCTGACCTGGACCGCGCGCGAGCTCCGGGGTCCGGTCATCCTCGCGGGCGACTTCAACCTGGGCCCGGGCGGGGGCGCCGGGACCGCCGCCCTCCTCCCTTGGCAGCGCCGGGTCGACCGGGCGACCTACGCCCGGCTCGCCGCGTCCTTCCCGGTGCGCACGACCGAGGGGCCGACGACGATCTACCGCATGCACCTGGACCACGTGATGGGCCGCGGGGGCGTGCGCCTCGCGCGGCAGGAGGTCCTGCGCGGACGGCGGATCGGCCTCATGGACCACGACGCCGTGCTGGTCGACCTGCAGGTCGGTTCGGCCCGGACCGCAGGAGGCCTCGCCGCGGCCGTCACCGCCGCGGCGCGCTGAGTCCGCCCGGCGGGGCAATCCGCCCGGGCCGGTCGTGCGTAGACTCTCCCCACGACAGGGAGGGACCCTTGGAACCCACGTCCGAGCGGCGCCGGCCCGGCGCCGCGGCGCTCGCGCTCGCGCTCCTGGTCGCGGCGGTGGCCGCGCTCTCCCTGCTCCTCTCCGACGGCCCGGGCGACGGGCCGGCCGGGCGGCCGGCGGTGGTGACGACCTCGACCGGCCCCGGGGCGCCCGACCTCACGAGGATCACGCCGATCGACCCGCACGGGCCGGCCGCGCCGGGCCGGGCGCTCGACGACCAGGCCGCGGCCGCGGCCGCGGCGCTCGGGCCGGATGGGGTCGCGGGTGAGGGCCCGGCGGGGCTGGTCGTGACCCGCGACGCCGCCGGCGTGGCGGCGACCGGCGGCGCGGCCGCCACCGGCCTCCGCGGCCGCGTCGTGACCCGCGACGCCCGGCCCGTCCCGGGCGCCCGCGTGTCCTTGCGCGGGACGCGGCCGAACGCCTCGGGGATGACCGTCGTCATGCGCCGTCGCAACGCCGACGGCGAGACGGAGTTCACGTCGCCGGGCGAGGTCCTCGCGTCGGCGGTCGCGGGCGAGGACGGGCGCTTCGAGGTCAAGGGCCTCGAGCCGGGCTTCTCCTACGCGCTGGTGGCCCGACCGCCCGAGGGCGACGAGGACCACCTGCCGGCGCAGGGGTCCGCGCCGGCCCTCAAGGCGGGGCTCGTCGTGGACGCGGGCGACGTGCGCCTGGAGCGCGGCGCGCGGCTCTCGGGCGTCGTCCTCGACCCCGCGGGCCGCCCCGTCCCGGACGCCGAGGTGCGCCTGGGCGACGGGCCGTCCTTCGGCCCGGGCCCCGGCGGCGGGGGCGCCGTGACGGTGCGCCGCCCGGTGCGCGTGGCCGCAGGCCCGGCGGGCGGCGGCGGGCCGGGGCTCCCCGGGCTGGCGATGGCCGACGGCCCGTCGACCCGCACCGACGAGGCGGGCCGCTTCACGCTCCCGCGCGTCCGCCCGGGTCGCCATCCCGTCACGGCCAGCAAGCCGGGCCTGCGCACGGCGCGCCTCGAGGTCGAGGTCGGCGAGGGCGAGCAGAAGGACCGCCTCGAGCTGCGCCTCGGCGCCGGCCTCGCGCTCACGGTGCAGGTGGTCGACGCGCAGGGCCAGCCGCTCGCCGGCGCGTCGGTGCACGTGACGGCCGGCTTCGGCGCCGACGGCGGCGCCGCCAAGGAGACGGACGCGCAGGGCCTGGCGCGCTTCGAGGGCCTGGCGTCGAGCGAGGTCTCGGTCCTCGCCACCGCCGACGGCCACGCCAACGCCTCGATGGACGCGCGCCTCGGCCCGGGCGACCCCGGCACGCCGCGCCGGATCACCCTGGTCGCCGGGGCGACGGTCCGCGGGCGCCTCCTGCGTGACGAGGACGGCGCGCCGGTCACCCAGGCGATGGTCCTCCTCGAGCCGCTCGTCCACGGACCCGGCGCCGGCGTGACGCCGGCCGCGGGCCGCCCGGACGCCGAGGGGCGCTTCACCCTGACCGGCGTCCCGCCGGGGCGGCACCGCCTGCGCGTGCATCCGCAGGGGGTCGCGCCGCTGACCCGCGAGGTGCAGGTCGGGCCGGGCGCGCTCGACCTGGGCGACCTGCGCCTCGGGGCGCTGGCGACGCTCGACGTGCTGGTCGTCGACCCCGACGGCGCGCCGGTCGCCGACGCGACGGTCGACGCGGCGGCGTCGACCGCCGGCGGCGTCGTCGTGATGATGGGCGCCGTGGCGGGCGGCGGGCCGACCGGCGGGAGCGGCCACGGCCGCACGGCCCCCGACGGCCGGGTGCGCCTCGAGGGGCTCCAGCCGGGTCCGCTGACCGTCCGCGCCACCCTGGCGCCGTTCGCCGACGGCCGGGCCGAGGTCGTGGGCGAGCCGGGCGGGCGCGCCGAGGTCACGGTGCGGCTGCAGCGGCCGGGGCGGGTCGAGGGGCGCGTCCTCGGCGCCGACGGCCCGGCGCGCGTGTCGCTCCTGCGCCAGGGCAGCCCCATGCCGGTCGACGGCGTCGAGGCGGACCCCGACGGCGCGTTCGCCTTCGAGCGGGTGGCGGCGGGCGAGTACACCCTGAGCGCCGGCGGGCCGCGGTCCCCGCCGTTCACCGTCCAGGAGGGCGAGACGGCGCGGCGAAACGTCGAGGCCGCGCCGACGGCGACCGTCGAGGGGACGGTCACCGGACCGGGCGGCGCTCCGCTGAGCGGCGCCTCGCTCGTCCTCGGCTGGCTCGACATGTGGAACCGCGGCGAGGTCATCGGGGCCGCCGCCCGGGCGACGACCGACGCCCTCGGCCGCTTCCGCCTCGAGGGCGTCCGACCCGGGCCCGGGCTCGGGATCACGGTCACCGCCGCCGGCGGGGTCAGGGCCAGCTTCCGCGTCGACGTGCCCGACGCGGGGGTCGTCGTGAAGCGCGACCTCCGCCTGCCGGCGGACGACGCAGGGGCGACGGTCACCGTGCGCGCGTGGAGCGTCGCGCAGGGCGCGCCGGCCGCCGGCGCGCCGGTCGCGCTCGTCCGCGACGACGACGGGCCGGTGACCCGCCTCGAGCAGACGACCGGCCCCGACGGCGTGGCCCGCTTCGACGGCGTTGCGCCCGGGCGCTGGACCGCGAGCGCCAGCGCGCCCGGGTCCGCGCGCGTCCGCGCCACGCTCGAGGTCGCGGGGGCCTCCGTCGACGCCCCGCGCCTCGACCTCGGGCCCGGGGGCGCGCTCCTCGTCGAGGTGCTCGGGTCCACGCAGGCCGAGGCGCGCGTGATCGTCAGGCGCGAGGGCTCGGACGACCCCCAGGACCTGTGGTTCACGTCCGTGCCGCTCGGCGGCCGGGCGCGGATCGACGGCCTCGAGGTCGGCGCCCGCTACGAGGTGCGCGCCACGGCCGGCGGCCACCAGGAGGCGCGGCTCAGCCTCGCCTGCGACGGCGCCGACCCGGCGCCGGCGACGCTCCGCCTGGCGCCCGCCCGCTGACCCTCAGGCGTTCGAGCACCGCCAGGAAGTCGGGCGGCAGGGCCGCCTCGAAGCGCAGGGGGCGCCCGGTGATCGGGTGGGGGAAGCCCAGCGTGGCCGCGTGCAGGAGGAGGCGCGGGCTCTCGAGCAGCGGCCGCCCCGCCTGCTGGTGGTCGCGCACGTAGACCCGTTCGCCCACGAGCGGGTGGCCCGCCTCGGCGAGGTGCACGCGGATCTGGTGCGTGCGCCCGGTCTCGAGGCGCGCCTCGCAGAGCGTCGCCCCGGCGAGCGCCTCGACGGCGCGCACGTGGGTCACGGCGCGCTTGCCCTCGTCCGGACGGCGCGCCACGCCGCGCAGGCCGTCACCCCGGTCCTTCACCAGCGGGGCGTCGAGCGTGCGGGAGGTCACCTGCCCGTGGGCCACGAGCAGGTAGGTGCGCTCGGCGCCGTGGGCGCGGAACACCTTGTAGAGGGCGCGCCGCGCGTCCTCGGTGCGCGCGTAGACGAGGAGGCCCGAGGTGGGCTTGTCGATGCGGTGCACCTTGAGGAGCGGGCTCGGCCGCCGCCGCTCGCGGCGCCACTCGGCGCGCACGAGGTCCATCGCCGAGCGCGGGGCGGCGTGCGGCCCGGGGGCGCGCTCGGTCGCGTCGTCCGGCGCGAACGGGACGCTCGAGACCCCCGCGGGCTTGTCGACGACCACGACGTGCGTGTCCTCGAACACGATCCGCAGCCCCAGCCCCTGGCGGGGGGTCCGCGGCGCCGAGGCCCGCACCTCGACCCCCTGGCCGGGGCTCAGGCGCCGCCCCGGCGAGCGCTCGGGGACGCCGTCGACGAAGACCTTGCCGGTCTCGACGAGGCGCTTGACGTCGCGCCACGAGCGCCCGGTCAGGTGGGCGCGCAGGAAGGCGGCCAGGGCCACCCCGCCGGGGGGTGCGACGGTCCAGCGTGTAAGTCGTTCCTCGTGGGCCACGGCGAAGAATCCGAGTATCTCCGCCGCCTGCCGGTGTCCATAGGGGGGTGAAGGTGGATGGAGACGCACCGGTGGGGATCCGCGCCCGGGAATGGGGAGGATTCCAGGCTCGTTCGTGGTCAAGGCGGTCTTCCAAGTCCGCTGAATGAGCGCCTGGCGCTCTGCGTCTAAGCCTGATGCGGCCGAGACTTCGGCTGCCATGGGTCGGCCGTGTCCCGCGGAAGATCGCGTTGACGGACGACCCAACAGATGCCGAATTCGTCCTTATCAAGGGGTGCTTCGGCGGCACGACCGAGGCCGGTGGGGACCGGTCGCGGCGGGGAGAGACAACGACCGGCCCTTCGTGGGTCGGCAGGGGTTGGGGAGGGAAATCTCATGCGTCTGAGGGCGTTCCAGGGGCTGCTTCATCAGCCGCGGCGACTGTCCCCCCGGCACTGCGAGGCGCCGGGGTGCAGCCAGGCCACGCGGGAGGGCAAGGCGTACTGCTCTGACCACGTGGAGATGCATCCGTACGTGCAGGACCTCATCGCCCGGCTCGAGCAGCGCGAGTCGGAGGATGACCGGGTCAACCGGCGGGGTCCGCGGGCCGTGAACCTGCAGGGGATCACCACGCAGGAGATCCTCCAGCACCTCGCCTTCCACGGTCCACGGACCGAGGAGCGGCTGTGTCGCGAGCTCAACCTGGAGGTGAAGACCCTCCAGGGCTATGTGCAGGCGCTGCGGCGCAAGAAGCTCGTCACGCTCGGCCACACGAAGCGTGGCTCGACCGTGGTGAAGCTGGCCAAGGGCCTCGTCCGCGCGGCCGAGCCGATCAAGGCCGAGGAGCTGGACACCGAAGCCGAAGCGGTGTGATCGCGGCTGCGGGCGACGATGGCGGGCGCTGCGGTGCGTCGGTGTGTCGCGCTGCGCGCGACACCGACCGCTCAGGCTCGCTCGGCGGCCAGGAGGCCGCCATCGCTCGCCTTCGCGCCGCATCGCCTCGCCCTCGTCCCCTCGCCTGAGGCTCTCGCTGCGCGGCGACGTCGCTTCGTCGTTCGCTCGAAGACGACGCCGACGGGCGGGCTGGCGACGCGGGCGAGACGGATCGACTTGCGACGGAGGACCGCGGCGCTCGTGCCGCGGTCCTCGCGCTTTCTGGAGGCGTGCCGACTTTACAGGTCTTTGTAGCGAACGGAGTTCACGCTGTCACGGGGGGTGCCGTTGGTTGCATGGCGAATCGAAAGCGGGACGCATGCTCGATCCTGGGGCGGTTCGGCGGGGGTGCCTCGGTCGTAAGGCCCGACGGGGGGGTGAGCGGCGGGGGGTGGTCCGTTCCACGTGCTGCCCGGCGCGGCCTTTGCGCAAGCGGCCACCGCTGGCACGACGGTCGGGTCGCCGGCAGGAGGAAGCACGTGAGAGGCTCCGCTCGTCTCACCTTCGGGCTCATGGCCCTCCTGCTCGTCGGGACCGCGTCCGGCCTCGACTATCAGGTCCGCCGGGGTGACACCCTCTCGGCGATCGCGGAGCGCTTCGGCGTGACGGTCGACCAGCTGCGCGCGGCGAACGACATCCGCGGCTCGATGATCATCGCCGGTCAGACGCTCAAGATCCCGATCGACTCGGTCGAGCACGTGGTCGCCTCGGGCGAGGTGCTCTGGACGATCGCGCTCAAGTACCGCGTCACGGCCGCGGAGATCATGCGCGCCAACGGCCTGCGCAACGACGTCATTCACCCCGGCCAGCGCCTGCGCATCCCGGGCGTCTCCGGCGGCGGTTCGGCCGCGCCGGCGCCGGCCCCGACGGCGAGCTCCGCGCCTTCGTCGTCGCCCTCGCCCGCTACGACCTCGACGCGCCCCTCGACGACCTCCACGAGCCCCCGACCCGCCGCGCCGGCGCCCACGACCTCGGGGCGGAACCCCGCGGTGAGCCTGTCCCAGGCCGAGCTGGAGATCCTGGCGCGGATCGTCAAGGGCGAGTGTCCGCCGGACGTCCCCTGGGAGGGCAAGGTCGCGGTCGCCGCGGTCGTCCTCAACCGCGTGCGTCACTCGGGCTTCCCCAACACGGTCCGCGGGGTCGCCCACCAGCCGGCGCAGTTCTCCTGCTACAACTCGAACCTGCGCAACCGCCTCTACTGGGGGCCGGTGCCCCAGTGGTGCTACGACGCCGCCCGCGCCGCGGCCCGCGGCGAGGACCCCAGCGGCGGCGCGACCCACTACTTCAACCCTTACATCGTGCGACCCAGCTGGGCCCGGCGGCTGCGCTTCATCAAGCGGATCGGGACGTCCCGCACGACGACCCACGACTTCTACCGGTAACGGGTCATTCACCCCGATCCCGGGCACACGCACCGATCGCTCCCCCCTCGCGAGCGCCTCACCCAGGCGGGACCGGGCGGGCGGAGCGGGACGGCCGCTCGTACCGGTCGCGGAGCGCATCGAGGTCCTGTCCGGCACGGGCGTTGCCGTCGCCCACGGGAGCAGGGGCGCGCGGGCCAGGCGCCGCTGCTAGGATCATCCTCCCAGCCGGTAGGTGCCCCCATGCAACGACGGACCGCCCGACGCGCGCTCGGGCTCCTCCTCCTCCTCGCCGCCCTCTGGCCCCTGGGCGAGGCGCGGTCGACGACGGTCGAGGCGCTCGAGCCCGAGGACCTCGTCGCCCGCGCCGAGGCGATCGTCTGGGGAGACGTCGTGTCGGTGCGCGCGGACTGGGACGAGCGCCGCGCCCGCATCTACACGCACGTCGAGGTCGCGCCCCGCGAGACGCTCAAGGGCCAGCCGGCCCCGACGGTCACGCTGAAGCTGCCCGGCGGCGAGGTCGACGGCGTCGTGAGCGTGTTCCACGGCATGCCCCGCTTCCGCCTCGGCGAGGAGGTCGTGCTCCACGTCACCTCGCCCCACGCGCGCACCGGCGTGCGCCTGCCGGTGGGGCTGGGGCAGGGCGTCCACCGCGTGCTCCGCCCCGGCCACGGCCCGGCCGTCGCCACCCGCGACACGCGCGAGCTGCACCTCGTGCGGCCCGGGGTCGCGGGCGGGCAGCCCGGCGGCCGCGACGCGCGCCCGCTCGACGACCTCCTGCAGACGATCCGCGCCGAGGTGGCGCGCCAGCGCGGGGGGCCGCGATGAGCTCGCGCCTCGCCCGCCGGTTCGCCCACCTGTCCGCCGCCGTGGCCGTGGGCGCCATGGCGCTCGTCCTGGCGGGCTTCATGCGGATCTCGTTCGGCCCCGGCCAGCCGCACTTCTTCTGGGCCGGCGGCGGCCCGGTGACGTTCGTCATCCAGGAGGCCGGCTCCGCCGACGTGACCGACTCGAGCGACCGCGCCGCCGTGCGGCTCGCCTTCCGCGCCTGGCAGGACCTCGCCGCCTCCTCGATCCGCTTCGTCGAGGACACCGCCGCCGACGCGTCGCGGCGCGACTTCGACGCGACCGACATCCACCTCGTCCTGTGGGACGAGGACGGCTCGACCGGCCTCTTCCCGCCGGGCTCCTCGATCGTGGCCCTCACGCCGCTCCTGGCGAACATCGGCACCGGGCAGATCCTCGACGCGGACATCGTCTTCAACGGCGCGCTGCCGTTCTCGACCACCCTCCAGCCCGGGCGGTTCGACGTGCAGGCGGTCGCCACGCACGAGGTCGGCCACTTCATCGGCCTCGACCACGCCGGCGGCCCGCTGACCGCCATGCACTCGACGGTCGTCGCGGCCTCGGCGACGCCGCGCGCGCTGTCGCGCGACGAGGAGGCCGCCGCCACGCACGTCTACCCGGCGCCCGGCGTCGTGCGCGGGCGCATCGTGGGCACCGTGATCGCCCAGGGCGGCGGCGGCCTGCGCTACGCGCAGGTGGTGGCGATCGATGACGCCACGGGCGAGGTCGCGGCCGCCGCCGTGACCGACGCCGCGGGCAACTACGCGGTCGAGGGGCTCCCCGCCGGGACCTACTCGCTCTACGTGGAGCCGCTCGACGGCCCGTTCCGCGCCGGCGACACGATCGCCCTGCGCAACGAGACGGCCGACGCCTTCGCCACGACGTGGTACGCGGCCGGCCCGATCGTCCTCGGCGCGGGCGGCCAGGCGAGCGCCACGTGGGCCGTCTCGCCGACCGTGCACCTGACGATCACCGACTCGAACGGCGCGCGCGTGGCCAGGGGCAGCGGCGCCACGTTCGACGTCTTCGGCCAGGGCCTGTCGAACGTGGTCTCGGCGCGGGTGACCGGCGCCGGCGTCACGGTGACGCAGTTCCAGCATCTCGCCGGGCGCCTGCGCGTGACCGTCGCGGCCGATCCGGTCGCCCTGCTCGGCGTGCGCAGCCTGGAGGTCACCGACGCCGACGGCCGCGTGGCGCTCCTCACCGCCGCCGTCGTCGTCCAGGACCTCGACCCGTCGATCACGCAGGTCTCGCCGACCGTGCTCGACCCCGTCGGCGGCGAGCAGGTGACGATCCAGGGGACCCGCTTCGTCCAGGGCGCCGCGGTGGTGATCGGCGGCCAGCTGGCGCCGAACGTCGTCCTCATCTCGCCGACGGAGCTGCGCTGCGCGAGCCCGCCCTCGCCAGGCACGACCGCGCCGGTCGACGTGGTGGTCATCCGCCCCGACGGCCGCGAGGCGCGCGCCGCCGGCGCCGTCCGCTACCGCGCCGACCCGAAGCCCACGGCCCTCGACCCGGCCCGCGGCCCGCTGGCCGGCGGCTCGTTCCATCGCGTGCTCGGGACGGGCTTCGCGCAGGGCGCCGTCGTCGAGGTCGACGGCGCGCTGGCGCAGATCCTGTCGGTCACGTCGACGGCGATCGAGCTGCGGCTGCCGCCCGGCGCGGCGCCCGGCCTGGTCGCGGTCCTCGTGCGGCTGGGCGACGCCGAGGCGGTGGTCCCGGGCGGGCTGACCTACGTCGACGCGCCGGCGCCGCAGGTGACCTCGCTCGCGCCGCAGACCGGACCGGCGTCGGGCGGCACGACCGTGACGCTCCTCGGGCAGGACTTCGCGCCCGACGCGGCCGTCACGTTCGGCGGCCTCCCGGCGAGCCACACGGTCGTCGAGGCGGGCGGCTCGAGGATCGAGGCGGCCAGCCCGGCCCACCCCGCGGGCGGGGCCGAGGTGCGGGTGACCAACCCGTCGACCGGCCTCGTGGGCTTCGCGCCGGCCCTCTTCTCCTACACGGGGGTGGCCGACGGCGGAGCCCCGCCGCGCCGATCGTCGTCGGGCTGCGCCGTGGCGTCCGCGCCCGGGGGCCCGCTCCCCGCGGCGGCCCTGGCGCTCGTCGCGCTGGCGCTCGCGCTCGTCCGGCGCCGGAGCCCGCCGGCGCGCGGATGACCGCCGGCCCGCTCGCGGGCCTCCCGCCGGCGCTCCTGGCCGCGCTCGACCAGGCCCTCGCCGCCGCCGCCGACCCGGCGCGCGCGCGCGCCGGGCTCGAGCAGGTGCTCGAGCGCGACCCCGACCCGCGGGCGCTCCTCGCCGGGCTCGTCGAGGGCGGCGCGCTCGCCCCGGCGCTGGCGCTCCTCGGCCTCGGCGGCGCGCCGGTCGAGGCGCTGACGAGCGAGCCCCGCGACCTCCTGCTCCTGGGCGCGCCGCCCGGGGACCTCGGCCCCGACGACCTCGCGGGCGGGCTCGACGACCTGCGCGCCGTGCGCCGGCGCTCGACCCTGCGCGTGGCGGCGCGCGAGCTCGCGGGCGACCTGGGGGCGGCGCAGGCGGCGCGCCTCCTGTCGCGGGCGGCCGACGCGCTGATCGACGCGGCGCTGGGGCACGCCCGGCGCCAGGTCGCCGCCCGCCATCCCCGGGCGGCTGACCTGCGCCTCGTCGTCCTCGCGCTGGGCAAGCTCGGCGGCGAGGAGCTCAACTACTCGAGCGACGTCGACCTGGTGCTCGTCCGCGGCGACGGCGAGCCCGAGGAGGCGGCCACGGCCCTCGGGCGCGCCCTCGTCGCCGCGCTCCAGGCGAGCCCGGCGCAGGGCCGCCTCTACCGGGTGGACCTGCGCCTGCGCCCCTACGGGCAGTCGGGCGCCCTGGCGCCGACGGCGAGCGCGCTCGTCGACTACTACCTGCAGCACGGGCGCACGTGGGAGCGGCAGGCGCTCGTCAAGGCGCGCCCGTGCGCGGGCGACCTGGCGCTCGGGGCCGAGGTGCTGGCGCGCCTGGCGCCGTGGCTGTGGCGCGACGCGCTCGACGCGCGGGCGATCCGCGAGATCGTCGAGCTGCGCGACCGGATGACCCGGCGCGCCGACGCGGCCGCCCGCGAGGGCGACGACGAGGGCGAGCGCGACGTGAAGGTCGGGCGCGGGGGCCTGCGCGACGTCGAGTTCACGGCGCAGTTCCTGCAGCTCCTCCACGGCGGGCGCGACCCGTCGCTCCGCGTGACCGGCACGCTCGAGGCGCTGCGCCGCCTCGAGGCGGCGCGGCTCCTGAGCCCGCGCGAGGCGGAGGAGCTGGGCGAGAGCTACCGCTTCGTGCGGCGCCTCGAGCACCTCCTGCAGCTCGTCCACGACCGCGAGCTCACCCGGCTGCCGACGGGGGCCGGGCTCGAGCCGCTGGCCCGAGGCCTGCGCCTGGCGCCGGCCGCGCTCGAGGCGCGCTTCGCCGAGCGCCGCGCCGCCGCGCGGCGTCCTCGACCGGCTGCTGCGCGCGCCGTTCGAGGGCGAGGCCGACGCGCCCGCGGCGGCCGTGCAGGACCTGCTGCTGGCCGGGCGCGCCGCGCCCGGCCAGGCCGAGGCGCTCCTCGGCGGCTTCCGCGACCCGGCGGCCGCCTGGCGTCACCTCGACGCGCTGGCCCGCGAGCGCTCGTCGTTCCTGGCCCCGTCGGGCCGCGCGCGCACGCTCCTCGCCGGGCTGGCCCCGCGCCTCCTCGCCGCCCTCCTCCGCTGCCCCGACCCGGACCGGGCGCTCCAGAACCTCGAGCGGGCCACCTCCAACCTCGGCGCCAAGGCGACCGTCTACGAGCTCATGGCCCAGGACCCCGACGCGCTGGGGCTGTTCGTGAGCCTGGCCGCGGGCAGCGACGCGCTCACCGAGACGCTCGCCCTGCACCCCGGCGTCCTCGACGAGGTGATCGACCGGCTGCTCACGCGGACGCCGTCGACCGCCGCCGAGGTCGAGGCCGAGGCGGCCGCGATCCTCGAGGTGGCCCCCGACCCCGGGGCGGCCGAGGGCCCCCTGCGCGAGCTGCGGGCGCTGCACCTCCTGCTCGCCGGCATGCTCGACCTCGGCGGCCGGGCCAACGTGCAGAACACCGGCCGCGCCCTGGCCGAGCTCGCCGAGGGGCTCCTGCGCGCGCTCCTGGCGCGGGCGGCGCGCGACGCCGCGCGCCGCCGCGGCGGGCTGCCGCCGGGCGGGCTGTGCCTCCTCGCGCTCGGCAAGCTCGGCGCGCGCGAGCTCGCCTACGCCAGCGACCTCGACCTGATCGCGCTCCACGCCGACCACGACCCCGGGGCCGCCGAGGCGTGGGCCGAGGTCGTGCAGGGGCTCGTGGCCTGGTCGCAGGGGGCCCCCTCCCCCGAGGGCGCCTTCCTGGCGCTCGACCTGCGCCTGCGCCCCGACGGGAGCAAGGGCCCGCTCTCGGCCCAGGTCGAGGCCGCCCTGGCCTACTGGGGCGGCGAGGGGGCGCGGCACTTCGAGCGGCTCGCCCTGCAGAAGGCCCGCGTCGTCGCGGGCGACCCGGCCCTCGGCGCGCGCGTCGAGCGCGCGCTCGCGGCGACGCTCTACGAGCGCGCCTACGCGGCGGACCTGTGGGACGAGGTCGAGACCATGCGCGCGCGGCAGGTCGACGCGGCGGCCCGGGACGACCTCAAGCGGGGGCCGGGCGGGCTGTCGGACGTGGAGCTCCTGGCGAGCGCCCTCGCCTTGCGGCACGGCGGCGCGGCGCCGGCCCTGCGCACGCCCAGCACGGTGCGCCTGCTCGAGGCGGCGGCGCAGGCGCGCCTGCTCGAGCCCGGCGAGCATCGCGACCTGCGGACGGCGTACGGCCTCCTGCGCCGGCTCGAGCTGCGCCTGCGCGTCCGCGCGTGGCAGCCCCGGGCCGTCCTGCCCGCCGGGGCGGCCCTGCGCGAGCTGGCGCTGGGGCTCGGCTACGTCGACGCGGCGCCGGGCCAGGCCGAGCGGGTCTTCGTGCAGGAGGTCGAGTTCCACCGCCGGCGGACGCGGCAGGTCTTCGAGGCGGTCCTCGCGCGAGAGCGCGCCCGCGGCTGACGGCGCGCGGCGGTGGCGAGCCGTGGCCTCACCGGGTACGCTCGCCCCCCGCATCCAGGGAGGCACCCGTGGCCACACCGAACGATCCGCCGCGCCCCCCCGCTCCCGGCCAGCGACCGGGCGGGCGGCCCGCCCCCGCGGGCGCTCGCGCCGGAGGGCCGATGGGCGACTGGAAGCGGCACATGCTGGTGCGCGTGGGCGCCCCGCCGGTCGACCTCAAGCCGGGCGCGTCGCTCGTCATCGGCCGCTCCGAGGAGGCGGACCTCTCGGTGCCGTCGAACCGCGTGTCGCGGCGCCACGCCGAGCTCTACTGGAAGGACGGGCGCCCCTGGATCAAGGACCTCGGCTCGCAGAACGGCACCCAGGTCAACGGCAAGCGGATCCAGGACCACCGGCTCGAGGACAACGACGAGGTGTCGGTCGGGCCGTTCCTCTGCACCTACCGGTGCATGAGCGGCGTCGGGAGCGTGGGCAAGGCCGCCGCCGCCGCCGACACCAACGCCCTCACGCAGCCCATGCTGGCCGACGCCATGGCCGGCCGCCTGGACCTCGTGAACCTGTTCGAGCTCCTGCAGACGCTCGAGTTCAACCAGAAGACCGGCACGCTCGAGGTCTTCGGCACCGACGGCCACGACGGCCGGGTCGTGGTCAAGGACGGCACGCCGATCTTCGCCCGCACCGAGTCGCGGACGGGCGACGAGGCGATCATCGAGCTCGTCGGCTGCAAGGAGGGCCAGTTCAGCTTCTCGCCGGCCCTCGACGAGGACGAGCGCAACGTGCAGCGGCCGATGACGAGCATCCTGCTCGAGGCCGGGCGGCGCATGGACGAGGCGGGCGGGGCCGGCTAACGCCTCCCGTCCTCCTCCGGCCGGGGCTTCAGCCGCGGGCCCGTCTCGTTTAGACTCTCACCCGCGCGTGGCGGGGAGCGCGCGCCGCGGGCGGAGGCGAGATGTCGGCGGAGAGCACGCGCCCTGACGACCCGATCGCCGTGGGGCGGCGCGCCGTCGCGCTGGGGCTCCTGAGCGACGAGCAGGCGCGCGCGGCGCTCGAGCGCTACCGCCGGCAGGGCGGGGCGACGCCGAGCAGCTTCGCCGCCTTCCTCATGGACTCGGGCATGGTCACCCCGGAGCAGGGGACGCACCTGAGCCAGGTCGGCACGCAGGCCGGCGGCCTGGATGGGGCGGCGAGCTCGTCCGACCTCGACCGCACGTTCATCGAGGGGGGCGACGACGAGGGCGACCCCGACGACCCCCTGATCGGGGCCCACTTCAGCGGCTGCGTCGTGCAGAAGAAGCTCGGCCAGGGCGGCATGGGGTCCGTCTACCTGGCCCGGCGCGACGCCGACGGCCTGCAGGTGGTGATCAAGTTCCTCGCCTCGGAGCAGGCGACCAACAAGACGTGGCGCGGGCGCTTCGGGCGCGAGGCGCGCGTCATGGAGCACATCAAGCACCCGAACA
The DNA here is from genome assembly GCA_023954375.1 of Planctomycetota bacterium. Lineage (GTDB taxonomy): Bacteria > Planctomycetota > J058 > J058 > J058 > JAMLIC01. Next base: position 76,188 of record JAMLIC010000025.1, read on the forward strand.
TCGTCGAGCTCTACTCCGTCGACACCGACTCCGACCGCCCGCACATCGTCATGGAGTTCGTCGACGGCGAGCCGCTCGACCAGGGGCTCGCGCGCCGCGGCGTCTTCGAGCCGCTCGAGGCGGCCCGCATCGCGCACGACGCGGCGCTCGGGCTCGCCGAGGCGCACAAGAACGGCGTCATCCACCGCGACATCAAGCCGGCCAACCTGCTCCTCACCTGGAAGGGGGAGGTGAAGGTCCTCGACTTCGGGCTGGCCAAGAGCGTCTCCGCCGACGACGGGCTGTCGATGCCCGGGCAGGTCCTGGGCACCCCGCACTACATGGCGCCCGAGCAGTGGGGCGACCACCAGGTCGACCCGCGCTGCGACGTCTTCTCGCTCGGGGCCACGCTCTACCACCTCGTCACCGGGCAGCTCCCGTTCCCCGGCCACAACGCGCAGGCGATCTCGCGCCTGATCGCCGAGGGGCAGTTCGTGCGCCCGCGCGCGCTCGTGCCCGGCGTGCCGGAGGACCTCGAGCTGGTGATCCTGCGCATGATGGAGGTCGAGCGGCGCTTCCGCTACGGCAGCGCCGCCCTCTGCGCGCAGGAGCTGGAGAAGGTCCTCAACGGGATCGCCGTCGAGGTGCCGGGCCTGGTCGAGCCGGGCGGCGCGCGGCATCCGATCATCGGCCGCGTGGTGACGATCGGGCGCGACCCGACGAGCACGATCGTGATCAACGACCCGTCCGTGTCGCGGCAGCACGCGCAGATCGAGCGCGGGAAGACGGGGTTCATCCTGCGCGACCTCGGGAGCACCTACGGCTCGTTCGTGGCCGAGATGCGCGTCAAGGACGTGGTGATCAAGGACGGCGACCCGCTCCGCCTGGGCAAGGTGTCGCTCGTGTTCCGCGACGGCGGCCTCGGGGCGGTGTTCTCGGCGGCGACGAAGAAGATCAAGGCCGACCGGCTGCGCGCCGGGAACGTCCCCGAGCCGGTCCTGCGCGGGCTCGTCGAGGAGGGCGACAAGCGCACCGTCCTGACCCTGCTCGAGCAGCTCGCCGCCGACGACGTGACCCTGCGCGTGAGCGTGGCGCGCCGCGTCCTGCGCAACGCGCTCGACGGGGACACGGCCGAGGCGATCGCCGGCAAGATGGAGGCGCGCCTGCGGCGCGCGCGCGCGACCGTCCCCATGCGCCTGTTCTCGCTCACCCACGAGAACCTGGGCGACGACGCCGAGGCCTGGCTCGCCTGGTGGGACAACGCGCAGGACCGCTACCCCGGGCAGCTCGCCCCCCGCCAGCCGCGGCCGAAGGCGCGCCTGGTCGTGCGCGGGCCGGGCGGCGAGCGGACGGTCGAGCTCGAGGACAAGGCGGTGCTCACCGTGGGGCGCGACGAGAAGAGCCAGGTGCTCCTCGACGACCGCTCGGTGTCGCGCCTGCACGCCACGCTGATCCGCTTCCACCAGCGCGTCGTCGTGCGCGACGAGGGCAGCCGGTTCGGCACGCTGCGCAACGGCAACCGCCTGCGCCTGGCCTTCCTCTGCCCCGACGACGTGCTCGTCATGGGCAAGGTCGAGCTGCGCTTCGAGACCGATGCCCCGAGCCCGTCGGCGACCATGGGCGACGACGACGACGTGCACGTCGTCGAGGAGGAGGCGTTCCTCGCCCTCGAGGAGGCGGCGCACCCGTGCATCGCGCAGGCGCTCGTGCGCTTCCTAGAGGAGGAGGCGGCGACCAGCGAGTGGGTCCTGCGGGAGGCCCGGCGGCTGTTCGACGGCGACCCCGACCGCGGGACGAAGCTCGCGGGCCGGGTCATGCGCGCCTACGGGCGCCACGCGCAGCGGGCGCGCGACCTCCTGCCGAAGCTCCTCGGGGCGGAGGCCGCCGACCCGGCGGGCTGGCGCGCGCTGCTCGAGGCGCGCGACGAGGACCTCCCGCCGCAGGTGCTCCCCCGCGGCTGGTTCCCGGGGCCCGGGGCCGGGGCGTGACCCCCGCGACGGCGGCCGCCACCGCCGCCTTCGTCCGGGTCGAGGAGGTGCTCCTCCCGCCGCGCGACCTGTCGGCCGCGCTCTACGTGGCCGCGCGCGCGCCCGGGGTCGTGGGCCGCCTCGGCCGGGTCGGGGCGCTGGCGGCGGCCCTCCCGGCCCTCGGCCTGGCGTCGCGCGCCGACCGGCGGCTCGGGCGGCGGCTGGGGCTCCTCGGCTGCGCGGGGCTCGGCCGCGACCGCGTGGAGGTCCTCCTGCGCGAGCACGCCGAGCGGGACCTCGCGGGCCTCGCGCCGCGGGCGCGCGGGCTCGAGGTCCTCGAGCGCGCCCGCCGCGACGGGCACCGCGTCGTCCTGGTCACCTCGGCGCTCGCCCCGGCGCTCGCCCCGCTGTCGGCGAGGCTCGGGGCCGACGCGCTCGTCGGTGACGACCTCGAGTACCGCGACGGCGTCGCCACGGGGAAGGTCGTCGCGGGCCGGCGCGGGGCGTGGCTCGAGGACCTGGCCCGCCGCGAGGGGCTGTCGCTCGCGGGCTCGTACGCCTACGGGTGCGACGCCGAGGACGAGCCCATGCTCCGCGCGGTCGGCTTCCCCTGCGCCGTGAACCCGGACCTGCGGCTGCGGCGCGTCGCCGAGCGCGAGCGCTGGCCGGTCCTCGGCTGGTGACCTGTGATGAGTGATGCGCTCGCGAGGGGGGCGCGATCGGCGTGAGTGCCCGGGCAACGGTGTTCGGCCCGCTCCGCGCCTCCCATACGCTGCGCTCTGGCGGGTCGAGTACGAGCGGCGGAACGAAGAGTTCTCAGGCTCTCTGGAGCCCAGGGTTGATCCCTGGGTACGGACGGTGCCATCGCCGCGTACCCCGACGTTTGGAGGGGCGCGGCGGCCTGGTTAACGTCGAACTCGCCGGCGCGGAGAGGCCGGCGGGATGAAGGGACGGCCACGAGCCACGATCCTCGTCGTCGACGACGAGGAGATCGTCCGCGAGCTCTGCGAGAGCATGCTCGCGCGGCTCGGGTTCGCCACGGTCGGCGCGGGGAACGGCCGCGAGGCGCTCGAGCGCTTCGAGGGCCTGGGGGGCGAGGTCGCGGCCGTCGTGCTCGACCTCGCCATGCCCGTGATGGGCGGCGAGGAGGCCCTCCGGTCCCTCCGGGCCCGGCGCCCCGACCTGCCGGTCGTGGTCACGAGCGGCTACTACTCCGCCGAGGCGACGGCGCGCCTCGTCGCGGAGCCCGCCGTGGAGCTCCTCAAGAAGCCCTACGCGCTGGCCGAGCTCGAGGCCGCCCTCGAGCGCCTGCTGGGCCCATGACGGCCGGCTGGACGGAGCGCGAGCGGCGGTTCGAGGCGGCCTACGACGCGCCCGCCCCTTGACCCCGAATCCGCCGGCCCTTCATCTCCTCTTCACGACGCCCGCTTACCTTCTCCCCAACGAGGTCCCCCCTGGCTGCGCCCGCGGCCGCCGGGCCGGGCCGACACACCGCGGGCCGCCCCTCCGGGGGCGGCCCGCCGCGCTTTCACAGCTCCATCGCGCCCAGGCGCAAGCGCAGGGCGCCCTGGCGCAGGAGCATCTGGAGCAGCGTCACGCACGCCGCGAGGACGTCCGGCGGCGGCTCCTGGCCGAGCGCCGTGGCCAGCGCTTCGTGGAGCGAGCGCTTGCCGTCGAGGAGCGAGCAGAGCGTCACGAGCTCCGGCACGGGGCGCACCTCGACCTGCTCGTCGTCGCCCCGCTGGTAGCGCACGCGCGTGCGCTGCCCCCCCCAGGAGAGCTCGTTCTCGACCACGAACCGCCAGCCCGGGGCGGCGCTGGGGACGAGGCGCCGGGCGTCGGGGCGGCGCACCTTGAGCCGCCCCAGGTAGAGCGCGTCCATGTCGGTGTAGAGGAAGCACTGGAGCGCGTCGCGCGGCGACTCGACGATCGGCATGCCGCGCAGGTTGAAGCTCGTGTTGAGCACCAGCGGCACGCCCGTGCGGCGCGCGAAGGCCTCGATCAGCGCGTGGTAGCGGGGTTCGACCTCCGGGTCGACGGTCTGCACGCGCGCCGTGCCGTCGACGTGGGTGATCGCGGGCACGCGCGCGCGCCAGGCCTCGCGCACGGGGACCACGAGGAGCATGTAGGGGCTCTCGCCCTCGAGCTCGAACACCTCGGCGGCCCGCGCGCGCAGGACGCTCGGCGCGAACGGGCGGAAGCCCTCGCGGAACTTCACGCGCGCGTTGAGCCGGTCCTTCATCCCGGGGTCGCGCGGGTCGGCCAGGATGCTCCGGTGCCCCAGCGCGCGGGGCCCGTGCTCGCTGCCCCCCTGGAACCAGCCGACGATCCGCCCCTGCGCCAGCTCGGCCGCGCAGTCGTCGGCCAGCGCCGCGTCGTCGGCGAGCCGGGTGTAGGGGAGGGCCGCCTGGTCGAGGAGCGCCGCCAGCTCGGCGTCGTCATGGGGCCGCCCGGAGTAGGCGTGCCGGGTCGGGGCGAGCGGCGGCAGCGCGCGCCCGCGCTCGCCCAGGCGCAGCCAGCCCTCGTAGGCGAGGCCGATCGCCTGGCCGGCGTCGTGCGCGGCCGGCTGGATGAACACGCGCTCGAACGGCCCCTCCCGGACGATCCGCGCGTTGGCCACCGAGTTGAGCCCGACGCCGCCGGCGATGCACAGGTCGCGCGCGCCGGTCGCGGCGTGCAGGCGCCCGACGAGGTGCAGGAGCCCGCGCTCGAGCTCCGCCTGCGCCTTCCAGGCCAGGTCGGCGGCCTCCCGCGGGATCGCGCTCTCCTCGATGACCAGGGCCCGCTCGCGGCTGTCGAAGCGCAGGCGCTTGTGGTTGCCCGTGGCCGCGAGCCAGGCGTGGAAGGGCGCGAAGTCGAGCGCGAAACCCTCGCCCGGCACGACCCAGGGGTCCTCGAGGGCGGGCGACGGGCCGCCGTAGGGCGCCAGCCCCATGGTCTTGCCCGGCTCGCCCAGGTAGCCCACGCGCGTGTTGACGAAGCCGAGGATCGCGGAGGCGTACTCGTAGAGCCAGCCGAGCCCGGCGCGCAGGCCCTGCCCCTGCGGGTAGCGGTTCTTGAACACCTCGCGGCCGAAGCGGGCCCGGTCCTCGAAGAGGTAGCCCGACTCCGCCTCGTAGCCCTCGGGCGAGACGGTCCCGTCGCCGTCGACGACGAGCACGGCCGCGCGGTCGAACGGGCTGGCGAGGAAGGCCGAGAGCGCGTGGCGGTGGTGGTGGGCGCCGTGGGCGGGCTCCGTCGACACCAGGATGCGCGACCGGTCCTTCACCGGGAGGAGCCCGGCCATGTCGCAGGCGGTGGCGTCCTCCGGGAGGACGATCGCGTCGAGGTCGTCGATCCCCAGGCGGGCGGCGTCGAGGCAGTAGGCGACCGAGGCCCAGGGGAAGTAGCCGAAGCGGCCGCCGAACCTCGGCCACAGGTCGCGCACGGACTTCGGCAGCCCGTGCTTCACGCGCGTGAGGCGCTCCTCCTCGATCATGACGGCGACCTGGCCGTCGACGACCAGGCAGACCGCCGGGTCGTGGCCCGTGTAGATCCCGAGCACCGCCGTCACGCGCGCTCCTCCCCTCGGGCCGGCGTCGCCGGCGCGAGGCGAGTGTTCCCCGGCCGGGGGCGGGGCGCAAGGGCGCGGGCGCGCGAAACCCGGGGGGCGCGCCGCCGTTAGATGGGACATGCGCCGCGCCCTGACGCTCACGACGCTGCTCGTCCTCGCCGCCTGCCGCGCCCTCCCCGCGCGCGAGGCCCCGGCGCCGCTCGGCCCGGGCGACCACGAGGTCGGCCTGCGCCACGGCGGCCTCGACCGCTACTACCTCGTGCGCGTGCCGGCCCGCGGCGAGGGCCCGCGGCCGCTGGTGCTCATGCTCCACGGCGGCGGCGGGAACCCCGAGGGGATGAAGCGCGGCTACGGGATGGACCGGGTGGCCGAGCGCGAGGGCTTCGTCGTCGTCTACCCCGCCGGCACCGGGCGGCTCGACCGGCGGCTGCTCACCTGGAACGCCGGGACGTGCTGCGGCTGGGCGCGCGACAACGCCGTCGACGACGTCGGCTTCCTCCGGGCCGTGGTCGCCGACGTGTCGTCGCGCGTGGCGATCGACCCGGCGCGCGTCCACGCCGCCGGCCACAGCAACGGGGCGATGATGGCCTACCGCCTGGCCGCCGAGGCGGGCGACCTCGTGGCGGCCGTCGCGGGCGTCGCGGGCGCCATGGTCTGCGACCCGCCGCGGCCCGGCGCGCCGGCCGTCCCGGTGCTGCACGTCCACAGCGTCGACGACCCGCGCGCGCCCTGGGAGGGCGGGATCGGGCCGCCCTTCCCGCTCACGAACCATCGCGTGGAGCACGCGCCGGTCGAGCGGACGATCGCGACGTGGATCGCGCACGACGGCTGCGCGCCCGAGCCCACGCGCGAGGCGCCGATCCGCGACGCGCAGGGCCACACGGCGGAGCGGAGCACCTGGAGCGGCGGCCGGGGCGGCGCGGAGGTGGTCCTGTGGCGCCTCACCGGCGCGGGCCACGGCTGGCCCGGCGGCGCGCCGCAGGTCGCCGAGCGCCTCGTCGGCCCGGCCACCGCCGTGATCGATGCCTCGTGGGAGGCGTGGGCCTTCCTCCGCCGGTTCCGCCGGGGGCCGTGACGATCGCCCGGCCCGAGGGTCGGAGTCGTGGTGAGCGAGACCCTCCGCCGGCCGGCCCGTGATCGTAGACTCACGATCATGAGCGCACCCAGGCGACCGCGACCCGCCGACGCCTCCGCGTCCGGCACCGGCCCGGAGGAGGCCGGCTGCCCCGCCCCCGACCGGACGCCGGACCTGCGGCCCGTCGAGGGACCTGCGGCCGACGAGGAGCTGGCGGCGCTGGCCAAGGCGATCGCGCATCCGGCGCGCGTGCGCATCCTCCGCCTCCTCGTGCGCCGCGGGGCCTGCGTGTGCGGCGAGATCGTGGACGAGCTGCCGCTGGCCCAGTCGACGGTCTCGCAGCACCTCAAGGTCATGAAGGAGGTCGGCCTCATCCGCGGCGAGGTGGACGGCCCGCGGGTCTGCTACTGCGTGGAGATGCGGACCTTGCGCCGCCTGAAGGCCCTCGTCGCCAGCCTCTGACCGCCCGTCCTGACCTGTCCTTGACCTGGACTTGATGATGGGTTGACCCGCCCTAAATCGCGCGTTGGATCGCCTGCACTACAAGTCCGCCCGTGCCCCCGACGAGGGGCGGAGGTGGCGGGTGAGGCGAGGACGGTTCGGCGCGGCGCTCGTGGCCGGGGTGGCGCTCGCGGGCGCGTGCGCGGCGGGCTGCGACGACGGCAAGAGCGGCGGCAGCCTGGTGATCGTCAACAACTCGGGCGGCGGCGGCGGGGGCAACAACAACCCCGGCGGCGGCAACAACCAGCCCGGCAGCTTCACGCTGGTGAAGAACGACCCGGGCGGCGGGACGATCCTCGAGAGCTCGGACGGCAGCACGCGCAAGCTCGCGGGCGCGTTCAAGGACGACGTCCTGCTCGAGGCCAAGTACAAGTGGATCCTCGACGCGCCGGTGTTCATCGGCGACGACTCGGCGACCGACACGGCCACGATCACGATCCAGGCGGGGACGACGATCCACGGGCGCGGCGGCACGCCGCCCTCCATGCTCGTGATCCGCCGCGGCTCGCGGATCCTGGCCGACGGCACGGCCCAGCAGCCGATCGTCTTCACGTCGAACCAGCCGGTCGGCCAGCGCGCGCCGGGCGACTGGGGCGGGCTGATCATCAACGGCCGCGCGCCCGTGAACAACATGGGCCCGGGCGGCACGCTCCCGGTGGGCGAGGGCGGCTCGGGCCAGTACGGCGGCACCGACCCGAACGACGACTCGGGCGTGCTGCGTTACGTGCGCGTCGAGTTCGCCGGCCACGTCTTCACGTCGGACGACGAGCTGAACGGGATCGCCTTCCAGGGCGTCGGCCGCGGGACCGTCGTCGACTACATCCAGGTCCACCGCAACGCCGACGACGGCGTGGAGTTCTTCGGCGGCACCGTCGACGTCAAGCACGTCCTGGTCACGGGCGCCCTCGACGACTCGTTCGACTGGACCTACGGCTGGCAGGGCCGGGCGCAGTTCGTCGTCCTGCAGCAGTGGGACGGCGGCGCCGACATGGGCGTCGAGGCCGACAACAACGAGACGAGCAACGACATCGCGCCGCGCTCCCACGGCAAGCTGTCGAACATGACGATCGTCGGCCCGGCGGGCACGGCGGGCCAGTCGGCCACCGGCCTCCTCCTGCGCCGCGGGACGGCGGCGAACATCGCCAACTCGATCGTCATGGAGATGAACGGCGCGGGCCTGGACATCGACCAGAGCGCCACCTGGAACCACGCCTACAGCGACGCGCCGGGCTCCTACAACGTCCTCTCGGGCGCCCTGACCGTGAGGAACTGCATCTTCTTCAACAACGGCGCGAGCGGCTCGACGCACTTCCGCGACGACGCGGGCGAGCCGCAGCTCGACTCGGTCTTCAACGGCCAGCAGAGCCCCGGCAACCAGGTCGGCGTCGACCCGCAGCTCGGCGCCCCGACGAACCAGTCGGCGCCGAACTTCCGCCCGGCCGCCGGCGGCCCGGCCGTGCAGGGCGTGACCTGGCACGACCTCGGCGACCCCTTCTTCACGCCGGTGACCTTCATCGGCGCCATGGGCCCGGACCCGGCCGACGACTGGACCGCCGGCTGGACCACCACGGCCCCCAACTGACCCGTGAGCGAGCGCAGATGACCCCGCGAAGGAAGAGCATCGCCAACGGCATCGTCGCGCTCGGGCTGCTCGGCGGCCTCGGCGCCGCGGTCGCCCGGGACGACGACCCCCTCGACACGCTCGCCCGTGAGCTGGTCGAGCGGCGGGCCGCGGTCGAGCGCCTCTCGGCCGACCTCGAGCTGAAGAAGGCGGTCGAGCGCGAGGAGCTGCGCTCCACCGCCCAGCAGAAGGCCGACGTCGAGCGCCAGGTCAAGGCGCTCGAGCTCGAGCTCGAGGACGTGCGCCGCGCCGCCGCCGAGCGGGCGGCCGCCCTCGAGGCGCGCGCGCGCGCGCGCGCGGCGCTGGCGCCCATGGTCCTGCGGCACCTCGAGGCCGCGGCGGCCGGGGTGCGCGAGGGGCTGCCCTTCAAGCGCGCCGAGCGCGAGGCGGCGCTCGACCAGCTCGCGGGCGAGCTGGCGGCCGGCCGCCTGCGGCCCGACGAGGCGCTGGCGCGCCTGTGGAGCGCGCTCGAGGACGAGCTGCGCCTCACGCGCGAGGTGGGCCTGCACCGGCAGCGGATCGAGCTCGAGGGGCAGACGCTCCTGGCCGACGTGGCCAAGCTCGGCATGACGCTGATGTACTTCCGCGCGCTCGACGGCCGCCTCGGCGTGGTCGACCGCGACGCCCGGGGCTGGCGCTTCCGGGTCTGCGCGCCGGCCGAGCGGCCGCTCGTGGGCGCGCTCTTCGACGCGCTCGACAAGCACCTGCGCCAGGGCTTCTTCGTCCTGCCCAACCCCTACGCCGGCGCCGCGCCGGAGGAGGCGCCGCGGTGAGCCGCTTCGCCCTGTCGGCGGTGCTCGCGTTGACGCTGGCCGCGCCGGCCGTCGCCCAGGAGCGGCGGTCGTCCTCGCCGGCGGGCGGCGACCAGGGCCGCGAGGCCCTGACGCACGCCTACCAGAAGGAGTACGCCTTCCTCGCCAGCGAGCAGGCCGCCCTCGAGCGGCGCCTGGCCGAGGTCGAGGCCGACGCCGCCCGCCGCGCGGCGGCCGCGGCGGCCGACCTGGGCGCCGTCGAGGAGCGGCTGCGCGCCCTGCGCCTCGAGGTCGAGGCCGAGCGGGCGCGCCTGGTCAAGCTCGACGAGGAGGCGGCCGCGCTCGACGACGGCGCCGGCGCCCTCGAGGGGGTCCTCTCGCAGGCGGCGGCGCTCCTGCCGCCCGGCGACCGGCCCCCCGATCATCCCGGCGACCGCGTCCATGCGGTCGACCAGGCCCTGGGCGAGCTCGGCGCGCTCCTGCGCCGGCGCGCGAGCGTCCGCCGGGCGCCGGGGAGCTTCTTCCTGGCCGACGGGAGCGAGGCGACGGGCGACCTCGTGTGGGTCGGCGCCGTCGCCTGCCTGGGCGCCGGCCCGCGCGGCGCGGGCGCCCTCGCGCCGGCCGGCGGCGGCGGGCTCCAGCTCTGGGAGGCGACCGGCGGCGCCGACGCCGCGAGCGCCGCGCGCGCCGCCGCGGGCGGCGCCCTGCCCGCGACGCTGCCCGTCTACGTGTTCGAGTCGCTCGACAAGCCGGCCGACCGGCCGGTGGTGAAGACGCCCGTCGAGACGGTCCGGCGCGGCGGCGAGGTGGCCTGGGTGATCGTCGGCCTCGGCCTCGTGGCCGTCTGCCTGGCCGCCGGGCGCGTGGCGATCCTCTGGCGCGCCGGCGGCGACCCGGCGCCGCTCCTCGATGCGGTGGCGCCCCTCGTGGCCGCCGGGCGCGCGGGCGAGGCGCTCGCGAAGGCCCAGGCCGGCCGCGGCGCGGCCGCGCGGGTGGTCGCGGCCATGCTCCCGCACCTCGGCCAGGGCGCCGACCGCCTCGAGAGCGCGGCGTCCGAGCGCATGCTCCAGGAGGGGCTGCGCATCGAGCGCTTCGAGGCCGCCCTGCTCGTGGCCGCGGCCGTGGCCCCGCTGCTCGGCCTCCTGGGCACGGTCACCGGCATGATCAGCACGTTCGACGTGATCACCGTCCACGGCACGGGCGACCCGAAGCTCCTGGCCGGCGGCATCTCGGAGGCGCTGATCACGACCCAGCTCGGCCTGAGCGTGGCGATCCCGGCCCTGCTCGCCGGGAACCTGCTCACGAGCTGGGGCGAGGCCCTGCGGGCCGGCATGGAGCGCGCCGCCCTGCGCGTGACGCTCCTCACCCTGCCCCCGCCGCCGCCGCCGCCGCGGCCGGTCCGGACGACGTCGAGCCGCCTGCCGGTGCCCGACGAGCCGGAGCTGGTCGGGGTCGGCGCCGGGGAGCCGGCGGCGTGAGCGACCTCCTCGTCATCCTCGACCGCTACGTCGCCGCCGGCGGCGCGGTGATGCTGCCCCTGCTCGCCTGCGCGGTCGTCCTCTGGTACGCCGTCGGCTACCGCGCCTTCCTCCTGCGCCGCGGCACGAAGCTGGCGCCGCGGCCGCTCCTCGCCTCCCGGCGCGGCGCCGCGCCCGCGCCGCGGGGCCTCCTCGACGGCGCCGCGGCCGCGGTCGTCGCCGTCGTGAGTCCCGACCTGCGCCGTGCCCTCGAGGACGCCCTGGCGCCCTCGCGCGCCCTGCTCGACCGCGGGGCGGCGCTCGGCCGCACCGTGGTCGCGGTCGCCCCGCTGCTCGGCCTCCTGGGCACGGTCAGCGGCATGATCGAGCTGTTCGACTCGCTCGGCACCGGCACCTTCCACGCCCAGGAGGGCGGGATCGCCGGCGGGATCTCCGAGGCGCTGTTCACGACGCAGCTCGGCCTGGGCGTGGCGATCCCCGGCTACTTCGCCACGCGCCTCCTCGACCGCCGGGCCGCGCGCCTGCGCGCGGAGCTCGACGAGCTGCGCGACGTCGCCATCCAGGAGGCCCTGGCGTGAGGCTCCACCGCGCGCCGCGCCGCCACCAGGAGGTGGACATGGCGCCGCTGATCGACATGGTCTTCATCCTGCTGATCTTCTTCGCCGTCTCCACGACGTTCACGAAGGACATGCAGCTCGAGCTCCAGCGGCCGAGCGCCCGCAGCGCCGCGCCGGCCTCGAGCAAGGCCGTGCGCGTGCACGTCGACCGCGGCCGGCAGGTGTTCGTCGACGAGCAGCCGGTGAAGCCCTGGATGCTCCAGGCCCGCGTCCGCGACCTGCTCGCCGCCTCGGCCACGAAGAAGGCGCTGGTCGTCGCCGACCGCCTCGTCCCGGCGGAGCTCCTGGTCGAGGTCGTCGACCAGTGCCGGCTTGCCGGCGCGAGCGAGGTCGGCGTGGCCACGGAGGCCGGGGCGCCGTGAGCGTGCGCCCCCACCTGGCCGGCGCCCTGTGCGCCCTCGTCGGCGCGCCGGCCACGCTCGCCCTGGTCCTCGGCCTCAACGAGGTCGCGGGCGGCCCGCCCGACGACGGCGGCCCGCGCGAGGTCACCTTCCACATGGCCCCCCCGCCGCCCAAGCCGCCGCCGCCGCGGCGCGAGGAGCCGCCGCCGCGCCCCGCGCCGCGGAGCGCCCCGCGCGCCGCCCTCCCGCCCATGCCGACGCTCGGCGCGGCGCTCACGGGCGTCGACGTCGGCCTGTCGAGCTTCGCCGCCGGCGCCGCCCTCGACGGCGTGGCCGACGAGGCGCTCGGCGACCTGAAGGACGTCGTCCACACCGAGGACACCGTCGACAGCCGACCCGTGCCGCGCGCCACGACGCCGATCGAGGTGCCGGCGGCCGCCCGCGCGAAGAACCTCTCGGGCCGCCTCGTCCTGAGCCTGCGGATCGGCGCCGACGGCGCGGTCAAGGCCGTCAAGGTCCTCGAGGCCGACCCGCCCGGCGTGTTCGAGGAGGTCGCCGTGCGCACCGTGCGCGGCTGGACCTTCCAGCCCGCCACCTACCGCGGGCGCCCGGTCGAGGTGTGGGCGTCCTTGCCGATCGAGTTCCAGCCGTGAGGCTCGTCCTGCTGTTGACGCTGTGCCTGGCCGCCTGCGTCGGCCCGGCCGCGACCCCGACCGAGGGCCCCGACGACGAGGTCGACCGCCTGGGGCTGGCGGCGCTCCTCCTGCGCGACGGCCACCTCGAGCGCGCGCGGGCCGTGCTCGGGGAGGTCGACCCGCGGCAGGACGGCCTCGACCTGCCGCGCCTCCACACGCTGCGCGGCCTCGTGGCGCTCCAGCTCCAGGAGCACGACGCCGCGCGCGAGGCGCTCCGCCTGGCGACCGGGACGGGGCAGGTCGAGCCGATCGTGTGGGTCTACCTGGCCCAGGCCGAGCACGCGGCCGGCGACCCGGCCGCGGCGCTCGCCGCGCTGGCCCGCGGCCGGCCGGGCTGGGAGGGGCAGGCGCCGGTGCACCGGCTCGAGGTGCTCTGCGCGTGGGCCGCCGGCGACCGGGCCGGCGCCTTCGCCGCGCTCGAGCGCGCCGAGCGCCGCCTCCCCGACGACGCGACGTTCACGCGGCAGCGCCTCCTCTACCTGCTCGAGCTGGAGCTGTTCGTGGCGGCGGCGTCGGCGGGCGAGGACTACCTCGCCCGCGCCGGCCACGCGCCCGGGGCCTACCTGGCGCTCGGCGAGGCCCTGCGCCGCGCGCGCCGCGCCGACGACGCGGCGCGGGTCCTCGAGGCGGCGCGGCTGCGCGCGCCCGGCCACGAGCAGGTGCTCGTCGCCCTGGCCCACGCGCACCTCGACGCCGGGCGGCCGCGCGCGGCGGCGGCGGTCCTCGAGGAGGCGGCGCGGCTCGACGCGAAGTACCAGGCCGAGGCGGCCGAGCTGTTCCGCCGCGCCGGGGCGCTGGACCGCGCGCTGTACCTCAACGCGTCGGTCCAGGACGCGCCGGCCAAGGCGCGCCAGCGCCTCGGGCTGCTGCTGCAGCGCGCCGCGTTCGACCAGGCGCTGGCGCTCGAGCCGCGCCTGTCGCGGCTGGGGCTCCTCGACGACGAGGAGGTCCGCTACGCGCTGGCCTACGCCTGCTACCGCGCGGGCGACCTCGAGCGCGCCGACCTCCGGCTGCGGGGGATCACCCGGCCGGAGCTGTTCCGCGCGGCCACGGACCTGCGCAAGGCGATCGCGCTCGAGCGCGAGCAGGTGGAGCCCCGATGACCCGGCGTGTCCTCTTCGTCGGCCTCCTGGCCCTCGTCCTCGGCGGCCCGGCCGCGGCGCAGGAGGCGCCCACGGGGCGCCTGGACGTGTTCGCCTTCGGCCCCGACGGCGCCCCGCTGGCCGGGGTCGAGGTCGAGGCCGGCCCGGCGAAGGGCGTCACGGGCAAGGACGGCATCGCGCGCCTGGTCCTGCCCCCGGGGCAGCACCCCCTCGTCGTGCGCCAGGCCGGCCGCGCGCTCGCCGAGGCCGTCCTGCCGGTCGTGTGGGACGAGGCCACCGAGGTGATCGTGACCGTCCCGCGCGACGGCCCGGCGCGCCTGCACGTCGAGGCGCCCGCCTGGCCCGAGGCGCCCGCCGGGCCGCCGCCCGAGGCCGGCGCGGCCCTGGGGACGCTCGCCGGGCGCGCCAAGGACGAGCGCACCGGCAACCCGGTCGCCGGCGCGCGCGTGCTCGTGCGCGGCCACATGGGCGAGGCGCGCACCGGCCCCGACGGCGCCTTCGAGCTGCCCGGCCTCCCCGCCGGCGCGCACACCGTCTCGGTGATCCACACGCAGTACGCCACGCTCACGCTGCCCGCCGTCGACGTGCCGGCGGGCGGCCGGACCACGGTCGAGGTGGCGCTCACGCCGTCCGCGCTCGAGCTCGACGCCCTGCGCGTCACGGGCTACCGGCTCGAGGGCGGCCTGGCGGCGCTCCTGCAGGAGCGTCGGGAGGCGCGCGGCGTGACCGAGGTCCTCGGGGCGGAGCAGATCGGCAAGTCGGGCGACGGCAACGCGGCCGAGGCGCTCAAGCGGGTCACCGGGCTCACGGTCGTCGGCGGCCGCTACGTCTACGTGCGCGGCATGGGCGAGCGCTACTCGTCGGCCCTGCTCAACGGGTCGACCCTCCCCAGCCCCGACCCCGAGCGGCGGGTGGTGCCGCTGGACCTGTTCCCGGCCGACGTGATCGAGAGCATCTCCGTCCAGAAGACCTACACCCCCGACCTCCCGGGCGACTTCGGCGGCGGGGCGACGAAGATCAAGACCAAGCGCCTGCCGCAGGAGTTCGGGGCCAGCTTCTCGGTGTCGTCGGCCTGGAACAGCGCGTCGACCTTCGAGGACGGGCTGACCTACCGCGGCGGGGCGCGCGACTGGCTCGGGCGCGACGACGGGACGCGCGCCCTGCCGCTCGGCGTGCGGATCGCCACCGAGCACGGGCCGCTGCACCTCGAGGACCCGGACACGGGCGACGGCTACCCGCTGGGCGTCCTGACCGCGCTGGGGCAGACCATGCCCAACGTCTGGTCGGCGCAGCGCAAGCGCGACCTGCCGCCGGACCTCGGCGTGAGCGCCACGGTGGGCGACCGCTACAGGACGGCCCTCGGGACGGTCGGGTTCACGGTCGGCGCCAACTACGACCACGACTGGCGCGTCCGCCGCGGCGTGACGCGGGTGTTCGGCCTGGGCGGCGAGGGCGCGCTCGAGCCGATCGTCGACTACAAGGTCGACCGGACCACGCGGTCGATCGACGCGAGCGGCCTGGCCGCCGTGGGCTGGGAGCCGACCAAGGGCCAGGAGCTGGGCGTGACCACGCTGTGGGTGCGCACGACCGAGGACGAGACCGAGGTCTACGGCGGCTACCTGGGCGACAACGACCGCGACGTGCGGGTCACGAGCCTCTCCTGGGTCGAGGAGCAGCTCCTCGTCACGCAGGCGCACGGCAAGCACGACCTGCTGGCGGGGATCGCGCTCTCGTGGAGCTACGCCTTCGCGCTGGCCACCCGCGACCAGCCCGACTGGCGGCGCTCGCGCTACGACCTCGACCCGGCGCAGGGCGTCTACCTGCTCTCGAACCGCCCCGAAGGCAACCAGCGCCTCTACAACACGGTGCGCGACGACAACCATGACATCTCGCTCTCGCTCGACGTGCCGCTGCCCCTGTGGCGCGACCTCACCGGCAACCTGCAGGTGGGCGCCGGGCACGTGTGGCGCGACCGCGAGTCCGAGACGCGGCGCTTCAAGTTCATCCACCGCGGCGAGCGCAGCCGCGACCCCCTCCTCCTGGCGCGGCCGCCCGAGGAGGTCTTCGCCCGGGAGAACATCGCCGAGGACGGCTTCTCCTTCGAGGAGATCACCCGCGCCACGGACAACTACGACGCGGAGCAGACGATCCGGGCCGCGTTCGTGAACTTGACCCTGCCGCTGACGAAGTCGCTCGAGCTCTCGGCCGGCGTGCGCGTCGAGCGCTCGCGGCAGCAGGTGCGCACGTTCGAGCTGTTCAGCCGCACCCCCACGGCGCAGGCCGCCGACCTCGACACGACCGACTGGCTCCCGGCGGTGAGCCTCGTGTGGCGCTTCACCGAGACCATGCAGGCGCGCGCCGCCTACAGCCGCACGCTCGCGCGGCCCGACTTCCGCGAGCTGTCGTCGGCGCCCTTCGACCAGGTGATCGGCGCCGGCGTGTTCATCGGCAACCCGGGGCTCGACCGCACGCGCATCGACAACATCGACCTGCGCTGGGAGTGGTACCTCTCGGCCGACGAGGCGGTGTCGATCGGCCTGTTCTACAAGGACCTCACCGCGCCGATCGAGACGATCATCCTCGCCGGCGCGACGCGCACGGTCACGCTCGAGAACGCCAAGGGCGGCCGCAACCTCGGCCTCGAGCTCGAGGGGCGCAAGCGCCTCGGCTTCCTGCACGGCGCCCTGGAGCCGCTGTTCGTGGGCGGGAACCTGTCCCTGATCCGCTCGGAGGTCGAGCTGAGCGACGCCGGGATCGCCACGCGCAAGCACCGCCCGCTGGCGGGGCAGTCGGCCTGGGTGGTCAACGCGTCCGTCGGCTGGGACGACCCCGAGTCGAGGACGTCGCTGGCGTTCCTCTACAACGTGGCGGGCGAGCGCCTCGTCGGCGTGGGCACGTTCGGCCTGCCGGACATCTACGAGCGCCCCTTCCACCGCCTCGACGTCGTCGCCTCGTGGGGCTTCACCGAGCACTGGACGCTCAAGCTGAAGGTCGAGAACGTCCTCGGCAGCAAGGTCCGCTTCGAGCAGGGCGGGCAGACGACCGACGAGTTCGAGGTGGGGCGGACGGTGGGGGTGAGCGTGAGCGGGAAGTTCTGACGTGACGCCAGCTAGGCGCCCCCCACCGGCAGCCTGATCCGGAACGTGCTCCCCTCCCCCAGCGCGCTCTCCACCGACACCTCGCCGCCGTGGGCCAGCGCGACGTGCTTGACGATCGAGAGCCCGAGGCCCGTGCCGCCCAGCTCGCGCGAGCGGGCCTTGTCGACCCGGTAGAAGCGCTCGAAGACGCGCCCCTGGTCGCGGGGGTCGATGCCGATCCCGGTGTCCTGGACCTCGACGACGGCGGCCTCGCCGTCCACCCGGAGGCGTAGCCACACGCGGCCGCCGACGGGGGTGTACTTCACCGCGTTGTCGAGCAGGTTGTCCACCGCCTGGCGCAGGGTCTCGCGCTCGCCCACGATCGGCACCGGGGCGGCGGGCACGGCGTGCTCGAGGGCGATCCCCTTCTCCTCGGCCACGAGCGCCAGGCCGCGCAGCGACTCGAGCACCGGCTCGCGCAGGTCGAGCGGGGCGCGCTCGATCGTCGTCTCCTCCTGCTCGACGCGGGACAGCGTCAGCAGGTCGCGCACGAGCGTGGCCAGGCGGTCGGCCTGGCGCTGCACCTTCTCCAGGAAGCGGCGCTGGGTGGCGGCCTCCATGCGCTCGTCGTCGAGCATCGTCTCGACGATCCCGCAGATCGCGGTCAGCGGGGTCTTGAGCTCGTGCGAGACGTTGGCCACGAACTCGCGGCGCAGGGTCTCGAGGCGGCGCAGCTCGGTCACGTCGTGGAGGACCACGACCGCGCCGGCGGGCGCCCCGCCCGCGTCGCGCAGGGGGCTGGCGTGCAGCTCGAGGAGCTGGTCGCGCGGCTGCGCCGGCACGCGCACCTCGACCACGCGCGGCCCGGGCTCGCTCAGCGTGCCGAGGAGCGTCTGGCGGACGTCCTGCATGGCCGGGACCTCCGACACGCGGCGGCCGAGGGCGTCCGCGCCGGAGACGCCCAGGAGGCGGCTGGCGACCTCGTTCATGTGGACGACGTGCTCGTCGGCGTCGATCGCCACGACCCCCTCGACCATGCTGCCGAGGATCGCCACGAGCTTGTTGTGGTCGCTGCTGATCGTCTCCATGCGGTCCCTCAGCTGCGCGGCCATGGTCTCGAACGCGCGCGCGAGCTCGCCGAGCTCATCGTGCGCCAGGCGCTCCGGAACGGGCGGGGCCGGGTGGCCGGCCGCGAGCGCGCGGGCGACCTCGGTCATCGCGGCGATCGGCTCCGAGATGCGCCGCGCCATGACGTAGCCGGGCACGAGGGCCATGAGGGTGGCCACGGCGGCGCCGAGGACGACGATCAGGCGCAGGTGCCCGAGGCGCGCGTCGACCGCGCGCACGGGCAGGGCCGCGCGCGCGAAGCCCAGGCGTCGGCCCGCGTCGTCGTCGACGCGCACGGCGACGTAGAGCATCTCCTCGCCGACCGTCGTGCTGTGGCGCGTCGCCCGGCCGGCGCCGGCGGCGGCGGCGTCCCGCACCTCCGGCCGGCCGGCGTGGTTGTCGAGGGCGTCGCGGCCGTCGTGCGACTCGCCGAGGACCGTGCCGTCGGCGCGGACGATCGTCAGCCGCGTGCCCAGCTCCTCCCCCAGGCGCACGAGCCGCTGGTGGAGCGCGGGGTCCCCGGGCGGCACGCCGCCCTCGAGCAGGGGGCGCCCGACCTCGCGCAGGAGCGTCGCCCGGGCGCGCAGCACCCCCGCCATGTCCTCGAGCGCGTCGCGCTCGAGCCAGCGCGACACGAGGACGGCGACGAGCATGGTGGCCACCAGCACGATCGCCAGGTAGCCGGCGTAGAGCCGCCAGAGGAACTTCATCCGGCGACGAGCATAGTGCGCCTCGTCGCCGCCGGGCGCGTCGAGGCGCCGCAGCGGGCTCACAGGTCGCGGAAGCGGTAGCCGACGCCGCGCACGGTCTCGATCGCCTCGCGGTGCGGCCCGAGCTTCTTGCGGATCGAGCCCACGTGGACGTCGATGTTGCGGTCGATCACCATGGCGTCGGCGCCGACGGCGCGGTCGAGCAGGTGGTTGCGCGTGAACACGCGGCCGGGGTGCGCGGCGAGGAAGTGCAGGAGGCGGAACTCCGTCGCCGTGAGGTTCACGACCTCGCCGGCGATGCGCACCTCGTGGCGGTCGGCGTCGACGACGAGGTCGCCGCGGACGATGCGCGCGCCCGGCGGCCCCTGCGCCTCGACCTCCTCGCGGCGGCGCAGGACGGCGCGGACGCGCGCGAGCAGGACCTTCGGGCTGAACGGCTTGGCCACGTAGTCGTCGGCCCCGGCCTCCAGGCCGGCGACCACGTCGTCGGGCTCGCCCTTGGCCGTGACCATGATCACGGCGATCTTGCGCGTCTCGGCGTCGGCCTTGAGCCGGCGGCAGACCTCGATCCCACCCAGGCCCGGGAGCATGAGGTCGAGGAGGATCGCATCCGGCTGCTCCTCCCTGGCGCGCCGCACGCCCTCGTCGCCGTTCTGGCAGCCCGTGGCGCGGTAGCCCTCGCGGCCGAGGTTGTAGAGCATGAGCTCGAGGATGTCCGCCTCGTCCTCGATGACGAGGATCCGCTCCTTCCGCTGCATGCGGACGTCCTCCCGTCGATGCTCGGCCGCGGCGCCCTGGCGGCCCGTCGGCGCCGCAACGCCCATCCCTCGGGTCTGCATCCTGCCGTCGCGCTCCCGGACGACGTGAGCGTCGCCCGTCGTTCGTTGTATCTCCGCTCGGTCAAGACGCCGTAAAGGTCGCGGCTGAAGCCGGTTGGCTCCAGCGGACGGAGCGCCGCGCGGTCCGCCGGGGGACCGACGGCGCCGTCGAAGCGCCGGGCTCGGACCGGATTGCGTGGGCGGATGCCCCTGGCTACGATCCTGCCCGGTCGAGGTCGACGCCGCACCCACCCCTCACCCCGCGGCGTGGCTCGGCCGCACCGGAGATCACCGCCGATGACCAGCAAGAAGGGCCCGCCCCCGCGCGGCGGCCAGCCCGCGAAGAAGCCCGCCGACGAGGACGAGGACGACGCGGACGAGGACGAGGACGACGACTACGACGACGAGGATGACGACGACGACTTCGACGACGAGGATGACGACTACGACGACGAGGACGACGACGACGACGACGACGACGACTGAGGCGCTGCCGGCCGTCAGGATCCGACGCGGGGCGTAGGGGCGCAGCCTGGTGCGCCCCGGGGTCCTGGACGCCCCGGCTCGCCCGGGCTCGAGGGCGCCCGGTGAGGCGTGTACATGCCGAGGGGGACGGCGCTCGCCGTCCCCCTCTCGCCTTCTGCGCGCCCTTGCGGCTGTCGCTACGCGCCCTTGCGGGCGACGAGCCGCAGGAAGGTCTGCGCCCGGCGCACCCCCTCCTCGGCCTCCGGCAGCTGGGCGGCCGCCGTCTTGCCCTGGGCCCTGACCTCGTCGAGGCGCCGCCGGGCGGCCTCGAGCGCCGCCCGGGCGGCGGCCTCATCGGGCGCCTCGGGCGGCTTCGCCGCGCCGCCGGCCAGGACCGTGACGAGGTCGTCCTGGACCTTCACGAACCCGCCGTAGACGGCGATGCGGACCTGCTGGCCGCCCGTGGCCTGGACGCGGGCGACGCCGTGGCCCAGGCGGGCGATGAGCGGCGCGTGGCCGGGCAGGACGCCCAGCTCGCCGTCCCACCCGGGGAGGACGGCGGAGTCGGCGTCCCCGTCGAAGAACGACGCGTCGGGGGTGACGATCTGGACGCGCACGACTAGCTCTCCCGCAGCTTCTTCGCCTTGGCGCGGGCGTCCTCGACGGTGCCGACGTACTTGAACGCCTCCTCGGGGAGGTCGTCGCACTTGCCGTCGACGATCTCCTTGAAGGAGCGGACCGTGTCCTCGCGCTTGACGTAGACGCCCTTCATGCCCGTGAAGGCCTCGGCGACGTGGAACGGCTGCGAGCAGAAGGCCTGGATGCGCCGCGCCCGCTGCACGACGACCTTGTCCTCCTCCGACAGCTCGTCCTCGCCGAGGATCGCGATGATGTCCTGGAGGTCCTTGTTGCGCTGCAGGATCTGCTGCACCGCCTTGGCCGTCTGGTAGTGAACCTCGCCCACGACGTTCGGGTCGAGGATACGCGACGTCGAGTTGAGCGGGTCGATGGCCGGGTAGAGGCCCTTGGCCGCGATGCCGCGGTCGAGCACCGTCGTCGCGTCGAGGTGCGCGAACGTGGTCGCCGGCGCGGGGTCGGTCAGGTCGTCGGCCGGCACGTAGACCGCCTGCACCGACGTGATCGCGCCCTTCTTCGTCGAGGTGATCCGCTCCTGCAGGGCGCCCATCTCGGTCGCCAGCGTCGGCTGGTAGCCGACGGCCGACGGCATGCGGCCCAGGAGCGCCGACACCTCGGAGCCCGCCTGGCTGAAGCGGAAGATGTTGTCGACGAAGAGCAGCACGTCCGTGCCGCCGAGGTCGCGCAGGTACTCGGCCATGGTCAGCGCCGAGAGCGCGACGCGCAGGCGCGAGCCCGGCGGCTCGTTCATCTGGCCGAACACCATGACCGTGCGCGGGAGCACGCCGGCCTCGTGCATCTCCAGCCAGAGGTCGTTGCCCTCGCGGGTGCGCTCGCCGACGCCGGCGAACACCGAGTAGCCGCCGTGCTGCTTGGCGACGTTGTTGATCAGCTCCTGGATGAGCACCGTCTTGCCCAGGCCGGCGCCGCCGAACAGGCCCGTCTTGCCGCCGCGGGTGTAGGGCGTGAGCAGGTCGACGACCTTGAGGCCCGTCTCGAAGACCTCGACCTTGGCCTCGATGTCCTCGAACTTGGGCGCCGGCGCGTGGATCGGGCGGCGCTCCTTCACCTCGATCGGGCCCTGCTCGTCGATCGGGTCGCCGAGCAGGTTGAACACGCGGCCGAGCGTCTGCTCGCCGACCGGGACGGCGATCGGCGCGCCGGTGTCCTGGATGCGCATGCCGCGCACCAGGCCGTCGGTCGAGCCCAGGGCGACGGCGCGCACGCGGTTGCCGCCGAGGTGCTGCTGCACCTCGCCGGTCAGCTGCAGGCGGCGGCCCTCGACCTCGATGTCGAGCTCGAGCGCGTTGTAGATGTCGGGCAGGTGGCCCTCCTCGAACTCGGCGTCGAAGGTGGCGCCGATCACCTGCACGATCGTCCCGATCCGCTCCTTGGTCATGTCCTGCCTGCCTGCTCTCGTCGTGTGTGCGGGGTCTGCTCGAGGTGGAGGGCGCGCGCGGCGCTAGGCCAGCGCCTCCGCGCCGCCCAGGACCTCGAGGATCTCCTTGGTGATCTGCGACTGGCGCCCGCGGTTGTAGGCCATGCGCAGGAGGCGCCCGACCTCCTGGGCGTTGTCGGTGGCGTTCTTCATGGCCACGCGCCGGGCGATCTGCTCGGACGAGGCCGACTCCAGGTAGACGCGGAACAGGTGCAGCCGCGCCTGGAGGGGGAAGATCGCGTCGAGGATCGTCTTCGGGTCGGGCTCGATCGTGAACACGACCTTGCGCCCGGCCTTCTCCGGCGCCGCGGCGGCGGCCGCCGCGGCCGGCTTCTCGCCGCGCGAGGCGACCTGCGCCTCGGCCGCGCTCGTGATCGGGAGCATCGTCTCGACCACGGGCGCCTGCCGGCCGGCGGAGAAGTAGTGCGTGTAGCAGACGTCGACGCGGTCGACCTCGCCGGCCTGGAACAGGCCGATGAGCGTGTCGGCCACGCGCTCGACGTCGACGAACTTGGGCTTGTCGTCGAACTGCGTGTAGCTGCCCTCGAAGGGCACCTTCTGGAACTTGAGCCAGCCGAAGCCCTTCTTGCCGCTGGCGAACAGGCGCACCTCCTTGCCCTCGGCCAGGAGGCGCGCCCGGTGGTCGCGCGCCATGCGCAGGACGTTCGTGTTGTAGCCGCCGCAGAGGCCGCGGTTGCCCACGACCACGAGCAGGGCGACCTTCTTCACCTCGCGGCGCTCGAGGAGCGGGTGGACGGGCCCCACGTCCTCGCCCGAGGCCTTGCGCGCCTGGCCGGCGATCTCGGCCAGGGCCTCGAAGTAGGGCAGGGCCCGCTGGATGCGGTCCTGCGCCGTCTTCGCCTTCGCGGTGGCGATGAGCTCCATCGTCCGCGTGATCTTGGCGGTGTTCTTGACCGACTTGATCCGCCGCTTGATGTCGCGGAGCTTGGCCATCCGTCGCTACCCGTCCGTCTGTTGCTGCACACGACCGACCGCCGCGGGCGACGCCCGCGGCGGGTCCCAGCTACGCCGTCGCCGTCGCCTTGCGCTTCTCGGCCGAGCGCGGGTCGGGGGTCTTGCCTTGCTTGAAGAGCTCGACGTAGTCCGCGACGACCGACTTGATGTTCTCGACGGTCTGCTTGTTCAGCCCCTTCGTGGCGCGGATCGAGTCGAGGATCTCCGCGTGGGCGGCGCGCACGTAGGGGAGGAACTTGCTCTGGAACTCGAGCACGCGGTTGACGGGGACCTTGTCCAGGTAGCCCTCGTTGGCCGCGTAGATGACGACCACCTGCTCCTCGAAGGGCATGGGGTCGTACTGCCCCTGCTTGAGCAGCTCCACCAGGCGCTTGCCGCGCTCGAGCTTGCGGGCGGCGACCGGGTCGAGCTCGGTGCCCAGCTGCGCGAACGCCTCCAGGTCCCAGTAGCTCGCGAGGTCGAGCTTGAGCGACTTGGCGACCGCCTTCATGGCGCTCGTCTGGGCGTTGCCGCCGACGCGCGACACGCTGATGCCGACGTTGATCGCCGGGCGGACGCCGGCGAAGAACAGGTTCGGCTCCAGGTAGATCTGCCCGTCGGTGATCGAGATCACGTTCGTCGGGATGTAGGCCGAGACCTCGCCCTCCTGCGTCTCGATGATCGGCAGGGCCGTGAGCGAGCCGCCCGACGGCATGAGCTTGCGCACCTCGAGGTCGGCCTTGTCGGAGCGCCCGGCGAACAGCGCCTTCGCCCTGGCCTCCTCGTGGATCGTGGCCTGGAGCGGGACCTTGTGCTTCTTCTCGAAGATGGCCCACTTGCCGACGTGCACGCGGTTCACGCCGTCCTCGGGCGTGATCTGGCGCACCTCGTACTTGGCCGGGTCGAAGCCGCTGATGGCCATCTCGGCCACCTGCCGCCCGTCGCCGCGCTCGTAGACGACGCCGTCCACGCCCTCGCGCTGGCCCTGCGGCGCGGACTTGTGGGTCACGATCCACAGGTCCTTGAGCTTGACCGAGCGCTCGAGGAGGCGCGAGTGGAGGTAGAAGACGTCGCCCGGGTACGCCTCGCGGCCCGGCGGGCGGCGCAGGAGCAGCGACAGCTCGCGGTAGGCGGCCGCCTGCTTCGACAGGTCGTCATAGACGACGAGCGTCGCCTTGCCCTCGTCGTACATGAAGTACTCGGCGATCGCCGTGCCGGCGTAGGGCGAGATGTACTGCAGCGGCGCCGGGTCGGACGCGGCCGCCGAGACGACGACGGTGTAGTCCATGGCGCCGGCCGCGCGCAGGCGGTCGACGATGTTGACGACCGTCGACTCCTTCTGGCCGACGGCGACGTAGACGCAGATGACGCCGGAGCCCTTCTGGTTGATGATCGTGTCGATCGCGATGGCCGTCTTGCCGGTCTGGCGGTCGCCGATGATCAGCTCGCGCTGGCCGCGGCCGATGGGGATCATCGAGTCGATCGCCTTGATGCCGGTCTGCAGCGGCTCGTTGACCGGCTGGCGGCCGGAGATGCCGGGCGCGATCATCTCCAGCGGGCGGCGGTGCGACGTGTGGATCGGGCCCTTGTCGTCGAGCGGCTCGCCGAGCGGGTTGACGACGCGGCCGACCATCTCCGGGCCGACCGGGATCGACATGACCTTGCCCGTGCGCTTGACGGTGTCGCCCTCGCGCAGGCGCTTGAAGTCGCCCATGAGCACGGCGCCGACCGAGGCCTCCTCGAGGTTCAGCGCCAGGCCGAACACCGCGTGGGGGAACTCGAGCAGCTCGCCGGCCATGCAGTTCTTCAGGCCGTAGACGCGCGCGATGCCGTCGCCGACCTCCAGGACCGAGCCGATCTCGTCGAGCTCGAGCTCCTTGGCGTACTCCTCGATCTCCTTCTTGAGGACGGAGGAGATCTCGTCAGCCTTGATCTTCATAGTAGTCCTGGCTCCGGAAGCGCGTGCCCTCGAGCCTCGCGCCGATCGTCTCCAGCCGCGAGCGCAGCGACCCGTCGATCCGGGTGTCGCCCACCTGCAGCACCAGGCCGCCCAGGATCCGCGGGCTCACCCGCTCCTCCAGGACGACCTCCTTGTCGAACTTCGCCTTCAGGGCCGAGGTCAGCCGCGCGCGCTGCCCCTCCGCCAGCGGGACCGCCGTCTGCACCTTCACCACCATCTCGCCCATGCGCTGGTGGTAGCCCGCGATGAACTCGCGGATCATCGGCCGCAGGACCTGCTGCCGGCGCTTGTCGATCACCACCTTGAGGAAGTTGAGGGTGAAGTCGGAGACCTTGGGCCCGAAGACCCGGGTCACGACCGCCTTCTTCTTCTCGCGGGCGATGTTCGGCGTGTTGAGGAAGCTCGCGAACTGGGGCTCCGCCTCGAGCACCTGGTCGAACGCGCGCAGCTCGGCCAGGATCTCGGCGTGGACCCCCTTCTCGAACGCCAGGTCCAGGAGGGCCGTGGCGTAGACGTTGGCGAGTGTCTCGTCCCGAGCGCCCACCCTTACCTCCGCTCGTAGGCGGCGAGGACCTCGTCGATGATCACCTTGTGACGCGCGGCGTCAACCTCCGCGCCGATCACGCGCTCGGCGACCGTCATCCCCAGGTTCACGGCCTCGGTCTTGAGCTCGGCCAGGGCCTTCTCCTTGGCGAGGGTGATGTCGCGCTCGGCGCGCTCGCGGATGGCGCGCGCCTCGGCCGCGGCGCGGCTGTGCGCCTCGTCGACGATGCGCTTCTTGTCCGCCTCGCCCTCGTTGATGATCTGCTGGGCCTCCTTGCGGATGCCCTCCAGCTGGTCCTCGTAGCGGCGGCGGAGCTCCTCCGCGTCGCGGCGGATGCGCTCCGCCTCCTCCTTCTGCCCGACGATCCCCTGCTCGCGCGCGTCGAGCGCGTTGAGCAGCGGACCCCAGGCGTTCCGGTAGAGGATGAGCGCCACGATCGCGAAGGTCACGGCGGTCCAGAAGGCGAGCCCGATCCCGTGAGGATCGAGCCACCAGGGGCCGTGGCCCTCGGCGGCGAGGAGGAGCAGGTCGAGGTTCATGGAGTGCACCGCGTGGTTCTAGGGTCCTGCGCCGTCGACCGCCGACTAGAGCGCCGGGATGCGGCCGATCGTGAGGAACACGCCGAGGAGCGCCACGACGATCGCGAACAGGGCCGCGCCCTCGATGAGGGCCGCCGTGAGGATCATGTTGGCGCGGATGTCGCCGGCCGCCTCGGGCTGACGCGCGATCGACTCGACCGCCGACGAGGCGATGCGGCCGATGCCGTAGCCGGCGCCGATGGCGGCGAGGCCGCCCGCGAGGGCCGCGAAGCCGATGGCCAGACCGAGCGAGTTGCCCTGAGCCGCCTGGGCGATGAGCGTGAGATCCATGGTCGTCAGACTCCTTGTCGATTCGTCTCGAGCGCGCCATGGGCGCGCGGTGGGAGGACCTTCGTCAGTGGTCGGGGTGGACCGCCGCCCCCAGGAAGACCGTGACGAGGAAGGTGAACACGTAGGCCTGCAGGAAGGCCACGAACAGCTCGAGGACGTAGACGGCCGCCGCCATCGCCACGGAGAGCGGGATGACGAAGATGCCGGCCACGCCCGAGCCGAAGAGGAAGATCAGGCCGAGCATGGCGTAGAGCACGGCGTGGCCGCCCATCATGTTCGCCCAGAGACGCAGCATGAGGGCCATCGGCTTGATCAGGTGGCTGAAGATCTCGACGACGATCATCAGCGGCAGGAGCGCCAGCGGCAGCCCGCCGGGGACGATGTTCTTCAGGTAGGTGATCAGCCCCTGCTCGCGGATCCCGTGGCCGTGCCACCAGATCGCGGCGGTGATCGCCAGGGCGCCCGTGACCCACACCTGGCCGGTCGGCGTGACCGTGCTCCAGGAGAGCGTCACGTGCCCGTCGTGCAGCACCGGGGCCGGGAGGATGGGGAAGAGGCCCAGCAGGTTGCTGTAGAGGATGAAGAAGAAGAACGTCCAGAGGACGGGCAGGAAGCGGTCGCCCTCCTTGCCCAGGAAGGGGCGGGTGACCTCGTCCCGGATGAACAGGAGGATCACCTCGAGGAAGTTCACGAAGCGGCCGCGCGGCACGTAGTCGCGCGAGAGCGCGCGGCCGAACGGCACGAACGTGAGCGTCAGCAGGAGGCCGACGACGAAGATCCCGATGACGTGCTTGGAGATGCCCAGGAACGCGAGGCCGGGCACCTCCTCGACGTGCATGAGGTGCTCGACCATCCAGTCGGTCGATTGTGCCAGGCGCAGCACCGAGTCGTCCTCCGGGGCCTCGCCCCGCTCAGCCCGGGGTCCCGGGGCCCTTGCCCCGCCCGGCGCCGCCGTGCACCCCGTAGACCGCCACGTAGAGCTGGTAGAAGGCCAGGCCGAAGCCGACCATCACGCCCAGCACCGTGAGCAGGGGGAGCGTCCCCAACCTCTCGTCCGCCATGAACCCCAGGGCGACGAACAGTCCGAAGACCAGGACGAACTGGATACCGAGGTGCGAGAAGCGCAGGAGTTGGTTGGCGTCCTGCGGGTCGGGCACCGCGCCTCCAGCGCCCCTGGGGTTTCCGTGGGCCGGGAGTAAACCACGGGCGACGCGGGGTGTCAACGGATCCACGAGCGGGAGGGTGCGGCGGATTGCCGCACCCCCTTCTGGCTGCTCGGTACCTCGCCTTGGCCGCTCATGGGACGCAGAGGCCGCGGAGGAGGCGCAGAGGGCGCAGAGGCGTGACCTCCTCTGGGCTCTCTCTGCGCCTCCTCCGCGGCCTCTGCGTCCAATCAAGTGTGGGCACCGACCGACCGCGGGGTTGGCTGGCGGCCGCCCGTTCCCGAGCGGCCCGCCCCGGGCTACCCTGTCCCCCGGAGGAGGCGCCCGTGACGAGGCGGAGGAGGCGGCTCGCGTGGCTGACCCTGGCCCTGCCGCTGGCGGCGGGCGGGGTCCGGGCCCAGGACGCGCCCGGGGCGGCGCTGGCCGCGTTCGTCTCGATCGACGGGCCGATCGACTCGCTCACCGAGCGGACGCTCGAGGCGCGGGTCAAGCGGGCCATGGAGCGCCGGCCGCGCTTCCTCGTCGTCGCGATCTCGTCGCCGGGCGGCGAGGTCGAGGCGTCGCGCACGATCGCCTGGAACCTGCACAACCTCGACGACGTCACCGTCGTCGCCTGGATCCGCGGGCGGGCGCTGTCGGGGGCGACCATGGCCGCGTTCGGCTGCGACCTGATCGCCATGCGCCCCGACGGGCAGCTCGGCGACGTCATGCCCATCCAGGTGGACGCGTTCGGGCTGCTCGCCCCGGACGTGGCCGAGAAGATGATCGTCCCCGTGCGGAAGGACCTGCGCGACCTGGCCGAGCTCAAGGGCTACCCGGGCGACGTGGCCGAGGCCATGGTCGACCCGCGGATCGAGCTGCGCCGCGTCGAGGTCAAGGACGAGCGCACCGGGCGGCTGCGCCCCGAGTGGCTCTCGGCGAAGGCCCTCGCGGAGCTCCCCTACGAGCGCAAGGCGCGGATCGCGTCCGAGGCGGTGGTCGTCCGCGACGGCGAGCTCCTCGTGATCGGCGCCGAGCAGGCGCTGGACATGGGGGTCGCGCGGCTCATCGCCGACGACGAGCCGGCGCTCCTCGCCGCGCTGGCCACGGAGTTCTCCCTCGGCGAGGTGGTCGCCGTGCACGAGGCGTCGCTCTGGTGGGAGCACGTCGTCCGGTTCATCACCTGGTGGCCGGTCAAGGTGCTCCTGTTCGCCGTCGGCATGATCGCGCTCGTCACGGCGCTCGGCGCGCCCGGCCAGGGCATCCCGGAGGTCGTGGCCGCCGTGTGCCTCGGCGCCGTGTTCTTCGGCTCCTACCTGATCGGCCTCTCCGACCACGTCGAGGTGGTCCTCTTCGTCATCGGCGTGGCGCTCGTGGCGGTCGAGCTGTTCGTCACGCCGGGCTTCGGCGTGCTCGGCGGCGCGGGCCTCCTGCTCGTGGCCGGCTCGCTCCTGCTCACCTTCCAGAAGTTCGTCCTGCCCCGGACGCCCGGCGAGTGGGAGCTCTTCCGGCTCAACGTCGGGCGCACGGTGCTCGGCCTGACGGGCGCCCTGGTGGGGGTCGTCCTCCTCGGCCGCTACATGCCGCGCCTCGGGCTCCTCCGCCGGCTCGTGCTCACGCAGACGCTGCCGGCCGCCGTCGAGCCGACGGCCGCGCAGGAGCTGGCGCCGGTCGGCACGAGCGGCGAGGCCGCCACCGTGCTCCGCCCCGTGGGCAAGGTGCGCGTGGGGCAGGACGTGTTCGACGCCGTGGCCGAGGAGGGCTTCGTCGCCCTCGGCCAGGCCGTGGTCGTCGTGGGGCACCGCGCCGGGCAGCTCGTCGTCGCGTCCCGGCCGGAGGCCACCGAGGTGCCGGCGGAGGTCAGCCCGTGATCGTCCTCATCCTCTGGCTCGTCGGCGTCGCCTGCCTGGCCGTGGAGCTGTTCGTCCCCGGCGTCATCGTCGGGATCGTCGGCCTCACGTCGCTCACGGCCAGCGTGGCCCTGTGCTTCCACCAGTACGGCCCGCTCGCCGGCGTGGCCCTGGGCGGCGGCTCGCTCCTGGTCGCGGCGACCATCATCAAGGTCGCGGTGTCCCGCATGTCGCTGCGCACCCCGCTCTCGGCCCAGGCCGGCTACGTGGGCACCGACGACCACTCGGCCCTGATCGGCCAGACCGGCACCGCGACGACCACGCTCCGCCCCGGCGGCTACGCGCAGATCGCCGGGCGCCGGGTCGACGTCGTGACCCTCGGCGACCACCTCCCGGCCGGGACGCCGGTCGAGGTCATGGCGGTCGAGGGCAACCGGATCGTCGTCCGCCGCTGCGCGGCTTGAGGATGGCGCGCCCGGCCGCGTGCTAGGATTCGACCCCCGGAGGTCGAGCCATGGCCACGTCCGCCGTGAACGCGCAGCAGCTCGCGCAGCACTTCCAGCAGCAGGAGCAGCGCCTCAAGCAGGACGGCGCCCAGTCCGAGCAGCGGACCAAGCAGGCCTGGGGTCAGGCGGAGCAGGAGCTCAAGCAGCAGCCGAGCGGGCTCCTCCCGGACGCCGTGAAGGAGCTCCAGGCGGCGGGCCGGCCCCAGGCGAACCAGGAGCAGCGCGAGAAGCGCGCCGCCGCCCAGGCCGAGCAGTCCGCGAAGCGCTCGTCCGGGGACAAGGCCGTGAAGGAGGTCAGGAGCGAGCTGAGCGCCAAGCGCTCGCTGGCCAAGGAGCTGCCCGCCGAGCAGAAGGGGAAGCAGACCAAGCTCCAGGCGCTCAAGACGAGGACGGCCGCCGACGCGCGGAAGCACGGGGACGAGCAGCAGCAGGAGCTCGCGGCGAAGAAGGCGGAGCTGCGGAAGGGCCTCGAGGGCGGCGAGAAGCAGGCCCAGGAGCAGCGCGCGAAGACGTCCCAGGAGCAGGAGCAGAAGGCGACCCAGCAGCAGGAGCAGACCTCCAAGCACCAGGAGAAGGCCGCCAAGCAGCAGCAGGAGCAGACGACCAAGAACCAGGAGAGCAGCCTCAAGCGGAGCGCGAGCCCCGAGCTGCAGCCGCAGGAGCAGACGACCAAGCAGCAGCAGGAGCAGTCCGCCAAGCAGACCCAGGAGCAGTCCGCCAAGCAGCAGCAGCACCAGCAGCAGGAGAAGAAGACGAAGGCAGAGGCGCAGCAGGAGGAGAAGGCGAAGAAGCAGCACGAGAAGGCGGCGCAGGAGCTCAAGCAGAAGCAGGACGCGGCCCTGCAGCGCCACAAGGAGCAGCTCCAGGCCCTGGCGCAGCAGGAGCAGCAGCGCAAGGCCCAGCTCGCCCGCTGACGCGTGACGCGCCTGCGGCTGGTCGACGACGACGTCCCGCGGGAGACCGTCGAGCTCCTGCAGAGGGCCTCCGCCGCGCGCGGGGTCGAGGTCGACCACCTCGACGCGAAGGTCTTCTCCTACGACCTCGACGCGCGCTGCCGCCCGGGCGAGCTCCTGTTCCGGCCGGCCGTGTCGCTCGCGGCCATGCGGGTCGAGCACTTCCTGTGGGCGGACGGGGTCGGGACCTTCTACGCCCACCCGCGGCGGATCGACTTCACCCCCTTCAACTCCGCCTGGATCCACGAGCGCGCCGGGGTCCCCGTGCCGCCGACGATCTACGGGTCCACGCTCGACCGCGACGTCCTGCGCCGGCAGGTCGCGAGCCTGGGCGGCCTGCCGGTCGTCGTGAAGATCCTCGGCGGCTCGGGCGGGCTGGGCGTGATCAAGGTCGACGCCTGGCCGACGCTCTTCTCGCTGGTCGAGTACGCGGTCTCGCTCGGCAACCAGCCGCTCGTGCAGGCGTTCGTCCCCGAGGCCGTCCACTGGCGCTGCGTCGTCGTGGGCGACCGCGTCGTGGCCGCCTACCGCAACGTCCAGCTCGCCGACGACTTCCGCACCGTGGGCAGCACCGACCCCGACGACGTCCGCCCGCCGCCGCCCGGGATGGCCGACGTCGCCGTGCGCGCGGTCGCGGCGCTCGAGCTCGAGCACGGCGGGGTCGACGTGCTGGCGACGCCCGACGGCGCCTACTACGTGCTCGAGGCCAACTTCCCCTGCTACTTCCCGCACGCGCAGGTGGTGAGCGGGGTCGACGTCGCGGGCGCGATGATCGACCATCTGCTGGCGAAGGTCCGGCCGGCCCGCGCGGCGCGGAACGGCGAGCGGCCCGGCCGCGCGCGCACCCCGCGGCGTCGCTGATCCTGGGTCCGGTCCACGTTCCGGGGGCGGGTATGATCCGGGCCCTTCGCCCGGAGGCCCTCGAATGTCCCGCTCCTCGCCCATCGCCGCCCTCGCGCTCGGCGTCGTCGCCGCCTCGCGCGCGTCCGCCCTCGACGCGCCGCTGCCGGTCGTCGAGCGCGAGCTGAACAACGGCCTCAAGGTCCTCGTGCTCGAGGACCGCTCGATCCCGAACGTCGCCGTCTACGTCGGCTGGCGCGTCGGCTCGCGCAACGAGGTGCCGGGGATCACCGGCCTGGCGCACTTCTTCGAGCACATGATGTTCTCGGGCGGCGCGCGCTACGGCGGCCACTTCGACCCGATCATGGAGGCGGCCGGCGGGAGCAACAACGCCTACACGAGCCAGGACGTGACCGTCTACCAGGACTGGGTCCCCTCGGCGCAGCTGCCGCTCGTCCTCGACATGGAGGCCGACCGCATGCGCGGCATGCGCTTCGACCCGGCCGCCGTGGAGACGGAGCGCGGCGTCGTCGCCAGCGAGCGGCGGCTCTCCATGGAGGAGCCGGTCGAGGTCATGCGCGAGCAGCTGTGGGCGGCGGCCTACACGGCGCACCCCTACCAGTGGAGCGTCCTCGGCCACATGGTCGACATCATGGGCTGGAGGCAGGAGGACCTGGAGCGCTTCTTCGCCACGCACTACGCGCCGAACAACGCGGTGCTGGTGATCGTCGGCGACGTCGAGCCCGCGACGGCGTTCGAGCTGGTCGAGGAGAAGATGGGCGCCATCCCCCGGGGCCCCGAGCGCCGGCCGATCCACACCCAGGAGCCGCCGCAGAAGGGCGAGCGGCGCGTGGTCGTCGAGGACGAGAACGCGCACCTGCGGCAGGTCATGGCCGCGTGGCACATCGGCCGCACCGGCGACGCCGACTTCCCCGCGGTCGAGGTCCTCGAGCGGCTCCTGCTCGTGGGCGAGAGCAGCCGGCTCTACCAGGCGCTCGTCGAGCGCGAGGCGGTGTGCCTCGACGTGGGCGGCGGCTTCCAGGGCTACCAGTTCGACCCGAGCCTGTTCGCCGTCGAGCTGACCATGCGCGAGGGCGTCGCGCCCGAGCACGGCGAGGCGCTCCTCTACGCCGAGCTGGACCGGCTCGCCCGCGAGGGGCCGACGGCGAGGGAGCTGGACAAGGCCAAGAACGGCCTCGTCGCGGCGGTCGTCCGGCAGCTGAAGACGATCAACGGCAAGGCGTCGCTCCTCATGGACGCGGAGCTGTTCTTCGGCGGCTGGCAGCGGCTCCCCGAGCACATCGCGGCCGTGCGCGCCGTCACGGCCGAGGACGTCACGCGCGTGGCCGCCGCGACGTTCACGCGTAAGAACCGGACGGTCGTGACGCTCGAGGTCCCGGAGGGGCGGACGGCCGCCGCGGCGACGGACGCCGAGGCCGGGACCGAGGCCGACGCGGAGGCCGAGGCCGAGGCCGACGAGGCCGAGGCGAAGCCGGCGCCGGCCCCGCGGCCGCGGCCGGAGCTGCCGGCGCCGCTGCCCGGCAAGGGCAAGGCCGTGCGCCTGCCGGCGACGGTCGACTTCCAGCTCGCCAACGGCCTGCGCGTGATCCTCGTTCCGGACCGGGACGTGCCGGTGCTGAGCCTGCAGGCGCGGGTGGCCGGCGGCGGGCTCGAGGACGCGCCGGGCAAGGAGGGCGCGACGGCGCTCCTGGCGACGCTCCTCGGCAAGGGCGCGGGCGAGCGCGACGCGGTCGCCTTCCAGGAGGCGGTCGACTTCGTCGGCGGCCACTTCGGCGCCGCGGCCGGCACGCGCTGGCTCGAGGTCCAGGCGGAGTTCCTCTCCAAGGACACCGCGCTCGCCCTCGACCTCCTCGCCGACGCGCTCCTGCGCCCGCGCCTCGACGCGGCGGAGCTCGACAAGGAGAAGGGCAAGGCCAAGGACGCGATCGCCGCCGCGCGCGAGGAGCCCTCGCAGATCATCGGCCGCTACTTCGGCGCCTGGCTGTTCCGCGGGCATCCGTTCGCGCGCCCCGCGGGCGGCGACGAGCGCTCGCTCGAGCGGGTGACCCACGACGACGTGAAGGCGGCCGCGCGCCGGGTCCTGGTGCCCGCGCGCACGTGGCTGGTGGTCGCCGGCGACTTCGACCCGGCCGAGCTGCGCCCGGCGCTCGAGGCCCGCTTCGGCGGCTGGGAGGCCGAGGCCGCCGCCCCCGCCGCGGCGCCCGGCCCGGCGCCGGCGACGGCGAGCAGGGTGCTCCTCGTCAACAAGCCCGACTCGCTCCAGACCTACTTCATGTTCGGCAACGTGGCCTTCGACTGGAGCGACCCCGACTACGCGGCCCGCTTCCTGGCCAACACCGTCCTCGGCGGCCGCTTCACCAGCCGCCTGAACAAGGCCCTGCGCGTCGACAGCGGCCTCACCTACGGCGCGCGCTCCTGGGTCGACGACGTGCGCAAGGGGCCGCTGATCGTCTCCACCTACACGGCCACCGACACGAGCCGCGAGGCGCTCGAGCTCGCCCACCGCGTCTACCGCGACTTCGTGGCCGGCGGCCTGACGCAGGAGGAGCTCGACTCGGCGCGCGCCTACATCAAGGGCCAGTACGCGCCCGACACGCTCGAGACCGCCGACCAGGTCGGCGCCATGGTCCTGTCGCTGGCGTTCGACGGCCTGCCGCGCGATGTCGTCGACCGCTTCTTCGAGCGGCTCGACGCGCTGACGCTGGAGAAGGTCAACCAGGTGATCACGCGGCGCCTCCCCAAGGACGCGCTGGCCTGGGTCGTGGTCGGCCAGGCCGACGTCCTGCGCCCGATCGTCAAGCAGTTCGGCGAGGTGACGCAGGTCGAGCTCAAGGCCCCGGGGTTCGGCCCCGGGTTCTAGCGGTGGCCGACCCCGACCTGCGTGAGCTGGAGCGGCGCTGGGCCGAGGGCGAGGGCGAGCTGGCCGTGGGCGAGGCGTACGAGCGGGCGCTCGAGCGGACCGGCGCCGACGTCGGCCGACGGCTGCATGTCCGGCAGCAGGTGCTCGGGCGGCACGTCGCCGAGGTCGGGCTGGGCGGCGTCGCCCCCGGGCCGCTTCCGGAGGTCGACCCCTTCGCGTTTTCGCTCACCGTCCCGGGCGAAGGAGCCTTCGACACCTGGCGGCGCCTGCGAGGGCGGGCGGAGGCGATGCGCGCCTGGCCGGTGGTGGTGGGCGCCCCCGACACGCTGGAGCGGATCGTCGAGCGCATCGCCGAAGCACCCGACCTGACCGTCCCGGGGGTCCTGGCCCGGGCGGCGACGCTGACCATGATCGACCCGATCGCGTGGGAGCGCGAGCGCCTCACGCACGCGGTCGAGCGCGCTCGCGCCGCGGGGTCACCTCACCTGGCCTTCCTGGAGCGCCTCCTGGCCCTGGCGCAGGAGCGGCGGCCGAGCGCGGGCGGAGGCGACGACTGGGTGGACGACGTCCACCCCTGGACGGAGCTCTCCGCGCAGACCGACGTGCGCTACGCTCCCGACGCTCCGGGCGGCTACGTGCAGGAGCCCCATGCTCAGGTGGTCGTGGTCCTCCTCCCCACGACCGCGCCCTGGCACGCGGCGGCTTACCTGCGCTTCGGCGGCTTCAACGCCTGCCCGCCGCCCCACGAGCACGTGGCCCTTCACCGGCACTGGTTCGAGCGCTGGGGCGCCGAGCCGGCGGCGATCACCACGGACGTCGTGGAGATGAACGTGACCCGGCCGGCGGCGACGCGCGCCGAGGCGCTGGCCATCGCGGACGAGCACCTGGACTGCGCCTCCGAGGGCGAGACCGGCCGGGGGCGGCTGGCGGCGCGGCTGCTGGGCGCCCGGGTGTGGCGCCTGTGGTGGGACTGACATGGAAGATGTGATCGCGCGTGTGGACGTGACCGCCGCGGCTGGCCGCCTCCACGGCGTCGTCCGCGAGACGCCGCTGGTGCCGTTCCCCTCGGGCGACCCGCGGGTCGAGCTCCGGCTCAAGCTCGAGTGCCTGCAGGAGGCGGGCGCCTTCAAGGCGCGCGGGGCCTGGAACCAGGTCTCGCAGCTCACGCCCGAGGAGCGCGCGCGCGGCGTCGTCGCCACGAGCTCGGGGAACCACGCCCGTGCGCTCGCCTGGGCGGCCGGCCGCGCCGGCGTGCGCTGCACGGTGTTCATGCCCCGGGACGCCTACCCGAACAAGGTGCAGGCCTGCCGCGACGAGGGGGCCGAGGTCGTGCTCTGCCCCACCCGGGAGGCTGCCGAGGCGGCCTGCCGCGAGCGCGTCGCCGCGGGCGCCGTGCTCGTGCATCCCTACGACGCCCTGCGCACGATCGAGGGCGCGGGCACCGTCGGCCTCGAGGTGGCCCGGCAGTGGCCCGGGGTCGAGGTCGTCGTGTCGCCGGTCGGCGGCGGCGGCCTGATCTCGGGGACGGCGATCGCGCTCGCCCGCGCGCTCGGCGGGCGGGTGCGCGTCGTCGGCGTCGAGCCG
Source organism: Planctomycetota bacterium (assembly GCA_023954375.1). Lineage (GTDB taxonomy): Bacteria > Planctomycetota > J058 > J058 > J058 > JAMLIC01. Next base: position 112,204 of record JAMLIC010000025.1, read on the forward strand.
GCCGGGGCGCCCAAGATGACGCTCGCCCTCGAGCGCGGCGCGCCGGTGACGCTCGCGACGATCACCACGCAGGTCCAGGGCCTCTGTCCGCTGAACGTGGGCGCGCTGAACCTCGAGGCCTGCCGGCGCTTCGTCGAGCGCGTCGTCACGCTCGACGACGCCCCGATCCTCGACGTCCAGCGCCGCCTCGTGCGCGAGGCCGACCTCACCGTCGAGCCCGCCGGCGCCGCGGCGACGGCGCTCGTCCTCACCGGCGGGCTGCCGGCCTCGTGGCTCGAGGGGCGCAGCGCCGCCGACCCGCTACGGGTCGTGGCCCTCGTGTCGGGCGGCAACCCCGATCCGGCGCAGCTCGCCGGGCTTCGCGGCTGAGCCCGGGCGCCTCCAACAGCGCGGGGCCGCCCGGCGTAACCTCTCCCACCGGAGGCCCCGATGCGACGCTGCTGGCCCACGCTCCCCCTGTTCGTCGTGGCCCTGGCCATCCCGGCGCTCGGTGTCGACGCAGGCGACCTCACGGCGCCGGAGAAGACCGCCCTGCGCAAGGCGGAGCGGGAGCTGCTCGATCTGTCGAAGTTCGCCGCGCGCGGCAACGACCAGGCCGCCGCCGTCGCGGCCCTGCGGCTGGCCCTCGAGGTGACGCCGGACGCGGACAAGCCGCGCCAGGAGCTCGAGAAGCTGGAGAAGCGGCCCGTGCGCGGCACGCCGAAGAGCGACTTCGCCGCCAAGCTGGAGGAGAAGCGGGCGGACGCGCGCAAGCAGGTCGGCCTGGCGCTGGCCGAGGCGGCCCTGGCGGCCGAGGCCGCGAGCCCGGCCCGCTACGAGCGCTACCTCGGGCTCATCCAGCGACGCTTCCCGGCGCCCGAGGCGCTCGAGCGCCTGGACCTGGCCTACTTCGCGCCCTACCAGCGGTGGCTGAGCCGCACCGACGCCCGGCTGCTCGAGCGCGGCGGCGAGGTCCACGAGGGCCAGCGGCTCGAGCCCGAGGCGGTCGCGGCGCTGGACCGGCGCCACGCGAGCTGGAGCGACCCGTGGGTCGTGTCGGACGACGTCCACGAGGTGCGGACCACGATGCCGCTGCGGGTGGCCAACCAGATCCTCGCGTTCGTCGCCGCCTACCGGACCTACTTCCTCGACCGCTTCGGCCCCCTGTGGGACCTGCGCCCGCCGCGCGGCAAGCTGCCGCTGATCGTCACGCGCACCCAGGCGGAGCTGCGCGACCAGCTGCGCGCCGCGACGAGCGGGATGGGCGCCGCGGCGCCGGGCGGGGTGCAGGGGGCCGCCTTCTACCTGCAGACCAACGGCGCGCTCAACCCGTGCTTCGTCACCTACGAGCCGGTCGACGTGACCGGGGCCATGTTCAAGATCGAGCGCTTCGACCAGCTGGTGATCCCGCTCGTCCACGAGGTCACGCACCAGCTCGCCTTCGAGTACTCGAAGCACGACGCCGACGCCACGCGCCAGGTGGCGCACCACTTCTGGGCCGTCGAGGCGATCGCCAACTTCATGGGCTACCACGTGCTCGAGGACGGCGCCTGGCGGCTGACGCACCCGCGCACGATCCCCATGGGCGGCGGCGTGATCGAGGGGCCGTTCGCCTGGTGCAAGAACAACCGCGGCGCCCTGCCCCCGCTGCGCGCGTTCATGGCGCAGACGCACGAGCAGTTCATGTCGGTGAACAACTACCACATCGCGGCCACGCTGGCCTACTTCCTCCTCGAGGGCGAGGGCGGCAAGTACCGCGAGGGCTTCGTCAAGCTCCTCGAGCGCGTGCACCGCGTCCGCGACGCGGCCGACCTGTGGGAGCGGTGCCTCCCCGGCGTGAGCCACGACGCCCTCCAGCAGGAGTGGCTGCGCTTCGTGGGCGCGCTCCGCCTCGACGACTGAGCCCACACGGCCCGTGCGGCGGGCGCACGGGGTTGCGCCGGCGCGCCCGGGCGTGGACCCTCGGGCTCGAGGTGCGCGCCATGATCGACGCCCGGCTCGCCGCGCTCGCGGCGCTCGCGCTGGTCTGCCTGTCGCCAGTCCGGGCCCCGGTTCGGGCGCAGGAGGCCCGCCCTCCGGCGCCGGGCGCGGCGGTGGAGCGGCTCGAGCTCGTGGACGTGCGCTACCGCGTGCGGCGCGGCCTCGACGAGCTCGTGGGCGACCGTCGGGCGCTGGTCCTCGCGTTCACCACGCTCGACTGCCCGCTCGCCAACCGCTACCTGCCGCGGCTCGCGGCGCTCGAGGCGGAGTACGCGCCGCGCGGCGTGCGCGTGGCGCTGGTCAACGCGGGGCCGCACGACGCGATGACCGCGATCGCCGCCCGGGCGCTCGAGGCCGGGGTCGACCTTCCGCTGCTCAAGGACCACGACGCCGCCGCGGCGCGGGCGCTGGGCGTGGGCTCCACGCCGGAGGTCGTCGTCCTCGACGCGGCGCGCCGCCTCGCCTACCGGGGGCGGATCGACGACCGGCTGCGCGTCACCGGCGAGCGGCCGGCGCCGGCGCGCGAGGACCTGCGCGAGGCGCTCGAGGACGTCCTCGCCGGCCGGCCCGTGCGCGTGGCCGAGACGGCCGTCGACGGCTGCCGCCTCGCCGGGCCGGCCCCCGCGCCGTCGTCGCCGCCTGGCTTCGCGCAGGTGCTGCCGATCCTCGAGCGGCGCTGCCAGGGCTGCCACCGGCCGGGCGGCCAGGCGCCGTTCTCCCTGCTCACCCACGACGACGCCTGGGCCCTGGCGGAGACGATCGCCGAGGTCGTGCGCGACGAGCGCATGCCGCCGTGGTCGGCCGCGCCCGGCGTCGGCGCCCTCGATCACGTCCGGGCGCTCACGCTCGAGGAGCGCCGGACGCTCCTGGCCTGGGTCGCGGCGGGCGCGCCGGAGGGCGACGCGCCCGCGACGCCGACGACGGCCGCGCCGCCGCCCGACACGGGCTGGCTGATCGACCCGCCGGACCTGGTGATCTCGATGGCGGCCGAGGTCGAGCTCCCGGCCGAGGGCCTCGTGCCCTACCGCTACGAGCTCCTGCCTCACACCTTCGAGGCCGACACGTGGATCGCCGAGGCGCAGCTCCGGCCGAGCAACCCGCGCGTCATGCACCACTGCAACCTCGCCTACCTGCTCCCCGACGACGGCTACCAGCGGCCGCACTTCATCACCGGCCAGGTCCCCGGCGGGCAGCCCATGCGGCTCGAGCCGGGGCTCGGGCTCAAGGTCCCGGCCGGCGCCGTGCTCGTCCTGCAGATCCACTACGTGACCACCGGCCGCCCCGAGCGCGACCGGATCTCGCTCGGGCTGCGCTGGCCGAGAGCGCCCGTGCGCAAGCAGGCGCGCCACCTGCGCCTCGAGGAGCCGCGCCTCGAGGTCCCGCCCGGCGCCCCCGCGCACCGGGTGCGGGTGAGCCGGACCTTGCCTGCCGACGCGACCGGCCTGGCGCTCTTCATGCACATGCACCTGCGCGGGCGCGACGCGACGTTCCTGGCCCACCGGCCGGACGGGGTCACCGAGCCGCTGCTCGTGCTGCCCGCCTACGCGTTCGACTGGCAGCAGACCTACTTCCTCTCGAAGGGCGCGGTCCGCCTGCCGCGGGGGACGCGCATCGAGTGCGTCGCCCACTACGACAACTCGGCCTGGAACCCGTTCAACCCGGACCCGGGCGCGACCGTCCGCTACGGGCCGCAGACGCACGACGAGATGTTCTTCGGCTTCTTCTTCTACACCGACGACGCCGAGGACCTCGACGTGCGCGTCGACCCGCGCACGGGGACGGCGCGGCGCTGGCACTGACCTGGGGGTAAGATGGACCCGCCGGGGGGAGGTGGAGGTCGCCATGCCCGCCCGCACGCTCCGCGCCCCCGCCGAGCTCAACGGCGTCGACCCCGGCGCGCTGCTGTTCCTCGCCGGCGGCGTGAGCCAGTGCCCCGACTGGCAGACCGACATGATCCTGCGCCTCGCCCCGGCGCTCGACGGCTGGACGCTCGTCAACCCGCGCCTCGAGCGGCCGCCGCGCGACCCGGCCGCCGCCGAGGCCGAGATCGCCTGGGAGTTCCGGCACCTCCACGGCGCCGACGCGGTGCTCTTCTGGCTCACGCCGCCGACGCCGTGCCCGGTGTCGCTCTACGAGCTGGGCAAGGTGTCGATGACCGCGAAGCCGCTGTTCGTCGGGGTCCACCCCGACTTCCCCCTGCGCGCGGACGTGGTCGTGCAGACGCGCCTCGTGCGGCCGGACGCCCACATCGTCCACTCGTTCGACGACCTCGCCGGCCGCGTCCTCGAGGCGCTCACCCTGAGGTGAGGCCGCCGCACGTCCCCGGGGCCTGGCCCTGGACCCCCGGGCCCCCGCGCGTGGAGGGGGTCCTGAGGGCCGGGTCGCGCTCCCGGGGACGTGCGCGTGTTCGCCGTGGGGCCGCGGGCTAGCCGCCGCCGCGGGGCGGGGCGCCCCCCTGGCCCTGCTGGCCATCCCGCCGCGGCGGCCGCTCGCCGGGGGACGGCGGCGGGCTGCTCCAGGCGGGCCGCTTCGGCCGGTCGCCCTGCCCGTCGCGCCCCGCCGCCGCGTCGGCCTCCCGCCCGCGCCGCGCGTCGTCGGCGGGCGTCGTGCCGCGCGCGCGGTCGCGCCCGCGCAGGAAGGCCGCGCCGGCCTCCTCGCGCGCGCGCCGTGTGGTCTCGAGCGCCTGCCCCAGCTCGGCGGCCGCGTCGCGCGACGCGCGGGCCAGGGCCCGCTCGATCGCGGCGGTGTGCCGGTCCGCGGCCTCGACGTAGCGGGCCACGGCGGCGCTCATGTCGCGGTCGCGCGCCGAGGCGCGCTCGATCGAGGCCCGCACGCCGCCCATCAGCTCGTGGTAGCCGCGGCCGACGCCGTCGAGCCGCTCGCCCGGGAGCCGCTCGAGCTCGCGGACGCGCGCGTCGGCGACCTCGAGCAGCGCCTCGCAGCGGGCGGCGTCGTCCTTGGTCGTCGCCAGGCGCACCAGCTCGCGCGCCGTCTTCAGGACGTGGCGGCGCTCGCCGGGGAGCGGCCCGACGTCCTGCGCGGCGGCGGCCCCGGCCGAGGCGAGGAGGAGCGCGACGGTCCACACGCTCGCCCGGCTCACAGGTGCGCCACCCTTCGGCACGCGGCGAGCGCCGCCTGGAGCGGCCCCCGCAGCCGCGCCGGCGCCCCGCGGGCCAGGACCGTGAGCGCCTCCTCGTCGAGGCCGGCCTGCGTCTGCGCGAACGAGCGCGCGACGATCAGGTCGAGCTCGTCGAGCTCGCGGTCGGTCAGGACCGCCGCGACCCCCTCCTCGAGGAGGACCGCGTAGGCCTCCGCCAGCTCCTCCGCCATGGCCGCGTCGTCGACCTGCAGGGCCGCGCGCAGCTCCCGCAGGCGGGCGCTCGCCGCCGCGAGGAGCAGCTGGACCCGGTCGCTCGGCGTGTCGGCCAGCGCGACCGCCACGGCCTGCCTCGAGACGAGGAGCAGGTGCTCCGGCTCCCCCGGCAGGGCGGGGCGCGCGGGGGCGGGCCGCGGGCCGGCCGCGTCCCGCGGGCTCGCCCGCTCCTCCGCCGGGTCGAGCTCGGCGCCTGCGCCGGCGGCGGCGCCTCCGCTCCGGCGGCGCCTCCGGCGGCGCCCCGAAGAGCTCGTGCCCTTCAGGGCGAGCACCAGCGCGGCCGCCCCGAGGAGCGCGGCCGCGCCCTGCGCGACCGACGGCCAGCCGCGCCAGCCGGCCCAGCCGGCCCCGCCCGACGAGCGCGCGGGCGACGCCGCGCCGGCGCTCGCCTCGGCCGCCGCGCGGCGGAGGATCGCCTGGCGCTGCGCGTCGAGCGCCGCGTCGGTCAGGCGCGGGACGGGGGCCCCGCGGCCCAGGACGTCCTCCAGGCGCCGCGCGCGCTGGAGCTTCCGGCGGCAGCGCCCGCAGGCGGCCGCGTGGGCGTCGGCCTCGGCCCGGACCTCGCTCGAGACGGCGCCGTCGCACAGCTCGTGCACCAGCGCGCCGAACCGCTCGCAGTCCATCAGGCACCTCCCGGCGGGTCGTCGAGGAACGGGGCCAGGAGCCCCTCGAGCTTGCGGCGCCCGGCGAAGAGCCGCCAGCGCACCGTCGCCACGGGGACGCCCTGGATCGCCCCGATCTCCTCGTGGGACAGGCCCTCGTACATGCGCAGCACCACCACCGCCCGCTGGTCGTCCGGCAGCTCGTCGAGCGCTCGACGGACCGCCTGCTCGAGCTCCTGGCCCGCCGCAACCTGCACCGGCGCCGCCCGCGTCGGGGCCGGCGCCGCCGCCAGCTCGCGCTCGACGGCCCGCTGCCGGGTCCGGCGGCGCAGGTGGTCGATCGAGACGTTCAGGGCCACGCGATACACCCAGCTGTCGAGGTTGCTCCCGGCCGGCAGCCGGTCCAGGCCGCGGAAGACCTGCAGGAACGTCTCCTGGCACAGGTCGTCCACGTCCGCGTGGCGGCCGGTCATCCGGTAGACCACCGCGTGCACGCGGCGCTGGTAGCGCCTGATGAGCTCGTCGTGGGTGGGCTCGCGGGCGGAGCCGTCCGCCACTCTCACCTCCGGCTCACGAAGCGCCGCCATTCAGGGCAGGAGATCGTGGCCGGGGCGCGGACGTTTGAGGCCTTCCGGAGGGCTTGCGGCGTCATGGCTTGCGCCCAGTCGTACCCCGCCTCCGGGCGGACCGGAAGCGCGGCGGCCTACGGGCGCTCGCAGGGGCAGTCGGGGAGGCTCAGGACGACCGGGAGGAGGAGCGGCCAGAAGAGCGCGGTGAGGGCGGCGTCGGCGACGAGGACGAACGGCGTCGCGAGCGCCCGGCCGATCACGAAGGTCCGCGGCCCGGGCATGGGGGCCCGGATCGGTCCCGAGGCCCACGGCGACTGCCGCAGGGCCAGGCGCGACTCGGGGACCCGCGCCAGCGGCCGCGTCGACCCGTCCTCGGCCTCGAGGAGCACCAGGCCGGCGTCGAAGCGCGCGCGCGACCACACCCAGCGGCTCGGCGCCTCGCCGAGCCGCGCCGCGAGGTCCGCGTCCTGAGGGGCGCGGCCGACGAGCGGCAGCCCGTCGGGGAGGGGGCCGTCGAGGAGCACCAGCGGCGGGAGGTCGTCCTCGTCGGGAGGCGCGACCGCCGGCCAGGTCGCCGGCGGCTCCACCGGCGAGGCCGTGGCGTAGTGCCGCTCGGCGCCGTCGCTGCACCGGCAGAGCAGGTGCACCGTGCCGTCCCCCGCGCGCACGGCCCGGACGATCCCGGTGGGGACGGCGTCGATGCGGGTCGGGACGAGCTCGACCTCGGGGCAGCGGTGGAACGGCCAGTCGAGCTCCCAGAGCCGCGGCGTGAGGCAGCCCGGCAGCGCCAGGGGAGCCAGCAGCGTCAGGACGGCGAGCGACGGACGGCGGCGCACCCGATCAGGGTAGCGCCGCCGGCGGGCTCGCGTCAGGCCTCCCCCGCCTCCCAGCGCTTGAGCTTCCGGTAGAGCGTCGACAGGTCGATCCCCAGCGCCTCGGCGGCCTGGCGGCGGTCGCCCTCGAAGCGGGCGAGCACGGCGAGCGTGTGGCGCCGCTCGAGGTCGGCCAGGGTCTCCACGCCGTCGGGCCTCGCCGCGGGCGCCGGCCCCGGCCTCGCCCCCTGCGCGGCCTCGAGCGCGCGCAGCACGCGCGGCGGCAGGTCCTCGGGCTCGAGGGTCTCGTCGCCCATCGTCACGGCGTGCTCGAGCGCGCCCTTGAGCTCGCGCACGTTGCCCGGCCACGAGTGGCGCGCCAGCGCCTCGAGCGCGGCGGGCGAGAGGGCGCGCTCGGGCTCGCCCCGGGCGCGGGCCAGCTCGCGCAGGAAGTGGCGCGCCAGGAGCGGCACGTCGCCCGGCCGCGCGCGGAGCGGCGGCAGGTCGACCTCGATCACGGCCAGCCGGTAGAAGAGGTCCTCCCGGAAGCCGGGCGGCTCGCGGGCGGCCTCGGCGAGCAGGTCGCGGTGCGTGGCCGACACGACGCGCACGTCGACCGCCACGACCTCGGTCGCGCCGACCGGGCGCACCTCGCGCGCCTCGAGCACGCGCAGGAGCTTGGCCTGCAGCGCCGGGCTCATCTCGCCCACCTCGTCGAGGAACAGCGTCCCGCCGCTCGCCGCGCGGAACAGGCCCGCCGAGGCCGAGGTCGCCCCGGTGAAGGCGCCCTTCACGTGGCCGAAGAGCTCGCTCTCGAGGAGCCCCTCGGGCAGCGCCGCGCAGTTGAGCGACACGAACGGGCCGCCGGCGCGCCGCGACGCGTGGTGCAGGGCGCGCGCGACCAGCTCCTTGCCGGTGCCGGTCTCGCCGCGGATCAGCACGGCCGCCTCGGTCGGCCCGGCGCGCTCCACCTTGCGCAGGACCTCGGCCAGCCCGGGGCTCCGGCCGACGAGCTCCGTGACGCCGAAGGCGCGGTCGACCTCGCGGCGCAGCGCCCGGTTCTCGCGCGCGAGCCGCCGCTGGGTCGCGGCGTTGCGCAGGACGGCCAGGAGCTGGTCGTTGCGGAAGGGCTTGGTCACGTAGTCGTGCGCGCCCTTGCGCAGGGCGGCCACGGCGCTGTCGACGGAGGCGAAGGCCGTGATCAGCACGACCGGCAGCTCGGGGTCGAGGGCGCGCAGGCGGTCGAGGAGCTCGAGCCCGTCGACGCGCGGCATGGCCAGGTCGGCGAGGACGACGTCGGGCGGCGCCCCGGCGGCGACGGCCGCCGCGTAGCGCTCGAGCGCGGCCTGGCCGTCGGGCGCCATGGTCACGGCGAGGCCCGCCCCGGCGAGGAGCGACTCGACCACGCGCGCCAGCGCGGCGTCGTCCTCGGCCACGAGCACGCGCGCGCTCACGCCGCCCCCTCCGGCGCCGCCTGCAGGCGCACGCGGAAGGCCGTGTCGCCCGGCCGGCTCTCGAGCTCGATCCGCCCGCCGTGCGCGCGGACGAGGTCGCGGGTGACCGCCAGCCCCAGGCCCGTGCCGCTGCCCGGGGCCTTCGTGCTGAAGAACGGCTCGAACACGCGCTCGCGCGCCGCCTCGGGCACCCCGGGGCCGGTGTCGCGCACGCACAGCTCCACCTCGCCCCGGGCCTCGTCGTGCGCGAGCGAGACCGTGACCCGCGCGTCGGGCCGGCCGTCGACCGCGTCGCGCGCGTTGAGGAGCAGGTTCAGGAGCACCTGCTGGAGCTGGTCCGGGTCGCCCTCGACCGGCGGCGTCCCGGGCGCCACGTCGGCCCGCACCGCGACGCGCCGGAGCCGCGGGTCGTGCGCGAGCAGGCGCAGGGTGGCGGCGACCACCTCGTCGAGGCGGCAGGGCGCCCGCGCCGGCGCGCGCGGGCGGGCGAGGTCCATGAGGCCGCGCAGGGCGCCGGCGACGCGCTCCATCTGCGTCACGGCGTCGTCGAGGAGCCCGCGCGTCTCGTCGTCGCCGCTCCGCTCGCGCGCGAGCTGGACGAGCGAGCTCACGGCCGCGAGCGGGTTGTTGACCTCGTGCGCCACGCCGGCCGCCAGCGTGCCGGCGACGGCCAGCCGCTCGGTCCGCGCCAGGAGCTCGGCCCGCTCGCGCTGCGCGTCGAGGTCGCGCGCCAGCCGCTCGACCATGGCGTCGAACGCCCGCGCCAGGACGCCCACCTCGTCGCCGCGCGGCGGCAGGCCGGCGCGCGCGTCGAGCTCGCCGCGCGTCACCCGCAGGGCGGCCTCGGAGACGCGCCGCAGGGGCGCGACGACGAGCGCCTGCGCGGCGAGCACCAGCCCGAGCGTCGGCAGGGCCGCCGCCACGGCGCCGACGGCGAGCACCTCGGCCCAGGGGCCCGCGGCGACCCCGCCCGCGCGCAGGGCGGCCACGACGAGCAGGAGCCCGGCCCCCCAGGCCACGAGCGCGGCGACCGACAGGCGCGCCGAGACCGGGAAGCGCTGCACCTCGTCGAGCGGGCTCGCCGGGCGCAGGAACCCCCACGAGAGGACGGCGTGCCCGTGGACGAGTGTGCCCAAAAGGATGGCCACGCTGCTCCAGGGCAGGAGCGCGCTCGACCCGGCCGCCAGCGGCAGCACGACGCAGGCGAGGGTCGTGAGCGCGCCGGTGACGCCGTCGGCCACGAGGAGCAGGTCGAGCTGGCGCCGCAGGCGCAGGTCGGCGGTCGCGCGCCGGGCGGCGAGGAGCCGCAGCCAGGCCAGCGCGAAGAGGCCGTAGGACCAGGCGCCCAGGGCGTAGGTCCACCCGTTCGTCCCCACCTCGAGCGCCCCGTCCACGACCGCGACGCTCGCCAGCGGCGCGCCCGCGAGCACGACCGGCACGAGGACGAGGCCCGGGCCGAGCGCCAGGGCGAGCTCGAGCCGGCCGGGGACGACCGGCGCGGGGAACACGTGCGTGAAGCGCAGGAACGCCAGCTGCAGGGCCAGGGCCACGAGGAACGCGGCCCGGGCCCAGGGCCAGGCGTCGCCGCCCAGGCCGAAGAAGGCCAGGTCGTTCGTCACCCACAGGGCGGCGAGCCCGCAGAAGGCGGCGAACGCCCGGTTCTCGGGCCGTCCGGGCGCCGCGGCGAACACCCACGCGCCGAAGGCGAGCACGCCCAGGAGCGTCAGCGCGAGGGTCGCGACGAGCATGGGGCGGGAGTATAGCGGGTCACGCGATGGCCCGAGCAACCCCGGGGCCGACGCGACGGCGTGGCGGTCGCCGCGCCCGCGTTGGCGAAGCGCCAACGCCCGCTGGCGACTTGCCATGGCGAGGGCGCAAGTCGAACCGACGCACGCTGGCCGGGCGCTTGCGCTGGAGCCGCGCGAGGAGGGCGGCGCCCGCGCAGGGCGGGGGCCGGCCGCCTCGAGAGGAGCGCCCGCGTGACGCCGACCGTCGTGACCTACCTGATCTATCTCGCCGTGAGCGTGGCCCTGACCGTGTGGGTCGGGCGCACGCTCCACAAGAACGGCCGCGTGTTCCTCGTCGACGTGTTCAAGGACGACGCGCTCGCCGACTCCGTGAACCACCTGCTGCTCGTCGGCTTCTACCTGATCAACTTCGGCTACGTGACCATGGCCCTGCGGCTCGAGCGGCAGGTGCTCGACGCCCGCACGTCGATCGAGGCCCTCTCGACGAAGGTCGGGTGGGTGCTCCTCGTCCTCGGCGCCATGCACTTCTTCAACCTCTACGTGTTCTCCCGCCTGCGCCGCCGCGCGCGCCTGGAGAGCGCCCCGCCGCCGGTCGAGCCGGACGCCTTCGTCCTGACGCGCGACCCGGCGCTGGCCCGGGCCTGAGGGGAGGTGGGCCGTGGCCCCCGTGCGCGCGCTGTTCGTCCTCTACGACGCCCACTGCGGCGTGTGCCGCGAGGCGCGGGCCTGGCTCGAGCGGCAGCCCCGGTTCGTGCCGCTCGTGTTCGTGGCCGCCGGCTCCGACGAGGCCCGGGCGCGGTTCCCCGCGCTCGACCACGCGAGCACCCTGCGGACCCTGACGGTCGTCAGCGACGCCGGCGCCGTCTACCGCGGCGCCCGGGCCTGGATCATGGTCCTGTGGGCCCTGCGCGGCTGGCGCGACCGCGCCCTGACCCTCGGCTGGGCGCCGCTCGTGCCGCTCGTCGGGGCCGCGGTGTGGCTGGTCTCCGCCCTGCGCACGCGCTCGGCGTGCGACGGCGCCTGCGGCGTCCACCCGCTCGACCGCCCGGTCCCCCTCGGTCGGCTCCTGCGGGCGAGGCCGTGACGCTGCGCTGCGCCTACTGCCACGCCGACGACGCGCCGCTCGTCGCCTGCGGCGCGTGCGGCACGCGGGTCCACCCCGCCTGTCGCGCCGCGCACGGGCGCTGCCCGACGCTCGGCTGCCGCGCCCCGCGGTGCGGCCACGTCGACCGCCCCCTGGCGCCGTGGGCGCGCCGCCTCGCGAGGTGGCTGCTCGGCCAGGCCTGTGTTCAGACGGGCAACCTCGTGATCGACACGCTGGAGCCCACGGGTGGAATGGAACCACGAGCGAGGCGAGGGCGCGGAGGCCGAGGCGAGGGGGGGGGGGGGGGGGGGGGGGGGGGGGGGGGGGGGGGGCGGGGCCGCCGCCCCCCCGCCGCCCCCCCCCCGTTTTGGTGTGGTGCGCGCCGCGCGCCCCCCCCCCAACACAACACAGAACAGGGGGGTTCAGATGAGGCCGAGTTCGGCCACCGCGTCGCGCTCCTCGGCCAGCTCGGCCACCGAGGCGTCGATCCGGGGCTTGGAGAACTCGTCGATGTCGAGTCCCTGCACGATCTCGTACTGGCCGTTGGAGCAGGTGCACGGGAACGACGAGATGAGACCCTCGGGCACGCCGTAGGAGCCATCCGAGGGCACCGCCATCGACACCCAGTCACCCTCGGGTGTTCCGAGGTGCCAGCTGTTGATGTGGTCGATCGCGGCGTTGGCTGCCGAGGCGGCCGAGCTGGCTCCGCGGGCGTCGATGATCGCCGCACCGCGCTTGGCCACGGTCGGGATGAACGTGTCGCGAGCCAGGCCTGGTCGCCGACGGCCTCAGCGGCGTTGCGGCCGCCGACCTCGCAGTGGAACAGGTCGGGGTACTGGGTGGTCGAGTGGTTGCCCCAGATCGTCATCTTCTTCACGTCCGCGACGGCGGCGTCGAGCTTGCCGGCGATCTGCGCCATCGCCCGGTTGTGGTCCAGGCGGGTCATGGCGGTGAAGCGGCCCGGGTCGAGGTCCGCGGCGTTGCTCATGGCGATCAGGGCGTTGGTGTTGGCCGGGTTGCCGACCACGAGCACCTTGATGTCCTTGCGGGCGGACCGGCTGAGCGCCTCGCCCTGCGGCTTGAAGATGCCGCCGTTGGCCGACAGCAGATCGGAGCGCTCCATGCCGGCCTTGCGGGGCATGGCGCCGACGAGCAGGGCGACACCGGCATCGCCGAAGGCGACGTCGGGGTCGTCGGTCTCGACCATGTCGTCGAGCAGCGGGAAGGCGCAGTCCTCGAGCTCCATCGCCACGCCGTGCAGCGCGCCGAGCGCCGGAGTGATCTCCAGCATCTGCAGGATGACCGGCTGGTCCGGGCCGAGCATGGCGCCGCTGGCGATGCGGAACAGCAGGGAGTAGCCGATCTGTCCGGCTGCTCCGGTGACGGCGACGCGGATGGGCTCGTTGGCCACGGGGGTTCCTCCCGGATTGGGTTGAGGGGTACCCGATCACGTTAGGACCGCCCCCTCGGCGGGTCGAAACCGACCCGCCGAGCACGGCACGGTCAGGCGAAGCGGTGCTCCCGACGGCGGGCCGCCAGCACCATGGCGCCGCAGGCGATCAGCATCACACCGGCCAGGACCGGGCCGCTCACGCCGGTCCCCGTGTGGGCCAAGGACCCGTTGGACGCGGCACCGGTCGTGGTCGCAGCGGCGTCCGAGCCGCCCGAGCCGCCCGAGCTGGTGATGACGACCGAGGCGTCGCTTCCATCGTCATCGTCGCCGGCCTGGGCGCCGGCCCCGGCGGTCGAGCTCGGCGGCGCGGTGGTCGGCGGTGCCGTCGTGGGCGGAGTGGTCGTGGGGGGAACCGATGCCGGGCACGGCGCGTCGGCGCCGGCGCCGGGACCCGTGCCGAGGCAGGCGTCGATGCCACTCAGGGGGGCCGCCGCGACGGTGACCAGCTCGACGTCGTCGGGGTCGGGGAACACCGGGTCGTCGCTGCCGGGCGGGAACTGCACGGCGACGTTCCGGTACCACTCGGGCTGCACGCCGTGGTCGATCCCGCCGTTGCACGGATCGTCGGGGTCACCGGACGGCAGCGGCTGGAAGAACGCGACCAGGTACTGACCGGCGACCACGTTGGCGGTGTAGCGACCGTCGGCGCCGGTCACGACCAGGACGCTCTCGTCATCGTCGTCGGTGTTGCCGTAGTAGACGCACACGCCGCCCCTCGGAGCGCCGGTCGGTTCCCAGCGCACCTGGCCGGTCACCGGCACGATGATCCGGGCCCGACCCGCCTCGACCGAGCCGGCGTCGCAGTACGGGGTGCCGTCGGCGTCGCCGTCGACCGGACGGGTGGTTCCCACCTGGTCGATGGCCAGCCCGCCGCAGCTGCTGTCGGTGACGAAGTCGATCGCCGGGCTGCCGGTCTCGAGCTCGTAGGCCTCGGCGTCACCGGTGCCGATGGCCGGCTCGACCCCCGCGGCGACCTGCGACATCTCCGTCGGGTCCGACAGGTCGGTGCCGACCGGGCCGCAGCTCGAGTCGTCGGCCACGTTGAAGTCGCCGCCGGTGATCGTTCCCGGGTCCGACAGGCAGTTGCCGCCCGTGTTGCGGGTCAGCAGGGACCGGTGGAGCTCGAGGGTCGCCGGCGTCGAGACCGACAGACCCGGCTCGTTGTCGATCACCGAGACGTGACGGAGGTTGACGGCGCCGCCGGTCGCTCGCACCGCTGCGCCCACGCCGGGGCTGGCGCCGCGACGGTTGCCGGCGACGGTCGTGTTCTCGGCGCGGAACACACCGTCGCTGATGAACAGGCCGGCGCCGTCGGTGGCGTACCCGTCGAGCACGGCGCTGGGTCCGTACAGCGCGACGTCGCCGCCGCTGACCGCGACGTTCCCGCCGTTGGAGTACGCCGAGTTGTTGCGCAGCAGGATCGACACGTTCATGGTGCCGCCCTGCACCGACAGGCCGCCGCCGTCGGCTGACCGGTTGCCCTCGAGCTCGATCCGGCCCTGGTCCAGCGTGCGCAGCGACCCGCCCACGACGGCCACCGCGCCGCCGTGACCCGATGCCTCCAGGTCATCACCCCGGAGGGCGCCGAACACGTCGATGTCGCCGGCCTCCTGGTAGAGGCCGCCGCCGGCAGCCGCCTCGACCAGCCGACTCGGGTCGAGAAGGACAGCCTCGCCGCTCATGTCGAGGGTGCCGTTCACCGCGATCGACCCCCGGTTGTGGATCGCTCCGCCGGTGTTGCTGGCGAAGCCCCGGGTGAAGCGCGAGCCCTCGCATCCGGGATCGACGGTGACGGTGGCGCCGGTGTCGTTGAACAGGTTGCCGCCCGCGGCCGCGACGTTCCCGTCGAACGATCCGCCCTCGAGGGTTACCGATCCGCGGTTGATCATTCCGCCGCCGGAGATTCCGGCCTGACCGAACCGCACGAACGCCCGACACGACAGGACGACCTCGGCTCCGGCCCGGTTGTCGATGCCGCCACCGTCGGTCGCCGCCTGGTTCCCGTCCAGGTACACGTCGTGGGACGGCATCCCGGGGCCAGCGGCACCGGTCATGTGCACGTAGCCCTCGTTGAACACCGCTCCGCCGGACCCCCCGGCGACGTTGCCGTCGATGTCGACGCGACTGGTGCCACCGGTGGCCGTCGACACGTTGGCGACCTTGAAGATCCCGCCGGTCCGAACCGCCACCGCGCCGCCGGAGCCGCCCGCGGTGTTGCCGTAGAGGGCCTGGTACGTGTCGGTCGTCGCGGTCATCGAGTTGTTCACCGTGACAGAACCCGAGACGAGGATCGCCCCGCCGTCACCGGCCGGGTGTCCACCGAAGAGGGAGACCTCGATCAGGCGGAGGTCGGCGCCGGCGGGCACCTCGAAGTGGCGGTCGGACATCGCCGACGCGTCGACGCCGGTGAACTGGTTGCCGGTCACACGGTTGCCGACGATGGTGACGTCGACGTTCGGGGCGATGTCCAGGTCGCCGACGTCGTCACGGCCGTCGCCGTCGCCGCCGCCGCCGATGGTCAGGGCCATGGTGGTGACCGACGGGTCGACGGTGATCGTGGTAGCGGTGCCGGGAGCGGCGTTGGCCTCCTGGATCGCGGCGCGCAGCGAGCACACGTTGCCGGCGGCCAGGCACTGGCCGTCACCGGGAGCGAGGTCGACCAGGTCGTCGGGGGTGTTGACGACGAAGGTGCCGGCGGCCTGGGTCGGCGACGCGGGCAGGACCACGACGGTCGCGGCCACCACCGCGGTGGCGGCCGCGGCACGTCCGACGACGCGCACGGCTCGGGCCCAGCCCCTGCGGCGCTCCCGGTGCCGACCCCGTCGGCTGGTGGTCACGCCGCTGGCGGGCGCGGTCGAAGGAGCGTCGGTCGCTTCCGGATGATCCATGGCGTTCACGTCGGCCGGGACCGGCTGATGTTGAGCGCTCCTCAGGGCCCGTGGCCCCGGCTCTGGAGGGGGACCGGAGCGTCAGGCGGCGCGGGTGTTGCCGACCCAGCTCTCGTAGAGCCGGCCGTACACGCCGCCTTCGGCCACCAGGTCGCGGTGAGCGCCCATCTGCACGATCCGTCCGGCGTCGAACACGACGACGACATCCGCGGCTTCGGCGGTCGACAGCCGGTGCGCGATCGACACCGTGGTGCGCCCCGCAGCCAGCTTGGCCAGCGCCTCGGCCAGCGCCCGCTCGGTCTCGGGGTCGACCGCCGAGGTCGCCTCGTCGAGGATCAGCAGACCCGGATCGGCCAGCTGCGCCCGGGCGAGGGCGACCAGCTGCCGCTCCCCCACCGACAGGGCGTCGCCGCGCTCTCGCACCGGGGTGGCCAGACCGTCGGGAAGGGTGTCGACCCACCACTGCAGCCCGAGCGAGCCGAACGCGTCGGACAGCTCGTCGTCGGTGGCGTCGGGCCGACCCATGCGCACGTTCTCGGCGACGGTCGTGTCGAACAGGAACCCGTCCTGGGGCACCAACCGGATGGCGGCCGCCCTCGAGGACCGGCTCACCTCTCGCAGGTCGACGCCGCCGAGCAGCACCCGTCCCGCGGTCGGATCGGCCAGGCGGGTGAGCAGCTTGGCCATGGTCGACTTGCCCGAGCCGGTCTCGCCGACGATCGCCGCGTTGATCCCCGCCGGCAGCTCCAGGTCGATGCCGTGCAGGACCGGATGTCCGGGCTCGTACGCGAACTCGACCGCCTCGACCCGCACGTCGAGCGCGCCCGGAGGCAGGGTCACCGCGGCCTCGGCCGACGGCTCGGCCACCTCGACCGGCTCGTCCATCAGCCGCAGCACCTTGCGCCAGCCGGCCAGCGCGGTCTGGGTCTGGTCGAGCACCTCACCGAGTTCGGCGACGGGCTGCACGATCAGGTTGGTCAGGAACATGATCGCCACCAGCGTGCCGGCCTGGAGCCCCCACCCCGGACCCCACCACACGCCGACGCCGACGACCGCGGCCAGCGCCAGGCCGCTGAACACGTCGGAAACGGGGAACATGATGGCGAAGAAGAACCGGGCCCGGACCTGCGCCCGGTACTGCGTGTCGATGCGGTCGTGCAGCCGGCGGCGGGCGGCGCGGACGTCGCCGTAGGCCCGGATGACCCGGATGCCGCCGACGGTCTCGGAGATCTCCGAGAGGGTGTCGCCGACGCTGGTGCGCAGTGCGTCGTAGGCTTTGAGCTGGCGGCGCTGCACCATGCGCATGATCGGCAGCACGGGCAGCAGCACCGCGACGAGAACCAGCGCCAGCTGCCAGCTGTAGAAGGCGGTCATCGCCAGGGCGACGACGATCATGGTCGAGTTGACCGCCCAGCTGACCGCCCCCCACGACGCGAACTGGGCGAGGGTCTCGATGTCGGAGGTGACCCGCGAGACCAGCACACCCTTCTTGGCCTCGTTGTGGTGGCCGATCGACAGCTCGTGGACGTGGCCGAACGCCCGGGTGCGCAGCCCGTACAGGACGTTCTCGGCGGTGCGCATCAGCCGGTAGTAGGTGATCTTGTTGAGGATCGCGAGGGCGATGATCGCGGTGGCGGCCGCCGCGCCGGTCCACGCGATGAAGCCCCAGTCGGGGGTGCCGTCGGAGATCCCCTTGTCGAGGATCTGCTGGATGGCGATCGGCACGACCAGCCGACCGACGGCGATGACCAGCGCGAAGGTGAGCGACGCGGCGAAGCCGGCCTTGAGCTCGGGGGTGGCCCGCACGCCGGAGCGGAGCACGTCCATCGCCTTGATCGGCTCGGCGTCGTCGGGATCGTCGGGGGTGTTCGGCCGGATCGGCATCAGCGCTCACCCCCGTTCGCCCCATCCGCCCCGCTCGCCCCG
>JAMLIC010000026.1 GCA_023954375.1 Planctomycetota bacterium
TGGGGGGGTGGGGGGGGGGCCCCCGCCGCCCCCCCCGACGAACGGCAGCGCCCGCCATCCTCCGCCGCAGCCGCGATCACACCTGGGGGTCCTTCGGGATCCAGTCGTAGCCCTCGAAGATCGCCTTCGTCTCCGCGCTCAGGAGCACGTAGAGCGAGTAGCCGCCGAGCACGACGCTCGTGGGCACGAGCGTGAGGATGTGCAGGCCGCTGACGATGATCAGCACGAGCCGCGCCCACGGCCGGTGCTGCAGGCAGGCGACCCCGCCGATGAAGCCGGGCAGCGAGGGCAGGAGCACGAGGCAGCCGATGAAGATGCCCACGGCGGCGAGGACGCCGCCCGCCGCCACGCCCCCCGCCACCTCGCCCTGCCCCGCCGCGGCGGCGCTGACCGCGCCCGAGGCCATGACCCACACGGCGATGAACGCGAGGCCGGTGAGCACGCCGAGCAGGTTGTAGATGACGTGCAGGAAGCCCACGATCTGGATGTGCGCGCGCATGGTGGCCCTCCCGACCCGGCCGGTGCATCTCCTCCTCTGCGCCGCGGGCGCGCCGTGGGGAGCGCCCCTCCGACCAGGTCATCCTAACCATCGCCATGGCCCGGGGCCCGTGGAACCGGACGAATCCGGCCCGGTTCGTGCTGCAGCGTCGGGTGGGCGCGCCCCGGCCGCGGCGCTAGAGTCGTCGCGCCATGGACGACCGCGACGAGACCCTCCACTGCGCCCACAACGGCTGGCATCCGGCGATCGAGGTGGTCATCGACCGGCTCGAGCGCCTGACGGGGCGCGACCGGGCAGACCTGCGTCAGCTCGTGATCGACCGCACGGGCGCCGAGCAGCATGACGAGCACCTGATCGGCTCGCTCGGCGACGCCCTCGAGGTGCTCCGCGCGGCCGAGCTCGACGCGCTCCGGGCGTTGTTCTCGCTCGACTCCAGCCGCTCCTGACAGCGTCCGCCCGTTCATGTGATCGAGGGCCGAGCGTGTGGGCTCCCATGGGACACGGAGGCCACGAAGGTCCACGAAGGTCATGGAGGTCTTGTCGTTACATCTCCTCCGTGACCTCCGTTGACCTCCGTTGCCTTCGTGTCCCATGAGGAGCCAAACCGTGGAAGTCGTCGATCAGTTCAAGCGGTCGCCGCTGTGACTCTCGCCTCGAACCAGGCCAGCGGCAGCGCCTCGAGCGCGGCCGGGTCGCGCCCGAGCGCCTCGAGCCACAGCGCCACCTGCGCGCGCGCCTGGTGGGCGAAGTGGTCGACGCCCGTGATCGTCGCGGCGCCGCGCGCGCGGGCGAGCCGCAGGAAGGGCGTCTCGGGGGGCGTGTAGACGAGGTCGTAGGCCACGACGCCGGGGCCGAGGAGGTCCGGCGGGGCCGCGGCGCGCGGGTCGCCGGTCATCCCGACCGGCGTGGCGTTGACCACGACGTCGAGCGCGCCCGCGCCCGGCAGGTCGGCGAGCGCGCCGCCCGCCTCGATCACGCCCTCACCGCGCGGGAGGTCGCGCGCGAGGTCGCGCGCGCGCTCGACCGTGCGCCCGTAGACGAGGACGCGCGCGCCGAGGCGCGCCGCGGCCCACGCGACCGCCCGCGCCGCGCCGCCGGCGCCGACCACGCCGACGCGCGCCCCGGCCGCCCGGTCGCCGAGCGCCGCGCCGAGGAGGTCGAGCGCGGCCAGCGCGTCCGTGTTGTGGCCCGACCAGCGACCGTCGCGGCGGACGACCGTGTTGACCGCGCCCGTCGCGCGCGCCTCGGGCGCCAGCGCGTGGCCGCCCGCGAGGAGGAGCCGCGCGAACGCCGCCTTGTGCGGGAGCGTCACGGCGAGGCCGCGCGCGCCGGCGTCGGCCTCGAGCGCCGCGAGGAGCGCCGCCGGGTCGGCCGTCTCGAGCCAGCTCAGCACGGCGTCGACGCCGAGCGCGGCGAACGCCGCCCCGTGCACGCGCGGCGAGCGGCTGTGGCCGACCGGGCGCCCCGCGACGCCGAACAGCGCCGTGGCGCGCCCCGGCGCGCGCCCGGCGAGGACCTGCGCCAGGGCCTCGGCCCCGAGCGACCCCGGAGCCGCCGGTCGTGCCGGGTCGGCCGAGGCGTACAGCCACGGCGCCCCCCAGCGGGTGCCGGCGACGCGGCTGACGACGCCCGCCGGGCCGATCGCCACGCAGGCGGTCGGACGCGCCTCGCCGGCGCAGCGGGCGAGCAGGCGCAGGGCGTCCGCCGCGTCGTCCACGGGCACGGCGAGCTTCTGCGCGTCGGCCCGCGCCTGGCGCAGCGACCGCAGGAGCGGCTCGACGTCGCGCGTGCCCGGCGGCGCGTGGCGCGAGACGAGCACCTTCGCCCCGACGCGCGGCAGGGCCCCCGCCGCGTCCCACTCGACGTCCACCCAGTCGGCCCCGAGCGCCGCCGCGCGCGCGAGCAAGGCCAGCCGCGGCGCCTCGCCCCCGCGCCAGCGACCCCCCTCGCGCGTCGGCCGGCACGTGGCCAGCACAGGCCGCGGCGCCCCGCGCACGAGCGCCGCCAGCGCCTCGTCGTCGGGCGGCGCCGCCAGGGCGTCGAGCCGGACCTCGACGCGCGCGCACCACGGCGCCACGGCGGCCATCCGGGCGAGGGCGGCCTCGACCGTCGGCTCGAGCACGGTGGCGCAGATGGGCGGCTGGTTCCCCACGCCCGGATCCTCCCTTGAACTCCCCGCGTCGCGCGAGTATCCCGGAGGCAGGCGCCTCGAACCCGGCGCCGCGGTCCGGCCCACCGTCCCCGACGGGCCTCTCCATGCCGTCGTCCCCCACCCCGCGTCCGCTCGCCCCGAGGGGCTGAGCCGGGAGCGCGTGCTCGCCCCCTCCCTGCGCGGCGACGCCCGGGTCCGGGTCCGTCTCCGACACGCCCTCGCCAGCCACGACCCCGCGGCCGTCGAGGCGGCCCTGCGCGAGGCCGCCCGCCGCGGCGCCCCGCCGCCCGACGACCTGCTCGACGTGCCCCTCGCGCGACCGGGACGGGTCCTCGACGTCGACCTGCCGCTCGACGTGTGGGCCGAGCTCCCGGACGGACGCACGCTCCGCGTCGGGAGCACGCCCTGCCTGGGCGGCGCCGAGGTCCCGGCGCACCTCTCCTGGTGGGTGACGCCTGCCGGGCCGATCGCGCCCGACGCGCTCGCCGACGCGGTCGAGCAGGGCGAGGTCGCCGGGGTGGCGCTCGACGGGCCCGACGCTCGGGCGCAGCTCGCCGCCGTGCTCGCGCGCCGCCCGGCGACCCTACGGCGGCTCTCGGTCACGCTCGACGACCTCGGCCCCGCCCTGCTGGGGCAGGTGGCCGCGCTCCCGGGGCTCGAGGGCCTGACGCTGCACGACCGGCAGCTCGCGGACGACGGGCTGCGGGCGCTGGCGCCGGCCACGGGGCTGCGCGAGCTCTCGGTGGTCGAGGGCGCCTTCGACGACGCGGCGCTCGCAGCGCTGGCCGGCCTGACGCGTCTGCGGCGGCTGGAGCTGCGCCTCGCCCCGCTCCTCCGCGGTCCTGGGCTCGCAACAGTGGCGGGCCTGCCACGGCTCGAGCGACTCTCACTCGCCTTCTCGCCCGAGCTGCAACTCGGCGTGGCCGAGCTTGCGGTCGCGTCCCGGCTGCGCTCCCTCGACCTGCGGGGGTGCTGGGTCGGCGACGACGGACTGCGGGCGCTCGTCCGTGGACCCGTCGCCCGATCCCTGCGCGAGCTGTCGCTCGGCTGCTACGGAATCGACGATCGCGGGTTCGGGCTCCTTCCAGCGCTGGAGCAGCTCGAATCGCTGAGCATCTTCGAGGTCGAGTCAGGCGATGCTGCCATGCACGCGGCCGCTGCCCTGCCTGGCCTCCGTTGCCTGGAGCTCGTGACCGGTGAAGTCAGCGAACGCGCGGCATCGCGGCCGGGCGGGCTGTCGCTCGAGCGCCTGCGGCTCTTTCCCGCGCGTCTGGCCCCTGGGGTCGTGAGCAGGATCGTGCGGAGATCACCGTTCCTCAGGGAGCTCGTCCTCGGCGTCAGGTGCCCACCGGCCGACGGGGAGGTGATCTCGGCCCTCGCCCGCTGCCGCGACCTCGAGGAGCTCGAGCTGACGCTCACTGCGCGGTTCACGATCTCGGCGCTCTCCTGCCTGCAACGCCTCCGCCGGCTGAGGCTCCGCAGCCCGGCCGCCGCAGGGGACCTCCACGCCCTCGTCCGTGGCTTTCCAGCGCTCCGCGCGCTGGAGCTCGACGTGAGCGGGATCCCGTCCCACGTCCTCGAGTCGCTCTCGGACCGGGGCGACCTGGAGTCGCTGACCCTGATTGATCAGGGGATCGGCGACGATTGTTGCTCGGATTGCGACGCGGCCCTCCTGGCGCGCGGGGCGGCCCTGGGCCGCCTTGTCCGCGCGCTCAGTGGTGGGGTGAACATCTTCACGCCCTACCGCCCGCCCGGACTCGGCGCCCTGGAGGGACGGAGCAGCGCGCCAGGCGAGGCCGCGGAGGCCGAGGCGCGGCGGCGCGCGCGCGGGCGGTATCGATCGCCTGATCCTACCGCCCGCGCGCGCGCCGCCCCGCCCGGCATCCGCGGCCGCAGCCGGTCGATCACACTATAGAATCCGCGGCCTATGATGCCGGTGCTCTTCCACCTACCGGGCGGGATCCCGATCTACAGCTACGGCGTGGCGCTGGGCCTGTCGTGCGTGCTCGGCGCGCACCTGGCCGTCTACCTGGCCACGCGCAGCGGGATCGAGGAGAAGCGCGCCTGGTGGTTCGCGATCACCGTGATCGTCGTGGGGATCGTGGGCGGGCGCGTGCACGACGTGGCGGTCAACGCCCGCTCGGTCGGCGAGTTCATGGCCAAGATCACCGAGGTCCAGCACGCCGGGCGCACCGCCTACGGCGCGTTCCTCTCGGCGTCGATCGCGGCCGTCTTCGCCTCGCGCGCCTACCGGGTGCCCTTCTGGCGCTTCGCCGACGCCGTCGCGCCGACCATGGCCCTGGGCCTGGGCCTGACCCGCGTCGGCTGCTTCCTCTGGGGCTGCGACTACGGCGTCCACACGGAGGCCTGGGGCGTGCGCTTCCCCGCCGGCAGCCCTCCCTGGCAGGACCAGATCGAGGCGGGCCTGCTCACGACCGCCGCCCCGACATCCTTGCCCGTGTTCCCGATCCAGCTCGTCGAGTCGGCGGCCGGCTTCGCGATCGGCGTCGGCCTCCTGTGGCTGTGGTTCCGCCGCCCGCGGCGCGAGGGGACGGTGTTCCTCTGGTTCTTCGCCAGCTACGGCCTGGTGCGCGCCCTGCTCGAGGTGTGGCGCGCCGACGAGGGCCGCGGCGAGCTGGCCGGCATGTCGACCTCCATGGCGATCGGCCTGTTCACCGCCGGGCCGGCGCTCCTGCTCCTCCTCGCCCCCCCCCTGGCGCGGCTCCGCGGCGACTCGGGCGAGGTGCTGCCCGCGCCGACCGACGAGGAGGACGAGAAGGCGCCGAAGAAGAAGAAGCGCGCGTGAGGCGCCTCCTCGCGCCCGCCCTCGCCCTCATCCTCGCCGCGCCGACCCCGGCCGTGGCCGAGGAGGCGGCGCCCGCGGCCGAGGCGCCCCCGCCCCTCCCGCAGTGGGGCCGCGGGCCGCTCGAGGTGCGCGACCCGTTCATCCTCTCGCTCTCGCGCCTCTCCCCCTGGGCCAGGTCGCCGGCGATCTCGCCCCACCTCGGCGGGGAGGTCGGCGTCCGCGGCGTGTGGGCCAACAGCTACGCCTTCGCCGACGACCGCTACGTCCTCGACGCCGAGGTGCGCCAGCTCTGGGCTTACGCCCGCGTGGGCGGCTGGGACCGCGTCGAGCTCGGCCTGCACCTCCCCTACGAGTGGCGCGGCGGCGGGGTCATGGACGGGTTCATCGAGGGCTTCCACTCGGCCTTCGGCCTGCCCGACATGGACCGCGACCGCCGCCCGCGCGACCGCTTCCTCGTCACCGGCGTCCAGCGCGACGGGTCGGTCTTCTCCCTCGACCACCCGGGCTACGGCTTCTCCGACCTGATCGTCGAGCCGCGCGTCCTCCTCTACCAGGGCGACGCCCTGCTCCCGGCGGCGAGCCTCACGGCGCGCCTGCGCCTGCCCACCGGCCGGCGCAAGTTCCAGCTCTCGGACGGCGTCGACGCCTCGATCGCGCTCGACCTCTCGAAGCGCCTGGGGACCCTGCCGCTCGTGGCCTACGCGACGCTCGCCTACACGTACCACGCCCACGCCCACGTGGGCGGCCTGAGGCTGGCGCGCCACCGCTTCCTGGCCTCGATCGGCCTCGAGTGGGAGATCACGCCGCTCGTCTCGCTGGTCGTCCACACGTGGCTCGAGACGCCCAACGTGCGCGGCCTCTACGACGACCCGCCGCCGCCGGGCGCGGGGCCCGCCAAGCTCTCCTTCGGCAACTACGTCTCCTACGTGGCCGTGGGCTTCAGGGCCGAGCCGCTCCCGGGGCTCCTGGTCGACCTCGGGATCCTCGAGAACATCCTCGACCCGGAGACCACGGCCGACTTCGGCGTCCTGGCCAACGTGGCTTACCGGTTCTAGAGCCGGGCGTTGACGGCGCCGGGAGCGCCGCGTCACGCGGTGCGTCGCGTGTGGTGGCGCGCCGGGATCGGTTAGCATGCACGCGGTGCAGGGCGCGGGCGCGCGGACGACGAGGAGGGAGGACGTGTCACTCGACGCGATCTTCTTCGATGTGGACGACACGCTCTTCTCCACCTCGGAGTTCGCGGAGAAGGCCCGCTACGCCAGCTGCACGGCCATGCACCACGCCGGGCTCAAGCTCGAGCCGCAGGTGCTCATGGACGAGCTGCGCGAGGTGGTGAGCGAGTTCTCCTCGAACTATGACCACCACTTCGACCAGCTCCTGCGGCGGCTCCCCAAGCGGCACTACAAGGGCGTCAACCCGGCGATCATCCTCGCCGCGGCGGTGATCGCCTACCACGACACGAAGATGCGCGAGCTCGTGCCCTACGCCGACGCGGTGCGGCTGCTCCGGGACCTCGCGCAGCTCGACCTGGTGCGCGGGATCATCAGCAACGGGCTCACGGTCAAGCAGGCGGAGAAGCTCCTGCGCCTCGGCGTCTACCCCTACCTGACGCCCACGGCGATCTACATCAGCGAGCAGATCGGCATCAACAAGCCCAACGTGAAGCTCTACCGCCGCGCCTGCAGCGACCTGAACCTGAAGCCCTCGCGGTGCGTGTACGTGGGCGACCACCCCACGCGCGACATCGACCCGGCCAACGCCCTCGGAATGATCACCGTGCGCCTCAGGAGCGGCGGGCGCCACGACGGCGCCCCCGGCCAGACCGCCGCGCGGCACGAGGTGCGCGACTACGAGGAGCTGCGCGCGATCCTGATCGAGCAGTACGGGCTGCCGCTGCCGCCGACGGCCGCCGCGTCGACGCCCGCCCAGGGCGCCGGCGCCGCTGCGCACTCGGCCGCGGCGCCCGTCCCCGTGGACTGAGTGACGCCCCGACCCCACCCCCGCCTCGCCGCCCTGCTCGCCGGCGCCGCCTGCGCCCTGCTCGCGCCCGGCGCCGCCCGCGCCTGGTGGGGGGCGGACGCGGTCTGGTGGGCCGCGCTCGCGGCCCTGGCCGCCGGCGGCGCCGTCGGCGCGCTCGCGCCCGTCGCCCTCGTGCGGCTCGCGGGGGCGGTCCTCGGCGCCGGCGCGCTCGCCCTGGCCGCGCTGGCGACCGGCGCGGCGCAGGTCGCGGCGCCGCTCGCGTGGCTGGCGTGGGTGCCGCTCGTCGCCGGTGGCCTCGTCGCGGGCGGCCTCGTCGCGCGCGCGGCGCCGGTCGCCGGGGAGCGCGTCGCGTGGGCCTGCGCCCTCGCCGGGGCCGGGCTCGCCGCCGCGCTGACCCTGCCGTCGCCGCGCGCCGACGCGCTCCTCGGCCCGCTGGCCGTGGCCCTGCTCGCCGCGGCCTGGCGGGTCGCGCCGCCGCCGGCGGCCCGCGGGCCGCTGCGTCCGGCGCGTCTCGCCCTGGCGGCGCTCGCCGGCCTGGCCCGGGCCTGGCCGCGGGCGGGGCCGCGCTGGTCGCGGCGCACGGCGCGCCCTGGCCCCGCTCGCCCTGCCGGCGGCCCTCCTCGTCGCGGCCGCCGCCTGGACGGGCGGGCCTCGACACGCGGTCGGCCCGCTCCGCGGGCGCCGCGCCGTCGTCGTCGTCACGGCGCTGGCGCTGCCCGCGGCCCTGAGCGCGCTCGCCCTCGGCGCGTTCGCCGCCCGGGCCGGCTGGCTCGGGCCGGTCGCCCTCCTCGCGGCCGCGGCGGCGGGCCTGATCCTCGCCGCGTGCGCGCGCCCGCGCGGCGCGGGCGCGCCGGGCCTCGCCCTGTGGCTCGCGGCCCTCGCGGCCGCGCTCGGCGCGTGGGCCGCGCCGCGCCTGGCCGCCGCGTCGCTCGCGCCCCCGGACGCCGTCGCCCTGGCGCTCGGCAGGGCCGCGGCCGACGACGACCTCCGCCGCGCGGTCGCCGACGGCCGCGTGGCCCTGCGCTTCGCCCGCGCCGGCGCGCGGCCGGTGCGGGTGGTCGACCTCGAGGGCGCGCGCGCCTCCTCCTCGCCGGCGCGCGCCGCTCGGCGCGGCGCCGCTGGGGACGGAGCGCGCGGGCGCGCTCCTGGCCGCCCCCACGCTCGAGGGCGTCCTGCCGCACCTCCTCGCGGCCGAGGCGCCCGCGCGCGTGCTCGTCCTCGGCCTCGAGGCGGGCGTGAGCGCCGGCGCCGCGCTGGCCGCGCCCACGGTCGAGGCGCTCGCGGTCGTCGAGCCGGACGCCGGCGTCGTGGCCGCGCACCGCGACCCCGGCGACCTGTTCGGCGCCGCGAACGGCCGCCCGCTCGCCGATCCCCGCCTCTCGCTCGTGCAGGCGCCGGCGTGGCCGCGCCTGCGCGCGGGCGGCGCGTGGGACGTGGTGCTCACGGGCGGCGACCCCGCGCCGCGCACGGTCGCCCTGGCCCGCGCGGCCACCGGCGGGCTCGTCGTCGTGCGCCTCGACCCGGGCCCCGCCGGCCCGGACGGCCAGGAGGCGTGGGACCTGCGCGCGCGCCTGGCGGCGCTCCTCCCCGCGCTCGGTCCCGACGTGCTGGCCTTCTGGCCGCGGCGCGGGGCGCCCCTGGTCCTCGTCGCCGGCGCCGGCCGCCTCTCGCCCGAGCGCGTCGCGCGCCGCCTGCGCGCGGCGCCCGTCGCGGGCGAGCGCCTGGCGGCCCTCGGGCTGCGCCGGCCGGCCGACGTCGTGGGGCTGTGCGTGGCCGGGCCGGTGGGGCTGTCGGCCTTCGTCCTCGGCGGCCAGGGCGACGACCCCGTGGCGCTCGCGCTCCGCGCGGCGGAGTCGCTGCCCGAGACGCTGGCCCTGCCCGACGACGCCCCCGAGCGCGCGGGCCTCCTCGCCCTCCTGGCCGAGGAGGCCGGCCGGCGCCGGGCGCCCACGGCCTTGCCGCTGGCGCGGGCGGCCCTGCGCGCGGCGCGCACGCCCGAGACGCTGCGCGTCGTGGGCGACGCCCTGCTCCTCGAGGGGCGCCGCGACGAGGCGCTCGCCCGCTGGCGCGAGGCGCTGGCGCTCGACCCGGCGTCGGTCGCGCCGAAGCTCTCGATCGCCGCCATGCACCAGCAGGAGCAGCGGCCCGAGGAGGCGCGCCGCCTGCTCGAGGACGCGCTCGAGGGCGACCCCGCGCGCGACGCGCCGCTGCGCTACGCCCTCGGCCAGCTGGCCATGGGGCGCGGCGACCACGCGGCGGCGCGCGAGGCCTTCCTCGCCGCGGGCGAGCTGGGCGACGCGGCCGAGCGGGCGGCGCTCGCGGGCGAGCTCCTGCGCCGCGACGCGCGCCCCGAGCGGCGGCTCGGGGCCGAGCAGCGCCTGGCCGCCGCGCGGCTGCAGCTCGAGCGCGCCGAGCTCGAGCGCGACGAGGCCGCGGCGGAGCGCCTGCGCGGCGACGCCCTCGCCGGCCTGCTCGAGCTCGCGGACCGGCCGGACGAGCTCCCCGACGCGGGCCGCGCCGAGCTCGGACGGCTCCTCGCGCGCGCGGCCGGCGCCGAGCCGCTCGCGCCCGTGCGGGCGCACCTCTACCGGCGCGCGGCGGACGTCCTGCAGCCCCTCGACGGCGAGCCGGCCCTGGCCGTGGAGCGCGCCGTCGCCCTGCACCTCGGCGGCCGCACGGACGAGGCCGAGGCGCTGCTCTCGCGCACCGCCGGCGGCGCCGGCGCGCGCGTGCCGCAGGTCCACGCCGCCCTGGGCGACCTCCTCGCGGCGACGGGCCGCAGGGAGGCGGCGATCGCCGCCTACGAGCAGGCGCTCGCCGTGGGGCCCGGGTCGTCCGCCGACGCGACGATCTACCTGTCGCTCGCCGGGCTCCACCGGCAGCTCGGACGGCTCGACCGGGCCACGCGCGCGCTCGAGGCCGCCGACCGCGCCGCCCCGGGCCACCCCGAGGTCCTGGCCAACCTCGGCACGATCTACCGCGAGCAGGGGCGCGACGGCGACGCCCTCGCCGCGTGGCGGCGCTTCCTGGAGGTCGCGCCGCCGCGGCACCCGCTGCGGGCGCGGGTGGAGGCGGCCGTGCGGCGGCTGGAGGAGCGGCGGTGATCGCCCAGGACCCGGCCAAGGCAGTCCTTGCCGACGCGTGGCACGAATGCGGACCGCCAACGATGGTGACCGTCGCACGCACCTGAAATGAGTCCGAGCACGCGACACGCATAAGCCCCGCCCTGACGGCGCGGCACGAAACATGCGACGTTCTGCGGCATGGCGCACATTCGCCACCTCTACGACCCCAGCTTCGTCCCCGTGCTCGGCCAGGCCGGGTGGGGCGGGCGGCACCTGTTCGCCTGCCGGCCGCTGATCGCCCGGCAGCCCGACGGCCCGCTCGTGGCCTATGGCTGGCTCGACCCGGGCGGGGCGCGCCTCGTCGGCCGCGAGGAGGCCGCCGCGCGCGGCTGGGCCGACGACGACCTCGAGTCGGCCGCCCACGCGAGCCTCGGGCGGCGGTCGACCCCGGACTGGCGTCCCCTGTGGCTGGGCGTCGTCCCGGCGCTCGCCTGCGACGGGGACGAGCACGTGGCGGCGCAGCTCCTGCGCCGCGCGGTCCGCGTCGACCTCCAGCGCCGCCTGCGGGTCCCGCGGGTCGCGCTGGCCGTGCCTCACCGCGGCGCGATCGTCGCCTGCGACGCCGAGGTCGCGGCCGACGCCGACCTCGCCGGGCTGGCCCGCGTGGGGTTCGAGGCGGCGCGGGTCGCCGGCCGCGGGCCGGTGTCGCCGCACCTCCTCGTGCTCGAGGGGGGCGAGCTCACGGAGGTCCTCTCGCCGCGCGCGGCCGGCAAGCCGCCGCGCCGGCTCACGCCGAAGATCAGCAAGAAGGGCCTCCTCATCCTGCGCGCCGCCTGCGACAGCGAGGAGGCGCTCGTCGAGGCGTTCGGGCGCGAGCTCCCCGCGATCGCCCGCGCCGTCCTGGCGCGGGGCGGCTTCTCCGGCCGCGTGAAGGTCGAGGTCCCCGCGGAGGCCTTCGCGGCGGGCCCGAACCGCCCCATGCGGGTGGCGGCCGTCGAGCAGCTCTTCCGCGAGCTCGCCGCCGCCAAGGGGCTGCGCGCGCCGGGCGGGCAGCGGGTCAGGCTGCGCGTCGTCGTCGGCGAACAGGACGACGTCGAGACCTCGCACAGCGCCGTGTCGCGGGTCGAGACCTCGGTGAGCGAGGTCTCGCGCTCGTCGTCCACGATGACCCGGCGCCGCCGCTCGAGCCTCCTGCGCCAGGTCGTCGCGTCGTCGCGCGTCGGCCGGCGCCGCCGCTCGGCGGGGTGACGCGCGCTACTTCCTGAACTCGGCGTCGACCTGGACCTCGCCCTCCGAGCGGGCGATGATCGCCGCGCCGCACGAGTCGCTGTAGACGTTGACCGACGTGCGCAGCATGTCGAGCGGCCGGTCGACGGCGAGCATGAGCCCGACGATGACCTCGACCTGCGGGCCGCGCAGCCCGACCGCCTCGAGGACGATGAAGATGATCACGAGCCCCGCCGAGGGGACGGCGGCCGCGCCGATCGACGCGAGCACGGCCGTGAGCACGACGACGGCCTGCTGGCCGAGGCTCAGGTCGATCCCCAGCGCCTGCGCGATGAACAGGACGCCGGCGCACTCGTAGAGCGCCGTGCCGTCCATGTTCACGGTCGCGCCCATGGGGAGCACGAACGAGGTGACGCGGTTGCTCACGCCCACCCGCTGCTCGACGGCGCGCAGCGTGACGGGCAGGGTCGCCGCCGACGAGCTGGTCGAGAAGGCGAGCACCAGCGCCTCGCTCATGTTGCGCAGGTGGATCAGCGGGTGGATCCCGCCCAGGAACCGGAGGAGCAGCGGCAGGACCACGACGAAGTGGACCAGGAGGGCCACGAGGATCGTCGCCATGTACCAGGCCATGGGCTGGAAGGCGCCCAGGCCGAACGAGGCGACCGCGCGGGTCATGAGGCCGAAGACGCCGATCGGGGCGAGGGCGATCACCCAGCCCGTGAGCTTCATCATGGCCTGGAAGGCGGCCTCGAAGAAGGCCACCAGCGGCCGGCGGTGCTCGTCGGGGAGGGCGCCGGCGGCGAGCCCGAAGAGGAGCGTGAAGAAGATCACCGCCAGCATGTCGGCGCGGGCGGCGGCGTCGACGACGTTCTGCGGGACGATGTCGAGGAGGAGGTCCGGCACCGACGTGGCCGTGCGCAGGTCCGGCGGCAGCTCCTTCGTGGCGGCCGCGCCGAGGTCGGCGCCCACGCCGGGGCGGATGACGTTCACGACGGCGAGCCCCACGAGCACCGCGCACAGGCTCGAGAGCAGGTAGTAGCCGAAGGTCTTGCCGAAGAGCCGCCCGATCCCCCCGCCCGCCCCGACCGACGCGACGCCGCTGACGATCGAGCAGATGACGAGCGGCACGACGACCATGCGCAGGAGGCGGATGAACAGCGTCCCGAGCCAGCCCACCCGCTCGGCCGCCGGCTCGCCCCAGATGGCGCCGGTCGCGGCGCCCAGGGCCATCGCGGCGAGGATCTGCCAGTGGAGGCGCCGGTACCAGGGCGTGCCCGCGAGGTTCACGGGGGCAGACCCTAGAGGCCCGGGCGGCGATGCGCAAGACTTTGGCCGCGGACGGCCCGCTCGGCGCTGGACGGCGCTAACCCCCCGTATTCATGAGCGGCCAACCGCCATGTAGGTCGGGACCGAAGAAGATTTGAACCGCCAAGACGCCAAGAACGCCAAGAAGAAGGCGAGGGGCGCGCGCCTGCGGCCGCCAGAGCCCGTCGAGGTGTGACGCGCCCGTTGCTGTGGGCGGCCGCAGGCGCGCGCCCCTCGCTGGAGAGGAAGGAAAGCTGGGACGCGGCAGGGCAGAGCGGACAGAGCGCCGCCGGCCTCGCCGCCGCCAGCGAGGTCCCGGGGCTCCGGTTGCGCCAGCTACGTGACGGCGACCGCGCGGGCGATCGACAGCCAGGACTCGCGCCAGGGGCACGCAGCAGGGAAGTGCAGCACGAGCCGCCGGACGGATTCGACAGCCCGGGCGCCGATCTTCAGGAGCCGTTCGCGGAGCGTCGGGACCTGGGCTTGCGCCAGGGAGGTGCCTCGGGCCGCGCGACGGAGCTCCTGGAACAGGACGTAGGCGGCCGCGGTCATGAGCACTCGCAGTTGGTTGCTCACGAAGCGCGCGCAGCTCGTGCGTCCCAGCGTGAGCCCCAGGTTCAGCTCCTTGATCCGGTTCTCGACGTCCCCGCGCCCGCAGTAGACGCCGCTGTAGACGCTCTCGGGCGCCAGGCGCAGGTTCGTGACCACGTAGCGGGGGTTATCGCGGGGATCGCGGCCGGGGTGGACGACCACCTCTGCCTTGACCACGACGCGCCGCTCGTGCGGCCAGGCGTCCTTCAGCGGAGCGTAGCGGAAGGCGCCGAACACCCTGGCGCTCTCCCCGATCCCTGTCGCCCAGCGCCGAGCCCGGGCCAGCAGCGGCTCCGCCAGGCGGTCGAGCCGGGCGTTGCCCGCCATGGCGACGACGTACTCGACGCCCAGCTCCTCCAGGACCTCGAACGTCCTGGGGCAGGCGAAGCCGGCGTCGAGGCGGACCCGGACCTTGGCCCCGGGGAACGCCGCGCGCAGCCGCGCCACCGTTCGCCGCAGGAGGCCGAGCGCGCCGCGCCAGCAGCGCGAGTTTCCGGGACGAAGGCGCGCGTGGAAGAGGTGCTGCTCCTTCTCGTCGTCGAACGTGAGGAACCCGAGCTGCGGGAGGAAGCACCAGGAGTCGTAGTGGCCGTTGAAGAAGCTGAACGACTGCTGCCCGTAGGTCTTGTCCTCCGTGGGGTCGAGGTCGATCGTGATCCTCCTGGCGCGCCCCCGGAGCCGGCGGCTGTGGTGGCCGACCACGAACTCCTCCAGCGCCCGACCCATGCCGACCGCCTCACGCGCCGTGACGCCGCCCTCGAACCGGGAGAGCGTCGCCTGTGAGGCCAGGTCCCCGCCGCTCACGCCGCGTCGTCCGCACACCTCCTTGAGCACGGGATCGGCCGCGAGGAGGGCAGCGTCGTTTCCGTCCGGGTAGCCGTAGGCGACCCGAACACCCGCTGGCGAAAGAGCTCGTCCTTCCCGTGCGCCACCCGCGAAGGATCGCGCCGGTCTTGAAGGCAGCCGGCGAGAGCCGCCGTGAGCCCGATCCGATCGTCCAGCCTCCTGAGCAGGATCAGGCCCCCGTCCGAGCTCTGGGACTCCCCGTCGAAGATCACGTCGATCGGGCGCACGAACGGCCCCTCGAAGCGCATGCGCCGCTCCTGCTCCACGCGACACCTCCGTCACCTCCATGGACGCGCGAGCCAGCTTCCGCCTTGCGTGTCGGACGCGAACGTTAGCCTAACCATGGCAGCAAGGAGGAGACATGGCTTCCACCCACGTCCGGGAACCCGACGCGAGTACTGACGTCCTCGCTCACGCCGTGATCGGCGCGGCGCTCGAGGTCCACCGCCTTCTCGGCCCAGGCTTCCTGGAGGAGGTCTACGAGGAGGCGCTCTGCGTCGAGCTCCGGCTGCGCGGCATACCCCACGAGCGGCAGAAGCGCGTGCGAGTCGACTACAAGGGCGAGCCTGTCGGAGAGGGGCGCATCGACCTGCTGGTCGGCAACCAGCTCGTGGTGGAGCTCAAGGCGGTCAAGGCATTCGCCCCGATCGACCGCGCGAAGGTCATCTCCTACCTACGACTGACCGGCCGTCACCTGGCCCTGCTCATCAACTTCCACGTCCCGGTGCTCAAGGACGGCATTCAGCGAGTGGTCCAGTCCTGACCCCCCGCGGGAGGGCGCGCACGCACGGCCGCCGGCAGAGCGCGGCCGACGTCAAGGGCGGGGCCAGGCGGCCGTGCGTGCGCGCCCTCCCTGCCTTTCTTGGCGTGCTTGGCGTCTTGGCGGTTCAAACCTCCGGACTCTCGCCATCGCGCCCTCGACACACTGTCAGGACGCGTGGGCGTCCCGGAACTCCCGCAAACCCATCCAGGCACTCGGTCCAGGGGTGTTCCTTGGCGGTTGGCCATTCCGCCTCATGAATGATGCAGGCTAACCCGCCGCGGCGCGGCAGCGCGCGCGAGGGCGCCGGTGTCCCGCCGAGACGGGCCGTCGCCCGCCAGGTACGATGGCGCCCATGGGCTGCCTGCTCGCGCTGCTCGGGGCCTTCTTCCCCCGCGTCGTCCTCGTCCTCGCCTACCTGCTCACCTCGTTCGTCCACCGGGCGGTCCCCTCGCCCGCGCTCCTGTGGGCGGCGCTGGGGTTCGTGTTCGCGCCCACCTCGTTCCTGTGGTTCTGCGCCGTGCAGAGCTGGTACGGCGGCCAGTGGGGCTGCTTCCAGATCCTGGTGATGGTCTTCGCGCTCTCGGCCGACTTCGGCGCGGGCGGGCGGGGCGCGTACGAGCTGCGGAGCCGGCGCGGCGTCGCGCCCGCGACGTAGACCCGCCCCTGAAGGGCCGCGCGGGCGTCCGTACAGGCGCGCGCCCCGCCTTCGCCACGCCGGGGCCTCTCGGCGCCGGTGGGGCGGGCGCTCCGTGGAGCGCGGCGGGGCAAGCGACCGTTGTTCGTTCAGGCCTGGCGCAGGAGCCCGCGGGCGCGGGCGATCCCGGCGGGCGCGTCGTCGTCGTCGCGCCAGCGCGGGGGCAGGAGGTCGAGGCGGACGCGCTCGAGGCGCTTCGAGGAGGTGTCCACGGCTACGCCGCCCTGCGGATCGTGGCGGCTTCCTCGTCGGGGAAGCCCGTGACGTAGGCGCGCAGCTCGCCGGGCGGCAGCTTCATGAGCAGCCCGCGGACGAAGCGGCGGCGGATCTCGTGCATGTGGTGGTCGATGCGCTCCATGGCTCCCTCGGCTCCGGGGCGGCGGGCCCCTGTCTCCCGGGGGCGCCTCGCGCCCCCATGGCGGACTCATCGGCGCGGGGGGGCGGGACCTTGAGGGGGACTCGCCTCCGGGGGGAGCGCCGCGGCCGGCCCGGGGGTTAGGATCCGGGCGTGCCCAGGGTGCTGGCGGTCGACGACGAGCAGGTCATGCGGTCGCTCCTCGAGAAGGCGCTGCCGCGGTGGGGCTACGAGGTCACGCTGGTCGGGGACGCCGAGGAGGCGGTCGAGCGCTTCGCGCCGCGCCGCTTCGACGTCGTCCTCACCGACCTGCGCCTGCCCGGGCGCTCGGGCCTCGAGCTGCTCGACCAGCTCAAGCAGCTCGACCCGGCGACGCCGGTCGTGGTGATGACCGCCTTCGGGTCGATCGCCACCGCCGTCGACGCCGTGCGCCGCGGGGCGGCCGACTTCGTCACCAAGCCGCTCGAGCTCTCGTACCTCGAGCTGGCGCTCCGGCGCACCCTCGACCAGAAGCGCGCCACGGAGGAGCTGGAGCGGCTGCGGCCGCACGCCGACGAGCGCGAGGGGCTCGGGGGCCTGGTCGGGCGCTGCCTGCCCATGAAGCAGGTCTACTCGCTGATCGACAAGGTGGGCCCGACGCAGCTGACCGTCCTGGTCCTCGGCGAGAGCGGCACCGGCAAGGAGCTCTGCGCGCGCGCGATCCACGAGGCCTCGCCGCGCGCGGGCGAGCGCTTCCAGGCGGTCAACTGCGCGGCGTTCAGCGAGACGCTGCTCGAGAGCGAGCTCTTCGGCCACGAGCGCGGCGCCTTCACCGGCGCCGACAAGCGCAAGCAGGGGCACTTCGAGGTGGCCCAGGGCGGCACGCTGTTCCTGGACGAGATCGCCGAGGCGCCGCCGTCGGTCCAGGCCAAGCTGCTGCGCGCCCTGCAGGAGCGCGAGATCGTGCGCGTCGGCGGCACCGACGCGATCAAGGTCGACGTGCGCATCCTCGCCGCCACCAACCGCGACCTCGAGGCCGAGGTCAAGGCCGGCCGCTTCCGGCAGGACCTCTACTTCCGGCTCTCGTCGTTCCCGATCCGCCTGGCCCCGCTGCGCGAGCGGCAGGACGACATCCCGGTCCTCGTCGAGCACTTCCTGCGGCGCGACGGCCTCGACGGGCGCTCCACGACCATGGAGGCCATGGTGGCGATGACGCGCTACCCGTGGCCGGGGAACGTCAGGCAGCTCGAGAACGCGCTCGCCCGCGCGGCCGTCCTGGCCGGCGACGGCCCGATCGGCGTCGAGCACCTCCCCCCGGAGGTGCTCGCGGGCGGCGAGTCGGCGGCGGCCGCCGTGGAGGGCGGCGGCGCGCTGGACGCGCAGCTGCTCGAGCTCCCGCTGAAGGAGGCGCGCGAGCGCTTCGAGCGGCTCTACCTCGAGGCGCTCCTGCGCCGCTGCCAGGGCAACGTGTCCGAGGCGGCGCGGCGCGCCGGGCTGGGGCGCGCGTCGCTCCACGACAAGATCAACAAGCTGGGGCTCGAGCCGGACACGTTCCGGTAGGGCGAGGTCCCCTCCTGCCTTCGCTGATCGGCGAGAGAACGCTGGTCCCGGCGGGATTCGAACCCGCGACCCTTTCGGGAGCGGATTTTAAGTCCGCCGCGTATGCCGGTTTCGCCACGGGACCGCACCCCGAGGCTACCGGGTCCTCGCGCCCTTCGCCACCGCAGTTCGTACTCGGTTCCGTCTCTCCTGAGACGAACACAGTTCCAGCTGTGGAGCTTACGAACCGGCCGCGGCCTTGCTTTTGGGTCCAGTTGTGAACCGGATCGTCCCGTCCTTGCTCGCCCTCCTGCTCCTGGCCCCCACGGCCGGCGCGCAGGGGCTCGACCTCGGGGGCGAGTGGCGCCTGCAGGGCCTCGGCGCCGCCGGCGAGGCGCTCGGCGGCCGGGTGCGCCTCGTCCCTGACGGGGGCGGCTGGCGCTACGAGCGGGAGGTGCGCGTCGAGCGCGACCCGCGCCCGCTCCTCGAGCGCGGGCGGGCGCACGTCCGCGAGGGCGCCCTGCATCTCGAGGCAGACGTCACGCCCGGGCTCGTGGCGCTCGGCCGCGGGGCGTCGAAGGTCGACCCGGCGCGCGCGCGCTACCGCGCGGCGGGGCCCGCGTGGCTGGGCGAGCGCCGCGACGCGGCGGGGGTCGGCCGCGAGCGGCTCGAGCGCTGGGAGCCGCGCCGCGACGGCAACGCCGTCGAGCTCCTGATCGACGGCGAGGCCTTCGTCCGCATGCGCGACGCGATCGCCGCGGCGCGCGAGTCGATCGAGGTGCAGACCTTCCAGTGGGCCGACGACCCGACAGGGCGCGGGATCGCGGCGATGCTCCTCGCCAGGGCGCGCCAGGGCGTGCGCGTGCGCTGCCTGGTCGACGCGTCGTCGAAGACGGTCAACGACCTGCTGAAGAAGAAGGACATCACGGCCGGCCTCGACCGCGAGCTGCGGGCGGGCGGCGTCGAGGTGATCGTCGCCCACGGCTACCTGCGCGGGCTCGGCCGCTCGGTCGCCGAGGCGGGGCGCGGCCTGGCCGACGCCACGCGGCGGCTGTTCGGCGGCGCGCCGCCGGCGCGCGAGCGCCGCGGGGTCATGAACCACGACCACCGCAAGCTCCTCGTGGTCGACCGCGCCGTGGCCTTCGTCGGCGGCATGAACATCGCGAGCGAGTACGAGCACGAGTGGCACGACGTCCAGGCGCGCGTCGAGGGGCCCGCCGCGCACGCGGTCCACGCGCTGTTCGTCGACCGCTGGAACGCCGCCTGCCGCCGGGGCGATCGCCCGATGCAGGCCGGCGCGGCGCCCGCCTTCGAGCGCGCGCCCGGCGACGTGCGGGTGGACGTGCTCGGCAGCATCCCCGGGCTCGACACGAGCATCCGCGACATGTTCCTGCGCGAGCTCGCCGCGGCGCGCCGCACGATCCTGATCGAGGTGGCCTACTTCCTCGACGACCGGATCATCGACGCCCTGGGCGCGGCCGCGCGCCGGGGGGTGCGCGCCCTCGTGATCGTCCCCTCGGACGAGATGAACGACGTCTACCTGGTGAAGGAGGCCTTCGCCTGGGTGCACAACGACGTCGTGCGCTCGGGCGTCGAGCTGTACTTCTACCAGCCGCGCCTCGTCCACTCGAAGCTGGCCGTGTTCGACGGGGCGCGGGCCACGGTCGGCTCGTCGAACCTCGACAAGATGGCGCTCGACGGGATCGCCGAGGCGAACGTCTTCATCCCCGACGCGCGCTTCGCCCGCGAGGTCGAGCGGCGCATCTTCGAGGTCGACCTGCCGCAGTGCGAGCGCGCCCGCGAGCGGCCGCTCCCGTGGCGGCGCAAGCTGATCTCCGGCACGCTCCACGCCTTCCGCGGCCTGCTCTAGCCGGGATCATCCACTCGCGACGGCGCTGGCGGCCCGGTCAAGGGCGCTCCGCCTCGAGCTGCGCGAGGAGCCGCTTCGCTTCCGGGTCGCCCCGTCGCGCCGCCTGCTCGAGCCAGGCGCGGCCCTCGACCGGGTCGCTCTCCCCGCACAGCCCGCGGACGAGGGCGTCGCCCAGGGTGACCATCGCCTGGACATGCCCCGCCTCCACAGCCCGACGCCACAGCGACATGACCTCCGCGCGGTGCGCCGGCCCGCGGCGGAACAGCAGGAGCCCCAGGCGGTGCATGGCGAAGGGCGAGCCGGCGCCGACCGCCCTTCGGTACCACCCCTCCGCCTCCGCGGCGTCGAGGCCGCCGCGCCCGTGGGCGGCCAGCTCCGCGAGGTTGAACATGCCCTCGACGGAGCCCGCCTCGGCCGCGCGGCGGAACCACGGCACGGCCGCCGCCTCGTCCTCATGGACCTTCGCGAGGTGCGCCCCCAGCTCGAGCATGGCCCCGGTGTGGCCGGCCCGCGCGCCGCGCTCGTACCAGGCGTGCGCGCCCTCCGGGTCCTCGCCGGGCACGAGGCCCTCCGCGATCAGCTTGCCGTAGCTCCACATGGACCGGGAGAACCCGCGCTCGGCGGCCGCCCGGTAGCAGTGCGCGGCGCGCGCCGTGTCCCGCGGGACGCCGCGCCCCTCGAGGAAGCAGAGGCCGAGCCGATCCATGGCGTCGGCCCGGTCGTGCTCCTCGGCCGCCCGCTGGAACCACTCGAAGGCGGCGCGGGCGTCGCCCTCCTTCAGGAGCTCGTCGCCCAGCGTGACCATCGCCTCGCCGTCGCCGCCCTCGGCCGCCCGGCGCAGCAGGTCGAGGCCGCGCCGCGCCGCCTCGCCGCCGAGGGGCCGCAGCGACATGCCCAGGACCGCCATGGCGTCGAGGTTGCCCGCGGCCGCGGCCCGCTCCAGCAGCGCGCGGGCCTTCAGGGCGTCCAGCGGGACCCCGCGCCCCATGACGTACGCCATGGCGAGGTTGTTCATGGCGCCCGGGTGCCCGGCGTCGGCCGCGCGCTGGAACCACGCCGCGCCCGCGACGGGGTCCGCCGGCGCGCCGAGCCCCTGCGCGAGGCAGACGCCGAGCTGGTTCATGGCGGGGGCGAAGCCCGCCTCGGCGGCGCGCCGGTAGAGGGCCACGGCGCCGACCTCGTCCTTCGGCGGCCCGTCGCCCCTGCGGAGGCGGTCGCCGAGGTCGTGCAGCGCCGCCGGCCAGCCCGCGTCCGCGGCGCGGCGCAGCCAGGCCAGCGCCTGCGCCGGGTCGGCGGGCACGCCCTCGCCGCGCGCGAGCGCGACGGCGAGCGCGTGCATGGCCGCGGGCGACCCCGCCTCGGCGCCGCGGGTGAGCCACACGACCCCCTCGGCGCCGCCTCCCTCGGCCTTGATGACCGCCCCGAGCCGGGCCATGGCCTCCGGCTCGCCCGTGACGGCGAGGCCGCGGTAGAGCCGACGCGCGGCCGCCGGGTCGGCCGGGACCCCGCGCCCGTCGCGCACGGCGTCGGCGAGGGCGAGGAGCGCCGGGGCGTCGCCGCGCGCGGCGGCGGCCGCGAGCCAGCCGAGCCCCCGCGCCTCGTCGCGCACGTCGGGCGGCCCCTCGCGCAGGAGGAGCCCGAGGCGCCGCATGCACTCCGTGTCGCCGCGCAGGGCGCCGCGCCGGAGGTAGCCGAGCGCCTCCTGCGCGCGGCCGCCGCGCGAGGCCGCGTCGCCGAGCGACGCGAGGGCCCGGGCGCTCCCGCGCGCGACCGCCTGCAGGCGCCAGTCGGCCGCCGCCGCGGGGTCGGGGGGCGCGCCGCGCCCCCCCTCGAGGGCCGCCGCGCGGTCGACCATGGCCTCGGCGTCGCCCGCGCGGGCGGCGCGCTCGAGCCAGCGCGCCGCCTCCGCCGGGTCGTCCGTCACGCGGGCGAGGCCGCGCGCGGCGGCGAGGTCCCCGCGCTCCGCGGCGCGGCGGTACCAGGCCGCGGCCTGCGCCGGGTCCTTCGTCGTGCCTCGCCCCGCCTCGTGCAGCGCCCCCAGGGCGCGCGCGGCGCGCGGGTCCCCGGCGGCGGCCGCCTCCCGGTAGCAGGGCAGCGCCGCCGGGGCGCCCGGCCGCGTCCAGCCGCCGCGCGCGCGCGAGGGCGGGCTCGTCCGGGGCGGCGACGAGGCGGCCCTGCGGCGGCGGGTCGCGGCCGCGCGAGGGAGCGCGTGCGCGAGCGCCACGCCGAGGCCGACCGCCGCGAGCCCGACGGCCGCGAGCGGCAGGAGCCGCCGTCGGGCCGGCGGCGGCTGGGGCGCGGCCGGCGGCGCCAGGGCCTCGTCGAGGGCCCGCGCCAGCGCCTCGCCGTCGGCGTAGCGCTCGGCGGGGCTCGCCCGGATGGCGCGGAGGCACACGGCCTCGAGGGCGCGGTCGACCGACGGGTCGAGCGCCCGGGGCGGCAGCGGGCGCGCGGCGCAGAGCTTCTCGGTGAGCTCCAGGAGGCTCTCCCCGTGGAAGGGGAGGAAGCCGGTGAGGGCCTGGTAGAGGACGACCCCCAGGCCCCACACGTCGGCGGGCGGGCCGACCGCGTCGCGCAGCCCGCGCGCCTGCTCGGGGCTCATGAAGAGCGGCGTCCCGACCATGCCGCCCGTCTGCGTGAGCCGCTCGGCGCCGCAGGTCCACGCCAGCCCGAAGTCGGCCACGCGGAGCTGGCCGCTGCGGTCGACGAGCAGGTTGCTCGGCTTGACGTCGCGGTGGACCACGCCGCGCTCGTGCGCGTGGCCGAGCGCCCGCGCCGCGTCGCGGACCAGCTCGGCGCGGCGGCGCGGCGGCAGCTCGGGCAGCACCTCGCCGAGCGTCCTCGCCCCCTCGATCAGCTCGCAGGCGAGGTAGGAGACGCCCTCGATCCCGGCGTCGAAGACGCGCACGATCCCGGGGTGGTCGAGGGCCGCCATGACGCGGGCCTCGCGCCGGAAGCGCTCCTGCCGGTCCGGTCGCGCGTCGGCCTCCCGGATCACCTTGAGCGCCACGACCCGGTCGGTGCGCCGGTCGCGCGCGCGGTGGACGACGCCCATCGCCCCGCGCCCGAGCTCCTCCTGGAGCTCGTAGCGCCCCGCGATCAGGAGCCCGGGCGCGGCGGCGGCCTCGGCGGCGGGCGCCGGGCCCCCGCCGGCGGAGCCGGTGCTGGGCCACGTGGACGCGTCGTCGTCGGGCGCCACGCCACCCATGCTGGCAGGGCGGGGGGACCCGGGGCAACCCCCGGGCCCTCGATGGCTGAACGCATCCGCGCGCCTTGGCCAGCGGACGTCGCGGGCCCGAGACGCCGCGAGGCGGGGCTCCCGGTCGCGCTGGCGAGGCCGTCGGCGCGCGAGCACCATGCAGCGGATGATGCCGTTCGAGGGCCCGACGCCCGACCCGCCGCCGCGGTCGCCGTCGGGCCACGGATCCCAGCGCGTGCTCGGCCCGTTCGAGCTCCTGGCCGAGCTCGGCCGGGGCGGCGTGGGCGTCGTCTACCGCGCGCGCGACGGGCGCGCCGGCGGCCGCGAGGTGGCGCTCAAGGTCCTCCTGCAGGCCGAGATCACGCCGCAGCGGCTCGAGCGCTTCCGCCGCGAGGCGGTCCTCTCGGCCGCCCTGCACCACCCGGGGATCGTGCGCGCCCTCGACGCGGGCATGGCCGCCGGGCGGCCCTGGGTGGCGTTCGAGCTCGTCGACGGCG
Source organism: Planctomycetota bacterium (assembly GCA_023954375.1). Taxonomy (GTDB): domain Bacteria; phylum Planctomycetota; class J058; order J058; family J058; genus JAMLIC01. Next base: position 23,368 of record JAMLIC010000026.1, read on the forward strand.
CCCGCACCCTCGCCGAGGTGCTGCCCGCGCTCTCGACGCGGCGGCGGGCGGAGCTGCTCCGCGACGCGGCGCGCGCGCTGGGCCACGCGCACGCGCGCGGCGTCGTCCACCGCGACGTCAAGCCGGCGAACCTGCTCGTCGACCGGGGCGGCCGCCTGCGCGTGACCGACTTCGGCCTGGCCGCCGCGCGCGGCTTCTCGCCGCTCACGCAGTCGGGCAGCATGGTCGGCACGCCGCTGTGGATGTCGCCCGAGCAGGCGGAGTCGCGCCGCGACCAGGTGGGGCCCGCGAGCGACGTCTGGAGCCTGGGCGTGATCCTCTACGAGGCGCTCGCCGGGGTCCCGCCGTTCACGGGCGCCACGCTGGTCGACCTTGTGGCGTCGATCTCGCGCGCGGCCCCGCGCCCGCCGCGGCACCTGGCGGCGGGCGTGCCGCCGGCGCTCGAGGCCGTGTGCCTGAAGGCGCTGCAGCGCGACCCCGCCCGGCGCCACGCGGACGGCGCCGCCCTGGCGCTCGACCTCGACCAGGCGCTCGAGCGGCTCGACGACCTGGCGCGCTCGGACACGCGGGGGGGCGGCGCCCCCGCGCCGCCGACGCGGTCGCCGGGGCGTCGCGCGCTCCTCGGCGTCCACGCGGCGCTGGCCGCCGCGGGGGTGGTCCTGCTCCTGGCGCTGGCGGCGCTCCGCCCGGGCGCGGGCGTCGACGCGGTCGCGCGCGCCCGCGGGCTCGAGGCCACGGACCCGGCGGCGGCGCGGGCGGCCTACCTGCTCGCGGCCGGGGGCGACGTCCGCGCCATGCGGCCCCTGGCCGACCTCCTCGAGCGTGGGCGCGGCGGGCCGGCCGACGGCGGCGGCGGCGGGCTGGTGGCGGCGGGCGGCCGAGGGCGGCGACGGCGCGGCGCAGGTCGAGCTCGCGCGGCGGGCCGACGCGGCGGGCGACGCGGCGGCGGCCACGGCCTGGTGGCGGCGGGCGGCGGAGGGCGACCCGGACGCCATGGTGGCGCTGGGGCGGCGCCTCCAGGAGGGGCGGGGCGCGCCGCGCGACGCGCTGGCGACGACGTGGCTGCGGCGCGCGGCGGAGCGCGGGGACACGGGCGCCATGCGGGCGCTCGCCGTCGCGCTCGAGCGCGACGACCCGGCGCTCGCGGCGTCGTGGCGCCGCCGCGCGGCCGACGCGGGCGACGTCGCGGCGATGATCGCGCTCGCCCACGCCGAGCCGGACGACGCCGCGGCGTCGGCCTGGCTGCGGCGGGCGGCCGTGGCGGGCGAGCCGAGGGCGATGCGCCTCCTCGCGGAGCGGCTCGCCGCCGGGCGCGGCGTCGAGGCCGACGCGGCCCCGACCCGGCCGGGGCGGCGCGGTGGTTCGAGCGGGCCGCCGCCGCCGGCGACGCGCCGGCCGTGCTGGCCCTGGCGGAGCGGCTCGCGGCCAGCGACCGCGAGGCGGCGCTCCAGTGGCTGCGGCGCGGCGCGCGCGGGCGCGACGCGCCGTGCATGGTCGCGCTGGCGCGCGCGCACCTCGCCGCGGGCGAGGTCGGCGCGGCGCTCCCGTGGCTCCTGCACGCCGCGGCGGCCGGGCGGGGCGACGCCGCGGCGCTGACCGGCGGCCGGTTCGAGCGCGGCGAGGGCGTGCCGAAGGACGACCGCCGCGCGCGCGAGTGGTTCAAGCGGGCGGCGGACCTGGGCGACGTCGACGGTGTGGCCGCCCTTGGCCGCTACATGGCCGACGGGCTGGGGGGGCCGCGCGACGCGCACCAGGCGCTCCTGCTCCTGCGGCGCGCGGCGGCGGCGGGGCACGCCGACGCCATGAGCCACCTCGGCCGGGCGCTCGAGCGCGGGCTCGGCGGCGCGCGCGAGGCCGCGCAGGCGCGCGGGTGGTTCGAGAAGGGCGCCGCGGCGGGCAGCGTGCGCGCCATGCTCCGCCTGGCCGAGCTGCTCGAGGCGGAGGCGGGCGGCCGGCCGGAGGCGCGGGCCGAGGCGGCCGACCTCTACCGGCAGGCGGCGGCGCGGGGCGACGCGACGGGGATGAACAACTGGGGCCACGCCCTGCTCCAGGGCGAGGGCGTCGCGCAGGACGAGGCGGCGGGCCTGGGCTGGGTCCGCCGCGCGGCCGAGGCGGGCTCGGCCAAGGCGATGACCAACCTGGGCCTCCTCCTCATGCAGGGGCGCGGGGGGCCGCCCGACGCGGCGGCGGCCCGCGAGTGGCTGCAGCGCGCCAGCGCCGGGGGCGACCCGCGGGCGACGCGGCTGCTCGCGGACGGCGCGGCGGCGGAGCGGCCGGCCGACCCGGCCGCGCTGCGGGCCGACGCCGAGCGGGGCGACGCGAGGGCCGCCGCCGAGCTGGGCCTGGCCCTGCGCGACGGGCGCGGGGTGGAGCGCGACGCGGTCCAGGCGGAGGCCTGGCTGCGCCGGGGCCTCGAGGGCGGGCACGCGGCGGCGCTCGTCCCGCTGGCGCGGCTGGTGGCCGGGCGGGGCGCGCGGGCCGACGCGGTCGAGCTCCTGCGCCCCGCGGCGGCGCGCGGCGACGCCGCCGCGGCGCTCGAGCTGGCCCAGCTCGTCGAGGGCCCGGCGGCGGGCGACCTGCGCGACGACGCGCTGGCGGCCGTCCTCCTCCGCCGGGCCGCCGACCAGGGCGAGCCGGCGGCGATGACCCGCCTGGCGGTCCTCCTGCGCGAGGGGCGCGGGGTCGCGCGCGACCCGGCCCAGGCGGTCGTCTGGCTGCGGCGCGCGGCCGACGCGGGGCGCGTCGACGCGCGGGCGCTCCTCGCCGACCACCTCGCCATGGGGCTCGGCGTCGAGCGGGACGTCACCGAGGCCCTGCGCCTTTACGCCGCCGCGGCCGATGCGGGGGACGCGGCCGGGATGACCGGCTTCGCGCGGCTGCTCCTCGCCGGCCCCGCGACGACCTGGGCCGAGGGGGCCCGCTGGGCGCACAAGGCGGCCGCCGCCGGTCATCCGCCGGGCATGGTCGTGCTGGCGGGCGCCCTGGTGAAGGGGCGCGGCGTGCGCCGCAGCACGCGCACGGCCATGGGCTACCTGCGGCGGGCGGCGGCGGCGGGCGAGGCCGAGGCCGTCCTGCGGCTCGCCCAGCTGTTCGACGACCTGGGCAAGGCCCAGGCGGCGCGCGAGCTGGTCCGGGCGCTCGCCGACCGCGGCGACGGCCGCGCCATGCTCCTCCTCACGCGCCTGCACGTGAGCCGGCGCGCGCCGTCGACGAAGGAGGAGGCGCTGGGCTGGATGAACCGGCTGGTCGAGGCCGGCGTCCCCCAGGCGCTCGTCCTCCTCGCGCGGCGCGGCGCGGAGAGCGACCCGGCGGCGGGCCTGGCGCTCCTGCGCCGGGCCGCGGAGGCGGGGCACCCCGGGGCCATGGTCGAGGTGGCGCGGCGCATCCAGGCGAGCGACCCGAAGGCGGCGCGCGCCTGGCTCGAGCGGGCCGCGGCGCTCGGGGAGGCGGAGGCGCGGCTGCGGCTCGCGGCGGGGGGGTAGGCCTCACCCGTCGATGCGCAAGGACCCCCGCGCCGGGTCGATCCGCAGCGAGACCTTGCCCTCGAGCAGCCGCAGGAGGTCGTGGCCGACGAGGGCGCCGCGCCAGCCGCGCAGGACGTCGTGGCGCTCGCCGTCGTCCTCGTCGCCCTCGTCGAGCACCTCCGGCGCGTCGCCGCGCAGGTGGGCGCGGGCCAGGCGCTCGAGGTCGCGCGTCGTGGCGAGCGTCTCGGGGGCGATCCCGGCCTCGGCGGCGCGGGCGGCGACGTAGGCGCGCATGAGCTCGACCGCGGGGCCCGGGTCGGGGCCGGTCGGGCGGCGGTCGGCCGGGGGGAGGGCGTCGTCGGGGAGGGCCAGCGCGGCGCGGATCGCGGCCAGGAGCCCGTCGGCGCTCTTCTTCAGCTCGCCCGGGTGCAGGCCGCGCACGTGCTCGAGCTGCGCGCGCGAGGTGGGCGCGCGGCGGGCGAGCTCGACGAGGACGGGGTCCTTGACCACGAACCCGGGGCGCAGGTCGCGCGCGCGCGAGGTCTCCTCGCGCCACACGGTCAGCGCCCGCAGGACGCCCAGCGCCCGGCGGTCGAGGCCGCGGCGGGTCTTCACCCGCCGCCACAGCTCCTCGTCGGGGACGCGGACGTAGGTGGCCGGGTCGGTGAGCGGGGCCATCTCCTCCTCGGCCCAGGCGAGCCGGCCCGCCTCGCGCAGCCGCTCCTCGAGGCGGTCGCGGACGACCAGCAGCGGGACCACGTCGTCGAGGGCGTAGCTCACCTGCTCGGGGCGCAGCGGGCGCCGCGTCCAGTCGGACCACTGCTCGGTCTTCTTCAGCCGCCGGCCGACGAGCGCCTCGACGAGGTTGGCGTAGCCGACCTGGTGCCCGTGGCCGACGAGCGCCGCGGCGCGCTGCGTGTCGAACACCGGGCCGAGCGGCGCGCCGAGCCGGGCCTGGAAGAGCTCCAGGTCGATCCGGCCGGCGTGCACCACCTTGAGCCGGCCGGGCTCGCCGAGGAGCCGCTCGAGCGGCCCGAGGTCCACCCGCAGCGGGTCGACGGCGAAGGCCTGCACCTCGCCCCGGTCGTCGCGCGCCGCCACCTGCACGAGCGCGAGCGTCGGGTGGTAGGTGCGCTCCCACAGGAACTCGGTGTCGAGGGCGATCGTCGTCGCCGGCGCGAGCGCGGCGAGGACCCGGTCGAGGTCGTCCTGGCGGTCGATCAGCGTCATCGGAGCTGCAGCACGTACTCGCGCCAGCGCGCCTGCATGGCCGCCATGTCGGCCTTGCCGAAGGCGGCCTGGTAGGCCTCGCGGATGTTCTTGCCGCGGCGCAGCGCCTGGAAGTAGTCGCGCAGGTAGCCGAAGTAGGCCCCGTCGTCGGCTTGGGCCAGGAAGTAGACCATCGACCAGGCCTGGGCGTAGTGGTTGCCCGCGGCGCGCGGCTCGTACATCTCCTGCTGGGACATCGTCATCAGCTTCTCGAAGTCCGTGGCCCGGTCCTGGCGGATCAGCGTCTGCACGGTGCGCAGGCGCCACGGGTTCGTCTTGATGCGCATGCCCTCGTCGTTGCGCTCCTTGTAGTACTCGGAGGGCCCGAAGAAGTCGGCCAGCCCCTCGTTGAACCACTGCGGCGCGTGGACGTCGAGGATCGAGTCGAGGAACTGGTGGAAGCCCTCGTGGTAGAGGACGAGGAGCGTGTCGGACATCTTCTCGTAGCGGAACAGGAACAGCTGCTTGAAGGCCGGGTCGAAGTGGCCGCCGGCGCCGGGCGGCCCGCCGTTCCTGTGGTACTCCTCGCGCGTGGCGAAGACCACGATCGGGAACTTGCGCTTCGCGCGCGGCGGCCGGGGGAAGATCTTCTCGTAGAGCTTGCGGATCAGCTCGGCGTGGCGGCCGATCTCGTCTGCCATGGCCTGGTCGGCGTTCGTCCACACGATGTAGTGGCGCGTCTCGCAGGTGAACTTGTTCTCCCAGGGCGGCCCCTCGAGGACGAGCGCCAGGCGCGTCTCGATCGCCGCGACCTCCGGGTCCGCGGGGTCGAGCTCCTTCGCCCTCGCGGCGTCCTGGCGGGCCTGCGCCAGCTGGTCCTTCTGCACCCGCAGGAGCGCGCGCATCTTGTAGGCGAGCGCGTAGTCGGGCTGGGTGGCGATCGCCTGGTCGTAGCTGCGCATGGCGTCGTCGAGCTTGCTCGCCCAGCGGTAGGCGTCGCCGAGCTCGACCATGGCCTCGTGGAAGCGCGAGTTCTTGCGCACGGCGTCGCGCAGGCGCTCGATCGCCTTGTCGAACTCGCCCGTGAGCTGGTAGGCGATCCCCAGGTAGTGGTCGGGGATCCCGCAGCGCGGGTCGACCTTGCGCGCCTCGGTCAGGGTCACGATCGCCTGGTCGACCTTCGGCCGCGCCGCGGCCGCGCCCTCCTTCTTGTAGGCCTCGAACGCGTCCTCCCACACGCGGGTGGCCGCCTCGAGCTGCTCGCGCTGCGCGGGCGAGAACCAGGGCGGCGCGTGGAGGTTCGGCCCCTTCTCCTCGACCTTCCTGGCCGGGGCCTCCGGCTCGGCCTGCGGCGGGGCGGCGTCGGGCGGCGCGTCCTGGGCGGGCGCGAGCGGGCCCAGGGCGAGGTGGAGGGTGAGGGCGAGGAGGAGGACGCGGAGCATGGGGCCTCCCGGGCGAGCGGGACAGGATACCGCGGACGGGGCCCGCTACGCCCCGCCCCGGACCGCGGCCCGCAGGTCCTGGCGCCCCTGCCAGAACTCGACCAGCGCGCCGTAGGGGTCGTGGCACACGAGCTCGCGCGGATGGCGCTCGTACCAGTCGCGCGGGAAGAGCCCCGCGTAGCGGTCGGTGGCGAACCTGTCCCCGACGAGCACGACGACGCCCTCGTCGGTGGGGGTGCGGATCACGCGGCCGGCGGCCTGGATCACGCGGCTCATGCCGGGGTAGAGGAAGGCGTAGTCGAACCCGCGCCCGTAGACGCGCTGGAAGTGGGCCTGGATGAGCTCGCGCTCGAAGCTCACGCGCGGCAGGCCGGGCCCGACGATGATCGCGCCGACGCACAGCGCGCCCGGGTAGTCGACGCCCTCGGTGAAGATCCCGCCCTGGACGGTCACGAGCACCACGGGCGGCCGGCGGCCGGCGGCCGCCTCGTCCAGGCGCGCGAGGACGGCGGCGCGGCCGGGCTCGTCGAGCGACCGCGGCTGGGCCAGGACCTCGAAGCCGGGCAGGTGGTCGAGGCGCGGGGCGAGCTTGTCGAGGTACTCGAACGACGGGCAGCACACGAGGTAGTTGCCGGCCCGGGCGGCCACGACGGCGCGGACGGCGTCCTCGACGATCGGCAGGTCGCGCTCGCGCTCCTTGTAGCTCGTCGAGGGCTTGTCGAGGACGAGCACGCGCCGGCGGCGCCGGTCGAAGGGCGAGGGGAACGACCGCAGGACGGCGTCGGGGCCGAAGCCGAGCACGTCGCGGTAGAACTCGAGCGGCTCGAGCGTGGCCGAGACGGCGACCGCCCCGGCGCAGGCGCGGACCCGCCGGCCGAGCTGGCGCGACGGGTCCTTGCACAGGATCTTGAGCGCGCCGCCGTCGCTCGCGCGGAAGAGCGTCGAGAACTCGTCGCCGCCGAGCTCGAGGACGCCCACGAAGCGGCTCACCGCGCGGCTCAGGACCACGAGCGGGTCCTCGGCCAGGGGGCGCCCGCCGCGCCGGCCCTCCGCGAACCAGGCGACCGAGAGCTCGTCGAGCTCGTCGCGCACGGCGACGAAGAAGGGCACGTCGAGCGTCACCTCGCGCTCGGGCGCCAGCGGCGCGGCGCGCGCCGTCCCGGGCGCCGGCGCGGCGCGCCCGGCCTCGTGCGGCGACGGCCGGTCGTCGCCCGAGGCGCGCTCGAGCTCGAGGGCGAAGCGGGCCGACTTGTCGTGGCGCCGGCTCGTCGAGCGCCGCCGCGGCGCGCCCGCCTGCGGGTCGTCGAAGAGCAGCCCCTGCTCGGGCGCGGGCGGCGGCGGCGCGGGCGGCGGCGCGACCCCGCCGCCGCGCTCGATCCGGTCGAGCTCGCCGAGGAGCAGCGCCACGAGGGCGCGCGCGCGGGCGGCGATCCGCCCGGCGTCGCCGGCCAGCGCGCGGTCGAGGTCGCGCAGGAGGTCGCGGCGGAGCTGCGGCGAGTAGTACTCCATGCCGCGCTCGTAGAGGTTGTGCGCCTCGTCGATCAGGAGGACGACGTCGCGCGGCTCCTCGTCGACGAACATGCGCCGCAGCGCCGCCCCGGGGTCGAAGACGTAGTTGTAGTCGCCGATCACCACGTCGACCTCGGCCGTGAGGTCGAGCGCGGCCTCGGCCGGGCAGAAGCGGTGCGCGCGCGCCTCGCCGGTGATCGCCTCGAGGTCGGCCACCGGCAGCGCCGTCAGCCGCTCGACCGCGCCGCTCGCGGCCAGCTTGGCCGCGTACTCGCGGGCGTACTCGCACGCCTCGGCCGTGCAGTGGACGACCTCGTTCAGGCAGGCCTTCTCGCGCGCGGTGAGGACGACCGCGCGCACGGGCGCGCCCGCCTCGCGCAGGAGGCGCACGGTGCGGGCGAAGATCGCCTGCTGCGTCGTCTTCGACGTGGCCACGAACACGCGGCCGCCGATCCCGGCGGCGTGGCGCAGGGCGGGCACGAGCGCCGCCGCCGTCTTGCCGATCCCGGTCGGCGCCGAGCAGAGGATCGGGCGCCCCTGGGCCAGGGCCGCCTCGATCGCCTGGACCATGGCGTCCTGGTGCGGCCGCATGCCGGCGTGCGGGAACTGCACGTCGGCGGCCGCCGCCGCGCGGCGCGCGGCCCGGCGCGCCTGCGCCTCGTGCCCGGCGAGCACGGCCTCGAGCCGCCGCCCCACGAGCGCGCGGCAGGCCGCGGCGTCGTAGGGGAGGACGACCGTGCGCTGCGCCCGGCTGGGCAGGGCGATCACGACGAGGTGCAGGGCGATCTCGGGCGCGCCGGCGTCGAAGCCCAGCGCCCCGCTCCCCTCCTCGAGCAGGTGGCGGTAGAGCTGGAGCTGGCGGGTGTAGGCGGGGTAGGTCGCCTCGTCGATCGCGCCGAGCTGCTCGTCGGTGCCGACGACGGTCTTGACCTCCTCGATCACGGTGCGCCCGTCGCCGTCGGTGTAGATCCCGTCGATCCGCCCGGTGACGAGGACCGACCAGCCGCCGACCTCGGTCTCGTAGCGGACCTGCCGCTCGCGCCGGTAGGAGGTCACCGCCACCTCGCGGCTGCCCTGATGGTCCTCGTGGGCCACGCGGCCGAGGACGGCGCGCCGCTTGAGCGACAGGGGCGCCGGGCCGGCGAACCGGTAGTCCTGCTCGTCGGCGAGGTCGCGGACCGAGAGGGTCAGGCGGCGGCGCTGGGCGTCGAACCGGATCAAGAGACCTCGCAGAATACACCTGCGGCGAGGCCGGGGGGGGACGCGACGACCGGTCCCGGGCGGCCTGGTGGACCCGCTGCATAACCCCTTCAGCCACCATGTGACCCGGCGGGGACGTCGGCCCAACTCCTTTGCGGCTCGACCCGCGGAGAAGCGGCTGGACCCGCGCACGACAAATCCATATATTGTCACGCCTTGTGAAGAGGACACGCCGGGTGAAGGTGCCGGGGTTCGAGGTGCTGGACGTGCTCGGCACGGGCGCCATGGCCACGGTCCACCGCGCCGTCCAGACCGCCCTGCAGCGCCACGTCGCGCTCAAGGTGCTGCACCCCGGCGTGGCGCGCGACCCCGACTACCGCGAGCGCTTCCTGCGCGAGGCCCGCGCCGCCGCGCGGCTGAGCCACGGCAACGTCGTCCGCGTCTACGAGGCCGGCGAGCACGACGGGACCTACTGGCTCGCCATGGAGCTCGTCGAGGGCGAGGACCTGAGCGAGTGCCTCGGGCGGCGGGAAGCCCTGCCCGAGGACGAGGCGCTCGACGTCGCGGTCGAGGTGGCGCGCGCCCTCGCCGCGGCGGAGGAGCACGGCCTCGTGCACCGCGACGTCAAGCCGGAGAACATCCTGATCGGCCGCGACGGCGCCGTGAAGCTGGCCGACCTGGGCCTGGCCAAGGCGCAGGGCGACGCGTCGATCACGGCCGAGGGCGTGACCGTCGGCACCGTGGCCTTCCTCTCGCCGGAGCAGTGCCGCGGCGCGGCGGACCTCGACATCCGCAGCGACCTGTGGGCGCTCGGCGCCGTCCTCTACACGATGATCACGGGCGACATGCCCTACGGCCGCGGCGAGAACGCCGTCGTCACGATGGAGCGGATCGTCCAGGAGGAGCCGCCCGGGCTCGAGGGGCGGGCCGGCGCCTCCCCGGCGACCGTCGCCGCCGTGCGGCGGCTCATGGCGCGGGCGCGCGAGGACCGGCCCGCGACGGCGGCCGAGGCCCTGGCGCTGCTCGAGGACGCGCAGGCGCGCGTCGGCCTCGCCGAGCCCGCGCCGGGGCCCGCCGGGTCGGCGGTCCGCCGCGCGCGGCGCGCCCGCCGCCGGGCCGGCTCGGCCAGCGCCTGGGCCGGCGCGCGCGCCCGCGGCCGCCCGGCCTCCTCGCTCGGCCTCCTGGCCCCGCTCGTCTTCGCGCTCGGCGTCGGCGTCGTCGTCGGCGTCGCCCTGCGGTCCGAGCGCGCGCCCGAGCGCGAGTCGCCGCCCGCGAGCCCGGCGCAGGTGCGCTCGGTCTCGACCACGCCCCGACAGGGAGGCGCCCGATGAGCAGGCGCAAGCGCCAGCGGCCGGCCGCGGCGCCCGGCGCGCTCCTGCGCCGCCGGGCCGCCCTGGGCGTGCACCTCGCCCTCCAGGGCTGCGTGCTGGTCGGCTCGCAGGGCCCGTGGTGGGACGTCCTCGTCGACGGCGAGCGCCTCGCGCGCCACGCCGGCTACGACGCCGCCCGCGCGGCCCCCATGGAGCCGGTGGCCTTCATGGCCGCGGTCGCCGCGATCGTGGCCTTCTTCTTCGCCAGCTACGACCTCGTGGCCGACGCCGACATCCAGGGCCCCGTCCTCGCGGCGAGCCTCGTCGCGCTCGTCGCCGCGGGGGCGCTCGTCCACCGGGTGCTCGCCACCGAGGACGCGATCCGCGGCACCGCGGAGGACGTCGCGCGGGCCCAGGTGCACGGCGCGGTCGTCGATCCGTCGAAGTCGGCCGACGGGACGTCGGCCGGGGCCGCGGCGCCGCCGGCCGGAGCCGACGTCGCCCCCGTCGGCACGAGCCGCGACCCGCTGGCGACGTTCGCCCGCAAGCTCAGCCTCAAGCCGGCCTGGGGCATGGCGCTGCTCGTCGCCGCCGCCCCGCTCATGGTCATCGTCTCCCTGTTCCTCACGTTCTTCGCCGAGCGCGCGCCGGAGCCGTCGTGATCGCCGCACCCCCCGTCATCCTGGACCCGTTCGAGACCGAGGCGACCCTGGCCGTCGAGCCCCGGGCCCTCTCGCTCCACCCGAGGACGTTCGAGCTCTCGGTCGACGAGCTCGTGCGCATGCTCTCGTTCGACGTCGTGGGCGCCGTCCCGAAGGCGCTCGGGACGACCTACGAGCACGTGGGCCACAACGGCGCCGGCTTCCTCTACAGCGCCTCCTACTACCAGGTCGGCCCGCAGGTGCTGGCCCTCGCCACCGAGATCGACGAGGGGACGACGCGGCACCGCGTGCTCGAGCTCCTCGGCGTGAGCGGCGACGTGCGCGTGCGCCTGAACGCCGCGCAGGTGCGCGACGTGGCCGGGCGCGAGCTGTCGGCGAGCGCGCTCGCCGCCGTGCAGGCCGGCCGCGCGCTCGGGCAGGTGCGCGTGTGGACGAGCGAGCCGACGCGGGCCAACGAGCTGCGCAAGACGATCGGCCGCCAGCTGGCGACGGCCGGGCTCGACGTGCAGGTGCTCGGACGCAACGCCCGCGAGCCGGCCTACGCGCCGCCGCGCAGCGACCGCCTGACGCTCGACGCGCTCCCCGCGTCGGACGTGAAGGTCGCGGGCGACCTGCTGGCGCTCCTCGCCTTCCTCCCGGTCCCCGGGCAGCAGCTCAAGCCCCCGCGGCGGATCGGCGTGCACACGGAGCGCGTGCGGCGCGAGGGGTCGATCGTCGTCTACCACTACGAGACCCACCGCGCGGCCACCGGCGTCGTCCACGTGCGCCGGCGCGAGGTCGAGGCCGGGACCGAGCGACCAGGCCTCGTGCGGACGTTCAACGTCGCCGGCCTGGCCGGCGCCGCGCGCGTGCGCATCCGCGAGGTCGGCGGCCGCGCCGCGGCGGAGTTCGCCGGGACCTCCGACTCGGTGGAGCGCATCCGGCAGGTGCTCCTGCAGGTCTTCGGAGCGCGTCCCTGAGCGCCGGGCGCTGGGACGGCCGCTTCGAGCGGCTGACGCTCCCCGGCGGGGTGCGCGTCCACCTGGCGCCGTCGCGCAAGTTCAAGACGGCCGTGGTGAAGGTCTTCGTGCGCGCCGACCTCGCGCCCGGGACGGCGACGGAGGTCGCGCTCCTGCCGTTCGTGCTGCGCCACGGCACGCGGCGCCTCCCCTCCATGCGCGCGGTCAACCGCGCGCTCGAGGGCCTCTACGGCGCGCGCCTGGGCGTCGACGTGCTCAAGCTCGGCGAGCAGCAGGTGATCGCCCTGCGCCTCGACCTCCTGGGCGACGCCTACCTCCCCCCGGGCGAGGGCGTCCTCGCCCCGGCCGTCGACCTCCTGGCCGACCTGCTCCTGGACCCGCGCCGCGCGGACGACGGCGCCCTCGCCGGCGACGCGGTGGCGCAGGAGCAGGACAAGCTGCGCCGCTACCTCGAGGGCCTCGTCGACGACAAGGCCGCCTGGGCGTCGGAGCGCTGCGTGCAGGTCATGTGCGCCGGCGAGCCCTACGGCCTCTCGGAGTACGGCCGGCTCGACGACCTCCCGGCCGTCGACGGCGCGCGCCTCGAGGCGCGGCGGCGCGCGCTCCTCGCCGGCGCCCCGCTCGACCTCTACCTCGCCGGCGCCTTCGACCCCGCCGCCGCCCGCGACGCGATCACGCGCGCCTTCGGCGCGCGCCTCGCCGGCGCCGGCGCCCGCGACGGCCTGCGCGGGACGACCGACCACCCCGCGCCCGGCGCGGCGCGGACGGTCAGCGAGCGGCTGCGGGTGAAGCAGGCGCGCCTCGTCCTCGGCCTGCGCGCGCCCGTGCGCCTCGCGGACCCGGGCTACTGGGCGCTCCTGCTCATGAACGGCGTCCTGGGCGGCTTCCCGCACGCCAAGCTGTTCCGCAACGTCCGCGAGAAGGCGGGCCTGTGCTACGACGCGGGGTCGACGCACGAGCGGCTCAAGGGGCTCGTGTTCATCGCCTGCGGCGTGGACGCGCACGAGGTCGCGCGCGCGCGCGACCTGTGCCTCGAGCAGGTGGCGGCGATCGCCCGGGGCGAGGTGAGCGACGAGGAGCTCGAGCACACGCGCCTGGCCTACGCGCAGGGCTACCGGCAGCTCCTCGACGCGCCGGCGCAGCTCGTGAACCTCGACTACATCATGGCGCTCGGCGGGCGCAGCGGCGCCCCGGACGACGCCAGCCAGGCCGTCGCGGCGGTGGGCAAGGACGAGGTCGTCGCCGCGGCGCAGGGGCTGCGGCTCGACACGGCCTACGCGCTCGAGCCGGAGGAGCAGGCGTGAGACCTGCGATGAATGATGCGCTCGCGAGGGGGGCGCGATCGGCGCAAGTGCCCGGGCGACGGCGTGCGGCCCGTTCCGCGCCTCCCCATCGCTCGCTCTGGCGGGTCGAGCATGTGCAGCGGAACGAAGAGTTCTCGAGCTCTCTGCGCTCTCTGCGCCTCCTCTGCGCCCTCCGCGTCGAATCGCAGGCCATCCAGGAGCCCCCGTGCGCGAGCTGACCGTCCGCACCAGCCAGCGCCTCGACGAGGCGCTGCACGAGGCCACGCTCGACGACGGCCTGCCGGTCGTCGTCGTCCCGAAGCCCGGCTACCTCAAGTCGGTGGCGCTCCTCACCACCCGCTACGGAGCCGTCGACCAGGCCTTCCGCCTGGGCGGCGAGGTCCGCACGACGCCGGCCGGGATCGCGCACTTCCTCGAGCACAAGCTGTTCGAGGACCAGGCGGGCGACGTCTTCGACCAGTTCGCGCGCGTCGGCGCGGCGGCCAACGCCTACACGACGCACCACGAGACCGGCTACTACTTCGCCACGAGCGAGCGGTTCCCGGAGTGCCTGGACCTCCTGCTCGACTTCGTCACCGACCCCTACTTCACCCAGGAGCAGATCGAGAAGGAGCGGCAGGTGATCGCCCAGGAGATCCGCATGTACCTGGACGACGCCGACGCCCGCGCCCACCAGAACCTGCTGCGGGGGCTCTACCACCGCCACCCGGTGCGCGAGGAGGTCCCGGGGACGCTCGAGTCGATCCAGGCGATCGACAAGCCGCTCCTCGAGCTGTGCCACGGCGCCTTCTACCGCCCCGAGGACATGCTCCTCGTCGTGGCGGGTGACCTCGCGCCCGCCGACGTCTTCGCCCAGCTCGAGGCCTCGGCGGCGCGGCGACGCGAGCGGCGCGGGGCGCCGCCGGCCGCGGGGGCGCCTGTGCGGCTGCCGGTGGAGGAGCCGGCGGCGGTCGTCGAGGCCCGCGTCGAGGAGCGCCAGCCGGTGGCCTCGCCGCGCGTGCTCGTCGGCTGGAAGGACGCGCCGGTCGAGGCCGGCCCCGACCTCCTGCGGCGCTCGCTCGTGCAGGGGCTGCTGCTCGAGCTGCTGTTCGGCCGGTCGACGGCGTTCTACGAGGCGCACTACGCGTCGGGGCTGATCGACGGCTCGTTCTCGCACGGCTGGATGGGCGGGCGCAGCGGCTACGCCTACTCGGTCGTCGGCGGCGAGACCCGTGACCCCGAGGCCTTCGTCGACGCGGTCCTCGCCCGGGCGCGCGAGGCGCGCGCGGGGGGCCTCGACGGCGACGACTTCGCGCGCATGCGCAACCGCGCCTACGGGAGCTTCGTGCGCAGCTGGAACTCGGTCGAGCAGGTCGTCAGCCAGGTGACCAGCGCGCGCCTCAACGGGTGGGACGTGCTGGCCTACGTCGAGGCGGTCGAGGCGGTGCGCCACGACGACCTCGCGGCGGGGCTCGACCTGCTCCTCGACGACGCCCGGCGGGTCGTGTCGGTCGTGCGGCCGCTCGGGTGAACGCCTTCGAGGCGGGGCTGCGCAAGGTGATCCCGGCCGTCCTCGTCTACGTGCGCGCGGGCGAGCGGGTCCTCATGGTGCACAGGAACGCCCGGCCCGACGACCACCACGCCGGCAAGTGGAACGGCCTGGGCGGGAAGTGCGAGCCGGACGAGTCGTTCGTCGAGGCGGCGCGGCGCGAGGTGCGCGAGGAGTCCGGGCTCGACCTGCCGCTCGAGGCCTACCGGCCGCTCGGCGTGCTCCAGTTCCCGAACTTCAAGGCGAAGAAGCAGGAGGACTGGCTGTGCGTGGTCCTCGTCGCCGACGCGCCGGACGACGCCGCGACCCGCCCGCTCGCCGGCCCAGAGGGCGACCTGCACTGGGTGGCGGCGGACGACCTCCCGGCGCTGAACCTGTGGGCGGGCGACCGCGAGTTCGTCCCGTTCGTCGTGGCCCGGCGGCCGTTCGCCGGGACGATCTGGTACGAGGGCGAGCAGGTCCGCCGCGCCCACGTCCTGCCGCTGGGGTGACGCCAGGTAGGATCCCGCCGGGGGGGAGCATGCGCCCGATCTCGCTCGTCGTCGGCCTCGCGCTCGTCGCGGGCTGCGCGTCTCAGGAGCCCGTCGCCGAGGCGCCCGCGCCCTCGGCGGAGGCCGAGGCGCCCGTCGCCGCGCGGCCGGCCGCTCCCGCCATCGACGCGGCCGCCGAGGCCGAGGACCACTGCCGGCGCGGGATGGCCTGCCTCAACGACGGCCGGCCGGAGGAGGCCCTGGAGGCGTTCTCGCGCGCCGTCGAGCTCACGCCGGACGATCCGTTCCCCTGGGCCGCGCGCTCGCTCGCCCACAACCACCTGGGGCAGCGGCAGGCCGCCGTCGATGACCTGACGGCGGCGGTCGAGCGCACGCGCGAGGAGGCGCTCGTCCTCGACCTGCTCGCCCTGCGCGGCGCGGTGCGCACGGAGCTGGGCGAGTGGGCCGGCGGCGTCGACGACCTCACGCGCTGCATCGACGGCGGCAAGGACGAGCTCGAGCTGCGGATCAGCCGGGGCCTGTGCCTCCTCGAGCTGGGCGAGCTGCCCCGGGCGATGACCGACGCCGAGGCGGTCGTCAGGCACGCGCCCCCGGACGACGGCGCGCGCGGCCGGGGCCTCTGGCTGCGCGGGCTGATCCGCGAGCGCGCCGGGCAGCTCGAGCCCGCCCTGGCCGACCTGCAGGCGGCGATCGACGCCGGCCACACCGACTGCCAGGCCGACGTGGACCGCGTGCGGGAGGCGATCGGGCGCCAGTAGACGGCCCTACTGGCCCACCGGGGCGTCGCCGGCGGCCTCGGCGTCGGAGGCGTCGCGCTGCGTCTCCTTCACGCGCTCGCGGTAGGCGTCCTCGCAGGCGCGGCTGCACAGGCGCACCGGCAGCCGCGGTGGTTCGATCACCACCCGCCGCTCGGTGAGCACCAGACAGACGACGCACCGGAACCCGCTCGACACCGCTGCCGCCCCGTTCTCCGCGCGGAGAACCCCGCGCCGCGAGGATCTACGCGCCGTAAGTCGCGCGCTCGCGGCGAACGCTCATCCGGGATGCAGAGGGCGTTCCGTCGTGTCGCGCTCAGTCCCCGAACAGATTCCGGACGACCGCGGCGGCGCCCTCCGTGGCGCTCGGGTCGCGCGTCCGCAGGACCGTGCTCGGAGCGTCGTCGGGCGGCGGCGGCTGCACGGCGGCGAGGTACTCCCGCATGGCCTGCACCCCGTCGGGGCGGGACGAGGTCAGGGCCGAGGCGCCCCGGGGGTCGCTCCGCACCTCGGCCTCGTAGCCGGACGGGAAGCGCACGTGCGCCCCGCCCGGGGTGGCCCACTCGATCGTCACGCCGCCGCCGGCGCCGCGCCGGATCGAGTCGAGCGCCTTGTCGACGGACTCCCGAAGGGGCCCGGACTCCAGCTGCGTGCTCAGGGCGAGCCCGCCGTCCTCGAGGCGGGCGAAGGTGGCGTCGGTCTGCTCCGCCACGGGGAGCACCTTCCAGCCGGCGTCGAGCAGCGCCCGGGCGCGCGCGGGGTCCTTCGCGCCGGGGCCCCGGACGAGGAGGACCTGGCCCCCGCGCAGCTCGCCGGCGACCGCGTCGGGTCCTTCGAGGGCCGCGGCGCTGGCCATGTACTCCTGGGCGGCGCGCGGCGAGTCGAAGCGCAGCCGCTCGACCACGTCGTCGCCGGCCACGATCCTCAGCCCGTGGGCCAGCGGACCCTTGAGCGGGGCGCGCGCGACGTCGTTGCTCTTGACCACCTCCTCGACGGGTCGGGGGAGGGTGAAGCGCTGCGTCCGGGCCGACCCGCCGAGCTCCTGCCGGACCCCGTCGGCCCAGATGGTCTCGCGGCCGCTCAGCGGCTGCGCGCTCGCCGGCGCGGCGAGCGCCGCGAGGGCGAGCAGCGGTGTGATGATCTGTCCCCTCATGGCGTCCTCTCCTTCCGGCCGGGTCGTGTAGCAGCCGGCGTGCCCGCGTAACTCCGCGCGCCGCGTGGGGTGGAGCGGTCCACTCCCGGACCGTCCCGCGCGCCGTGGACCGGCGACGGACCGCGTGTCAGCCTGGCCTCATGGACGAGCAGGCGCGGCGCGCGGAGCGCGAGGCCGCCCGCGAGGGCGACGCCTCGGCGCGGGTCCGGCTGGCGCACGCGCAGCGTCGGTCCGGGCGCTGGGCCGACGTCCTCGCCGCGACGGCCGGCCTCGAGCAGGCCGAGGCGCTGGCCGTGCGGGCCGAGGCGCTCCTGCGCACCGAGCAGGTCGAGGCGGCCGCGGTCGCCGCCGCCGCGGCGCGGGCGATCGACCCCGGCGCCGTCGGGGGCGACCTCGCCGAGGAGGTCGCCGCGACCCTCCTCGAGCGCGCCCGGGCCGGCGACCCCCTGGCGCGCCTCGTCGCGCTCGGCCACGCGGCCGCGCTCGGCGCCGCAGGCGCCCTCGAGCCGGCCAGCGACGACCGGTCGGCCCTCGTCCGCGCCCAGGCCGCGCGCCTGCCGGCGCTCGCGCCCGCCCTGCGCGACGACCCGTCGGCCCTCGTGCGCTCCGTCGCGCGCCGCGTGGCCGAGGGCGAGGGCGAGGTCGCCCGGCGCGCCGTCGCGACGCGCGGCGAGGACGAGGAGCCGCGCACGCGCCTCTTCTCCGCGCACGGGCCGGACTTCGACTTCGGCCCCTTCGTCGCGCTCCAGGCGTCGGGCGAGGCCCGCTTCGCCTGCTGCGACCTCGACCTGTTCCGTGAGGTCCACGCCGCGCTCGGCGGGGCCGCGCGGCGCCTGGGCTTCAGCCGCGTGGGCTACGGTCTGGCCGTGCCCGCCGGGGTGGCCTTCGACCCCGACGCGCTCGAGGCCGACGTCGCGCGCCTGAACGACGCCGGCGCCCTGCCCTTCCCCGTGCGCATGGTCGGGCAGCAGCCCTACGACCCGCTGGGCGACCTCGACCGCGTGGCGGTCGACGACGGGCTCCTGTGCGCCTGCTACGTCCACGACCTCACCTGGCACCCCGTGCGCCACTTCGGCGCGGCGCCCGACGCGCCGCTCTTCGCGCGGATCGCCGCCGCGCTCCGCCCCGGGCACCCGCCCGACCCGGCCGCGCTCGAGCCGCTCCTGCAGGAGGCGCGCGGGCGCTACACGCCGCTCGGGGCGCGGGCGCTGGCGCTGTTCGTCGAGGAGGAGGGCCACGGCAAGCGCGCCGCCCGCCGCGCCCGCTCGGCCGAGAAGGCGCCGCGCCGGCTGGGCGACGGCCGGGGGTGAGTCGGGGCGGCGGGGACTCGCGATCGGGTCAGCGCCGGTCGACCTCACGACGCAGGACCCGCAGGAGGTCCTCGTCCTCGGCGGCCGCGAGCTCGAGCCCGCGGGCGACGTCGAGGTCGCCCCCGGCGTCGCCGCGGTCCCGCCGCGTCAGCCCGCGGATCGTGAGGGCCATGGCCTCCTCCGGGCGCCCCTCCAGCGCGGCCGCCACGTCCGTTAGCGCGCCGTCGAGGTCGCCCAGTCGCCGCCGCACGAGGGCCCGCAGCGCGCTCGCGCGCGCGGTGACGTCGAGCGAGTCGCTCGCGGCCGCCCGGTCGAGCTCGTCGAGCGCGCCGGGGAGGTGGTCGCGCTCCAGGAGGATGAGCGCGCGCGTGAGGTGGGCCGCGTGCCGCGAGGGGTCGAGCTCCAGGGCGCGCGCCGCGGCCGCGAGCGCCCCCTCGTCGTCACCGGCCCGCCGACGGAGCGAGGCGTGCTCGTGGTGCAGCTCCGCATCGCGGGGCGCCTCCTCCAGGGCGAGCAGCACGTCTCCGGTGGCGCCGGCGACGTCGCCCCGGACCGCGCGCAGGCGCGCGCGCGCCTTCAGCGCCGCGAGCAGCCGCGGGTCCCTCTCCAGGGCGCGGTCGAGGTCGGCGAGCGCCTCCGAGGGCTCGGCGACGTTCCGGCACGCGGCGCGGCTGAAATACGCCCGGGCCGGCTCCAGCGAGCCCACGGCCAGGGCGCGGTCGAAGTCCTCGACCGCGCGGCGCCAGTCCCCCGCCCTGCGCCGGAGCCCGGCGCGGAGCTCGAGGGCGGTCGCGTCCGCGGTGCGCGCGAGGCCCTGGTCGAGCGCCTCGAGCGCGCCCTCCAGGTCCATCGACTGGTAGCGGACGAACGCCAGCGCGCAGGCCGCCAGCGCGCAGTCCGGGTCGATGGCGAGCGCCCGCTCCACCAGCCCGCGCCCGCGGTCCGGATCGCCGAGGCGCGCCACGTGCAGGGCGAGCCTGGCCCAGCGCTCCGCGCGCTCCGGCTCGCGCCGGGCGGCCCGGTCGAGCTGCGCCAGCGCGTCGCGGGGCCGTCGGAGCGCCAGGTAGCACGTCGCCAGCGCGTCGAGCTCGTCGGGGTCCTGGCGCAGGCGCGCCGCGGCCTCGAGCTCCTCCCGGACCGCCTCCCACGCGCCGAGGAGGCCGCGCACGCGGGCCCTGAGGGCCAGGTCGTCGCGCCCGGAGAGGGCCGCCGCCCGCTCCAGGTCGTCGAGCGCCCCCGGGTCGCCGTCCGCCGCCCGCGCGAGCGCCCGCGCGCGCCAGGCCGCCACGTCGCCCGGGGCGGCGTCCAAGGCGCGGTCGAGGTCCGCGCGCGCGAGGGCGAGGTGCCCGAGCCGGCGGCGCAGGTCGCCGCGGAGGCCGAGGCCCGGGGGCTCGTCGGGCGCCGCCCGCAGGGCCGCGTCGACGTCGTCGAGTGCCGCCGCCAGCGCCCCGGCGTCCGCGCGGACGAGCGCGCGCGCGAGCCGCGGCGCCGGGTCGTCGGGCGCCAGCTCGACGGCGCGCTCGGCGTCCTCGCGGGCCGCGGCGCGGCGGCCGAGGGCCAGGCGCGCCTCCGCGCGCAGGGCGAGGGCCGCCGGCAGGTCGGGGGCGCGCTCGAGCGCGTGCCCCGCGGCGTCCTCGGTCGCGCCGGGCTCGCCCGCGAGCAGACGGACCCGGCCGATCGTCACCCACGTCGTGGCGTCGCGCGGCAGCGCGGCCGCCGCCCGGTCCGCCTCGTCGCGCGCCGCCTGTCGCTGGCCGGCCAGCGCCATCGAGAGGGCGCGCGGGGCCAGCGCCGCGGGGTCGTCGGGGTCGGCCGCCAGGGCGCGCCCGTGCGTCACCGCGCCGTCCTGATCACCACGCGGCCGCGGCGTGGGCGCCGTCCGCGCCGAGCGCTCCTGGCCGGGCGGCGTCCGGGCGGCGCACCAGGCCCGGCCAGCCACCTGGCGGCTCCCAGCGCCGCCGCCCCCGCCGCCGCCCCGAGCAGCGCCCCCACCCGGGAGCGCGCGCCGCCGCGGCGGCGCGGCGCGCGGGCCCGCGAGCCACGCGTCGAGGGCGTCGGCCAGGGCGGCGGCCGAGGGGACCCTGTCCTCGCGCGGCTTGGCCAGGGCGCGCAGGCAGATCGCGTCGAGCGCCGGGTCGACGCCCTCGCGGCGGCCCGAGGGCGGCTCGACCTCGCGCGCCTCGACGGCGATCAGGGCCTCGGCGAACGAGTCGGCCTCGATCGGCGGCGCGCCGACGAGCGCCGCGTGCAGGAGCCCGCCGAGCCCGTAGACGTCCGTGCGCACGTCGGCCCGCTCGCCGCGCGCCTGCTCGGGGGCCCAGTAGCCCGGCGTGCCGAGGACGGTGCCCGTCGCGGTCAGGCGCGAGGCCTCGCCCGGCTCGAGGTCGCGCGCCAGGCCGAAGTCGACCAGCCGCGGCGCGCCCTCGCGCGTCACCAGGACGTTGTCGGGCTTGAGGTCGCGGTGCAGGACCCCCTCCTGGTGCGCGTGCTCGACCGCCCGCGCCAGCCCGCGGACGAGCTCGGCGGCGGCCGCCGGCGCCATGGGGCCCCGCGTGTCGAGGTGGCGCTGGAGCGACTCGCCCTGGACCAGCTCCATGGCCAGCCAGGGCCGCCCGCCCTCGACCCCGGTGTCGTAGGCCGACACGATCCCGGGGTGGCGCAGCCGGATCAGCGCGCGCGCCTCGCGGTCGAAGCGCAGCATGCGCCGCGCGCCGCCGTCGCCGTCGAGCATGACCTTGAGCGCCACCTCGCGGCCGTCGCGGGCGTCGACCGCGCGGAACACCACCCCGGCCCCGCCGCGGGCGATCTCGGCGCCCAGGACGTAGTGTCCCACCTGGCGGCTCACCGCGCCCTCCGTGCCGGCCGGATCGTAGCCGGCCGCGCGCGCGGGCGCAGCCCTGGAGGGCCCCTCGCAGGTGCCTTGGGTACACTCGCCTCCGTGCACCCACGCCCGCGCGCCCGCGTGATGCTGGCGGCCCTCCTCCCGCTCCTGACGACCGCGACGACCGGCTGCGCCGCCCACGAGCCGGAGGTCGTCGACCCGGCGGAGGTCTTGCGCGCGCTCGAGGCGGTCCGCATCGATCGCCTCGCCCTGCCGCGCCCCGTCGCGGTGGTCGACGGGCTGTCGGTCGACGAGGCCGTGGCGCTCGCCGCCCGCCACAACCCCGGGCTGCACGCGCGCCGGGCCTGGCTGCCGGTCGCCCGGGTCGGCCGCACGATCGCCGGCCTGTGGCCCGACCCCGAGCTCGAGTGGATCGCGAACAACGTGATCGCCGACCTCGCCACCCACCGGCGCTCGAGCACCAACAGCTACCTGGCCGGGTTCCAGCTCATGTTCCCGCTCCCCCGCCCGGGCGAGCTGGACGCGCGCGTCGCCGTGGCGACGGCGCGGCTCGCGCGCGAGGCGGCCCAGGCGCGCGCCGCGGAGGCCGACCTGGCGCGCGACGTCCGCCTGGCCTACACGGCGCTCTTGCAGGCGGAGGCCGAGCTGGAGCTCGCGCTGGCGCAGGTGGCGCTCTCGGAGCGCGTGCGCGCGCAGACCGCCGAGCGCCGCGCGCTCGGCCAGGCGACCGACCTCGAGGTGGGCCTGGCCGAGCTCCCCCTGCGGCTCGCGCGGGCCGACGTGCCGCGCCTCGAGGGCGAGGCCGAGGCGGCGCGGCTGGCGCTCAACGCGCTCCTCGGCCTCCCGCCGCGCGAGCGCTGGCGGGCGACGACGACGCTGGCGGCGCTGGCGTCGGCGACGCCGCCCCCCCTGCCCGGCCCCCTCGTCGAGGCGGCGCTCGCCCGCCGCCCCGACCTCGAGGCGGCGCGCTGGGCGCACCGCGAGGCGGACGCCGAGGTCGCGCTCGAGCTCGCGCTCCGCTGGCCGCGCGTCGGGGTCGGGACGGGGATCACGATCGAGCTCCCGGTCTTCAGCCGCTTCAACCGCTGGGGGGTCGAGCGCGCGCGGCTGGCGCGCGCCGCGGCGCGCGAGGGGCTGGTGGAGGCGGTGCACGCCCTCCGCGCCGACGTGCACGAGGCGCTCGCCCTCGCGCACGCGGCCCACCGCACGGCCGAGGTCCACGCCCGGGCCCTCGAGGAGGGCGCCGACGAGGTCCTCCGCGCGGCCGAGGCGGCGCAGGCCGCGGGGCAGGTCCCGGTGATCGAGGTGCTCGCGGCCCGGGCCGAGGCCCTCTCCGCCCGGCGGCGCGCCCTCGCGGCGCGCGCCGACTGGGCCGCCGCCGCCGTGCGCCTCGACGCGGCCACGGGCGCGCTGGCGCCGCCGGCCCTGCCGGTGGAGTGAGGGCGGTCAGGCCCCGCGCCGCGCCCGCGCGTGCTGGCCGAGGCCGCCGAGCGTCGGCGTCAGGCGCACGTCGAGGAACCCCGCGTCGCGCAGCAGCCGCTCGAGGCGGGCCGGCGCGAGGCGGCCGACGGCGGCGCCGTAGAGGCGCCACGTGACCATGGAGGCGGCGTGGCGCACGGCGTCGAGCGGGCGGCGCACGAGCTCCCCGGCGCTCCCGAGGCCGGCCAGCGCCGCGCGCCGGAGCGACCCGGCGGCGCTCGGCTCCATGAACGCCACGCGGCCGCCCGGGGCCAGGACGCGCCGGACCTCGCGCAGGACGGCCGCGGGGTCCGGGACGAGGTAGAGGAAGCTGTGCCCCGTCACGAGGTCGAAGGCCCCGTCGGCGAAGGGCAGGTGCGTGGCGTCGGCCTGCAGGAGCGCGACCCGGCCGCCCTGGTGGGACCACCGGCGGCGCTGGTGCGCGCGCGCGCGGGACACCATGGGCCGCGAGATGTCCAGGGCGGCGACGCGCGCGCCGGGGAGCCGCTCGGCGAGGACGAAGGCGCTGCCGCCGGGCCCGCAGCCGAGGTCGAGGAGGCGGCGCGGCGGCGGGGCGCCGGGCTCGAGCAGCCGGGCCACCTGCTCGCGCCACAGCGCGTTGTCGGTGACGACGTCGTAGGGGCGGGCCCCGAGGTCGAACGCGCGCCGCACCGACCGCTCAGGCGCCGGGCGTGGCCCGGAAGTCGTCGATCGTCTGCGACGAGTAGCGGCCGGCGTGCACGGCCTTGCCGGCCGTGCGCTGGAAGATGAACTGGCACAGCGCCGTGCCCGGGAACAGCCGCAGCGGCCGGGCCGACATGTTGCTGATCTCGAGCACCTGGTTGTTGAAGGTCCCGGGCTGCATGAACCCGGCCGAGATGTGCACGAGGAGGCCCAGGCGCGCGAAGCGCGAGCGCCCCTCGAACCAGCCGCACACGTCGTCGGGCAGGCCGACCCGCTCCTGGGTGATCCCCAGCAGCGTCTCCTGCGGCGCGACCTCGATGAACCCGCCCGCGGGCACCTCGACCAGGCGCGTGATCGACGGGTCGCGGTAGTCGACCTCGGGGCGCACCTCGATCGCCTCGTCGACGCGCCGCAGCCGGCGGAACCAGCGCGACACGGTGAGGTCGACCGACGCCGTGCTCATGTTCTTGGGCTCGAACGGCTCGATCTTGATCCGGCCGGCGCCCAGCTCGCGCAGGATCTCGTCGCGGGACAGGATCACGCGTCCGCCTCCCCGGCGCCCACGCCCAGGAACGCCCCGTCGCCGCGGCCGGCGAGCTCGCGCGCCAGGAGCTCCAGCGGGGCGGTGAGCAGCGCCGCCACCGGCACGGCGTCCAGCAGGGCGTCGGCCCAGGGGACGTCGTGCTCGGTCACGGCGCACTTGAGGTCCTCGTAGCGGCCGGCGGCGCGCAGGGCGCGCACCCGCTCGCGCGTGCTCGCGCCGGCCTTGAAGGCCACGTGCAGGAGGCCCAGGCCCCGCACGACGCCCTCGTCGTAGCCCGGGCAGGCGACGAGCGGCTGGCCGTCGCGCTGGCCCAGGCCCACCCACACGCGCGGGGCGCGGACGATCTGCCGCTTGGTCCCGGTGAGCGAGGACCCGGCGTCGGCGCGCGAGGTCATTCCGGCGGCGACGCCGGCCTTCTCGACGACGACGATCCGGCTCTGGTCGGTGGGCGCGCCGAGCGGGTCGAGCCCCTCGAGGCGGTAGCTCACGGCCCCGGCCACGCGCTCGATCACGGGCTCGAGCGCGGCGAGCGCCGCCGCATCCTGGTCGGAGACGCGCGCGGCCGCCAGGCCGACCTCCTCCAGGGCGCGCAGGAGCGGGCCGGGGTCGGGGCGCGCGACCGCCTCGCGCGAGATCCCGACGGTGACCGTCTTGGCCTGGTGCTTGATCGCGTCGATCGGCCGGCGCAGGGCGTCGATCGCGCGGGCGACCTCGGCCAGCAGGTGCTCGAGCATCCCCTGCGGCGAGGGGAACGGCTGCCCCGGCCGCACCTCCTGCCACGGCACGTGGCCCAGGGCCACGCGCAGGGCGGTCGTCAGGCGCAGGGTCGTCCCCGGGCCCACGGCGGCGTTCCACAGCCCCGCGTCGATCGCGCGGAAGACCGCGCCGGTCGCCGGCCGCAGGGCCTGCCGCGCGCGCGCGAGCGCCTCCTGCGCCTCGACCGACGAGGCGTGGTCCTGCGCGACGACGAGCGCCTCGTGCGCCGCCTCGGCCAGGTCGCGCACCTGGCGCAGCGGGTCGGTGAGCCGGTCGATCGCCCGGGCGACCTCGAAGCTGAACAGGTGGCCGGCCATGGTGTTGAGGAGGAGCGCCAGCTCGGGCGACGTCGCCGGCACCTCGACCGTGGCCTCGGCGTACTCGCCGAAGCGCCGCTCGCCGCGGTCGCAGATCACCACCGGCCGCGCCGCGTGGGCGCGGTAGATCGCGACCTCCTTCACGGCGTCGGCCGCCGCGGCGCCGGTGAGGCCCGCCGCGCACACGAGGATCAGGGGCTCGCTCGACAGGTCGATGTGCTTCTTGTCCTCGATCGTGTCGACCGCGACCGACTTGTAGCAGAGCTCCGAGAGCTTGATGCGGATCTCCCGCGCCGCGTGGAGCATGGGGCCGCTGCCGACGACCGTCCAGTGGCGCCGCTCGAGGGCGAGGGTCGCCGCCTGGCGGAGGCGGTCGCGCGACTCCTCGAGCACGAGCCGCAGGCAGCGCGGCAGGTCCTGGAGGCGCAGGAGCCGCCCGGCGAGGTCGGCCGGCTCGAGGGCGCCGGCCAGGGCGGCCAGCTGGAGCCCGAGCAGGTAGCCGGCGACGACCTGGCAGTAGAAGGCCTTGGTCGAGGCGACGCTCATCTCGACGTCGCGCCCGTCGGACGTGTAGAGGACGCCGTGCGCCTTGTCGGCCAGGTCCGAGCCGCGCCGGTTGACGATCGCCAGCACCGCCGCGCCGCGCTCGCGCGCGAGGTCGACCGTGCGGTTGGTGTCGGTGGTCGTCCCGCTCTGCGACACGGCGACGATCAGCACGTCGGGGCCGACGTCCGAGAGGTAGAAGCCCGAGAGGTCGCTCGCCGTCAGCCCGCGCACGTCGATCCCGGCCGGGCGCAGGAGCGCCGCCATGTACTCGGCCGCGGCCTGCCCGGCGACCGCCGCGGTCCCCTGGCCGATCACGTAGACGCGCCGGAGCGCCCGCGCGGCCAGCGCCTCGCGCACGGCCGGCGGGACGACGTCGTCGCCCAGGAGGAAGCGCGCCCGGTCGGGGGCGTCGACCACGAACTTGCCGCGGAGCGTGCGCTCGATCGAGGTCGGCGCCTGGCTGATCTCCTTGAGCAGGAAGTGGGAGAAGCCGGCGCGGTCGATGTCGCGCGTGGCGATCGGCGCCGCCTTGAGCCTCGGCGCCGGGCGCGCCGCCCCGTCGTAGCCCGCGCGCTCGAGCCCGGCCAGCGCGTCCTCGCCCGGCGCCAGGGCGCGCAGGCGCACGACCTCGCCCTGGTCGCCGTCGAGCTTGTGGAAGCGGGCCGCGGCCTCGACCACGCCGTAGAGCTCCGACGCGTAGAGGTAGCCCTGCTCCTCGGTGACGCCCACGTAGAGGGCCTGCCCGCTCCCCCGCAGGGCGAGGTGCACGCGGTCGGGGTCGTCGCCGAGGAGGGCCGCGATCGCCGTCGAGCCGGTGAAGCTGGCGACCGCGTCGACGAAGGCCCGCGCCGGGTCGTCGCCGAGGCGCCGGGCCACCTCGAGCGGGATCACCTTGGCGTCGGTCGTCACCTCGGCCGGGATCGCGAAGCCGGCCGCCAGCGCCACGTAGTTGTCGACGTCGCCGTTGAGGACGGCCGCGACGACCCGCTCGAGCGGCCGCCCGGGGAGGTCGTTGGCGACGGGGTGGCAGTTGGGCTCCGAGATGATCCCGTTGCTGGCCCAGCGCGTGTGGGCCAGCGTCTGCACGCGCGCGCCGGGCAGGCTGACGAGCGTCCGGTGCAGGGCGTCGGCGACGAGCTTCGCGCGCAGGTCGCGCACGTTGGCGCCGAGCTCGCCCACCTCGCGGGCCACCTTGTGGGCGAAGAGCAGGGCCACCCCGCCGCCCGGGGCCGGGGCGCGCAGGACGGCCAGGTCGCGCAGGTGCTGCGTCGCGGCGCGGCGCTCGAGGTCGGCCAGGAGGCCGCGCGCCTCGAGCACGGCGCGCGCGCCGGTCCAGGCGTCGGGGTCGAGGACGACGAGCGTCGCCAGCCCGCCCGAGTCGCGCCCGCGCACCTCGAGGCGCGCGAGCTGGTTCAGGACCAGGTTCAGGCGCCACAGCTCGAACCACCCCTTGAGGCCCGGGTCCTCGCCCGCGGGCCGCAGGGCCCCGGCGGCGTCGACGTTCGAGAGCGCGTCCTCGACGAGGCGCCAGGCCACGTCGCGCGCGGCCACCGCGCCGCGCGACAGCGCCTCGCCCAGGCCGCTGCCCACGGGCGCGCGCGTGTCGGCCAGGCGCTCGTCGACCGCCTGCGCGGCGGCGCGCAGGAGGTCGGCCGCGCGCCGCGCGTCGGCGCGCAGGGCGGGCGACTCGCGCAGGGCGCGGAAGCCGCCGAAGCCGACCAGGCGCAGGCTGGGGCCCTCGAGGGCCCCAGCCGCGGCCGCGAGCGCGTCCGCCGCGTCGGGGGCGTCGATGCGCCACGCCTCGAGCGCGCGCAGCGCCGCCGTCAGGGGCGCCGGGTCGAAGCGGGCGTCCGGGTCGAAGCGCTGGACCAGGCCGACGATCCCACACATGCGCGGACCTCTCGGGGCGGGATTGTAACGGAGGGGGGCGGCAACCCGAGGAGCGGACGGGCCGGCGTCCTGGGTCTACGTGTCCGTGCCCGTGCCCGTGCCCGCGGAGCCCTGACGCCGTTCACTGCGCTGGGGTGACGCGACCCTCGCAGAGCGGGCACGGGCACGGGCACGGGCACGGGCACGTAAGAGATCACAGCGGGCCCGCTCGCTCCGCCGGAGCGGAGGCGACGGGCACGGGCACGTAGGAAACGACATCTGGCTCGCTCGCTCCGCCGGGGCGGAGGCGACGGGCACGGGCACGTAAGAGATCACAGCTGGCCCGCTCGCTCCGCCGGGGCGGAGGCGACGGGCACGGGCACGTAGGAAACGACATCTGGCACGCTCGCTCCGCCGGGGCGGAGGCGACGGGCAGGGCACGAGAATCGACGTCGTCCCGCTCGCTCCGCCGGGCCGGGGGCAACGGGGGCGTGAAGAGTCGCGCCGGCCTCACGGAAGCGAGGGTTCCGGAAAGCGACGCGCGCCGGCCCCTCACGGGACCGGCGCGCGCGTGTTCGTCTCGAGACCGGGAGGAGGACTACTCCTCCTCCGTGATCACCGGCTCCGGCGGCGGCTTGCGGTCGGTCTTCTGCGGGCCAGGGTGGCCCTCCTCGATCGCGCGGCGCAGCGAGAGGCCGATCTTGCGCTCGTCGGTGTCGACCTTGATCACCTTGACGTGGCACAGGTCGCCCGGCTCGACGACGCTCTGCGGCGTGTCGACCTTGTGCTCGGCCAGCTCGGAGATGTGCAGCAGGCCCTCGAGGCCGTCCTCGAGCTCCACGAACACGCCGAAGTTCGTGACCTTCGTCACGTGGCCGCGGACGATCTCACCCACCGAGTACTTGTTGGGGATGAGCCGCTCCCAGGGGTCCTCCTCGAGCTGCTTCATGCCCAGCGCGATGCGCTTCTTCTCCTGGTCGACGGCCAGGACGACCGCCTTGACCTCGTCGCCCTTCTTCAGCAGCTCCGAGGGGTGGACGACCTTCTTCGTCCAGGAGAGGTCGGACACGTGCAGGAGGCCGTCGATGCCCTCCTCGAGCTCGACGAACGCGCCGTAGTTCGTGAGGTTGCGGACGACGCCGCCGACCTCCTTGCCAGGCGGGTACTTGTCCTCGACCAGCGACCAAGGATTGACCTCGATCTGCTTCATGCCGAGGCTGATCTCCTGCTTCTGCGGGTTCACGTCGAGGATCACGACCTCGACCTTGTCCCCGATCTGCACGACGTCGGACGGGTGGTTGATGCGCTTCGTCCAGGACATCTCGCTCACGTGCACGAGGCCCTCGACGCCCTCCTCGAGCTTCACGAAGGCGCCGTAGCTGACGATGTTCACCACCGAGCCGGTGAACTTCGCGCCGACCGGGTACTTCGCCTGGATGTTGTTCCAGGGCGACTCGGTGAGCTGCTTGATGCCCAGCGAGATGCGCTCGGTCTTCGGGTCGATCTTGAGGACCTTGACCCGCACCTTGTCGTTGATCTTCAGCACCTCCGACGGGTGGTTCACGCGGCCCCACGACATGTCGGTGATGTGGCAGAGGCCGTCGATGCCGCCCAGGTCGATGAAGGCGCCGAAGTCGGCGAGGTTCTTGACCACGCCCTCGACGTCCGCCCCCTCGAAGAGCTTGTCCAGGAGCTCCTTCTTCTTCTGCTCCCGCTCCTCCTCGAGCAGCTTGCGGCGCGACACGACGATGTTCATGCGCGCCTCATCGATCTTGATGATCTTGCACTCGATCTCCTTGCCCAGGAACTCGGCGATGTCCGGCACGCGCCGGATGTCGATCTGCGAGGCGGGCAGGAAGACCGGGACGCCGATGTCGACGAGCAGGCCGCCCTTGATCTTGCGGACGCACTTGCCCTTGACCTTGTCACCCTTGGCGTGCTGCTGGATGACGCGCTCCCAGCCCTTCTGGCGGTCGGCCTTGCGCTTGGAGAGCATGATGAGGCCGGACTCGTCCTCGACGGCCTCGAGCAGGACGTCCACCTCGTCGCCGATGTCGACCTCGTCGCGGTTCTTCCACTGGTCGATCGGGATGACGCCCTCGGACTTGTAGCCCACGTCGACGATCACGTCGTCGCCGATGATGTTCAGGACTCGGCCCTTGACGATCTTGTCCGGCTTGAGGTCGGAGACCGAGTGCTCGTAGAGCTGGTCCAGGCGCGCGTCGCCGTCCGGCCCCAGCGCCTCGACCATGAGGTTGTTCAGCTCGGTCGGGTTGAGGTCGAACTTCTTCACCACTTCGTTGATCGGCATGTGTCTCGATTGCTCGCGGGGGTCTGGTCCCCGCCCCCGGCGCCAGCCCCTGCTCGGGCGCGCGGAGGCCGTGGAAGCGTGTCTGACTCTTCGTGCGCGGGCCGGCCCCACCGCGGGGCGGCCCGAGGAGACAAGGCGTTCTACCCGATGACAGGCCGATGGCAAGGCCTTCGCTGAGTGATGCGCTCGCGAGGGGCGGGCGATCGGCGAGAGACCCGGACTGGCACGAACCGTCCCGCTCCGCCCGTCCCCATCGCTCGCGCTGGCGGATCGACGGGTCGCTCCGGCGGGACCCCGGGCTGCGTCAGCGCGCCGCCTGGACGACCTCGAGCAGCCGCGCCACGACCTCCTCGGGCCCAAGGGCCGAGCAGTCGACGTGGACCGCCTCGGGCACCCGCACGAGCGGCGCGACGTCACGGGTCGAGTCGCGGCGGTCGCGGGTGGCGATCTCGTCCTGCAGCACCTCGAGCGGCGGCGCCGCCGCGCCCAGCTCCAGGGCCCGCCGGCGGGCGCGCTCGTCGACGGACGCGTCCAGGTAGACCTTCACGTCGGCGTCCGGGAAGACGACCGACGCCAGGTCGCGGCCCTCGGCGACCACCGGCCGGTCGGCGGCCCGCGCGAAGGCGCGCTGCAGCTCGACCAGGACCTCGCGCACGCGCGCGTCGCCGGCGAGCCAGTGGATGTTGCCGGTGACCTCGCGCGTGCGGACCTCGGCCGAGACGTCCTCGCCGTCGAGGAGGACCCTGCAGCCCTCCCCGTCGGTCGGGATCAGCTCGACCTTCGCCTGCTCGGCGACCGCCGCGCGCGCGGCGGCGTCGCCGAGGTCGATCCCGCGGCGCAGGGCCGCCAGCGTGATCGCCCGGTACATGGCCCCGGTGTCGAGGTAGGTGCCGCCGAGCGCGCGCGCCAGGCGGCGCGACGCGGTGCTCTTGCCGGCGCCGGCCGGGCCGTCGATGACGACCAGCAGCCGCCGGGTCACGACGACATGTCGAGCGTCTTCGTGCAGCGGAAGCCGATCAGCTCGTTCTTCTCCTTCTTGTTCGCCCAGATCGAGGCGTACGCGGAGAGGAAGTCGGGGTCGGCGGGGTCCTCGTAGGAGCCGCCCTTGATGATCTGGGCGCCCTCCTCCTCGAGGTACGGGGTGTTCGTCCACTCCCACACCGTGCCGACCATGCCGACCACGCCGAAGGGGGACTTCCACTTCTCGTAGCGCCGCACGCTCTGGAGCCGGCCGTCGTCCTCGATGTGGACCTTGTAGTTGGCCCGGTCCGGCGTCGGCGGCTCCTCGCCCCACGGGTAGGTGAAGCCCTCGGGGCCGCGGGCGGCCTTCTCCCACTGCTCGGCCGTGGGCAGGCTCTTCTTGGCCCACTTGCAGAACTGCAGGGCGTCCATCCACGACACGCCCGTCACCGGCAGCTCCTCGGCGGCGAGGTCGGGGCGGCGGGCCCAGATCTCGGGCTTGCGGTAGCTCGTCTCGGTGAGGAACTTCTTGTACTCGGCGTTCGTCACCGGGTAGACGTCGATGTAGTAGGGCTCGAGGTGGACCACCGTCCTGTCGAGCCCGAAGGGGAACGGCCCGGCCGGGACGAGGACCATGCCCTCGACCTTCGGCGCCTGGGCGGCGGCCGTCTGCACCTTCTCCAGCAGGCCCTCGGACTCGATGATGTCGCAGACGTCGGCGTAGCGGTCCTCGATGACGTCCCACTCGGTCTCACCCGAGACCCTGCGGTAGACCTCGAAGACCTCCTTCGCCTTGACGAGGTAGCGCGCGCGGGTGGCGTCCTCGGCCGAGCGCAGGAAGGCGCGCTCGTAGAGGAGGATTCCGAAGTAGAAGCACTCGTCGTCCTGGTTGAGCGGGTGCTTCGAGTAGTGGTCCTCGAACAGCTTGAGCGCCAGGTCCTCATCGACCTCGACGCGCGGGCGCACGTTGTCGATGTACCTCGCCCACACGTACTGCCGGACGGTCTCGGGGTTGAGGTCCATCGTCGCCTGCTCGTTCACCTTCACCATGATCTGCATATCCTAGCCCGGGCGCTCGTAGATGATGACCTCGCCCTGCAACCCCGGAACATCGAGCCGCCCGAGGCGGCGGCTGAAGCCCATGCGAGACATGAGCTGCTCTTCGTAGTTCTTCACGGCGGCCGCGCCGGCCCCGTTGAGGTTGAGGTAGGCGCGGTCGCCACGCCACTGGAAGGGCGTCCCCGCCCCGCCGGCGACCCACCGGTTCAGCTTGTCGAGGCCCTTGTCGTAGCTCTTGTCGCGGTTGTCGAACGCCTCGACCACCGAGCGCGCGATGTGATGCGGCAGGACGCGCTTCTCGTCGAGGAGGCGCACGGCCAGCGGGCGGTCGTCGTCGTCGTCGGCCGGCGCGTCGGCGCCAGCGGCGATCACCGCCTCGACCGCGGCGGCGTGCGTGGCGGCGCCGTTCAGCGGCGAGGCCGCCGCGGGGACGAGGGGCGCCGGCTCGAGCGAGACGACCGGCTCGGGCTCGGGCGCGTCGGGCGTCGCGGCGACGCGTCCGGAAGCCCGCTGCTCGGCCGCCGGGGCCATCGGCGCGCGCGCCAGGACGTCGAGCAGCTCGGCCTGGTTGCGCAGGAGCTGCCGGAGCGCGCGGTTCAGGTCCGCGAGCGACAGCACGTCCGCCCGCGTCGCCTCGAGGTCGGCCACGAGCTCGCGCGTGCGCTCCGCCAGCCTGGCCAGATGCGCCGGGTCGCCGCTCACGGGCCACCTCCGGCGCGGCGGCGCCGCAGGTCGCGCAGGGCCTCGATGTGGCGCTCGCTGCCGTGCAGCGTCAGCGCCTCGTCCAGGGCGCGCTCGGCCTCGGCCGCCCGCCCCAGGAGGTCGAGGCACACGCCCAGGTCGTAGTGGAGGGCGGCGAGCGTCTCGGCGTCGACCGCCGCGGCCGTGGCCCGCGCGAGGGCGTCCTCCAGCGCGGCCAGCGCGGCCGGCACGTCGCCGGCGGCCATGTGCCGGCGCGCGGGGCGGTCCCAGTCGCCCGCCCGCTCCCACTCGACCGTCTCGAGGGCCGAGGGGCCGGGGAGCAGGGCCGCCGCGATGCGGGCCGCGGCGTCGGCGATCCGGTCCTCGAGCGAGGTCCCGCGGGGCGCGACGACCACCACCTGCGGGAGGGCGACCGTCCCCTCGCGCGGGCGGGCCACCTGCAGGCGCACCGCCATGCGGCCGCCGTCGGCCTCGAGCCCCTCGATCCAGCCCTGGACGGTGCCGTCGAGCGCCTCGAGGTCGCCCGCCGCCGCGCCGATCGCCGGGTCGAGCCCCGCCTCCCGCAGGCGGGCGGCCACCGCCGCCGCGAGCAGGTCGCCGGCCTCGACCCGCGAGGGCGGGCCGTGGAAGACCAGCGCCGGGCGCTGGACGCCCGCCAGGGGCGCCGGCGCCGCGCGCGGCACGACGAAGCGCGTCGTCGTGGCGCAGCCGCCGCTCGGGGCCAGGAGGATGGCCGACAGGATCAAGGCGAGGCGAGCTCCCATGTGGATCGGCCTGGAAACCATACGGCTCCCCGAGACCCCCGAGGGGCGGGGAGCCGGACGCGTGCGCCAGGCCTGAAGGGGAAGGATCGTACTCCGGCCCGTACAAGGGGTCAAGCGTTCAGCCCGGGCGGGTGGGCGGCCGATATCGGGGACGTGGCCGACGACGCCCCCGTCTCCGCTTCGACCCCCGCCGCGCCCCGGGACCGCGATGGCCGGACGCCCCGCAGCTCGCGCCGGCTCCCGCCCGAGCAGCGGCGCCGGGCGGCCCTGCAGGAGGTGGCCTACCTGGCCGCGCTCCTCCTCACGGCGGGGGCGCTCTACTCGGCGCTCGTCCTCCTGCCGAGCAAGCTCAAGACGCGGGAGCTCCGGACCCGGCGCGACGCCCTGGCGGCGGAGGTCGGCGACCTGCGCGGGTCGATCGCCGCGCTCGAGCGCGACGCGCGCGCCCTGCGCGAGGACCCCTGGTCGATCGAGCGCGCCCTGCGGCGCCGGCTGGGGTTCCTGCGGCCGGGCGAGCGGGTGTTCCGCCCGTCGTAGGCGGCGCGCGGTCACTCGCCCCGGCGCACCGGCGCCCACTCGCCCTCCCGGCGCAGGGCCTCGGCCTCGAGCACCTGCCGCTCGCCGTCGAGGCGCGCCCAGCGCCCGCGCACGGCCACCCGCTCGCCGGGCGCGAGGCCCTGCGGGAGCGCGCCGCCCGGGCCGAGGGTCACCATGACCTCGCGGCCGTCGTCGAGCGTGAGCGGGACCGCCGGCTGGCGCGCGCCGGCGACCTCGACCGTCCGCGGGGCGCCGAGGCGGCCGCGCAGGACGAACTGGGTGCCCGCGCCCTGGGCGAGGTCCGGCTCGGGCGGCGGGGGCTCGGGCGGCGTCCACGCGGCCGACCAGTCGACCTCGCGCCGCTCGCCGCGCGTGCGGATCGCCTCGGCCATGAGCACGGGGCGGCCGTCCACCTCGCCCGGGACCGCGCGGACCGTGACCACGTCGCCCACGGCGAGCGGCAGGTCGCCGATCGCCGGGCGCGGGCCGAGGTCTAGGGGCGCCGTCGACCCGTCCTCGAAGCGCAGCGTGGCGAGCAGGTGCTCCTCGTAGCCGGCGCGGCCCGGCTGGGGCGCGAGGCGCAGCGGGCGCAGGGCCTCGAGGCGCCCGCGCAGGACGACGCGCGACCGCGGCGCGGTGGCCAGCGCGCCGGTGAGCGTGAGGTCCTGGTGCGGCTGCGCCGCCGCCGGCGGGTGGGTGGGGTCGCCCGGGCGGGCGCGCTCGCCGGGGAGCGCCTGCCCGCGCTCGGTGCGGAAGCGCCGCACGTCCTCGGGGCGGACCCAGCGCTCGCGCGGGGCGTCCCACAGCCACTCGGCCTCCTCGAAGCCCGGCGGCGCCTCCCGCGGCGGGGGCTGCGCGTCCCCCTCCTGCGCCCTGGCGCCCGGGGCGGCGAGCGCGACCACCAGCCCGGTCACCGGCCAGAACCATCTCATGGGGACCTCCGCGCGCGCGCCGAACAAGGGGCGTGCCGGGCCCCCGGGGTGCATGGGAGTCCGAGAGCGCTGCACGTCCTCGACCTGCCCGAGCGAGCGATGGGGACGGGCGGAACGGGCCAGCTCGTGCCAGTCCGGGAGGTGCTCCGATCGCCCGCCCCTCGCGAGCGCATCATTCATCGCAGGAGGGGGATCCTGCGCGCGGTGGGGAGGATTCCGCGTGGTGATCGCAGGGACCTCGATGGGACACGAGGTAAGGTCAGGGCCGTCGGAGGTCATCACTCCTGCCCCAGGACCGCCTCCACCGCCGCCAGGAACGCCGGCGAGTCCTCGAAGGCGCGGGCCCGCGCCGCGGCGGGGACCCGCCCGACCCAGCGGGCGTGGAGGTCGGCCGTCGCGAGGGGGAGCGCGCCGAGGCGGCCGAGCCGCCACTCGCGCGCGGCGTCGTCGGCCTCGCCCAGGAGCGCGCGCGCGTGGCCGCGCCACTGGTGCGCCCGCTCCGCGCCCGGCCACCCCGGGCCCCCGAGCTCCAGGGCCACCGTGGCCTCGGCGAGCGCCTCGAGCGGCTGGTCGAGGAGCACGTGCGCGATCGCGGCGTCGACCCACATCTCCGGGTCGGGGCGGAGGTCGCGGGCGGCGCGCACGTCGGCGAGGACGCGCGGGGCGTAGGTGCGCCCGCCGTCCGGCTCGCCGAGCGCGAGGCGCAGCATCGCGGAGTAGCGCTCGCCGTAGGTGTCGGGGCTGGTCGGGTCGCAGTCGATCGCCTGGCCGGCCGCCTCGACCGCCCGCAGGAGCAGGTCGGTGCGGCCGGCGCGCTCGGCCGCCTGGCGCAGGACGCGCGCCCGGAACGTGTGCACGTAGCGCTTGTCGGGCGCGAGCTGGAGGGCCCGCTCGAGCAGCGCCAGGGTCGCGTCGAGCTCGCCCGCGCCGGCGACCGCCCGGGCGAACAGCGCCTGCGGGGTGTCGTCGGGCGGCAGGGCGCGCAGCTCGTCGAGGTAGGCGCCGGCCCGGGCCGGGCGGCCGGCGGCCATCTCCAGGCGGAACTGGAGCACGACGAGGTCGAGGTCGGGGTCGCCCGCGGCGCGCGCCTGCGCGCACACGGCCAGCCCCTCGTCCCAGCGGCCGCGGTTGCGCAGGAGGTCGGCGCGCAGGGCCGCCGCCGAGGGCACCCCCTCGAGGCCGGCGATCACGGCGTCGACGACGAGGGCCAGGTGGCCGTCGGGGCGGGCGCGGTCGAGCGCCAGCGCCAGGTCGCCCCCGCGCGCGGCGTCGCGGGCGCGCGCGCGGTCCTCCGCCTCGCCGCGGACGCGGGCGAGGGCGCGCTCGCCCGCCTCGACCGCGCCGCGAGCCGCGCGTCGGCCGCGCGCGCGGCGAGCGCCTCGACCTGGGCCGCCGCCGCGTCCGCCTCGCCCGCGAGCGCGCGGGCGCGCCGCCGCTCCGTCAGGGCGCCGGCCGCCAGCGCGACGGCCACAGCGGGCCCCGCGGCCAGGCCCGCGGCCAGGGCGCCGCGGACGGGGCGCCGCGCCGCGCCGGTGAGGGGCGCCGCGCACGCCGCGCGCAGCGCCACGGCGAGCGCGCGCGCGCTGGCGGGGCGCGCGTCGCGCGGGCCCATGGCGGCGAGGCACACGGCCTCGACGCGCGGGTCGACCCCCTCGCGGCGCGCCGAGGGGGGCGCGGGCCGGCCCTCGAGGATCTTCCAGCCCAGCTCGCTCACGCTCGGCGCCTCGAAGGGGCGCGCCCCCGTGAGCAGCTCGTAGAGGATCACCCCGAGCGCGTAGACGTCCGCCCGCGCGTCGACGGGCTCGCCGCGCACCTGCTCGGGCGCCATGTAGTAGGGCGTGCCGAGGACGGCGCCGGGCTGCGTGAGGTCGGAGGGGCGCGAGAGGTCGCGGGCCAGGCCGAAGTCGGTGACCTTCGCGCGCCCGTCGCGCCCGTCGACGATCACGTTGGCCGGCTTGAGGTCGCGGTGCACGATCCCGCCCCGGTGCGCGACCTCGAGCGCCTCCGCCAGCTCGGCCACCAGCGCGGCCGCCTCCCCCGAGGGGCGCGCCCCCTCGCGGTCGATCACGTCCTTGAGCGTCGGCCCGGGCACGTGGTCCATGACGAGGTAGGGCTGCTGGAGGTGCACGCCGACGTCGTGCACCTGCACGATCCCCGGGTGGTCGAGCCGGCTCGCCACCTCGGCCTCGCGGCGCAGGCGGGCGAGGCCCTCGGCGTCGAGGTCGGGGGGCAGCAGCTTGACCGCGAACAGGCGCTCGACGCCGGGGCGGCGGGCGAGGAGGACGAGGCCGCTCGAGCCCTTGCCGAGCAGCGCGAGCACCTCGTAGGGGCCGACCGCGCGCAGGGGCGGGACCGGCGCGTCACCCTCGCGATGGGTCGCCGTGTGCCGCACGGGCCGCCGTCAGCGCCCGCCGCCGACCTGGCGGAGCACGGCCTCGAGCTGCTGGCGCACCTGCGGGGGCGCCGCCTGGAGCACGCGCTGCTGCCCCTCGCGGCCGAGGCGGGGGAGGAAGGTGACGAGGTCGTAGGTGCCGGCCATGTTCGGGAAGGCGCGCAGGGCCTCGGTCCACTGCTGCACGGCGCCGTTCTCGTCGCCCATGAGGGCGCGGCACGCGCCGAGGAGCGCCAGCGAGCGGGCCAGCTCGCCCTGGTCGCCCATGGCCTCCGCGCGGCGGCGGCCCTCGAGCACCTCGGCCTGCGCGACCTCGGCGTAGCCGAGCGACAGGTGCGCCTTGGCCGACTCCATCCACACCGCGGGGGCGTCGGAGAGCCCGCGGGCCACGCGCAGGTCGGTGAGGGCGCGCGCGGGCAGCTCGCGGCGCTGGCCCTGCGTGAGCTGGAACAGGTGCAGGGTGAGGCGGGCGCGCTGGAGGTAGGCGTCGGACGAGGTGGGGTCGGCGTCGACCCACTCCACGGCGAGCGCCAGCGCCTGCTGGACGTGCTGCGGGTTGTTGCCCTGGAAGGCGAGGTTCGCCGCGACCTCCGAGAAGACCGCGAGGAGGTGCGGGTCCTTCGGGTCGCGGGCGCGCGCGCGCTGGAGGAGCCCCAGCGCCTGGTCGGTCGGCACGCCCTGCTGCGCCGCGGCCTGGAGGGCGAAGAGCCGGCCGAGCGCCCCGTAGGCGGTGTCCTCGGGGAGGGCGGCGAGCTGGGCGACGAGCTCCTGGGCGCGGGCCGGGTCGGGCTCGACGCGCAGCTCGAGGTAGACGAGCTCGGGCGGGAGCTCGCCCCCGCGCGCGCGGGCGGCGCGCACGAGCGCGCGCAGGTCGTCCATGCGGCGGCGGTTGTAGAGGAGGCGCGCGCGGAGGCGCGTCAGCTCGGGGGCGGGCTCGAGGGCGGCCGCGAGGGCGTCGACGATCGGGCCGATCTGCCCGGCGCCGAGGCCCTGGATCCCCGCGATCTGCTCGACCCGCTGCGAGAGCTCGCGGCGGAGCTGGTCGGTGGCCGTCTTGGCCCGGGCGGCGTCGGCGCGCGCCAGGTTCTGCGCCTGCTCGACCTCCTGCTGCTTGCGGGCGGCCTGCTCGCGCGCCTGCCGCAGCTCGGCCTCGCGGGCGGCGCCGGTCTCGTGGGCGGCGGCGAGCTCGCGGCGCAGGCGCTCGAGGTCGGCCTGGGCGACGGCCAGGGCGGACTCGGCCTCGCCGCGGCCGCGCCGCTCCCACGCGCCCCAGCCGGCGGCGCCGACCACGCCGAGGACGGCCACGACGAGCGCGGCGACGAGCAGGGGCGAGCCGCCGCGGGCGTCCTCGCCGCCGGCGGCGCGGCGCAGGAGGAGCGCCAGCTCGCCGGCCGTGGGGCGGTCGTCGGGCTCGAGCGCCAGGGCCTTGAGGCAGGCGCGCTCGATCGCGCGCGGGACGCCGGCCACGAGCTCGCCCGGGGGCTCGGGGTCGCCCGCCTGCACGGCCTGCGACAGCTCGCTCCACGACTGGCCCTCGAAGGGCGGCGAGCCGCAGAGGAGCTCGTAGAGCACGGCGCCGAGCGCGTAGACGTCGCTGCGCGGCTGGGCCGGCTCGCCGCGGAGCTGCTCCGGGGCGAGGCAGAAGGGGAGGAACGGCGGCTGCCCCGGCGCGGGCGGGCGGCGCGGGTCGCGCGCGAGGCCGAGCTCGGCCAGCTTGGGGCGCCCGTCGCGGCCGTCGACGACGATCACGCTGGGGTCGAGGTGGCGGTGCACGACGCCGGCGTCGTGGAGCGCCTGCAGGGCGTCGGCGGCGTCGGCGACGAGGCGCGCCGCCTGCCGCGCCGGGAGCGGCCCGCGGCGGTCGAGCTGCTCGCGGAGCGTGGACCCCGGCACGTGCTCGGTGACGACGAAGGCCCGGCCGCGCTCGACGCCCACCTCCAGCGGGCGGATCACGCCGGGGTGCTCGACGCGGCCGAGGAGGGAGGTGTCCTGGCGCAGGCGGGCCATCTCCTCGGGGCCGAGCGGCGGGAGCGCCTTGAGCGCCAGGAGCGTCTCCTTGTGCGGGAGGCGGGCCAGGTAGATCGGGCCCGTGGGCGTGTGGCCGAGCTGGGCCAGGAGGTGGTACTGACCCACGACCCGCTGGGGGAGGGGGGGGACCTGCTGGCCGCTGGTCGTGTCCATTCGCCCCGCACCATACACGGCCGGGGGTCAGCCGCGCTCGGCCAGGACGCGCTCGACCTCGGCGCGGCGGGCGGGGGGGACCGCCTCGAGGAGGCGGGCCCGGAGGGGGGCGGGGAGGCGGCGGGCCCAGGGGAGGAAGTCGTAGAGGCCGGCGAGGTCCGGCGCGATCCGCAGGGCGTCGAGCCAGGCGGCGAGCGCCTCCCTGTGCTCGCCGAGCTGGGTCATGGCCGCGCCGAACC
Source organism: Planctomycetota bacterium (assembly GCA_023954375.1). Classification (GTDB taxonomy): domain Bacteria; phylum Planctomycetota; class J058; order J058; family J058; genus JAMLIC01. Next base: position 62,757 of record JAMLIC010000026.1, read on the forward strand.
ACACGCGGCCGAGCGCGGCGGCGTTCCCGTCGCGGTGCTGGTCGGCGAGGGCCATGCCGCGCTGGAGCTCGCCCGCGGCCTCGAGCGGGCGGTCGGTCTGGACGTAGGTCTTGCCGGCGTAGACCCAGAAGATCGGCTGGGGCAGGACGGCGCGGGCGCGGCGGAGGTCGGCGAGGAAGCGCGGCACGAGCTCCGGCTCGCGGGTGAGGAGCCAGCGGTGGTAGAGGGCGGCGCTGCGGGCGTAGAGCGCCTCGACGCTGGTCGGCCAGCGCCGGACGGCGGCGTCGGCCAGGCGCGCCGCCTCGGCGAGCGCCTGCGGGTCCTGGCGCTGGAGCGCCTCCTGCGAGACGCGCTGCGCGCGCGCGACGAGCAGGGGGACCGGCGCGTCGTCGGGGAGGTCGTGCAGGGCGAGCGGGTCGCCGCCGACGAGCTGGGCGAAGCGCCGGCCGGGCGCCCCCGGGGGCGCGTCGCGCAGGAGCGCGCCGAGGCGGGCGCGGGCCTCCTCGCGGCGGTCGAGCGCGGCGAGGGCGCGGGCCTCGAGCACGGGGTCGCCGGCCTGCCGCGCGGCCTCGAGCGCGGGGGCGGGGCGGCCGCGGTCGAGGTGCAGCTCGGCGCGGAGGGCGGCGGCGCCCGGGTGGGGCTCGAGCCAGCGGGCGAGCGCGTCGACCCCGCGCGGGACCCAGGCGGCGGCCTCGGCCCACGTGTGGGCGCGGAGGTGGGCGCGGCGCGCGTCGGCCGCCTGCTCGGCGCGCGCCGCGTCGCGGGCGCGGGCGAGCGCGGCCTTGCGCTCGTCGAGGTCGGCCAGGCGGCGCGCGCTGCGGCGCCCTCCTCGGCGCGGCGGGCGAGCGTAGCGCGGCGCGGCGTCGCGGCGGCGGCCGCCTGGCCAGGCGGCCGCGTGCGCGGCCGCGGCGGCGCGGCGTCGAGCCACGCGGCGGCGGCGACGACCAGCGCCGCGCGCTGGCCGCCGCGGCGGCCAGCGCGAGCGCGGCGCGGCGCGGGGGGGCGGCGTCGTCGTCGTCGGGGGCGGCGGCGGGGGTCGCGAGGGCGCGGGCGAGGTCGGCGGCGGTGGCGAAGCGGTCGTCGGGGCGCGGGGACATCGCGCGCAGGCACGCGGCCTCGACGCGGCGATCGACGTCCGGCGCGCGCGCCGACGGCGGGGGCGGCCGGTCGTCGGGGTGCGTGGAGAGGACCCTGCGCGCGACGTCGGCGGCCGGGCCCTCGAAGGGGCGCGCGCCGGCGAGGAGCTCGTAGAGGACGACGCCCAGGCCGTAGACGTCGGCGCGCGCGTCGACAGGGTCGCCGCGGAGGAGCTCGGGCGCGGCGGCGTCGGGGGCGCCGAGGCCCTGCCCGGCGCGCGTGAGGCGGCCGTCGTCGCCGGCCTCGCAGGCCAGGCCGAAGTCGACGAGGCGCGGGCGGCCGGTGCGGTCGTCGAGCACGACGTTCTGCGCCGAGACGTCGCGGTGGAGGACGCCGGCCCGGTGCGCGACCTCGAGCGCCTGCGCCAGCTCGGCCACGAGCTGCGCCGCCTCGGCCGAGGGCATGGGCCCGCCCTTCTCGACCTGCTCGCGCAGCGTCGGCCCGGGCACGTGCTCCATGACGACGTAGAGGCGGTCCTGGTGGCGGTCGACCTCGAGCACGCGGGCGAAGCCGGGGTGCGACAGGCGCGAGGCGAGCCGCGCCTCGCGCAGCGCGCGCGCCTCGGCCTCGGCGTCGAGGCCCGGCGGCAGGAGCTTGAGGGCGAAGTTGCGCTCGATCCCCGGCCGGTGGGCCAGGAACACCGTCCCGCTCCGCCCCTCGCCGACGATCGCCAGGAGCTGGTACGGCCCCGCCTGCCGGAGCGGCAGGTCCGGCCCGTCGCGCCGGGTGGTCGTGCGCAGGTCGCCCACGGGGGGACTGTAGCAGCGGCGGCGGGGCGCCGCCGGCCGCGGCGCAGGTCACTCGCGGAACGGGTCGTCCTCGGCCGGGCGCTCGGTGGGCTCTCGCCCGGCGACGGGCCGGCCAGCGCCCGTGATCGGCAGGAGCGCGACGTCGAGCGCGGCCGCGGTGGCGAGCCCGGGCAGGGTGAAGGGCGCGAGCAGCCAGTATCTCGACCCGTTGGGCATGAACAGGTCGCGGCAGCCGCAGAGCTCGCCTCGCATGGCGGCCAGGTGGTAGCGCACCCCGCTGAAGGGCTCGCGACGCGAGCGCAGGGGCGAGAGGGCGCCGCAGCCGCTCATGGTCAGGCACAGGAGGGCGCAGAGCAGGGCGAGGGGGCGGGGGAGGTGCATGGCGCGGCGCGGCTGCAAGCGTCGCGCCGGCGCGCAACGCCCGCCGCTGCGAGCCGCGCGCGGTGAACCGTCGACGTGCGGCTGACGCTCGTCCGTCGCTCGCCGTCGGTGTCCCGGACCCAGATCACGAACGGCCACGACGGCGCGGGGTGGGCCACCAGGCGCCCTTCTTCGCGGATGCCGTCGGCGTCTCACGGCGGTTCATGGCGGTCGACGAGCCGCCAGGCGGCGTCCTCGGCCGCGGCGAGGGCGAGGACGGCGAGCAGCGACCGGCGCGCGGGCTCGCCAGTCGAGCCGGAGTCGGGCAGGTCCTGCCCGGCGAGCGTGCGGCCGGCGCGCGGTCGCCGCTCGGGCGCTGGACCTGCGACCGGCCCGGGGCGTGCCTGGCGGGCTCGCATGACGCTCCCGAGACGTGTGCTCCCTGGCCGCCCCGTCATGGTCACCCGGCGCTGCGCGCAGCGAAAGCTCTTCCTCCGGCCGGACGCGGTGGTCGAGCAGGTCGTGACCTACTGCCTGGCGCTCGCGGCCGAGCGGCACGGCGTCGAGGTCTTCTGCCTCGTCGTGTTGAGCAACCATATCCACCTCGGCCTCGTCGACCGGCGCGGCGAGCTGCCGCGCTTCGCGGCGCTGTTCAACGGGCTCGTCGCCCGGGCCATGAACGTGAAGCTCGGGCGGGGCGAGAACTTCTGGTCGCCCGGGAGCTACAGCGCGGTCACGCTCGGCGACCCCGAGCCCACATTCCAGAGATCGCACCTGACCTTGTTATGATTTCTGGCAGCCACCGTTTGTCAGCCGACCTGGCCGCCCGAGTCTTCGCCCGGCGCCGACTTCTTCCCTCTCGCGCGCCAGCCGCGGTGGCGTGGCTTCGGCTTGGCCAGCTGGGCGTAGGAGACGCCCGGATCCGTCAGCATCGAGTGGTTGAGCAGTTCGAGCGCGTCCCGCTGCGCGGTTGTCATGTTCGTCACGGTCACGCCGGGCACCCCGTCGACGCGGATCGTGTTGATCCCCTCGAAGAGGCGGAAGACGACCTCCGTGGTCGGTCGCGTGGTCCACCCCTTGTTCCCTGGGAAGTCGGCCTTGCGCTGCTCGAGGAGGCGGCGCACTTCTCGCTGGATGAGCGCGTAGACCATCAACGCCAGCACGTACACGAGGCCTAGCGCCGCGATCCGGGCGTCGGTCTTCAAGAACAGCGGCGCCACCTGCTGTGGATTCTTGAAGATCCGGATCGCGGTCTCGACCAGGTTCTGGTCCTGGTACGTGCGAAAGAGCTCCTCGTCCGAGCAGCCGTCAGGGCCCGTCAAGGGGCGGGTCGTGACCAGGACGAAGCAGCTCTCGCGAAGGATCGCCTCGTCGACGTCATGCTGGTCGTGCTCGATCGTGAGCACGGCGCGCCACACCGTCTCCATTTCGCGCTGCTCGTCAGCCGGCGGTCGTCCTGGGCCAGGTCGCTTGACTGGGCGACGTTCGGCCACCGCTTCGGCGACGAGGCGGTGGAGGTCGGGCCCGTGACGCTCGATCGCGGCCGCGGCCGCACGCCGGGCGTCCTCCTCGCACTTGAACTCGCGCTTGCCGAGCCGGGCTGCGATCCGCTCCAGGTTCTTCCGCTCCTTGTCTCGGCGCGCCTCGACGATCACCGTCTTCTGCTCGCGCAGGGAGGTGGACTCGACGACGAGCGCGCGGATTGGGAACTCTTGCTCGACACCGGTCGATTCGTCCTTCCAGCGATAGGTGAGGTCGCACGAGCGGCCGTTCCACTCCCTCTCTGGCTCCGCTTCGAGGTCGTCGACGGCGGATCCGTCTTCGAGGAACACCTTCGGGTAGACAACCTTCAGGCGGGTGAGCGACTCGTCCCGCGCAAGGGCCGCACGGAAGGCCGTGAAGGCCTCTCCCCAGAGCCCCACCCCGCGCGGCATCATCGTCAAGATGTGGAAGCCGTGCTTCTGCGCGAGCAGCAGCGTCTCGCCCGAGAAAAGCTTGGCGTCGCCCACGACGGTCGTGCCCCGTGGGTCGGGGAGGACCTCGGCGAGGCGTCCCATGAGCCAACGGGTCTCCTGTGGGTCGCTGCGGTTGCCCGACGACACGCGACCGAGGACGGCGACGCCGCCGTCGCATGCCACGGCCAGCCCATACACGATCTGCTTCAAGTCGCCTCGATAGTCCTTGCTGTGCCCCCTCGTGACGTGTGGGACCGCTCGCTCGTCCTCCGGGTCCAACGGCGGCACGCTGGCCGCGTACTCGCCGTAGACCGAGACGGACGAGGTGTCGACGTGGATGGTCGCGAGCTCGAGGTCGTGCACCTTGACCGCACGCACGAGGGCCGCAGCCTGGATCTTCGTCGGGCCGGCGGCGAACGTGTCGTCGAGTGCTCGGGCCAGCCGGTCGTCGTGGAACTGCGCGCAGCTCCCCTTCCAGCCGAACGCCAGCTCCAGGTCGTACGGCGCGAGCAGTTCGTCGATCCGATAGAGCGTGTGCCGGCCCAGCAAGATCGCGACGATCAGCGCCTCGACGCACTCGCCCGCGCTCACGCGACTGCGCGGGTCCATGGGCACGATCTCATCCACGAGGGCCGCGACGTCGAGCTGCCGAAGAGCGCGTCCGATGATCGGCAAGAAGTCGAGCCGCTTCGCGCTGGCTTCCATGTGCCTCTCCTCGCACGCCCGCGGCGGCGAGGCAAGGACAGCACGGCAGCTGCCACCACAGGTCCAGCGTCCACGCCTCGCGCGGTCCAGATGCGCGTCCTTGCGCATCAGATGCGTCTCCGGAGTGAGTCCGGACGGCGCCACTGAGCAGACGACAGAGCGGCGCTCGAACGGAATGCGTGCGGAGCGCCGGATGCGCGCCTATCGCCGCGCTCCGCCTCCCTTGGCGGCGGGGGGCCGTCGTCTGCTGTGCGTGCTTTGGCAAGTAGGTAATTGGCGGAGCCCGGGCCGAGATGTCTGGAATGCGGGCCCGAGGCCGTGGTCGACAAGATCGTCTACATGACCTGCAACCCGGTCGAGGCGGGGCTCGTCGAGTCGCCGGAGGCGTGGCCGGGTCTGATCACGACGCCCGGCGACCTGTGCCGGCGCGAGCTCGTCGCGGACCGGCCGAGCTTCTTCTTCCGGCAGCCGCGCGACGGCGCCGGCGACGAGGACGAAGGCGGCTCCGCTGCGGCCCGGGCGAGGCGCCGTCGTCCGCCTCGGGGCCTCCTCCCCGAACGCGTCCGGCTTCGACTGGTGCGGCCGCCCGGGCTCGACGACCTCGACGACGACGCCGTGCGCGCCCTGGTCGCCGAGCGTGTGTCGGCGAAGGTGGCCGAGATCCACGCTCGCCGCCAGGCGGAGGGCCTCGGCGCCTTCCTCGGACGCGAGGCCGTGCTCCTCCAGGACCCCGAGGGCGTCCCGGGGCCGTCGAAGCCGGGCTTCGGGCTCAACCCGCGCGTCGCGTGCCGCGATCGCTGGCGCAGGGCCGAGCTCCTCGAGGACCTCGTCGAGTTCTGGCGCGCCCACCAGGAGGCCGCCGCACGCTTCCGCGCCGGTGAGCGCGGCGTCCACTTCCCCGCCGGGACCTATGGCTACCGGGTCCTGTTCGGGGTCCGCTGTCGACCAGCCAGCTTGGCGGCCTGAGCGCCGCCAGGGCCACCGGCCACGCCGCGGGGTGAGCCCCGCCGGCGGGGCACCTCCATGTACGCGCGTTGTCCGTCTCGGCCGACGCGCGCGGGAGGCGCCCGAGTTGGGCAGCGAGTGCCCGTCTCAGCCCCGCCGCGGGACGACCTGGCGCTTCCGCGCCGGCGCTCCCGGTCGCGGCGGCAGGCGGTCCGGGCGGGTTCGCACGCGCAAGCCACGCTGGCGGCGCCGGTTGCACGAACCCACGGGCAGGTTTCTCACTTGTCTTGTCGGATTCCTCTAATCACGCGCATGGCTTCTGCTGCTGCAACCCTAACCTCGATCTCGTCCGACGAGACGCTCGCGGCTTCCAGGACCCCCAGAGCTTCGGGACTGCGCAGGGCCATCAACGCGCGAACAGCGAGCAAGTGGTCCTCAGGGAGATAGAAGCCGTCCATCAAGATCTTGCTCGCGACTGTCAGCCACGGAAGGGAAGTAGGTTTCACTCGTCCATCTGCAATGAGGCGGATCATTCCAAAAAAGGCGATCGAATCGTCCTTGCCGTGAAGCAGGAACAGAGTGGAGGCTTCTATCGTCTCGACCCAAGAAGCAAGGCGTTGCACGTCGTCGGCTGAGATCAATCGGTTTCGCTGCAGGGAAGTGCGCGGGCTGAGCCCCAGGGTACGGGCGGTCCTGCAAAGATCCCAAGCTGAAGCAACACAACAACGTGGAATCAGGTCTCCTCGTAGTTCGTCGCGAAGACAGTAGAGTGCCTCCATGACCTCGACAAAGTTCGACTCGCGGAGTCCGGTGTAAGGCCGCAGCATTCCTGTAAACCCAGTGTCCGAACGTGGATCGTCGGACCTGTTCCCCGCATGGGCAAGCAATGCATTGAGGGCAGAAACGGAGTCCAGATTGTTCATGGATGGATCAACTGCATGGCAGTTCGGGGAACTCCCCCCTTAATCAGCACCTCTTCGGCCCTGCGAGCCTTCTCCACGTCCTGAGGGCTTCCGATTCTCTGCAGGGTTTGCAGAATCTGTGCATTCGGAACGATTTTGACCTGGTCAACATCAATTTTGACCATGCCTTGGCCCGGAGTATAGAATCTAGCGGCTCCCGTCTCGGTCATCGACGCAGAAATGTAGCCCGTGTCAAGATTCATAATATGTCTGAGGATTTCCGGACGGCCGGTTCCGGTGCCTTCTGGCACGAGACCCAAGCCAGCATCGTAACGCGCACGGTCCTCCGCCGAGAGTGACCGGTAGATGTATCTATCCTCCTCCTCCTGCTCCTCCTCCTCGTCTTCGTCTGTGCTGGGGGCCGGACACGGCTTCCGCTTCGGTTCAGGGCTCGTCTTGGTCTTTGCCTTGGCCGTGGGGCTGTTCCGAGCGGCGTTGAACGCCAAGTCCGGCCGCTGCGGGTCGAGAGCGAGTGCCGCCTCGTAGGCTTGGATCGCCGTCGCGTCAGGCAGCATTCCCGTCTGCTGCTCGAACAGACGCATCCATGCGGGTAGAACACCCGACGCCCGCATCTGCTCTGCTTCGGCAGCGCGGGCCTGCGCCAAGGCGTCGTACAGGCGCGCGGCCTTGTTCCCGCCCCAAGCGACTTCGTTGATCGAGGAACCACCGGTCGCCTGGATCCAGATGTAGGTTCCGGCGATCGCACCCGCAGTTCCCAGTGCGAGACCTGTGGCCGTAAGTGGGTTCCTGGCGGCAAGGTGAACGATCGATCGACCGAGGCGCCCCCTGGCGCCACCCCGGATTGCCTCCTTCACTGGGGTGGAGAGTTCCCCCGTCGGATCCCTCCCGCTCAGCGGCCCATTCCCGCAGAACGTGTACTGCCCCCCCACGTTCCCCGCGTCCCAGACCGGATCGCGCTGGAGGAACCGCCTGTGCTCCCCACGAATCGTCTGCCGGTTTCTAGCGCTTCGCGGGTAGAGGGATCGACCTCCTCCGGGTGGTGAGCAGGCCGCGCTCGTGGAGGGCGCGGCTGATGGCTTCGCGCTCGACGTCGGCGCGCTGGTCGTCGGAGAGCAGGGCCTCCGGATGGTGTCCGCGCGTGGCGCGCGCCTCGAGCTCGCGGCGCTCGAAGACGAGGCGAAGCTCGTGGCGCTCGCCGTCTGAGATCGGTTGGCGGGCGGACCAAACTTGAGTCGGTGTCTGTTCGGCTCCGCGGACGCGGCGAAGGAGGTCGTTGCCGAGACTACAGGCGCCGAGATCGCCAGCGCTGACTCTAACCGACCTCGCGGACGGCGAACTGGAAGGCGCGCGCCTTATCAGTGGATCCCGGACTCACAGGCGCCATTGTAGGCAGGCCAGCCCGCGGGGAGCGCAGGTGGGCACCCCGTGTTCGTCGAGGAGGTGCGCACGCCAGTTGTCCGCGAAGTGCCCTCCGTTGTCCGACTCTGGAGGACCAGCGGCGGGCCGTGCGTGGCGAAGAGCGACGCCAGCGCGTCGCGGGTCGCACGCGCGTCGGCGTGCTCGGCGACGGAGCGCCAGGAGGTGATAGCCGCTGGCGAGGTCGCGGACGGAGAGGACGTGCTTCCGCCGTCGACGCGCCGCCAGGGGACCTCGGTGTAGTCCACGGCCCAGACCGCCCTGGCGGTGCCAGGCGAGCGTCTGGGCGGTGGCGTGCCCGCGACGCGCATGTGCACCTGGTGCCGCCAGCAGAGCCTTCTCGACCCGCGGCGGGCGAGGCCTGGGGCGAGCTGCCGCAGCGACGCGACCGGCGTGAAGGGCCCAGGCCGCCGAGGGCCGCGACGACGAGGTTGCGCTCGAGGCCGTGCCGCGCTTGGGTGGCAGGGCCCAGGGCCACGGGCGCGAGGTCGAAGGTCGGCGTGGCGCTCGGCCCAGCGGCGGAGCGTGCGCCCCGAGCGGCCCAGCGACTCGCAGAAGCGGGACAGGGAGAGGCCGCACGCGTTCAGCTGGTCCTGGCCCGACGACCGCGAGAGCCAGGTGTCGCGCTGGCGCGACCACTGCCCAGGAGTCCGCGCCGGCGGCGGGCGCGGGCGCGTCGACCCCCAGCGTCGCGCCACGCGCACGCGGAGTCCGCCACGGCGTCCAGGAGCGCGACCACGGACGGCGAGATGTCACCACGCGCTGCGGCGGCGTCGACCGGAGGGGAGGAGGGTGCGGACGCCGGGGCCCGCCGGGCAGAGGCCGCGTCAGCTCGTCGGGTGCGCCCGGCGGCGGCCTTTGGGCGGCAGCCGAGCTCGGCGCTCCGAGGGCCACCGTGACGCGCGCGCTGGCCGCTCGAGCGCCTCGGGCGGAGTAGCTCCGCCTCGAAGCTCCAGCGATCCGCGTCGCCTGTGTCGTGCTCCGCCGGCTTGCGCCCGGTGCGCTTCGGCTCGAGGTCCGAGAGCATGGCCTTCGCAGGGCACGTCCTCGACCCGTAGAAGTAGGCCTGGCTGCGTAGCCGAGCGACCGCGCCGCGTCGACCACTCGTCGTCGCTCCCGAGAGCGTGTCGAGGATGGCCTTGCACCAGTCCTTCGCCTGGTCGCTGCCGTCGAGCCTCACCGCCGATGCCTGCTCCTGCCTGTCTTGCCCGCCATGGGTGGCCTCCGCGTCGGGCAGGAGACTACGGCGCGGCACCGACGTCCCCGGGCAGCAGGCGTGGTCGCGGCGGTGGACGAGCTGTGGAGAGCCTGGGGACAGCCGACGCCCTGGCTCCGTCGCCTGGTGAGCTCTGTCCCTCCGGGGCTCTCCGGCTCCGTCGCAGGGCTGCCTGCCCCCAGGCTTCCCCACAGCCCGCCCACCGCCGGCGCGGTCGCTGCGGATCGTCGGCTGTTCGGTCGGCGTCGTCTTCATGGCCTCGGGTCGTGGCCAACGTGCGCGGCCGGGTCGCGAGGCGCGGGTCCTCGCGACCGACCCTGTCGTCAGGTCGCCGCCGGGGTGGCGGGCGCGTCGGCCGGCGCGTCGCCGGGGCGGGCGGCTCCGGCGTCCGAGGCGAGCCAGGGTGCGCGCCGTCCGGTTCCGGGCCTGCGGCGGCGACGCTTCTTCCCGTCGCCGGTCGCGTCGCGGGGCGCCTGGGGCGCCGGGAGCCCCACGGCGCGCTGCGCGACCCGCACGAGGGCCTGCGCGCGGCGCAGCTCGCGCGCCAGCCGGTCGCGCCTGCGCTCGAGCTTCTTCGCCTCCGGCCTCGGGGACGGCTGCCGGTTGCCGGCCGCGCCTCGAGCGCCTCGACGAGGCCCTGCAGGGCGCGCCACCCAGCCGGTAGTAGCGGCTGATCGTGACGCCGATCAGCGCGCTCGGTGTCGCCGGGCGACCGCAGGCCGCTGAGGGTCTCGACGATCACGTAGGCCTTCTGCCCCGCTCGGCCGAGCCCCGATGCTCGTGCTCTCTGCTTCGGCGCGCCTGTCCTTCGGCGGTCGGCCGCGTTGCTGCCGGCGCGGTCGCGCCCGACGTCGCTCCGCTCGTCGAGGACGACGAGGCCTTCGCGTCGCGAGCGCGCGTCACGACGTCACCTCGTCGTCGAGGTCGCCCGCGGACGTGACGTCGTCGGGCAGGTCGTCGAGCTCCTCCACGGGGGCCACGTCGCCGTCGGCGAAGGCGGCCTCGAGGGCGTCGAGCAGCGCCGTCGAGCGAGGCTCCGGGGCGGGGTCGAGGTCCCGTCGTCGCCGTCGTCGGTCCCGCAGCGTCGGCAGGGTCACCTGGTCGAGACCGGCAGGGGCAGCGCCTGCGCGTCGCCGGTCTCGGCGCGTCGGCCTCAGTGGCGGTGAGGTCGACTGTCTCGCGGGTCCCGTCGTCGCGGGTGAGGACGACCTGCTCGCCCTCGGCGTGCAGCGAGATCCTCACGTCCCCCACGCGCCCCGTGAGGTAGAAGTCCTTGCGCGGGACCCCGTCGCGGGCCGCACCGAAGCGCGTTCTTCGCCACCCGCGCCGTCAGCGTGGCCTTCACCTCGGGCGTGGCGCCGAAGAAGCGGTCCGCCGGCACGAGGCCGCCGATGCCCTGGTGCGTGCGGGTGGAAGTTGTAGTGGTCGACGAAGTGTCCGATCCGGGTGTGGCGCGCGTCCTGCAGGTCGAGGAAGACGGCGGTTCGGCAGGCACTCGCCAGAGCGTGCCTCCCAGAAGCGCTCGCACTTGCCGAGCGTCTGGGGCGACGGGGCTTGGCGACGAGGTGCTTGATCCCGCGCTTCTCGCAGGCCTGGTGAACTGCCTTCCCGGGCGCTGGGTGGTCACGTACTGCGCGTCGTTGTCCGTGAGCACCTCGGCCGGCGCCCTGTGGCTGGCGATGGCCGCTCGGAGGACCTTCGCGGATGAGCGCGCCCGAGGCGGTGGCGTGGAGCCCGGAAGCCCACGAGGAACCGGCTGTGGTCGTCCATGAAGGCCACGAGGTGCACGCGCCGGTTCTGGCGCTTGAGCACGAAGGTGAAGAGGTCGGCCTGCCAGAGCGGCTGCTCCCGGCCTGCCCGAAGCGGCACGACGCCGCGCGGGCGGGCGGGCGCGGCGACGACCTCGTAGCCTCCTCGGCCAGGACCTTGCCGATCGCCCCCTGGCTGGCCTGAGCCCCTTCGTGCGCAGGAGCTCGTGGTGGATCCGCTCCTGGCCCCAGTCGGGGTGGGCTGCCTGAGCAGGAGGACCGCCCGCCGGGTCACCCTCGCTCATGCGGCCTCCCGGATCGGCGCCCTGTGGCCGGTCCTCGGTGCCTCCCGCCGGGCCGTGGTCGGCGAACAGCCGCTTCCACTTGTAGAGCGCGCTGGACGTGACCCCACGAGCGGCGAAAGTCGGCCCCCGGCAGCTTGCTCCGCTGCCACGAAGTCCAGGATCAGGAGCCGCTGCTCGGCCGTGAGCGTCCGCGGCCGCATGAGCTGCGTGCGGCCCTTGCTCCTGGGCTTCTTGAACGAGCCGCCCTTCGGCGTGCCCGCCAGCCTCGGCCGGCTCTCCGGCGCCTCGTCCTCGTCGAGCAGGACGACGGCCTCGTCGTCCCCCGCCTCGGCGAGGTCCTGCACGTCCTCCTGCGGGTCGTTGGTTCGGAGCTCGTCAGGGTCCGGGCCCTCCGGCTCCGGGCTGTCGGACCTGGGCGTACGCTTCGTCACACGTCCTCCTTGAAGGCCCCGGGTGGGGCGGTCGAGGAGGAGGTCGTCCCTCTACTCGTTACAGCTCAGAAATCGGCCACCGTTTCGGCGAAGGGCACAGCGGAGGAGGAACCGGTGCTGGCCCTGGTGGACGCCGCGCTGCACGGCGCCCGGGGCGTGCTGCTCGAAGCGCTCGAGGTCGACGAGCGCGAAGTACTGCGGCCCCTCGACCGCCACCGGCTGCCCCGGAGTCTGCGCGGCCGCCGTCGGGAGCCAGAGGCCGAGCAAGGCGGCGGCGCAGGCGCGCCGCGCGCGGTGGATCGGGCCCATGACGTTCCCCCCTGGTGGCCGTCGCGTGGTCGCGACGACGCACTGGGGGGTTTAGCCGCTCCCCCGCGGAGGCGTCAAGGTGCTCACAACATTTCTGTGAGCGGCGCGCGCCCGTGCGCCCCAGGTCGAGGCCTGAACGCTGGTTGATGCCGCCGGCGTCCGGTGCTTGTTCGTCATCAGTTCCTATGAGGCGCCGTCGCGGCCCCTGAGCGCCACCAGCGCCCGGCGCTCGAGGTTGCCGAGCAACCAGAGCTCGAGGTCGCCGAGCGCGGCGTGGCCGTGGCCGTCCGACGAGAGGAGCTCGTTTACGGCCTCGGCGAGGTGCCAGACGGCGCGGCGCGTGCCCGCGAGGCGGGCGCGGACGGCCGCGGGCGAGGCGCCGTGGGCGGTGAGCGCGAGCGCGCCGAAAGCCGCCCGCCGCGTCGCGCGCGGGCGCCGGCCAGCCAGGGAGCCTCCACGCGGCGTCGCGGGCGGGGCCGGCGCAGCGGCGGCGATGCAGCGGGCGCGTCCCACAGGCGCCGAGCGTCGTGCGGCGGCGGGCCAGGCGCGGGCGTCGGCGCGGGCGAGGCCGGGAGAAAGCCCGGAGAGGAGCCGCGCGCGCTCGCGCGCGGCGCGGTCGAGCCGCGCCGGCGCCCAGCGGCGCGGGAGCCGGCCGCCGGTGGCGAGGCGGCGCAGGAGCGCCGGGTCGAGGTCCTCGAGCGTCAGGCAGAGGGCGAGGTCGAGCGGATACTCGTGCCCCCAGGTGACCGCGGCCAGCCCGCGGTCGTGCAGGTCGACGAAGACGTGCTCGCCGTAGAGCCCGCGCAGGGCCAGCGCCGAGAGGGTCAGCGCGCGGTAGACCTGGCTCGGGGCGCCGGGCGCGCCGCCGTCGCGGGCCGCCCAGGCGCGCAGGCCCTCGGTCTCGGCCACCCCCTCGCTCAGCCACGCCGGCGTGCCGCGCGCGCCGTGGCGGTCGAGGAGGTGGTGGTTGAGCTCGTGCGCCAGCACGTGCTCGAGCGGGCGCCAGCTCGAGGGGTCGTCGAGCAGCGGGGCCTCGCGCGCCAGCGCGGGCGACGTGGCGAAGGCGTCGCAGCCGGCGCAGTAGAAGCCGACGCACGTCCCCGCCTGCCGGGCGTGGCCGCCGCGCAGGAGCGCGTCGTAGTCGCGGAAGCGCGCGAAGTCCTCGGGGGAGCCGAACAGGTAGCAGGAGAGCGGCGCGCTGGCGTCCGGGCGGGGGAGCCCCCAGCGCTCGCACATGCCGCCGAGCACCCCCTCGAGCCACGCCTGCGCCCGCTCGGCCTCGGCCGGCGGCAGGTCGGTGACGACGCGCAGGGACGACGACCGCACCTCGCGCGGCTCGCCGCTGAAGGTGAGCTCCGGCGCGTGGCAGCCGCCCAGGCCCAGGAGCGCGCACGCGACGAAGGCGAGGCTCAGTCGCACGCGGCCGCCCCCTCCGCCCGCGCCGCGCGCAGGACCTCGGCCTGCGCCCGCTCGGCGGCCGCCTCGGCGATCGCCTGGAGCAGCGGCTCCCAGCGCTTCGCCGCCCCGGCCACGGCGAAGTCGGCCACGGCCTGCGCGGCGACGCGCGGGCCGCCCGGCCCGTGCTCGACCACCGCCTGCAGGCGCAGGCGCCCCGCGACCCTCACACCGCGCGGCAGCTCGGGCGCCTCGGCGCCGGGCGGCGCGCCCGGCGCGAGCGCCGCGAAGCGGCCCGACCGCAGGGCGCTCGGCCGCACCGGGCCGGGGTCGAGGGTCAGGCGCACCGCGCGCCCGTCGACCCCCGGGCTCCGGGCCAGCGCGACCTCGAGGACCTCGGCCGGGTCCACCGCGAGCAGCCGCTCGTTGGCAGCGACCGCCACCGCGAACGGGTCGTCGCCGCGGTCCACGACCACGTCGACGCCCCGCCCGTAAGCGGCCCGCTGGTCGGCGACGACGGCGCAGCCGCCCCCCAGGGCGGCCGAGGCCGAGACGACGAGCATCGCGCACACGTTCTTCACCAGCACCCCCCGGAGAGCGGCCTCACTCTAGCGCGAGCGGGCGGGTGACCTCCTCCGGGGGCGGAAGAATGTTGCACCGTTTCGGGCGGCGGCGGCGCACGGGATCGTGCAGCGCGCGGGCCGCGGCCCTACGTCCTGCGGCGCGCACGTGCTAACGTCGCCGCGTGCTCGCCCTGCGGAACGTCCTGCGCCGGAAGGCGCGCAGCCTGTTCGCCGTCCTGCAGATCGCGGTGGCGATCGCCGCCTTCGTCTCGATCGTCGGCGTGACGCAGGGGCTCCGGGCGCAGTTCTACCGGATCTCCCAGGTCTTCGCCTTCGACCTGATCGTCCTCGCCCGCGGCGCCGCGAGCCCCCTCTTCTCGGCCGTCTCCTACGAGGAGGCCGAGGCCGCCCGGCAGGTGCCGGGCGTGAAGGCGGTCTCGCTCCTCGGGATCCACCTCGTGCGCCCGCCGGGCATGGCGCAGCCGGTGACGATCATGGCCGTCGAGCCGGACGGCGAGATGCTCCGCTTCTTCCCGATCGTCGAGGGGCGCGGCCTGCGCGAGGGGGACGGCGAGCACATCGTGATCGGCCGCCTCATGGCGGAGCAGCTCGGCCTCGGCGTGGGCGGCACGCTCGCGATCGACGAGCGCTCGCGCCTCGAGGTCGTCGGCCTCTTCGACACCCCCGTGGTCAAGGACGTCCCGTTCCTCGGCGGGCAGGCCCTCATGCCGCTGTCGCACCTGCGCGAGGCCTACCGCCGCCTGCCGAACATCTTGATCTGCCACACCGAGCCCGGCCGCACCGCGCGCACCCCCGACGAGGTGCGCGAGGGGCTCGACCGCGGCGAGGCCCTCGCGCCCTCGATCGGCGAGGCGATCCCGCGCCTGCACGCGCGCACGATCGAGGGCTTCCTCGACAGCTTCAAGCAGCAGGCGGCGCTGATCGACAGCTTCGCCCTGGCGATCTCGTTCCTCGCCGCCCTCGTGAGCGCGATCGGCGTGACCAACACCATGCTCATGTCGGTCTTCGACCGCACGCGCGAGATCGGCCTCCTGCGCGCGATCGGCTGGTCGCGGCTGCGGATCGTCGCCATGATCGAGGCCGAGGGCGCGCTCCTGGCCACCGCCGGCGGCCTCCTCGGCCTCCCGATCGGGCTCCTCCTGATCGAGGCGTCGAAGCTCCTGATCCAGCTCGGCTGGCTCTCGGTGACCCTCGACCCCCTCCTCTACCTGCGCGCCGTCGGCTTCGCCGCCCTCCTCGGCCTCCTCGGCGCCCTCTACCCGGCCGTCCGCGCCGCCTACCTCCAGCCCACGGAGGCGCTGCGCTACGAATGACCGACCTCGCCGTGCGGGCCGTCGACGTCGTGAAGCACTACGAGGAGGGCCTCGTCCAGGCCCTCCGCGGCGTGTCGCTCGACGTCCCCGCCGGCGAGGCGCTGGCGATCACCGGGCCCTCGGGCAGCGGCAAGACGACCCTCCTCCACCTCCTCGGCGCCCTCGACCTGCCCACCGCCGGCAAGGTGGAGGTCCTGGGGCAAGACTTGACGGCGGTGGCCGACCTCGACCGCCTGCGCAGCGAGACGCTCGGGTTCGTGTTCCAGTTGCACAACCTGATCCCCAACCTGACGCTCCGCGAGAACGTCATGCTCCCCGCCTACCCGCGGCCGCTCTCGCGCGCCGAGCGCCGCGCCCGCGCCGGCGCCCTCCTCGAGCGGGTGGGCCTCGGCCACCGGGTCGACTTCCTGCCGGTGAAGTGCTCGGGCGGCGAGCGGCAGCGCGCGGCGATCGCCCGCGCCCTCATGAACGGCCCGCGCGTCCTCCTGGCCGACGAGCCGACGGGCAGCGTCGACTCGGCCACCGGCGCGCAGATCCTGGACCTCTTCCGCGACCTGACCCGCGAGGCCGGGGTGACGACGATCACGATCACCCACGACGAGAAGGTCGCCGCCCGGGCCGACCGCGTCGTGCACATGGTCGACGGCCTGCTCACCGACCTCGGCCGCCCGGCCGCGGCGCCGCCGCCCCCCGCCGGCGTGTAGCCGGCCCCGGACGCGGCGGACCCCGCGGCCGTGCGCTACGCTTTCAGGTGTGGCCGACACCACCCGCCGCGACCTCGAGCGCCGCGCCCGCCAGGGCGACCCGACCGCGGCCGCCCGCGCCCTGTCGGCGCGGGTGCGGGCCGGGGCCCTCACCGACGAGCGCCTGCGCCTGGCGGCCCTCGTCGGCGACGCCGCGGCGCGCCTGGCCCTCGGCCCGGCGGCCCCCGCCGAGCCCGCCGACGCCGACGGCCTGGCGGCCGCCCTGCAGGGGTTCGGCGTCGAGGCCGTCGTCCGCGCCACGGTCGCCGCGACCCGCGCCGTCACGGCGGTCGCCGACCCCCGCGCCGGCTGGGACCTCGCCCGCGCCCGCCGGGCGATGGACGCCGCCGAGGCCTGGCTGGCCTGCCCGTGCGACGCCCACGTCGAGGCCGCCCGCGCCGTGGGCCAGGCGGGCGACGAGGACCCGGCCTACGCCGAGCTCGCCCCGGCCTGGGCCGTGCTGGGGCCCGCCAGCGCCCGGCTGCTCGCGGCCGAGGTCGCGCTCAACACCGCCGCGGGCGAGCTGGGCGACGCCGTCATGCGCCGGGGGCTGCGCCGCGCCCTGGGCGGCTGGGCGCTCGAGTGACCGCGCTCGCCGGCGCCGCCGGGGGGGCGCGAGCCCCCGGGTGAGCGTCCTCACACATCGCGTCCCGGCGCCCCCTCCGGGGCCACGTTGGCGCGCCCGGATCCGATCTGCTTACATCGGGGGCCCATGAGCAAGGCCGCCCAGACGCTGCCCTTCGCGCCCGACCGGTCCGCCTGGTCGTGGCTCGAGCGCTCCGACCTCGGGGTCCACGGGACCGCCGACGTCGCCCATCGCGTCCCCGCCGCCGAGGGCGAGGACGCGGTCGAGCTGCCGCCGCGCCTGCGCCGCGCCCTGCCGCTCCTCCTCCACGAGCAGCCCGGGCTCGCCGAGGCCGGCGTCGACGCGGCGGCGCTCCGGCGCGTCCTCCCGCGCATGCGCACGTTCCGCTACCTCGAGGCCGACCGCGCGCGCGAGTTCGTCTTCGCCGCCGGGCGCCCGTCGAGCCTCCACGTCCTCGGCCGCGTCCTCGGCACCTCCTACCGCTTCCGCCTCGAGGACCTGTCGCACTTCGCCACCCACGGCGAGCTCGTCGTCGAGGCCCTCGACCGCCTGGGCGTCGACGACGTCCTCGACCCCGAGGCGATCCTCTACTGCCCGGCGCTCGACTCGCCCTTCCCGTTCAAGTTCTTCGTCGTCGGCCAGGGCGGGCCGAACCGCGCCACCTACCTGCGCCTCCTCTCGCGGATCCTCCGCCAGACCGAGCCCGACGAGACCTTCCGCGCCCGGCAGTTCCGCGAGCTCGCGCGCGGCTTCCAGAAGTTCGGCCCGGCCGCCGCCACCCCGCAGTTCCAGGAGGTGGAGCTGCGCCTGTGGCGACTCCTCAGCTACCTGGCCGCGCGCCTGCGCGTGAAGGCGGGCCGCCTCACCGACACGAAGGACCCCGACCAGGCGCGCCAGTTCCTGGTCGAGCTGCGCGACGTGCACGGCGCGCTCGACGACCTCGAGCACCTGCCCTCGCGCCTGGCCGCGCTCTTCCGCTCGCGCTTCGACCTCGAGCTCGACCGCCTCGCCGAGCACGTCTTCCCCGAGCTCGACCGGGTCGCGCAGCGCCTCGACTGCGACCTCGCCGTCCGCGACCGGAGCATCGACGCGGTCGCCGCCCAGGTGGCCGAGTTCCGCCGCCTCGGCGGCGCCTCGCCGCTCGAGATGCTCGAGGAGAAGGACCGCGAGATCATGCTCGCCTACGGCGACGTCGAGCCGGAGCCGCTCGAGCGCGGGTGGGCGCGGACCTACACCGAGGCGATCCACACCGGCGCGGCGCGCTTCGACGAGCGCCGCTTCGGCGCCGAGCGCGGCGCCCTGGCCCTGGGCGACGGCGAGGAGGACCTCGACCTCGAGCTCGACTTCCTCGCCCGCCCGCAGGAGGCCGACGCGCCGCCGGCCGACGAGGCGCACGAGGAGGCGCCCGAGGAGGAGCCCGCGCCGGAGGAGGAGGCCCACGCCGCGGTGGAGCTCTCGGACTCCGCGGACGACTGGCGGGTGCAGCCGGGGGCCGAGTGGGCCATCGGCGCCATGGGCGAGACGGACATCGACCTGGACGCGATCCTCGGGAGCGACGACGGGACCGTCCCGCCGACGGACGAGGACGACGACCCAGGCGAGGACAGGGACGCCTGAAGCATCATCATCCGTTTACCAGGCCGGCGCAGGGTGACGCCGGGGCTCCGCCGGGCGCGTGGCCCGGCCCAGGCCCCTGTGCTACCTTCCTGCCCGGACGCGGGGGGGCCCGGAGAACGGGCGCGCGTCCTGGTAAGGCCGGCCGGGTCGAGGCACCAGGCTCGGGAGGGGGAGAGGGAAGCGCATGATCATCGAGTTCGACGAGAGTACGCCGCTGCACGTCATCAAGGAGCTGGCCCCCGGCCTGCGCCTCGAGGACAAGACGGTCGAGCTCTCGATCCCGGACCTCGACGCGCCGGCCGAGGTGGTCTTCAACGTCGACTTCGGCAAGGACCCCGTGTCGTTCGTGCGGATGAGCTACAACGACCAGCCGCTCGACCCGCAGCAGAAGGGCCACGGCAAGTTCCGCTTCGACCCGAGCGAGTTCGGCCACACCCTCAAGATCGAGTTCAAGACCGACACGATCCCCGCGCCCAAGAAGAAGGACAGCCCCCAGTGGGAGGGGCAGATCAACTTCAAGGTCGAGGGCGACGAGGAGTGGAGCGCCTTCTTCATCCAGGTGGAGAAGTTCCTGGGTGACGAGACGTTCGACGGCGTGTTCGCGGTCGACCTCGGCACGACCAACAGCTCGACCGCCTACTGGGAGGTCAAGCCGGAGCCCAACTTCCTCCCCGAGTCGCCCAAGCTCCTCAACGAGGCGGAGACGATCGCCTCGGCCGTGAACGTGCTCGAGATCGAGCCGTTCAAGCAGCTCGCGACCGACAGCTACGACGTCGGCCAGCGCGCCGTCGGCTCGCCGCGCAAGACGAACCTGCACATGTCGGTCAAGCGCGGCATCGGCACGAAGAAGCGCTACGTGGTGACCAAGGGCAAGGAGATCTGGCGCGACGCCGACGCGGCGCACATGATGGCCGCCCTCGGCAAGAAGATCGTCGACGACGCCCGCTCGATCCTCGGCAAGAACATCGCCGAGATCGTCGTCACGAGCCCGCCGCGCTGGAACGCGGTGCAGGTGAACGCCCTGCGCCAGGTGTTCCGCCGCCTCGGCTTCAGCCCCGACAAGATCGACATGAGCACCGACGAGGCGACCGGCTCGGGCCTCTACTACGTGCTCTACCCGCTGTTCGAGCGCTTCGGCAAGCGCGACGCCCTGCAGAAGTACGTCGAGACCGAGTTCGCCTCGATGAAGCAGGCCGACGGCACCTACAAGGTGAACATCGTCTGCATGGACTTCGGCGGCGGCACGACCGACCTCGCGCTCATCAAGACGACGATGAAGTTCGAGCCGCAGCACCTGGCGATCGACATCGACATCGCGGACCGCGGCGGCCGCCAGGACGTCGGCGGCGACAACCTCACCCTGCACGTCTTCGACCTGCTCAAGCGCCGCCTGGCGCTGGCGCTGGCGCACCCCAAGCGCCTGCTCGACCCGAAGACGACCGAGAAGGCGCCGACCAACCCCTGGATCAAGTACTTCAAGCTCGACGTGCAGCAGGGCGCGCTCCTGCAGCGCTGGGACGACGTCGTCGCCAGGCTCGACGAGCCGGCCCTCCCGCGCGACCTGTGGGACCTCGTCAACGGCATGTTCCCGACGGGCTGGGAGTTCAAGGACATGCCGGCGACGTACAACAAGTACAAGCTGCCGGCGCGCAAGAACTTCGACTGGCTGTGGGAGCAGGCCGACCTCGTCAAGAAGGGCCTGTGCATCGACGTGAGCAACGTGCTCAAGGGCAAGCCCGTGCCCGAGGAGCAGCTCCTCCCCCACGAGGCGCGCTGGCAGAGCCCCGACCTCGAGTCGTTCACCGACCCGGTCAGCCTGGCGGAGTCGATCCCCATGGCGGTCGAGAGCGAGGAGTTCCGCCAGAAGTACCTCGCGGTCACGTTCGGGCACATCTGCCGCTTCTACCGGCCGGCGGTGGCCGGGTTCGCCGAGGAGGCGACGCGCATGGAGCAGCGCTCGCTCGAGGCGGGCAAGCGCGCCGACCGCGTCGTGCTCGCCGGCAACGGCGCGCGCATCCCGATCATCCCGGCGCTGATCCAGAAGCCGCGCGACAAGGGCGGCTTCGGCGTCGGGTTCGACCAGATCAAGTTCGACCCGGTGCGCGCCAAGCTGGCCGTGCCCATCGGCGCGTGCCTGCGGCGCATCGCGCGCAAGGTCGAGGGCTTCAAGATCAACATCAAGATCAGCCGCAACCTCCTGCCCTTCGAGCTGTTCAGCAACCTGGGCATGACCTCGGTCAAGATCTTCCCCTCGGGGCCGATCGACGAGTTCCTCTTCTTCCAGCGCTCGGGCGTGTCGGAGGACCTCGACGTCGAGTTCGTCATGCGCCTCGAGGAGCAGGACGTCGGCACGGAGAACTACAAGCCGTACGTCCTGTTCCGGCCGAAGGGCGAGGGCCTGCCGGTCACCGACCTGCAGAAGGCGGACGACTTCTGGAAGCTGCTCGACCAGAGCTACGGGCTCGTCACGATCCCCAAGCTGCAGAAGCTGATCAACAAGCCCTTCGCGTCCTTCGACCCGCGGGCGACCGGCGCCGACCCGAAGAACGGCGTGAACAAGGTCGTCGTCGCCGAGCCCGACAAGGTCTTCAAGGAGGTCGGCGACAGGAAGTACTCGCAGGGCGAGATGCTCGAGATCCTGCGCAACGAGCTGACGATGCCCCAGAAGATCGCCTGGGTGGAGGAGGCGTTCCAGGAGAAGCTCGCGGAGGGCGACGTCGTCCACCGCTACTACCTGGACGTGACCAAGCAGGTCTACCTCGTCCGGCACCACTGGAGCGAGGGCAAGAAGATGTTCGTGGCCGAGACCGACGAGGAGGCGCTCGAGGAGCTGCCGGCGGAGAAGAACCCGTTCTCGGGCATGCACTGACCTGCTGAGGCGGCGGGCCGCGCGCCGGCCCGCCGCGTTTCGGTCGCCCGGGCGCGCGCGCCCGGGCGGGAGGCGCGGGGGGAGCGGTCCTCGCCCGGGGACCGCGCGAGGTCGAGACGATGACGCCTTCGGTCGGAGGACGCGCCACACGCGCGGTGTGGCCCGAGCGCCGTTCGCCGCCCCGCCTCGTCCTCGACCTCGCCCGGGGGAGGTCGGCGTGACCGACGGCGAGCCGGAGGACGTGGCGCCGACGGTCGACGCGGCCCAGGCCGCCGTCGACGCCGCGCGGGCGGCGCTCGCCGCGGCCGAGGCGCGGCGGGCCATGGCGGAGGCCATGGCCCGGCTGAAGGAGGCGCAGCGCGCCGAGCCGGCGGCGCCGACGGGGGCCGAGCGGGTCGGCAGCGGGGCGCATCGCGTCCCGGCCGAGCGCCCCACGGAGCGCGGGGCGAGCGGGGTCCACCCGCGGCCCGGCAGCGACCGGCTGCCGGCCGAGCGCCCGCGGCCCGGCGGCGACCGGGCGCCCACCGAGCGGAGCGGGGTCCTCCCGCGTCCGACCGAGCGCGGGGCCCGGCCGCCGACCGAGCGGGTCGGCAGCGGGGCGCACCGCGTCCCGCCGGAGCGGGGCGGGACCGACGCCCTCCGGCGACCGCCGCCCGAGCGGGCCGGCAGCGGGGCGCACCGCGTCCCCCCGGAGCGCGGGGCGAGCGGCGCGCTCCGCCCGCCGGAGGCCGGCAAGGGCGAGCGCCCGCAGCCGAAGAGCGGGCCGCACCCGCGCCCGGCGCCTCCTGCGCGCCCCGAGCGCGGCAAGCCGCCGACCGGCGGCGGGCCGGCGCCGCGGCCCTCGGGGCGCTCGCCGGCGCCGCCGCCCGCGGCGCGGCCGCGGCCCTCCGGCGCCGCGCCCGCGCCCACGAAGGCCGGCGGGAAGGCGCCGACGGGGCCGGCCCCCTCCCGCGCGCCTGCGGCCCGGCCGTCGCCGGCGCCGCCGGGCCGGGGCGACGCGTCGCGCCCGGGGGTCACGGGCCGCGTCCCGGGCGGCGTCGTCCAGCGCCGGGTCTCGGCGGACGACCTCTCCCGCAAGGCGGCCCCGCGCAAGGCGGCGCCGGCCGCGCGCCCCGCCGCGGGGCCGTCGTCGGGGACGCCCGGTGTGCGTGTGCCGTCGCCGACGGCGAGCCGCAAGCGCCTGCGCCGCTTCGAGGACCTCGGCTGGCGCTGCGCGGAGCCGCGCGACGGCGACGCCTCGCACCGCGCGATCGCGGTCGACGTCGGCGTCGAGGGCCTGTGCGTGACCAGCTTCGACGGCCGCCTCGACCGCGCCCGCGACCAGGCGCAGCCGACGATGGCCATGGTCACCGACCCGCACGCGTTCCGGAGCATGGAGCCGGCCTCGCTCGAGTACGGCGTGCCGGCCTGGCACCGCTGGCCGTCGGAGCGCGTCCTGCGCGGCACCGACGGGACGATCCTCGTCCCCTCGCAGATCGGCCTCGTCCCCTTCCCGGCCGACCACGTCCTCGGCGCCCTGCTCCTCAAGGTCCGCGCCGAGCGCCGCAAGGAGCCGAAGGAGCTGGTGCTCACCCTGCCGACGTTCCTCCCGTCGGACCGCGACGAGGCGGTGCGCGCGACCGCCGCCCCCTGGAAGAAGGGCGCGTTCCGCGGCGTCCCCGGCGTCGTCGGCGCGGCCTACTTCTACCTGGCCCCCGCGCTCGACCGCGTCGGCGGCGACGAGTCGCTCCCGCGCTGGTCGCGCGAGGCGCTCGCGTCCGGCCGCGTGCTCCTCCTCGACTGGGGCGCGTCGGGGCTGGAGTACGGCCTCGTCTCCGTCCGCGGGGCCTCGACGTCGGGCGCGTCGTCCTCCGGCTCGGGCTCGGGCGGCGCGAGCACCGAGGTGCGCACGCTCCTCGCCGGCACGTGGCCCTCGCTCGGCGGGCACCGCCTCACCGCGTCGATCATGGTCGAGCTCAAGGCGCTGCTCGCCGCGCGGCTCCTCGCCGCGGGCCCGTCGGACGGGCTCCTCTCGCGCGCGCTGATCGCCCACGGCGAGAAGCTCCTGGGCCGCGTCCCCTTCCCCGTCGGCTACGAGGAGGCGTTCCGCCGCCTCGAGCGCCTGGGCGAGGGCGAGCTGCCGCCGCACGAGGAGGAGGAGCGGCGCGCGCTCCAGAACCTCCTCTTCCCCACGGCGTGGCGCTTCGCGCGCGGCCAGGAGCCGCCGGGCTACGCCCCCTACCGCAAGCTGGCGGTCGGCCACTTCAAGGCGCTGTGGGACGAGGCGGAGAAGATCAAGCGCATGATCTTCTCCGACCCGGCCAAGTACCGGCAGCGGCGCACGATCACCTGGAACCTCGAGACGCTCGACTCGCCCTTCGTCTCGCACCTCGAGGAGCGCCAGATCCCCTACCCGGTCGAGCCCTTCCTGCGGCGGGTCGAGGCGGGCCTCCAGGCCTGCCTGGCGCACGTCGACCGCCGCCTGGCGGCGCGCGGGGTGCGCGCGACCGTCCACGTGGGGCTGCTCGGCATGCAGTCGTGCTCGCCGCTGCTCACCGACGCGACCGTCGCCCACGGGGCGGGCCCGACGGCCCGGGCGCTCCAGGGCGCGAAGGTCTGCCCCGCGTCGTCGGACCCGCTCGAGCAGAAGGCGGTCACCAACCGCGGGGCGGCCCTCCTCAACCGCGACAAGCGCCACCTCGACTTCGGGGCGACCACCGACGTGCTGCCGTTCTCGGTGCAGATCGCCGACTGCCTGGGCAACGTCGAGATCTTCCACGCCGGGCCGATCGACGAGCTGCTCGTCTTCCAGCGCCGCTTCCGCGTCGAGGGCGGCCAGCCGCAGCTCGAGTTCTACATCTACGAGTCGGAGGACGGGACGCAGCGCGGCACGTGGGGGGCGATCGACTTCCGCCGCCCGTTCGAGTTCACCGAGCGCGACCGCCTGTTCGGCGTCGACCCGCGCTACGGCTTCGGCGGCGAGGTGCCGCGCCTCTCCGACCTGCGCGCGGACCGCGGGGCGGAGCTGTCGCAGCGCTTCCACGACCGCGGCGAGGGCGCGCTCGACGGCCAGCTCTCGTTCCGCGCCCTGGCCCCGCGCGAGAGCGAGGAGGCGCGGCGCCTCCTCCACTTCCTCGAGTACGGGCTCACGGGCGAGTTCCACCGCAAGGTCTACCTGCTCGAGCGCGAGTTCCAGCCCCCGCCGCGGCGGTTCGACCACGTGTGGCAGCGCTACTACCTGTCCCGCGCGCAGGAGCTGATCGTCGTCCGCGAGTGGTGGGCGCCCGCCGAGGGCGACCGGCTGGTGCGCCACAAGACCCTGCACACCTGCCAGGGCACGACGACGGCCAGCGCCATCCTCGGCCTCGAGTGGGGGACGTTCTGATGGGCCTCCGGGGGGGAGCTGCTTCATGAAGACGGAGGCCACGGTCCTGGACGAGCTCGTGGACGAGGTGACGCTCCTCGTCGACTGGCTGAAGAAGGACGCGCCGCGCGGCGGCGCGGGCCGCGAGCTGCTCCACGGCCTCCTCCGGGACCTGTGGGTGCTCGAGCAGGCCAGCCAGCAGGACGACGGGCGCGACGACGCCGCCTGGCTGGAGCCGTTCGTCGACGCCACGCTGGCCAAGCTGGAGCAGGCGCGCCTGCTCTTCCCCGCCCACGAGCGGCGGGTGGCGGAGGCGCAGGCGAAGCTCGCCGGTCAGCGCGGGCGGAGCGAGCTCCTCGCGGCGCTGCGCCGCGAGGCGGGGCCCGCGCTCGAGGCGCTGGCGCCCGAGGCGCGGGCGGCGCTCGCCCGCTCGGGCGCCGAGGAGGCCCTGCGCTCGACGCGCCTCCTGCGGCGCGCGCCGGGCGCCCCCGACCCGGAGCTGGCGGTGGCCGGGCGCCTGCTCGAGGCGCTCGGCCTGCACCTGGCGCTCGGCGCGCGCGCCGGGGCCCTGGCGCCCGAGGGGCCGGTCCACGCCCTCGCCCAGCGCGTCCTCGGCCTGCTCGAGGAGCGGGGCGCGGCGGCGACGTCGCCGCGCGAGGGCGCGCCCGCGGCCGACGACTGCGTCGTCGTGACCAGCCCGCAGCGCGTCGCGGGCCGGGGGCAGGGGCAGGTGGTGGCGGTCGCCACCCCGGCCGTCGCCGCGGGCGCGGCGCTGGCCCGGGCCGTCGTCGTCGTCAGCCCCGGCGCGGAGTCGCACCTGCTCGCCGCCATGCGCGCGCTGGTCGAGGCCACCTCGGCCGACGCGCAGGACGAGGTCGGGCCGGTGCTCGCCGGGCTGGCCCGCGCCTACCGGGCGCGCCTCGACGACCCGGCGGCGACGCCGGCGCAGCGGGCCGAGGCGGCGCTCGACCTGCTCCTGGCCGTGCGCCGGACGTTCGACACGCCGGCGGCGCTCGCGCCGCTCCTCGAGGCGCTCTCGCGCGACGTCGACGGGCAGCCGGCCGAGCTGATCCTCCCCGTGCCGGGGACGCCCAAGGCCGAGGACCCCTCGGTCGAGGGCTCGGACGTGTTCTCGACCGAGGTCCCGCCGGGCGAGATCGTGAGCGTGCTGCGCCCCGGGCTGCGCCTGGGCGGCGAGGTCGTCCGGCCGGCGCTCGTCCGCGTGAGCCAGGGCTCGCCGCCGCCGGGGATCCTGGACGAGGTGCTCGAGCTCCTGCCCCAGGGCGACGCCCGCGCCGACCACATCCGCGGGCGCCTCGAGCGCGCGCGCTGCCTGGCGGCGGGCGACGCCGGCGCGCTCCTGGCCCGCGAGCTGGCCGACCTGGCGCTCAGCCTGCGCGACGACGTCCTGGGCGAGGCGGCCCGCCGCGCCCTGCGCCTGGTGATCGACGAGCCGCCGCAGCAGCTCTCCGGCCGCTCCGGCTGGGAGGCGGTGCGCGAGTTCCTGGACGAGCACCTGGAGACGATCCTCGAGGACGGCGACCAGGGGTCGCTGGCGGCCCTGCGCCTCGTGCGGCCCTACCTCCAGGGGCTGCGCACCGGGCAGCTCCAGGGGGCGCGCCTGCGCAGCCTGGGCGAGTCGATGGAGGCGCTGCTGCGCCTGTTCGACGAGCAGATGGCCGCGACGGCGCGGACCTGGCTGTTCGCGGAGCTGGAGCGGATCGGCAGCGAGGGCTACCCGCGGGGCGGCCAGGCGCGCCGGCTCGTGCGCACGGCCGCCAAGGCGCTCAAGGCCTTCTACCAGAACGGCGAGACGACCTCGGCCGTCGAGCTGACCTCGGCGCTCAAGAGCGCCGGGATCCAGGTCTACCCCGACGACGGCGAGAAGGTCGAGCGCTGCCCCGACCCGGCGGGCGTGTTCCACCGGCTCGACGCGCGCTACGCCGACAGCCCGCGCGGGCGCGTCCTGGGCGAGTTCAGCCCGGCGGTGGCGCTGGCGACGAGCGACGACGCGGCCAGCTCCGACGTCGGGGCCGTGTCCGGCGAGGGCGCGGCCGACGAGGTGGTCGAGACCGGCAGCGTGACGCTGTCGCTCGGCCCGCGGCCGAGGGCGCTCGACTGGCTCGAGGGCGAGGAGGTCAAGGGCTCGCGCCTGCGCTCGGCCGCGGCGGCGCTGGTGGCGGACCTCACGGCGCTCGACCGCGCGCGCCTCCTGGCCGAGCTGCGCGGCGACGCCGGCGCCGAGCGCGACTTCGCCCGGGAGGCCGCCGCGCGGGTGACGAAGGCGCTCCAGGAGGCCGGCTGGCAGCGGGGCGACGCCGACCGCGGGGCGCTGGCGCCGCTGTTCGACCTCCTGCGCGAGGAGCTGCACATCGAGGTCCTGCCCGGCTACCTCACCTACCGGCGCCTGCGCGAGCTGTCGCGGAGCCTCGGCGAGCAGGTCAAGGTCGACGTCAAGCGCGAGGGCACGCGGAGCATCACGCTCGAGCGGATCGGCGCGATCTGGCGCGACGACCTGGTCAGCCCGCTGGCCATGACCTGGTGCACCGGGCCGCCGCCGCCCTACGTGGCGCACCTGCGCAAGCTGCCCTGGTTCGACGCCGTGATCGACGGGCGCCAGCCGCCGCTCGAGATGCCGCCCGGCGCCATGGACGCCGTGCGCGACTTCGACTCGCCCGACGCGCAGAGCCTCGACGGCGTCGTCCGCTCGCTCGGCGTGATCGTCAGCTGGCTGGCGCAGGACCAGCCGGCCGAGCTCGACGCGTTCACGCAGCGGGTGAAGAACGCGCCCGAGCTGGAGCTCGACTTCTTCCCCCTGCCCGGGAAGGTCTACGAGCGCGAGCGGCTGCTCAAGGCGCTCGACCAGGCGAAGAGCCCGGACGCCCTCACGGTCGTGCGCGACGCCGCGCGCGAGGAGGGCGAGGCGGCGCTCGTCGAGCGGGTCGGGATCTACCGCGAGGGGCGCTGCCTCTCCGACGAGCCCAGGGCGCGCTTCGCGCTCAGGTCGCTGCCGCACGCCTGCGAGGCGCTGCAGAAGGCGCTCGCGCCGGTCCTCGGCAGCGACCACGTCGCCGGCCAGACCAAGGCCGAGCTGCGCGGCCTCGTCACGCGCATGGCGCTCGTGCCGGTGGGCCCCGGCCAGAAGGACGTCGAGCTGAAGGCGTTCAAGGCGCTCCTCGCGGCGCGCCTGGTCGACCCGGCCTACCCCGACGACCCGGACAACGCCCTCTACAAGGCCGGCGCCTACCTGGCGAAGCAGCTCGAGGCGGCCGGGGTGCTGCAGGTCGAGCGGTTCGCCGGCAAGAAGACGGTCGACGAGGCCCTGGCCGGGGCCCCCGCCGACTCGGCGCGGGTCGACCTCGTCTTCGCCACGCCGAGCGACCCCGAGCTGGCGCAGGTGCGCCGGCCGCTGGTCGTGCTCGACGGCCACGTGATCCAGAAGGCCTTCCTGCTCCGCGGCGTGGCCACGAGCGACACCGACGTGCTCGAGCTCGACCAGGTGCTCACCGACACCCTCGACCGGCTGCGCGGCTGGGAGGAGGGCCTCGGGGCGGTGGTGCAGGCGCAGCTCGACGAGCCGCGCAAGGCGATCGTGCCGCGGACGATCCAGCGCGTCGAGGACGTGCGCAAGAAGATGTTCGACGCGCACCAGAAGGGCGGGCAGGTCCTGCCGGTCGACACGGCGCTGCGCGACCTGCTGAAGTTCATCCTCGACCAGGTGCACCGCGCCGAGGACATGCTGGCGATCCTCGAGGACAGGAGCTACCGCGGGGCGTTCGGCGACCTCGTGTTCAAGGACGTCGTGTTCCGCAGCGCCGGCCCCTACCTGAGCAAGAAGTACGGGATCTCGATCGACACGGCCGTCGTCGCCGGCGCCGACACGCAGGCGCTCGTGGGCAAGTTCAAGAAGGAGCAGTCGGGCCCCAAGCCGGTGCGCGAGAGCAACAAGGTGTTCTCGGTGTGCGTGCCGTGCTTCATGCAGGACGGGGTGACGATCCGCCCGGCCACCGTGCGGGTCGGGGAGTACTAGCCCGTGCCGCCGCTCCCCGAGGCGAGCGTCGACCCGGCGCAGGTGGCCGCGCTGGCGGCCGAGCTCGGGCTCGACGCGCAGCAGGACGAGGAGCTGCTCGCGCGGCTCCTCGACGACGACTTCGAGCTGCTCGACCCGGGCGTCAAGGCGCGGGCGGTCGAGCGGCTGCGGGGGCGGCCGGGCGTGGCGGTGTGCGCGGGGTGCGGCGACGCGGCGCTCCTGCGCTTCCGGTCGCCGCGCTGCCGGGGGTGCGGCCAGCGCGCCGGCGAGGCCGCGCGGGGCGGGGCGCTGGCGGCGCTCTTCGCCGACGCCGCGGGCGAGCGGGTGGCGGCGGCGCCCTGGCCGGGGGCCGCGTTCGGGCTGGCGAAGGCGCGCCACCTCGGCCGGGTGATCGACCTCGGCGAGGACAACGAGGACTGGGAGGTCCGCGGCGAGCGCCTGCGGCAGGAGGCGGCCGAGGCCCAGCGCCGGAAGGCGGAGGAGGAGGCGCGCCGCGCGAGCGAGGCGCGCAAGAAGGCCGAGGAGGAGGCGCGCAAGAAGGCCGAGGAGGAGGCGCGCAGGAAGGCCGAGGCGGAGGCGCGCAGGAAGGCCGAGGCGGAGGCGCGCAAGAAGGCCGAGGAGGAGGCGCGCAAGAAGGCCGCCGAGGAGGAGGCGCGCAAGGAGGCCGAGGAGGCGGCGCGCAAGGAGGCCGCCGAGGAGGAGGCGCGCCGGCGGGCCGCGGCCGAGGCGGCGGAGCGCGCCCGCAGGGAGGCCGAGGAGCGCGCCCGCGCGGAGGCCGAGGAGGCGGAGCGCCGCCGGCTCGAGGAGGAGGAGCGCGCCGCGCGCGAGACGCGGCGGCCGTCGCTCGGCGCGATCGTGGGCGCCCGCGCCGGGTCGATCGTGCGCATCGACGACGCGCCGGCGGCCGGCGCGCCGGCGTCCGACCGGAGCGTCGTGCTCCTGCAGGACGAGGTGGCGCGGCTGTTCGTCACGCCGGGCGGCAAGGAGCGGGTCAACGGCAAGGAGCGGACCGGCGCGGTCGAGCTCTTCCCGGGCGACCTGGTGTCGGTCGGCGACGAGGTGTTCGTCTTCGACGAGCGCGTCGAGCTCGAGAACGCGTCGGCGCCGTCGGTCCACTTCGCGCGCAAGGACGGCAGGCCGGGCGGGCCGTGGGCCTACTTCGACGAGCCGGCGGCGATCGGCGCCGGGCGGGCGTGCCGGCTCAACCTCGTCGACGAGGGGGTCGAGGACGAGCACGCGCGCGTGTTCACCCGCTTCGGCCGCGTGATCGTCGAGGACGTGTCGGGGCTCAAGGGCGGCGGCGTGGCGGTCAACGGCCAGCGCGTCCCCTGGGCCGTGCTCGAGGCCGGGATGGCCCTGCGGCTCGGGCCGCCCTCGCTGCAGGAGGCGCCCGAGCTGGGCGTCATGGCCGGCGCGGCCGAGCTCAAGCCGAAGGAGAAGAAGGCCGCGGCGATGAAGCCGTCGCGGCACGCGCGCACCGTCCTCGAGGTGAAGGACGAGCAGGGCGCGGTCAAGCGCAAGGTGTTCCTGTTCACGCGCCGCGAGGTGCGCTTCGGCAAGGTGGGCCGCGGGCGCGACGGCAAGATGCTCAACGAGCTGGTCCTCCTGCCGGCGCCCGGCGAGGACGCCGACGTGGCGGAGAAGCAGGGCGGCCTGGCGCTCACGCGCGAGGGGGTCGAGATCCGGCGCGACGGCGGGGCGGAGATGCTGCTCGAGGGGCAGGCGCTCGCGCCGGGCAAGCCGCAGGTGCTCAAGGGCGGCTTCGACCTGATCGTGGGCGAGGACCTGGCGCTCGAGGGGCGCGCCTACCGCTCGGGCACGCTCCAGCAGGACAAGGGCCCGCCGCAGCTCGGCGTCAAGGGCGGGCACCCCACCGAGTGCGTGCGGCTCGACCGGCTCAACTGCCCGCACAGCTACGTGTTCCTGGTGCGCATGCTGCGGATCGGCAGCGAGCCCGCGGCGCCGCTGCGCCTGGAGCTGCCCGGCGTCCAGCCCGGCCACGCGCAGGTGATCCTCAACGACGGCAAGCTGCAGGTGGTGGCCACGCGGCAGAACGCGAAGGTCTACCTGGGCGACGTCGAGCTCGAGCCCGGCGTGCCGACGAACCTGGGCGTCGACACCGAGCTGACGATCGGCAACGCGAAGATCGCCTTCCGCGAGGCGGAGGACGGAGACTTCACCCCATGACGCTGCGCCTCGTCCTCGCCGCCGCCCTGGCCCTCGCCGCGAGCGGCTGCCCCTCCTGCGGGTGCGGCGGCCGCAAGAAGGACGCCGCCGCGGCGCCCGCGCCGGTGACGGGGGCGGGGTAGCCGGGCGCCGGTGAGGGTCGGCCGCTACGAGGTGGTCGCCCGGGCCGGGGTCGGCGGCATGGGGGTCGTCTACCGCGCCCGCGACCCGGCGGGCGGCGAAGTGGCGGTGAAGGTGCTCGCGGCCCTCGGCCCGGAGGACCGGGCCCGCTTCGCGCGCGAGGCCGAGGCCGGCGCGAGCCTGCGGCACCCGCACATCGTCGCCGTGCGCGAGGTGGCGCTGGCGGCCGACCCGCCGCACCTCGCCCTCGAGTGGGTCGAGGGGGAGACGCTCCGCGCGCGCCTCCGGCGCGAGGGGCGGCTGGCGCCGGCCGAGGCGGCGCGGGTGGTCGGCGCGGTCGCGCGCGCGCTCGAGCACGCCCACGCGCGCGGCGTCGTGCACCGCGACGTCAAGCCGGAGAACGTCCTGCTCGGGGCCGACGGCCGCGTGCTCCTGGCGGACTTCGGCGTCGCGCGCCTCCTGACGCGCGAGACGCGCCTGACGGCCACCGGCGACCTCGTGGGCACGCCCGCCTACCTGGCCCCCGAGCAGGCCGCGGGCGAGGCGTCGCGCGTCGGGCCGGCGACGGATGTGTGGGCGCTCGGCGTCCTCCTGTTCGAGGCCCTCACCGGCGCGCCGCCGTTCTCGGGCTCGGGCCTGGTGAGCCTCCTCTCGGCGATCCTCGAGCGGCAGCCGCCGGCGCCCTCGGCCCGGGCGCCCGGCGTCCCGGCGTCCCTCGACGGCCTGTGCCTGACGTGCCTCGACAAGGACCCGGCGCGCCGCGGGGGCGCCGCCGACGTCGCCGCGGCGCTGGCCGCCCTGGCGGCGGACGCCCGGCCGGCGCGCCGGCGCCGGACCGCGCTCGCGGCCGCGGCCGCGCTCGCGCTCGCCGGGGCGGCGCTCGCCGGGGCGGCGCTCGGCCTCCGCGACCCGGAGGCGGCGCCCGTCCCCGCGCCCGCCGTCGAGCGCGCGCCGCCCGTCATCCGCCTCGACGCGCCGGCCCCCGGGGCGACCGGCGGCCCGGTCGTCCGGGTCGACGGCGCCCTCGACCCGGCGCCCGACGGCGCCGCGTCGGTCCGCGTCCGCGCGGGGTCCGGCGGGCCCGGGGCGGTGCTGCCCGTCGGGGCCGCCGGACGCTTCCGCGGCGAGGTGCAGGTCGAGCCCGGCGCCTGGGCGCTCGAGGTGCAGGCGCTGCGCGCGGGCGCGCCGTGGGGCGACGCGGTCACGGTGCGCGGGCAGGCGTGGCCCGCGTGGGCGCTGTCGCTGCCCGAGGCCGAGCGCCCGCCCGCCGTGCTGCCGCCGGGCGTCAGCCCGACGGAGCGGCCGGGCGAGTGGGTCCACGCGCGCGACGGGTCGGTCCTCGTGTGGGTCCCGCCGGGTGAGGCCGAGGCGCGCTCGCTCGACGGCGAGGCGCGCGCGGTGGCGCTCACCCGCGGCCTGTTCCTCGGGCGCGACCCGGTGAAGGTCGGGCAGATGCGGCGCTACCTCGTCGCCACCGAGCGGCTCCCCCCGGGGCCGCCCAGCCCCATGGACGAGGCGCCCCTGCCGGGGGTCACGTGGTTCGACGCGCAGGCCTACTGCCACTGGGCCGGCCTGCGCCTGCCGACGGAGGCCGAGCGGCGCCTCGGGGCGGCCCGCGTCGCCGGGGAGGCGGGCGGCCCGACGCTCGGCGCGCGCCGCGTGGCCTTCGAGTGGCTGCAGGACTGGCTCGCCCCGCTGCCGCCGGGGCCGCTGGTCGACCCCCGCGGGCCGCCCGCGCCCATGCACGGGCAGGCGCGCCGGGCGGTCTTCGCCCTGGACGGCGGGGCGTCGGGGCGCCACGGCCTGCCTCCGGGGACGCCGCCCCACCTGCTCGACCCCCGCGACCGCGAGCAGGTGGCCGCGACGGGCCTCCGCGTCGCGCTCGACCCCGACGGCCCGCGGCCGACCTGGGCCCCGCTGACGTGGGAGGTGGAGGTGTTCGACTTCCCGCCGCCGCCGCCGAGCGAGCGGCCGCCGGCGCCGCCGCCGCCCGACGTGCTCCGCCCCCGGGCGAAGCAGCCGCCCCTGAGGACCCGGCTCGCGCACCTCGACCTGCGCTTCGGCCCGGGCGGGCCGGGGACGCTGCTCCGCGACGCCGAGGGCCGCCCGCTCGCGCCCGCGTTCCCGACGGACGGGTTCATGATCGTGGCCGAGACGCGCGCGGCCCTCCCCGCCGGCCGCTGGGGCGTCCACGCGATCACCGACGACGGCGTGCGCGTGTGGCTCGACGGCGCGCGCGTGATCGACGCCTGGGCGCACCGCGGCGACACGCTCGACACGCACACGTTCACGCTCGACGCGCCGCGCGAGGTGCACCTGCGGGTCGAGTACTTCGAGAACTACGGCGCCGCGACCCTGCGGGTCGGCCTGCATCCGGACTGACCGCTGACCGATCTGACGAGCAAGGACGGTCACCGAGGACACCGAGGACACACCGAGGGCCTCGGCGTCCTCGGTGTCCTCGGTGACCGTCCTCTCTCGGGTGGGCGCCGTGACGGCCGCGCCTCACCAGGCCAGCGCGGCCGGCGACCCGCTGTGCACGACGCCCTTCGGCGCCTTCGCGTGGCCGTCGTCGAGGGCCAGCTTGGCCCCCTCGGCCTTGTAGAGGGTGACCGTGCCGTCCTCGGCCACGACGAGGCCCGCCCTGGCGCCGCTCTGCTTCGTCAGCGTCACCAGCGGGACCTTGCGGGTCGTGGCGTGGAAGATGCGGCTGACCTCACCCACGGAGAGCGTCGCCCAGCCGGCGGCCAGATACAGGCGCGACGTGGTCGGCGGGGCGGCGCCGACGAACTGCGACGCCTTCGGCGCGACCGGCGCGGCCAGGGGCGGCAGCGCGTCCGTCGGGTCGCCGCGGACGACCACCCCGGTGGGCAGCACCCACTGCTGCGTCCACGGCGGGCCGGTGAACAGGAGCTTGCCCCAGCGCTCGACGTGGAAGGGGATCGGCTGCTTCTCCCGGGCCTCGAGCGCCTTGGTCAGCGCGCCGTAGTCCACGTAGTTCTTCCCGTCGGGGACCAGCCCGAGGCGCTTCTCGTAGAAGCGCAGCGAGGGCCGGTGCATCATGCCCTTCTTGTTGTCCTTGAGCGCCGGGCCGTCGGGGTCGACCCACATGATCGGCAGGCCGCCCTCGGTCGCGAAGTTGCCCTCCATGCCGGGCGGGGCGCCGTAGCAGGCGAGCCCGAGGAGCCTGGCCGCGTTCGCCATGTAGGCCGGGACCCGGCGCAGGTCGTCGGCGAGGAGGTCGAGGATCGCGTGGTGCGGCAGCGCGCTCCACTCCTCCCGGGGGGCGTTCGACCAGGCGCGGTGGATCACGACCGGCTTCGAGTCGCCCGCGTCGCCGTTGGCCTTCTGCACGGCGTTGAGGCTGCGGATGATGTCCATCTTGACGTTGCAGCCCCAGGCGTGCAGCGTCGCGTCGCCGCGGAAGGCGGCCTTCACCTTGGCGAGGTCCAGCGGCTTCTTCGTCCAGCCCGCCGCGGTCCAGTCCTTCTCGCGCAGGTCGAGGTCGTCTGGGTCGCGCGGCTGGGTGCTCGACGTGTAGCCGGGGCGCTGGTTGGTGTTGTAGAGGATCGGCCCGCGCTGGTAGGCGTGCGAGTAGACGCTCACCTCCTGCACGGTGCCGGGCGCGTCCGCGCCGACGCGCTCCAGGTAGCGGTAGAGGTCCGGGCCGGCGAGCGGGTGCTTGCCGGCGTAGTCGCCGCCCGAGCCGGCGTCGAGGTGCGCCTTGAAGTCCTTCCAGGCCCCCCAGCCCGTCTCGCGGTCGACCTCGAGCCACTCCTCGCCCTTGACCGCCTTGACGAAGGTCCGCCGCAGGTTGCCCTGATGCGGGTCCGGCGCCCGCGGGCAGTCGGTGAGCAGGAGCGTGAAGAGCGTGCCGTCGTCGACCAGGCCCCGGCGCCACAGCCAGGGGCGCCGGGCGAGGATGTGCGGGAAGAAGTTCGCCTTGCCGTCGTAGTTGATCCCGTTGAGCAGCACGACCTCGCGGCGCTCGTACAGGTCGACCGTGATGTGCTGGCCCGAGGCGGAGGCCGCGCTCCCCTTGGCCGTGACGCCCACGAGGTCGACCGCGGCGGCCTGGCGGCCGCGGTCGGGGTGGCCGCCCTGGCGCGCCTTCTCCGCGTCCTTCTCCCTGGAGAGGTCGCCGAGGTCCTTCCAGCCCGGCCGGAGCGTGAGCGGCTTCTTCTTCGTGGCGTCGGCCGGGTTCACCGTGAGCCACTGCACGACGGGCGTGGCCGGCTTGCCGTCCTTCGTCTTGCCGTGGACGACGAGCAGCCACTCCGTCTCGGTCTCGAGGTCGACCGAGGGCGCCTCGTAGGTGCCGTCGGCCTTGTGGGTGTGCGTGGCCGCCAGCCCGGCGTAGGGCCACTTCGCCCCCGCGGCCAGCGAGGCCCGCTTCACGAGCGAGACCGTCGCCGAGGCGTGCGGCTCCGTCTGCACCTTCCGCGTGACCTTCTGACCCGACGTGGTCACCTCGAGCCGCGCGTGGCGCACCTTGATCGTCACGGGCGTGCTCACGCGGGGACCTCCGGCGCGGGCTCGACGTCGTCCGTCGTGGGCACGGGGGCGGGGGCGACGGCGTCGTCGAGCGTGAGGACGACGGGCATCTCCCCGAGCGACCGCAGCCACACGGCCGGCGTCGTCGGGTCGTCGAGGACCTGCTCCTCGAAGAGGACCAGCTCCGTCGCGGCCTCGGCCGAGGCCGCCACGAGGGTGCAGGTCGTCCGCCGCGGCACCCCCTCGAACGTCAGCTCGCGCGCCCCGTCCTTCACGGCCCCCTCGCTCCAGCGGCGCTCGATCGGCGCGCGCTCGCCGGCCGTCAGGCGCAGGACGACGTCGCCCGGCAGCCGCTCGCCCAGGGCGTCGGGCCAGCCGAGGACGACGACGTTGTCGTCCTCCGGCACGAAGCCGTCGACGTCGATCGGGATGTAGGTGGCCTTGTAGCGGCCCTTGGCGTAGAGGTCGCACTTCGACGCGTCGCAGGCGTCGCCCGTGTGGCAGGAGAGCTTCGGCGCCTCGGGCTCGTCGAAGAACAGGACCTCGACGCGGCGGTTCTCCTGGCTCTTGTAGCCGTCGACGCCGACCTTGTCCCTGGGCCAGTGCTCGCCGCAGCCGATCATGGCCGGCTCGAGCCAGCGCACCTTCTCGCGCCGGGCCGGCAGGTCCTCGACCTTCACCGAGAGCCGCGTGGCGAGCTCGTGGTCGTAGCAGTCGTAGAAGGCCTCCCAGTCGGCCCTGGCCGGGGCCGCGTCGGAGCTGGGGAGCGAGCCGCCGTGCTCGGCGTTGAACGCCGCCCGGAAGCCCTTGATCGCCTTCTTCGTCTTGGGGCCGACCTTGCCGTCGACGCCGCCCGGGTCGCAGTCCCAGGCCCGCGTCGCGGCCAGCCAGGTGAGGATCCCCTGCCAGTCCTCGACCTTGTGGCGGCCGGCCGCCACGTCGACCCACGTCGCCTTGTCGCCGGCGAAGAACGCGCGGACGTTCCTGGCCCGCAGGCGCGAGAGCTCGAGGTTGAAGGCGTCGGAGCCGGTCGTGTCGGTGTGGCCGGCGACGAGCAGCTTCTTGTCGGGGAAGCGCGCCGCGAAGCGCAGCACGGTCTGCGCGACCAGGAGCCCGCCCGGCTGCACCTCCTGCTCGGCGCTGCCCTTGTCCTTGGTCTGCGCCGGGGGCATGACGGCGCTGTTGGTGTGGAAGCCCACGTCCTCCATCTCGAGGATCTGGACCAGCTTCACCCTCGGGCCGACGTTGCAGGTGACGAGGGTCCCCGTGGGCACGGTGATCGGGAACGCGTTGCGCGCGACGTCGACCTCGAGCGTCTCGTCCGCCAAGGGACCCCCTCTCGGACGGCTAATGGTACTACGCGGCCGGGGCCGTCACAGGACCCGCGCCGGGCGCGGCTTCCTGCGGCCCGGCGCGCGGATCACTCGCCGCGGAGCTCGGCCTTGCGCCGCTCCTGCTTCTCGACGATCAGGTTGAGCAGGATCTGCTGCAGGGCGAAGCCGTCGCCCGAGTCGTCCTCCTGCAGCTTGAAGTGCGACAGGACGTGGAGGACGACCCCGCCCTGGGGGCGCCGCCCGCGGCCGCCGCCGGTGGCGACGCGGCCGCCGGGGGTGGGCGGGTAGGTGAAGGTGAAGGCGACCGTGTCGTAGCCGCTCGCCAGGCCGGGCATCTGGGCCGACTGGACGAGGTTCGTGATCGCCGGGTTCGGCTCGGGGACCTCGCAGCTCTGGAAGAGCTTCCACGTGAACTGCTGCTCGGTCCACGTGCTCAGCGGGAACACGTCGCGCATGAGCGGGTGCGTGGTCGCGCCCTGGTGCGGCGAGATCGTGATCGTCTGCGTGTCGGAGTTCGAGGTCGAGCCCTTCTTGCGGATCACCTCCGGGAAGGCCTTGGCCAGCGTGCCCGCGAGGTGCAGGTCGGAGCAGAACAGGTAGCCGCCGCGGGCCACGAACTCCTTGATCTTCTGGATCGTCGGGTCGCCGAAGTGGTACTCCTTGCGCATCCCCGGGCAGTTGAGCACGAGCACCTGCCGGCTCGGGTCGAGCTGCACGCTCTGCTCGAACTCCGCCTGCTCGACCTCGCGGTGCTTGATCTTGAGCGACCGCAGCACGCGCTCGACGGCGTCCATGCGCGCCTTGACGACGAGCACGTCGTCGTCGCGCATGCGCTCCATGGTCTGGAGGTCGGCCGGGCGCTCGCGCCGCATGCGGTCGATCGCGTTGCGGTCGCGCGTCTGGCTGCCGCCCTCGCGCTCGGCGGGGCGCGCCGGCGCCTGATAGCTCGCCTTGTGGGCGTCCCAGTAGTTCTTCCAGTCCTGGGCGACCGTGAGCTCCTGGCCGGTGAGCGCCGCCAGGGCGCCGTTGGTCTCGCGCACGAGGCGCGCCCGGTCCGGGCGCTTCTCGAAGGCCTCGAGGATCGGGAGCAGCGCCTCGACGGCCGACGCCGTCCCGCGGCGGCCGAGCGCGCGGGCCGCGAGCACGGCCACGGTCTCGTCGTCGTCGCCCTCGAGCGCGTCGAGGAGCACCCGCTCGGCGCCGGCCTCGGGCACCTTGCCGAGCGCGTCGATGATGAGGAAGCGCACGTCGGGCCGGCGCTGGCGCTTGTAGCCCTTGACGAGCTCGTCGAGCGCGTCGCCGCGCGCCGTCTCGAGGGCGCCGATCAGGGGCTCGTAGACGCCGAGCGTCTTGAGCCGCGGGGCGTTGTCGATGATTGCCTTGACGGCGTCGCCGTCGAGCTGGCCCTGGAGGCTCGCGAGGAGGCCGCTGACGGCGGCCTGGTCCCCCGACTTGAGCGTCTTCTTCACCTCCGCCGTGCTCGGGGTGGCGAGGGCCACGACCGGCACGCAGAGGAGGGCCAGGACGAGGAGACGAGGCAGGACGGCGCGCATGCTGCACCTCCGGGCCCGCCATGCTATCCCCCCGCGGACCGGCTGTGGAAGCCGGGAGTGTCAGGCGAAGGTCACGACGCCGCCGGGTGATACGCTGGAGGCATGTTCAGCTTCCAGCCCCGGAGCTCGCGCTGCCTCCTCTGGCTGCTGGCCCTCGCGGTCCTCTGCTTCGCGGCCGCGCAGTTCCCCGAGATCCGCGCCCGCCTGCCCTGGGGCAAGCCCGCGCCGACCCAGGTGGGGTGACCGCGGTGGGGAACGACGACGACGCCTGCGAGCACACCTCACCGCGCCTGCGCAGCGAGAGCCTCCGGCGAGGCGGAGGAGGGCCGGGCGTGTCCGCGCGAAGGCGAGGGAAGGCGGCCTTCTGACCGCCGACCGAGCCTGAGCGGCCAGGGTGTCGCGCGCAGCGCGACACCCTGGCGAACGGCGACGCCCGCCATCCTCCGCCGCAGCCGCGATCACACCAGCCTACCGGCCGAAGGAGCGCATGGTCCTGATCGTCTCGTTGAGGGCGGCGACCTGCTGGCGCAGGTCGGCGACCTCGCGGCGGAGAGGCTCGACCTGGTTCTGGGCGTCCTGGGCGGCCTGTCGCCAGCGCGCCGCCTCGGCGCGGGCGGCGGCGGCCTCCTGCTGCGCCGCGGCGGCCGCCGCCTCGACCTGGCGGGCGGCGGCCTCCCGGGCCGTCGCCAGGGCGGCCTTCGCCTCGGCCAGCTCGGCCTCGGCCGCGGTCAGGGCCGCCTGCGCGCGGTCCCGCGCGGCCTCGAGGCCGGCCCGGAGGTTCGTCAGCTCCTCCTCGAGCCGCGCGACGGCGCCGCCGAGGTCGACCGCCGGGGCCAAGGCGCGCAGCTGCTGGGCCATGGCCTCGTTCTCCTCGCGCAGGCGGTCCCGCTCGGCGGTGACCGCGGCGAGGCGGGCGGCGAGGTCGCGCGCGCCGGCGTCCTGGGCGGCGTCGCCGTAGCGTCGCGACGAGCCCGCGTCGGCGCGGCCGAGGCCGGCGCCGATCGTCGTCCCCACGACGAGCGCCGCCGCGACGACCCCGACGACCTTGCTCAGGTGCTCGCGCATGACGACCTCCCCGCGTGAGCCTACCTGGGGCCGGCGGGCCGTGGGGGGGGACGGAGCGCGCCTGGACGTGACGGCGCCGCGGGACACAATGCTCGGACGATGAACGCCGACGACGCCGAGACGCCCCCCCCCGCCCCGCCGGCCGGTCCCGGTCCGGAGACGAGGCCGGAGTCACTCCCCGCCGCGCCCGCGGCCCCCGCTCCTGCCTCGGAGTCGGCTCCTGCCTCGGAGTCGGCCCCGGAATCGGCCTCGGCCCCGGAATCGGCCTCGGCCCCCGCTCCTGCTCCCGCCCCCGC
Organism: Planctomycetota bacterium; assembly: GCA_023954375.1. Lineage (GTDB taxonomy): Bacteria > Planctomycetota > J058 > J058 > J058 > JAMLIC01. Next base: position 102,485 of record JAMLIC010000026.1, read on the forward strand.
CCCCGCTCCTGCTCCTGCTCCTGCTCCCGCTCCCGCTCCTGCTCCCGCTCCCGTCTCCGCGCGCCGCCGCTGGGCGCGCCGCGCCGTCGTCGCCGCGAGCGTCCTGCTCCTCCTGCTCCTCCTCGGCCCCTGGCTCCTCAGCGCGACGGTGCTCACCCCGCTCCTCCGCGCCGGCCTCGCCAGGAACGGCCAGCCGGGCGACCTCGGCCGCGCCGAGGTGGGCTGGACGCGTGGCGTGCGCCTCGGCGGCCTGGCGATCCCGGCCGGACGCGAGGGCGCCGGCCCGCGCGTGCTGCTCGACGGGGTCACGGTCGACGTCTCCCTGGCGCAGGCCGCCGTCGCGGCGGCCACGGGCGGCACGCTCCCCGTGCGCGTCGTCGTCGGTCGCGGCCGGATCGAGCTCGACCTGCCCGCCGACGCGGGGGAGCCCGCGCCGCCGCGCGAGCCCGCTCCCGCGCCGACCCCCGAGCCGGCCCCGAAGCCGGATGGCCCGCCGCCGTCGCTCCCCTTCGCCGTCACGGCGGAGCTCCTCGTCGAGGGGCTCGACATCGCGATCTCGGTCGCCGACCCGGGCGCGCCGCCGGTGCGCCTCGAGGTCCTGGGCCTGAAGGTCACGGGCGCCGCGGCCGTCGCGCGGAGCACGGCCGTCGACATGCCGCAGGGGCTGCGCACCTCGATCGAGGCGCTGCGCCTCGAGGCGCCGGGCCTGCTCGACCGGCCGCTCGTGGTCGAGGGCGGCGCGTTCGAGGTCGAGCGCCTCTCGCTCGCCCCGCCCGGCGAGGCGGGCTCGCCCCTCGAGCGCGTGACCCTCTCCGCCCGCCTCACGGCGCCCCGCGCCGAGTTCGAGGGCACGCCCCTGCGCGGCCTCGTCCTCGACCTGTCGCTCGCGGGCGGCAAGCTCGACGTGAAGGTGGCCGGCGCCATGCAGGGCGGCCGCCTCGACCTCCACGCGAGCACCACCCCGACCGACCTCCGCCGGATCCCCGTCGACCTGACCCTGGCGCTGAGCGACGTCCAGGTCGGCGGCGTCACCGCGCGCGCGCTCCCCTACTTCGTGCCGTTGCTCCAGGCGACGACCGTCCCCGCGGGCGGCGCCCCCGTCGTCGGCCTGCCGCCCGTCTCCCTGCGCGGCCAGGGGCGGCTCGAGCTCCTCACCGACGAGCAGGGCGAGCCCCTGCTCGACGACACGCTCCGCACCCTGCGCGGCCGCGGCGAGGTCGGCCTGGGCGAAGGCTCGCTCGCCGCCTCGCGCGCGATCGACGGCTACGCGCGCACGCTCCTCGGCCTCGGCGTCGCCAGCTACCTCGACGGCCTCCTGCCGCCCGGCCTGCGCTTCGGCGGGGCGCAGGGCCGCTTCGAGGTCGCGGCGGGCGTCGTGACCCTCCCCGGGATCGACCTGCGCTCCGAGGCCGTGGACCTGCGCGTCAGCGGCCAGGTCTCGTTCGACGGCCCCTACCGGCTCAACGTGCGCTCCTTCGGCGCGGCCGGCGGGCCCGCCGTGCAGCAGGTCCTGAAGGTGATCGACGAGGCCGGCGGCGTCTCGATCGAGGGCGACCTCGTGCAGGGCACGTGCGCGCCCGCCCTCCCCGACGCGGCGAAGCTCGAGGCCGCGGGGCGCGGCGCCGGGCTGCGCCTGCGATGAGTGATGCGCTCGCGAGGGGGGCGCGATCGGCGCGAGGGCCCGGGCGAAGGCGATCGACCCGTTCCGCGCCTCCCCATCGCTCGCTTCGGCGGGTCGGGTACGAGCGGCGGAAGGGGAGGTCCTCGTGCGCTCAGCTCCGTGACCGTCAGCGGCCGGCCGCGACCGGCGTTCGACGCCGCGCCCACGCGGCCTCGAGCAGGCCCGGCGCGTCGAGCTTCCCGGCGCCCCAGTCGTCGTTGGGCGCCGCGCGCCGGGGGTCGGACGCGAACAGGCTCCCGGTCACGTAGGCGTCGACGCGGGCGGTGGCGAAGAGGAGCGTCGCGACGTCCTCGGGGGTGAGCGACGGGTCGAGGGCCAGGGCGAGGGCGACCACGCCCGCGCAGCTCGGGGCCGACATGCTCGTCCCCTGGAGCACGACGTAGGGCGGGTCGGCCCGCGGGCCGATCACCGGGCTGACGGCCGCCGGGTCGAGGGGGAAGGCGGCGCGCGCGTCCCGCGACAGGCAGGAGACGACCCCCACGCCGGGGGCGGCGACGTGGGGGAGCGTGCGCCCGTCGCGGCTGGGCCCGCGGCTGGAGAACGGGGCCAGGTCGCCCACGAGCGTCGGGGAGGCGGAGAGGTCGTAGCCCGCGACCGCCCCGCGGCCGGTGTCCCACGCGGTGCGGGTGGCGTAGGCGCCGACCGCGATCATGCGCCGCCCGGTGGCCGGGATCCCGACCGTCATGCGGTCGTCGGTGCGCGCGCCGTCGTAGCGGAGGGTCGACCGCTGCAGGCCCGCCGAGAGGGCGTGCCACCCGTGGTAGTCGCCGGCCGCGCTCCCGGGCCGGCCGGTGAGGCGCACGCGCCAGCGCCCGGCGGCCAGGGCGGCGTCGGGCGCCGCGGCGAGCTCGACGTAGAGCTCGTGGTCGCCGTTGGCCGCGCCCCAGCCGAGCGGGTCGCCGCCGTTGTAGACGTGGACCACGCCGTGGCGCGTGACGCGCCGGGCGCCGCCCGCGCCGGTGCGCCAGCGCGGGTCGGCGTGGACGGTCCCGTCGGGCGCGACGACCTGCACGTCGCACGCGGCGTCGCCGGGGTACCACACGTCGAGGAGGGCGAACTCGCCGCGCGCGGCGCCCGGCGCGTCGCGCACGAGCGTCACCTCGACCTCGGACGCGCGGCCCGGCGCGAGGCGGCCCTGGCCGTGCAGGCGGTCGACCGCGGCCCGGCGCGGCGCCTGGCCCGCCGGGCCCGGCCGCGCGGCGTTGCCGGCGGCGCACACGACGATCCGCCCCGGGCCGGTCAGGGCGTCGAGCGCGCGCTCCTCGAGCGTCGAGCCGTCGTGCGGGCCGAGGTCGGCGCCGAGGCTCAGGTTCACGACGCACGGGCGCGCGCCGGCGGCGCGGAGGCAGTAGGCGACCGCGTCGAGCAGGTGGCTCGTGTCGTTGCGCGGCCCGTCGAAGTCGAACTTGACGACGATCAGGTCCGCCCGGGGCGCGGCGCCGGTGAACTGGTGCGCGGCGTAGGGCGGCCCGGCGGCGGCGCGGCCGTTGCCGGCGATCGTCCCGAGCACGTGCGTCCCGTGCCCGGACGTGTCGCGCGCCGACGGGGCGAGCGCCCTCGCGCCGGCGAGGGCGCGGTCGAGGTCGGCCCGCGTGTACTCGCGCCCGTAGCCGAACCCCGCCGGGCCGCGGCCCGCGGCGCGGTCGGTCTGGTCCCAGTAGGCGAGGACGCGCGTCGAGCCGTCGGGGTGGCGCAGGTCGGGGTGGAAGACGTCGACGCCGGTGTCGACGAGCGCCACGGCCACGCCCGCGCCCGCGCCGGCGCGCGCCACGGCGGGGTGGTCCGAGGCGTGGGGCGGGGGCAGCGCCACCTGGTCCGGGCCGCGCGTGCCCGTCCCGCCCGGGAGGTTCGCGAGGTCGGCGAGGAGGCGCAGGCGGACGCCCGCCTTCACGTGGCGCACGTCGGCGCGGCGCGCGAGCGCCGGGACGGCGGCCAGGGGCACGTCGGCCGTCACGAAGCGGTCGGCGATCGCGCCCCGGACCCGCCCGCCGGCGGCGGCGACCGCCGGCGCGACGGTGGACGCGTCGCCCTCGATCGTCACCGCGACCCACGGCCGGCCGCCCGCGTCGGCGCGCAGGCAGCAGCCCGGCGCGGCCTCGGCGGTGTCGAGCATGCGCCGCAGGCGCGCGTCGACGTCCCCTGCGCCGACGAGGGGGGCCGCGGCCAGGAGCGCGAGGGAGGCGACGAGGAGCGGGCGCAGCATGGCGCCCGCGCGACGCAACGGGGGCGCCGCTCGGGAGCGCCGTCACGAGGCGCCGGGGGGACGCGACGCCGGGGCCTGCGCCCCGGTGGGGCGCAGGGCTCCCCGGTCCCTCGACGGGGGCGCGGCTACTGGCCGTCCTCGTCCTGCGGCGGCGGGGGCGGGGGCTGGGGCGCAGGGGCCGGCGAACGCTGCGCCTGCGGCGGCTGCGTCCCGGGCAGCGGCTTGAGGGCGAACCGGTAGTCGTCCTCGAAGCGGGCCGAGAAGAAGTAAGGGAAGATCGCGGCGAGGAGCAGCAGGAGGGACAGGTCCGCGCGGTAGGCCTTGCGCAGGATCCCGTTCTTGATCGGCTCGTAGCCCTCCTTGGTGATCTTGATGTAAGCCGTGTCGGGGAGGCCCGAGCGGCTCGGCCAGTGCAGCGGCGTGGTGCCGACGTAGATGTTGTCGATCTCGACCTCGGCGCCCTCGGGGTCGGTGATGATGCGCGACGAGTGGTTGCAGCCCGGCGCCAGGACGATCGTCATGGCCAGCCACACGCAGAGTGCCTTCTTCACGAACACGGCGTTCCCCTCTTTCCCTGATGCGCGGGAGTATACACGGGGCTCCCCCGTTCGCCCGGGGGACCTTGTCGCGGCGGGCCCCGTCACCTACGCTCCTCGGCTCTCGAGGGGGGTCACCCATGGTCTCGTCGCGTCGCGCCTCGTTCGTCGCCGTCCTCACGGGCCTCCTCGCCGGCCCGGCCCTGGGGCAGGGTGCGCCCGCGCGGCCTGCCCTGCCCATGGGGGCGCAGGCGAACGGCGTCTGCGCCGACGGGGCGCCGGCGATCTACGCGGTCAAGGCCGAGACGGCGGGGATCCTGGCCGTGGCCTTGAGCGGCGAGTCGCCCGAGAACGACCTCGTGCTCGTGGTCACCGACGAGGACGGTCAGCCGCTCCCGGACGGCCGCTCCGACCGCGACCACCGGGGCAACCCGGGGCAGGAGTTCCTGGCCGTGATCCTCTCCGAGCCGGGGACCTACCTCGTGCACGTGGAGCTGTCCTCCGGGGGCGAGCGGGCGAAGTTCAGCGTCTCCGGCGGCTTCGCGCCGGCGCCGGCGCTCGCCGACCCCTCGCCCGACCCCGACGGCCGCCCGTCACGCGCCACGACGATCACCGTCGGCAAGGCGGTCGAGGACACGCTCGGCGGCGCCGACGCCTGGGACTGGTTCAAGGTCCAGGCGGCCGAGGCCGGCACGTTGACGATCCTCACCAAGGCCCCGGAGGGCGACCTCAAGCTCGAGGCCTTCCACGAGGGGCGCTTCCGCCAGCCGATCGCCGTCTCCGACCAGGACCTCCAGGGCGTGAAGGGCAACGAGTCGCTCACGATCGACGTCGAGGCCGGCCAGACGATCTACATCCGCGTGTCGACCTTCTTCTCCGGCGAGGAGGTCGTGCCTTACCGGCTCGTCACGGGCCTGATCCCGAACTGACCGCGAGCACCGGTTGCTGTGATGAACGGGAACGGTCACCGAGGACACCGAGGTTGCACCGGGGGCTACAAGCCAGGGCTCTCGGTGACCTCGGTGTGTCCTCGGTGCCCCCGGTGACCGCTCTCTCCTCGTCACAGCACGCGATGAGCGCCAGGGTGCGCGCCCCGCTCCTCGTGCTCCTCATGGGCCTCTGGCTGCCGCTCGCGGCGGCCCAGGAGCCCACGCTGGCCCTGCCGATCGGGGAGCCGCGGCGCGCCGCGACGAGGGCCGACGGGCCGGCGACCCTGTGGTTCGTGGCGCCGGCCGCCGGGCTGCTCACGGTCGTCGTGCAGGCCGAGGGGGAGGGCGACCTGGTCCTGTTCCTCTGCGACGAGGAGGGCCAGCCGCTCCCCGACCTGCTGAGCGACGACGGCCAGCCCTTCCCCGGCGGCCGCTCCGACCGCGACCTCCTGGGGGCCAAGGGGGTCGAGGCGCTCACCCTCCTCCTCCCCGGGCCTGGCCGCTACGCCGCCGTCGTCGAGGTGAGCGGCGCGGCCGAGGCGCGCTTCATGATCAGCGCGGGCTTCGCCCCCATGCCCGGCCTGGCCCGCCCCGCCGACCCCGACGGGCGCCCCTCCGGCGCCCGGGCGTTCGGCGTCGGCGCCCAGACGCTCGAGCTCGACGACGCGGTCGCCCCGCGCGAGCACGACCTGCGCGACTGGTTCGCCGTGCGCTGCGAGCGCGCGGGGACCCTCCGGGTCGTCCTGCGCGCGGCGGACGGCGACCTGCGCCTGGACGCGTTCGCGCCGGGCCGCCTGCGCGCGCCGCTGGCCGCGTCCGACGACGACGAGCACGGCGTGCCGGGCAACGAGTCGCTGACGCTCAAGGTGCAGGAGGGGCAGGTCGTGCTCGTGCGCGTGGCGGCCGTGTTCGTCGCCGCCGATCGGATCCCCTACCGGCTGATGCTGGCGATCACGCCGTGACCGGGCGGGCGTAGAATCGCGCCCGTGACGCGCGATCTGGTCGCCGCCGGCCTGCGCCTCCGGCTCGACCCGGCCTACGAGGCGTTCGCCCGCGACGTGCTCGCGCCCGGCGCGGCCGACCTGGCGCGCCTCCCGGGCGCGCAGGTGGTCAAGCACAACCGCGTGCGCACGGTCGTGCGCCTGCCGGCGCCGGGCGGCGACCTGTTCGTGAAGCGGTTCCGCGCCCTGCGCCCGGGCGAGCGGCTCCTGTCGCTCGTGCGCGCGTCGCCGGCGCGCCGCGAGTGGGCGGCGCTGGTCCACCTCGCGGGCCGCGGCGTCCCCTGCCCGGCGCCCGTGCTCGTGGCCGAGGAGCGGCGCCTGGGGCTGCTCGTGGCCAGCGTGCTCGCGACGCGCGCCCTCGCGGCCGAGGGGCTGCCGGCGCGGCTCGACGCCCTGCGCGCCGCCGGCGACCGGCGCGACGACCTGCTCGCCGCCCTGGCGCGCCTGGCGCGCGCGGTGTTCGCGGCCGGCGTCGACCCGCCCGACCTGCACGCGGGCAACGTGCTCGTCGGCCCGGACGGGGGGCTGTTCGTCCTCGACCTGCACTCGGCGCGCCTGCGCGCCCCGGGGGCGGCGCTGCGGCGCCGGCGCCTGGCGCGGCTGGTCCACTCGCTCGGGCTGTTCGAGCCGGCGGCCGCCGCGGCCGCCGGGGAGGAGGTGGCCGCGTTCGCCCGCGCCTACGCGCCGCTCGACCCGGCCCTCGGCCCTGCCGACGCGCTCGAGGCGGCCCTGCGGGCCGAGGCGGCGAGGTTCGAGGCGGCGCGCCTCGTGAGCCGCGACCGACGCTGCCTCGTCGAGTCGACCCTGTTCGCCGTCGAGGGCCGGCCCGGCCGGCGCGTGTGGCGGCGCCGCGAGCTGGCCCGGGAGCAGGTCGACGCGCTCGTCGACGCCCCGGCGCTGGCGCTCCTCCACGCCCACCCGAAGGGGCGCTCGCGCCTCGAGCTCGTCGCTGGGCCGGACGGCCGGGCGCTCGTGCGCAAGCGCTACCCCTTCCCGGGGCTCCGCTCGCGCCTGGGCGCCCTCCTCGACCCCACACCGCTGCGCGCGTGGCGGGCCGCGCGCGCCTGCGAGGTGCGCGGGGTGCCGGCGCCGCGCCACCTGGCGCTCGTCGTCGAGGGGGCGCTCTGGCCGACGCGGGCGACGCTCCTCATGGAGCACCTCGACGACGTGACCATGGTCCACCGGCTGTTCGAGCCCGGGGCGACGCCGCCGGCGCCGCGGGCGCGGCGGGCGCTCGCGCGGGAGCTGGGGCGCGTCCTCGGGCGGCTGCACGCGACGGGCCTCGCGCACCACGACCTCGCCGCGCAGAACCTGCTCGTGCGGCCGCGCGGCGCGGACGCGTGGGACGTGTGGGTGATCGACCTCGACGAGGTGCGCCGGGCGCCGCTCGACCGCGAGGCCAAGCTGCGCGCGCTCACGCAGCTGGCCGACCTGCCGCCGGGGGCGACGCGCACCGACCGCGCGCGCTTCTTCCGCGCCTACCTGGCCGCCGGCGGCGCCGGCGTCCTCGCGCCCGAGCTGGCCGCCTGGGGCGCGCGGGGGCTCGGGCGCCGCGTCGCCGAGCGGCTCGCCGCGCGCGCCGACGCCAAGGCGCGCCGCGCCGCGCTCCGCGACGGGGGGCGCTGCTAGGATCCCGTCATGCCCGAGCCGCCCCGCCTGACCACGAAGCAGGTCTCCTTCCTCCGCAGCCGCGCCCACGGCCTCGAGCCGCAGCTCAAGCTGGGCAAGCACGGGGACACCGCGGGGCTGCGCAAGGAGCTCGAGCAGGCGCTGGTCCGGCACGAGCTGGTCAAGCTGCGCCTGGGCAAGTTCGTCGAGGTCGACGTCGAGGTCGTCGCGGACGAGGTCGGCGCGGCGCTCGTGCAGAAGCTCGGGCACGTCGCCGTGCTCTACCGGCCGGCGGAGCCGCCGCGGCTGAAGCTGCCGGAGGAGTGACGGGTCACAGCGGCCGTCGCTTGTCCTGATGGCCACGTCCGGGCGCACGGCCCGACGCTCCGATCCGCAGTGACGCACCTGTCGCCCTCGCTCCGGCCGCTTCGCGGCCTCCGCTCGGGGATGCGCGCCACCGCTCGATCTGCTCGCTTCGCTCGCAGATCGAGCGTTGAGCGCGGTCAATCCTGCTCGATCACGACCACCACGTCCGTCGCCCGCGGGGCGGCGCGCCCGGTGTAGCTCTGGATCGCCGGCGACCCCTCGGCCGCGGCGAACCGGGCCCGCGTGAGGAGCCTGAGCCCGGCGCCGGGCGGGCCGAGCTCGAGGGCCAGGCGGACGTGCAGCCCGTCGCCCGGGTGGACGTAGGTCTGCTTCGCGTCGCCGCCCGTCGTGCGCGTGACCGGCTCGACGTCGAGTGTGAGCTGCAGCCGCTCGCCCTCGAGCGTCGTCGTGCGTTCGAGCGACGCCGGCTCGGCGCCGAACAGGCTGCTGCGCGCCAGGAGCGTCGCGGCGTCCGCGGGGGCCCCGGCCAGCGCGGCCGCGAGGCGCGCGGGCGCGCGCTCGCTCGCCTGGAGCTTCGTCCACCAGCCGCGGTCGACCTCGTAGACGCTCAGGCGCACGCGGCGTTCGGTGAGCGGCCCGGGTCGGTCGAGGGCCGCGATCACCTCCTGGTAGTAGCGCACGTTGTGGCCCAGGTCGACGATGATGAGCACCTCGGGCCCCTGGACGTAGAGGATGTTCGAGATGCGGTTGGTGTCGCGCGTGAGCAGGCCGCGGACGACGGCGAAGATCGAGCTGCCGCCGCCGTGGCGGATCGGGACGACGCACGTGACCAGGCGGTCGCTCCTGGGCGCGAGCCCCTCGACGTAGTCCCAGGGCGGCCCCGCCTTCTGGTTCACGTTGCGGCGGTGATGCGCCTCGAGCACGCCGTCGCGCTCGACGAGCACCACGTCGTGCATGTCGAGGACGTGCCGGAGCATGCGCGCGTCGAGGGCGGCGTCGACGGTGAGGCGGACGCGGATCGGCTGGACCTGCGGATCGACGACGAGGACCTTGCCCTCGAGCGCGGCCCAGCGCTCGAGGAGGTCGGTGACGGACAGGTCGCCGGCCGCGACCTCGAGCCGCGGCCCGTCCGTCGGCGTCGCCACCTGGGCGCGGGCGGGCGTGGAGAGGACGAGCGCGGCGAGCGCGCTGACGACGAGGTGGGCGCGGGTCATTCGGTGGGCTCCTCGGGCAGACAGGACGGAGAGGAGGACGCCGGCGGCGCCCCGTGGTTCAGTCACGCCAGGCCGCGGCCGCGTCCTCGCCGCGCAGGGCCAGCACCTCGCCGGCGAGGAAGAGCGAGCCGCAGGCGAGCACGGGCCGGCCGGCGGCGAGGACGGTCGCGCGCGCGAGCGCCGCTCCGGCGCCGTCCTCGACCGCCTCGGCGCGCACGCCGCGGCCGGTCAGGAGCGCCGCGAGGTCGGCCGGCGGCGTGGCCCGCGGCGAGCGGGCGGCGCAGCACACCACCTCGAGCGGTCGCGTGGGCCAGCGGGCGAGGACGTCGGCGATCGCGTCGAGGTCCTTGTCGCGGGAGGCGGCGAGGAGGAGCACGAGCGGCCCCGGCCCGAGGCGCGCGGCGGCGGTCGCGGCGAGGGCCCGGAACGACGCCTCGTCGTGGGCGCCGTCGACGACGAGCCCGCCCGGCAGGACGTCCCAGCGCCCGCGCCAGCGCAGGCGCGCGAGGCCCGGGGCGAGGGCGGCGTCGAGCGCGGACGGGTCGAGGAGGCGGTCGAGCGCCGCGAGCGCCAGGGCGAGGTTGGCGACGGTGGCCGCCGCGACGGGCGCGGTGACCTCGCGGACGGCGCGGGGGGTGGTGAGGCGCGCGCGGACGCCGCCGGGGCCGTCGTGCAGGACCTCGGCGCCGAGGTCCCGGCCGAGGAGCCAGAGCGGCGCGCCGACGGCCGCGGCGCGGGCGACGACCACGGCCTCGGCGGCCGGGTCGCCCGGCGCGGCGGCGGCCAGGACGCCGGGCTTGAGGATCCCCGCCTTCTCGGCGGCGATCGCGGGCACGTCGGGGCCGAGGACCGCCGCGTGGTCGCGAGCGAGGCGGGTGATCACGGCGACGTCGGGGGTGACGACGTTGGTCGCGTCGAGGCGCCCGCCGAGCCCGACCTCGAGGACGGCGACCTCCACGGCCGCGCGCCGGAAGACCTCGAGGGCCAGCGCCGTGCACAGCTCGAACCAGGTCGGCCCGTCGTCGCGGCCGACCTCGAGCCCCAGGGAGGCGACGGCGGTCCGTACGGCGCGCCCGGCCTCGACCCACAGGGCGTCGGGCGCCGGGCGCGGGCCGACGCGGACGCGCTCGCGCAGGTCGACGAGGTGCGGCGACGTGTAGAGGCCCACGCGGCGGCCGGCGCGGTCGAGGACGGACGCGACCGCGGCGCAGGTCGTGCCCTTGCCCTTGGTGCCGGCGACGTGCACGACGCGGTAGGCGCGGTCGGGGCGGCCGAGGGCGTCCACGAGCGCGCGCATGCGGTCGAGGCGGAGGCCGCCGGGGACGGCGCCCGCGCGCTCGAAGCTGGGCGAGCGGGCCATCCACGCGGCGACGTCGTCGAGCGCGTCCAGGCTACGCCTCGAGGACGATCCGGCCGGGCGTCGCGCGCGCCGAGCAGGTGAGGATGAACCCCTGCGCCCGGTGCCGCTTCGTCAGCGCGTAGAGGGTGTCGATCTGCGGGGTCCCCTCGAGCAGGCGCGCCTTGCAGGTGGCGCAGGTGCCGCCGCGGCAGAGCGAGGGGATGTCGACGCCTGCGCGCTCGGCCACCTCGAGCAGGATCTCGCCCGGTCGGGCGCGGACCTCCACGCCCGACCTGGCGAAGACGACGACGCACTCCTCGTCGGTCACGCGGACAGGGTCGCACGGAGCGGGCCCGACGCCAGTGGGGTCGCGGGGGCGGGAGCGGGAGCGGGAGCGGGTGCGGGTGCGGGTGCGGGTGCGGGTGCGGGTGCGGGTGCGGGTGCGGGTGCGGGTGCGGGTGCGGGCGCGGGAGCGGGAGCGGGAGCGGGAGCGGACGGCGCGTTAGAATCCCGGCGTGGAGACTCGGGCCTACGTCCTCGTCGGGTGCGTCGCCCTGGTGGTGCTCCTCACCGTCTACTGTTACGCCGAGCTGTGGTCCCTCGCGCGCTCGCGCGCGCCCCACGACGACCGCCTCGCGGCCGACCTCGCGGCGCGCGGTGTGCCGGAGGACGTCACGCGCGCGTGCGTCGAGTTCCTGCAGCCGCGGCTCGCGTGGCGCGGCTTTCCGCTCCGTGCAGCCGACACGATGACCGGGACGTTTCGACTCGAAGACGAGTACGCGGCCGAGCTCGTCGATGAGCTCGCGGCGCTGCTGGGGCGTCGACCCGCGGCCGACCTCGAGTCGCTCACGCTCGGCGCCCTGATCGAGCGCCTGCACGCGTGTCCTCGCGCGGAGGATCAACCGTCGGCGAGCGCCTCGCGGTAGACGTCCGCCGTCCCCCGCGCCATGGCCTCGAGCGACCAGGTGCGCGCGGCCTCCGGACCGGCGACGGGCGGGCGCTCGCGGCCGGCCAGGACGGCGTCGAGCGCGTCGGCCAGCGCGGTGCGGTCGCCGGGGGGGACGTGCACGGCGGCGCCGCCCGCGACCTCGACCAGCGCGGGGTCGCGCGAGCAGACGACGGGGGCGCCGCAGGCGAGCGCCTCGAGCACGGGGGCGCCGACGCCCTCGGCGAGGCTGGGGAAGGCGAAGGCGGCGCAGCCGCGGTAGAGCGCGGCGAGCGTGGCCTCGTCGGGGTCGCTCACGACGACCACGCGCCCCGGCGGCAGCCCGGCGACCTCGGCGTGGCCGGCGAGGTCGGCCGCGGCGGCGCGGAGGGGGCCCGCGAGGACGAGGAGCGGGTCGCCGGCGCCGGGGCGGGCGCGGGCCAGGGCGAGCATGAGGCCGGGGAGGTCCTTGCGGCGGTCGGGGCGGCCGACGGCGAGGACGTAGGGCCGCCCGCCCGGCAGGCCGGCCTCCGCGCGGCGGCGGGCGTCCTCGGGGTCGGGGTCGGGCCGGAAGCGCGAGAGGTCGACCCCGAAGCGCACGAGGCGCACGCGGGCCGGGTCGAGGCCGTAGGTGGCGAGCAGCGCGTCGCGGGTCGTCGCCGACGACGCGATCACGCGCGCCGCGCGGGCGAGCGCGCGGGGGACGAGCGCCCGCAGGAGCGCGCCGCGGGCGCGGTCGAAGAGGTCCGGGCGGGTGGCGAACAGGACGTCGTGGATCGTGAGCACCAGCCGCGCGGGGCCCGGCGGCGCGAACCAGGCGGCGTGCCAGAGGTCGAGGCGGTCGCGGGCCTGCAGCCACGTGGCCAGGGGGAGCCGCGCCCAGGCGCGCGAGAGGAGCGCGTCGCCGGGCGCCCGGACCTCGACGCCGGCGCCCGCCGGCCAGGCGCCGGCGGGCGCGTAGGCGACGAGGCGCGGGCCCGACGCGAGCGCGCCGGTGCGGGCGAAGCCCTCGAGCAGGTTGAGCGCGTAGGTGCGGTTGCCCTCGGGGCGGGCGAGGTGGTGCGCGTCGAGGCCGACCGTCGTCACCCGGCCGCCGTCACTCGGGGGCGAGGCCCGCCGCCTGCCGGACCGCGTCGAGCATGAGCCGCGCGGCCGCGTCCTGCCCGGCCGCGTTGAGGTGCCGGTCGTAGCGGTGATAGAGCGTGACGCCCTCGCGCGCGGCGAGGTCGCGCAGGCCCGGCGTCAGGTCGACCATCGGGATCCCCAGCCGCTCGCCCAGCGCCAGCAGGCGCGGCTGCACGTCGACGTAGTGCTCGCTCAGCCCGACGACGCTCACGTCGGGGTGGACCTGCACCTGGTCGGGGATGATCGCGACGACGAGGCGCGCCCCGCGCTCGGTCACGAGCGCCTTCAGCTCGCGCAGGGCGGCCTCCTGCCAGGCCCAGGCGTCGTCGAGCTCGTCGGGGCGCAGGAGGTCGGGGTCCTCGGTGGCCGCGCCGACGGCGGCCTTGAGCCGGTACTTGAGCATCTTCAGCCGGTCGCTGAGGAAGCGGTAGGCGTAGCTGCCGCGCAGGGGCGACTTCTTGAAGTCGGGGCCCGGGTCCCTCACCTCGTGCGTCGGCCGCGTGTAGGTGAAGGCGCCGTCCGGCCCCAGCTCGAACCCGAGCCGCGGGCCCTTCACGTTGTTCGCCAGGTCGTTCCAGAAGTAGCCCAGGAGGACCACGTCGGCGTCGAGCGCGCCGCGCTCGCGGTAGAGCTGCAGGGCCTGGGTCGTGCCGTAGCCCTGCACGCCGGCGTTGATCACCTGCAGGCGCGGCTCGAGCGCCTCGAGGCGCGCCGCGTAGGTCTCCTCCTCCTGGACGCCGATCCCGTAGGTGAACGAGTCACCGATCGCCAGCACGCGCGCGCCGCCGGCCGGCTTCGTCGCCGGCACGCCCGGGCCGCGGAACCCGCGCTCGTCGTGGCGCACCGCCATGACGAACTCGGGCTCGCCGTAGGTGAACTCGACCGACGGGCGGTTCTCCCAGCCGAGCGTGACGCTCGGCCGGGCGCGCATCCCGGGCTCCTTGACGTAGTAGCTCGTCCAGAGCAGCCGCAGGCCCGCCTCGAGGACGAGGAGGGACAGGGCGAGCGCCAGCGCCAGCGCCACGAGGGCGAACAGGACCTTCTTGCGGCGGGGGCGCCCCATGGGCGACCCAAGATAGCCGACCGCGGCGACTCTCGTTCAGTCGCCCTGGCCGTGCGTCGTGTACCAGTCCGCGGGCGGGCGCCGGTCGGCCACGGGCTCGACCTTCTTGCGGCTGATCCGCTGCGTCGAGAGCGCCGTGATCGTCACCGTCTTCTTCTCCATGGCCGTGCCTCCACCCCTGGAATCGACATCCGGGGCCGGCCCCTGAAGCGAGAACCAGGTTCCGATCGGCCTCCGGAAACCCGGTCGCGAGCCCACCTGAGCTTCGTCTCACTTCGCCGCCGCAAGGAGTTAGGACTGTCAGTGGAACGTACCTCCGGGGGGTGGGCGATCTGTGAAGGAGTTACGGCGTCCGTCTCGGTCCCGGTTCGCGGCGGTGTGTCCAGCTGGACGCACGACCTGCCGGAGGGCCTCCGAACGCCCCCTGTAAACGACGTAGTGACAAGGTCCCGGATGGACGCCCGAGATGCGCACCATGGGCACGCCGCCTGCTAATTGATCCGACATGGACGGCGGGTTCGAAACGCTCGAGATCCGGCAGCCCCAGCAGGGGAGCGACGGCGTCGGCGAGGCGCGCGCGAACGAGTTCGCGCAGGTCCGCGTCGGCGGCAAGATCGACGGCTACCAGGTCGTCGGCGCCCTGGCCGAGGGCGGCATGGGCGCCGTGTTCCGCGTCCGCGACCGCGAGACGACCGACGAGCTGGCCCTCAAGGCCCCGCTCCCCGGCGGCCGCGGCGGCAGCTACACCCACCGCCTGCGCCGGTTCCTGCGCGAGGCGCGCCTCACGGGCCGGATGGACCACGACGGCGTGGCCCGGGTCCGCAGCGAGGGCCACTGCGACGGCCTCCCCTACTTCACGGTCGACCTCGTCGACGGGATCCCCCTCTCGGAGCGGATCTACGACGAGGGCGTCCTGCCGGTGCTCGAGTCGGTGCGCCTGATCGAGCACTGCGCCCGCGCCGCCCACCACATCCACGAGAAGGGCGTCGTCCACCGCGACCTCAAGCCGGCGAACATCCTGGTCCGCCGCGACGGCACCCCGGTGATCATCGACTTCGGCCTGGCGCGCGACGCGACCGGGATCGACCCGCGGATCACGCAGAGCGGGATCTGGCTGGGGACCCCGGCCTACATCTGCCCCGAGCAGGCCACGGGCGAGGCCAGCCGCGTCGACGGCCGCGCCGACGTCTACTCGCTGGGCGCGGTGCTCTACGAGTGCCTCACCGGCCTGCCGCCCCACGGCGTCGGCCGCACGAAGACGATCTTCAAGGCCCTGCGCGAGAAGGACGTCCGCCCGCCGAGCGCCCTGCGCCCCGAGGTGCCGGCCGAGCTGGACCGGATCTGCCTCAAGGCGCTGGCCCGCGACAAGGACGCGCGCTACGCCACGGCCATGGAGCTCGCCGACGACCTGCAGGACCTGCTGATCGAGCTCGAGCGGAGCGCGCTCGAGAACACGATGGTCAGCGACCAGGTCGAGCTCGGCTGCCAGAGCGACGACGGGGTCGCCCGCGGCTGGAACGACAAGGTCCTCCTCCCGGCCGAGCAGGACGAGGTCCCGACCGTCGCGGTCGCCGCGCGGCGCCCGTCCGACGCCCCGCTGGCCCTGAAGTCCGACGCCCCGGCCCTGGTGCCGGTGACCGCGCCCGAGCCGACGACCGCCAGGAGCGGGCGCCGCAGCAGCGGGTCGACCCGCGCCAAGAGCGGCGCGCGCCCGAAGACGGCCGGCCGCTGCCGCACGTCGAAGCGCGAGCTGGGCGACCTCGCCGCCCGCTACCTCGCCTTCGGCGGCCCGACCGTGGCGGCGGTGCTGGGCCTCCTGCTCCTCCTGTAAGCCCCCTCCGCCTACAGGTCCCGCGTCGCGGTGTCGCCGCCGGTCGACGCCGCGGGGGCGGGCAGCGGCGGCGCGGCCGGGTCGAGCCGCGCCGCCTCGAGGTCGGCGATCGCCTCGTCGGCGGAGGCGTAGCGCTCCGCGGGGCGCTTGGCCGCCGCGCGGGCGATGATCCGCCGCAGGTCGGGGTCGATCGCCGCGGGGACCGGGACCGGCTCGTCGCGCAGGTGCTGGAGCACGGTCGCCGCCCTGGTGTGCTTGCGCATGGCGACGACCCCCGTGAGCGCCTCGAGGAGGATCAGCCCCCAGGCGTAGAGGTCGGCCTGGCCGGTCGCCGGCTCGCGGCGCAGGCGCTCGGGCGCGATGTAGGAGGGCGTCCCGCGCAGCCCGGCGCCGGGCGCCTCGGGCGCGTCGACGATCGCCGCCAGGCCGAAGTCGAGGACGAGGGCGCTCCGGCGGAAGCCGGTGCTCACGACCATGATGTTCTGCGGCTTGAGGTCGAGGTGCACGACGCCCGCGCGGTGCGCGCAGGAGAGCGCCTCGAGGACCTGGAGCAGGAGGCGCCGCGCCTCCTCGGGCGCGAGCGGCCCCTGCCGCGCGATGAGGTCGGCCAGGGTCTCGCCCTCGATCAGCTCGAGCACGGTGAACGGGTGCCCGCCCCGGAGGACGCCCCAGTCGATCAGCCGCACGATGTGCGGATGGCGCAGGCGGCCGATCACCTCCATCTCGCGGCGGAACAGGCCCAGCTCGTCCGCCGCGGCCTCGTCGCGGGCGCGGTCGGGGCGCAGGAGCTTGACGGCGACCTCCTGGCCGGTGGTGATCTGGCGCGCCCGGTAGACGACCGAGAAGCCGCCCTGGCCGAGGACCTCCTCGACCGCGTAGCGCCCCTCGAGCACGGCCCCGCGCCCCAGCGCCTCGACCGGCAGCGGCGGCGCCGGGCGGTCGCCCTGCGGCGCGCGCAGGCGCAGCTGCGCCTCGATCCGCGCCAGGAGCACGGGGAAGTCGACCGGCTTGGCCACGTAGTCGGTGGCCCCGAGGCTCATGGCGGCGACCACGTCCTCGCTGTCGGTGCGCGCCGTGACCATGATCACGGGCAGGGCGCGCGGCGGGTGCTCGAGCCGGATCGCGCGCAGGACGTCGAGCCCGGAGAGCCCGGGCATGAGCAGGTCGAGGATCACCAGGTCGAAGGCGGCGCGCGCCAGCGCGTCGAGCGCCAGCGCGCCGTCCTCGACCGCCGTGACGGCGTGCCCCTGCCGCTGGAGGCGGCGCGTGAGCATGTCGCGGCTGTCGGGGTCGTCCTCGACGACGAGCAGGGCGGCGCGCTGGGGCATGGGGCTCTGCGACGACTCTACTCGGCCGGCGCCCGCGCCGGGGCCCCGCTACCCGGCGGAGGGGGGGCCGTCGTCGGGCCCGTCTGGTTGAAGCCGGGCGGCGGCTCTGGGAACCTACCCCCTGCAGGGAGGGACGCGTGAAGGGGGTCGTGTTCACCGAGTTCGTCGAGATGGTCGAGCGCTCGTTCTCGCCCGAGGTCATGGACCGCGTCCTCCTGCGCGTGGCCCCGGCCTCCGGCGGGGCCTACACGTCGGTGGGGACCTACCCGTTCGACGAGATGATGGCCCTCGTCCAGGGGGTGGCCGAGGAGGTGGGCCGGGACGTGCCCGCGCTCCTGCGCGAGTTCGGCCGGCAGCTGTTCACGCAGTTCCAGCAGAAGTTCCCGGAGATCTTCGTCGAGGCCGCCGACGCCTTCGCCTTCCTCGAGCAGGTCGAGGGGATCATCCACGTCGAGGTGCGCAAGCTCTACCCCGACGCGGAGCTGCCGGCCTTCGAGATCCGCCGCGAGGGGCCCGACGCCATGACGATGGTCTACGACTCGCCCCGGGCGCTCTCGGACTTCGGCGCGGGCCTGATGCTCGGCTGCTTCGAGCACTTCGGCGAGGCCGTCGAGGTGTCGACCGAGGACCTGTCGGGCGGGGCGGGGACGAAGGTCCGCTTCACGCTGACGCGCCGCTCGACCGCCCCCGCCGCGCCATGACCACGGGCGACGACGGCGTCACCCAGCGGCGCTTCGAGCGCGAGCGGCGCGCGCGCAAGGAGGCCGAGACGCTCCTGGAGAAGAAGAGCCGGGAGCTCTACCAGGCGAACATCGACCTGCGCCGCCTCAACGAGCACCTCGAGGAGCGGGTGCGCCAGCGCACGGCCGAGCTGGCGCTGGCGCGCGACCGGGCGCTCCAGGCCAGCCGGACGAAGAGCATGTTCCTGGCGAACATGAGCCACGAGCTGCGCACGCCGCTCAACGCGATCATCGGCTACAGCGAGCTCCTGCAGGAGGAGGCCGAGGACCGGGCGCAGGAGTGGCCGGTCCCCGACCTGCAGAAGGTCAACGCGGCGGCCCGGCACCTGCTCGAGCTGATCAACGGCGTCCTCGACCTATCGAAGGTCGAGGCCGGGAAGATGGAGCTGTCGCTCGAGGACTTCGACGTCGGCCGGCTGCTCGAGGAGCTGGCCACGACCGTCCAGCCGCTCGTGGCGCGCGGCGGCAACGCGCTCGAGGTGCGCGGCGCCGCGGCGGGCGCCATGCACGGCGACCGCGGCAAGGTGCGCCAGACGCTCCTCAACCTGCTGAGCAACGCGGCCAAGTTCACCGAGCGGGGGCGCGTCGTGCTGTCGGCGACGGCCGAGGAGGGGGCGGCCGGGGGCTGGGTGACCTTCGCCGTGCAGGACACGGGGATCGGCCTCTCCCCCGAGCAGCAGAAGGCGGTGTTCGAGCCCTTCGTGCAGGCGGACTCGAGCACCACCCGCAAGTACGGCGGCACGGGGCTCGGCCTGACGATCGCCGTGCAGTTCTGCCGCCTCATGGGCGGCGACCTCGGGGTCGAGAGCCAGCCCGGCGTGGGCTCGACCTTCCGCGCCCGGCTCCCGCGCCTCCAGCGGCCGCTGCCGCCGAAGGCGGCCGCGGAGGAGAGCGATGCCTAGGCTGCTCCTGGTCGAGGACGACGCCATGAGCCGCGACATGCTCCAGCGGCGCCTCGAGCGGCGGGGCTACGAGGTGGTGCTGGCGACGAACGGCGAGGAGGCGGTCGCGGCGGCGCGGAGCGCGGCCCCCGACCTGGTGCTCATGGACCTGAGCCTGCCGCTCCTCGACGGCTGGAGCGCCACGCGGGCGCTGAAGGCCGACGCGGCGACGCGGGCGGTGCCGGTGATCGCGCTCACGGCGCACGCGATGAAGGGCGAGGAGGAGAAGGCGCTCGCCGCGGGCTGCGACGACTTCGACACGAAGCCCGTCGACCTGGCGCGGCTCCTGGGCAAGGTCGAGGCGCTCCTCGCCCGCCGGGGGGGCGCGTGAACGACGAGACGATCGACATCGACGCCCTGCTCGAGCGCGAGCGCGCGCGCGCGCCGGCGACCCGGCCGGCGCTCGTGATCCTGTGGTCGCGCGAGGAGGACGACCGCGCCGGCGAGTGCGCGCCCCTGCCGCGCCCGGGCGAGCGGGCCGTGCTCGGCCGGGGCGAGGGCCCCGGTCGGCTGGCGTTCGTCCGGCAGCGGCCGGGCGGGAGCGAGCCGCGGCCGCCGCTGGCGGCGCCGAGCCTCTCGCGCGAGCAGCTCGTGGTCGACGGCGCGCGCGTCGCGCGGGCGGGCAAGGGGGCGCTGCGGGTCAACGGGCGCGAGGTCGAGGCGGCCGACCTGCGCCCGGGCGACCTCGTCGAGGTGTCGGACCGGCTGCTCCTCCTGTGCGTCGAGCGGCCCGCGGTGTGGGCGGGCGAGGGCGGCGCGCACGCGTGGGGGGCGCCCGACGCGCACGGGCTCGTCGGCGAGTCGCCGGCCGCCTGGGCCCTCCGCGAGCGCGTCGCCTTCGTCGCCCGGCGCGCCGAGCACGTGCTCGTGCGCGGCCCGAGCGGCACGGGCAAGGAGCTCGTCGCGCGGGCGCTCCACCGCGGCTCGCCGCGCGGCCGGCGGGCCCTCGTCGCCCGCAACGCGGCGACGATCCCGCCGACGCTCGTCGACGCGGAGCTGTTCGGCAACGTCAAGGACTACCCGAACCCGGGGATGATCGACCGGCCGGGGCTGATCGGCGAGGCGTCCGGCTCGACGCTCTTCCTGGACGAGTTCGCCGAGCTGCCGCCGGAGCTGCAGGCGCACCTCCTGCGCGTCCTGGACGGCGGCGAGTACCACCGCCTCGGCGAGGCGCGGGCGCGCACGGCCGACCTTCGCCTGGTCGCGGCCACGAACCGGCCCGAGGCGGCGCTCAAGCACGACGTGCTGGCGCGGCTGAAGCTGCGCGTCGAGGTGCCGGGGCTCGACGCGCGGCCGGAGGACGTGCCGCTCCTCGGGCGCCACCTGCTGGCCGGGATCGCCGCGAGCGACGCGGCGCTGGCCCCGCGCCTGTTCCCCGACGGCGACCCCTCGCGCCCGCCGCGCTGGACGCCGGCGCTCGTCGGGGCGCTCGCGCGGCGCGCCTGGACGACGCACGTGCGCGAGCTGGAGGCGCTCCTGTGGGAGGCGCTCCAGCGCGGGCGCGACGGCCCGCTCGACGCGTGGGACGAGCTCCTCGCCCCGGCCCCGCCCGCCGCCGGGGGCGTGGACCCCGAGTCGCTGACGCGCGAGCAGGTCCAGGCGTGCCTCGACCGCCACGGCGGCCGGCAGGAGCCGGCGTGGCGCGAGCTGGGGCTGTCGAGCCGTTTCGTGCTCGCGCGGCTGGTGAAGCGCTGGGGGCTCGAGGTGCGGGGGCGGGGCAGGGGCGATTGACCGCGCTCACCGCTTGATCTGAGCGCGAAGCGAGCAGATCGAGCGGTGGCGCGCATCCCCGAGCGGAGGCCGCGTAGCGGCCGAAGCGAGGGCGACAGGTGCCTCACTGCGGATCGGAGCATCGGGCCGCGCCCCCGGACGTGGACATCAGAACGAGCGACGGCCGCCGTGAGCGTCAGGCGGGTCAGGTGAACATCGGCGCGACCGCCTCGACCCGCGCGCGGGCGGCGAGCCCGAGGCAGCGCTCGACGGTGTTCAGGAACTCGGGGTGGGTCATGCCGGAGCCGAGGAAGGTCCAGCGCATGGCCTGCCGCTGCTGGGCGATCATGGCCCGGCGCTGCTCGTCCGGCAGGCGGCGGCCGATCGCCCGCTCGAGGGCCACGGCGTCGAGCTCGGCCTGCTGCCCGATCCCGCCGTCGAGGAAGGCGCCGATGTCGAGGTAGCCGTCGAGGGCGCGCTCGCGCTCGTCCTCGTGGCAGCCCGCCGCCAGCGCCTCGACCATGAGCGTGTCGAGCTTGGCGTGCTGGGCCTCCTCCAGCCAGTGGTGCTTGAGCAGGCTCCTGAACAGGGGGTCGACCCCGCGGTCGTCGTGCACGGCGTCCACGTAGTGCCCCTGGGTCATCCACTCGATCTGCAGGATCGCCAGCGCCACCGAGAGCGGGTGGTGCGAGAGGACCGTGCGGCCGATCTCGTCGGCGGGGCCGATCACGTCGCACGGGGTGGCGAAGCCGGCGCGGAACATGTCCGCGAAGATGCGGAACAGGTGGATGTGCTTGGCCTCCTCGCCGGCGAACTGCAGGAGCGCGCGCACGCGCTCGTCGCCCTCGTCGAGGCGCGGGCGCACGTGGTCGAGGACGAACGGCACGATGAACTCCTCGACGATCCCGAAGGTGCACAGGTAGCCGTGGCCGCGGACCTGGTTGAGGACGCGCCGC
Source organism: Planctomycetota bacterium (assembly GCA_023954375.1). Taxonomy (GTDB): domain Bacteria; phylum Planctomycetota; class J058; order J058; family J058; genus JAMLIC01. The sequence continues at coordinate 123,942 of JAMLIC010000026.1, forward strand.
TCGTCGGGCGAGAGGCCCTCGAGCGCCTCGGTGCGGGCCAGGGCCTCGGGCAGGAAGGGCCGGCTGAAGTCGAGCGAGCGCCCGCCGATCACGTCCTCGAGGCGCCAGCACACCCGCTGGGAGGTCTCCAGCAGGGCGCCGTAGCTGTAGCGGGGCCGGGGCAGGCGGGTCGTGGGCTCGTCCGAGCGGAGCAGGCGGGCGGTCGTCATGTCGTCCTCCTCGTGTTGGGTTCGTGTGGTGGGTTCGAGGAGCGTCATTGCGAGGCGTGTGCCCGGCGCCGACGACGGCGGGCGCGCGGCTTACGGCCGCGGCGGCCCCGCCGCGCACGTGCGCGCACATGGGCGCGCATCGACGGTTGACCGCCGGGCGCCGGCGCGGACGATGCGGCCCATGGCCACGCTCGAGCCCTACAAGGACGCCCGCCCGCAGGTCCACCCGGACGCCTACGTCCACGAGGACGCCACCCTGATCGGCGACGTGGTCGTCGAGGCCGAGGCCACGATCTGGCCCGGGGCCGTGCTGCGCGGCGACGACGGCCCGATCCGGATCGGGCCGCTCACGTCGATCCAGGACGGCAGCGTCGTGCACACGACGCGCGGCCAGAGCGAGGTCCACGTGGGCGCCCGCTGCACGGTCGGGCACAAGGTGATCCTGCACGGGTGCACGGTCGAGGACGACTGCCTGATCGGCATGGGCGCGATCCTGCTCGACGGCGCCGTGATCGGCCGCGGCAGCCTCGTCGGGGCCGGGGCGCTCGTCACCCAGAACAAGGTGATCCCGCCCGGCTCGCTGGTCCTCGGCAGCCCGGCGCGGGTCGTGCGCCCCTGCGGCGAGAAGGAGCGGGCGCAGATCGACCACGGCTGGCGCGAGTACCAGGAGCGCGGGCGGGAGTACCGGGAGCGCGACGCTACAGCGCGCGCATGAAGGCGACGAGGTCGGCCTTCTCCTCCTCGGTGAGCTTCGTCTGCAGGACGAGGTTGAAGAACTCGACCGTGTCCTCGAGGGTGAGCAGCCGCCCGTCGTGCAGGTAGGGCGGCGAGTCCTTGATCCCGCGCAGGGGGAAGGTCTTGATCAGCCCCTCGGGGCCGACGAAGCGGCCGCGGACCACGTGCGGCTCGTAGAAGCGCTCGAGCTGCAGGTCGTGCATGAGCCCGTCGGTGTAGACGGGCGCCGGGTGGCAGGTCCCGCACTGGCCCTTGCCGAAGAACAGCGCCTGGCCGCGCAGCTCCTGCGGCGTCGCCTTCGCGGGGTCGAGCTTGCCGAAGACGTCGAGCTTGGGCGCGGGCGGGAAGGCGAGCATCTCCTGGAACTCGGCCATGGCGTGCACGGCGCTGCCGCGCTCGAGGATGTTCACGCCCTTCTTCTGGGCGGTCACGGGGTCGCCGTCGAAGTAGGCGGCCCGCTGCTCGAACTCGGTGAAGTCCTCGACCGTGCGCAGGGCGCGCTTCGAGCCGAAGAGCCGCTGGAGGTTCACGCCGCGCAGCGTCGGCGTGTCGATGCGCGGGCGGAAGGCCTGCGGGCGCGCCTCGCCGGCGAGGTGGAAGGCGGCGTTGGTGTGGCCGTTGGTGTGGCACTCGAAGCAGGAGACGCCGCGGCTCGGGTGCTCGCTGCGGCGGTCGGAGGTCAGGTTGAACTGCTGCTGCGCGAACGGGGTGACCAGGAGGCGCAGCCCGTCGAGCTGCTTGGGGTTGACGACCCCGTCGAACAGCGCGAAGAAGTTCTCCTCGGTGACGAGCTGCCCCTTCGAGACGTCGCCGAGGTCGGGGCGCTGGACGAGGAAGATCGGCGGCGGGAACTCGGGCAGGAAGTGCTCGGGGAGGTCGAACGCCACGTCGAAGCGGGTCAGGTCGCGGCCGCTCTGCCGCTTCGTGAGCGCGATGTGCATCTCGGGGAAGACCATGCCGCCCTCGTCGTGCTTGACGTGGGGCAGCGCCGTGAACCCGGCCGGGAACACGCCCCTGCGCTTGACCTCGTCGGGCGGCATGGCGGCGAGGGCCTGCCAGGTGAGGCCCTGCGGCAGCTTCACGCGCACGCCCACCTGGAGCGGCTTGCCCCGGCTCATCGTCGGCCCCTGCGACGGGCGGTCGGCGAGGTCGTAGCGCGCCTCGAGCAGGTCCTGCTGCGCGCGCATGACGTCCTGCTGCTCGGCCGAGAGGCGCCGCATGATCGAGGCGAAGTCCTCCTCGATCGCCACCGGCGAGTAGCTCGTCTTGCCGCGGTCGAGGATCCGCGCCCGGTCCTGGGCCGTGGCCGTGAACACGGCGCCGGCCACGAGCGCGAGGCCGGCGGTGACGAGCAGGGCGGGGCGGCGCATGGGAGCCTCCGGTCGGGAGGGCGCGACGCTAGCCGGTCGGGGCGCGGCGCCGCAACGCTTTACTTCTGGTAACGAAATCCGTCACCGCGCGCGCCGCCGCGTGGTCGCGCGGCCACGCGCGCGTCAGCCGCCGCTCTCCATCGACTCGACGAGCGCCTCCCGCAGGCGGCGCGTCACCGGCCCGGGGGCGCCCGGGAGCTCGACCTGGTCGAGCTGGCGCACGGGCATGACCCCGCGGGTGGTGCTGGTGACGAACAGCTCGTCGGCCGTCCGGGCCTCCTCGAGCGTGACCTCGCGCACGTGGGCGGGCACGTCCAGGCGCGCGCAGAGGCGCAGGACCAGCCCGCGGGTGATCCCCTCGAGCACGCCGCGCTCGAGCGGGGGCGTGATCACCTGCCCGCCCTTCACCACGAACAGGTTCCAGGTGGGGCCCTCCGTGACGACGCCCGAGGGGTCGACGAACAGGCCGTCGTCGTAGCCCTCCTGCCGGGCGTGGCGGTGGACCATGACGTTGGCCTGGCGGTTGTTCGACTTCACCCCCGGCGAGACGCGCGCCACGATCTCGTCGGGCGAGACCGACAGGATCCGCAGCCCGCGCTCGTAGAGCTCGGGGCGGAAGCCGTCGAGCGTCTTGACCCACAGGATCCACAGCGGCGGCCCCTCGGCCGCGAACAGGTCGAGGCCGGGGCTCTGGCCGCGCGTGACCATGATCCGCACGACCAGGTCCTCCTCGTCGGGCAGGGCGGCGATCAGCCGGTCGATCTCGGCCACGAGCGGCGCGCGGAGCGGGCGCACGTCGAGCTCGATCGCGTCGCCCGAGCGCTCGAGGCGGTCGAGGTGCAGGTCGAGGTGGAACGGCCTGCGGTGGACCGTCCGCGTCACCTCGTAGATCGCGTCGCCGAAGAGGAAGCCGCGGTCGAAGATGCTCACCGTCGCCGCGGCCGGGTCGACGAGCTGACCGTTGATCGAGACGAGCATGGCCATTCGGGGGAGGATACGGCCGCGGCGGAGGGGGGGCCAGGCTGGGGTGGCGCCTGGCGCCGGCCCGATGCCCCGACCATGCTGCCCCCGTGCGGGTGGGCGGGTTCGAGGTCCTCTCGACGGTCGGCCGGGGCGCCACGGGCGTCGTCCTGCGGGCGCGCGCTCCGGGCGGCGGCGAGGTGGCGCTCAAGGTGCTCCACGCGCGCGAGCCGGAGCGCCTCCTGCGGTTCGAGCGCGAGCGGGCCGTGCTCGCGTCGCTCGGCGAGGCGGAGGGGTTCGTCCCGCTCCTGCAGGCCGGCCACGACCCGCACCACGGCCCGTTCCTCGTCATGCCGTTCGTCGGCGGCGGGACCCTGCGCGACCGGCTGCGGCGCGGCCCGCTGCCGCTCACGGAGGTGGTCCGGGTGGGCCTCGAGCTCGCCGAGACGCTCGGCCGCGCCCACGCCCGGGGGATCGTCCACCGCGACCTCAAGCCGGAGAACGTCCTGTTCACGCAGGACGGCCGGGCGCTCGTGGCCGACCTCGGCCTGGCGAAGCTGCAGGAGGGCGACGGGTTGCAGGGGCTCTCGCGCACGGGCGAGATGCGCGGCACGGTCGGCTACATGGCGCCCGAGCAGGCGGACGCCAAGCACGCCGCTCCCGCCGCCGACGTGTTCGCGCTGGGCGCGATCCTCTACGAGTGCCTCGCCGGGCGGCCGGTGTTCGTGGGCGAGACGCCGCTCGCGGTCCTCGAGCGCGTTGTGGCCGACGACCGCGAGCCGCTGGCCCGCGCCGCGCCCGGCGCGCCCCGCTGGCTCGTGGCCGTGGTGGGGCGCGCGCGCGCCCCCGCCCC
>JAMLIC010000027.1 GCA_023954375.1 Planctomycetota bacterium
CCCCCGGGCTCGCTTGTGGTGTCCTCCCCTGGTCCCCCCCCCGTGGCGGCGGGGGGCGGCGGGGGCGCGCCCCCCCCGGGCCGGGGCCCCGGCGGGCGTCGGCGCGGGCGCCGGCGCGCGGCGCAGGAGCTCGGGCGAGAGGCCGCGGCGGCGCAGGACGTCGCGGGCCATGGGGGTGAGGATCGCCCCCTCCGGGAGCACCGGCTCCCCGGGCCCGGCGACGTCGGCTGCGGTCACGAGCGGTCGCGCCATGCGCGGAGCGTAAGCCGGGGCGCGGGCGCGGGCAACCGGGAGGCGCCGGCGGCCGGATCCCTGGTGCATCCGTCATCGGTGTGGTTTCATCCCGACCCCCCCGCGGCGCCCCGGCGCGCCGCGTCGCTGCAGAGGAGTCGCGATGAAGCAGAAGGTGGGCGTCCTGGGCTGCGGGCTCATGGGCGCCGGCATCGTCGAGGTGTGCATCAAGAGCGGGCACCCCACGGTCGTGCGCGAGGTGAACCAGCAGTTCCTCGACCGCGGCCTGAAGCGCATCGACGACTCCATGGAGCGGGCCATCCAGAAGGGCAAGCTCACGCAGGCCGAGCGCGACGCCGCGCGCGGCCGCCTGAGCGCCACGACCGACTTCGAGCCGCTGGCCGACTGCGACATCATCGTCGAGGCGATCACCGAGGACCGCGCGGCCAAGGCCGACCTCTGGAAGCAGGTGGCGAGGGTGGCCCGGCCGGGCAGCCTGCGGGCGACCAACACGTCGTCGATCCCGCTCTCGTCCCTGGCCCCGCACTCGGGCGACCCGACGCGGTTCATCGGTTTGCACTTCATGAACCCCGTCCCGGTGATGAAGCTGGTCGAGATCGTGCGCGGGATCGAGTCGACCGACGCCGCGATCGCCGAGGGCCAGGCCTTCGTCGAGGGGCTGGGCAAGACCACGATCCTGGCCAAGGACACGCCGGGCTTCGTCATCAACGTCCTCCTCGTCCCCTACCTGTGCGAGGCGGTGCGCCTGCTCGAGCACGGCGTGGCGACCAAGGAGGACATCGACAAGGGCATGAAGCTCGGCTGCGGCATGCCCATGGGCCCGATCGAGCTGCTCGACTTCGTCGGCGTCGACACGACGCTGGCGATCGCCGACGTCCTGTTCGACGAGTTCGGCGACCCGAAGTACGCCGCCCCGCCGCTGCTCCGCCGCATGGTCGAGAGCGGCTTCATGGGCAAGAAGTGCGGGCGCGGCTTCTACGACTACGGAGGTGGCAAGTGACGAGGTCCTTCACCGCGCTCGCGGCGGCGCTGCTCCTGGCCGTCGGCCCGGCGGCCGCCCAGGACGCGCCGCTCCCGGCGGCCGGCCCGCTCCAGCTCACGGCGGCGCTCGACGCGGCCGAGGTCGAGGTCGGCGGGGCGATCGGGCTCACGGTGACGCTCAAGAACACCGGCCAGGAGCCGGTCGAGGTCATGGGGGTCGAGGGCGGGGCGCTGTTCGAGGACCGCGCCGTCGTCTCGTTCGACATCCAGCTCGACGACGGCAAGGTGTTCACCGTCAGCCGCATCCACCCGCGCGCCGAGGCGCCGCGCACCGACTGGCCGCGCGCCACGCTGAAGCCCGGCGAGGCGGCCGAGCTGAAGGTCTCGCTGCCGGCGCTCACCGCGGGCGCGTGGCACATCACCGCCGGCTACCGCCGCGGGACGGACAAGGCGCTGGCCGCGCCCAAGGTGACCGCCCAGGTCAAGCCGACGGCGCAGGGCGCCACCGACGTCGAGGTGACCATGCTCACGAGCATGGGCCCGATCCGCATGCGGCTCCTCCCGCGCGAGGCGCTGGGCACGAGCCTGAACTTCGCCCGGCTGGCCACGCAGGGGGTGGTCCTCGAGGACGGCCGGCGGCGCGCCCGCTTCTACGACGGGCTGACCTTCCACCGCGTGATCCCCGGCTTCATGGTCCAGGGCGGCTGCCCGCAGGGCAACGGCCTCGGCGGCCCCGGCTACAACCTGCCGGCCGAGTTCGCCGAGCAGCCGGTGAAGGACGAGCTCAAGCACGTGCCCGGGCGGGTGTCCATGGCGCGCGCCGGCCACAACGACTCGGCCGGCTGCCAGTTCTTCATCTGCGTCGGCGAGCCGTCGCACCTCGACGGGCAGTACACGGTCTTCGGCGAGGTCACGCGCGGCCTCGACGTGGCGAAGGCGATCGCCGGCGTCGAGACGATCGCCGACTCGGAGCGCAGCCGGCCGGCGGAGACCGTGCGCATCATCAGCGTGCGGCTCGCGCCGGCGCCTACGCGCTCCTGATCGGTTCCTGGCGAGTCAAAGGCAGGTCACGGAGACCACGAGGTGAACGGAGGGCACGGAGAGCTCCGTGACCTCCGTTCACCTCCGTGTCCTCCGTGACCTGTCTTCTCTTCTCGGGCGACGGGAGGCCCCCCCTCCCCTTGCCTCCCCGGTTAGACTCCCGCCTCCCTGAAGGAGGCCCCCCATGCCCGAGACCCGCGCCCGCCTCAGCACCGACCTGGGCGACATCGTCATCCGCTTCTTCCCCGAGGTCGCCCCGAACCACGTGGCGAACTTCCAGGACCTCGCGAAGCGCGGCTGGTACGACGGGAAGATCTTTCACCGGATCATCCCCAACTTCATGATCCAGGGCGGGTCCGCGACGGGCGACGGCACGGGCAGCCACCCCGACGGCAAGCGCCTCAAGGCCGAGTTCAACGACAAGCTCCACGTCCCGGGCGCCGTCTCGGCGGCCCGCACGAGCGACCCCGACAGCGCCACGACGCAGTTCTTCATCTGCCACGGCAAGCACTCGGCCTTCCTCGACCGGCAGTACACGGTCTTCGGCGAGGTCGTCTCCGGCATGGACGTGGTGGACAAGATCGTCAACGCCCCCAAGGGCGCGAACGACCGGCCGAACGCCCCCGTGGCCATGAAGAAGGTCACGCTGGAGGAGGCGTGAGCGCGGGCGAGCGCCGCGTCCGGCTGGACCTCGACGGGTCGGTCGCGACGATCACGATCGATCGGGAGAAGGCCCTCAACGCCCTCGACGCGCAGACGATCGACGAGCTCGCGGAGGTCGTCGCCCAGGTGGCCGGCAACCCCGAGGCGCGCGGCGCGATCCTCACCGGCGGGGGCGAGAAGGCCTTCGTCGCCGGCGCCGACCTCAAGCAGCTGGCCGAGGTGCGCCGCCAGGGCGGCGGGCGCGACCTCGCCCGCCGCGGCCAGGCGGTCCTGCGGGCGATCGAGACCCTCCGGAAGCCGGTCATCGCCTGCGTCAACGGCTTCGCCCTCGGCGGCGGGCTCGAGCTCGCGCTCGCCTGCCACTTCCGCTACGCCACGGCGCGGGCGAAGCTCGGCCTGCCCGAGGTGGGCCTCGGCCTGCTCCCGGGCTACGGCGGGACGCAGCGGCTGCCCCGCCTCGTCGGGCGCGGGCTGGCCACGGAGCTCGTGCTCACCGGCGACCCGATCGACGCCGCCGAGGCCCTGCGGATCGGCCTCGTGAACCGGGTGTTCGAGGCGAAGCCCGACATGCTCGAGGCCGCCGCGAAGACGCTCCGGACCATCGCCAGCCGGGGCCCTCGGGCGATCGGCCTGGCGCTCGAGGCGCTCGACCGGGGCGCCGACCGCGACCTGCGCGACGCGCTCGAGGTCGAGGCCGACCTGTTCGGCCAGGCGTGCAACGACGAGGAGTCGGGCGAGGGCGTGGCCGCGTTCCTGGAGAAGCGGGCGCCGGCGTTCAAGGTCTGAGCGCGCCCGCCTCCCAGGGCGCGGCGCCGCGCAGTAAGCTAGCGGTCCGGTCCGCGGTCGGGTCGAAGACACGGAGGAGAGTTCGATGCGCGAGGTGGTGATCTGCGCCGGGGCCCGCACCCCCATGGCCGAGTACTGCGGCACGCCCGGGTTCGGGCTCCTGGCCGACCTCTCGGCCATCGAGCTGGGGGCCATCAGCGCCAAGGCGGCCCTCGAGCGGGCCAAGGTCGCGCCGCGCCGGGTCGACCACGTGGTCTACGGCAACGCCCTGCAGACGTCGGTCGACGCCATCTACGGCGCGCGCCACGTCGGCCTCAAGGCGGGCGTCCCGATCGAGACCCCGGCCCTGACCGTGAACCGGCTCTGCGGCTCCGGCATCGAGGCGATCGCCCAGGCCATGCGCCTGATCCAGCTCCGCGAGGCCGACGTCGTCCTCGCCGGCGGCATGGAGAGCATGAGCCAGGCGCCGTTCGTCGTCCGCGGCATGCGCGCCGGCGCCCGCTTCGGCCGGCCGGTCGCGTTCGAGGACCTGCTCTTCGAGTCGCTCAAGGACCCCATGTGCGGCCTGTTCATGGCCCAGACGGCCGAGGCGCTGGCGCGCAAGTACTCGATCTCGCGCGAGGCCCAGGACGACTTCGCCTGGCGCTCCATGCAGCTGGGGCTCCAGGCCACCGAGGCCGGCACCTTCCGCGAGGAGATCGTCGCCGTCGAGACGAAGAAGACGCGCGTGACCCGCGACGACCACGTCAAGCCCGACAGCACGCGCGAGAAGCTGTCGAAGCTCCCCGGCGCGTTCGGCCCGGAGGGGACGGTCACGGCCGCCAACGCCAGCGGGATCGTCGACGGCGCCGCGTCGGTCGTCGTCGCCGCCGCGGACGTCGCCGAGAAGGAGGGGCTGCCCGTCCTGGCCACGATCCAGTCGGTGGCCACGGTCGGCGTCGACCCGCAGTACATGGGGATCGGCCCCGCCCCGGCGATCCGCGAGGTGTGCAAGCGCGCCGGCCGCTCGCTCGAGTCGGTCGACCTGTTCGAGATCAACGAGGCCTTCGCCGCGCAGTACCTCGCCGTCGAGAAGGAGCTGGGCCTGAACCGCGACAAGGTGAACGTCAACGGGGGCGCCATCGCGATCGGGCACCCGCTCGGCGCGACGGGCACGCGGATCACGCTGACGCTGGCGCTCGAGCTCAAGCGCCGCGGCGCGAAGTTCGGCATCGCCTCCGCCTGCATCGGCGGCGGGCAGGGGATCGCCATCTCCCTCTCGGTGTGATCGCGGCTGCGGCCGAGGATGGCGGGCGCTGCGGGGCGGCGGGGGGGGGGCCCGCCTGCGTCGGCCCCGACCGCTCAGGCTCGGTCGGCGGCCAGGAGGCCGCCTTCCCTCGCCTTCGCGCCGCATCGCCTCGCCCTCCTCGGCCTCGCCTGAGGCTCCGGCTGCGAACGCCCGGGGTGGTGTGCTCGGAGGCAGGTCGGCGGGTCCTGTGCTGTCTGTCGGGAGGGGCCGGCGGGCGTGGGGCGCAAAGCTGAGGTGGCGGCGGGGCGCGGCCTGCTACGCCCCGCCGATCCGGGCGGTCTGCGCCCGCCGATCCGGGCGGTCTGCGCCCGCCGATCCGGGCGGTCTGCGCCCGTTGATCCGGGCGGTCTGCGCCCGCTGATGTGGGCGGGTCGGGGCGGTGTGGTCACATGTGGCGGTGAGCCCCCGTCCGAGTTGGTGGGCGGGCCCCTGTCCGAGTCGGAGGCCAGCGCCTAGACTCCGGGGGTCGGGGAGGGCCTCGTGGAGCTGCTCACCATCTCGGAGCGCCCGGTCGACGGGGTCGCGGACGGGGTCCTGCTGTCCCCGGCGGGGCAGATGCGCGCCCGCGGGGGGGAGGCCTTCCGCGCCCACGTCGACGCCCTCCTCGAACGGGCGCCGACGGCGCTGATCATCGACCTGGGCCGGACGGAGTCGATCGACAGCGCGGGCGTCGGCTACCTGCTCCGGGTCCACGACGCCCTCGCCGCCCAGGGGGCACCCCTGGCGCTGGCCGCGCCGTCGGCGGGCGTGCGCGTCGTGCTCGACTCGATCGGGCTGACCGAGTTCTTCACCGTCTGCGAGAGCGTCGCGGACGCCGAGGCGGAGGTCCGGGCCCGCACCGGCAGCTGACCCGACCCTGCGCAGGAGCGGTACGGGAGCGGCGGGCGGACCCCTTGAACAGCGAGCGCTCGAACAGCGAGCGGCAGGCTGCCTCCGGAACGCGCGAGGCCCGCGCCTGGTGGGCGCGGGCCTCGTCGCTCGGTCTCTGGAGGCGCCGGGAGTCGAACCCGGGTCCCGAAGTCGTTCCATCAAGGCGTCTACGTGCGTAGCCCGCAGAGGGTCTCGCCTCCGGGTCCCTGCGGACCAGACCCGGGGAGGCCAGCCTCAGTGTTTTCTCGCCTCTTCCCCCTGAGACGCAGGGTCGAGACCAGCCCACCTTGTGGCCTCCACTCGTCGCCCCGTGGGCGGGGGCTCCGGGGAGGGCTGCTTATTTAATTAAGCAGCGAGCGCGTACTGCGTGTTGGCAGATAGCGTTTTTCCGGGGGTTTTACGAGGCCACCCGGAGACCTCGACACGCAACCTTGACTTTCCGACCCGGTCGATACCGTACCGCCCCCCTTTCGACCCGCATTCTATCACCTGGCGAGCTCGCCCGCCCGACGGGCGACGCGGCGCTCCAGCGCCTCGTCGTCGAGCCCGGCGTGGCGGCGCTGCAGGTCGAGGCGGCGCAGCTCCTCGAGCGACCCGGCCGCCTCGATCGCCCGCGCGAGCTGCCGCACGATCACCCGGCGCCGCAGGGCGTCCGGGCCGACCCGCGCCAGCTGCAGGGCCGCGTGTCCGCCGACCAGGAGCGGCAGCGCGAGCGCCACGGCGTAGGCCCGGCGCGGCGCCGCCGGCGCAAGCGCGCGGAGCGCCAGCGCCGCGAGGACGGTGACCGCGACGCCGCCCAGGAGCGCCGCCGCGAGCGGGTGGGGGGCGGGCCCCAGGATGACGAGCTCGAGGCCGCGCGCGCGCAGGCCGAGCCACCAGGCGGCGTCGAACGTGGTCCAGACGTCGCGCCCCCACTCGCTCGTGGCCCCGAGCCCGGCGCAGGCGACGCTCGCGCCGATCACCCAGGGGCCGAGGCGGCCGAGCAGGGCCAGCCCGGCCGGGAGGCCCAGGGCGAGGAACGGCAGCGCGGCGGCGGCGTAGCGCGCGCCGAACGACTGGCCGGCCGCCCAGTCGTCGTGGCGGGCGGCGTTGGCGAGGAGCGTCAGGGCGGCGACCCCCAGGGCCACGGCGTGCGGGGCGCTCCGCCGCCGCGTCGCCGCGACGAGGCCGGCCAGGCCGACGAGCGCCGCGGGCTGGGTGACGAGGAGCCCCCGCCGCTCCCCGAGCAGCAGGGCCAGCAGCACGTCCGGCCGCGGCACGGTGAAGCCCCAGGCGCCGTCCGCCACGATCGTCCGGGTCGTCTGGTCGGCGTGATGATCGTAGGGCGTGCGCCAGGGCGCCCCGAAGCACGCCGCGTGGTAGGCCCCGACCAGCGCGGCGAACGGCAGGCCTCCCAGGCAGAACGCCCCGGCGCCCCGGACGCCGCCGCGGAGCGCGGCGAGCGCCAGGAGGCCCGCGGCCTGCAGCCCGGCGCTGTAGTCGCACGCGACGGCCCACCCGGCGAGGGCGCCCGCCGCGGCGAAGCGCCCGCGCCCGGGCCCCCGCGGCAGGAGCAGCGCCAGCGCCCCCGCCAGGAGCGCGACCACCAGGGCGTGGGCGTAGAGGCGCGCGGCGAAGGGCAGGGCGATCGTGCCCACGCCGAAGGCGGCCGCCGTCAGGGTGGCCGCGTCCGGGGCCGCGCCGGTCGCCAGGGCGGCCCGCCGCACGGCCACCGCCGCGACCGCCAGCGGGAGGCCGGCGCCGAGGATCGTCAGGGCCAGCCGCAGCCCCGCCTCCGGCAGGAGCGCCCGCCCGACCACGTGCGCGGGCAGGAGCGTGAACGCGAGCCCCGGCGCCCCGCCCGCGTAGTAGTGCCCCGGGCCGGCGCGCGTGCCCGCGTCGACGGGCGCCGCGCCGGCCGCGACGGCCGCCGGGTCGGGCGCGGGCGCGCCCGCGGGCGGCACGTAGGCGAGGTCGACCATCCCCGGCGCGTGCGGGTCGATCGCCAGGCGGCCGGCGGCCAGGGCGTCGAGCAGGGCCAGCGTGCGGCGCTCGTTGTGGCCCGGCGCGTGGTGGGCGAGGGCGGCGGCCACGAGCAGCAGCGCGAGCGCGAGGCGCCCCTCGGTCCGGCGCCGGGCGGCCGGCGGCTCCGGGGCGTCGTCGAAGGCCGGCCCGCGCTCCGCCCCGGCGTCGCTCAGCGGCGCCGACCCTCCCGGGCCATGGTCCGCTCGTCCTCGCGCTTGCGCAGGCTCTGGCGCTTGTCGTGCAGCTTCTTGCCGCGGGCGACGCCGAGCAGGACCTTCACCAGCCCGCGCTTGAAGTAGAGCTCGAGCGGCACGACCGTCAGGCCCTGCCGGTCGAGCTTCTGCTGGAGCTTGGCGATCTCCCGCCGGTGCAGGAGGAGCTTGCGCGGCCGCGTCGGCTCGTGGTTCTGGAACGAGGCGTGGACGTAGGGCGCGACGTGCAGGTCGACGAGCCACAGCTCGCCCTGCTTGATCTTCGCGTAGGCGTCGGTGAAGGCCACCGAGCCGCCCTGGCGCAGGCTCTTGACCTCGGTGCCGAGGAGGGCGACCCCGGCCTCGAGCTTCTCGAGGACCTCGAAGTCGTGGAACGCCTTCTTGTTCCTGGCGATCGGCTTGACCGCGTCGCCGCCCTTGGGGCCGCTCATGGCCGCATTCTCCCACGCCCCCGGCGCGACCGCACGCTCAGCCCCACACCGTCAGCCCCATACCCTCAGCCGCGGACCGGCCGGTCGCCGCGCTCCGGCCGGTCCTCGACTCGCCCGGGGCCGGCCTCGGGCGGCGCGGCCGGCCCGACCTCGACGAGCGCCCGCAGCCCCGCCCCCGAGACGTCCGAGCGGCGCTGCGCGCGGGACGCGTCGTCGCGCAGGACGCGCCGCGCGTCGTCGCGCAGGCGCTCGAGCTCCCGCCAGCGCTCGAGCACCTCGGCCATGGCCCGCTCCGGCTCGCGCACGAGCGCGTGCCCGAGGCAGCCCTCGACCGCACGCTCGACGACCCCCTCGAGGAGGCCGAGCGACGTCCTGACCCGGCGGTCGATCAGGCGCTCGGCCAGCGGCCACTGGAGCAGGCAGGCGACGAGCAGCGACACGAGCGCCCCCTCGAGCAGGGGGATCGTGTTGCGCAGGGCCTCGGCGACCGTGGCCGCCCCGCCGCCCGGGACGAGGCTGCCGAGGAAGGCGTAGACGGTGAGGAGGATCACGAGCGCCGGCAGGGCGTTCCAGGCCACGCGCCCCGCGCGCGCCGAGGGCCCGCCGCCGCCGGCCGTCTCCTCGAAGATCTGGTAGAAGCGCCGCGCCGCCTCGCCGCGGATCGCGACCACCAGCGCCGCGACCCCCTCGGTCGGCGGCGCCGCCTTGCGCTCGACGGCCGCCACGGGGCGTGGTCCGCGGGGGAGCAGCCGGCCGGTGCGCGGCGGCTCCTCGGCCGCGGCGGGCCGCGCGCCGGCGGGCTCGAGGCCCAGGCGGCGGCCCTCCTGCTCGAAGCGCTCGAGGACGAGCTGCACGCGCCGCTCGACCTGCGCGATCTCGACCGCGCGCAGGCGCTCGCCGATCAGCGCCTCGACGTCCGACGCCGTGAAGCGCCGCGCGCGCACGAAGCCGGGCATGAGGATCGAGCGCAGGCCGTAGACGAGCGTCATGAACACGCCGAACAGCCCGCCGAACGCCGTGCCGAACAGGTAGCGGAGGATGTTCCGCAGCTCGAAGTCGTCGTGGATCGCGCCGAAGAAGGTGCGCGCGAGGTCGGCCGTGAGGTCGCGCAGGGTCGCCTGCCAGCTCGCCCGCCAGGCCTCGACCTTCTGCGGCACGTCGGCCGGCACGTGCTCCTCGATCCGCGCCAGCGCGCCGCGCACGCGGTCGGCCAGCCGCGCGGCCTTGATCTCGCGGATGCGCACGCGGTCGAGCTCGCGCTCGAGGAGCGCCCTGAGCTCGGCCCACTGCCCGGCGCCCGGCGGCAGCTCCACCCCGTCGAGCGCGGCGCGCGCCCGCGCGTCGGCGCCGCGCGCGACCTCGGCCGCGCCGGTGCCGAAGGCCGCCTTCTGGGCCTGGCGCACGGCGAGCGCCGACACGCACAGGATCCGCCCGCGGACGCCGCGCCGCGTGAGCTCGCCCTGCAGGTCCTGCGCGATCAGCGCGCCGTCGCCGGCCTGGTCGAGCTTGTTGAGCAGGAAGACGAACTCGATCCCCTCGCGGTGCTTCTCGATCAGCTCGAACAGCTCCGAGCTGAGGTACTTCTCCGAGGTGACCACGCACAGCGCCAGGTCGGTGACCTCGAGCGCCTCCTCGAGCAGGGCCCGGTTCTCGAGCGCCGTCGAGTCGAAGTCGGGCGCGTCGATCACCACCTTGTCGCGCAGGAGCGGCCGCTGGTGCGCGACGAGCTTGGCCCGCGCCTCGAGCGGGCCGAGCGCGCCGCTGCCGTTCGCCTCGTGGTAGTAGGCGGTCAGCTCGCGCGTCGTCGGGCGCACGGACGCCGTGCGGGCCAGGTCGGCCCCGGCCAGCGCGTTGAACAGCGTCGACTTGCCCACGCCCGTGCCGCCGAGGAGCAGGATCCGCAGCGGGGTCTCGAGCGACGCCTGCCGGTCGGCGATCTGCGCCAGCAGCGCCTCGATCGAGGCGCGGTCGCGCTCGAGCGTCGGGAACGACCGCGTCGCGGCCACCCAGTCGCGCATGCGCTGGATCAGCGGGGCGAGCCCGGTCGGGTCCTCGCGCGCGGGGCCGTCGCGCTCCGGTGTGCGGATCACGCCGGCACCTCGCCGCGCCCGAGCACGGCGGCGGCCGCCTCGAGGCGCTCGAGCCGCTCGGGGGCGACGCCGGCGGGGAGGCGGGCCAGGAGCGGCGCCGCCGCGTGCTGCTCGAGCAGGACGCGGTGGAGCAGCGCCGCGCGGTCGCGCACGAACTCGGCCTTGAGCGCCTGGTAGTAGGCCACGCCGCCGACGCGCTCGAGGATCTCCTTGGTCGCGCGCTCGGCCGCGGCGCCGATCAGCAGGTCGGTCGGGCCGAAGCCGGCGGTCAGGTAGGCGGAGAGCAGGCCCGAGCCGATCTGCAGCACGGCCTTGATCGCGTAGAGGAGGTTGCGCTTGTTCGGGTGGCTGCGCAGGAGCTCGACGTGGCGCTGCTTCTCGCGCTCGATCCACGCCTCCGTCTCGCCCCGGGCGCTGGCCAGGAAGGCGCTCACCTGGTCGTTGGTGGCCTCGACCGGCGTGGCCGCCAGCCCCTCGATCCAGCCCGGCGCCGCGGCCCGCAGGGCGCCCGTGTAGCGGTAGGGGACCTCGGTCACCTCGGTCCGGGCCGCCTCCAGCAGCTCCTTGACCTTCTGCCGGTCGGCCTCGGCGCGCACCTCCTCCTTCGTCTTCGTGGTCGCGCCGTTGCCGCGCACGACGCGCGACAGCCCGTCCGCCAGGAGCCCGACCGCGCCGCGCACGCGGTCGTAGACGTCGTCGAGGACCGGGATGCGGAAGTCCTGCAGCACGCGGCGGAACACGTCGTCGAGCTCGAAGAACGGCTGCGTCTCGAGGAAGCGGGCGTACTCGTCGCGCCGCGCCTCGAGGACCAGCGCCGCCTCCGAGCGCACGCGGTCGAGCTCGGACAGCTCCTCGCGCAGCCGGGCGACGACGCGGGTGAGGTCGCGCCCGAGGCGGGCCGCCGCCCCGCGGAGCGCCAGCCGGCGCAGCTCGGCCCCGGCGTCGCGCGGGCCGAGGACGGCGCGCTGCAGCTCGCCGCGGAACGGGTCGCCCTGGCGCGGGTCGGGCCGCGGCGTCACGTAGGGCAGCGTGAGGACCGTCACCTGCCCGCCGAGCCCCGGGACGACGACCTCGCGGAAGTCCCGGGCGACGTCCTGGTCGGCGCCCTTGTTGAGCACGCACACCAGCGCCTTCTCCAGCTCGGTGGCCTGGCGCAGGTAGCGGACGCACAGCTCGTCGTTGTACTTCTCGGGCGTGGCGACGAAGACCACGGCGTCGGCCAGGAACAGGAGGTCCTCGGCCACCGAGCGGTTGCCCGCGTGCGTGCTGTCGATGTCCGGCGAGTCGACGAGCACCACGCCGCGGACGTCGTCGCGCTCGTGCGTCTTGAGGAAGTAGGAGGTGATCCCCTGCGTCGGCTCCTGCGCCGCGTCGGTCGGGTCGTGCATGGTCGTGCGCCGGTAGCTGGGCAGGAAGGCCCCGTCCTGCAGCGCCGGCACCTCGGCCGAGTGGACGAACACGGTCGGCGCCTTGGTGTGGCGCGCCAGGGGCGACGAGGAGGCGACCGCGTCGCCCACGACCCAGTTGAAGACGGTCGACTTGCCGACGTTCGTGCCGCCGGCGATCACCACCAGCGGCGGCGCGTCGACGGGCCGCCGCGCCTCGAGCCGCAGCTTCACCTCGAGGAGGCGCCGCGCCCGCGAGAGGACGGCGTCGACCTCCTCGGCGGCCTCGGTGCCCGGGACGAAGGACACGGCCGCGAGGTCGTCTGCGAGCTGGTCGAGGGCGGCCGCGGTCATCGGGGCCGGCATTCTACTGCCGGGCTCCGACCCCGGCGGTCAGGAGCGAGCGTCAGGGGGCGAACGGCAGGGGGCGAGCGCCCCGGTCAGGGCGCGCGGGCCGCCTCGAGCGCGTCGATCCGGGCCAGCAGCCGGGCCGTGTTGGCCCGCCGGCCGCCGAGCGTCAGGCCGTCGGCCAGCCCGTCGATCCAGCCGCCCACCGGGCGGTCGACGACGACGAGGTCGATGTAGTCGCCGAAGCGCTGCCCGGCCCGCGACGGGAGCTCGGGGTAGAGCGTCAGGAACCAGCGGTGCACCTGGAAGTGCGTGATGAACCGCCGCCCGCGCCGGTCGAGCGCCCCGCCCTCGTAGGGGACGGCGCCGACGAGCCCGCGCAGGAGCTGCACCGCCAGCCCGCGGTCGAGCACGTGCCCGCCGGGCCCGCGCAGGTTGTGGGAGATCGCGCGGGCGACGTCGTAGAGGACCGCCCGGCCGTCCCCGGAGGGCCCGCGCGCCTTCAGCGCCCGGGCCATGTCCTCGCTCACGTAGGGGAGGAGGCCCCGGGCCAGCGCGAGGTCCGGGGCGGGGTGCTCGTTGAGGACGTGGCGCGCGACCGAGAAGACGCTGTCGTTCAGGCGCCGCAGCAGCTCGGACTGCTGCGCCGTGGGCGCGGCGACGTCGAGGAGGGCGCGCAGCCTGCGCGTCTGCCGCGCCATCTGCTCCGCGACGACCGCCGGCGGATGGCGCCGCGGCGGCTCCTGCAGGCTGAAGAGGATCAGCGCGGCGTCGCCGGGTTCGCCGCCGAGCGCGCCGACGAGCCCGCCGCCGGGGGCGGGCTGCGCGAGGGCCGGGGCGCCCAGGGCGCCGACGGACAGGGTCACGAGGACGAGCGTGCGGTGGATCACGGTGGGCTCCTTGTTGGAGGAGCCCCAGGGCACGGGGCGCGCCGGAGGGGGGAGTGCGGGCGCGACGGGAGTTAGGGGCCGGCGAGGGTGTGCACGGGCGCACGGCTGCGACGAACGGGAGCAGATCCGTTCTTCAATCGCCGCCGCGCTCGCCGCCGCCGCGCTCGCCGCCGCCGCCGCGCTGCGGGCCGCGCTCCTGCTCGCGCTCCGCGGCGCGCTCGCGCTCCTCGCGCACCCGCCGGCGCAGGGCCTCCGGGTCGTGGCGCACCTCGCGCGACAGCGCGCGCAGGCGCTCGAGCACGGCCGGGTCGAGCGCGCCCGTGACGACGATCCGGTCGTAGGCCACGGCGGCGCCCAGGGTGAGCAGGTTCACGCGGGCCCGGTCGCCGAGGTCCTCGAGGACCACCTGCCCGACCACCCGCCGCCCGACGCGGAGCGAGACCTCGTGCGCGCGGTCGACCGGCGTCACCTCGACCGTGAACTCCGCCTTGTCGCGCGGCGCGTGCGCCTGGACCTGCAGCTCGTCGAGCTCCATGAGCCGCGCCTCGCGCACGATCACCGCGGACGGCCCGCGCCGCCGGCTCTGCTCGATCGTCCGGCTGAGGCGCCCGACGAACTTCTGCACCTCCTCGTTGCCGCGCCCGATCCCGGCGAGCGGCAGCTCCTCGAGCATGTAGCCGAGGCCCACGATGACCGTGCGCTCGCCCGCGCCCTGGAGGCCGACCAGCGTGTTCTGCCGCCCGCGCGCCTCGACCTCGATCACGAGCGGGGCGTCGGTGCGGAGGCCCGCCGCGAACGAGCGCCGGGTCCAGCCGTAGCCCACGAGCGTCTTCTTCACCACGCTCCAGGGCTCGCCGACGCCGCGCGGCGCCTGGGCCTGCTGCCCGTCGATGAACCGCTGCACCATGCGGTTGCCCATGTCCCGGGGGGCGGGCGCCGGCGTCCAGTCGGCCGCCTGGGCGTCCGCCTCGAAGTCGTAGACGAGCTGCGCCCGGCCGTCCGACAGCACGGTCACCTTCGCCCCGAACGCGCACGCCAGGAGGCCGGCGTCGTCGAGCGGCGCCGGGGCCCGCTCGACCGCGGCGACGACGGCCGCCAGCTCGTCCTTCAGCGCCTCCACGTCGCCCGCGGCCTCCCGCGCGCCCTCGAGCGCCGCCCGCGCTGCCTCCACGTCGCCCTTGTCGAGCAGGGCGCGCACCCGCGCCAGCGCCTCGCGCCCGCGCCGCTCGCGCGCGGCCAGGGCCAGGGCCGCCTCGTCCTCGGCCTTCGGCGCCGGGTCGGCGCCCGGCGCGGGGGTGGGCGCGGGGGTGGGCGTCGCCGGGCCGCGCGCGGCGAGGGCGGCGGCCTCGTCCACGCGGGCCTGCCCGCGGCGCGCGGCGACCGGCCCGGCGTAGGCGTCGAGCTGCGCGACGAGCGCCGCGGCGGCGACGAGCTCGCCGCGCCCGAGGAGCTCGTCGAGGCGCGCGAGGTCGCCCTCGAGCCGCACGAGCGCCTGCGCCTCGAGCGAGCGCAGGGCCAGCTGCGCGTCGAGGGCCGTCGGGGCGTCCTCGCCCGTCTCCAGCAGGTGTTCGCGGTAGAGCTCGGTCGCCGCGAACCACCTGCCGTCCGCCTCGAGCTCGCGCGCGCGCCCGGCGCGCTCGCCCCAGCGGCCCTGCAGGCGCTCGCCCGCCTCGTCGCGCAGGGCCAGGGCCCGCTCGCCCGCCGGCGCGTCGCCCAGCCGCAGGGCCAGGTCGCGCGCCCGCCGGTAGACGTCGGCGTCGGCCGGCGGCGGCGACGCCCGCAGGTCGGCCTCGAGCGCGGCCAGCGCGACCTCCAGCTCGCTCGGGGGCGCCTGCCGCGGGGCCGGCGTGGGGGCCTCGCCGGGCTGGACGCGCCGCGGCCGGGGCGCCTGCTCGGGGCCCTGCGCCGGGCGCGCGGGCGCCTCCGTCCCGGGGACCGCGACAGGGGGGGCCTCGTCGGCCGGCGGCTTGCGGAGGAGGGTCAGGGCGAGCGCGGCGAGGAGCGCCGCGGCGATCGCCGCGCCGACGAACGCCGGCCGCCCCGGCCGCGCCAGCCGGCCCGTGTCCGACCCGCGCCCGAGCCGCGCCGAGTGGCGGGCGGTCCCGCGCGCCCCCGGCAGGGCGGCGTCGCTGCCGGCGCGCGCGCGGAGCGCGCCGTCCGATGACGTGCGCCGCCCGCGGGTCGACGTCCGCGCCGTCGGGCGCGCCGGCGTCGCGCGCGTCGCCGGCGCGTCGGTCGTGGCCGCGCCGCCCTCGAGCCAGCGGGCCAGCTCGGCGGCCAGCTCGCCCGCCGTGGCGTGGCGCGCCTCGGGCGCCTTCTCCAGCGCGCGCGCGAGCGTGGCCCGCAGGGCGTCATCGAGCGGCTCGCCGCCCGGGAGGCGCTCCGGCAGCGCCGGCGGGTCGCGGAGCACGCGGGCGATCACCTCGACCGGCGACCCGCCCGCGAACGGCACCTGCCCGGTGAGCAGGTGCAGGAGCGTGGCCCCGAGCGAGTAGACGTCCGAGCGGTGCGTCGCGGCCCGGATGTCGCCCGCCTGCTCGGGGGACATGTAGTTCGGCGACCCGATGATCTTGCGGTCGAGCGTCAGCGACCCCACGTCGCGGCCCTGCGCCGCCGCGTCGGTGGCCTTCGCCAGCCCGAGGTCGGTCAGCTTCACCCCGCCGTCGGGGGTCAGCAGGATGTTCGCCGGCTTCACGTCCCGGTGGACGATCCCCGCCTGCCGCGCCGCCTCGAGCGCGCGCGCGGCGCCCAGCGCGGCGGCGACCGCCTGGCGCGGCGGCAGGCGCCCGCCGTGGCGCTTCATCGCCGCCTCGGCGTCCTCGCCGTCGACGAGCTCCATGGAGTAGAAGAGCGTCTGCCCCTCGCGGCCGACGTCGTAGATCGTCACGAGGTTCGGGTGCGAGAGCGTCGCCGCCACCTTCGCCTCGCGCAGGAAGCGGGCCACGAACTCCTCGTCCTCGGCCAGGCGTGGGGCCAGGACCTTGAGCGCCACCGGCCGGTCCATGGAGAGCTGCACCGCCCGGTGGACGGTCCCCATCCCGCCGCGGGCGATCTCCTGCTCGAGGCGGTAGCCGCCGAACACCCGCTGCGTCGAGGGCCGGGGCGCCGCCGCCGCGCCCGGGGCGGGCACGCCCGGGACGGCCACGGGGGCCGCCTCCTGCTCGCGGCCGACGAAGAGCTCGCCCAGGCGCTCCCCCAGGACCTGCAGCTCGTCCACGACCTCGCGGCAGCCCGCGCAGCCGGGCAGGTGCGCGTCGACGGTCGCCGCCTCCTCCGGCGAGAGCTCGCCGTCGAGGTGGGCCTGGAGGAGCTCCTCGAGCGTGTCGCAGGCGGCCATCAGCTCCCTCGCGTCCTCTTCAGCGTCGGCGCCATCCGCTCGCGCAGGGCCTTCGTGCCCCGGTAGAGGAGGCCGCGCACCGTGCTCGCCGGCACCCCGAGCGTGGCGCCGATCTCCTCGTACGAGAGGCCCTCGCGGAAGCGCAGGTCGAGCGCCACCCGGACCGACTCCGGAAGCGCGGCCACCTGCGTCGCGAGCGCGTCGAGCTCCTTCTTCGCCGCCTCGGCGTCGCCGACCCCCTGGTCGGCCGGCGCCGCGGCGGCCGGGCGCTCCTGCGCCGCGGCCTCGACGTGGCGCCGCTCGCGCGCGGCGCGCCGCCGGATGTCGCGGCTGATCGTGTGCGTGATCCCCCGCAGCCAGGGCTGGAACTTCTCGGGCGCCTCCAGGCGCGGCAGGTTCTTCAGCGCGCGCACGAAGGTCTCCTGGGTCAGCTCCTGCGCCTCGTCGCGGTCGGCCGTGATCGCCAGGGCCATGGCGAAGACCCGCCCCCGGAATTGCTCGACGAGCCGCCCGAACGCCGAGCGGTCGCCGTCGCGCGCCGCCTCGACCAGGGTGGTCAGCGAGATGACGCCAGAGGAGAGGTTCATCGCGAGCTGCACGTCGTCCCCGCGGCCGGCTCGGCTCATGGTGATGTCGCTCGGAGGCCGCTGGCGTCACGCGCCGACCGTAAGGTCTTGAAGTACAAGGGTCGCCCTCCCGCGGCCCACCATGGTGCCGGCCGGGGGCGCCCAGGGCAAGCGCGTCCGTGCGGTCATCAAAGGCCACGCGCGCCGGGCATTTGAAGCGATGGGGCGAGACGGCTACGATGCCTCGCTCGGAGGGACGAGCCCTTGCTCGACCGGCTCATCCAGCGGACGGGGACGCTCTTGCGTCGGCGGGGGCGGCGCATGCTCGGCGTCGCCGGCGCGCTCGGCCTCGCCGGCCTGCTCCTCCTGGGCGCCCTGCCGAGCACCTACACGGCCCGCGCGCTGGTCGGGCCGGCGGTGGGGGCCTACGACGGGCCGGTCGAGCGGCTGATCGAGCAGACCCTCTCCCCCGCGTCGCTGGCGGCGGTCGTCAGCGCGTGCGGCGTGCCCGCCCACCGCGGCCCGGGCGAGGTCCTGACGGGCGCCCCGGCCGACCCGCTGCGCCGGCTCGCGGCGCGGCTCGAGCCGCGCGGGCGGCCGGTGCAGGGGGTCGTCGTCGAGGCCGCCGGCGCGTCGCCGGAGCAGGCGGTCGCCGCCGCGGACCTGCTGGCGGCCCGGCTCGTGGTCTGCGACGCCGAGCAGCGCGGCGGGCTGACGCCCGCCGCGCCGACGACGACCGCGGCCGCGGCGACCGACGACGAGCCCGCCTCCACCTCCCCGCCCGCGCGGCTCCAGCTCGAGCAGCTGCGGCTGCGCCACCCGCTCCTCCGCGACGTCGAGGCCGAGCGGCGCCTGGCCGGCCTCGCGGCCCGCCTGAGCGACGACCGTATCGCCCACGCGGCGCTCGCGGCGAAGCTCGAGGGGCTGGCCGCCGAGGCCGACCGGCTCGAGGCGCTCGTGCGCGAGGAGGCCGGCCGCGCCTGGCGGCTCGACCGGGCCCAGCGCCTCGCGCAGCGTCCGCCGCCCGCCCCCGCCGAGCGGGCCCCCGACGCGGCGGCGGCGCCGGCGCCGCCCTCGCGGGTGGCGGAGCTCGAGGCGGAGCTGCAGCGGCTCCTCGTCGCGCGCACGCCGCTCCATCCCGACGTGCGCCGCCTCCAGCGGCTCCTCGACGCCGAGCGCCAGCGCGCGGCGAGCTCCCCGCGCGCGCCGCGCCCGACGCGCGCCAGGCCGGCGCCCTCGCCGCGGGCGCCTCGCACGCGAGCGCGCCGCGCCCGCGCGCGGCGGACGACGACCTGCCCGTGATCGCCGTCGCCGACGGGCCGCCCGACCTCGGCGCCCCCGCCGACGGGCCCGAGGCCTGGACGCACCGGGCGCCGAGCTACCCGGTCTGGGCCGAGGCCCGGGCGCGCGCCGAGGAGGTGCGCCTGGCGCTCGACGCGCTCGAGCAGGAGCAGGCGGCCCGCCGCCACGAGCACGACCTCCTGGCCAGCCAGCTCGCCCAGCTCGCCGCCCCCCGGCTGGAGGAGGCCCGCCTCGTGGCGCGCCTCGAGCAGGAGGCGGCCCGCCGCGCCGCGCCCTCCCCCGCGCCCGCCGCCGCCGCCGCCCCCGCGACGGCCGGGTCGCCCCTGCGCCTGCTCGAGCCGGCGGCCGTGCACGCCGAGCGCTCGCCCTGGCGGCACCTCCCGGCGGTGGCCCTGCTGGCCCTGCTCCTGCCGGCCCTCGGCGGGGTCCTCCTCGAGGCGCGCGACCGCTCGGTCGCCGGGCCCGACGACCTCGACGGGCTCGGCGCGCCGCTGCTCGGCGTGATCCCGCACCTGCGGGCGCGGGGGCGCTAGTGGACGGCACCCTGCCCTCGACCCTGCGCGCCACCTGCGACGGCTGCGGCGAGGCGGCCGAGGTCGTCGACCTCTTCGCGTTCGACTGCGTCTGCCCGGCCTGCGGCGGGACGCGCGTGCTCGACGGAGAGGCGGGCGGCGCCGAGGTCGGGGCGCCCGAGGCGCCGGCGTTCGTCGACCCGCCGACGCGCCAGGACGACGACGACCCCGACCGTGACGACGACGACGGCCTGTTCGCGGAGGCCGCGTCGCTCTACGACCAGCCGACCAAGGCGGACACCGACGACCCCTACGCGCTCGCGGCGCAGGCGCTCGACAGCTCCGTGGCGGCGCCGCGGCCGACCACGACCTCGCGCCTGGCCACGTCGCGGCGCACGACCCAGGCGCTCACCGCCTACTCCGAGGAGGACCTCGTCGCGCCCGACGACGGGCCTGCCACGACGTCCGGGGCCCGGGCGCTCCTGCAGGGGACGGCGCCCGACGCGCCGCCGCTCCCCACGTGGGACGACCCTGCAGCGGCGGGGGGCGAGGCGCCGGCCGCGCTCGACGCGCTGGTCGAGGTCGTCGAGGTCCCGGCCGGCGGGACCGCCGGCCGCGGCTCGCGCACCTACGAGCGCGAGGAGGTCCTCGGCCCGCGCGCGTCCGGGACGGAGCGGCTGGCCACCGGCCGGCAGCCGCGGCCTGGCGCCGCGCCGGAGGGGCCGCTCTTCGGCGAGCAGGACCTCGACTGGCTGGCGCTGATCGACGACCAGCTCCCCGAGGGCGAGGGCGACGGCGACGGCAAGCCGCGCGTGGTCATCCGCCTCCCCGAGGCCGCCGCCCCCACCGACGCCGCCGACAGCGACCGGGTGCGCCAGTTCGAGCAGGCGATCAAGAACCTCGAGGCGGGCGGCCCCGGCGCGATCGACGGCCTCCTGGGCACGGGCCCCGTCGACGTCGTCGGGCGGACGGCGCGGCGCTACGACGGCAGCTCCACCCAGCCGATCGGCGGCGACTCGACGCAGCCGCTGAAGAAGGACCAGGAGGAGGACACCCGCTCGTGGGTCGACGCCGAGGCCAAGCCGCCGCCGCGGCCGGCGTCGGGCCGCAGCGAGCAGGTGACGCCCTCGGAGGGCACGCCGCGGCCGCGCGGGCCGAGGACCGTCGACAGCTTCCGCCACGAGGACCTCGACCCGGCGCTCGTGTGCGCCCGCGACGCCTCGTCGCCGCAGGCCGACCGCTTCCGCCAGCTCGTGCAGCGCGTGTTCCACCCGGCCGAGGGCGCGGCCCCGCGCGTCGTCCTGGTCACGAGCCCGCGGCCGGGCGACGGGAAGACGACGGTCGCCGCCAACCTGGCGATCGCCGCCGCCGGGCGCCTCGGCGGGCGCGGCGCCGTGCTCGTCGACGCCGACCCGCGCGGGCGCGGCGTCCTGCACCGCTTCGGCGTCCGCGTGCGCAGCGAGGGGCTGCTCGAGGCGCTGCGGGCGGGCGGGCCCGCGCCCGACCCGCGCGACGTCGTCATGCAGTTCTCGCTCGGCAACCTCGACGTGGTCCCGCTGGGGATCCCGGGCTCCGACGCGGCGGAGCTCCTGGCGTCCGACCGCTGCACCGGCTTCCTCGGGCGGCTGCGCGACGCCTACCCCGGGGCGGCGATCATCGTCGACGGCTCGTCGGTCCTCCACGCGGCGGACCCCCTCGTCCTGGCGCGCGGCGTCGACGGCGTCGTGCTCGTCGCGCGCGCCGACCGCACCGCGCGCGACGACGTGCGCCGGGCCATCGAGCTCCTCGGACCGCCGCGCGTCCTCGGGCTCGTCCTCAACGACGCGGCGGCGTGACCGTGACCCTGAACACCACGCGACGGCGGCGGCTGCTGCTCGCCCCGGCCCTGACCCTGGCCCTCGCCGGCTGCGCCGGCCTGCCCGCGCCCCCCGCGTCGGCCGAGCCGCCGCCGTTCGAGCTGCGGCTCGGGCCGGGCGACCGGGTGCGCGTGAGCGTGTGGGGCGAGGAGAAGCTGCAGCACGACCTCGAGGTGGCGCCGGACGGCGCGATCGCCTTCCCGCTCATCGGCGACGTCGCGGTGGTCGGCCTCACGCTCGACGAGCTGCGCATCGAGCTCGCCCAGCGGATCAAGGCGCTCGTCGTCGACCCGGTCGTGTCGGTGGGGCTGCTCGAGACGCGCAGCGCCGTCGTGCACGTCGCGGGCGAGGTCGCCCGCCCGGGGGTGGTGAGCTTCGTGCGCGGCGCCTCTGTCCTCGGCGCCGTCCAGGCGGCCGGCGGCTTCCTCGCCGGGACGGCCGACCTGCAGGGGGTGCGCGTCGTCCGCGACCGCATGGGGGAGCGCCAGGCCTACGAGGTCGACCTCGAGGCCGTCCTCGCGGGCGAGGCGCCCGACGCGTGGCTCGTCCCCGGCGA
The DNA here is from genome assembly GCA_023954375.1 of Planctomycetota bacterium. Taxonomy (GTDB): domain Bacteria; phylum Planctomycetota; class J058; order J058; family J058; genus JAMLIC01. The sequence continues at coordinate 21,371 of JAMLIC010000027.1, forward strand.
CGTCGTCTACGTGCCCCCGCGGCTCGTGACCCGCTGGGACCGCTGGTGGCGCCAGGGCGGCTTCTTCGGCCGCCCGCTCGACCCGCAGACCGGGCGTTAGCGCGACGACCTTGCGCGCGCGCGCAAAGTCGTTAGAGTCACGCCTTCCCCGCTGCGGGGGATTCCACGACGGGCGCGGCCCAGGAGTTCGTGTTGGCCAAGGAGGAGCCGATCACCCTCGAGGCGATCGTGCGTGAGGCGCTGCCGAACGCGACGTTCCGGGTCGAGCTCGAGAACGGGCACTCGGTCCTCGCCCGCGTCTCGGGCAAGATGCGCAAGTTCTTCATCCGCATCCTGCCGGGTGACAAGGTCCTGGTCGAGCTGTCGCCCTACGACCTGACCAAGGGCCGCATCATCTTCCGCGAGCGCTAGTCCTCTGTCAGGCTCGATCCTATCGGCTCGAGCCCGACAGAGGACTCCCTGTCGACTCGGAGTCGGCGGCTGGGAGGACCCGCTGCGCGGGTCCTCCCAGCTCGCCTTCGCTTCGCGGTGCTCGGCGCGGCAACGCCGCGCCTGCGCCCGCTCGCGCCGGGCCCTTCGGCCCGGAGTGGTCCGTCAGAGGCGAGCCGATGGACTCGCCTCGACGGACCACTAGAGGCCCGGCCGGAAGGGGCCTGGAACTGCGGCAGGCAGCTTCGCTGCCTGCCTTGTTTCGCAGGAGGTTCGTTCGGAACCTCCTGCGACTTCGTTGCTCGTCGCTAGCGAACGACCCAGTTCGCGTCGCTCCTCGCGCCTCGCCAGGCCCTTCCCGGCCGGCCCTCTGGCCTCGGCGCGGCCTCGCTCGTCGCGGAGCGCGGCGACCGGCAGCCGAGCTACTCCGCCTCCAGCCAGTGCAGCAGCTCGTCGGGGTCGACGCCCGAGGCGCGCACGGCCTCGGCGCAGCGCTCGACCTCGCGGGCGCGGCGGAGGCGGAAGGTCGGGTCGTTCTCGAGCAGGAGCCAGTGGACCCACGAGTCCCGGTCCTCCACCTCGAGCGACAGCACGGCGGCGTGCGCGTCGGTCGGCGCGGGGGTCGGCGCGGGGGCGAGCGCCTGGAGCCCGGGGATCGGCTCGAGGCCGCCCAGCGTGGGCGCCGGCTCCAGCGCCGCGGGCTCCTCCAGCGCCGCCGGCGCCGCCAGCCGCGCCTCGAGCGCCTCGAGGCGCTGGCGGGTGGTGACCAGCTCGCGATGGGTGGCGAGCCCGCGCCAGACCTCCGACTCGAGCGCCCGCTCGGCCTCGCGGACCCGCTCCTCGAGCCGCTGCCGCTCCGCGGCGAGGTCGCCCCGGAGCGCGCCGGCGAGGTCGGCGTCGAGCCCCTCGAGCTCGCCGCTCCGGTCGTCGAGGCCCGGCGTCGGCGCCCGGGCGCGCGGGAGCTCCGGCGGCGCCGGCGGCGCCGGCGGCGGCTCGAGGTCGAACGCGGCCAGCTGCTCCGCCTCGCGCTCGGCCTCGGTCTGGCCCGGGCGGCCGGGCCGGAACCAGCCGTCCAGCTCCTCGGGTGTGGCCGGAAGGTCGTCGTCGTCCTCGAGGAGCTGGTCGAGGAAGCCGTGCTGCGCCGGGTCGTCGGCGCCGGCGCGCGGCGTCGGCCTCGAGAGGAGGGGCGCGGCCGCGTCGCCCTCCTCGTCCCCGCCCGTCTCCCACGCCTCCTCGCCCCCCGCGCCGGGCGGACCGTCGTGGGGCGGCTCGTCGCTGGGTGGATCGTCGCCGGGTGGATCGTCGTAGGGCGGCTCGTCGTCCGTGCCGGCGTCGTCCGTGCCGGCGTCCTCGTCGTCGTCGAGGAGGTCGTCGTCGTCGAGGCGGTCGAGCGGCCGCGCCCACGGCGCCGGGGCCTCGTCGCTCAGCGCCCGGGCGATCGGCGCGGCGAACGCCTCCGGGTCGAGGCGGGGGAGGTCGCGGTCGAACAGCCCCGCCACGAGCGCGCGGTCGAGGATCTCGGCCATGCGCTCGAGCGCGGCGCGCGTGGCGAGGCTCAGGCGCTGGAGCCGCCCCTCGAGCCCCTCGTCGCGACGGCGGCCCTCCTCGCGCAGCGCCTCGAGGAGCGGCCCGACGTCGCCCTTCACCAGCCCGGCGAGCGACGGCAGGCGCGGCGCGGGCCCCTGCTGCTCGAGCAGGGCCAGGCGCGCCAGCGCCGCGCGCAGGGCGTCCTCGACCTGGCTCCGGCGGCGCCGCTCCTGGACCAGCGCCCCGTGCAGGTCGCGCGTCGCCTCGAGCACGGCGCCGAGCTGCCCCTCGAGGCGCTCGGCGCGGCCGCGCGCCTCCTCCTGCGCCGCGCGGAGGAGGGCCAGCGCGGCCCGCCCCGCGGGCGGGTCGTCGGGCAGCTCGTCGCGCAGGTCGTCGGGGGCCGCGCCCGTGAGCTCGGCCACGCGCTGCTCGAGCGCCGACAGGCGCACGGCGCGGGCGTCGCTCGAGAGCAGCGCCTCGACGAGCCGCTCGTCGGGCGCCGGCGCCGCGGGGGCATCGTCCTCCGCCGGCGGCGGCGGCGCCGCCGCCACCCCGGCCGCGATCGCCTCCAGGCGCTCGTGGACGCGCGCGAGCGCGTCGTCCTCCGCGCCGTCCTCGGGCGGCAGCGCCGCCTCCAGGGCGCGGGCGGCCGCGTCGCGCCGGAGGAGCTCGGCCTCCAGCTCCGCCGCCCGCGCGGCGAACGCCCCGCGCTGCTCCTCGAGCGCCTCGGCGCGCGTGCGCTCCTGGTCGACCAGGGCCGCCAGCCGCGGCAGCTCGACGCGGCGGGTCTCGTCGAAGGCCCGCCGGTCGCCGCGGATCCGCTCGAGCTCCCCCTCGAGCTCGAGGGCCCGCTGCCGCGCGCGGGTCAGCTCCTCCTCGAAGCGGCGGCGCTCCGGCGCCAGCGCGTCCGTCAGCGCGCGCACGAGCTGGCCCGAGCGGATCGCGCGCACCGAGGTGGGCGCCACGCTCGGCGGGAGCGCCTGGGCGGCGCCGCGAAGCGTCGAGAGGAGGCGCTCGGAGACGTCCTCGGCCGGCGCGCGCCCACCGCCGCTCGGCCCCGCCTCGGGCGGCGGCCCGCCGTTCGGCGTCCGCGACGGGTGCGCCGGCTTGAGCGAGAAGAGGGAGCGGGTGACGGGACCCGACCCCGACGGCGACCTGCTCTCGAGCACGTGGCCAGTCTGGCCCTTCGGCGGCCGCGGGGCAAGGTGAAGGTTCACATGGGATTCGGCCCCGGGCGCGGCCTCGCGGGCCCGCCCCCGCCGGGCTGGCGCCGGGGCCCGAAGGTGGGCTAGGCTCGACCGGCAGCGGGGAGGGGGCCCGGGGTCCCGCGCGGCGCGCGCGGCGCGGCCTCGCCTCCTGGCCGGGGGGGCGCGTTGGAGCGGAGGCCGGCAACCCGTGTCCCGCCGCAGGCGGGGCACACGACCGGTGTCCCGCGGCAGGCGGGGCACACGAAGCCCGACGACGGCGCGCGCCCGCAGGCCGCCGCGCGGCCGGGCGAGCGGATCGACGACTACGTCGTCGGCTCGCCCCTGGGGGACGGCCTCACCGGGTCGACGTTCCTCGCCGCGCGGACCGGCCGCGACGGGCACCTGCGGCAGGTCGCGCTCAAGCTGTGCGACCCCGCCCGCGGCGTGGTGCTCCCGTGGGCCGCGCGCCTCGAGGACGACCTCGACCCGCGCGTCGTGCGCTACGAGGCCGTGGGGCCGGCCACGCGGCGCTGGTCCGGCTACTGGGTCACCGACGTCCTCCGCGGCGAGCCGCTCGACGACGTCGTCGCCGGGGCGGGCTTCGCGCGCCGCCTGCGCGCGGCGCTCGACGTGGCCGAGGCGGTCGCGGCGCTGCACGCGCGCGGCCTGGTCCACGGCCACCTGCTGCCCCACAACGTCCTCGTCCGCCGCGAGCGGGCGGACGCGCTCGCCCCCGTGGTCACCGACGTCGGCGTGCGCCTGCGCCTCGACCCGGCCGTGCACGGCGCGCCCGGCGTGGCCGCGCGCCTCTACCCCTTCCTCGCCCCCGAGGCCCTCGACGCGCTCGCTGACGACCCGGCGCGCGTCGAGGCGCCGGCCGACGTCTACTCGCTCGGCGCCCTCCTCTGCGCGCTCCTCACCGGCCTGGGCCCCGGCCTGGCCGAGGGCGAGCGCACGGGCGCCGAGATCGCGCGCTCGAAGGCCCGCCGCGCCTACACCGTGGGCGCGCTCCTCGAGCCCGACGAGCCGGTCGACCTCGAGCGCGTCAACGACCTCCTGCAGCGCGCCCTCGCGCCGCGGCCCGGCGACCGCCCCACCGCGGGTGGGGTCGCGGAGGCGCTGCGCGCCGCGCTCCTCATCCCGGAGCCCGCCCTGCCGTGACGACCGCCCTGCCGCCCAGCTTCGCCCCGGCCGCCCCCACCGCGGGCTCGCGCAACGCCCGGGTGCGCGCCGCCCTCGAGCGCGCCCTCCAGGCCCTGTCGCTCGCGCACGACCGCATCCAGCAGGCGCGGGAGCGCGACCCGACGCTCTGCGCCGGCTTCTCCACCTACGGCGGGGTGAAGACCTCGCTCGACGCGGCCGCGGCGCTCCTCGAGCGCCGCACCTACCGCGTGGCGCTGGCCGGGATGATGAGCGCCGGCAAGTCGACGCTCGCCAACGCCCTCCTGCGCCGGCCCGGGCTCCTGCCCACCGGGATCGAGGAGACGACGCTCACGATCACCGTCGTGCAGCGGCCGGTCGACTTCGAGAAGCTCGTCGTCCACTACCTGACCTACGAGGAGGCCCTGCGCGGCGTCTTCGAGCGCGGCCACTACCAGCGGTGGTTCGGCCCCGGGGTGCTGGCCAAGTCGCGCGAGGGGACCACCACGCCCGACGCGCTGCGGGCCGAGATCGGCCAGGCGGCCGGCCGCCCCGACGTCCCCGACGACGTCCGCGAGCAGCTCATCGGCTTCCTCGACGCCCTCGAGATGCGCCGCGGGCAGCTGGGGACGGTGATCCAGCCGTCGCTCGAGGACCGCCGGCTGTACCTCGCCCCCCGGACGCACCGCGACGTGGGCCATCTGCTCCTGATCGCCAAGGCGGAGCTCCACGTCGAGAACGACCTGTTCAGCCGCGAGGGGCTCGAGTTCGTGGACCTCCCCGGCGCCGACTCGACCAACGAGCGCCAGAAGGAGATCGCCTACGAGTACCTGGCCGACACCGACCTCCTGCTCGTCGTCCCCAGCGCGGCCGGGTTCCGCTTCGTCGACGTGGACATGCTCGGCCGCTTCCGCGCGGCGCGCGGCGACATCCGCCACCGGGTGTTCTTCGCCCTGAACCGCTTCGACGAGGCGAAGGTCGCCGACCTGGCCTCGCCCGAGGCGTCGCTCGCCTACTTCAAGAAGCTCGTGGACATGATCGCCCGCGACTACGACCCCGGGCGGCTCTACTTCACCGTCGGGCTCTGGGCGGCGCTCGAGGAGCGGCGCAAGGCGAACCAGGTCACGCCCGACGACGAGCGCGAGCTGGCGCGGATCTCCCAGGCGACGGGCGACCTCGTGGCGCACTTCGAGCGCCAGGGGGTGATCGACCAGATCGCCTCGGAGTGGGACGAGCGCTGGGCGCACCGGCTCGCGGACTCGATGCGCGCGCTCGTGCGCGCCGGCGGGGTCGACCGGCTGCGCGCCGACCTGATCGGGTACATCCGCAACGAGCTGGAGATGGCCCGGCTGCTCGAGATCCGCGCCCACCTCGAGGACGCCGCCCGCGCCGTCGAGGCGCTCGTCGGGCCGGAGCGGGGGCGGGTGCGCGGGTTCCTCGACTCGGCCCGCGAGCAGCTCAAGGCGACCGGCGGCTACCTCGACCAGGTCTGCTACGCCACGCGCGACGCGCTCGACCGGGCGCACCAGGAGATGGCCAGGAAGGAGGGCGAGGTCGACGAGATGCCCTTCCAGGTGCAGATGCGCCGCCTGTCGGACGCCTTCGGCCTGGCGATCGACGGGCTGCTGGCGAGGAACAACCCGAAGATCGACCTGCGGCAGATCGCCCGCGAGCTGGGCGACGCCAGCGCGCAGGACCTCATGCAGCGGGTGATCGACACCACGCGCGCGGTCCTCTCGCAGAAGTTCGTCGACATCCTGACGACGAAGCTCGCCCAGGACTTCGCGCGCCGCTACCAGGACGCCCTCGACCCGCTCGACAACGAGCGGGCGCTCGAGGAGTTCGGGCGGGTGATCGAGAAGCCGGAGCTCGGCGCCCGCTACCTCGGCAAGCTCAACGAGCTCGAGCGCACGCTGGCCCTGGTGACGCGCGTGCGGGCGCTCGAGGAGGTGTGGGCGGTCGGGCAGCTCGACTTCAAGCCGAGCCCCGGCGCGCGCGCGTTCGACGAGCTGGAGCCCGAGTTCCGCCGGGCGCTGATCGGCGAGATGCAGGCGGTCTACGCCGAGCGCTTCCGCAGCATCGCGCAGGTGCTGCTCAAGTACTACCGCGTCGTCCTCGACGACTTCATTCGCGAGTTCGAGGAGCTGGCGGCCGAGGCGCTGCGCGAGGCGCGGCTCATCGGCGCCCAGGTGCCGGTCGAGCTCCTCGCCGCGCGCGCCGCGCCCGAGGACCGGCAGCGCTACGGGCTGGCCGAGCTCGTGTCGGTGACCGACGGCGTCCACCGTGCGCTCGAGGCGGTCGACGGGGAGCTGGCGCGGTGAGCGGGCTCCGGGCCGACCCGATCTTCTTCCGCAGCCTGACGCGCGGGAAGGGCGTGCGGCGGACGGCGTTCTCGATCGAGAACCCGGACGACGCCCCGTTCCAGGCGGCCTTCGTGGCCCTGCGCCGCTGCCCCGACTGGCTGCACCTCGAGCGCGTCCTCCCCTCGGGCGAGGCGCAGCCGGTGGTCTTCGACCCCGGCGCCGGCCACGTGCCCGAGGGGGAGCGGCGCCGCCACCCCGCGTGGCTGGTCGTCCCGGCGCGGCGGCGGGTGCAGCTCGTCGCCAGCGTGAACACCGACCACCGCTACTTCCCGCGCGCGCCGGGCGAGCTGCCGCGGGGCGCCCGGGCGCTGCACAACGAGAGCGCCGCGCTCGAGCTCGAGCTGTCCGGCGGCGCGCGGCTCGAGGTGCCGATCGCGCTGGCGGAGGTCGTGCTCGAGCGCGACGAGTTCGACGGCGAGTTCTCGATCGACTTCGGGACGACGAACAGCTGCTTCGCCTACAAGCGGCGGCGCGGCGGCCCCGAGGGGCTCGAGCGCCCGCCGGTGTGCTCGGCCGAGGTGCCGTCGGTCGTCTACTTCAAGGACCTGCGCCTGCGCGAGCACCCGAAGGTGCTCGTCGGCCACAAGGCGCGCCTGGCGATCCTGGCCAACCCCTCGCGGGTCTACTCGGCGGTCGAGGGGGTCAAGCGCCTCCTCGGCGGCGACCGCGTGCTGACCGTCCTCGACGCGCGCGGGCGCAGCGCCACCTACCGCCCCGAGGAGGTGGCCGCCTTCATCCTGCGGGCGATCCTCGACCAGGCCGAGCAGGAGCACCTCGACGGGCGGCGGGTGCGCCGCGTGATCGCCACCTACCCGACGCTGTTCTCGCCGCGGCACCGCCGGGCGCTGCAGGACGCCCTCCTGCACGCGCTCCGGCTGGGCGACCCGAACCTGGTCCCGGACGAGTGCCTCGAGCCGGGCGAGCGCGACCCCGACGTCCAGGCGCGGTGCGACGAGCTGGTCACCCTGCGCCTCGACGAGGCGAACGCGGCCACGTTCCGCCACGTCACGGGGCCGCTGCTCGAGGCCTGCCTGCGGTTCAGCCGCGAGCAGGTGGCCGATGTCGTGACGTTCGACTTCGGCGGCGGGACGATCGACATCTCGTACCTGCGCGTCGACGTGCGCCGCGAGCTGGCCGAGCGGCGGACGCTGCTCGAGGCGCGGCTCCTGGGCGTCTCCGGCGAGGGGGCCTTCGGCGGCGACAACGTGTCGCTCGAGCTGGTGCGGCTCCTGCGCGCCAAGCTGGCGGTCGAGGCGGCGCGGGCGCTCACCGCGCAGGCGCAGGCGCAGGCCAGCTCGTCCAAGGCGGCCGAGGGGCTGGACATCTTCGACCGGATCCTCCAGAGCGGGGCCCTGCCCGGGCAGCCGGTCGCGCTCGAGGCGGGCGAGCGCGCGGGCGACGACGCGCTCGACGACGAGGAGTTCGCCGCGCCGCCGCTCGACCGGCGGCTGGCCGCGGCGCGGGTGATCGCCCAGCACGCCGACGTGATCCTGCGCGCGGCGGCCGAGGGCCACCTCGAGCATCCGCTCGTGGCCGAGGGGAAGGACGCCTTCGTCGAGCACGTGCGCGACCTCCTGCGCGCGCAGGCGCACGAGCTGGGGCGGCCGTTCGTGGCCCAGGACGCCGAGCGGATCGACGAGGCGCTCGAGCGGCTCATGCCGACCCGCTTCGCCCGCTACGCCGACCAGGACCCGGTCATGGAGCGCCGGGCCAAGGTCCTGTTCATGGACCTGTGGCGCGAGGCCAACGACCGCCTCAAGCCGCTGCTCGTCGCGCGCACCGGCGGCGACACGGGCCCGGAGGCGGCCGAGGCGGCCAGCGCCACGGTCCAGGAGCCGCTGCTGCGCCTGGCGCGCTGGGTGGGCGTCGATCCGAAGCTCTGGAACGACCGGGTCTCCGTGACCCTGGCCGAGCTCGAGCACATGGTCGAGCCGCGCGTGCGGCGGGCGGTCGAGAAGGCGCGCGACCTCTACCTGAGCGCCGTCGACGCCGACGGCCGGCCGCCCGAGGGCGAGGACGAGGACGACGGGGGCGCGCCGCTGATCAGCACCGGGGCGCGGCGGCGCCAGCCGGCGCCGCGGCGGGCGCGGCCGCGGCTCACCGTGCTCCTCACCGGGAACGCCTCGATCCTGCCGCTCGCCCGGCGCGCCCTGGCCGAGGCCTTCCAGGGGGTCGACCACGACCTCGTGTGGGACGAGCGCACGCGCAAGACGAGCGTGGCCCAGGGGGCGGTGGAGGAGAGCCTCCTGCGGGCCGAGTTCGGCGGCGAGGGGGGCGGGATCCACTACACGTCGGTCGACTTCCTCGAGCGGCTCCCGTTCTCGATCGGGCTCTACAGCCGGTTCGTCGGGTTCCGCCCGCTGTTCGGCCGCGGCGCGCGCGAGGGCGACGCCGTCCTCGTGGACTCGCGCGAGAACGAGCTCGTCAAGCGCGACCTCGACGAGCTGTCGCTCTACGCCGACTACCACGACGGGGCAGCGGTCCGGTACCTCGGGTCGTTCGACTTCCGGCGCGGCGGCCGCCCGGCCCTCGACGAGGACCTCGAGGCGCTCCCCGCGCCGGAGGCCGACGCGCGCGGCCGCGCCGTGTTCCAGGCGCTCTTCCGGCTCCGGCGCGACTGGGAGGTCGAGCTCGTGAACCCCGAGACGGGGATGCTCCACCGGCTGATCGTCGACCCGGTGCAGGTCGACCCCCGGGAGGACCCCTTCTCCGGGGAGGTGTGAGCGCCCCTTGCGCCCGAGGATCCACCACGGAGGACACGGAGGACACGGAGAGGACCGATGCCTCCCCGTCCTCTCCGTGTCCTCCGTACCTCCGTCGTGAGTCTTTGCCTGGAACTCCCGCCCGCCACGTTCCATAATCACCGTGTGCGCCTGGGACGCCTCGTCCTCTTCCTGTCCCTGGCGGCCGGACCGGCCGGGGGTCAGTCCACGGACGCGCCGCGCCGTCCGCCGCCGCCGGCGCGGACCTACATCGAGAGCGTGCTCGCGCGCGAGCCGGTCGCCCTGCGGTTCAGCGCGACGCCCCTGGCCGACGTGGTCCGCTCGCTCCAGGACAGCGTGTGGATCAACGTCGTCCTCGACCCGGCCGTCGACCGCGGGCTCCCGGTGACCTTCCAGGCGGAGGGCCGGCCGCTCGGCCCCTGCCTCGACGAGCTCCTCCGCCCGCTCGGCCTCGGCTTCTCCGTGTGGTGCGAGGCGGTGCTCGTCCATCCGCAGGACCGCCCGCCGCCGCCCGAGCCGGCGGAGACCCTCACCGGCAACCTGCAGGCCTACTCCCTGCAGCACGCCGTGGTGCCGTTCGCCGACACCCTCCTGAGCCTCGGCGACCTCTCGGGGGTGCGCTACGAGGTCACCCCCGAGGCGGCCCGGCGGGCGCAGGGGGCCATGGTCACCCTGCGGGTGCGCAACCTCCCCTTGCACCACGTCGTGACCCTCCTCAGCCACCAGGTGGGGCTCAGGTGGACGCTCGACGACGGCGCGATCTGGGTCCACGTCGAGGGGGAGGACGTCCAGGCCGTGCGCCAGGCCCTCCTGAAGGAGCAGGCCGACACCCGGGTGAGCGTGCTGTTCGAGGAGACCCCGCTCACCGACGCCGCCGCCACCTTGCAGGCGCTGACCGGCGTGCCCGTGCGGATCGCATCGGACGTGGCCCGCGACCTGCCGATCACGCTCCAGGTCGCCGACGCCACCCTGGCCGAGGCCCTGGACACGCTGGCCCGGGACCACGGGGTCGCCTGGCGGCGCGAGGGCACGTCGGTCGTCCTCGTCAAGCCCTGATCGCGGCCCCCTCGAAGGGGCGGCTGTGCTCTGTAAGTGGCTTTCCAGCAAGGATGTTCTCGGGGCCTGGCGCGGACCCCTTCCGCCCTTGCTCCGGGTATGCTACCTTGTTGGCTGTTCGGATCCTATTCGGTTCCGCACAGCCTTTCTTCTTCGTCTTTTCCCCTCCATGAGCCCGGCTCCAGTCACCTGGGGCCGGGCTCGCGGTTTGGTTGGGAGTTCGGCTCACGCGCTCAGCGCCGCGCCGCCAGGAGCGGGCCGCGCGCCCCGGGCGTGCCGGCGGCGGGCAGCGCGACGTAAACGCCCGTGTCACCGCGACGTCCGCACACCACCCCCACCAGGTCGCCGGCCGCGTCGAGGACGGGCGAGCCCGAGTCGCCCGGCTCCAGGACGCCGGCGGTCCAGGGGAGACGGCCGCGGGCGGTGAGGACGGCGACCGGGTCGCCCGCGCCGGCGATGAGGTGGCGGTCGGGCTCGAACCCGGGGAAGCCCAGGAGCAGGCCGTAGAGCCCGTCGTCGAGGTCGACCTCGAGGAGGGCGAGCGGCTCGGGGCTCGCGGGGATGCGGCGGGCGACGCGCGCCGCCACCCAGCCCGCCTCCCGGGTCGTGGCCACGTGGACCGTCTCCTGGCCCCGGGTGACGTGGTCGACGGTGAGCACCCAGCGGTCGCCCACGACCGCGCCGCGGCCGGCGGGGGCGCCGGGGTCGAGGCTCGCGCGCACCGCGACCGCGCCGGCGTCCCGGCTGGCGAAGCGGGCCACCCCCGCCTCCTCCAGCGCGGCCTCGAAGCGGCCGAGCGGCGCGGCGCAGCCCCCGGCGAGCGCGATCAGACCCAGGAGCGAGCCGAGCCGGGCGTGCGGGCGATTCATCGCGTCCTCCTCCGGGAGGCCTGATCGCACGCGCGGTGCCGACGTCAGCCTCGCGCCGGCGCAGGAGGTTGCGCGCGGGGAGGGGCGTCGTGACCCCCGCCGCGGGGAGGACGGAGGGGCGTACGCGCCCCTGGCTCGTCCGGACTCCCATCCTCCGGGGCGGCGCTTAGAATCCGCCCCTCCTGGAGAGGACACATGATGATGGAGCGGAGCGAGGGGAGCGTCGTCCTGGCCTTCTGCGCGGCGCTGGTCGTCGCGGTCGGGGCCGCGGTGGTCGGCCGCCCGCGCGCCGCCGAGCGGCCGGCCGCCGAGCCGCGAGTGGTGCGCCAGCAGTCGGCCGAGGGGCTCCGCCACGCCGTGGCCGCCGCGGCGCCGGAGGCCTCGGACGCGGGGCTCCGCGTCCTGGAGGAGGGGGGCAACGCCGCCGACGCCCTGGTCACGGCGTCGTTCGTCATGGCGGTCGTGCGCCCGCAGTCGACCGGGATCGGCGGCGGCGGGTTCGTCCTCTACCATGACGCCCGCACCCGCACCCAGACGGCGCTGGACGGCCGCGAGCGGGCGCCGGCCGCCGCGAGCGAGGCCATGTACCTCGACTCGCGCGGCAGGCCGACGCGGGAGAGCCTCGACGGCCCGCGCGCCGCCGCCGTCCCGGGCCTCGTGGCCATGCTGTGGGAGCTCTACCAGCGCCACGGCAGCGGCGCCGCGGGCGGCCCGGTGAGCTGGTCGCGGCTGGTGCAGCCGGCGATCGAGCTGGCCGAGGAGGGCTTCCCCGTCCCGCCGTCGCTGGCGCGGGCGATCGCCCGGCGCAAGGAGGTCCTCGAGCGCTACCCCGCCGCGCGCGACCTGTTCATGCCGAAGGGGCGTCCCCTGCAGGCGGGCGACATCCTCCGGCAGCCGGGCCTGGGCCGGACGCTGCGGGCGATCGCCCGCGAGGGTCGGGCCGGGTTCTACGAGGGGCCGGTCGCGGCGGAGCTGGCGTTCAAGACGCGCGCGGCGGGCGGCCTCCTCTCGACGGAGGACCTGGCCGCCTACGAGGTGGTCGAGCGGCAGCCGCTGCGCACGACCTACCGCCGGCGGGAGGTCGTCTCCATGCCGCCGCCGTCGTCGGGCGGCGTGGCGCTCATCCAGATGCTGAACCTCCTCGGCACGTGGGAGGAGGGCCTCGGCCAGGTGCGCTGGCACTCGCCCGACCACCTGCACATCCTGGCCGAGACGATGAAGCGCGCCTACGCCGACCGCGCGGAGCACCTCGGCGACCCGGACTTCGTGAGCGTGCCGGTGGCGCGGCTCACGGGGACGCCCTACGCGCTCGAGCTGCGGCGCGGGCTGGCCATGGACCGGGCCATGCCGGCGCGCGAGCTGCGCGCCGGGCTGCCCGCGGGCCCCCTGGAGCGGGAGCACACGACCCACATCTCGGTCGTGGACGCGAGGGGGAGCGCCGCGTCGTCGACGCAGACGGTCAACACCGACCTGGGCTCCGGCTTCATCGCCGGCGACACGGGCGTCCTGCTCAACAACGAGATGGACGACTTCGCCGCCAAGCCGGGCGAGCCCAACGCCTACGGGCTGGTGCAGGGGCGGCAGAACGCGATCCAGCCGGGCAAGCGGCCGCTGTCGAGCATGACGCCCACGTTCGTGCTCCACGAGGGCCGGCCGATCCTCGTCCTCGGGAGCCCCGGCGGGCCGCGGATCATCAACACGGTCCTGCAGGTGCTGTCGAACGTGGTCGACTTCGACATGCCGCTCGACCGCGCCGTGGCGGCCCCGCGGATCCACCACCAGTGGCTGCCCGACGAGCTGCTCGTCGAGCCCGGGGTCTCTCCGGCGACGGTCAGCGCCCTCGGCGCCCGCGGCCACGTCGTGCGCGTCCTCGAGGGGCGCGCCATGGGCGACGTCCAGGCCATCCAGGTGCGCCCGAGCGGCGCGCGCGTCGCCGTCAGCGACCCGCGCGGCGAAGGCCGCCCCTCCTCCAGGTAGATCGCGGCTACGGCCGACGATGGCGGGCGCTGCCGTGCGTCGGGTGCCGCGCTCCGCGCGGCACCCGACCGCTCAGGCTCGGTCGGCGGCCAGGAGGCCGCCTTCCCTCGCCTTCGCGCGGCATCGCCTCGCCCTCGTCGGCCTCGCCTGAGGCTCTCGCTGCGGAAGCCCGGAGTGGTGTGCTCGGGGGCGGGTCGGCGTGCTGGCCAGGGATGAGCGGCCAGGTTGGCCAGCGCTGAGGAGCTGGCCGTGGCGACGCGAGCGATCGCGCGGCGGGGGTGGCCGCCACGCAGGACCGAGCAGCAGGTCAGCGAGTCTCGGTGATCGCCGGCGTGGTCGTGGCGCGGGGCTCGGTGAAGAAGGCGTGCAGGGGCGCCGTGTCGACGGAGGCGGCGTTGGCCAGGGTCGCCGGGCGCTCGTCGCGGCCGGGTCCCGCGGCGAGGCCGCCGTAGAGGACCGCGCCGCGGAGGCCGACGGCGAGGGCGTCGCCGCGGCCGGCCGCGCGGCGCTCCTCCGTGACGCCGCGGGCCGACTGCCAGGCGAGGTCGATCAGGGCGCCGCGGACCTCGCGCTTGTAGCTCTTGAGCTGCGGCACGTGGACGAGGAAGCAGGCCCCCACCTCGGTGAGCTGGCAGTAGGTGATGAAGTTGCCGCCGCTGAGGGAGGGGCGGCGGCCCTCGTCCTTGCCGCCGGTGAAGGCGACCTTCTGCAGGGCCTGCAGGCGGAGGCTCACGGCGGCCGTCGCTTGTTCTGATGGCCACGTTCGGACGCGCGGCCCGATGCTCCGATCCGCAGTGAGGCACCTGTCGCCCTCGCTCCGGCCGCTTCGCGGCCTCCGCTCGGGGATGCGCGTCACCGCTCGATCTGCTCGCTTCGCTCGCAGATCAAGTGGTGAGCGCGGTCAGCTCCTCGGCGAGCGCCGCGGCCTCGGGGGTGTTGCCGAACCCGGCCTTGCCGGACCAGGCGACGATCTGCCCGTCGGCCGCGCGGAACGCGGCCACCTCGGGGGCGGGCGGCGCGCCGCTGGGGGCGACGAGCGCCAGCACGCCCAGGCCGATCACGGCGCAGACGGCCAGGGCGGCCAGGGCGGCGAGCTTGATGAGGGCGCCGCGGACGGCGCGCTCGAGGGGGGACGTGGGGACGGGCTCGGGACGGATCTCGGACATGTGCTGGCTCCTCTCGTGCCGGGCACGGAGCCAACGCGGTGCCATGTCGAGCGCTCGACGAGAGCGGGGCTTGTGGCGCCGGGCCGCGCCGTTCCGTTGGAGCGGCCCAACACCCCGCCAGGGTCTGGGGCTACTCGTCCTCGATCCGCCAGATGCGGCCGAGGAGGACGAACTTGCCGTCGCGGTAGAAGAAGAGCTGCAGCCGGGTCCCGTGGGTCGGGTCCTCGCCGGCGGGGCCCTTGGCCTTGAGGACCGCGCAGTACCAGTGGTAGCGCGGCTTCAGGTGCTGGGCGGTGCGGCGCAGGCCCGAGGCGAACTCGCGGGCGGCGTCGGTCCCGCTCTCCATCGACTGGAGGTCCTCGGTCGAGGCCGTGAAGACCTCGACCGTCTCGAGGTCGGCGCGGAGGCCGAGGCGCCGGGCCACCTCCGCCGGCTCGCCGGCGAAGAGCTGCGGGGCGCGCTCGAGGATGCGCGGGGCGAGGGCCTTGAAGCCGTCGTCGGTGAAGGCGTCCTTGAGCGCCGCCTCGTCGGGCGCCATGGCCCGGAGGGCCTCGCCGAGGGCGGCCGCCTCGCCCGCCTTGAACGCGGCCAGCGTCCGCTCGAGGTGCCCCTTGAGCGCCTCGGCCGTGCCCTGCTCGCGCTTGAACTGGACCCGGTGCAGGCCGTCGGCCGCCTTCGGCGGCGGCGGCGGGAGCGGCTTGGGCGGCGTGGCGGGCGGCGCGTCGGGCGCCGGCTCCTCCTCGGCCTCCTCCTCGACGCCCTCCTCGTCCTCGGGCGCGGGCGGGGTGCCCGGGCGCGGGCCGGGCGGCGGCAGGCCGCCGTCCTGGGCGCGGAGGGCGGGCGCGGCGAGGGCCGCGGCGAGCAGCAGGCAGGTGAGCAGGCGGCGGATCATCAGTAGATCTTCCCCATGTCCGAGACGCCCACGCGGAGGCCCGGGATCTTCTTGGCCTCCGTCAGCGAGCGGCGCAGGAAGTCGCGCACGGCGTCCTCCTGCGGGCCGTCGTAGATCAGCGTCAGCACGTGGCCCTTCGCGCGCGACAGGTCGAGGCCGGCCTTCGGCTCGGCCGCGCTGAGGAACTCGACGATCTCGCGGCCCGTCTGGAAGCGGTCCTCGGGGCGCTTGGCGGTGGACCGCCGCACGAGCTGCTCGAGGTCCTCGGGCACGCGCGGGTTCGTGGCCCGCGGCGAGGGCACGGCGTCGCGCACGTGCATGCGCAGGATCTCGTAGGGGTCGTGCGAGTCGAACGGCAGCTTCCCCGTGAGCATCTCGTAGGCCATGATCCCGAGCGAGTAGAGGTCGGAGCGGCCGTCCATCTTGCGGCCGAGGGCCTGCTCGGGGGACATGTACTCGGCGGTGCCGACGATGTCCTCGTCGTCCTTCTGCGCCTCGGCGCGCGTCTTGGCGATGCCGAAGTCCATGAGCTTGACCCGGCCGCCCGACTCGACGATCACGTTGGCCGGCTTGACGTCGCGGTGGACGATCCCGTGCGTGTGGGCGCAGTCGAGCGCCGAGGCGAGCTGGCGCAGGATGGAGCGCGACTCGTCGAAGGGCAGCACGCCGCGGGTGTCGATCAGGCGCGAGAGGACGGTGCCGGTGACCTTCTCCATGATGATGAAGAAGGTCGCGTAGGCCTCCTCGCTGTCGATCACCGAGACGATGTTCTCGTGCTTGAGCGCGCCGATGATCTTGGCCTCGTTCTTGAACCGCGTGGCGAAGTCCTCGTCGTAGACGAGCTCGTGCGAGAGCATCTTGATCGCCACGGCCGTGTTGAGGGTCGGGTGCAGCCCCTCGAACACGATCGCCATGCCGCCGCGGCCGAGCTCGCCGACGAGCTTGTACTTGCCGACCTGCTGCACGCCGGCGCCCTCGAGCAGGCGCTTGCCGAGGATCTCGGTGAGGAAGCTGGCGACGCGCGGGTGCTGGCCGAGGAAGGCCTGCAGCGGCTGGCGGCGGATCACGAGGCACTCGACCGCCGTCTCGGCGAACACGTCGGCCGTGCGCGGCTCGCCGGTGAGCAGGGCCATCTCGCCGAAGAACTCGCCGGCGCCGAGGCGCGCGACGAACTTCTCGCGCCCCTGCGCGTCGATCACGGGGACGCGCACCTCGCCCTTGCGGATGATGAACATGGCGTCGCCGGGGTCGCCGCGGCGGATGATCTGGGCGCCCTGGACGAAGCGCACCAGCTCGCACTGCGTGGAGAGGCGCTCGACCTCGCGCGGCGGGAGCGACTTGAACGCGGCGATCGAGGACAGGAAGGCGGTCTGGCTCATGGGGTCCCCCCCGGGACGGCGGCGGATTGTAGCCGGCGCGCCGGGGCGAGGACCAGGCTACCCGGGGTGGAACTCGAGGTGCGTCGAGCCGATCCGGACCACGTCGCCCGGGGCGAGGGGGTGCACCCCCTTGAGCCGGCGGTCGTTCACGTAGGTGCCGTTGGACGAGCTCAGGTCCGTGATCGTGTAGCCGTCGCCCTGGCGGTCGATCCGGGCGTGGGCGCGCGAGGCGCGGATGTCCCAGATCGTGATGTCGGTCGACACGCCGCGCCCGAGGATCGCGGCCGGGCGCAGGCCGAGCGGGAAGGTCTTGCCGGCGTCGTTGCCCTTGGTCGCGAGCAGGTAGGCCCCCGCCTGGGGCTCCGGGCCGGCCACGGCGCGCGTGTCGACCGGGTCGTCGGTCAGGAGGCGCAGGACGTGCGACCCGAGCTGAAGGGTGTCGCCCGGGGCGAGCTGGGCCCGCTGCGCCCTCGCCCCGTTGTGGACGAACCCGCCCGGGGTCAGGTCGAAGGCCAGCCAGCCGGTGGCCTCCTGGAACAGGCGCACGTGGAGGTCGGCGACGGCCGGGTCGTCGAGGACGAGGTCGGCGGGCGCGGCGCGGCCGATCGCCAGGCTCTGCCGCTGGTCGAGCCGCACCTGCGTCCCCTTCCCCTTGCCCTCGACGACGACGAGCCGCATCGCGCTCAACCCGGGACGAACCCGAGCGGCCCCTCGACGTCGGGCCGGTCGGCGCCGGTCACCACGAGCCGCTCCACCCGGTCGGGGGGGACGCACAGGAGGAGGGTGTCGTCGGTGCGGCGGCTGAGCGCCGGGTCGTCCTTGTAGACGACGAGCGCGAGGACCCCCTCCTTCCCCGGCGGGTCGGGGTCCACGACCTCGCGCACGTGGTAGCTGGCGTCGCGCAGGACGAGGAGGACGCGGCGCTCGTCGCCCTGCTCGGCGCAGACCTTGGCGATGAGCTGCAGGAGCTTGGTCCAGGTCATCGGCCGGGATCGTACCTACAATGCCCGCCATGAGCGACCCCGGTCGGGACGCCTACGCGGCCCACCTCGCCAGGACCCAGGAGGAGGACGAGGCCGACGCCCGCGAGGGGCTGGCGGTCTGGTTCGGCGAGGCCCTGGTCGGCGCCGCCGGGCGGGCGCTCGACGTGGGCGCCGGGCGCGGGCAGGCGCTCGACCACCTGGCGGCGCTGGGCCTCCTCCCCGAGGCCTGGGAGCCCGACCCGGCGCTGGCGGACGCCCTGCGGCGCCGCGGCGCGACGGTCCACGACGAGCCCGACCCCCTCGCCTTCCTCCGCGGGCAGGGGGGCCGCTTCGACGTGGTGTTCTGCAAGGACGTGCTCGAGCACCTGCCGCGCGAGCAGGTGGTCGAGGTCGTCCGGCGCATGGGCGAGGCCTTGCGGCCGGGCGGGCGGCTGGTCGTCTCCGTGCCGCACGCGGTCTCGTTCCGCGGCGTGTACGTGCGCTACGCCGACTTCACCCACCAGGCCGCCTACACGGAGGAGAGCCTGCGCTACGTGCTCGAGCGGGCCGGGCTCGGCGACGTGAGGTTCTTCGCGCCGCGGTTCCGCTTCAAGCCGCGGCCGGCGACGATCGCCTACCGCGCCGTGCGGCGGGCGTGGTTCGCGGCCTTGCGGGCGATCTACTGGATCGAGCACCCGAGCCGCCGGGGCCAGCCGGCGCACTTCTTCCCGCGGCTGGTGGCCAGCGCGCGCCTCGTCGAGGGCTCGTGACGAGGCGCGAGCGGCTGGCGACGTGGTCATGAACGACCCCGGTCAGCGGACCGATGGACCTCCCACGGCTCACCGGCCGCCCTCGCCCTGGCGCGGGGTCGTCCGGGCGGCGGGCATCCAGCTCGTCGTCGCGGGCAGCCTCGCCCTCGCCTTCGCCGCGCAAGGCGACGTGGCGGCGGCGCTCGCGCTCGTGGTCGCGCCCTTCGCGCTGGTCGCGCTGGCGATGCTCCTCCTCGGCGCCACGCCGCGCGCCCGCGGTCGACGCGCGGGCCCGGCGCTGCCCGCCCCGGAGGGTCTGGACGAGGCCCTCCGCTCCGCGGCCTCCGCGGCGCTCCCCGAGCCCGAGCTCGACGACCCGACGGCCCACCTGCTGCCGCTCGCCCCTGGAGAGGAGCTCGTCTGGACTGGGCGACCCGGTCGGGCCGTGTGGCGCGTGCTCTGCCGCCGTCGAACGGCGGAGGTGGTGACGGCGGCGGCCGCACCGCCCGTGCTCCTCGGCCTGGTGGGGCTCGTCGGTCCGCCCGACGTCTGGGCCAGCGGGGACGCCGTGCGGGTCTGGGTGGTCCTGCTCCTCTCCGCCGCCGCCCTGACGCCGCTCGGGGTCCTCGCGCTGGCGTGGGCCGGCAGCGGGTCCACGACCTACGTCCTCACGACCCGGCGCGGGCTCGTGGTCTCCCCCGCGGGGGCCCACGTCTGCGACCTCGAGCCCGGGGCCCTCCGCGTCGAGGGCGCCTCGCTGCGGCTCGGGGCCGCGACGCCCCGCTGCGTGGCGAGGGGGCGCTACCCGTGGTCGCTGCCCGCGCTCCGCTGGGCGGGGACGCCGCGCGCCTCGTTCGAGGCGCTGGAGGACCCCGCCTCCGTCCTGGCGGAGCTGCGCCGCGCCTGGCAGCGCTGAACCTCACCGCCCGACGAGCGCCTCCACGCCCGACCGGCGCTCCTGGAAGCGCAGCGCCGCGGCGATGAACCCCTTGAACAGCGGGTGGGCCAGCGTCGGCCGCGAGCGGAACTCGGGGTGGAACTGCGTGCCCACGAAGAAGGGATGGTCCCTCAGCTCGATGATCTCGACCAGCTTGCCGTCGGGCGACAGCCCGGCGAAGACGACGCCCGCCGCCTCGAACTGCTGGCGGTAGGCGTTGTTGAACTCGAAGCGGTGCCGGTGGCGCTCGCTGATCTCCGTGCGCCCGTAAAGGCGCTGGCTGTGCGACCCCGCGCGCAGGTTGCAGGGGTAGGCGCCGAGGCGCATGGTGCCGCCCTTGTCGGTCACCTGCACCTGCGTCTCCATGAGGTCGATCACGGGGTGCTTCGAGTGCGGGGCGAACTCGGTCGAGTGCGCGCCCTCGAGCCCGAGGACGTTGCGGGCGATGTCGATGCACGCCGTCTGCATGCCCAGGCAGATCCCGAAGTAGGGCACGCTGTGGGTCCGCGCCCAGCGCGAGGTGGCCACCTTGCCCTCGATCCCGCGCTCGCCGAAGCCCGACGCCACGAGCACGCCCGAGACGCCGTCGAGCAGGCGATCGGGCCCCTCGTCCTCGATCGCCTCGGCCGCGACGCGGCGCACCTTCACCTTGGCGCGGTTCGCCACGCCGCCGTGGGTGAGGGCCTCGTACTTCGACTTGTAGGCGTCCTGCAGGTCGATGTACTTGCCGACGAGCGCCACCTCGACCTCACGGCGCGGGTCGCGCAGGACGTCGACCATCTCCTCCCACTCGGTGAAGTCGGAGCCGCGCGAGTCGATGTCGAGGAGCTTGAGGATCTCGCGGTCGAGCCCCTGGTCGCGCAGGACGAGCGGGATCTCGTAGATCGAGTGCGCGACGTCCTTCTCGACGAACGTCGCCTCCTCGGCGACGTTGCAGAAGCGGGCGATCTTGATGCGCATCTCCTCCGGCACGTCGCGCTCGGCGCGGCAGACGAGGATCTGCGGCTGGATGCCGATCTCGCGCAGCTTGCCGACCGAGTGCTGGGTGGGCTTCGTCTTCAGCTCGCCCGAGGCCTTGAGGTAGGGCAGGAGCGTCAGGTGGATCGAGAGCCAGTTGCCGCGGGCGAGGTCGTAGGTGAGCTGGCGGATCGCCTCGAGGAAGGGCAGCGACTCGATGTCGCCGACGGTGCCGCCGACCTCGGTGATCACGACGTCGGCCGAGGGCGCGAGCGCCTGGATGCGCTGCTTGATCTCGTCGGTGATGTGCGGCACGACCTGCACGGTCTTGCCCAGGTAGTCGCCGCGGCGCTCCTTGCGGATCACGTCGAAGTAGACGCGCCCGGTGGTGAAGTTGCTGTCGCGCGTGAGCGGCGAGTTGGTGAAGCGGTAGTAGTGGCCAAGGTCGAGGTCGGTCTCGGTGCCGTCGTCGAGCACGTAGACCTCGCCGTGCTGGTAGGGCGACATGGTCCCGGGGTCGACGTTGATGTAGGGGTCGATCTTCTGCATCGCGACGCGCAGCCCGCGATGCTCGAGGAGCATGCCGATCGACGCGGCGGTGAGGCCCTTGCCGAGCGAGGAGACGACGCCCCCCGTGACGAAGATGTGCTTCGTGGGGCCTCCGCGGCGCGCCATGCAACGACCTCCTGGGGGATGGACGCCATGCTATGCCGCCCCCCCGACAGCCGCCAGGGACGGACCTGGCCGAGGGCAGGTCGGCGGTTAGCGCCGGCGGGCGACGAAGGCGGCGTAGTCCTCGGGCGTGTCGATCCCGCGCACCCCCTGGGCCGCGACGACGGCCACCTGGATCGCGTGCCCGTGCCAGAGCGCGCGCAGCTGCTCGAGGCGCTCGCGGCGCTCGAGCGGGGCGGGCGGGAGGCCGCAGAAGGTCTGCAGGAACGCGGGCGTGTAGGCGTAGATCCCCACGTGGCGGAGCGCCAGCGGCTCGCCGTCGGCGGGCGGGGCGCCCAGGCTCGGCAGGGGCGAGCGCGAGAAGTAGAGGGCGCGGCCGTGGCGGTCGGTCACGACCTTGACGACCTGGGGCTTCTCTGCCTCGCCCTGGTCGTCGAGCGGCTCGGCGAGGGTGCCCATCTCGGCGCGGGTGTGACGCATGAGCTCGACGAGGCGGTCGACGTGGCTCGGGTCGAGCTCCGGCTCGTCGCCCTGGACGTTGACGACGAGGTCGAACGCGCCGCCCAGGGCGCGGGCGACCTCGGCCACGCGGTCGGTGCCGCTCGGGTGGTCGGCGCGGGTCATGAGCGCCTCGGCGCCGAACGCGCGGCAGGCGGCGAGGACCTCGTCGCTGTCGGTGGCCACGACCACGCGGCCGGCGTGCTCCGCGGCCCGCACGCGCTCGTGGACGTGGTCGATCAGGTAGCGGCCGGTGTCCTTGAGCAGGACCTTGCGCGGGAGGCGCGTCGAGCCGAGCCGGGCGGGGATGACGGTGAGGACCTGGGTCATGGGGCGGGATCCTACCGCCTGCGCCACAGGAGCACGGCGATGGCCATGAGCGCGAGCGAGATCAGCGAGGCGAGCCCGAAGGCGAGGTCGAGGAAGACGTACAGGCTGCACGCCACCAGGAACCAGTAGGGGAACGCGATCGTGGCCGCGAGCATGAGCGACGACCAGCCCTCGTCGGTGGGCGCGGAGGTCGTCGCCGGCGCGGGCGGCTTCACCCGCGCAGACGCCCGCCCGCGCAGCGCGGCGGTGAGCTTCGAGTCCTCGGGTGAGCCGACGCGCCGCCCGCAGGCCGCGCAGGCGCCGGCCTCGTCCAGGCAGGCGACGTGGTGCAGCGCGTGGCACTCCGGGCACACGGCGGGCTGCTCCCCCTTCTGCACCGCCTCGTGACAGAAGGGGCAGCGGGTGGGCGCGACGTGGACCCTGGGCCCCGACCGGTCCATCCCCTGCGATCGTAGCTTGATCCCCTGCGTCCGGTGGGCAAGATGCGCCCGGGAGCCGCCATGCGCCTGCGCCTCGTGTTCGCCGCCTCGCTCGCCCTGACCTCCGTCGCGCCGGTGTGGGCGCAACAGGACAAGAAGGACCCCTTCGGCCGCATGTTCGGCGAGGACCGGCGCGGGGTCACCGACGACGACCTGCCCGAGGAGCCGGTCGACCGCGCGGCGGCGCTCGCCCGCCGCGGGCGCCACGACGAGGCCGAGGCGCTCCTGCGCGCGTCGCTGGAGAACGACCCGGCCGACGCGGTCGCCCTCTCGGCGCTCGGCCGGCTGATGCTCAAGACGGGGCGCAAGGGCGAGGTCGCGCGGGCGGCCGACCGGCTGGTCGAGCTCCAGGCCGACCAGCCCGAGGGGCACCTCCTGCGCGGGGTCCTGGCCGAGGCGCGGGGCGACCTCCCGGGCGCGGCCCAGACCTACGGGATCGCCGCGGCGCTGGCGCGCCCGCAGGGCGGCGCGCGCTACCTCGAGGCGCTCGTGCGGCAGGGGGTGCTGCTCGTCGACGGCGACGAGCGGCCGAAGGGCGTGGCGGCGCTCGAGAAGGTCCTCGAGTACTACGCCGCGAAGCCGAAGCTCGAGCCCGAGGAGTTCGTGTGGGTGGCGCGGGCCTGCCGCGCGGCCGACACGCTCCCCGCGATCAAGAAGCAGTACCAGCGGCGCATGGTCGAGTACGCCCGGCGCATGCTCGACCAGGCGCTGGCGAAGGACGAGGCGCTCGTCGAGGCGCACGTCGAGGCGGGGACGCTCTCGCTCCTCAAGCACGACGTCCTGGCGGCGAGGCGCTCGTTCGAGCGCGCGGTCGAGCTCGACCCCAACCACCCCGAGGCGCGCGTGGGCCTGGCCCGCACGCTCGTGGCGCAGTTCTACGCCGGGCAGGGCAAGTTCGGCGACGCCTCGCGCAACCTGCAGGTCGCGCTGGCGGCGAACCCGACCCACCCTGGCGCGCACGCGACGCTGGCGCAGGTGGCGGCGACCGACGGCGAGCTCGACAAGGCGCTCGAGCACGCCGAGGCCGGGCTGCGCGACCACCCGGCCGAGCCGGAGCTGCTCGCGGCCAAGGCCGCCGTGCTGCTCCTGCGGGCGGACACGGCCGGCCTGGCCGCCGTCGAGGAGGCCCTCCTGGCGGCGCGGCCCATGTGCGCGCGCTTCTACGAGCGGGTGGCCGACGTGGTCACGCTCAAGTTCCGCTACGCCGAGGCGCGCGACCTCGCGCGCAAGGGGCTGCAGGTCGACCCCGACTACCACCCGATCCTGTCGATCCTCGGCGTGAGCCTCACGCGCACGGGCGACGAGGAGGAGGGGCGGCGGGTCCTGCGGCTCGCCTTCGAGCACGACCCCTACAACGTATTCACCTACAACAAGCTCGAGCTGTTCGACCGGCTCGAGCGGAACTACAAGACGATCGAGGTCGAGGGCTTCACGATCCGGCTGCACACGGACGAGGTCGAGGCGTCGGCGCGCTACGTGGTCGCCCTGTGCCAGGAGGCGCGCGAGCGGCTGGGCGCGCGCTACGGGGCCTTCCCGGACAAGGTGCTCGTCGAAGTGTTCCCCAAGCACGCCGACTTCTCGGCCCGGAGCGTCGGCCTGCCCGGGATCCCGGCGCTCGGCGTCTGCTTCGGCAACGTCGTCACGGTCCTCTCGGCCAACGAGCGCGAGGCGGTCGGCGCGCACAGCTGGGGGCGCACGCTCTGGCACGAGCTCACGCACGTGGCGACGCTCACGCGCACGAAGAACCGCGTGCCGCGCTGGCTGACCGAGGGGCTGTCGGTGTTCGAGGAGCCGCGCGGGCGGCCGACGTGGGTGCGCGACTTCGACCGCGACGTGCTCGCCCTGATCGACCGGCAGCTGCTCCTGCCGGTGGCCGAGCTCGACCGCGGCTTCACGAAGCCGAGCTACGGCGCGCAGGTGATCATGTCCTACTACCAGGCCGGGATCCTGTGCGAGTTCATCGACCAGGCCTTCGGCTTCGACGCGATCCTGCGCCTGCTCGACCAGTACGCCGCCGGCAACGACACGCGCGCTGCGATCCCCGCCGCCCTGGGGATCGAGTGCGAGGAGCTCGACCGGCGCTTCCTGGCCTTCCTGCACCAGCGCTACGCGCGCTACGCCTTCGTCCCGCCGCCCGGCCCCGAGCAGCGGCAGGCGCTGCTCGATCAGGTCGGTCGCGCCCCCTGGGACGTGGCCGCCCGCGGCGCGCTCGCGCGCGCCTACGCGCTCGGCGGCAGCACGGCCGACGCCGAGCTCCACGCCGGCCTGGCGCTCCGGCACGCCGAGCGCGCGCTCCTGCCCTGGGGGCTGATCTCCGGGATCGAGGCCCTCACCGGCCAGCAGCCCGGGGCGACCACCCTCGCGATCGCCCGCGGCCGCGCCGTGCGCGCCGGCGCCGCCGACGCCCACCTCGCGCTCGCGCTGGTCATGAACTCCCGCGGCCGGCGTGGCGCGGCCCTGCGGCACATCCACCACGCGCTCGACCTCGGCACCCGCGACCCGGTCCTCGCCCACCACGTGCGCGGCCAGCTCCGCCGGGCGCGCAACGACCTCAAGGCCGCGATCGCCGACTTCGAGGAGGTCGCCCGGCTCACCCCCCGACGCCCGACATCCAGCGCCTGCTGCACGGCTGCTACACCGCCGCCGGCGACAAGGCGAAGGCCATGGCCGCGCTGCGCCGGATCTGCGCGCTCGACAGCCAGGACGCCAAGGCGCGCGTCGAGTACGCCACGTGGGCGAAGGAGCAGAACCGCTGGCCGGAGGTCGTCGAGGTGCTCGACGACGTGAACCTCATCGACCCGTTCATCGTCGAGGCGCACATGCTCCTCGCCGAGGGCCTCCGCCGCACCGCCCTGCGCGACACGAAGAAGCTCGAGCGCGCGCTCGACGAGTACCAGGCCGCGCTCGACCTCAAGGTCCCCTACCGCGTCGAGGCCCTCTACGGCCAGGCCGCCTGCCACGAGGCCCTCGGCGACAAGGCCGCCGCCCTGGAGAAGGTCACCGCCGCCCTCGAGGCCGACCCCGACCACAAGGAGGCGCGGGCCTTGAAGGAGCGCCTCGGCAAGCCGTAGAGGCACCCTGGCGCGTCGGGCCGGATCGGGTATAGTCGGCACGCGCACGGGGCAACGCCCCGCGCTCGGGGTATGGCCTAGCCTGGTAAGGCGCTTGTCTGGGGGACAAGAGATCGGGAGTTCAAATCTCCCTACCCCGATGATGGTCGATGACGGCCGCGACTGACCGTCGCGGCCGTCTTCGTTCCGGAGCATCAACCGCCTTCTTGATGGCCGACAATGCGCCCTCCCATCGCCTCGGCTGTCCTCCGGTTGGAACTGCTCGAGCGAGGCCTGTCTCGTTCGTGCGACCTGCACACGAGGCTGGCGGGAGATCCGCCGGCCCGTTCGTTGCTCGACGGACGCCCCGACGATTCCGGCAGGGGAGGCAGCATGACCACGACGGCAGGAGACATGAGCACCAGCGAGCGCCCATTCCACCACATCGCGGGCCTCGGCAGGACGAACCGCGACTGGTGGCCGAACCAGCTGCGGGTGGACCTGCTGCACCGGCACTCCTCGAAGTCGGACCCGATGGGCAGCGACTTCGATTACCCCAAGGAGTTCGAGAGCCTCGACTACAGGGCCCTGAAGCGAGACCTCGTCAAGCTGATGACCGACTCGCAGGACTGGTGGCCGGCGGACTTCGGCCACTACGGCCCGTTCTTCATCCGCATGGCGTGGCACTCGGCTGGCACCTACCGCATCACCGACGGGCGCGGCGGCGCAGGGCGCGGGCAGCAGCGCTTCGCGCCCCTCGATGCCTGGCCCGACAACGTCAACCTCGACAAGGCGCGCCGTCTCCTCTGGCCGGTCAAGCAGAAGTACGGCCGGAAGATCTCCTGGGCCGATCTCATGATCCTCGCCGGCAACGTCGCGCTCGAGTCGATGGGCTTCAGGACCTTCGGCTTCGGTGGCGGCCGCGCCGATGTGTGGGAGCCGGACGAGGACGTGAACTGGGGAGCCGAGGTCGCCTGGCTCGGCGTAGACAAGCGCGGCACCGGCCCTGGCGTGACATCGCCCTTCGGCGCGACGCACATGGGCCTCATCTACGTGAACCCGGAGGGCCCGAACGGCAGCGGCGACTACCTGGCGGCCGCCAGGGACATCCGCGCCACCTTCGGGCGGATGGCCATGAACGACGAGGAGACCGTCGCGCTCATCGCAGGCGGCCACACCTTCGGCAAGGCGCACGGCGCCGCCCCCGAGTCCCACAAGGGCCCGGATCCGGAGGCCGCGCCGCTCGAGGCGCAGGGCCTGGGCTGGACGAGTGATCATGGCGCAGGGCACGGCAAGGACACCATCTCCAGCGGCATCGAGGTCACCTGGACCAGGACCCCGGCGCTGTGGAGCAACAACTTCTTGGCGAACCTGTTCGCGTATGAGTGGGAGCTGACGAAGTCCCCCGCCGGCGCCAAGCAGTGGGTGGCGAAGGATGCACCAGCGGTCATTCCCGACGCGCACGTTCCTGGGAAGCTCCACAAGCCGACCATGCTGACGACCGACCTGACGCTGCGGTTCGATCCGGAGTTCGGCAAGATCTCGCGCCGGTTCCTAGACGATCCGCAGGCCTTCGCCGAGACCTTCGCGCGCGCCTGGTTCAAGCTCACGCACCGGGACATGGGTCCGCGCGCCCGCTACCTGGGGCCGGAGGTCCCGCGGGAGGAGCTGATCTGGCAGGACCCGATCCCCGCGGTCGACCACGAGCTGATCGGCGACGACGAGATCGCCGACCTCCAGGCGAAGGTCCTCGCCTCGAAGCTGTCGGTGTCGCAGCTGGTGTCCACGGCCTGGGCGTCGGCCTCCACCTTCCGCGGCTCGGACAAGCGCGGCGGCGCCAACGGCGCCCGCATCCGCCTCGCGCCACAGAAGGACTGGGCGGTGAACCAGCCGGAGCAGCTCGCCGAGACGCTGAGGACGCTGGAGGGCATCCAGGCGGACTTCAACGGAGAGGCGAGGGGCGGGAAGCGCGTGTCGCTCGCCGACCTCATCGTGCTCGCCGGCTGTGTGGGCGTCGAGCAGGCCGCGAAGAGGGTCGGTGT
This sequence comes from Planctomycetota bacterium, assembly GCA_023954375.1. GTDB lineage: Bacteria > Planctomycetota > J058 > J058 > J058 > JAMLIC01. The sequence goes on from JAMLIC010000027.1 coordinate 48,755, forward strand.
CACCGTGAAGGTGCCGTTCAGCCCGGGCCGCATGGACGCCAGCCAGGACCAGACGGACGTGGAGTCGTTCGCAGCGCTCGAGCCGCTCGCCGATGGCTTCCGCAACTACGTCAAGGGCGACCTCGGCATCGGCGCGGAGCATGCCCTGATCGACAGGTCGCAGCTGCTCGGCCTCACGGCCCCGGAGATGACGGTCCTCGTCGGCGGCATGCGCGCGCTGGGGACCAACGTCGGTGGCGCGAGGCACGGCGTGTTCACCACGCGGACCGAGACCCTCTCCAACGACTTCTTCGTCAACTTGCTCGACATGGGCACGCAGTGGAAGCAGGCAGGGGACATCTACGAGGGTCGTGACCGGAGGACCGGCGAGGTCAAGTGGACCGGTACCCGCGTCGACCTGGTCTTCGGCTCGAACTCCCAGCTCCGCGCGCTGGCGGAGGTCTATGCGAGTGGGGACGTGAAGGAGAAGTTCGTCATGGACTTCGTCGCCGCCTGGACGAAGGTGATGAACCTGGACCGCTTCGACCTCGCCTGATTCCACGCCGGCACACGTCGGTCATGCGCCAGGCGCGTCGGCGGCGAGGTCCGCCAGCGCGGTCCTAAAGCTGTCCAGCCACCCCGATGAACTTCGAAGGCCGCGCAGCGATGCGCGGCCTTCGGTGTTTACGGCGACCCGCCGTTTCGGCCGTCGCTCCAAGTCCATGCCGTCCGGGCCTCGCGTGGTTCAAATCTCGCCGGCTCTCTACCGCGGGAGGCAGACCTTGGCCTGCGCTAGAAACGCAACGGCGCCCCCACGCAGATCCGCATTGCGGACGTGGTAGTGCTCGGTCCTTCCGCCCAGACAGGGTTCCCCGGGAAACGAAGCGTTGACCGTGTCCTTGCGCACGACGAACACGTTGAACCGGATGTCTTGTTCGGCCGGCCCAGGGGCTGTGCGTCGAGAGACCGCGTCGAGATCATCGTAGGCGCCGACCAGGTCGTACCGTGAAGGACCGGTCTCGCCCCACTGCAGAATCACGACGGGGAACTCGGTGAGCGCCTCACGGACCTCACCCCGACCTATGCGCTCGCAGAACTCCTCGGCAGCTTTGCGGCAGGAGAGCACGCCGAAGATCGCCGTCCACGACCCATGCGGTCCACGCTCACCGACGATGCACACGTCCGAGGTCATTCGCCTTCTGAGATATGAGACTAGCGGCCAGATCTGGATCGCCATGGCCTACGCCAGGACGCCGTCGAGGTCGAGGTCGAGGCCTGCGAGGGCGGTTCGAAAGCTATCCAGCCACCCCGATGACTGATCCGACGAGAGCCCGGCGACACCTCGCCGGGCTCTCTGCGTTCACGTGGACTCGGCCTCGACCTCCTCCAGGGCCAGAGCGGCCGCAGCGACAACTGATAACGGTAGTTCCCCAGGCCCACAGTCCTCGAAGAAGGCGAACACGCCAAACGCGCTCGGGTCGAGCTGGAGTCGGACGTCTGTTGCTGGCTCATTGCTGCCGCTCGACACGACGTCGAGGCAGCGGACCAGCGAACCCTTCACGATGCACTGGACCTGCTCGCCGTCCACCACGTCGCCTGCCTTGACGACCCACCTCGGCGGGAGGTCCGGGACGCTGAACGTGTCGGCGGCGGTGCGGTAGAGCCTGCCTTGCCGAAGCCAGACGTGGCTCATGGCCCAAGCGCGGCTCCATGGACCCGTACCCGGTCGTCCTCGACGATCCAGAGCCTCCCGGCGAGCGACGCGTCCAGGTTCGGGAGCACGAGCCGACGGAACGCCGAGAGCGCCCCGAGCCCCTGCTGCCGTGTGCGCATGACGACGATGCCCATGGAGCACGACCTACGTGACGTAGAGAGTCGCCCTTCGCGGGGCGCCTTTCGCGTTGTATTCAACTGCGCGCGCTCAATCGAACCTCCTCGTCCGTTCGCGCGTTCGCGAACTGGGTCCGAGATGCCGAGCGCCCAGTCAATGAGCTCGCGGCTCACAGCCACTACCATGCGGCGGTGGTCCTCCGGCGTGGGGTCCGCAAGCGTGTGTAGGAGGTCGTACGGCGACTCCTGACCCGTGGCCTCCCAAACGGCGAGTAGGTAGCCGTGAATGAGTCCGCGCCCGTGCCCCACGCTGTCGAATCGCGGCGTGCGCTGTTTGCGAGCCTTCCGCCAGCCTTGCGGCCTCTGGGCATGTTCCGCGCACGGACAGAGCGCGAAGAGCTCCAGGCTGGCGATGGCGTGTTCGGGACGTGGGTCGGCAGGGTGCTGGCGCCGCCACTCGCGCCGCTGTTCGATGAACTCTGGCGAGGCCTCAAACGCCGCCAACGCGAGCCGGGCGTAGAGCGCCGTGTCCCACGCCGGCAGTCGTCGAAGTCGCTCGCTCCACTCCAAGAGCCAGCGGTCCCCCGGTTCGACCGCTTCACTCGGGGAAGAGTGTCCCGAAGCGCAAAGCGGGCTGCTTCGCGTCCGACGGAGCTCTTCATGCGCGAGCTGCGCACGCCGGGCGCCCCGCGCACGGGGCTGCATGCCTCGGGCGTCGCGGCGATCCGGGTGACAGTCGAACGAGCCTCGGCGACGAATCGTGCTCCCAGGCCAGGATGCCGCTGCTCGAACCACCGCGCCCCCTCGTCGAGCTCGTCGAGCGCCTCGGGCAGGAACTCAACCGGCTTGGGTCACGAGCTCGGCGGCGCTCGGCGAGCCGGCGCTCTACTTCGTCGAAGGCGTCCGCGGCGGGGATTCCCGGCCTGTCATCAGCGGCGCGGCGGTTGAGTTCGGCGACGAACTCAGGGTCGAAATCCTCGTCGGCATCGCCCTCCTCGTCGGCGACGACGCTCCCCAGGAGCTCGTGGGCCAGCTTCACGCGCTCACCCGGGGGGAGCGCAAGGGCGAGGTTCAGGAGCTCGCGGGCCGCCTCGGTCATGTCCTCCAGCCTCACCGGCAGGTGCGCGCCGTTCACGACACGAGCCCCTCCAGCGACGCCGGAGGACCGGCGAGGTCAAGTGGACCCCACCCGCGTCGACCTGGTCTTCGGCTCGAGCGCAGCTCCGCGCGCTGGCGGAGGTCCATGCGAGCGCGGACGCGAAGGAGAAGTTCGTCATGGACTTCGTCGCCGCCTGGACCAAGGTGATGAACCTGGACCGCTTCGACCTGCTTCGAAGATGGGCGAGCAGGTCCTGCGGGCGAAGAGTCGGGTAGGTTGGAGGTCGGTGAGCGAGCGCACGCGCGAGCGGATCGCGGTCGACAGGCCCCGGTGTCCTTACTGCCATGAGGACGTCGGGGCTGACGACGAGAAGACCGCGTGTAGCGCGTGCATGGCCTGGCACCACCGCGCCTGCTGGACCGAGCACTCCGCGTGCAGCGGGTGTGGGGCGCGCGAGTCGGCGGGCGCGGTCACGTCCGTGCCCGTCGCCGCGCACGGCCTGAGGCCATCCGCCCTCAGGGGCGATCCGTTCTCTCGCAAGGAGGGCTGGTTCATCTTCGCGGTCGGTGCATCGAACGTGCTCCTGTTCGGCGGCTTCCTCATTGCGTCCCTGCTTGGCGGACCCGACCTCGCGACGATCAGCGTCCCGCTCCTGCTGCTCGGCGCGGCGTTCAGCGTGTGGGGCTGGCGGCTCGCACGCCCACCCCGCGCCAGCGCCAGGAAGTGATGGTTCGGACCTCGTGTCCGACGCTGGGCTGCATCTCGGCACCATCTCCCTGGAACGGCCAGAGACCGGAGGAGCGCGCGCTGGTCGTCGTTCGGCGGCGGGGCCGCGAGCGCGTGAGCCATCACGCGCCGGAGGGAGCGCCGAGTCGAGACCCGGCCCCGGGTTGAACGCTGCAGCCCGTGCTGCTTAGCTGCTCCTGGGCGGCGCGGGCCAGGGGACCTGGCCGCCCGACGAACGGAGGCCTCGTTGACCCGGCCCTTCGCGACCGCCCTGCTCATGAGCGTCGCCCTCTCCCTGGCCACCCCCTCGGCGGCGCGCGCCGAGGACATCGTGACCGTCACGGCCATGGACGAGGCGTTCTCCCCGGAGCAGCGGGCCAAGCTGCTCGAGGCCGTCGCGCTCGCCAACCGCGTGCTGGCGTCGCCCGAGCTCCGCGCCCGCCTCGGCGCGATCCGGCAGTTCACCTACTCGCGGAGCGACGGGGCGCAGGTCCACCGCGACCTCACCGGCCGCACCTACGCGTTACGCTTCGAGGCGGTGGCGCAGTACGCGGTCAACTTCTTCGGCATCAAGCGCGTCAGCAAGATGGTCGCCAGCAGCGGCCACGGCAGCGGCCAGATCACCTTCAACACGCTGCGCATGCACGAGTTCCCGGCCAGCTACTACGCCGGCACGATCGTCCACGAGCTGTGCCACATCTGCACGGACTCGAGCTCCGGCACGGGCTACTCCCATCGCGGGAACCACCCGACGAAGAACAACCTGCGGAGCGTGCCCTACCGCGTGGGCGAGCTGGCCGCCGAGCTCGCGGGATCGCTGAGCGCGGCCACGCCGCCCTCCGCCGCCCCCACGCCTGGCCTCTCGGGCGCGCTCGGCGGCGGCGTGGCGCCGTCGGCCGGCGGCGTCGCGCCCGCGCCTCCGCCCTGGTGAGCCCAGCGCCGTGGACGCGCGCCGACGCGACCTCGAGCGGTCTGCCGACCACGGCGGCGTGGAGGCGCAGGCGCGCGCCCTGGCGGAGCGGGTGCGCGCCGGGGCGCTCCCCTTCGAGGCGGTGCGGCTCGCCCGGGTCAGCGGCGGAAGATCGTCACCTCGCCGGCCGTCCGGCAGGTGACGGCGACCTCGAGCAGCCCGTTCCCCGTCAGGTCGGCGACGACGGCCTGCACCGGGCCCGCGCCCGTGACGAGCTGCTCGGGGACCGGGTTGAACGTCCCGGGGCCGGTGCCCTGGTAGACGAACAGCCGGTCCGCGCCGAACACCGGGACCACGAGGTCCACGAAGCCGTTGCCGGTCACGTCGCCGGCCGCGGGGCGCAGCAGGGGGAGGTCCGAGAGGACGGGCGCCGCGAGGCCCGCGGCGACGATCCCCGGCGTGCCGGTGCCGAAGTCCGTGGTGAAGTCGAACCCGTCGGCGCCGTCGTTGAAGCCGAGGGCGAGCGAGAGGTCCCCGGCGGCGCCCAGGACGACCAGGGCGTCCAGGTCACCGTCGCCGTCGAGGTCGACCAGCTCGACCCACACGAGCGCCTCCGTGCCGGCGCCGGGCAGGGCGAAGGTGGTCTCCGCGTCGATCACCCCCGGGGCGGTCTGCGGGCGGACGCCGAGCCGGTTCGGCCCGGACCGGAGCACCACCACGTCGTCGCGCCCGGCGCCCAGGTTGAAGACGTTGCCGAACGCCAGCCCGTGGATCTGGCCCAGGCCATGGGACGCGAACGGGCCCGCCGGGTTGCCGCTGATGAAGGAGTTGTTCGGCGGCGCGGACACGAAGCCGTAGTCGGGCTTGGCGTCGCCGAGGAGCTCCCCCACGCGGACGACGAGGATCGGCTGACCGGCGATCGTGTTCGGCGCGAGCACCGTCCCGTCGGCCGAGAGCACCCGCACCCGGTTCGTCTGGTGGCCGACGACGATCCGCACGTCCCCCTCGGCGTCCGGGGCCATGAGGGCGACGCTCGTCGCGCGGGCGTCGGGGAGCGCGATGCTGGCGGCGGTGAACGACCCCGCCCCGTCGTTCCTGAAGTCCGTCAGCGTGCTGTTCGTCCCGGCGCCGTCGTTGGTCGTCACCAGGTCCAGGGACCCGTCGCCGTCGCGGTCGCCCACCGCGAGCCCGGTCGGCTGTGCGTGCGTCGTCGCCAGGGCGACCGACGAGAAGGCGCTCTGCACGTTGAACGGCGCGGTCGTCGCCGACAGGTAGCCGCCGCTCAGGGCGGTCAGGGTGTAGCCGCCTCCCTTCTCGAAGATCCGCACCGCGTCGAAGGTCGCCACCCCGGCGACGGCGTTGACGGTCAGCGTCCCGCGGAGCGTGCCGCCCCCGGGGTTCTTGCCGAGGACCAGCGTGACCGGGTGGGTCGCGGCGGTCTGCAGGCCGCCGTCGAGGCTCCGCAGCTCGACCGTGATCGGGGCGAGCAGGGCGCCGGCGGCCACCGGCGGCTGCGCCGCGCTGGTGACGACGAGCCGGCCCGAGGCCGGGGCGCCGGTGATCGTGAAGCTCGCGCTCTCGACGGGCGGCAGGCCGCCGACCAGCGCCCACAGGGTGTAGGCGCCCGGCGTGTCGAACCGCAGGTCGTTGAACGTCGCCTGCGCCGGGGCGCCGGCGGTCGTCCGCACGGTGGTCCCGGAGAGGACGGCGCCGGCCGGACCCTGGCCCAGGACGACCTGGACCGGGACGCCCGCCCGCGGGCGGCCGAGCCCGTCGCGCACCTCGACCACCAGCGCGTCGACGAGGGTCGCCCCGGCCGGGGTGTCCGCCGTGGTGCCCACGGTCCACACCGTCGCGGTCGGGGTCGCGCTCTGGACGACGAGGGCGCTCGTCGTCACCCCGGGCACCCCGTGGGCGGTGGCGCGGAGGGTGTAGCCCGCCCCGGCCCGGTCGAGCATGAGGTTGTCGAAGGTCGCGAGGCCGCCGTTGGCGCTGGTGCGCGTCAGCGCGCCCCGCAGGACCCCGCCGGTCGGGTTCTGGTCGACCGCCAGCGTCACCGGCACGCCGTCCACGCCGGCGCCGCCCTGGTCGGTGACGCGGATCGTGAGGCCGAAGGCGGCGTTCTCGTCGACCGGGCTCGGCGCCGGCGCCGTGTGCTCGGCCAGCGCGAAGGCCGTCGGCGCGATCGCGAACGGCCGCGACGCGCCCTCCTCGAGGGCCCCCGAGGAGGCGACGAGCGTGTAGTCCGGCGCGCCGCGGTCGAGGACCAGGTCGTGGAAGGTCGCCACGCCGCCGGCGGCGTTCACGGTCAGCGTGCCGCCCAGCGTCCCGCGGGCGAGGTTGACGCCGAGCCGGACCGAGACCGGACCGGCGTAGGCCGCGTCCACCTCGCCGGTCGCGGTCAGCGCGGCGACCCGCGCCGACAGCGCCACACCGGCGCCGACGCTCGCCCCCGCGACCTGGAAGTCGAGGGTCACGGGCGTCGCGTCGTCGAGGCTGGCCGTGACGCCGGTCAGGGCGCCGGTCGTGTAGTCGACCGCGCCGCCGCCGGGCAGGGCGTCGGGCTCGACGAGGCTGCCCTGGCCGTCGTCGCGGATCGTCCTTGCGCCCGCGCCCGTGACGGTCACGGCGACCGTCACGGTCCCCGGCAGCAGGGCGCCGACCGGGCCGAGCCCCGCGAGGTCGAACGCGGCGCCGTTCGCCTGCTGCTGCACCTGCGCGCCGGCCGCCGCGCCGGGGTGCGCCGTGAACTGGAGGCGCGCCGCGGGCGCGCCCGTGACGGCGAAGGCGTCCGACTGGGCCGGCGCGAGCGAGCCCGCGAACGCGATCAGCCGATAGCCGCTGGCCGCGCGGTCGAGGCGCAGGTCGTCGAAGGTCGCCACGCCCGCGACGGCGGCCCGGCTCAGGGTCCCGCCGAGGGTCGCCCCGCCCGGGTTGGCCCCGAGCATGACGGTGACCGTGTGGGTCGCGGTCGCGTCCAGGTTCCCGGCGCCGTCGCGGACCTCGACGGCGACCTGCGGCGCGATCGCGGCCCCCCGGGCCGCGTCGCTCGGCTGCGCGACGAAGGCCAGGGCGCCCGCGGCGGGCGCGCCGGGGACGGCGATCGTGAACGAGCCGCTCGTGTCGCCGGTGAGGGCGCCGGCGCTCGCGGTGAGCTGGTACGTCCCGCCGCGGTCGACGGTCAGGTCGCTGAACGTCGCCACCCCCTCGACGGCGGACCTCGTGGTCGTGCCGCCGAGGACCGCGCCGTTGCCGGCGACGAGCGCGAGGCTCACCTGCTGCGCGGAGGACGTCACCCGGTTGCCCAGCGCGTCGAGCACCTCGACCTGGATCGGCTGGAGCGGCACGAGCGGCGCTCCACCGCCGGCGGGCTCGACGAAGCGCAGCGCGTGCGGCGCGCCGGCGGCGACCGCGAACGACGCGCTCGCGCCCGGGAAGGCCGCGGGCGCGGTGGCCACGAGGACGAGGCCGTCGCCGGCGCGGTCGACGCGGAGGTCGCTGAACGTCGCGATGCCGCCCGCGGCGCTGACGGTGCGCGCGCCGGTGAGCGCCGCGCCGTTCGTCGCCTGGAGGGCGATCGTCACCGCGTCCGTGGCGCTCGTGATCGTCTGCCCCGCCTCGTCGACGACCCGGACGGTGACGCCCGGTGTGATCGGCTCGCCGGCCACGACGGAGCCCGGTAGCGCGTCGAAGACCAGGCGCCTCGGCTGGGAGCTCACGAAGAGCTTCGTCTCGTCCGAGCACCCCGCCGCAGTCACTCCCATGGCGGCCAGCGCCAGCGCCGTCGCCGCCAGTCCGAACCTTCCCCGCTCCCTCATGAACCCCCCTCTGGACCTCTCTCCGACCGCGCGGGCCGGCGGAGGTCGTCCTGAAGAACCCCGGTGCGCTCTCGGTCGCTCGTGCTCTCCTCGCGCCGATGGCGCGCTGACCGCGTGCGTGGCGCGTTCGCGCGGGCCACGCAGCGGCGTCTTGCCTGGAGGCTGTCGACTGGTTGGTGGGGTCTACGAGGTCCCCCGCGTCGCCGTTACAGGGCTGTTCGGGTGCCACGCTCGAGGCCCTCGCGCGCGGTGATCGAGCCGCTCGCTCTCCGGGCGCCCTGACCTCCCGCGCCGGCGACACGACGCAACGCCCGACGGGCGCTCGCTCTCCGGCGACGCGGCGGAGGGGCGAGGTCGGCGCGATCACGTGCTACCTTTTGCGAGTGGCCGCCCACGTGCCCGGCGAGGAGCCCTCCATCGGCCCCGTGGTGCTGGCGCCGTTCGACGCGCGCCAGCGAGAGGCCGCGCGGAGCCGGACCGCGCTCGGCACGTCGGCTCCACCGCCGTGCCCGGCCTCGCGGCCAGGCCGGTGATCGACGTCGTCCTCGCGGTCGCGAGCGCTCCCGACGAGCCGGCGTGGCTGCCCGCAGCAGCCGGTGCTCGAACCAGCCGGGCTCACGGCTGCGCAGGACGTCGCCGGCAGCTCACGTCGGGAGGCCGTGCGTCCGTGTGCGCGCGGTGAGGCGCGGCGGGGTCAGCTCCGGCCCTCGGCGCCGGCGCTCCAGGCGCCGAGGACCGCGGCGAGCGCGTCGGCGATCTCGGCGCGGGCGGCGTCTCGATCGACGCCGCTGGCCAGCAGCTCGTCGTACCGCGTCTCGGCGTGTCGTGCGTGCGCGTGGACGGCGAGCCGCACGGCGTCCCCGCGCAGCTCCTTCGCGCCGGCGGACCGCCCGACGCGCCCGCTGTGCCTGCGGCAGGCGTGCTGGGCGATGAGGCGCTCGCGCCCCTCGGGGCACCCCGGGAAGAGCTCCCGGATGCGCCGCGCGAACGCCTCGACGTGGACCTCGTCCACCTCCGCGCGGCGCTCCGCCTCTCGCGCGCGTCGCCGCGCGCGCGCCTCGCCGTCCGCCAGGCACGCCTCCTCGGCGCGGGCGAGCGCCGCCTCCTCGACGAGGAGCCCCTGACGCTCGTAACGCTTCCGGGCGCGGCTCCACCTGAGGACGACGGCGGAGAGCCTGGACCCGGCGCGCGCGCGCCGGGTGAGGGCGGCGTCACCCGGGGCCAGGAAGACGAGGTGGTCGAGGTCGGCGCACGCGAGGCACAGCGCGCCGCGATCGCCGGCGAGGAGGAGCAGACGACCGCCGCCCAGGTCGTCGTGGCACTCGTCGCACGTCGAGTCGTCCCGGCTCGAGACGAAGACCTTCAGGTCTCCCGGAGGCCGGCGGGTCGGGCTCGCGCCGGACTCCGGCGAGGACGAGGACGGAGCTCGTCGACGTCGCTCTCCCCCTCGGCTCGTCATGCCTCGAGCCTACGGCCAGGTCGCGACGCCGGCCAGCCGACCTCGCCCGGCGGCGGGCTCACGTCAGGCTGCTGACCCCGCGCGGTCGTGCACGCCGGTCACCGCCTCGAGGCCGCTCATGTCCGGCGGGGCGACCGCCAGCGGTCGCGGGCGGCCGGCCTCCGCGAGCGCTTGACGAACCCGCTCGGCCACGACGTGGTCCGGGTGAACCTCGACCTGGTGCGCCGGCCCTGACCCCTCGCGCGACGCGTCGCCGCGCCGCTCGACGACGCGCGCCGGCACGCCCACCGCGAGCGACCTGCGGGGGACGTCGCGGATCACGACGGCGTTCGCGCCGATCACGCTGTCGTCGCCCACGGTCACGCCGCCGAGGACGACCGCGCCGCAGCCGATGTCCACCCGGTCGCCGATCGTCGGCTTCTCGAACGGGCGGTCGCGGCGGGCCACGCCGAAGGTCGTGTTCTGACGGATGTGCACGTCGTCGCCGATGCTGCTCGCGCCGAGCACCATGCCGCCGTGGTGCCAGATCCGGACGCGCCGCCCGAGCCGCACCGTGTAGTCGAGCTTGATCCCGAAGCCCCAGTGCACGGCCCGCGACGCCAGGCGGTACGCGGCGGTCAGCGGCGCGCGGACGAGGCGCGAGCGGAACCCCATGCGCCAGTTCCCGAGGCGGTGGACGGCGACGGCCCAGAAGCCGGGCTCGAAGGGGTCGCGGTCGTGGGTGAGGAAGTCCTCGCGGACGAGCGCCGCCAGCCCGAGCCCCTCGGGGTTCCTGTCGCGCCGCCCGAACTCCGGATCCGGGTGCCTCATGGGCTCCTCCGCCCGCATCGCCAGGTTGTAGGAGACGAAGTCCCTGTAGCGCCGCGGCGGCCCGTCGTCGCGCCCGCGCAGCTTGCAGAGCGCGCCGCCCGCCAGCCAGGCGAGGTCGGCGAGCGTCGTGTAGGCGGGGCCGTGGTGCTTGAGGAAGTAGCGCCGGCGCGACTCGAACCAGTACCTCGGCACCGCGCGCTCGTTGCGGCGCGCCCCGGTGACGCCGGTCGACTGACCGCACAGATGCAGCACGCGGCTGGCGGGGACGTGCCAGCACTCGAAGCCCGCCTCCGCCGCGCGTCGGCAGAAGTCGGTCTCCTCGTAGTAGAGGAAGAAGCCCTCGTCCAGGAGCCCGATCGTCTCGAAGACCTCGCGGCGCACGAGCATGGCGGCCCCGGTCACCCAGTCGGCGCGGTGGGGCTCGTCGCGCGGGGGCGGGGCCACCTTCCAGCGGCTCAGGAGCCGGCTCACCGGCCCGGACCGCGCCTCCGCCTCGAGGTCGCCCAGGGCCGAGTGGAAGCGGAACGCGGACCGGCGCGGGCTGCCGTCGGCGTCCTCGGCGCGGCACCCCGCGATCCCGACCTCCGGCCGCGCGTCCATGAACTCCAGCAGCGCGGAGATCGCGCCGGGCCGCACCTCGGTGTCGGGGTTCAGCAGCAGCACGTACCTCGGCCGCAGCCCGCGGCCCTGCGCGTGCCGGAGCACCGCGTTGTTGCCGCTGGCGAACCCGCCGTTGTGATCGACGGCCAGGACCTCGGCCCAGTCCTCGTCGTGGCAGCGGGCCACCGCCTCGCGCAGCAGCCGCAGGGAGTCGTCGCCCGAGTCGTTGTCGGCGACGACCGCGCGGCCGCCGAGCTCCCGCAGCTGCGCGCGCAGGCTCGCCAGGCAGGCGATCGCCAGGCGAGGGGTCCGGTAGTTCACGATGCTCACGAGGAGGGGGACGACCGCTGCCATGCGCGGCAGCGTGCAAGGCGCGGGCCGCGTCGGCGAGCGCGCGTGATGGGGACTCACGGTCAGCGCGGCTCGCCGTCCGGCGGCGCCGATGACGAGCACCACCTCGTCGTCGGCGCGCGAGCGCGGACGTCCGCACGGCGACTGCGCGTGCGATCCGCCACGCGCCGCACCCTGGCCGTGAACACCCCCGCCGCCAACGCGCGCCGTCCGACGAGACGACCGCGCGTCGACCTCGTCCACGGGCCCGGCGGCGCGGACGCTCTCGACGCGGGCGACGCGAGCGACGAGGTCGCCGCGGACCGACGCCGCGGACGCCCACCCGCGGCGGCGGGACTCCGCGCAGGCCGCTCCGCTCCGCCTACCTAGACCCGGCCATCCGTGGAGCCCTCCGGGCACCCCGGCGGTGACGCGCGTCTCGAGCGTCGCGACGGACGACGCGAGGTCGCCGTGGCGCGCGGGCTCGGCAACAGCCTGCGTTACCTCGGCGCCGACTCGAGGACCTCGCGCGCGGCCGCGCGCACGTGGCGCGGGCTCCTCGGGTCGTCGCGCAGGCGCTCGACCGCGTCGCGGCGATCGAGTTCGCACGGCGCGGACGAGGCGCGGCCCTACCGGTACCCCGTCGCGTCTCACGTCGCCAGAGGGCGGCGCGCCGGTTGCTCCGAGGTCGGGCGAAGGGAGGTGTCACGTGACCAGGAACGTCGAGCTCGTGCGGCGGGGCTATGAGGCCTTCGAGCGCAAGGACCTCGACGGCGTCGCCGCCGGCTTCGGCGACGACTGCGAGATCGAGTTCATCGGACCCGAGTCCATCCCGTACGCCGGCAGCTACCACGGACCGGCCGGGATGAAGGAGGCGCTCAGGAAGTACCTCGAGACCTGCGACGTGCTCGAGAGCGAGGTCGACGAGCTCCACGAGGCCGGGGACGTGGTGACCGTGCTGACCCACGAGCGCTGCCGGGCGAAGGCCACCGGGCGCGAGTGGCGCACGCGAAAGGCCCACGTGTTCACCCTGCGCGACGGCAAGATCCGCCGCTTCCTCTGCCTGTTCGACACGGCGGCGGTCGCGGAGGCTCACGCCGGGGCGGGCGTGACGACCGGCGAGGGGCGCCGTCGCTGAGCAGCAGCCGCGGCGCGGGCGCGGCGGCGCGGACGTCGCCGCTCCCGCGCCGGGCGTCGGTAGTGGCGGTCGAACACCGCCCGGATCGGCGCCGGGTCGAGCTCCACCCGCCGCAGGAAGCCCGCGAGGTCGTCGCCCGTGAGCTCCAGCGTGCCGTCCGGCCCGGGCGCGCGGAGGAGCTCCCCGACGAGCCGCCCGTCGATCTCCGACAGCACGAAGTAGACGCCGCCGTAGACCGGCGCGTCCGCGACCCACAGGGTCAGGATCCAGGCGTGCTCCGGGATGAAGTTCACGCTCGACGCCGTCGACACGAAGGCGGTCCCGCCGCGGGCCGCGGCCCAGGCGGCGTCGACGTCCGAGGCGAGCGCGGCGACCTCGCCCCGGATCCGCGTCACGGCCGGGGGCGGCTCCTCGGCCGCGGCCCGCATGCCGAGCAGGGCGACGAGCGAGAGCGCCGCGAGGAGCGCGCGGGGGCGGTCCATGCGCGCCATCCTACTCGCGCCCGTGCTCCAATGCCGGCGTGCCCTCCATCCTGATCACCGGCCTCAACGGGACCGTCGCCCCCGCCCTGCGCGCCGCGCTCGAGGCGGCCGGTCGCCCCTGCGCCGGCTGGGACCGCCGCGCCGCCTCGCCCGACGACCTCGCCGCCGTGCGCGCCCACCTCGACGCGCTCGACCCCGCCGCCGTCTGTCACCTCGCCCTCGGGCCGGAGGGCTGGGCGGCCGAGCTGGCCGCCTGGTGCGCGGAGCGGGGCCGGCCGTTCCTGTTCACGAGCACGGCCATGGTCTTCCACCACGCGCCCGGGGGGCCGCACCGACCGGGCGACGCGCGCGACGCGCGCGACGACTACGGCCGCTACAAGGCCCGCTGCGAGGACGCCGTGCGCGCGGCCCACCCGGGCGCGATCGTGGCGCGCCTCGGCTGGCAGCTCGCCACCCGCCGCGGCGGCAACACCATGCTCGAGGCCCTCCACGCCCGCGCGGCCGCCGACGGCGTCATCCGCGCGAGCACGCGCTGGGTCCCCGCCACCTCGTTCCTCGACGACACCGCCGCGGCGCTCTTCGCGCTGCTCGACGCCGGGGCCGGCGGCACGTTCCACGTCGACGGCAACGCGGACGCCGCCTGGGACTTCCACCGGATCGTCCGCGCCCTGCAGGCGCGCCACGGCGACCCCTCCTGGCGCGTCGAGCCCTGCGACGAGCCGGCGTTCGATCAGCGCCTCCTCGACGACCGCTCGCGCGTGGCGCCGATCACGACCCGCCTGTGACCGGGGCCGCCTCGACCGCGCCACGGACGACGTCGAGGTCGACGGGCTTGACGAAGTGCCCCTCGAACCCCGCGGCGCGCGAGCGCTCGAGGTCGGCCTCGAGGCCGTAGCCGCTGATCGCGAACAGCCGCGTGTCGCGGCAGGCCGGGAGCTCCCGGAGCCGCCGCGCCAGCTCCCAGCCGTCCATGATCGGCAGCCCGAGGTCGAGGAGCGCCGCATCGGGGGCGAACTCGGCGGCCGCCAGCAGCGCCGAGGGCGCGTCGAACGCGCGGCGGGTCTCGTGGCCGAGCACCTCGAGCGCCTCCGCCAGCAGGTCCGCCGCGTCCTGGTTGTCGTCGACGACGAGGACGCGCCGCGCGCGGGGCGCGCCGGCGACCAGCCCGGGCGTGAGCGACGCCGCCGCCTCCCCGCGGGCGGCGGGGAGCCGCACGGTGAAGGCGCTCCCCTGGCCTGGCCCGGCGCTCGAGGCGGTCACCGACCCCCCGTGGAGCTGCACCAGGCTGCGCACGATCGACAGGCCGAGCCCGAGCCCGCCCGCGAGGCGGTCGGGCGAGCGGTGCCCCTGCACGAACAGGTCGAACACGCGCGGGAGGAGCGCGGGGTCGATCCCGGCCCCGTCGTCCGACACCGAGAGCGTGACCTCCTCGCCGTCGCGGGCGGCCGCGACCCGGATCGTCCCGCGCGGCGCCGTGAACTGGGCCGCGTTCGCGAGCAGGCTCGCGGCCACCTGCACGAGGCGGTCCTCGTCGCCGTCGACGAGGAGGGCCGCCGGCGGCGCCTCCATGACGAGGCGATGCTGCCGCTCCTCGAGGAGCGGGCTGGCGAGCTCGACGGCCCGGGCGAGGACGGCGCCCACGTCGACCCGCCGCCGCGCCAGCGCCACCTTGCCGCGCGCCAGCCGCGACGCGTCGAGGAGGTCGTCGACGAGCCGCTTGACGTGGCCCACGTGGCGCTCGATCACGGCGCGCTCCCGCGCGAACGGCGCCCCCGGCTGGAGCTTCATCAGCTGCAGCGCCGTGACGATCGGCGCGATCGGGTTGCGCAGCTCGTGCCCGAGCACGGCGAAGAACTCGTCCTTCGCCCGGCTCGCCGCCTCGGCGCGCCCCCGCGCGTGCTCGAGCTCGCGCCGCTGCTGCACCTGCAGCGTGCGCTCGAAGCCGATCGCCGCCACCCGCTCGACGCGCCCGTCCGCCCCGCGCAGCGGCGAGAGGCTCACCGTCCAGAACGTGTCCTCGAGCGTCCCGGCCCCCGTCCGGTCCAGGCGCAGGAGGAGCTCGTCGCCGACGTGGGGGCTGCCGCTCCGGAGGACGTCGCGGAGCAGGTCGTCGAGGCCCTGCCCCGCGAGCTCGGGGAAGGCGTCGAGGAGCCGCCGCCCGACGAGGTCCCGCCGCCCCGTGGCGGCCAGGAACGGGCCGTTCGCCAGCTCGAACACGAGCTCGGGCCCCCGCAGGATGCAGATCGGCGCCGGCGCCTGCAGGAGGACGGCCTGGTCGCCCGCGCCGCCCGGGGCCGGGTCGCCGGCCGCCCGCGGCGGCGGCGCCGCCGCCGCGCGCTCCTCGCCGGCCGCCGGGGGCGGCCGCTGGGGCGGCCGCGCCTCGAGCGGGGACGCGAAGGCGTGAACGTGCAGCCCGCCCCCGGCGGGCTCTCGGCCGTGACCCGGCCGCCGTGGCCCTCGGCGATCGCCCTCGCGATCGCCAGGCCCAGGCCGGTCCCCTTGTAGCCGACCCGCTCGCCCCGCCAGAACGGCTCGAAGAGGCGCGCGTGCTCGGAGGCGTCGAGCCCCGGCCCGGTGTCCTCGACCGACAGGACCAGCTCGTCGCCGGCCGCCCGCGCGCGCACGACCACGCGCCCCGCGGCGGGCGTGACCTTCACCGCGTTGGCGACGAGGTTCCCGAGCGCCTGGATCAGGCGGTCGCGGTCGCCCCGGAGCTCCGGCAGGTCGGCGGCGAGGTCGACCTCGAGGCGCACGCCGCGCTCCCGCGCCAGCTCGGCGAACATCTCGAGCGCGGCCCCCACCACCTCCTCGGCCCGGCAGGGGGCCGGCGCGATCGCCAGGCGCCCGCCCTGGATCCCGGTGAAGTCGAGCAGGTCCTCGATCAGGCGCGCCATGCGCTCGACGGCGCGCTGGATCGAGCCGGCCGCGCGTCGCACGACCGGGGCGGCGTCGTCGGCGAGGTCCAGACGCTGCAGCGTCGCGGCGCCGATCTGCACGACCTGCAGCGGGCTGCGCAGGTCGTGCGACACGACCGCCAGGACCTTCTCCCGCGCGCGGACCGCCGCCTGCGCCGTGCGGTGCAGGAGCGCGTTGTCGATCGCGATCCCGGCGCGGCGGCCGAGGAGCTCCGCGAGCTGCAGGTCCTGCTCGCCGAAGCGCCGGGCGCCGTCCGAGACGAACGTGATCGCGCCGAAGGTCTGCCCGCGCGCCTCCATGGGCACGACCATGGCCGACGTGACCCCCAGCTCCCGCAGCGCCTGGAGGTGCTCGGGGTCGCGCGCCGCGCGCGCGAGCGCGGCCTGATCGACCTCCGGGTAGAGCTCGGAGCGCCCCGTCCGGATCACGTGCGGCACCCCGCTCGGGGCGTCGGGGGCGGGGGGCCAGCGCCGGCGCAGCTCGCGCGCGAGGTCGACCCTGGCCGGGTCGACGTGCGTCATGGCGAGCGGCCGGGTCGTGCGGCCGGGCTCCTCCGCGAGGTCGACGACGCACCCGTCCGCCATGCGGGGCACGGCCAGGCGCGCCAGGCGCTGCAGCGCCTCCTCGAAGTCGAGCGACGACGAGAGGAGCGCGCTGGCCGCGAGGAGGAACGAGGTCCGCTGCTGGGCGGCCTCGGCCTCGGCCCGCGCCCGCGCCTCGAGGTCGAACAGGCGCGCGCGCCCGAGCGCCTGCGCGCAGTGGCGCGCCAGGAGGAGGAGCGTGTGCCGCTCGTCGGGGAGGAACGCGCGGGGCTCGTCGAAGGTGAAGACGAGCGCGCCGATGCAGCCGCCGGCCAGCATGGGCAGGCAGGCGACCGCCAGCTCCGGCCGCCGGGCCGCGACCCGCTCGACCTCCGGGTAGCTGGCGGCGAGGGCCCTGCGGTCCTCGAGGAACACGGGCTCGCCCGCGCGGACGGCGTCGAGCACCGGGATCGGGAGCGGGTGGTCGAGCGGGATGCGGCGGAAGCCCTCGGCGGCGGGGCTGAGCGCCCGGGAGGTCACGAGCTCGAGCGCCGGCTCAGCCTCGGCCCTGAGCCACAGGCCGGCGGTGGCGGCGCCGGCGACGCGGGCGCCGCGGTCCACGACCACCCCGGCGACCTCGCCCACGCTCGACGCCGTGGAGAGCGCCGCCGTGAGCTCCTGGAGGCGGCTCGTCCGCTCGGCCAGGCGCTCGGCCACCGCGCGCTCGTGCCGCTCCGAGGCGAGGAGGTCCGTCCGGACGATCGCCTGCGCCACCTGCGAGGCGACCGCGCGGGCGAGCCGGTCGTCGTGCGGGCCGAAGCGCCGGGGCGCCCGCGAGTAGACCATGAGCTTGCCCAGGAGCCGCCGCTGGAGGACCAGCGGCACGAACCCGAGCGCGGCGACCCCCTCCGACCGGAGCAGCGGGCGGTAGGCCGCGAGCCCGACGTCCTCCTCCACGTCGCCGACGAAGATCGGGCGCGGGTCGGGGTCGTCCGCCCGCCACGGCGAGTGGCCCTCGACGGCGCGGCGATAGTCGTCGGAGAGGCCGCGCCAGGCGCGGAAGCGCAGGACCCCGTGGGCGTCGCTCGTGAGCACCGCCGCCCGCTCGACCCGCAGGGCCGCGCAGACCGCGTCGAGCGCCGGCTCGAAGACCTCCTCGGGCGAGGCCGCGCGGCTCACCGCCTCGGAGACGCGCAGGATGAGCTCGCCCTCGAGCTGCCGCTGCCGCGCCTCCGCGCGCGCCTGGCGCAGCTCCTCCTCGAGGCGCGCGCGCTCGTGGTCGGCCCGCTGTGGGGTGAAGAGGTGCGCTGGCTCGGTCAACGAACGGGGCTCCAGGGGCGAGTCGCCCCCGGGTGCATGTTCCCCGCGCGGGCGGAAGGCCCGCAAGGCCCTGGGACCCCGACGCGGGCCCCGCTCCCTTTCGGTTACTCGTGAGCTCGAGGCGTCCACGTCCGGGCGCGCGGCTCGGTGCTCCGATCCGCAGTGAGGCACCCGTCGCCCTCGCTCCGGCCGCTACGCGGCCTCCGCTCGGGGATGCGCGCCACCGCTCGAGCGCTGTCAGGGCCTCTGCGCCCGGAGGAGCGCCCGCCACGTCGACGCCTGCCACGCGGCGATGGCCTCCTCGAAGGCCGCCTCGAACGACGGGTCGGGCCAGGGCGGCAGGCGGCGCACGACGCACCGGGCGACCGTGGGCCGGGCCGTGACCAGGCTCGCCTCGACCCGGGCCAGCCCCTCGTCGGGCGTCAGCTCGCCCTGGAGGACGGCCTCGCGCGCCGCGCGCACGACCAGGAGGTCGCGCTCGAGCAGGTCGAGCGCGACGTCGACGTCCTGGCGCAGGGCCACCCGGTCAGGCGCGAGGACGCGGAAGCCGTGGACCTGCTCGAGCGGGCCGGGGAGGGCCAGCTCCACCTCGAAGCGCCAGGCCGCCAGCCACAGGCGGAGGAAGCCGCGCATGCGGTCGCAGGCGGCCGCGAAGTCGTCGTCGCTGCTGGTGAGCGTCGCGCGCGCCCGCGCCCGGTCGAGGAGGAGCAGCTGCGCGAGCCGGTCGGGGACGGGGTCGTGGTAGCGCACCTCGAGCGCGTCGCCGACGAGGGTCGCCGTGAGCGCGTGCCCGCCGGGCAGGCGCACGTCGCCCAGCGCCTCGAACCAGCCGCGCGCCTCGACGAGCAGCGCGCCGCTCCCGGCGCGGTCGGCCTGGAGCTCCGTCCAGGCGGCCACGCCGCCCACGTCGGCCAGCGCGCGCAGGGCCGCCGGGCGCAGGTCGTCGTCCGCGGGGGCGGCCCCGCGCTCGCGCGCCATCCGGAAGCTTCCCGAGCCGTCGGGCTGCAGCTCGACGACGAACCGGCTCCGGTCCGGCTCGCAGCCCGCCAGGCCGAGCATCAGGACCAGCGCCACCCACGTCGACTTCATGAGGAACTCTCCTGGCGGCGGGCGAGCGCAACCCGTGCGCCAGACGCAAGTCGTTGGGCGGCAGGACCGCAGGCCGCGGGCGGTGTCTTCCCGGCGTGACGGCCGCTCAGCCGTGTGACGCGGCGCCCTCCGGCGCCCGCGACGCTGTGGGCGGCGCCCGGCGACGCGGCGGCCGCCCGGCGAGCCGCCGGAGCAGGTCGGCCGAGGTCCGCGCGACCTGCCGCTCGGACAGGGCGCTCTCGGCCAGGAGGCGGCCGGCCTCGCCCAGCGCCGCCGCCCAGGCGCCGTCGGTCCAGAGCGTGCGCAGCCCCTCCGCGAGCCGGTCGGGGTCGCCGGGCGGGACGACGAGGGCCGTCTCGCCCGGGCGGACGTACTCCCACAGGCCGAGGCTGTCGGTCGTGACGACCGGCCGGCCGAACGCCATGGCCTGGACGAGGCAGCTGTGGCCGGTGCGCGCGGCGCGGCTCCCGAGCGGCAGCACGAACACGCGGCAGCCCTTCACCAGCGCCCACGCCCGGGGCTTCGGGAGCCGGAGGTGGACGTGCACGTTGGGCGGCGGCCGGAGCCCGCGCAGGTTCTCGGGGCGGACCGCGATCACGAGCGGCACGTCGGGGAGGCGCTCCATCGCGGCGAAGAGCGTGCGGAGGTCGCGGTCGCTCGCCCCGATCATGCAGGCGTAGTCGGTCGGGGCGGGCGGCGGCGCGGCGAGGACGAGGCGCTCGCCCTCCTCGTAGGGCCAGGGCACGACCTCGAGCTTGCGCGGCGGGATCCCGAGCAGGCCGTGCTGCCACTCGGCCTCGAGGCGGCTGTGGACGACGAACGCGTCGACGGCGCCCGTGAGCGCGCGCGCGACCCAGCGCTCGCGGCGCGCCGGCGGCGCGGGGTGGTGCCACGACCAGGCGACGTGCCGCACCCGCGCGCGCGAGAGCCGCTGGAGCGCCGCGCAGCGCAGGGCCGCCGGGACCCCATGGGTCACGAGCACGCCGCCGGTCTCGCGCGCCGTCGCGATCGCCTGCCGGCAGGCCTCGAGGCCGCCGGGGCCCGCGCCGGCGCCGGGCCTCAGGTAGGTGAAGCGGCACTCGACCCCCTCCTCGCTTAGGGGCCCCTCGAGCCAGCGCCACTCGGGGCCGGTGTGGCTCGAGACGCACGCCGCCACCAGCGGCCGGTCGCCGCTCACGCCGCCCTCGCCTGCCCGGCGGGCGCGGCGGGCTCGAGCGCCTCGCGCAGGACCTCGCGGTAGAGGTCGAGCGCGGCGCAGGGCCGCAGCTCGACGTCCTCGAACCGCACGACGTGCCCGCGCGGCAGGTCGGCGCGCACGCGCGCGCCGCCGAGGAGCGTCGCCGGGACGTGGTCGGGGCGCTCGGCCAGGCGCACCGCGGCGCCGCGGACGTCGAAGCTGCCGACCCCGCGCTCGATCACGTCGCCCGCGGCCAGCGCACGCTTCGTGACGGCCGCGAGGCCGTAGCGCGGGCGGAGGCCGTTGTTGAGGAGGGGCGGGCGCCCGTCGCGCACGTCGCGCAGCGTGCGGACCGCCTCGAGGTGGATCAGGTGGTGCGGCCGCACGAGGCTGAAGCACGGGCGGTCGTCGCCCACGAACAGGCGCGAGAAGGGCAGGTAGCCCGGCAGGGCGTCGGCCTCGGGGTGGTCGGCGAGGAGCAGCACCCCGGGCGGGCCGCCGCGCCACAGGAGGTAGTCGCTGATCGGCTCCCCGAGGCGACGCGCCGCCTCGACCAGGGCGTCGGCCTCGCGCGGCGAGTCGACCGCCGGCCCGAGGAGCCCCTCGCGCGCGATCGCCGCGCCGAGGCCGTTGGCCACGAGGACCTGCTCCGCCTGCAGCTTCGTCCCGTCGGTGAACGAGACCGTCTGCTCGAGCCGCAGGGCCTGCCGCTCGCTCCAGTGGGCCATCGCCTCCGGCGTGGGGTCGGGGTCGAGGAAGCCCTTGAGGTTCAGGTAGGCGAGCGGGCGGAAGCCCATGCCGAGGGCCTCCTGGGCCAGCCGCGCCAGGCACCCGGGCTGGTCGCCGTCGGCCTCGGTGACGTGGCCGCGGCGCGCGAACCACGAGCCCGTCGTCACCTGGAGCTCCGAGTCCATGGTGACGACGCGTCGTCCCGCGGCGAGCGCCTCGAGCAGGACGTCGGTGGCGTGCACGGCGTCGCCGCTGGCCTCGAACAGCACGTCGGCGCGCTCGACGAGGTCGGCGACGGACGTGGTGAGGAGGTCGCGCGGGACACCGCTGACCTCCCGCGGGTCGCGGCGGGTGAGGACGCGCGTGACCGTGAACTCGTCTCCGACGGCGGTCAGCGCGCGGACGAGCCCCCGCGCGACGAAGCCGGTCCCAACGACTCCCACCCGCATGTCACCACCTCGGCCCGGCGCCCCCGCCGAAGGGGACGCAACCGAGGTGCCTCGGGGGGAAGCTGGGGTCCGCCCGGTCAACTTCCCGGGCGAGCGGCGGCGGGCCAGGGACGCCACACGGCGCGAGTCGCGATCGCCCCCCACGTGGGGGGAAAACCCCGGGGGAGTCGGTCAGCGCCGCGCCCGGTCCCCGAGGAGGGACGGCGCGCCGCCGGGGGTTCAGCCCCGCAACCCGATCTCCTCGAGGCGCGCCCGCAGGAAGGCCCCGGCGGTGAGGGGGCCGAAGCGCGGGCCGCCCTGGCGGGCCACGCACGACGGGAGCGGCGTCAGGTCGACGTCCGGGCGCGGGTGGACGAAGAACGGCATGGAGAAGCGGCGCGCCCGCGAGTCGCCCGGGTTGACCACCCGGTGCGTCGTGCTGCGCAGGGCGCCGTTCGTCAGGTGCTGGAGCATGTCGCCGACGTTGACGACGAGCTGCCCGGGCACGGCCTTGACGGGCTGCCAGCCGCGGTCGTTCGTGAGCACCTCGAGCCCGTCGTCGGTCGCGCCGGCGAGCAGCGTGATGAAGTTGATGTCCTCGTGCGCCGCCGCGCGCACGCTCTGCGGGTCGGCGTCGGCGGGCAGCGGCGGGTAGTGGATGATCCTCAGCAGGCTGTCGCCGCCGCGGATCAGGTCGGCGAAGCGGCGCGGCGGCTCGCCGAGGTAGGTCGCGGCGACCTCGAGGACCTGCTCGGCCACCGCCTCGAGCCGCGCGAACAGGCCCAGGGCCGCCGCGCGCAGGGCGGGCGCCTCTTCGGGCCACACGTTCGGCGGGTAGGGGCACGCGTCGGGCGGGAGGTCGGGGCCGACGCTGAAGTACTCCTTCAGGTCGGGCGCGGCGTGGTCGCGGGCGTGCTCGCGCCCGAAGCGCGTGTAGCCGCGCTGGCCCATGAGCGCGGGCCGCTCGTGGCGGGCC
The DNA here is from genome assembly GCA_023954375.1 of Planctomycetota bacterium. GTDB lineage: Bacteria > Planctomycetota > J058 > J058 > J058 > JAMLIC01. The sequence continues at coordinate 71,092 of JAMLIC010000027.1, forward strand.
TTCACCTCGTCGGGGAGGAGGAAGAGGTCGAGCGCGAGGTCGTAGAGGGCGGCGACCTCCTCGTCGGGGATGCCGTGGCCGCGCAGGGCGAAGAAGCCGACCTCCGTCAGCGCGCGGCCGAGCGCGTCCACGAGGCGGACGCGCTCGGCGGGGCGCGCCAGGTCGCGCAGGTCGAGGACGGGGATCGGGCTCTCGGCGGTGGTCGTGGTCATCGGGGGCGCGCGCTCGGGAGGGGACGGGGGGAGCGCTTCACCTTCCGGGGCGGCCCGGCGGGGGGCAAGCGCGAGCGATGGGCCGTGTGGGGGGCTTCCCGCTTCCCGCGTTCGGGTGTCAACGAGCGTAAGCAGGGGGCTCCCCCGGTCCCTGATCGCGCAGGGAGTTCGGCCTGGCCCGCCGCGTGATCTTCGCCGGGCGAACAGGGGCTCTGCCCGGAGGACACCTCGATGAAGCTCGTCCGTCATCTCGCGATCGGCCTCACCGCGCTCGTGCTCGGCTTCGCCGGGCTGAGCGACGCGCAGGAGCGCCGGGCCCGGCCCACCGACAAGCCGTTCCTGTGGCAGATCGAGGGCGAGGCGCCCTCGTTCCTCTACGGCACGATCCACGTCGCCGACCCGCGCGTGACGGCGCTCCCGGCCGTCGTGAACAAGGCGATCGACCTGTCGGACGCCCTGTTCACCGAGGTCTCCATGGACGCGGGCCTGCAGCTGGCGATGGCCCGCCACGTCATGCTCCCGCCGGGCGAGGGGCTGAGCACGCGCGTGCCGCCCGACCTCCTCGAGCGCCTCGACGCCCACGCCCGGCGCAAGGGGCTGGGCGGGGCGGCGGCCTTCGAGCGGATCAAGGTGTGGTGCACGAGCCTGCAGCTGCAGCTGCTCGAGGCGGGGCCGCAGGAGGGCGGCGCCAAGACGCTCGACCAGGGCCTCTTCGACCGCGCCAGGGCGCAGGGCAAGGAGGTCGGCGGCCTCGAGACGATCGAGGAGCAGCTCGGCTGCTTCGACCAGCTCACGGACGACGAGCAGGTGCGCATGCTCGCCGCGGCGCTCGACGGGCTCGAGGCGCCGAGCGACCGCGCGGCGCGCAAGCGGCCCCTGGAGGAGCTCGTGAGCAAGTACCTCGCGGGCGACCTCGACGCGCTGGTGCGGGCGCTCGAGCTCACGAACGCGGGCGACGACCAGGCGCTGGTCGACCGCATGCGGAAGGCGCTCATCACCGACCGCAACCACCGCATGGCGGAGCGGATCACGGCGCGGCTGCGCGAGGCGCCCGGGCGGTCGACCTTCTACGCCGTGGGCACGGCGCACTACCACGGCGACGAGGGCGTGGTCGCCCTGCTCGAGGCGCAGGGGTTCAAGGTGCGGCGGCTGAGCAACGCCGACGCGAACCGTCTGCGCCGCGCGCCGGCCGCCGCGGGCGGGCGGGCGGCCGGCAGCGGGTCTGGCCGGCGCCGCTGAGGCCAGGGAGTCGAGGACTCCTCCCGTCGCTCGTCCTCGACCCGCCGGAGCGAGCGATGGTGAGGCGCGGATCGGGCCCGTCGTGCCAGCCCGGGACCTCCTCCGATCGCGCCCCCGTCGCGAGCGCATCACTCAGAGCAGGTCGCTCGCGGCGAGCGTCGGCGCGGTCCGCCCGCGCAGGAGCGCGTAGCAGGCGCTCCCGGGCGGCAGGTCCAGGTCGCCCTCGAGCAGGGCGGCGAGGACGGGGCCGGCGCCCAGGTCCGGCAGGGCGAGGGAGGGCGCGCCGCCCTCCGCCGCCTGCAGGCGGGCGAGGAAGGCGGGCGGGCCCTCGCCGGGCGCGCGCTCGAACGTCGTCACGCCCGCCGCGCCGCGGACGACGACCCGCCGGGCGCGCGCGGCGGCGTGCAGGAGCACGAGGCCGTGCACGTCGTGGCGCGCGCCGCCCTCGAAGTAGCCCATGAGCGCGGGGCAGAGCCTGGAGATCGCGCCGGCCGAGGTGCCGGCCGTGTTGAACTGCCGGCGCCCCTGCGCGTGCACGTCCAGCCAGTGGAGGGTCCCCTCGCGCAGGTCGAGGACGAGCGGCAGGTCGACGCCGTGCTCGCCCTGGAGGTCGAAGCGCAGGGCCACGGTGCGCGGGTCGAAGTGGGCGCCGTGGGGGTCGTCGCGGAGCATCAGCCCGGCGAAGGCGCGCTCCAGGCGGCCGAACGGCAGGCCGGCGAAGGCGTTGACGATCATCACGGCGTAGCGGGCGCCGAGGGCCAGGGCGCGGGCGCGGCGCACGTCGACGAACTCGGTCGCGCCGTCGGGGTGCGGGGCGTCCCGGAGGTCGCCCGAGCTCGTGGCCACGGGCTGCCCCTGCGCGTCGTCGAGGCGCAGGGCGTAGAACGAGCACACGCCGACGTGGGCCCAGGCGTCGTCGTAGAGCGCGACCGACAGGTCCAGGTCGGTCGGGCGCCCGCCGGCCGCGGGCTCGCACCAGTGGAGGAACAGGCGCACGACCTCGCCCCGCGGCACGGCCAGCCGTGAGCCGCGCGGCAGCGCCACCGCGGCGCGGGCGGCCGTGCGCTCGTTGAAGGGGACGACGACCCGGCGCAGGGCCTCGTCGACGACCACGGCGTCGAGCGGCGGGCGGTCGGCGAGCCGCCGCAGGAGCTCGCCCTCGACCAAACCCAGCGCCGCCGCGATCACGCGCGGCGGCAGCGGGCGCCGCCGGTCCGGCCCGAGCGGCCCGAGGGCGACGGCACCCTTCGGCCAGTAGATCCGCGCGTCGGCGGGGCGGGCCCGCCGCGGGAGGTGCGCCCGGAGCGTCAGGAGCACCGGCGTCGTGAACGCGTCGACGTGCGCGCGGCAGGCGGCGAGGACGCGGTCCTGGGCGGCCTCGTCGTCCCCGGCCAGGCGCAGGGCGTGGTCCAGCCGGCGCGCGAGCTCGCCCGGCCGCTGCCGCAGGAGCGCCAGCGCGCCGTCGACGTCGCCCGCCTGCACGGCCGCCTCCAGCCGGCCGCTCCAGGTGTGGAACGGCGGGAGGAGCGCCGCGCGCGGGCCGCCGCGCACGAGCGCGAACGCCCGGGCGACGTTCGGGAAGCGCGCGGCGTGCTCGGAGGGGTGGAGGAACTCGCCCACCCAGACCCACCAGGCGCGATGGCGGAGCATGTCCTCGCACAGGCGCTCCGGGTCGAGGCCCTCGAGGACCTCGAGCAGCGCGCGGCGCAGCGGGCGCGGCAGGCGGGCGACCTTGAAGCGCCGCACGCGGAGCGGGACCGATCCGGCGCCGCCGCCGAGGAGGGCCGCGAGCTTGCCCCACCACCGGCGTGGCGAGGAGGTGGGCGCGACCTGCTTGAACACCACCTCGGGCTCGAGGGCCGGGTCGGCGCCGGAGAGCGCGGCGATGAAGCGCAGGACGTTGGTCGCGGTGCGGAGGTGGCGCCGCGCGAGCGGCAGGACGGCCGCCGGCGGGCAGGCGCGGAAGAGCGCGGCGAGCGCCGCCGCGACCGTCTCCTTGACCGGGATCCGCTCGGGCAGCCACCCGAGGGCGCGCTCGCCCGCCTCGGCGAGGAGGAGGGCGAGGTCGTCCTTGTCGGCGGGCGAGGGCGGCTGGGGGCGCTCGCACAGGCTCACGACGAGGGCCCGCGCGGCGGCCTCGAGGTCGTCGCCGAGGTCGAGCAGGCGGAAGCGGACCGGCTCCTCGGGCAGGGCCTGCCCGGCGTCGTCGCGGCCGAAGAACGGCGACGAGCGGTCGACGTGGCGCTCGCACACCGGGCAGGCGGTGTAGGCGGCGCCGTCGAAGCAGCGGTCGCAGACGACGTCCTCGCACGGGCGCAGGACGTGCGTCGTGCCGGTCCGGCCGCAGTGGAGGCAGGGCTGGTCGGGCGCCTGCAGGAAGTGGGACAGGACCTTGCGCCACCACAGGGCGCGCGTGTCGGCCGGGACGTCGTCGGGGAAGCGCGCGAACAGCGGCGCGTGCTCGACGTGCGCCCCCGCGGCGGCGGCGAGCGTGTCCCACAGGGCCTGGTGCAGGGGGCCGAGCGCGGCCGGCGGGAGGGCGGCCAGCCGCGCCCGCAGCCGCGCCGACAGGACGTAGCCGAGCTCCGCCAGCTCCAGCTCGACGCCGGCGAGCCAGGCGCGCGGCGCCGGGGGTCCCGAGGCCGCGTCGACGAACACGAGGCCGCGTCGGCGCAGGAGCGCCGCGCTCGCGCCGCCGGATGTCGCGCCTGCCACGGGTCCTCCGGAGCGGGGCGCGGGCGGCGGCCGGTCGGGCCGCCGCCCGCGTGCGGCGGAGGAGATCGTCCAGGCTGGTTGACCAGGAGAAGGAAGCCTGGACTCAGCCTCCGCCAGGCGGAGCGTAGCGGGCGCGAGGGACGGCGCGCAAGCCGGTCACACGAAGCGCACCGAGCTGATCGGCGGGAAGTTCGAGCCCAGGCAGCGCCAGCGCTCGCCGCGGTCCTCGCTCACGTAGAGGTTGCCCGTCGTGGTGCCGAACGCGACCGTGTCGCCCCGCGCGTCGAGGGCGTGGCGGTAGGTGACGTCGTAGCAGTCCTCCTGCGGGAGCCCGTCGCGCAGGACGCTCCAGCTCGCGCCGCCGTCGTCGGTCCGCGCCACGCAGAGGGCGCCGCCGACGGCGTAGCGCCGCTCGTCCGAGGTCGCCGGCACGACCCAGGCGCGCGCGGGCTCGCGGGCGTCGGCGGCGATCGGGAAGCCGAAGCCGACGGGGCCCGACGCCTGGCCGATGTCGGTCCAGGTCGCGCCGCCGTCGGTCGAGCGGAACACGCCGCAGTGGTTCTGCTGCCACACGACGTCCGGCTCGGCGGCGCAGGCCATGACGAGGTGGGGGTCGTGGCCGACCTCCGCCTTCGCGTCGGGCAGGTAGGGGTTCACCAGCCCGCGGTTGCTCGGCGCCCACGTCTCGCCGCCGTCCGTCGTGCGCATGACGCCGGCCGAGCTGATCCCGACGAGGACCTTCCGCCCGTCCCGCGGGTCGACGACCACGGAGTGCAGGCCCGGGTCGTCGAAGTCCTTGCCGCCCTGCCCCCAGTCGTCGCGGGTGGGGTGGTCGAAGAGCGCCCGGTCGAGCGTGAAGGTGGCGCCGTCGTCGTCGCTCACGAAGAGGCCGCCGGGGACGGTGCCCACGTAGAGCCGGCCCGGCTCCTCCGGGCGCCCAGGCTGGAAGGCGTAGACGTAGCGCAGGGTGGCCGGCTTCTTCGTGCAGGGCGTGATCGCCCCCTCGGGGTAGCGCGGCGGGGCGACCTCGGTCCACGACGCGCCGCCGTCCTTGCTGCGCGAGAGCTTCACACCCCAGTGGCCGTGGTCGAGCGCGGCCCAGAGGGTGCCCGTGCGCGCGTCGTGCAGGGCGAGCGAGACGTGGATGCCCGCGTGCTGGAGCGGCCGCGCGCGCCAGCCGCTGGCCCCCTGGTCGAGGACGAGGAGCCCCTTCTTGGTGCCGAGGACGAGCGACGCCGCCATGTGGATCAACCCCCCGAGAACGCCTGGAAGATGGAGACGGTGGCCCCCGCCGGCAGCGGCTCGTCGAGCCGCTCGCGGTCGCGCAGGAGGTCGTCGCCGATGAACACGTTGACGTGCTTGCGCACCGCCCCCCGGTCGTCGAGCACGTAGCCGGCGAGGCCCGGGTTGGCGCGGTCGACCGCCGCGACGACCTCGGCCAGGGTGCGGCCCTCGAACTCGCCGTCGCGCAGGGCGGGGAAGAAGCGCACGAGGTGCCGGGTGAACTGGACGCGAGGCACGGGCCCCCTCCGGAAGAGGGGAGTCTAAGATACCCCTCCGACGGAGGCGAGCGAGCCCATGCGACCCGACCGACCGAGCGACACGGCCGAGCTGGTGTGCGCCTGGCGTGCGCTCGAGGCGCTCCTGCCGGAGGGCGAGCGGCTCGTCTCGGACCCGTTCGCGCGCGCCTTCGTGGGGCCGTGGCGCGGCTCGCTCCTCGACCTGGCGGAGCGGCTGCCGGCGCGGGCGCGGACGGCGCTCGCGCGGCAGGTCGACCGGGCGCTGCAGGGCACGATGACCTTCGTGCTCGCGCGGCACCGCGCGATCGACGAGCTGATCGCGGCCACGCCGCAGGCGATGCAGGTCGTCCTCCTCGGCGCGGGCTACGACTCACGCGCCGTGCGCCTGGCGCCGGCCCTGCGCGGCCGGCGGGTCTTCGAGGTGGACCACCCCGCGACCGCCGGCCGCAAGGCCGAGCTGGCGCCCCTGGCCTACGGCGACGCGCCGCGGGCGGAGGTCGTGCCGGTGAGCATCGACTTCGCCGGCGAGTCGATCGAGGCGCGGCTGCGCGAGGCCGGGCTGGAGGTGGGGGCGCTCACGCTGTGGGTGTGGGAGGGCGTGTCGATGTACCTCGACGAGGCCGCCGTGCGCGCCACGCTCGACCTCGTGCGCGGGCTCTCGGCGCCCGGGAGCCTGCTCGCGTTCGACGCCTGGTGCCCGCCGGCCGAGGGGCTCCGCCGCCTCACGCGCCGCGACCTCCCGTCGCTCGCCTTCCGCCTCCTCTACCACGAGCCCCTCGTGTGGGGCCCGCCCCCCGAGCGCCTGGAGCCGTTCCTGCGCGAGCACGGCCTGGCGCTGCTCGAGCGCGTCGAGGCCGGGCCGCTCGTGACGCGCTACGGGGCGCGCCGGCGGCCGTGGCTCGAGCTGTCGAGCATGGTGTTCGTCGTGGCGGAGGTCGACCGGGAGGTCGGGTAGACCCTCAGGTCAATCGCCTGCCCAGCCCCGTCGCCTCGCGGCAGGCCTCGATCGTCTCCTGCGCCAGCGCCCGCGCGCGGGTCGCGCCCTGCCGCAGGACGTCCTCGAGCTCGCTGCCGGGGCGCTTGAGCGCCTCGTAGCGCTCGCGGGCCGGGCCGAAGCGCTCGTCCATCTTCTGGATGATCGCCTGCTTGGTCACGCCGTAGCCGGGGAAGGCGCGGTCGTCGCGGTAGCGGGCGGCGAGCGCGTCGCGCTCGTCGGGGGCGGCGAACAGGGCGTAGATGGCGAACGCGTTGCACGTCGTCGGGTCGAGGGGCTCCAGCTTCGGGTCCTTCGAGTCGGTGACGATCGCGTTGACGGCCTTCTTGAGCGCCTTGCCGGTGGCGAAGATCGGGATCGTGTTGCCGTAGCTCTTGGACATCTTCCGCCCGTCGGTCCCGGGGACCTTCGGCACCTCGGACAGGCGCGGCTCGGGCCGCACGAGCACCTCGCGGCCGAAGGCGGCGTTGAAGCTGCCGGCCATGTCCTGGGCGATCTCGATGTGCTGCACCTGGTCCTGGCCGACCGGCACGACGTTCGAGCGGTAGATGAGGATGTCCGAGGCCATGAGGGCCGGGTAGGTGAACAGGCCGACGGTCGGCCGGATCCCGTTGGCGACCTTGTCCTTGTAGGAGTGCGCGCGCTCGAGGAGGCCCATGCCGGTCACGCACTCGAGCATCCAGGTCAGCTCATGGACCTCGGGCACGTCCGACTGACGGAAGAAGGTCGCCCGCGCCGGGTCGAGCCCGAGCGCCAGGTAGGTGGCGGCCACATCGCGGGTCAGGTCGCGCAGGCGGGCGGCGTCCTGGATGGTGGTGAGGGCGTGGTAATCGGCGATGAAGTAGAGGGCGTCCCCCTGCCCCTGCAGGGCGAGGTGCTGCACGATCGCGCCGAAGTAGTTGCCGAGGTGCAGCTCGCCCGAGGGCTGGACGCCAGACAGGATACGCACGGGACCTCCGGGGCCGGGATTGTCGCATCCCTGGCGTCCGTCGAGAGCTAGGTCCATGTTCGACGCAGCGCGTCAGGGCGGCTGTCGCCTGCAAGTCCGGTGGGTCCGCCGCCGTCCATCTCGACGGGGCGTCACGACGGCCGGCTGTCGGCTCAAGCCCTTGGGTTTGCGGGACCTTATGTCGTTGACGCGCCGCCGGCGACCCTGGTAGGATCCGCCGCGCGCGAGGGGACCACAGGGGACGTGCAGGCCAGCGCCTGCCGATACAGGGGAAGCCGCCAGGTGACCACGACCGACAGCGCGCTCGGGGAGCTCCTCGTCCGAGAGAACCTGATGACCCCGGCGCAGCTCAAGACGGCGCTGGAGTTCCAGAAGAGCCTCGGCGGCGACCTGCGCAACATCGTCGTCAAGCTGGGCTACGTGAAGGACAGCATCCTGGCCGGGCTCGTGGCGCAGGAGGAGAACGTCTCCGCGTCCTCCGAGATCACGGCCGAGGTGATCGACTTCGAGGCCGTGAAGGTCATCCCGCGGGCGGTGCTCGAGAAGCACCAGGTCGTGCCCCTGCGCGGCGACGGCAGCGCGGTGGTCCTGGCCATGTCCGACCCGAACGACCTGCGCGCCGTCGAGGAGATCCAGTTCCTCGTCAACAAGCCGGTCGAGCCCGCGGTCGCCACCAAGGCCGCGATCAGGAAGACCCTCAACCAGCTCAACGAGCTGGTCAAGCAGCAGGAGGCCAAGGCGCCGCGGGCGGCGATCTCGCCCGACAAGCTCAAGGCGCTGGCCGGCCTCCCGCTCGAGAAGCTCATGCGCGCGTACGTCATCTGCCAGATCGAGAAGGGCCAGCTCACGGCCGACGAGCTGCTCGCCCGCGCGAGCAAGCTCTAGCCCCCCGATCGGAAGGAAGCGCCGTGGAAGCGATCGCCAAGAAGGACCTGGTCGAGGAGCTGAACGCCAAGATCGGCGTGCCGGTCGACAAGTGCGACCGCCTGATCGACGCGCTCGTGGACACGATCAAGGACAAGCTGCTGCGCGGCAACCAGGTCGTGCTCAAGGACTTCGCGGCGATCAAGATCGTCGAGAAGCGCGCGCAGATCGTCAAGGACCCGGAGACCGGGCACCAGTACATCTCGCCCGCCGAGAACATCGTCTCGTTCGTGCCGATCGACTCGTTCCAGCGGTCGATCGAGAGCGCGAAGCTGTCGAGCATCGTGCTCGCGGTGCCGAGCAACGACCCGTTCGCGCGGGTGATCGAGTTCCACTTCAGCCGCGTGGGCTGGAAGGTGCACATCGTCAACGACAAGGCCGCCTGCATGAAGCTGCTCGGCCAGTCGGGCGCCTACCTGACGATCGTCGACCACGCCCTGCCCGAGGCGAGCGAGGTCATCGAGGACATCAAGTGCTCGAAGGGCACCTCGATGGTCCCGCTGATCGCGCTCTACCCGCAGGACAAGGACCCGGAGCGCTGCCAGGACTTCATGGTCCTGGGCGACGAGCACCTCGTCGAGCCGTTCGAGGTCTACACCCTCCTCATGCTGGCCGAGAGCGAGCTGGCGCGGTCGAGCGAGGAGGAGGTCATCTTCGACCAGCAGGTGAACTTCCAGTTCGGCACGCGCGAGGACCACATCGAGCGCGCCAACAACCTCGGGGCCAAGCTCTTCCAGAGCTCCGGGCTCGACGAGGAGGGCCAGGTCGCCATGGCCGCCGCGTTCCGCGAGGCGATCATGAACGCGGCCGGGCACGGCAACAAGGACCAGCAGGAGAAGCTGATCAAGGTCCTCTACCTGCTCGACAAGGAGAAGATCACGATCGTCGTGCAGGACGAGGGCGAGGGCTTCGACCACGAGTCCTACACGCTGCGCGCGCAGACCAAGAGCGCCGTCTCGGCGGCGCGCGAGCGCCACGAGCAGGGGCGCGTCGGCGGCCTGGGCATCAAGCTGATGATGCGCTGCACCGACAAGCTCGAGTACAACGACGTCGGCAACATGATCACGCTGACCAAGCTGCTCAAGTCGACCGGCGCCGGCCTGGCCACGCCGCCCGACGAGGCGTAGCGGGTCAGCGGCCGTGCCGGAGCGTGGGGCCGTGCCGGGGCGAGGGGCCGTGCCGGGGCGTGGTCGGAGCCGGTCGCTGGACCTGGCGCGGACGGGCTGGCTCGGGCGGCTGCTCGAGGCCTACGTCGAGGTCCACGACCCCGCGGAGGACGACCGCGCCGCGACCGAGGTGCTCTGCGCGCACCCCGGCGAGGGGCGGCTCGAGCAGGCGCAGCGGCTCGCCGACCGCCGGCTGGCGCGCCTGCGCGCCGGGGGCGGGCTGGGCGCGCGGGCGGCGACGCTCGCGCCGGCGCTGGCCGCGCGCGCCGGCGACGACGCGGCCGTCCCCCACCTCGCCCGGGCGGCGCTCGTCATGGTCGGGTGGGACGTGCTCATGGCCGTCGCCGCCCTCCACGGCAACCGCAGCGGGCCCGAGGAGCGCAAGCTCGAGCTGCTCGCCGTCATGGCCACGAGCGTCGAGGACCTGGCGCTCGCGCGGCGCCTCCACGAGACCCACCTCGAGCTGAGCGCGCGCGCGCGCGGCCTGGCGTCGATCGAGGGGCCGGCGGCGGCGATCGAGCGGCGCCTCGAGCGACGCGACCGGCGGCGCGAGGCCGCGCTCGACCACCCGGCCGGGCACGCGCTCCTGCGCCTCGAGCTGCGCGCGCTCGCGGCGCTCGGGTCGCTCTACTTCGAGCGCGCGACGATCGAGGAGGACGGCATCGCGCGGCTGCACGCGCTGTCGCGGGCGCAGAAGGTCGACCTGATCGGCGTCCTCGTGGCCCTGGCCTGGGCCGACGGCAAGGTGACCCCGGAGGAGCGGCGGCTGATCGAGCACCACGTGACGCTCGCCGGCCTGCCGCCGGCGACGGCGCGGCGGCTGCTCGCCGGCCTCGATCGCCCGGCGGACGAGGCGGCCCTCGAGCTCGAGCCGCTCGAGCCCGCCCCGCGCCGCTTCGTCCTCGAGCAGGCGATCCTCATCTCGCTCGTCGACGACGACCTCGACCAGGCCGAGCAGGCGCTCCTCGAGCGGCTGGCCGCGCGCCTCGGCGCGAGCCCGCTCGAGCTCGAGCAGGTCATGGTCGAGGTGACCGCCTTCTACGAGAAGAACCGCGAGGCCGTGCACGACTTCGGCCCGGTCTCCGGCGCCTTCGGGCGGCTGCGCGAGCTGGTCGTCGAGCGCGCGCAGCGGGCGGTGCTCTGCAACACGCGCCGCCTCATGCAGGAGATCCGCGAGACGGGCGAGCTCGCCCGCCTCCTCGGCGCGGCGTCGGTCCGTCCGCTCACCGCCGAGGAGGCGGCCAAGGTGCGCACGCAGCTCCTCGACATCTGCAAGAGCATCCCGGCGCTGGCGATCTTCGCGCTGCCGGGCGGCGCGCTCCTCCTGCCGGTCCTCCTGCGCGTGCTGCCGTTCAGCATCTTGCCCACGGCGTTCGCGGCGGAGGAGGGCGGGGGGCGGGAGGGGTGAGCGCCGTGAAGGAGAGAAGTCGCGCCGCGACTTCTTCTCGAGCTCGAGCTCGAGAGCTTTTCGCTCCGTCGCTCGTACTCGACCCGCCAGAGCGCAGCGTGTGGGAGGCGCGGAGCGGGCCGCACGCCGCCGCCCGGGCACTTGCGCCGATCGCGCCCCCCCTCGCGACCGCATCACTCATCGCAGGCCGCCCTCGCCTCGCACGCCCCGCCCCTCGGTGCTACACTCACGCGCCCCAAGGAGTTGAGAGGCCATCGCGTGGCAACCCCCGTCACCGTCAAGCTCTCGTGCCCGCTGTGCGCGACGGTGTTCCAGGCCCGCACCATGGGCTCGAGCTACTACATCGCCGGCGTCGACACGGACCTTCGCGAGCTGGGCAGCATCGAGGAGGTGCGGCGCTTCGCCGTCGCCACCTGCCCGCGGTGCCGGTTCACCGACTACTCGTGGAACTACCTCGGCCCCGAGGAGCTGACGGCCGAGGAGCGGCGTAAGCTGCAGGGAGTCTTGAAGTTCGACCCGAAGGGGCCGCGCCGGCCCGCGGCCGCGGCGCCGATCGACGACTTCGAGCGCTTCCGCCTGGCGGCGCTCTGCTTCCAGGCGCGCGGCATGGACGCGTCGACGCTCGCGGAGCTCGCGCTCATGGCCTGCTACGTCGCGCGTGACCTCGGCCGGCGCGACCTCGAGCCCCTGCTGCGCGACGAGGCGGCGGCCCTGTTCTTCCGCGCCCTCGAGGAGGAGGACCTCCCGGCGCCGCTGCGCCTCCGCTACGCCTACCTCGCGGGGGAGCTCTCCCGGCGCGCCGGGCGGCGCGAGGCGGCGGAGGCGGCGTTCGAGCGGGCGGTCGAGGCGAGCATCGAGGCGGCGGGCGAGGACGACGACGACCTCGAGGCGACGGCGGTCGACGTGGGCCGGCTCGCGCGCCGCATGCTGGCCGTCGTGCGCCACCGCGACGCGCCGGCCGCGACGCTGCTCGAGCTGACGCGGGAGGACGACGCCGACGTGGCCGCCCAGGCGCGGGTCCTGCTGGCGCGGCGGCGCGACCGGCAGAGCGTCGACGCCACGCGCCAGGCGTGGGAGGAGGCGCCGGCGGCCGACCGGAGCGCCATGCTGGCCGAGCTGGTCACCGACCCGCCGGCGGCGCTGTTCGACCTGTTCGTCGAGGCGCTCGACGGGCCCGTCCCCGACGACATCCGTCTGGCGGCGCGGGCGCTGGGCGCGCTCGGCGACCCGCGCGGGGCGGGCGCGCTGGTCGCGGCCCTGGAGCGCGGCGTCCTCTCGACCGAGACGGCGCTCGTCGAGGCGCTGCGCCGCCTCGACGCGCCGCGGAAGACCTCGGCGCTGATCGCGCTCCTCGGCCGGTGGGAGGCGGAGGGCCAGCCGACGGGCGACCCCGAGGAGGACGCCTGGCGGTTCACGAGCGACCCGACGCCGCTCAAGAGCCTGCTCTACACCTCCGACGACCCGTTCGGCCTCGAGCTCCTGATCCGCGACATGCGCGCCCTGCGCGAGAACGACCTGTGGGACAAGGTCCCGTCGGGCGGGCCGGTGAGCGCCGCGCTGACCCTGAACGGCAAGGTCACGCTGGCCCTGCGCGGGCTCGTCTCGTCCTCGAACGCGGCCACGCGGCGCTGGGCGGCATACTGCCTGGCGGAGATGGACGAGGCCGGCGCGCGCGACGAGATCCGCGGCCTCGTCCGCGACGACGACCGCGTCGTGCGCCTCCAGGCCGCCAGCGCCCTGGCGCGGCTCGGCGACCGCTCGCACGAGGGGGTCGTCCTGCGCGAGCTGAGGGCGCTCGGCGAGGACGACGTGCCCTTCGCCCTGCACTTCCTCGTCCCGTTCCAGAGCCCGGCGGTGAAGGCGTTCCTGCTCGAGCTGCTCGAGCGCGGCGCGGCGACCCCCGGCGAGGTCCTGCCGCTCCTCGGCCGCCAGGCGCCGGACGACCGGCTGCGCGGCCTCCTCCTCCAGGGGCTCCTCGACACGAACGACGACACGCGGGCCGGCGCGGTCACCGGGCTGGCCTTCCAGGGCGGCGCGGACGTGCCGCAGCGGCTGCGCCTGCTCTACGACGCCGAGGACTCGGACGAGGTCCAGCGGCGGATCGTCTTCGGCCTCGGGTCGCTCGCGCAGCGCGGGATCGAGCGCGAGGAGACGGTGCGCTTCCTCCGCGAGCGCCTGCCGCGGGGCAACCCGCGCGTGCGCTTCGCGATCGCGCTGGCGCTCCTCAACCTCGACGACCCGACGGGGATCGACATCGTCCGCGAGCGCGCGGCGCTGTTCGACGAGTCGTTCGACCGCTACGACCTCGTCGCGCCGGCCCTGCGGACCCTGCAGCGCTGGGACGAGCGGCGGCGGCAGCTCCAGCCCCCGGCCGCCGCCGCGCGCTGAGCCCGTGGCGTCGGACGACGTCGCGGCGCTGTACGACCGCTGGGCGGCGCGCTACGACACCGACCCCAACCGCACGCGCGACCTGGCCGCGGTCGCCCTGCGCGGCGCGGGCCTCTCGCCCGTCGACCTCGACGTGGTCGAGCTCGGCTGCGGGACGGGCCTCAACAGACCTGCGATGAGTGATGCGCTCGCGAGGGGCGGGCGATGGGCGCAAGTCCCGGACTGGCACGAGCAGGCCCGTTCCGCCCGTCCCCATCGCTCGCTCTGGCGGGTCGGGTACGAGCGGCGGAACGAAGAGTTCTCGAGCTCTCTGAGAGCATGCTGGCCCGGGCGCGCGCGCGGGTCACGGCGCCGCACGTGCGCTTCGTCCGTCACGACCTGCGCCGGCCGCTGCCGCTCGCGGCGGCGGCGGCCGACCTGGTGGTGGTCAGCCTGGTCCTCGAGCACCTCGAGCGGCTCGAGCCGGTGTTCACCGAGTGCGCCCGCGTGCTCCGCCCGGGCGGCGCGCTGTTCGTCTGCGAGCTGCACCCCTTCCGCCAGCTGGCCGGGGCGCAGGCGCGCTTCGTCGACGCCGGCGAGGAGGCACGGATCCCCGCCTTCCTCCACGACCTGAGCGACTACCTCGCGGCCGCGCTGGGCGCCGGGCTGACGCTCGCCGCCGCGCGGGAGCTCCGCGACGACCCGGCCACCCGCGCCGACGCTCCCCGCGTCGTCGCGCTCACGCTCCGGCGCCCCGGCGGCGCCTGAGCCCGACCTACACGCCGTCGAGCCCGTAGCCCCGGGGCGGGGGCGGCTCCTGGAGGAGGCGCAGGCAGGCCTCCTCGCAGGCGCGGCAGGCGTCGGCGCCCTCGCGGCAGTGCGCGAGGTGGGCGTGGCGCTCGCACGCGTCCGCCGATGCGTCGCACGCCGCCGCGCAGGCCTCGAGCTGCTTGCGCACCACGGCCAGGCCCGCGCCCGCCTGCCGGGTGAGCAGGCGGGCCGTGACCTCGGCGACGTCGGCGCAGTCGAGGTCGCGCTGGATGCACTCGACCAGCGCGGCGACCTGCGGCTCGGCCAGGCAGGCGTCGGCGCAGGCGGCGCACGCCTGCGCGGCGTCGAGGCAGGCGTCGATGCACGCGGCGACGGCGTCGACGGGGACGGGCGCCGGCCGCGGGTGGGCCCGCAGCATGGTGGCGGCTCTGCTCATGGGGACGCTCCTCGTCCTGCCGGTACGCGAACGCCGCGCCGGCGCGTGTACCATGACGCGACCGCGGCGCGGGGACGCGCGCGTCTCACGCGCCACGCCAGCCTCACGGCTCGGGGCCCCGGAGGGAGCAGGACCGTGGACGAGGAGCTCCGCCGGCTGGAGCGGGGGGAGGACACCGTGGCCCTCGCGGCCGCGCTCGTGCGCGCCGGGGAGGGGCTCCGCGCGCGCCGGATGCTCGCGGCGGCGGCGAGCCGGTCGCCCGAGGTCGGGGCCGAGCTGGACCGCCTCTTCCCGCTCTCGTTCAGGGAGGCCCGCGGGTCTTGCGTCGCGCTCCGTGAGGTCCTCGATCGCCTCGACCGGGTCCTGGACCGCGCCGAGGACCTCGCCCGGCAGCGCTCGGGCGACGAGAACGACGAGACGTTCGACGAGCTGATCGTGCTCATCGGGCCGCTCCGCCAGCTCGCGATCCACGCCGAGAGCGCCTGCATCGAGTCCATGTGGAGCGAGCAGGCGCTCCTCTCGGCCGCGCCGCTGGAGGCTCGGGTCCGCGTGGCGGCCTTCGTGCGCGACGCCCCCGACGCGGCCTGCACGAAGCTCCAGGCGCCGATCGCTCGGCTCGCCGCCCTCCTCGCCGTCGAGGAGGGCGACGCCGAGGTAGGCGCGCTCCTGCTCTCGCGCGACGACGTCGTCGCCGCCCTCTGGGCCGTCGTCGACGAGCACCTCGGCGCCCTCCACGCCCTCTGGCGACCCGAGCAGCCGCCCGCCCTTCGCTTCCAGGACGACGTCAGCTCGGACGTCGAGTACCTCGGCAGGCTCCGCGCCGGGCGGGGGCCCTCCGGCTCTTCGTCGACGGGTCGTCCTCCGTCGGGCTCCAGCTGAGCCTGTCCTCGAACCCGCCGGCATCACGGTCCAAGCGCGCGCCCGCTCGGCCGTCTTCGCAGCAGACCGTCGGACTGCCTCCGAGCACACCTCGACGCGCCTTCGCAGCGAGAGCCCCAGGCGAGGTCGAGGAGAGCGAGCCTGAGCGGTCGGGGCTGACGAAGTCGGACCGCAGCGCCCGCCATCCTCGGCCGCAGCCGCGATCACACTACTGGCCGAGCAGGAGCGCCTGGGGCACCTCGGCCGGGCCGAGCACGGCCCAGGTGAAGTCCTTCAGGTACTCGCGCGCCACGCGCCGGACGTCCTCGGGGGTGACGCGCGCCGCGGCCAGGGGCAGCTCGTAGTGGTTGCGCCAGCTGCCCGTGACCAGGTGCGCGTGGCCGAGCCCCTGCGCGTGGCTGGCGGCGCCCTCGTTGCGCTGGTGGGCGGTGGTCTCCTCCTGGGCGATCGCGCCCTGGAGCTCCTCGGCCGAGACCAGCTCCTCCTGGAGGCGGCGCACCTCGGCCGCGATGAGCTGGGCCGCCTTGCGGGGGTCCTTCGTGTTGGCGCAGGAGACGACCCCGAAGTTGCCGCGGAAGGCGCCCAGGCCCGAGCCGGCGGCGTAGGCGATCGCGTGCTCCGTGCGGAGCGACGCCCACAGGCGCGCCCGCAGGACCCCGCCGACCGCCAGGCGCGCCGCCGCGTAGTCCGGATGGCCAGGCGGAGGCACGGCGAACTTGGCGTACAGGTAGGTGCCCGGGAGCTGCCGCTGCTCGAAGACCACCGGCGGCGACGGGCGGAACGCCGGCACCTCCGGCCGGGCGAAGTCGCCCCGCCGCACGAAGCCGAGCTGGGCCTCGAGGAGCTTCGTGGCCGCGGCGCGGTCGAGGTCGCCGACGACCACGACGAGCATGCGGCCCGACACGAGGAGCTCGTCCAGGCGCTGCCGCAGGTGGTCGACCGTCAGCGCCTTGACCGTCTCGGCCACGCCGTCGGGGCGGCGGGCGTAGGGGTGGCCGTGGAAGAAGGGCACGTTGACCAGGCGCGGCACGTAGTCGTCGGGGCGCGTGCGCTCGTTCTCGAGGGCGGCCAGGCGGGCGCTCCGCTGCTGCTCGAACGTCGCCGGGTCGAGGAGCGGCTCGCGCAGGGTCTCCGTCAGGAGCTCGACCGCCCTCGCGAAGCCGTCGCCGGGCGCCTGGACCGACACGCGGGTGTAGTCGTAGCCGACGTCCATGCCGGGCCGCGCGCCGAGCCGGACGAACTCGGCCTGCATCCGGTCGCGCGGGGTCCGCTTGCTCGCCTGGGTCGCGGTCGCCAGGAGGAGCGTGTCGACGCCCAGGCGCGCCGGGTCGAGCGCGGCCGCCCCGCCGGCGAAGTAGATCTCGAGCGCCGTCAGCCCGCTCCCCGGGGTGGTGCGCAGGAGGACGGGGATGCCGTTTCGCAGCGTCAGCTGCTCGACCGCGGCGGCCGCGGCCTCGCCGCCGGCGGGCGGCGGCGCGAGCAGCACGGGCGTGATCCCGTGCGCGGCGACGTTGTCGGGGCTGGCCAGGCAGGCGATCACCATGGGGCGGCCGATCAGGTAGTCGCGCACGAATCGCTGCACCTCGTCGAGCGTGACCGTGTCGCACTCCTCGGGGTAGCTGGTGTAGTAGTCGATGCTCGACGAGGCCCACCAGAACGAGAGGTTGTGCGACAGGGCCGCGCCGGACTGCGCCTCGTAGGCGCGCATGATCCTGAGGTTCCGCTTGGCGAGCGCCAGGTCCTCCTCGGTCCAGTAGCCGGCCTGGCCCATGGCCGCGACCTCGGCCAGGAGCGCGTCGCGGCAGGCCTTCACCTGCCCGTCGCGCACGCTGCACGAGAAGTGCACCTCGCCGCCCTCGCGCTGGGTGTAGTAGCCGATGCTCGCCCCGCCGTCGGCGATCCCCGCGTCGCGGAACGCCTTCTGGAAGCGGTTGTGCGGCAGCCCGGCGAGCGTCCCCCACACGTCGGCCACGAAGGTCGCCCGCTCGTCGCGGCCGACGTCCGGCCCGTTCCAGTGGGCGGCGAGCTGGATCGCCTTCGACTTGCCGACCACGTCGGCCGGCTCGCTCACGACCAGGGCCTTCGTCTCGCGCAGGCGCGGCAGCGGCGCCCGCGCCGGCCGGTGCGGGTCGGGGCCGGGGCGCCACTGCCGGACGCCGAGCAGCGTCTGGGCCATGACCTTGGCCTCGGTGAGGTTGACGTCGCCGACGATGAACAGGGCCGCGTTGTTGGGGACGTAGTAGCGCGCCTGGAAGTCGCGCATGGTCTCCTGCGTGGCCGAGAGGATCACGTGGCGCTCGCCGAGCGGGTTCTTGCGGTAGGCCTCGTCGCCGTAGAGGGCCTGGTTCACCGCGCGGCGCAGGTAGTAGCCCGGGCTCGACTCGTTGCGGTCGTACTCGCTGATGACGACCTCGCGCTCCTTGACCATCTCGCCCATGTTGAACAGGGGCGTGAGGATCGCGTCGGCCATGAAGCGCATGCCCTCGGCGAAGTTCCGCGACGGCAGCGTGATGAAGTAGTTGACGCGCTCGGTCGAGGTCGTGCCGTTGAACGAGATCCCCAGCTCCCGCACGCGCGCCATGTAGCGCTCCTGCGTGGGCAGGGCGGCGTTGCCTTTGAAGAACATGTGCTCGTAGAGGTGCGAGAGGCCGTTGGTGTCGGGCGTCTCGGTGAAGGAGCCCGTCTTCACGGCGATCTCGATCGTGACCAGCGCCGCGTCGCGCTTCTGGACGATGATCAGGTCGAGGCCGTTGTCGAGGTGCGAGACGTCGATCTCCGGCTCGCTGGCGACGGCGGTCGCGGTGGCCAGGAGCGGCACGAGGGCGAGGGCGAGGGCGGTGTTGCGCATGGGCTTCCTCCCGGCTGAGGGGCGAGGAGCGTAGAACGCCGGGGGTCACCTGACAAGCCGTCCGCCCGCTGCGATGATGAGGCCATGAAGGTCACGCCGCGCCTGGACCTGTCCGCCGTCGTCCTCCACCCGGA
This sequence comes from Planctomycetota bacterium, assembly GCA_023954375.1. Classification (GTDB taxonomy): domain Bacteria; phylum Planctomycetota; class J058; order J058; family J058; genus JAMLIC01. The sequence goes on from JAMLIC010000027.1 coordinate 89,654, forward strand.
GCCGGGCGACGACCCCGACGACCTCGAGGACATCGTCCACGACCAGGTCAGGCTGGGGCAGCGCGAGGGGGAGCACGGCTCGCGCGTGAAGGTGGTCGTCCTCGACCTCGAGGGGGTGGCCGACGCGCCCCGGTGGATGAAGGTCGCCGGGCCCGAGCAGCCCGACGTGAACCTGCGCCTCGCCCTGGGGAAGGCCGGCTACGCCGTCGCGCGGCGCCTGGGGATCCCGGCCTACTTCCAGTGGTACGCGACCGTGGACGAGGCGCTCACGGGCGGCGTCTGAATGAGCGGGCACGATCCCCGGTGGTTCGCCGTAGGAGAACCACCGGGAATCGCGCCTGCTCATTCAGGGGGCCCCACGCGGAGCGTGGGGTCGCCGGCGGCGAACGAGCGGCGCGACCGGAGGTCCAAGCGAAGAGAGCCGCCGGCGGCGCCGGCGCGCAGCCGAGCGAGCGAAGCGAGCTCGGCGAGCGCAACAGGCGCACTCCGGAGTCGCTGGAGCTAGATCGAGGGTGCGATTCGGAGTGGTTCGACGCCAGTCGAACCACTCCGAATCGTGCTCCTCGATCTAGCGGGCGAGCTGGTCGAGGGCCGCGTCGAAGAGCCGCGGGCAGGCGCGGAGCGCCGGCACGATCGCGCGCCGCAGGGGCGAGCGGCGCAGGCGCAGGAGGGTGTCGGTGAGCAGCCAGGTGCGGCGCGTGAGGCGCCGCCAGGCGTGCTCGTAGGCCTGCGGGCGGCCGGCGACGAGGCAGCGCACGAGGGCGCGGGCCTGGAGGAGGCCGAGGCGCACGCCCTCGCCCGTGAGCGGGTCGAGGTAGCCGGCGGCGTCGCCGACGAGGAGCACGCGCCCGGCGACGCGGCGGCGGACGCGCCGCTCGAACGGGCCGGCGCCCAGGGCGGGCGTGACCGGCGGGCCGAGCCGCTCGGCGAGGCGGGGGAAGCGCGCCAGGAGCGCCTCGAAGCCGCCCGGCGCCGGTCGGGCGAAGAGCAGGGCCACGCCCACGGTGTCGTCGGCCACCGGCGTGACGTAGGCCTCGGCGTCGGGCGCGCAGTGGACCTCGACGAGGTCCGTCCAGGGGGCGACGGCGAAGTGGCGGCGCACGCCGTAGCGCGCCGGCCGGCGCGGCGGCAGGTCGAGGCGGAGGAGGCGGCGCACCGGCGACTGGAGCCCGTCGGCCGCGACGAGCCAGCGGGCGCGCAGGCCGGCGGCCTGGACGCCCTGGTCGTCCTGGCGCACGGCCTCGACCCGGGCCTCGACGCGGACGACCCCGAGCGCGCGCGCCCGCGTCGACAGCGCCGCGTGGAGCGCCGTGCGGCGCACGCCGAGGCCCTGGCCGTCGCGGAAGCGGCCGACGGCGCTCGCGGCGCCGTCGACGTAGCGGATGCCCCCGAAGCGCACGCCGGGGGGTCGCACGCTCATCGCGGCCAGGGCGGCGACGGCGCCGGGCATGAGCCCCTCGCCGCAGGCCTTGTCGATCGGCGCCGCGCGCGGCTCGACGACGGTGACCGACAGCCCGGCCTCGGCGGCGAGGATCGCGGTCGCCAGGCCGGCCGGGCCGCCGCCGGCGACGAGGAGGTCGATCACGCGGCCTCGGCCTCGACGAGCGCCCGGTCCTCGCAGCGGATGCGCACGACGAGCAGGGCGGCGTTCAGGGCCGTGAACGCCGCCGCCGTGAGCCACGCCGAGTGGACGAGCGGCAGGGCCAGCCCCTCGACGACGACGGCCACGTAGTTCGGGTGGCGCAGCCAGCGGTAGGGGCCGGCCGTGATGCGCGGGAGCCCGGGATGGACGAGGACGCGCGTCGTCCAGCGGCGGCCGAGCGTCGCGACGCACCACCAGCGCAGGGCCTGCGCGGCGAGGACGAGCCCGAGCGTCGCCGCCGCCAGCGCCGGGACGAGCGGCCGCTCGAGCGCGCGCGGCTCGACGAGGCAGCCGAGGAGGAGCCCGGTGTGCAGGGCGACCATCGCGGGGTAGTGCCCGCGCCCGGCCTCGCGCGCGCCGCGGGCCCGCGCCCAGGCCTCGTGGCGGCGAGAGACGACCAGCTCGGCCACACGCTCGAGCGCGACCAGGCCGACGAGGAGGGCGTAGGCGTCGAGGCTCGACATCACCAGGCCAGCAGCACGAGCTCGGCGCAGAAGCCCGGGCCCATCGCCAGGAGCACGCCGCGCGCGCCCGGCGGCGGCGGGCGCTCGCGCAGGGTGTCCTCGAGGACGAGGAGCACCGACGCGCTCGACAGGTTGCCGACCTCGCGCAGGGAGCGCCACGAGAGCGCCAGGGCGTCGTCGTCGACGCCGAGCGCCGCCTGCGCGGCCTCGAGCACCTTGGGCCCGCCCGGGTGGCACACCCAGGCGGCGATGTCGCCGGGCGCGAGGCCGTGGTCGGCGAGGAAGGCGCGCACGTCGTCGCCCAGGCGCTCGCGCACGAGCGCCGGGACGTCCTGGGCGAGGACGACGCGGAAGCCGTCGGAGGTGACGTCCCAGCCCATGGCGCGCTCGGTGTCGGGGTAGAAGCGGCTGCGCGTCGCCACGACGCGCGACGCGCCGGGCCGCGGCGCCCCGGTGGCGACCACGGCCGCGGCGCCGTCGCCGAAGAGGCTCGTGGCCACGAGCTGCTGCCCCGAGGTCTCGCCGCGCTGGAAGGTCAGCGAGCAGAGCTCGACCGTGACCAGGGCCGCGACGTGCTCGGGCCAGCCGCGCAGGTGGTCGTGGAGGCGCGCCAGCCCGGCCGCGCCGGCCACGCACCCCAGGCCGAACAGGGGCACGCGCCGCACGTCGCTGCGCAGGCCCAGGCGGTTGACGAGGCGCGCGTCGAGGCTGGGCGTCGCCACGCCGGTGACCGTCGACGTGACGAGCAGGTCGAGGTCGCGCGGTCTCAGGCCCGCCCGGTCGAGCGCGCGCGTCAGCGCCTCGGCGGCGAGGTCGGTGCCGACGCGGATGAACGCGTCGTTCGCCGCGCCGAACCCCTCGAGGCGCGGGTAGGCCTCGAGCGGCAGCGCCAGGTGGCGCGCCTGGACCTGGCTCGCGCGGTGGAGCCGCTCGGAGAGCGCGCGGGCCGCCCCCTGGCCGTCGAGCACGCGCGCGAGCGTCGCCGCGATCTCGTCCTGGCTGTGGCGGTGCGGCGGGAGGGCGCGGGCGACGGCCGCGAGGTGCATGCGCTCACGCTACCGATGCGCCGCGCGCGCGTCGACCCGGGGTGGTCCAACCGGCGCTCGTCGTGGAACATGGGGCGCCGCCGCGGGCGCGGGCAGGGCCGCGGCGCGCGCCACCCTTGAGAGGAGGGGCCATGAAGTTCATCGAGGCCAGCAAGCACTACTTCGACCAGGCGGCCAAGGCGCTCGACCTCGGCGAGCGGCTCCGGCGCCAGCTGGCGACCCCCCAGCGCGAGATCAAGGTCGAGCTCACCGTGCCGCTCGACTCGGGCGAGATCGCCACGTTCGTCGGCTACCGCGTGCAGCACGACAGCTCGCGCGGGCCGATGAAGGGCGGGATCCGCTACCACCCCTGCGTGGACGAGGACGAGGTCACGGCGCTGGCGAGCCTGATGACCTGGAAGACGGCCGTGGTCGACCTGCCCTACGGCGGGGCCAAGGGCGGCGTCAACTGCGACCCGCGGCAGCTGACGCAGACCGAGCTGCAGCGGCTCACGCGCGTGCTTACGGACCGCATGCAGGACGTGATCGGCCCCTACCGCGACATCCCGGCGCCGGACATGGGCACCAACGCGCAGACGATGGCCTGGATCGTCGACCAGTACTCGAACTACCACGGCTGGTCGCCGGCCGTGATCACCGGCAAGCCCGTGGAGCTGGGCGGCAGCCTCGGCCGCGAGGCGGCCACCGGGCGCGGCTGCCTCTTCGCGCTCGAGGCGCTGCTCGCCGACCAGCGCCGCTCGATCGAGGGGATCACGGTCGCCGTGCAGGGCTTCGGCAACGTGGGCTCCTGGGCGGCGCGGCTCATGGCCGAGCAGGGGGCGAAGATCGTGGCCGTGTCCGACGTGACCGGCGCGACCTACAACGCCGACGGGCTCGACATGGCGGCGCTGCTCGAGCACGTGAAGAAGACGCGCGGGGTCATCAACTTCAAGGGCGGCGAGGTGCTCAAGGCCGAGGAGATCCTCACCTGCCCCTGCGAGGTCCTCGTCCCGGCGGCGCTCGAGGAGCAGCTGACCGAGGTGAACGCCAAGGACGTCCAGGCGAAGATCATCGTCGAAGGCGCCAACGGCCCGACGACGCCCGAGGCGGACGAGACGTTCCGCAAGCGCGGGATCACCGTGATCCCCGACATCTTCGCCAACGCCGGCGGCGTGACGGTCAGCTACTTCGAGTGGGTGCAGAACGTCCAGCAGTACCGCTGGAGCGAGGAGCGCGTGAACCAGGAGCTGCGCGCGCGCATGACGCAGGCCTGGGCGGACCTCAAGGGCGCGGCGAAGAACGCCCGCGACCTGCGGGAGGCGGCGTTCCAGCTGGCGGTGAGCCGGGTGGCGAAGGCGACGCTGCTCCGGAGTTGATGGCGATCGCGGCTGTGGCCGAGGATGGCGGGTGCTGCGGTGCGTCGGGGCCGACGTCGTGGGCCCCGACCGCTCAGGCTCGCTCGGCGGTCAGGAGGCCGCCCGGCGTCTCGCTTCGGCGCGATGTGACCTACTCTTACGTTGGATCGTTGACCAGCGACCTGTCGAGGACGCTGAGAATGACGATCAAGGTTCGAGACTCGTTGGACGTCCGGCAGCACAGGGTCCGATGACTGTGAGGTCAGCCGGAAGGTCGCTCGTCGACATGAAGGATCCACACCGCGCAGCGGAGAGGCTCGAGCTGGACCGCTCAGGGCCACGCCGAGGGTGCAGAGGACGATCCGGTTCACCTCCTCGCGCGGCGCGAGGAAGAAGCAGTGCCGCGCGGTGCGACGCGTGACCGATTGCGTGCGGCCGGGCACGAGGCGGCGGGGAGGGGGGACATGGCACCTGCCGCGCGGCGCGAGCACGCGACGGCCCTTGCAAGCTCAGCCTGGCCGGAGGCCGCAGGACGGAGGGCGTGCGCCTCCCGCGGTCGGGCCGCGATGCTGAGTACTCCAGCGGCGACCTTGGCACCACTCCGATCTACCCGAGGCCGACCGGGAACTCTCGCTCAATCGCGGGCCCCCTCCGCCTCCGGTTCCCTGGGCAAACGTTGCCCTCGACCGCTGGGTGCACTTCCAGGGTGAGAACGCAAGAACAACTCGGACGAGAGTGCGAGCTTTCCCGCGCGCTTCTCCGAGATGTACTGAGCCGCGGCCCTCATCAGCTGAACCACGGCGTCTGACCCCATGCCTTGCGATGCTGCGATCATCTCGATGGGCTGGCATTCTGTCTCAATTCCGCAGTATGGAGCCAACAGGTCAATGCAATGACTTGGAAGCAGGCCGACCAAGTCCTCGATTGCTTCTTCTACGGTAGCCCAAGGCAATCCGAGATCACGAGCCCTTTCAGCTGAAGCCGGCCGGAGTGCTTCCTCCTTGATCAGCTGCCCAAGAAACGTCGAATGGCCGCTGGTTAAGCCATGCATGCGAAAACGAACGGTTGGAGGAGCAATCGCCTCCAGCACACCCCGACCGAAGCGCGGGTGTCGAACGTGGTCACCTACCTCCAGCCGTGCCGCTTCACCTGAGGTGCGCAGGCGCTCCTCTACAGCCTCCTTGATCTCCTCGACGGACTGAGTCGACACAGCTACCTTCAAGATCTCGCGGGCCCGCTCCAGGAAGCGATCGCTCGAGTACATCGCTAGCATCACTCCGGTAGTGGCGTGCAATTCGTCAACAATCTCTGGCCTCGGACCGACCCGCAGGCCGCGGTGAACCCTCCACCAGTCCTCCTTCAGGTCGTCGGTGACAAGGATAATGGGCTTCTTCTCACGCCCTGCGATCGCAAGAATCTGCTTCCAGAGGATGAAGTCTCCATAACGCTCGGGTTGGGGTTTTGCCTTGTCCCTAAACCCAGGTGGAGTCTCGTTGTCGAACCGGGCCTGACCCTCCTTGTAGAGTGCTTGCAGTTGATCTGGCGTGAACGCCTGCTCTACACGGCCTTCGAGAATTGCCGTCAGGCGATCGAGAAGAGGATCGCTCTGAATCAGGTTGGGGTGACGTGTTCGGTGCGTCTGTAGGTTCTGCTTGACCTTGTCTACCGAACTGTTGATTTCCTTCAGAACGGCCGACACATCGAGGAAGGGATGCCGCGAGAAGCGGTCCACCTCCTTCTTGAGCGACGACAGGCCTTCCCCCAGTGCCTTCTCCAGAGCCTCATACGCCGTGACCTGTTCAGAGATCACAGACAGTCGGTTGCGGTGGAACTCCAGTCCGGCCTGGTGAGGCACCCAGATTCGGTCCCTTAGGTTCTCCAAGACCCTCAGGAGTTCCCGCGCGACCTGTTCGCGCACCCTGTAGATGTTCAGTAGGACGTTTGCGTCCAGAACGAAGACGCCCTCGTTCCAGAGCTTCTTTCGCTCGTCGTCAGTCGGCGCGTAGTAACCCCGGAAGCTGTTGCGCATAATGTCACCGTTGGTGACTACACCACGGCGCACCGACATCCAGGCCATGAATGCTCGATCGCTGGACGCCGTCGACGGGGGTCCGGGGAGGACCCGTCCGTCGCGGCGGGCCTGGTCGGGGGAGGACCCGTCCGTGGGTAGTGCCCACCCAAGCGTCCGTCCAGGACGACGCGAGGCGCGACGGGGGTCCGGGGAGGACTCGTCCGTGGGTAGTGCCCACCCAAGCGTCCGTCCAGGACGACGCGAGGCGCGGCGGCGCCGCCTCGGAGGTCAGGGGCGAGCTCATGGGCGTACGTGCGCCCGGGCTCGCGCTGTGGCGAGCTGAGGGCAGGGCGAGGTGTTGCCGCTACACGAACGAGGGAGGTCCGGTCGCGGCCACGACACGAGCGCCGTGGTGGCGGGGGTGACCGTAGGCGCCGAGCGGGAACACGACCTCACGCTCCCCGCCACGCCAGGCCAGGAAGACGGCCCGGTAGGTCGAACGCCAGCTGACGAGCTCGGCCAGGAGGGCGACCCGGCGGGCCTGGTCGCGGCACGCGAGCCGGGGGTTGCGCCCGAACGTGGGGAAGGTGTCGCCGGCGCTGTCGCGGGGGTCCTCGGCGAGCACCGCCTGGACGCCGAGGACGCGGGTCAGGCCCTGGGCGCGCCGCTCCGCGCGGATCTGCTCGACGCGGGCGTCGAGGAGTCGCCGGAAGTGGGCGCGGACCTCGTCGAGCGTCATGTGGTCGTAGCCCGGCGGCGGCACGACCTCGAACGTGACCGACGCCGGGAGGCGCCGCCGGTCTCGCTCGCGGCGATCGGGGCGCGGGGCGGGCTGCTTCGGCGGCCTGGCGCCCGGACGGGCACGGTCGCGATCTTGGCGACCTGACCGCGCGCGCCGGCGCTCCTCGCGGCGCGCGCGGCGTAGCGCCTCGCGCGCGGGCGCGAAGCCCGGCTCCCAGTCGTCCGGCCGGAGGCCGCCGAAGAAGGCCGACTCGGGGCGCGGCACGGTGATCGTCCGGCCGAAGTCCTCGGGGAGGAACTTGACGCTCGGCCAGTCCTCGGGGCGCTCGACCAGCCCGTCCTTGACCGGATTGGACCATGTGTAGAGGAGTTGCTCCTCGAGCGTGGGCACGTCGTGGATCTCGACGTTGTCGTAGGAGCCGGTCGCCCACAGGTTCTCGCCCCGCCCGTAGAACGCGTTGAGCGCCCTGGCCGTCAACGAGTGGAAGCTCCCGAGCGCGTCCGAGAGGCAGGAGCGCTCGTCGCCGTCGCTCACGACCAGGTGGTGGTGCGTCGACTCGGCCATGAACGCGTGCAGCGCGAGGTCGTGGCGACTCAGGGCCACGCCGAGCGTGTAGAGGACGATCCGGTTCACCTCCTCGCGCGGCGCGAGGAAGAAGCAGCGCCGCGCGGTGCGGCGCGTGACGGAGTGCGTGCGGCCGGGCACGAGGCGGCGGGGGAGGGACATGGCACCTGCCGCGCGGTCGGAGGGCAAGCACCGGTCCGCGCGCGGCAACCGTAAGCTCAACCTGGCCGGAGGCCGCGGGACGGACGGGCGTGCGCCTCCCGAACCTCGCGAGCAGACTCTGCCCGCTCTGGCCGAGCGCGCGGCGCCAACGTCTACGTCCCGCCGGCCTCGAGCCTCACCCGTGCGTCGACGACCACGGCGCCGCTCGGGAGGGCGAGGAGCGGGTTGACGTCCAGCTCCGCCAGGCGCGGGACCTCCTCGGCGAGGGCGGAGAGGCGCAGGAGGGCGTCGACGAGGGCGGCGCGGTCGACGCCGGGCTGGCCGCGGTAGCCGGCGAGGAGCGGGGCGCCGCGGAGGGCGTCGAGCATGTCCTCGGCGTCGCGGTCGGTGAGCGGGGGGACGCCGAGGGCCACGTCGCGCAGGACCTCGGCGTGCACGCCGCCGAGGCCCACGAGGAGCACGGGGCCGACGGCCGGGTCGGTGCGCGCGCCGAGGATGAGCTCGCGCCCGCCCTGGACCTGCGCCTGCAGGAGGAAGCGCCCCCGCGTCGGGTCGAGGCCGTGGCGCGCCAGGCGGCCGCTCAGGTCGCGGGCGGCGGCCAGGACCGCGTCGGGGTCGCCGAGGCCCAGGCGCACGGCGCCGACCTCGGTCTTGTGCAGGAGGTCGGGGTGGTCCGCCTTGAGGACCACGGGCCACACACCCAGCCCGGCGGCGGCGTCGGCCGCCGCCTCGGGCGTGGCGGCGAAGGCGCGCGGCGCCACCTTCAGGCCGGCCGCCTCGAGCAGCGCGAAGGCCTGGTCGGCGTCGAGCCAGCCCTCGGGCAGGTCGGCCGCCAGGGCGCGCAGGCGCGCGCGCTCGTCGACGAGCGACGGCGCCGCGCCCACGGGGCGGTCGAGCCAGGCGCGGAAGCGGGCCATGGCCGCGAGCGCCTGGGCGGCGTCCTCGGGGAAGTCGTAGGCCGGCACGCGCGCGCGCAGGAGCACCTCGCGGGCCTCGGCGACGCGCCCGCCCATGAAGCAGGCGAGGAGCGGCTTGCCGCCGGCGCCCACGGCGCGCGCGCGCTCGAGGCCCTGCACGATCTCGGTCGCCACCGCGCGCACGTCCATGACCGAGGGCCCGACGTAGATCGGCAGGACCGCGTCGACGCCCGGGTCGACGAGCGCCGCCGTGACGCACGCGCCGAAGGTGGCCGCCGTGGCCGTGGCGATCGTGTCGACGGGGTTGTTCGTGCTCGCCTCGGGCGGGAGGACGGCGCGCATGGCGGCGACCGTCTGCGGCGAGAAGGTCGCCATCTCGAGCCCGTAGGCGGTCCCGGCGTCGGCGGCCATGATCCCCGGGCCCCCCGCGTTGCTGACGATCGCCACGCGCGGCCCGCGCGGGACCGGCTGGTGGCTGAAGGCGCGGGCGAGGTTGAACAGCCCCTCGACGCGGGTGACGCGCTGCACGCCGCAGCGCTCGAGGAGCGTCGTGGTCGCCTCGTCGACGCCCGCGAGCGACCCGGTGTGCGACGCGCTGGCCCGCGCCCCGGCGGCCGTGCGCCCGCTCTTCACCACGAGGATCGGCTTGCCCGCGCGCGTCACGCGCCGCGCCACCCGCGCGAAGGCCCGCGGGTCGCCCAGGCTCTCCAGGTAGAGGAGGATCACCCGCGTGCGCGGGTCCTCGCCCCACCAGGCCAGGAGGTCGTTGCCGCTCACGTCGGCCTTGTTGCCCAGGCTGACGAAGGCCGACAGCCCCAGGTCGAGGTCGCGCGAGCGGGCCAGGATCGCCTCGCCCAGCGCCCCGCTCTGGCTGGCGAAGGCCACGTTGCCCTCGAGCGGGGCCACGGCGGCGAACGAGGCGTTGAGCCGCACGGCCGGGTCGGTGACGAGCGCGCCCATGCAGTTGGGCCCGACGACGCGGATCCCGTGGCGCGCCGCCACCTCCCGCAGGGCCGCCTCGCGGGCGACCCCCTCGCCGCCGGCCTCGCGGAACCCGGCCGAGATCACCACGGCCGCCTTGACCCCCTTGCGCCCGCACTGCTCGAGCACGGGGACGACGGCCGGCGCCGGCACGACGAGCACGCACAGGTCGACCTCGCCCGGGACGTCCTCGACGCTCGGGTGGCATGGGACGCCGCGGACCGAGCGGGCCTTCGGGTTGATCGGGAACACCGGGCCGGTGAAGCCGGAGTCGATCAGGTTCTTGACGATCGCGTGGCCGATCGAGCCCGGCTCGCGCGAGGCGCCGACGACGGCGACCGCGCGGGGGCGGAACAGGGGCTCGAGCGTGCGCGGGTCGGGGTCGGGCTTCATCGACCGCATTTCACCACCCCGGCGGGCTCTTCGGCTTGACGTGGCGCACGCCGGCCCGGCGATTTAACGTGGGCCCATGGCCCCTGCCCCGCACCTCGAGGACGCCGCGCAGCCGCTGGCGCGCCTCGAGCAGATCCAGGGGCAGGCCGCCCGGACGACGATCCAGCTCGGGGCCGACTTCCTGTCCTACGCCCGGGCGACCTCGACCCCGGTCGAGTTCAAGCACCAGCTCGTCGAGCGCCTCCTGCCCACCGTCCCGCGGCGGGGGCAGCCCTACCTGGTCAAGGAGGGGGCGAGCTTCGGCAAGTTCACGATCGTCGAGCAGCTGGGCAAGGGCGGCATGGCCGTCGTCTACCAGGCGGTCGACCCCGAGCGCGGCTCGGGGTCGGGGTCGGGGTCGCTCGAGCGGCGCCAGCAGGTCGCGCTCAAGGTCATGCGCGAGGACATCTCGCACGACCCGGAGTACGTGCGCCGCTTCCTGCGCGAGGCGGCGAACGCCGCGCTGATCGACCACCCCAACGTCGTCCGCGTGCACGAGGTCGGCTCGGTGAAGGGGCGGCTCTACTTCACCATGGAGCTGATCGAGGGCGAGACGCTCAAGGAGACGCTGGCCCGCGGCCCGCTCCCCGAGGAGCAGGGGCTGCAGGTGCTCTGCCAGCTCGTCGACGGCCTCGTCGCCGCCCACGAGCGCGGGATCGGCCACCGCGACCTCAAGCCCTCGAACATCATGCTCATGACCGGGCGCACCCGCTACGGGCTCGAGCTCGAGGGCGACGAGTTCGACGTGCAGGTGAAGGTCACCGACTTCGGCCTGGCGCACATGCTCGACGCCGACACCTCCGACGCCATGCCGGAGGGCCGCTTCCTCGGCACGGCCAAGTACGTGGCGCCCGAGGTGATCCGGGGCGAGGAGCCGACGCTCAAGAGCGACCTGTTCTCGCTCGGGGTCCTGGCCTTCCAGATGTTCGCCGGGCGGGCGCCGTTCAACGCCCGGAGCAAGCTCGAGTTCATCACGGCCAACCTCCAGGCCCCGGCGCCGCTGCTCGACACCGCCGCCCCGGTGTCGAAGGACCTGGCGCGCCTCGTCGACGCCATGCTGAAGAAGGACCCCGCCGAGCGGCCCGACGCGACCGCCCTGCGGCGCGACCTCGGCCGCCTCGCCGGGCGCCGCACGCGCAAGGAGCGCGTCGTCGTGGCCGACGACCCCAGCTCCGCCTTCCACCGGGGGCTGCCGGCGGGCCCGCGGCCGGCCCTCCCGCTGGGGGCGATCGCCGGCGCCGCGGCCGGGCTGGTCGTGGTGGTCGTCGCGCTGGCGCTCGTCCTGCGGCGCCCGCCGTCGCCGACGCCGTCCGTCGAGCCGCCACCCCCCGCGACGGAGGGGATGGAGGCGCCGACGCCCGGGCCGGCGACGCCGACGGAGCCCGTGCGCCTGCGCGGTCACGACGACCTGCCGTGGGTCCCGCTGCCGCCCGCCGCCAGCTTCCCCGACGCCATGGCGCGCCTGCAGTTCACGCGCGGCGTCGAGCAGGGGGACGCCGCGTGGGCCGCCGGCCGCGTGGCCGACGCGCTGGCCCACTGGGAGGGGGCGGAGCGCATCGCGCCCGAGCCGCTCGAGCCGCTGCGCGCGCGCGTGCGCGGCGCCCGGCGCGAGGCGGCGCTCGCGCGGGCGGCCGACGCCGAGCGGCGCGGCAACACGGCGCAGGTGATCGTCGAGCTCGAGGCGGCGCTCGCCTTCGGCGCCGACGCGGCCGACGTCACGGCGCGGCTCGAGCGGGCGCGGAACCTGCGCGACCTGCAGCAGCGGCTCACGGAGGCGCGGGCGCTCCGGGCGCGCGACCCCGAGGCGGCCGCCCGGCTGCTCGAGGACCTCCTCCCGCTGGCGCGGGCGCTCGGGCCGAGCCACGCCGCGGAGGTGCAGCTCGCGCTCGGCCGGATCCGCGGGACGTCGGAGGCCGCGCCGCCGTCGCCCACGACCGAGGCCCCGCCGGGGCAGCGCACGCGCGCCGACGAGCTCCTCGACCAGGCCGAGGGCTACCTGCGCGAGCAGCTCTACGGGGCGGCCGACCGCGCCCTGCACAGCGCGCGCGAGAGCGGGGCCGCGGGGCCGCGCGTCGAGCGGCTGGTCGCGCGCCTCACGCGCGCGCGCGACGCGCCCGAGGGCTACGTCTACCTGGAGGTGACCTCCGCGGACGGGGGCGAGCCGCACGGGTTCTACGCCCGGCCGCAGCGCGTCACCCACCGCGAGCTCCACGCCTGGTTCGAGGTCGCGAGCGCCCGCGCGCCGCTCATGCCGCCGCGGGTCTGGCGCGGGGCCGGCCGCCCGCCGCGCGGCGCGGAGGACGAGCCGATCGAGGGCGTCGAGCTGGAGCTCGCGCGCGCGTTCGCGGGCGCGCGGGGCGACCGGCTGCCCACGCCGCCCGAGCTCGAGGCGGTCCGGGCCCACTCCGGGCAGGCGGCGCCGGCGGGGGCCCCGGGCGAGGGGCGGCTCGACCACGGCTTCTTCACCGTCAAGGACGTCGGAGGTCGCTAGTGCACCGGGCGGGTGACTACGTCGTCTACCCTTGCGAGGCCTGCGGCAAGCGGATCTTCACCCCGCGCGCCTTCAGCGGCCAGACGGGCGCCTGCCCCCTGTGCGGCGCGCAGCACACGATCGGCGGCCGCGGGGTCATCCCCGCGCAGGCGGGGATCGAGCGCCGCGACGCCGACCGCGTCCCCGCGCCGGGCGCGCAGGTCGCGCTCGACCTTGCCCGCGGCGCGAGCCAGTTCGAGACCGTCACCCCGCAGCTCATGGCCGTGGGTGACCTGTCGGAGACCGGGATCGCGATCGTCGTCCCGGGCGTGCGCGACACGACGCACCTGAGCGGCTGGCGCGCCCCGGACCACCGGGTGGGCGACACGCTGCGGCTGGCGCTCCACGCGCCCGAGCTCTTCCGGCCGCGCGCCTTCCGCGCCGAGGTGCGCCGCGTGGCCGCGAACAAGGACAAGCGCACGTGGACGCTCGGCCTGGCCTTCGTCGGGCTGACCGAGGACCAGCGCGCCGAGCTGCGGGCGCTCGTGCGGCGGCTGGTGGGGGAGGGGTAGGGGCGGCCGGCGCAGTAGCACCGCCTCCCGAGCACACCGCGCCGCGCCCCCGCGGCGAGAGCCTTAGGGGCGCAGCCTGCTGCGCCCGAGCGTGGCCGTCGAGGTCCCCTGGCAGGTCGGGCGTGCCGGTCCAGGGGCGCAGCAGGCTGCGCCCCTGCGTCCCTCGGGCGAGCCTGAGCGGCCGACGCGCGACACCCCGGCGGACGGCAGCTCCCGCCATCCTCCGCCGCAGCCGCGGTCACACCACGGCCCCGCGCGTGGCCGCCACCCGCGCGCCCAGCCGCGCCCCGGCGTCCAGCGCCTCCGCCAGCCCCTCCCCGCGTGCGCGCGCGGCCAGGAACGCGCCGGCGAAGGCGTCGCCGCAGCCGGTCGTGTCGACCACGCGCCCGCCGGGCACCGGCGCCGCGGGGCGAGCGACGCGCTCGCCGCCCGACAGGGCCTGGGCGCCGCGCGGGCCGAGCGTCACCACCACCAGCGCCGCGCCGTCGCGGGCGCTCAGGGCGGTCAGGCGCTCGATCCGCGTCGCGTCGCGCTCGGCGTGCAGCCCCGCGAACACGACCGACGCCCGGCGCAGGGCCTCGTCGACGAAGGCGTCGTCGACGTCGGTCATGTTCATCAGGTCGAGCGCCAGCGGCGCGCCCGCCGGCCGCTCGCCCCACACCCAGGCGGCGAGGTCGAGCGTCGCGTCGAACGTGGGCACGTAGACCAGCTCGGCCTCGCGCGCGGCCGCCGCGGCGGCCGTCCCCGGCCGCCAGCCGGCGAGCACGCCGGGCAGGTAGCCGGCGAAGTCACGCTCGCCATCCGGCCGGACGGCGATCCGCTGCCGCGGCGTGGCGCCCGGCAGGCGCTCGACGCCCGCCACGTCGACGCCGCGCGCGCGGAGCAGGTCGGCGAGCGCCGCGCCGTCGTCGCCGATCGGGCCGGCCGCGGCCACGCGCGCGACGCCGGACGCCCGCAGCGCGAACGCGACGTTCAGCGCGCATCCGCCGGGCCGTGGGGCCGGCTCGTCGAGATACTCGTCGAGGCCGATGTCGCCGAGCGCCAGGACGTCCACGTCGCGAAGGATACCCCCTGATGCAGGGTGGGACGTCCACGACCCATCCCGGGACTTCACCGCCACACGGCACCACCTTGGGGCGAGACGCCGGGGTCCCCGGGGCGAGCGGCGACGGTTCCGGGTTATGCTCCGGACATGGCCATCGTGCTCGTCCTCATGGCCTTCCTCTTCCTCTCCATCTTGCTCACGGCGGGGTTGCTGAGCGGGGGGCAGGAGCCGCGGACGGTGAGCGACGGGCAGCGGCTCCTCGACGCCGGGGAGGCCCAGGCGGCCCGCAAGGTCTTCGAGCGGCTGGCCCGGCAGCGCTCCCCCAACGCGCCCGGCCGCGAGCCGGCCCTGTTCTGGCTCGGCCGGACCCTCGAGGAGCTGGGGCGGTTCGACGACGCCCGGCGCGTCTACCTCAAGTACCTCCAGGACTACGACGGGCCGGGGTCGACGGCGCGGGCGACCCCCCAGGTGCTGTCGCGCGTGCGCGAGCGGCTGGGCGAGCTCCTCCGCGGCACGCCGGAGACGACGTCGAGCGCCTGGTCCTCGTTCCAGCGCGAGCAGGGCGTCGCCGACCCCGAGCCACCGAAGGGGCTCCCGGACGCGCGCCGCCTCATGGAGGTCGGGCGCTTCGACCCCGCGCGCCGCGTCCTCGAGCGCCTCGTCGACGACCCCACGACGGCCGAGCCGACGCGCGAGAACGCGCTGTGGCTGATGGGCCTCGCCAACGAGGGGCTCGGCAAGCCCGAGGAGGCCCTGCGCGCCTACCGCCGCTACCAGGCGGAGTACGGGCCGGAGGCGGCGCGTCGGGCGACGCAGCGGATCCTCGCCCAGGTCACGCAGCGGACCGCCGAGCTCGCGGCGGAGCTCGAGCGCGACGGGTCGGCCTGGACCCGCTTCCAGCGCGAGGAGCAGCGCGGCAAGTCGGCGCGCCGGGTGGTCGTCGAGGGCGCGCCGCGCGCGGCCGCCGACGCCGAGCCCGAGCGCGAGCCCTCGCCCCGCTCGCCCGACGAGGTGCGCCGCGACCTCCAGCGCCTCGACGTGGGGATCCGCGTGGGCGAGTACGTCCTGGCCGAGAAGCTCGGCGAGGGCGGCATGGGCGAGGTCTTCCGCGCCCTCCTGCCGGTGGCGATCAAGTTCGCGCGCACGCCGGAGGCGGTCGAGCACCTGCGCCGCTTCGGCGCCCTGCAGAGCCAGATCAAGAGCAGCCGCATCGTGAAGCCGCTGCGGGTCGACCTCGACGCCGACCCGCCCTACGTCGTCATGGAGTACGTCGACGGCCCGACCCTGCGCGAGCTCCTGCGGCTGCGCGACCGCCTGGAGCCGACGGTCGCCCTGCACGTCCTGCTCGAGGTGGCGCGCGGGCTCAAGGACGCGCACCTCGCCGGCGTCCTGCACCTCGACCTCAAGCCGGAGAACGTGCTCCTCGACGAGTCGGGCTCGGTGAAGCTCACCGACTTCGAGCTGGGCCGCCTCCAGGGCGAGGCGGCCCAGCTGCGGCTGTCGCTCAGCTTCAGGAGCGCCGAGGGCGAGGCCCTCGCCGGCACGCTCGCCTACATGTCCCCCGAGCAGCGCGCCGGCAAGGTGCCGGACGTGCGCAGCGACCTCTACACCTTCGGCGTGATCCTCTTCGAGGCCCTCACCGGCACGCTGCCCGAGCCCGGCGACCGCCCGAGCGACTTCGTCGAGGACCTCCCGCCCGAGGTGGACGCCGTCTTCGAGCGCTGCTTCGCCCGCCTCGAGCGCCGCTACGTGGACGCGGGCGAGCTGGTGCGCGACCTGGAGCGGGTCGTCCTGGCCCTGCCGGTGCGCGCCGACCTGGCGCGGGTCTTCGCCGAGGTGCCCCGCGCCGCGCACGAGGGCGCCGTGCCGCGCCTGCTGCGCGGGACGGAGCCGCGGCAGCGCGTCGACGTGGCCCAGTTCGAGCAGGCCCTGCGGGCGGCGATCGAGCGGAGCGCTCCGGAGGTCGAGGCCGCCGCGGAGGAGTCCGCCCCGGCCGCGGCCGCGGGCGACCTCCGCCCCGAGCCCGAGGAGACCCTCGCCCCCGTCGCGTCGGCGATCGAGGAGCCCCCGGCCCCGCCCGAGGTGGCGTCGGAGCCCTCGCCGGCCGAGGCGGCGGCGCCGTCGGCCGAGGAGGCGCCGTCGACGGTCGAGGAGCCCTCGACCGGGGTGGAGCCGGCCGCCCCCGAGGCGCCCTCGCGCCCCGTCGTCGTGGACGAGGAGGAGCCCAGACCGTTGCGTCGCCCCGACTTGGACTCGTTGCTCGCCAGCCGCCAGGCCCGGGAGGTCGAAGGGCCGGTCGCCGAGGCGGAGTGACCCCCCCGGGGGGGTCGCCGTGGGAGAGACCGGGCGCGTAGAATGGCCGGCGTCTGGAGTTGCGTCCCCACCCCTCGAAGGGCGCGTGGTGTGAGCGGAACGAAGAAGCCGGAGCCGCCCAGCAGCGGGTCGCACGAGCGCCCCGGCAGGTCCACGCCGCGCCCGCCGGCCGGCCCGGCGCCCGCCGACGAGACCCGCGACACCGACCCGTTCGCGAACGAGGACCCGATCGACGCCGTGCTCCCGGTCGCGTCGACCTCGGGCGACGACGACTTCGACGCCCTGGGGTTCGACACGAGCTTCGGGATCACCCCCAGCGCGCCGCCGGGCGCCACGCTCACGCTCACCGACCAGGACGAGACCCCGCCGGCCGGCGTGTTCCTGGGCGAGGACGTGCAGGTGCTGAGCGCCCACACGATCGGGCGCGCGCTCGCGGAGGCGGACGGCGCCCGGCCCGACGAGCCGCTCCCCGACATGGCCGCGCTGCAGGTGGGCCTGGTGGGGATCGACATCGGCGCCTCGGCCGCGGTCGTGGCCCGCTTCAACGACGACGGGCAGCACGAGATCGTCCCCAACCAGGAGGACGAGCGCGTCACGCCCATGCAGGTCTTCTTCGACGAGGACGGCGAGCGCCTGGTCGGCCGCGAGGCGCGGAGCATGGCCGCCTCCGCCCCGGGGCGCGCGGTGGTCGACCTCAAGGAGATGATCGCCGACCCGTTCTTCCGCCTGAGCGCCGGCGGCGCGGACGGCGAGGTCGACTCGCAGGCGGTGCTGGGCATGGTGCTCGGACGCCTCCTCGAGGACGTCGCCCGCCAGGCGGGTGCGCCGCCCACGCACGTGGCGCTGGCGGCCCCGGCGTGGTTCGCCGAGACGCAGCGCGAGACCTTGCGCCGCGCCGTCGAGCGCGCCGGGGTGACGCTCGTCGGGATCACCGACGAGGCGCTGGCCGCCGCCGTCCCCTACTCGCTGCGCCTGCCCGACCTGAACCCGCGGCTCGCCCTGGTGTTCGACCTCGGGCACGCGGCGCTCGGCGTGGGGGTCGTCCGCTGCGCCGGCGGCGACATCCAGGTGCTGGCGCAGGACGCGCGGCGCGAGCTCGGCTCCGCGCGCTGGGACCTCCTGATCGCGCAGGAGGCCGCGCGCAAGTTCAAGCAAGCGCACACGTTCGACCCCATGCAGGACAAGGGCGGCGCGATCGACCTCAGGCTCCGCGCCGAGGACGCCAAGCGCGAGCTCTCGCGCCGCACGCAGACGACGCTCACCGTCTCGGCGCGCGGGAAGGTGCTCAAGGTGGGCTTCACCCGCGCGGGGCTCGAGGACGCGGCCAAGGACCTGGTCCAGAAGAGCCTGGCCTTCGCCCGCGAGGTCCGCGACCAGGCCGGGGTCGGCTCGTGGGCCGAGGTCGACGCGCTGATCATGACCGGCGGGGGCTCGCGCACGCCGGTCGTGCGCGCCGCGCTGGCGGCCGAGGTCGGGCGCGCGGCCGAGCGGGGGATCGGCGCCGAGGAGGGCGTGGCGATCGGCGCCCTCTACTGGGGAACGCTTGAGCGACACCGGCAAGCCCGCTGAGGCGCCCCGGCCGGCGCCGTCCGCCGCGGTCGCCCGCGGGGGCCGCTGCGGCAAGCTGGTGCTCGGCGCCCTCGTCGCCGGAGCGGTCTTCTGCGGCTACATCGGCTGGGCGCTCCACGCCTCGCAGGCCGACGCGCCGCTCCCCTTCGAGCCGGTGGCCTACCGCCCCCTCGAGGAGGCGCTGCTCACGGCGAAGTTCGAGGTCCTCGAGCTCGGCGGGCGCGTGCTCGGCCGCGCGACCGACGTCGAGCTCTCGCCGCGCGAGGTGAACCTCCTGCTCTTCGGCCACGCCGGCCACACGGCGACCGAGAAGGCGCGCGTCCTGCTCGAGGGCGACCTGCTCGAGGTCGAGGCCTCGCGCCCGCGCGGCGCGGGCTCGCTCAACCTGACCGCGACCCTGCGCCCCTCGCTGGGCCCGACGACGACCACCGTCGAGGTGCTCGAGGCCCGCGTGGGCGACTACCCCGCCGACCCGCTCACGCGCGGGCTCCTGCGCCGCTGGCTCGAGGCGCGCCTGCAGGAGGTCCGCGCCCGCGACCCGCGCCTCGGGCGGGTGAAGGCCCTGTGGGTGGAGAAGGGCAAGGTCCGCCTCGTCTATGAGTGAGCGCGGGTGCGGCCGCAGCCGCGATCACACCACGCTGAGCGTGCGCCCGCTCTGGGCGTAGAAGGCCATGGGGTTGTCCCACACGACCTTGCGCACCTGCTCGGGCGTGTAGCCGCGGCGGCGCATCTCGTGCGCGACGCGGGCGACCGACAGGGCGTCGGAGTGGCCCCAGTCGGCGCTCGAGTTGACCATCATGCGCTCGGTGCCGTGCTCGTCGAGGATGTTCACGGCGCGCTCGGGGGAGAGCTTGGTCACCGGGTAGACGGTGTGGCCGGCCCAGCAGCCGAAGTCGCGGCAGAGGCCGATCGTCTCCTCGGTGTTGTGGTCGATCAGGGTGCGCTCGGCGGGGAAGTCGTGCTCGCGCACCATGTCGATGATCCGCTGCACGCCCGCGCGCTTGTTGCGGTGCGGCGTATGGACCATGAGCGGCAGGTGGTGCTTCTTGGCCAGCTCGATCTGGGCGTGGGCCGCCTCGACCTCGGGCTCCGTGATGTCGTCGAGGCCGATCTCGCCCACCGCGACGCAGCGCTCGTGCACGAGGAAGGTCTCGAGCTCCGCCAGGACGTCCTTCGCCAGCTGCCGGTCGTTGGCCTCGCGCGGGTTGAGCGCGATGCAGGAGTAGTGGGCGATCCCGTACTGGCGGGCGCGGTCGCCCTCGAACCGCAGGATGTGGTTGAAGTAGTCGCGGAAGGTCCCGGGCGAGGTCCGCGGCTCGCCGAGCCAGAACGACGGCTCGACGACGACGCGGTAGCCGGCGAGCGCCATCTTCTCGTAGTCGTCGGTGACCCGGGAGATCATGTGGATGTGCGGGTCGCAGATGTCCATGGCGCTCCTCCGGCGGGGGCGCATCCTAACCCGAGCGCCGGCCGCGGACCGGCCTGGCCGGCCGCCCCGCGCGGTCGTCAAGGTCCACGGCGCGGCCGTCCTCTCCGCGCGGCTTGTTTTATCCCCTTGCCACTGCTACTGTTCCACGCTGAGTCACCACCTCGAAGGAAGACCGGCGCGTCAGCCGCGCGCCGAGGGGTTCGATGGGCCTGCGCGGGAGCGTCCGGGCGTTCAGCCTGGAGCAGCTGCTCAACTTCCTGTCCGCCAGCGGACACCGCGGCACGCTCTCGATCTTCCACGAGGACGCGCAGAAGACCCTGTACCTGCACCAGGGCGGGCTCTACTTCGAGCGCTCGAACTGGAGCTTCCGCCTGGGCGACGCGCTCGTGCGCCGGGCCGAGCTCACGCACGACCAGCTGGCGCGCGCCGTCGCCGAGCAGGAGAAGAGCGGGGCGACGGAGCGCCTGGGCGAGGTGCTCGTGCGCCTGGGCTTCGTCACGCCGGAGCGGATCCTCGCCGCGCGGCGCTTCCAGGTCGAGGAGGAGATCTACGAGCTCTTCGGCTGGCAGGACGCCTTCTTCGAGTTCGCGAAGGACAAGCTCCCGCCCGACTTCGAGCAGCGCCTCGGCGACCCCGAGGAGTTCCGCTTCGACGTCCAGTCGCTCCTCATGGAGGCGGCGCGGCGCCTCGACGAGTGGCAGGCGATCCGCGAGGCGCTCCCCTCGGAGAAGCGCCTCCTGGTCCTCTCCGACCGCGAGGGCGCCTGGGAGCACGCCACGACCGCGCTGGTCACCGCCGGCTCGCGCGTCGTCACGCCGGACAGCGTGTTCGACGGGCGCACGCCGCTGGCCGACCTGGCGCGCGTCCTCGGCCTGTCGCGCTTCGAGGCGCTCGCGCTGGCGACGCGCCTCCTGCGCGGCGGCGACGTGCGCTCGCTCCTGCGCCACGAGCTCGAGTCGCGCTTCCGCGCCGCGCTCGAGGCGGACCTCGAGCAGGCGATCGCCCTCTACGAGTGCGCGCTCGAGGCGCCCGAGTTCGAGGCCCGCGGGCGCTTCCTCGACCGCGTGCTCTTCGGCTGCGCGGCCTTCCGCGAGCGCTCGGCCGTGGAGCGCCTGCACGTCGACGCGCGCGTCACGGGCAAGCGGGCGTTCGAGATGCTCCTGGCGCTCTTCCGCCAGGGGATCACCTGCGAGTACTCCGCCCGCGAGGAGGCCCGCTCGCACGTGCTGGGGCTGGGCAAGTCGGCGCTCCTCTGGCGCGTGCCGGAGGGCGCGACGCCGCCGAACATCCTCAAGCACCTCCTGGCCCGGACGCCGATCCCCGAGGCCGACCTGGCGAAGGTGCGCGAGCAGCAGCGCGAGACGGGCCGCCCGATCCAGGCGATCCTCGTGGCCGGCGGCCTCGTGACCATGGACGCGTGGTTCCGGGCGCAGAAGGACGCGCTGCTCGACGAGCTGTTCGGGGTCTTCTTCCTGCGCCGCCCCTACGTCGAGGTGAAGACGGGCGACCAGCGGCTCCAGGGGCAGGGCCTCGACATCGAGGTCCCGATGCTCCCCTGGCTCCACGCGGAGGTCATGCGCGAGATCCGGCAGTGGGAGACCATGCTGGGGACGATCCCCTCGGTGCGCTCGATCTTCCGGCTCACGCCGAAGGGGGAGAAGTCGGTCGTCGGCCCCGACGACCTGCTGGCGCAGTTCGACGGCCAGCGCTCGCTCGAGGAGATCCTCAAGGCGCAGACCCGCTCGCCGCCCGAGTTCTTCGCCTGGGTCTACGAGCGCATCGAGGGCGGGCGCATCGAGGGGATCTCGCCCGACGACTACTCGGCCCGGATCGAGGAGGCGGCGCGCCAGGGGCAGCGGCCCGAGGCGATCGCCTGCTGCGTCGCGGCGATCGAGTCGGTGCCCGACCCGACGCCCTTCCGGGAGCGCCTCAAGGGCCTGCAGGCGATCACCGCCGAGATCACCATGCAGACCTCGCGGCACACGCTGCGCGGCGACCTGGCCTCGTTCTCGCTGCCCGAGGTGCTGCAGAGCTTCTACATGACGAAGCGCTCGGGCACGCTCCGCGTCGAGCTGAAGACCGAGCTCGAGACCCGCTGGCGGCAGCTCTACTTCGACCGCGGCGAGGTCTACCTGCTCGCGGGCGACCACCAGGAGCTCGCCGACGACGACCTCGTCGACGAGCTCATCGTCGGCGGCAACCTGACCGAGGACCAGATCGCGTCCGCCGCCGCCGCGCAGATGAAGGACGAGGTCTACGACATCTTCCTCTGGGACGGCGCCGAGTACGAGTTCGCGGCCGACCACCTGCCGCGCGAGTTCACGCAGGCGAGCTCGCGCCGCAAGGTGCGCCTGAACACCTACGGCTTCCTCCTCGAGGCGGTGCGGCGCATCAGCGAGTGGGAGGAGGTGCGCAAGGTCATCCCGTCGGACGACGTCGTCCTCTCCTTCCCGAGCAACGAGGCCAAGCTGCGCGCGATCAGCGGCCAGGGCGCCAAGGACCTGCTGCTCCTCGTCGACGGCCGGCATCCGATCGCCGACCTGGTGCGCATCTCGGGCGTCCCGCGCTTCAAGGCCTTCGTGCAGCTGGCCGAGCTCATGCGCGACGGGCTCCTCGCGGCGGTCGACATCTCGGAGCGCGAGGCCGCCGACGAGCGGGCGCTGGTCGCCTCGAACCTGCCCACCTCGGGCGTGATCGAGCCGGGCTTCGTCGGGCAGCTCCAGTTCGTCGGCACCCTGCAGGACATGGCGTCGGCGGGCCTCACGGGCGTCCTGCGCCTCACCGACGGGCGGCGCAGCAAGGAGATGGCGCTGATCGACGGCGCCCCCTACCGGACGCAGCCGTTCCGCCCGCGCGGCGGGGCCGACGCGAACGGGACCGGCCTCGTGCAGGAGTCGACCCAGGACGCGGCCGAGGACGTCAGCGAGTGCTTCTCGTGGCAGGGGACGCGCTTCGAGCTGCTGGTCGGCACCCTGCCGCCGCGGCTGGCCGACGCCGCCGCGCGCGACGTCCTGCGCCTCGAGCCGGACGCCTTCTTCGACACCTTCGCCCAGGCCGGCGAGCGCTGGGGCCTCGTGGCCGAGCTCGTCCCGAAGGACAAGACCGTCGGCTTCACCGGCGACGACGCGCGCGAGACCGCCCGGCGCCGCGCCGGCGCGCACGGCGAGCTCGTCGACCTGCTCGACGGCACCCGCACGCCCGAGGACATCGCCCGCGTCTCGGGCAAGCGCTTCGCGGCCATGAGCTGGATCGCCGGCCTGTTCGAGGACGGGCTCGTCGAGCCGGTCGAGCCGCCCCAGGAGGGCGGCGACGAGGAGTGGGACATCAGCCTGTGAGCGCGCTGACCGCTCATGGGACACGGAGGCAACGAAGGTCGACGGAGGTCACGGAGATGGGAACAAGACCTCCATGACCTTCGTGGACCTTCGTTGCCTCCGTGTCCCATGTGAGCCCACACGGTCGACCACGCACCCGGTGGGCGCCCCTCCGACGCGATGCGGTATGCTCCTCTCCCATGGCCGAGGCCGTCCAGGACCCGGACGAGGGCGCGCCGCCGGGCGGCGGCGGGCCGTCGGCGGAGACGGTCGCCCTCCCCCCGCAGCCGCCGGCCCGCCGGTCGCCCTTCGAGGACTCGGCCAGCGTCGTCGTCCCGCTGCCGGCGGTGCCGCTCCCCGCGGTCGAGCTCGACCCGGTCAGCGTCAGCGCGGCCACCGTCGTCACCCCGCCGCCCGGCGCGCCAGGCGGCAGCGGCAGCCGCTCGCGCCGCGCCGGGCTCGAGCCGGGCGAGCGGCTGGGGCGCTTCGAGGTCGTGGCCGAGATCGGCCGCGGCGGCATGGGCGTCGTCTACCGGGCGATCGACCAGGACCTCAAGCGCGAGGTGGCGCTCAAGGTCCTCTCGGTCGAGCTCTCGGACGACGCCCGGGAGCTGGAGCGCTTCCGCCGCGAGGCGACGCTGGCCTCCAAGCTGCGCCACCCGCGGATCATCGGCGTCTACAGCTTCGGCGAGGTCGAGGGCCGGCCCTTCTACACCATGCCGCTCGTCGAGGGGCGCTCGCTCAAGGAGGTCCTGCAGCAGGAGGGGCCGCTGCCGCCCAAGCGGGCCGCGAAGCTGATCGAGCAGGTCGCCGTGGCGATCGACGCCGCGCACCAGCAGCGGGTCGTCCACCGCGACCTCAAGCCGGCGAACATCCTCCTCGACCCGGACGGCGGCCCGCTCATCCTCGACTTCGGCCTGGCGAAGGACCTGGGCCGCGCCCCGGACCTGACGCGCTCGGGCGAGGTGCTCGGCACGCCCTGCTACATGTCGCCCGAGCAGGCGCGCGGCGAGGCCACGCACGCCGACCACCGCGTGGACGTCTACGCGCTGGGGGCGATCCTGTTCGAGCTGCTCACGGGCCGCCCGCCCTACGAGGGGCTCACGGCCAACGAGGTCCTGCACAAGATCCTCACCCAGGACCCGCCGCCGCCGGCGGGCCTGCGCCCCGACGTCCCCTACGAGCTGGAGACGATCTGCCTCAAGGCGCTCGTGCGCGAGCCGTTCTTCCGCTACCAGACGGCCGACGCGCTCGCCGACGACCTGCGCCGCTTCGTCGAGGACCGGCCGGTGCTCGCCCGGCGCCCCGGGCCCGGCGCCGCGGTCGTGCGCTTCGTGCGCGCCCACCGCGCGGCCACGGCCATGCTCGGCCTGCTGATCCTCACCGTCGTCCTCGGCGTGCTGATGGTCCGGCGCAACTTCAACCGGATCGCCGCGATCGAGACGTCCGAGAACGCCCTCAAGGTGCTGGCGGCGGCGCGCGACTCGGAGCGGCACGGGCACGTCGAGGACGCGACGCGCGGCTACCACAAGGCCTACGTCCTCGCCGAGGAGGCCTACGGCGACTTCCCGGGCAACGAGCGCGTGCGCAACGCCTTCCTGTCGACGCTCCGCGCCCGGGCCGACTTCGCCGAGGTGCGCGAGAACTGGCCGCTCGCCGAGGAGCTGCGCGAGCGGCTCTGGCGCACGTCGCACGACGACGAGGACGAGCGCCGGCTGCGCCACGCCCGCGGGGAGGCCGTGGTCGAGGTGCTCGGCCTGCGCGAGGGCGAGTCGCTCGACTTCTACCGCTGGGACCGGGCGATCGGCGCGGTCGACTCGTCGCAGCGCACGCAGGCCCACCCCGACCGCCCGCGCGTGTCGCTGCGCGCCGGCAGCTACGTGGGCGTCTACCGGATCCCGGGCCGCGTCGAGGACGACCAGCCCCGCTACCTCGTGGCGCTGGGCCGGGGGCAGGAGCACGCGCTGACGATCGGCGACCCCGGCCCGCCGCCCCCGGGGATGGTGTTCGTCCCCGGCGCGACCTTCGTCCTGGGCCGCGAGGGGGCCGACGCCGACGAGGCGCCGCGCGTCGTCCAGGCGGGGCCGCTGTGGCTCGACCGCACCGAGGTGACGATCGCCGCCTACCGCGAGTTCCTGGCCTACGTCGACCGCCGCGGCCACGGGGCGTGCGGCCCGGGCTGCGCGGGGGACGACCACCGCCCGCCCGGCTTCCCGGAGCGGGCCGGCTCCCCCGCCGCCGAGGACCGGCCGGTCACCGGCGTGACCTGGTTCGACGCGCGCGCCTACGCGAACTGGCGCGGCAAGCGCCTCCCCACGGAGGCCGAGTGGGAGCTGGCGGCGGGCGCCGTCGACCAGCGCACCTACCCCTGGGGCGACCGCTGGGAGGCGGGGCGGGCCAACTTCCAGCGCGACGAGATCTGCCCGGTGCTCGACTACCCGGCCGACGTCAGCCCCTACGGCGTCGTCGGGCTGGCCGGCAACGCCGACGAGTGGTGCGAGGACGAGCAGCGCGTCCCCGGCACCGGCGACGTCGCGCGCGTGCTGCGCGGCGGCGTGTGGTACTACCAGCCCGAGGAGGGCGGGCGGATCTTCGACCGGACGTTCGCCTACCCCGGCGACCGCTTCCGCGACACCGGCTTCCGCTGCGCGGCCGACGCCCCGCGCGCGGGCATGGGCGTCGTGCCGCTCGGGGTGCCGCGCCCGGCCGAGCGGCCGCCCGCGCCCCGGGTCGAGGGGCCGCCGGTCGTCCTGCGGGTGGCCGGCTGGCCGCACTACGCCGACCACCCCTTCGCCGAGGCCTTCGCCCGGCGCCACCTCGAGGCGACCGGCGTCGCGGTCGTCGTCACGCAGACGGTCACGATCACCTCGAACGACGAGCTCCTGCCGCTCCTGCGCGCGGGCGAGGTCGAGCTCGTCACGCCCTCCTGCGACTACGCGCGCACGATCATCGACTCGGGGCTCGTGCAGCCGCTGCGGCTCGAGGGGCGCGAGGCCGAGCTCCTGCCGCCGTTCCGCGCGCCCCCCTTCCTGCAGAAGGCCGGGCGCAGCTACGGGGCGCCCTTCGCCTACGGCCCCATGTGGCTCGTCTCCACGCGCGAGCGCGTCTCGCCCGGCCGCTGGGGCGACCTGTGGTCCGACGAGGTCGGCGGCCGCGCCGCGGTGTGGGACGACGCGGTCTGGGCGGTGACGCTCGGGGCGCTCGACCTCGGGCTCGAGCCGCTGTTCGACCTGTCGGACGCCCAGCTCGAGCAGGTCGAGGCGCATCTCGAGCGCCTCCTGCGGGCGGGCGTCCGCCTGTGGCGCACGCCCGAGGAGGCGGTGGCGCTCGTCGAGGCGGGCCAGGCCTGGCTGATCGACGACTGGGGGATCGTCGAGCGCGAGCTGCACCGCCGGGGCCACGCCACGCGCAAGGCGATCCCCGAGGGCGGCTCGACCGTGTGGATCGACAGCTGGATGATCTCGCGCGCCTGCGAGGGCCCGGCGCTCGAGGCGGCGCAGGCCTGGGTCGAGTACGCGCTCTCGCCCGAGAACCAGCGCGACCTGCTGGTCCTCGCCGGCTACGACCCGACGAACAGCCGCACGGCGCGCCTCCTCGACAAGCGCGCCGCCCGCCTGCGGGTGCAGACCCTGCGCGAGCGCCTCGAGGGGCTGCAGCGCTGGCGCGAGGTGCCGCGGCGCGAGCGCTACCTCGAGGTGTGGTCGAACGCCAAGCGGCGCGCGGGGCGGTAGTCAGCAGTTGGCTCTTAGCTGTTAGCAGTTAGCGACTAAAAGTCAACAGCTAACAGCTAAAAGCTAAACGTGGCTATCCCCGCGCCCGCGGGTGGCGCGGGCGGCGCCGCTCCTCGAGCAGGTGCCGGATCACCGCCACCGTGCGCGCGGTCGCGCCGCGCGCGGCGAGGAGCGCCTGGCGCCCGCGCTCGCCCATGGCCCGGGCGGCCTCGGGCCGCTCGAGGAGCTCGCCGAGCGCCCGCTCGAGCTCGGCCTCGTTCGCGATGAGCCGCGCGCCGCCGGCCACGAGCAGGCGCTCGACCGGCTCGATGAAGTTCTCGTAGCTGGGCCCGAACGCGGTCGGCTTGCCGAGCAGGACGGGCTCGAGCATGTTCTGCCCGCCGTGCGGGATCAGGCTGCCGCCCACGAACACGACGTCGGCCGCCGCGTAGAGGCGCCCGAGCTCGCCGATCGTGTCGACGAGGAGCACCGCGCCGGGGGGCAGCGGCGCCGTGTCGCCGGCCTGCAGCCGCTCGGTCCGGCGCACCGGCTGCTCGCCGAGGTCGGTCACGAGCCGGCGCACGTCCTCGGTGCGCTCGGTGTGGCGCGGGACGAGGACGAGGCGCAGCCCGGGCGCGCGCGCGCGCAGCCGCTGGTAGGCGAGGACCAGGGCGCGCTCCTCGCCCGGGTGGGTCGAGCCGCCGATGATGACGGCCTCGCCCTCCCCGACGCCCATGTCGCGGCGCACCGCCCCGCCGTCGGCGTCGGCGGCGACGCGGAGCTGGTCGTACTTCATGGACCCGGTGATGTGGATCTGCCGGCCGGGGATCCCCAGGCGGCGGAAGCGCGCCGCGTAGGTCTCGTCCTGCACGCAGAAGCGGCCAATCTTGCCGATCGGGTCGAAGAGCCAGCGGCGCACGAGCCGGTAGCCGCGGTAGCTCTTCTCGCTGATCCGGCCGTTGACGAGCGCGATCGGGACGCGCCGACGCCAGGCCTCGCCCAGGAAGTTCGGCCAGATCTCGAGCTCCACCAGCACGACGAGGTCGGGGCGGATCGCGTCGAAGCAGCGCCGCACCGAGAACGACAGGTCGAGCGGGTAGTAGAAGACGCGCCGGTCCGGGTAGCCGCGGCGCGCGACCTCCTGCCCCGTGCCGGTGGTCGTCGAGAGCACGACCTCGTACTCCGGGAGCTCCCGCTCGAGCGCGTCGATCAGCGGCGCCGCGGCGCGGATCTCGCCCACCGACACGCCGTGGATCCAGATGCACGGCCGCTGCCCCGGGCGCGGCGGGCAGCGGCCGAGCCGCTCCGCGAGGCCGGCCAGGTGGCGCCGCCCCCGGGCCGGGGCGACCTTCCAGGCGATCCACGGCCAGGCGAGCTGCAGGGCGCCGTAGTAGGCGAAGTCGACGATCGTGGGCACCGGCGTCAGAGCATAGTCGAAGGTGCGCCCGCTCGTGCGGGTCAGCCCACGAGCAGGGCGGCGCGCCCGAACCAGGCGAGCGTCCGGTCGACGACCCCGGCGAGGAGCGCGTCGCGCTCCGCCGCGTCGACGATCGGCCGGTCGCCGTCGGCCAGCGTGAGGTCGCCGGCGGCGGCGCGGGCCGCGAGCTCGGCGACGAGCGCCGGGCGGTCGCGCGAGCCGTCGAGCGCCGCGAGCAGCAGGCGCTCGTGCGGCTCGAGCGGCACGGCCTGGTGGAGGACGTTGACGACCTCGTGCCCGCCGGCCGCCCGCCAGCGCGCCAGCGGGCTGGCCACGGGGCGCTCGCCCGGCGTCGGCGCGAACGCCGGCGGCTCGAGCCACAGGTCGACGAGGCCGCGCATGGCGGCGACGAGCAGGTGCTCGGCGACGATCGGCTCGTCCTCGGGCGCCGGGGCCGCGGTCGGCCAGCCCGCCTCGGCCGCCCGCGCGCGGGCCCGCTCGGCGAGCCCGTCGACCGGCTCCGGCAGCGGCCAGCGCTCGGCGACGAGCCGGAGCGCCGCGCGGGCCAGCGGGTGCCGCGTCCGCAGCTCCGCCGGCGCCGCCACGGCCTGGCCGCGCTCCTCGGGCTCGGCGCGGAACGCCTCGTGCGCGCCGAGGGCGAGGTCGGGCCACGCCTCCGGCCGCCGGTAGCGGGCGACGAGCGACAGGCCGGCGAGGCGGCCGGCGCCGACCTTGCGGTCGACCTCGGCGCCCTCCGGCACGAACAGGGCGCGGCGGAAGGTGCGGTCCGTGAGCTCGTCGAGGAGCTGCTCGCGCTCGACCGGGTCGCGCGCCAGCCGATCGAAGAGCTTCACCCGCTCCGGGTCGAGGTAGGTCGAGGGCAGCGTCGTCGGCAGGTCGGCGTCGGCGAGGTACTGGAGGCCGCGCGCGGCGGTCGCCCCCGCCAGGTCCCGGAACCAGGTCGGGTGGTTGTCCTCGACCAGCAGGTCGTGGCGGACCCACGCGTCCGAGCTCCTGCGCACCTTGTCGCGCATCGCGCGCATGGGCCCGGCGGTCGCGGGCGGCGCCACCTCGGCCAGCGCCTCGACGGTGGCCCGCGCCGCGCGCACGCGGTCCGCCGGGTCGACGACCCCGGCGAGCCGGCGCAGGAGCAGCTCGCGCATGGCCAGGAGCGGGTAGCTCCCCGGCAGCACCGAGACGCCCAGGTAGGCGACCCCCTGCGGCCGGAGCGCGCCCGCGACCACGTCCAGCAGGGCCGCCTGGAGCGGCGGAGCGATCCACCCGTAGAGCCCGTGCGCGACCACGTAGTC
Organism: Planctomycetota bacterium; assembly: GCA_023954375.1. Lineage (GTDB taxonomy): Bacteria > Planctomycetota > J058 > J058 > J058 > JAMLIC01. The sequence continues at coordinate 119,098 of JAMLIC010000027.1, forward strand.
GAACGTGCCCAGGGCCGACGCCTCGCGCAGGTCCATGACCTCGAGGCGCAGGTTCGTCGCCCCGAGCGCCCGCGCCGCCGCGCGGCCGGCCTCGACCTGCCCGGGCGAGATGTCCACCCCGACGACCTCGGCGCCCGGGTGGGCGAGCGCCGTCGCCAGCAGGTTGCCGCCGTCGCTGCAGCCGAGCTCCAGCACCCGACACCGCGACGGCGGCGCCGGCGACAGGCCGAACAGGCGCGCGACGACCGCCAGGCGGTCGGGCTGCGTGACCGCGCGGGGGAGGCTGGGGTAGGGCAGGGCGTCGTACGCCGCCGCCGAGGCGCTCAAGGGGTCGCTCACGCCGCGCATCGGAGCACCAGCACGCGCGGAGCGCAACTCGTCGGGCCGGCGACCGCGCCGTGCGACCGTCGCGCCGTCACGGAGCACGACCAGAGGCACGACGTCTCACCTCGGGGGACAGCGGCGAGGCGCCTGGACTGGCTCGCAGGCGTCGATCACACAGGGCCTGTCCTGGACCCGATCCGCAGTTCAAGGCGTAGCGACCGCTGGGGCCGTCTCCTGAGGCGGCCGAGCCGCCTTCGAGCACACCTCACCGCGCTTGCGCAGCCAGAGCCTCAGGCGAGGCGGAGGAGGGCCGGGCGTGTCCGCGCGAAGGCGAGGGAAGGCGGCCTCCTGGCCGCCGACCGAGACACCCTGTGTCAAGCCGAGCCGCCTTCGAGCACACCTCACCGCGCCTCCGCAGCGAGAGCCTCAGGCGAGGCGGAGGAGGGCCGGGC
>JAMLIC010000028.1 GCA_023954375.1 Planctomycetota bacterium
TGAGCGAGGCCGAGGGCGCCGCGAGCGCCGTGCTCGTCGTCGACGACGACGCCACCTTCCGCACCCGGCTGGTGCGCGCCTTCCAGGAGCGCGGCTTCGCCGCGCACGGGGCGGGGACCCACGCCGAGGCCCTCGACCTCGCCCGGAGCGTGAGCCCCGACCTCGCCGTGGTCGACCTGCGCATGGCCGGCGAGTCGGGCCTCGACGTCGTGCGCGACCTCAAGGCGCTCGACGCGACCACGCGCGTGCTCGTGCTCACGGGCTACGGGAGCATCGCCACGGCGATCGAGGCCGTGCGCCTCGGGGCCGAGGACTACCTGACCAAGCCCGCCGACGCCGACCAGCTCCTCGGCGCCTTCGAGCGCGCCCAGAGCAAGCGCGAGGGCGCCGAGCCCCCGCCCCCGGGCGTGGCCCCGTCGCTCGCCCGCGTGGAGTGGGAGCACATCCAGCGCGTGCTGCAGGACTGCGAGGGCAACATCACCAAGGCCGCGCGGATCCTCGGCATCCATCGGCGGTCGCTCCAGCGCAAGCTGGCGAACTACCCGCCGTACCGCTGAACACGCGTAGAATGCCCCCCTTCCCGGAGGAGCGATGAGCGGCGTCCCGCCTGCGCTCGACGTGCAGGAGCTGGTCAAGGTCTACCCGTCGGGCGTGCGCGCCGTCGACGGCGTGTCGTTCGCGGTCGAGCCGGGCGAGGTCTTCGCCCTGCTCGGCCCCAACGGCGCCGGCAAGACGACCACGATCCGCATCGTCGCCACGCTGCTGCGCCCGACGTCGGGCGCCGTGCGCGTGCTCGGCCACGACGTCGTCCTTGCGCCCGACCAGGCGCGGGCGGCGATCGGCTACGTGCCGCAGGAGGTGGCGCTCGACCGCCACCTCACGGCGCGCCAGCACCTCGAGCTGAGCGGGCGGCTCTACCGCGTCCCCGCCGCCGACCTGCGGGCGCGCGTGGGGGAGCTGCTGGCGCTCGTCGAGCTGTCGGACCGCGCCGACGAGCCGGTGAAGCGCTTCTCGGGCGGCATGAAGAAGCGGCTCGACCTGGCCTGCGGGCTCCTCCACCGCCCGCGGCTCCTGATCCTCGACGAGCCCACCGTCGGCCTCGACATCCAGACGCGGCTGCGCATCTGGCGCTTCGTGGCCGAGCTCCGCGCCCAGGGGACGGCGATCCTGCTCACGACGCACGACATGGAGGAGGCGGACGAGCTCGCCGACCGCGTGGCGATCGTCGACCACGGAAGGGTCCAGGCCCTCGGGACGGCGGCGGCGCTCAAGGCGGGCTTCGGCGGGGAGATGGTCAAGGCCGACCTCGGCCGGGCCGAGCTCGACGCGCCCGCCCTCGAGGCCCTGCGGGGGCTCGAGGGCGTCTCCGCGGTCGAGCGGCGCGGGCGCGCGCTCCTGTTCACCACCGCCGGCGCGCGCGACCTCGCGCCGCGGGTCGCGGCCGCGCTCGAGGCCCGCGGGGCCCCCGCCCGCGCGCTCTCGTTCGGGCCGCCGACGCTCGACGACGTGTTCCTGAAGATCACCGGCCACGCCATCCGGGACGAGGCATGACGACGCTCCTCGCCGACACCTGGGCCCTCACGCGCCGCTGGCTCATCCACCTGCGGCGCGACCGCATGAGCCTGACGCTGGGGATCATCCAGCCGCTGATCCTGCTCACGCTGGCGGGGCCGCTCCTGCACCACATCGTCCGCGACGCCGGGGACGTCGAGGCGGTGCGCGGGTTCATGCGCGACCGCTTCGCGACCGACGACTACCTGACGTTCCTCTTCTCGGGCGTGGCGGCCTTCACGATCCTCGTCAACTCGGTCCTGGGCGGGATCCCCATCGTCTTCGACCGCGAGACGGGCTTCATGGACAAGGTCCTGGCCTCGCCGATCTCGCGCCTGGCGATCCCCGCCTCGCGCTTCGTCTACGTGATCGTCTACAGCCTCCTGCAGGTGGCGATCATCGGCGTCGTGGCCCTCGCCCTGGGCGTGCGCCCGCACGGCTCGGCGCTCCTCGCCGTCCTGGCCCTCGTGGGCTACGGCGCGCTGCTCGCCGCCGGGATCAGCGTCCTCAGCCTGGCCCTGGCCTTCGTCTTCCCGCATCACTCGATCTTCTTCGCCATCACCGGCTTCATGCTCTCGCCGCTCCTCGTGCTCAGCCCGACCTTCGTCGCGCGCGACGCCATGCCGGCCTGGATGCAGACGGCGGCCCTGCTGAACCCGATGACCCACGCGATCGAGCCCATCCGCGCCGCGTTCCTCGGCACCGAGGCCCACTGGCTCGCCTCGGCGGGGGGCCTCCTGGCGTTCGACGCCGCGTGCTTCGCCCTGGCGGTGGCCGTGCTGCGCCGGCGGCTGGAGTAGGGCGCAGGAGGGCGGCCGCCGCACGCCCCGGGCGGGGTGGGCTGGCCAGGCGTTGCGGACCGGATACCTTCGGGTTGCGTGAGCGCCCCGGACCCCTCGATCGACCTGTTCCGGTTCGAGACCACCCAGCGGCAGGTGGTCAGCATGGGCGTCGACCAGACGACCACGCTGCGCCTGCGCGGCGCGCGGCCGGTGACCGTGCTGGAGCTGCCGGCCGCCGACGCCTTCCACGCCGGCAGCGCCGTCCTCCTGCCCACGTCCCCCGCGGGCGAGGAGCGGAGCGGCCTCGCCGCGCTGGCCCTCGTCCTGCGCCACCTCCGCGCGCACCCGGCCGAGCGCCTGCTCGTCGCCGCGCACGAGCCGGGCGACGAGCCGCTCAGCCGCGCGCGGGCGCAGGTCGCGCTGGCGCTCCTGCTCGGGCTCCACGCCGAGGCGGCCGCGCGCTGCCAGGCCCGCCACGAGCCGCGCGACGTCGAGCGCGCGCTGGCCTTCGTCGCCCGGCACGAGGGCTGGCCGTGCGACCCGGCCGCCGCCGGCGGGGTGCAGCCGGCGCTCGACGCGTTCCGCCGCGAGTTCGAGGCGGCGCGCGGCGGAACGCTGCCGGCCGGCGGCCCCGTCGCGGAGGCCGACTGGGCCGCCTTCTCCCGCTGCTACGACGCCGCCCTCGAGCGCGCCCTCGACGTCGACGCGGCCGGACTGGCGGCCCTGCGCGCGCGGGTCGCGCTCGTGCGGGTCGAGGGCGCCCCCCCGCCCGCGCCGCCGCCTCCCCCGCCGCGGCCGGCGCGCGGGCCGGACCCCGTGATCCGTCCGGGGAGCGCCGAGCCGGCCGTCGCCGACCTCCAGGCCCTGCTCGACGCGCGCGGCTACCCGACCGGGGCGAGCGGGCTCCACGACGACGACGGCCAGGACGCCGCGCGCTGGTTCCAGGGGGACCACGGCCTCACCGCGGACGCCGTCGTGGGCGAGCCCACCTGGCGCCTCCTGCGCGACCCGCACCTCCCGGCGCAGCCCTGGCCGCCCGCGACGCAGCGCTCGGGCTCGCGCGGGTCGCGCGTCCGCCGCCTGCAGGCGGCGCTGAACCACACCGGCGCGGCGCTGACCGTCGACGGCAAGTTCGGCCCGAAGACCCACGCGGCCGCGCAGGCGTTCCAGCGCGCCGCCGGCCTGTCGGTCGACGGCATCGTCGGCCCGCAGACCTGGGGCGCGCTCCTCGAGCGGATGCCGCCGCCCGGGCCGCCCGCGCCGCACCTCCTCGACGGGCCGCCGCCGGTCGAGCCGCCGGCGCCGCCGGCCGGGCCCGACCTCGTCGCCGCCCTCACGGCCGCCGCGGTCGGCTGCGGCGAGAGCTGGCCGCCCGAGCGAGCGCGCCTGCGGGACTACGCGCCCACGTGCGCCGCGCGCGTCGACTTCCTCCTCTTCCCGGCCGCCGACGCGCCCGTCCTCGCCTGCCATCCGGGCGAGGGCGACTGCACGTGGAAGACGTGCGACCTCTACCGCAAGGGCAAGTACACGGGCGTCGTGCTCGCGCCGCCGCCGCCGCCGCCGGCGCGCCCCGGGCGCGCCGCGTACCTCGTCGTCCTCCCCGAGGCCACGGCCTTCCAGACGGCCGAGGGCAAGGCGCCGGCCGGGCCGCTCTTCCAGCCGGGCGCCGGGGGCGACAGCGGCTGCCTCGAGGGGCTCGCCCGGCTCCTGCGCCGCGGCGAGGAGGTGGGCGCCGACCGCTGGCTCGTCGCCACCCACGGCGAGGACCCGCTCGGGGCGCGGCGGGCGGAGAGCGCCGCCGCCCTGCTCCAGGGCCGGGCGGGGTGGGTCGCGCACAGCAAGCAGCACGCGACCGTGGCCGACTGGCAGCGCCTGCTCCGCTGGGTGGACGCCACCCGCCAGTGGCGCTGCGACCCCGGCGCCATCGACGGCCTGGCCTACGGCAACACGAAGGCGGCCCTCGACCGCTTCCGCGGCGCCTTCTTCAAGCAGCACGGCGTGTGGCTGGACACGAAGCCCGGCGCGCCGACCACGAAGGACTGGGAGGCGTTCCACACCCTCTACCTGGAGACGCTCGGCCAGCTCCTCGGGGGCGACGCGGCCGCGCGCCTGGCGGCGCTGGCGCCGGCCGGCCCGGGGCACGCGGCCTGCGGCGCCGCCTTCCCGGCCGGGGCCGTCGAGATGCACGACTACCTGGGCGTCGAGGACCGGCGCCTCGAGGTCCTCCTGTTCACCGCCGCCGACGCGCCGGCCGGCGCCGACGCCGTCTACCGCGGCCGCGGCTACCGCGCGGAGCACGTCGACCTCGGCGAGGCGCATCGCCTCCTGGCGCGCGTCGTGGACCAGGCCGACGCGCCGCTGGCCGACGTGGCCTTCGAGGTCGTCCGCGACGGGCGCCGCATCCGCGCCGGCCGCACCGGGGCCGACGGGCTCGTCAGCGCCGCCGTCGTCGCCGGGACGTACCGGGTGAGGGTCCTCGGCGCCGCGCCCGAACTCGGCCCCGGGCCCGCGCCCTGGGAGGGCGGCGACGGGGCGCTCGAGGCCCTGCTCGCGGGCGACTACCAGCGCCGCGGCGCGTACCACCCCGACATGACGGGGTTCAAGAGCCCCGACCTCCAGCGCTGGCTGCGGCAGGCCTGCGAGCGCGCGGGCTGCGACCCGCTCGAGGTCACGAAGCACGAGGAGGCGTCGGGCGGCGGGGCGGGCGATGCGGAGCAGGGGCTGAGCGCCGGCGTGCCCAGGTGGCTGACCGTCTTCCAGACCGCCGCGGCGACCGCGAAGCAGTGGGGCACGCAGGAGCAGGTCTACAGCCGGCTCATGGGCGCCTTCTACTACAGCTACTTCGTCGAGCGGTTCTACGCGCCGGCGGGCGAGGTCATGCCGGCGAACGTCGAGTACTTCCTCGAGCACCTGGGGATGTCCACGGGCAACGGCGCGGCGACGCTCGCCAACATCGGCGCCGGGAGCTACGCCTACTGCGCGGCGGCGTCGTCGAAGGCCTACCTGAAGGGGCTCGAGGCCTACGGCTGGGGGACCCACGCCCAGGGCTACGCGCCGGGCGGCCCGGGCCAGGGGCACGGGCTGCCGGTGGGCTTCACCGTGGGCCGCAAGGCCGGCGAGCAGCACCGCCCGCGCCCCGGCGACGTGCTCTCGGTCCACACGGCGGTCGGCCCGCCGGACGGCCACGTCGTCACGGTCGCCTGGGCCGAGACGAACGGCACGAAGGACGGCTGGCTCTGGCACGTGTCGGGCAACGCCATGCACCGGGCCGTGTGCTGCGCCTTCTCCCGGCTCGCCGACGACCCCGGGCCCAACACGAAGAAGGGCACGATCTCGACCATCAACCGCAGCCACGACCACGAGCTCCAGCCCCACACGCTGGCGGCGATGACCCCGGCGGAGGTCGAGGCGCGGCGCTGCTTCCGCCTGCCGGGCGAGCACCCGCCCCCCAACGCGCCGGGCGCCGTCGGGCGCCCGCGCGCGGGCGGGGCGCCGGAGCTCCTGCTCGTCGCCGGCGACGTGCCGGCGCACGCGGTCAGCGCCCCGGCCGCGCCGACCCCGCTGCGGGTGGAGCTGAAGGTCGTCGCGTTCCGCGGCCGCTGCGGCGAGCAGGCGGGCGAGCGCGTGCTCGTCGCCCCGGGCGCGCCCCTGCGCCTCGAGTGGGAGGTGCAGTCGTACGACCGCGTCGTGCTCCAGCCGGGCGACCGCGACGTGACCGAGCGGACGCTGCGCGGCGAGGCGTTCGTCGAGCTCTCGCCGGCCGACGCCCCGCCCGACGCCGAGGGGCGCTACACGCTCGAGGCGTGGCTCGGCCAGGAGCGGCGCGCGGCCCACGTCGAGGTGGCGGGGATCCTCGACCTGCGCGTCTCCGGCCGCGACCCCGACGCGCGCTCGAAGAACCCGAGGAAGGCCGAGCTCCTGCAGCGCAAGATGGAGGGCGGGCACCCGCGCTACGGCACCCCGCACTACGTCAAGGCCGACTCCGTCGGCGCCTACCCCGGCGCGTTCCAGGACATCGCCTACGACTCGGACGACGGCCAGCACTGGTTCTGGGGGCAGATCACGCCGCGCTCGGACGCGCGGATCACCTGGAAGGCGATCTGGCCCGAGGGGCGGCCCGTGCGCCTCACCGTCAACCGCGAGGTGGGGAAGAAGACGCCGACCGCGCCGCTCGACGTGACGGCCGCCTGCCGCCGCGAGGGCGGGCTGCTCGTGGGCGAGCACGACCACCTGACCCACGGCGCCTACCTGACCTTCTTCGAGGTCGACCTGCAGCTCGCCGGGGCCGACGGGGCGCCGGAGGTGAGCGCGACGGTCCGCCTGCGCGAGAACTACGAGCTCCCCGGGCTCAAGTCGTTCGAGCTGTGGGTCGACGGCCGGCAGGTGCTCGACGGGCAGGAGGTCGAGGCGGCCGGCAAGCGGCCGACCGTGAAGTGGGAGCTGACCGGCAGCCACTCGGGTAACGGGCTCGAGCTGCTCCTGCTCGACGCGGCGACCGGCGACGTGGTCGCCAGCGAGGTCGTGCGGCGGCGGCCGCAGCCGGGCGAGCCGACGCCCGCCGAGAACAAGAAGAGCGCCGACGCCCGGCTGCTGGCGATGAAGCTGCCGGCGGGCCACCGGGCCCTGCGGGCGGTGCTCGAGCTGCAGAACATCAAGGGCCGCGTCGCCCACCGGCAGGTGGCGTTCACGATCCCGGGGAGCCACGTCGACCCGGGCGGCGGCGGCAGCGTCGACGCCCTGCCCGACGAGCTCGAGGTGCACCTGTTCGACGACGAGGGCCTGCGCTGCGCGGGCCCCTACAAGATGACGATGGGCTCCTGGGCGCGGGAGGCGACGTCGCCCGACGGCGTGGCGCGCCTGGACCTGCGGCAGGTGCCGGCGGCGGCCCGGGGGACGAGCCTGGAGCTCGAGTGGGGGCCGAAGGACGCGCTGGGGCACCGCTTCTCCCGCACGCTGTTCCTCGGCTACGAGCAGGGCGGGCAGGAGGAGCAGGCGCGCCGGCGCCTGCACAACCTCGGCTACCCGGTGAGCCGCTCGCTCGAGGAGAACCTGCGCTGGTTCCAGGACCGGACGCCGGGCCTCACGCCGACGGGGCGGCCGGACGCGGCCACGCTGGCCAAGCTGAAGGAGCTGCACGACCAGGCGCGGGTCGAGCAGCACGAGGCGCCCGCCGCGCCGGGCGCGGCCTTCCCGGCCCTGTGAGGAGGCGGACGTGACGGCGAAGACCATGTCGGCCCACGCCGGGCTCGAGGGCGTGACGATCGAGCTGCTGGAGGGGTCGAGCGACCGCACCCGCCTCACCGGCGCCTTCGCCCACTTCGACCAGGCGTTCGACCACGGCACGCCGGACGAGTACGCCAAGCTGCACCCCGCCTTCCTCTACGGCGACTCGGGCGCCTTCCGGCTCCGGGTGACGCACAAGGCCGGCCGCGGGCGCAAGAAGGTCCAGGCGACCTGGCGCACGCTCTGGCCCGAGTGGGACCCGAAGGATGACGCCCTCCCGCCCGAGGAGGGGCGGGCGAGGCTGGAGCAGCGGGTGATCGATCAGGCGCCGATCACCCTCGTGGAGGGGCCGCCGGGCGTCTACACCTCGGGCCCGGTGTCGCTCGTGACCTTCTCGGAGGACCGCGACATCACGATCGACGGGCGGACCAAGGGGCAGGTCGACTTCCCGGTCCAGCTCGCGCACCCCCGTGGCTGGGTGCAGGTCGAGTTCCCGGTGGGGAAGAAGGTCGTGCGCCGGAGCTTCCCCGCGCAGGGGCCCCTGAAGGTCCTCCACGTCGAGGTGTTCATCTGCGTGCACCACGACGGGACGCGCTACTTCGACCCGCAGGGCGACCCGGCCGACGCGGAGTACTGGGTCGAGCTCATGCGCACGGCCGCGAACGCCTACGCGAGCATCGGGATCGACTTCAACACGTTCGTCCCGGCCGCCGGCGGGGTGACCGTCGGCGGGTACAGCTTCCGCTGGGCGCCCGCCCCGAAGGACGCCGACCTGCCGACCCTCCCCGGCGACCAGCTGCACGACGAGGTGATCAAGACCGGCACCTGGCCGTTCGAGAAGACCGAGACGCGGAAGGTGCTCATCCTCCGCGACGGGCGCAAGGGGGCCAACGGCTGGATGTGGAACGAGCACGACCGGCTCGTGCGCTACCCGCGCGCCTTCCCGGCCACGAACCCGAAGGCGGTGCGCGTGTTCATCACCGACCGCGGCGCCGACGACTCGGCCCTCGGCGTGGCGGTGCCCGAGGGCGACGCCGCCGCGAACTACTTCGCCGAGCAGCAGGGCGTGAACATCAGCCCGGCCTTCCGCACCTGCGTGGCCTACGTGCAGACGAAGAAGAACGCCCAGCGCGACCCGGAGGGCCGCGGGGTGGCCCGGGACCGCTGGAAGGGGCGCTTCGGGGTCGGCCCGACGACGGTCGCCCACGAGGTGGGCCACGTGCTCGGCCACTTCAAGGTCCCGGGCGGGCACAGCGTCGACGCGCCGTTCCCGCCGTTCCTCATGGCCTCCAGCGCGGGGCACGGGGTCAAGTTCCGCATGTACGACCGCGGGGTCGAGGCCCGCCGGCGCATCTACGACCAGCCGAGCTACAAGTGGCGGACGACGATGCAGAGCGAGTGGTACCTCACGTGAGCGGCCCGGCGATCGAGGTGCTCACGGGCAGCAGCGGCGGGCACGCCTTCCCGCTCGACCCCGGGCGCGAGAACCTCGTCGGCACGTCGCGCGCCGCGAGCGTGCGCCTGCTCGACAAGGGGGTGTTCTTCAAGCACGCCCGGCTCGAGCCCACGGCGGCCGGCTGGGTGCTGCTCGAGGGGCTGGCCTCGGCGCGGGTGACCGTCAACGGCGAGCCCCTCGCCCCCGGCAAGGGGCGGCTCCTGCGGGACGGCGACCTCGTGACGTTCGGCGACGTGCAGGCGCGCTTCCTCGCCGGCCCGCCGGCGCCGAGCGCCGCCGACCTGCGGCCGGGGGACGACCCGGCGGGCGAGGTCATCCGGCTGCGAGAGCGCAACCGGCTGCTCGACGACGAGGTGGGCGCGCTGGTGGCGCGGCTGCACGCGGGGGAGGCGGGGCGCCTGCGGGCCGAGCTCGAGCAGGCCCGCGACGAGCGCGATGCCGCCCAGCGCCGCGCGGCGTCCCTCGAGGACGCCATGGCCGACCTCGTGCGGCGCCACAACGACGAGGCCCAGGCCTACGACCTCGTCTACCGGGCGAAGCTGGCGAACTACCGGGAGGCGGGGCCCGAGGTGCGCCTCCTGCTCGAGGGCGACGCCCTGCGCGCCGGGCTCGCCCAGACGAAGCGCGAGCTCGAGGCCGACGTCGCCGCCCTGCGCCGCGCCGCGGCCGAGGCGGAGGCGGCGCACCTGGCGCAGGTCGGCGCCCTCCGCGAGCGGGTGGCCGCGCTGGAGGCGGCCGAGGGCGAGGCGCGGGGGCAGCTCGGGCGGCTGAACGGGGAGCTGCGCGACGCGGCGCTCGACCTCCAGGACGCCCGCGAGGCGCTCGCCCGGCTCGCCGGCGGCGGCTGACCCGGGGCGCGTTGTGTCCCGCCGGGCGCCGGGCTATCCTCCGGCCACACGAGGACGGCGCCCCCCATGCCCCAGGACGTGATCGGCCCCGACACGGTCGTCAGCCTGCACTACACCCTTCGCAACGACGCCGGGTCGGTGATCGACACCTCCCGCGAGCGCGAGCCGCTCGAGTACCTCCACGGCGCGGGGGAGATCGTCCCGGGCCTCGAGCGCGCGCTCGCGGGCAAGGCGCCGGGCGCGAAGCTCGAGGTCGTCGTCCCGCCCGAGGAGGGCTACGGGCTGCGCGACCCGAACGGCAAGCAGGAGTTCCCGCGCGAGGACTTCCCCGAGGACCTCACGATCGAGCCCGGCATGCAGATCGTCGTCGAGGACGAGGACGGCGAGGAGGTCCCCTGCTGGGTCCTCGCCGCCGACGCGCGGGTCGTCACGCTCGACCTCAACCACCCGCTCGCCGGCGAGCGGCTCCACTTCGACGTCGAGGTCGTCGGCATCCGCCCGGCGACGGCGGAGGAGCTCGAGCACGGCCACGCGCACGGGCCCGACGGGCACGGCCACGACCACGACGACGACGACGACGAGGACGCGGACATCTGACCGCGTCCCCGGAGCAGGCGCCGCCGGCCCTGCTCTCCCGCGAGGCGTGGCCCGGGCCGCTGCCGGCCTGAGGCGCCTCCCCATGCCGGCTGGGGCGCCCGGACCGGCACAGCAGGCGCACCGTCCCTGATCAGTGCCGGCAGCCGCACGGGCAGTCGTCATCCGGAATGGGCCGGTAGTGGAGCAGCTTGCCCACCAGCCAGGGGACGGGCGTCAGGGGGTCTCCGCCCAGCCCGGGGGAGGCGTAGCGCAGCCGCTGGCCGCGGTGCTCGACCTCGACCCAGAAGTCACGCTGCCGGACCTTGTGGGTCGCCAGGCGGCGGACCTCGAACAGGGGCAGGCGCTCGCGCTCTGCCGCGACCCAGGCGAGGTAAGCGTCGGAGGAGCCGAGCACCCGCGCCAGGTCGTCCTGGTGATCGAGGAGCCGGACGGTGGGCATGAACAGGTGGTTGTTGACCGCGCCCTCGGTGCGCAGGTTCGAGAACATGGCGAACGACGACTGGGTCTTGAGCCCGAGGTAGGGGGAGAGCCCGTTCAGGAGCACCAGGAGCGGGAGGGCCAGCGCCACCCCGACGTGCCGGGGCCGGATCGTCGCCCACGCCGTCTCCTGGTCGTGAGGCCGCGCCAGCAGGGTCCGCCCCACCACCGTCAGCCACAGCGCCATCCACACCGCGAAGGTGACCCGCCCCAGCCACGGCCCGACGTGGTGCACGAGCGCCACCAGCTGGACCTTGCTCATGGCGGCCAGCGCCGGGGCGGCGGCGACGGCGCCGGCCCCGACGACCAGGCCCGCCGTCCGGGCCGCCACGCGGCGGCCGGCGCCGCGCCACCAGGCGCGGGCGGGGCTGCGCTCCCACAGCTCCACCAGCCGCGCCGTGAACGTGACGGGCAGGAAGAGCGTGAACAGGGCGAACAGCATGGCGGTGAAGCTGGCGACGTAGAGGTTCGGGTGGAGCGCCAGCCCGAGATGGAACAGCGCCGCGAAGCACACCCCCGGCGCGCGGGTCCGGCGCAGCAGCAGCAACAGGGGGATCGCGGCCTCGCAGGCCAGGGTGCCGAGGATCGTCAGCTGCGCGAGGGCCGGCCAGCGCGGGAGCGGCAGGACCTCGGTCATCTGGGCGTAGAGCTCCCAGCCGCAGCTCGCGCCCGGGTCGAAGAAGTCGCGGTTCAGCTTGTGGAGCACGGCGTACAGGTAGAGCGTCAGCAGCTCGACCCGCACCAGCGGCGCGAAGCGGCGGTAGAGCGCGGCGCCCGGCCCGCCCGGCGCCTCGTCACGCCGCGGGAGGCCAGGCAAGCAGAGGAGGACGGTCAGGTCGATGAACAGCGTGAGGAGGATGTGGTTGGCCACCTCGGGCAGCATGTACAGCTCGTAGCTCGACCAGAGGCCGAGCAGCGCGGCCAGGCGGGGAACGGAGGAGGGGCGGAGCAGCACCGCCACGGCCGCCGCGAGCGTCGCTGCGGCCATGGGGAGCTCCGGCCCGGAGAGGTGGAGCCAGCTGAAGTAGGTCAGGGCGTGGTGCACCAGGCAGTAGACCGACCACGCCACGCTGAACAGGACGAACCTGCGGGCGTCAGCCTCCGCCCGGGTCGACTCATCGTGCTGGGACATGCTTCTCCCCTCTGCCCGCGACGCCGCAGCGCCCGGGCGGAGCTCCGTGTTCGGCGCGCCGCGCCGGGTGCTCGCGCGCTCAGGGCAGCAGCCGCGGCCGGTCCTCCGGCCGCGGCACGCGACAGCCCGCCGGCGCTCCCCAGCGGAGGCGGGCGCCGGCGACGAGCCGATACACGAGGTCGCGCAGGGGGAGCGGCACGAGCCACAGGAGCGCCGCCGCCGCTCGCCAGCGCCCGCCCACCGACCACGCCACCCGGACGGCGGCGGCCGAGCGCAGGAACGCGGCCTCGCGCGCCCCGCCGGGGTCACGCACGAGGACCATCGAGTCGAGGCGACCCGCCGCCACCATGCGGGCCAGCGCCGGGTGGCGCGGCGCCAGGGCGGCGGCGGTCCGCCCCTGCAGCGGCGCGAAGCGCAGCGCGCCGCCCGCGGAGCGCTCGAGGACGAACTGCACGCTCCGCGCGCACAGGCCGCAGTCGCCGTCATAGAGCAGGACGGGGGGCGCGTCGTTCCGGGAGCAGGACGGGGGGCTGGGCGCGAGCATCGAGCGGCCTCCGGCTGGCCTCGGAGGTGCGCCGGAGCACGCCACGATCCCGCTCCCGGGCGCCCGGACCCGCACGGCCCCGGGCGCCCGACCCCGGCCGGACGGTGGGCCCCTCCCCGATCGACGGGCCACCTTCCCCGCCCGCCGGCCGGTGACGCTGGCCCGCGGTCACCCTCGCGGCTTCGCGTCCGGGACCGCCCGACCCGAGGACGACGGTCCGTCGAACCCGGGTCCCGGCGTCACCCAGCGGCCGCCCCCCCGGGGGGCGCGCGCGGCGCGCATCGTCGAGCGCGTGCCCCGCGCGAGTCCGCAGGGGGAGGCTACCGCCGGCCCGCCCCCACCTGCCACACTGCGGCCATGCACCCGCGGGAGGTCGGCGGCTACCGGCTCGAGCGCCTGCTCGGCCAGGGCGGCATGGGCGCGGTCTACGCGGCGGTCGACCCGCGCGTCGGCCGCCGGGTGGCGGTCAAGGTCCTGCTCGAGGAGAGCGACCCGGTCGCGGGGCGGCGCTTCGAGGCGGAGGCCCAGGCCGCCGCGCGCCTTCACCACCCGGGCATCGTGCGGGTCCACGCCCAGGGGCGCGACGGGCCGCGGCGGTTCATCGTCATGGACCTCGTCGAGGGCGAGTCGCTCCAGGCGCGCCTCGCGCGCGAGGGGCGCCTCCCGCCGCGCGAGGCGGCGGCCCTCACGCTGACCCTCGCCCGGACCCTCGCCCACGCGCACGCGCAGGGGGTCCTGCATCGCGACGTGAAGCCGCACAACGTCCTCCTCGGGCCGACCGGGCCGGTGCTCACCGACTTCGGCCTGGCGCGCGACGCGCAGCGCGAGGCGCTCACGCGCACGGGCGAGGGGACGGGCACGCCGGCGTTCATGCCGCCGGAGCAGGTCGACGACCTCAAGCGGGTCGACGCGCGCGCCGACGTCTACGCCCTGGGCGCCACGCTCTACGCCCTGCTCGTCGGGCGGCCGCCCTTCGAGGGCGAGACGGCCATGCAGGTGATCGCCGACGTCATCCGGCGCCCGGCGCCGCCGGTGCGCGCGCGGGCGCCCGACGTCGACCCGGCCCTGGAGACGATCTGCCTGACCTGCCTGGAGAAGGAGCCCGAGCGCCGCTACGCGAGCATGGCGGCGCTGGGCAGGGACCTCGAGCGCTGGCTCGCGGGCGCCCCGATCGCGGCGCGGCGGCCGGGGCTCGTCCGGCGCGCGGCGGCCGCGCTGGGCCGGGGCGCGCTCCCGCTCGCCGGGCTCCTCGGCGCCGCCGCCCTCGCCTGGGCCGGGATGACCCTCGCGCCCCGGCTCGTCGAGCGCGCCCCGGCCCCGGCGACCCGCGCCGACGTGACGGCCCACCTCGCCCGGGGCGACGTCGCCGCCGCGGCGTCGGCCCTCGGCGCCCTCCTCGACGCCGCCCCCGAGGACGCGGCGCTGTGGGCCTGGCGGGCCCGCCTGCGGGGAGGGCCGCCCCTCGACGACCCGCGCGGCGCGCTCGACGACCTCGACCGCGCCGTCGGGCTCCGGCCGGACGACCCGGAGCTCCTCGCCGCGCGCGGCCGGCTCCGACGCGACCTGGGCGACGCCCCGGGCGCCGAGGGCGATTTCGCCCTGGCCCACGCCGCGCGCCCCGGCGACGCGCAGGTGCGCCGCGAGCTCGTCGCGCTCCGCCACGCCATCGCGCTCGCCGCCTACGCGGCGGGCGACCTCGCCTCGACCGTCGCCGCGTGCAGCTCGGCGCTGACGGTCGACGCGCACCACGCGCCGGCGACCGCCCTGCGGGCCGTGGCGCGCTGGGAGGGGTCGGCCATCGAGCCCGACGACGACGCCGCCGCCCTGGCCGAGCTCGAGCGCGCGCTGGCCCTCGACCCCGGCTTCGCCTGGGCCAGCGCGCAGGTGGCGCGGGTCCACCTCGCCTGGCCCCGCCCCGAGCCGGCGCTGCCCGCCGCCCGCCGCGCCGAGGAGCTGGCGCCGGACGACCCCGGCGCGCGGCGCGTTCGGCTCGAGGCCGAGATGCAGATGATCTTCGAGCAGACGGCGCGCGTGAAGGCCCTCCGCCTGGTGCAGGTCCAGGGCGGGCCGAAGGACGCAGACGAGGCGGCGCTGGCGCGGGACCTCGAGCAGGTCGAGGCGGGCCTGGCGGCGCTCGCGCGCGCCGCGCCCGACGCGGAGACGCTCATCGTCCTCGCCCGGGCGCGCCAGCAGCTCGCGCGGGAGGACGAGGCGGCGACGGCCTGCCTCGAGGCGGAGCGCCTGGCGCCCGCCGCCCCGGGCCCGCGCGTCCTCCGGGCGCAGTCCTCCTCGCCGCCGGGGACATCGACGCCGCCGCCGCCGCGGTGGTCGAGGCCGTCCGCCTGGGCGACGCGCCGGCGGAGCGGCAGCGCGCCCGATGGCTCCTGCGGCAGCTCGACCGGGAGGTGGTGGCGGTCCTCGACAAGGTCATCGGGAGCGCGGGAGACCCCGCGACGGCCGTCCCGCTCCGCCTGCGGCGGGCGCGGCTGCGCGCCCTGACGGGCGGCGCGCCCGCCGCGCTCGAGGACCTCGACGCGGCGCTCGAGGTCGACGCGCTGCCGCCCGCGCCACGCGCCCGGGTCGCGCGCGAGCGGCGACGCCTGGCCTTGCTCGCGGAGGCCGCCGGGGAGGGGGAGGTCGCCCGGTGGGCCCTGGCCCTCCTCGCGGCCGCCGCCGAGTCGACGGCGACGCATCGCCTCGAGGCCAGACGCCTGCTCGAGCGCGCCCTCGCGCTCGCCCCGGGCCTCGGCCGGGTGGTCAAGGTCGCGGGCGACTGAGCGAACGCGCTCGCGGCCTCCCCCGGACTCGGAAGTCGAGGCGCCGCAAGGTCGTTGAATCGCTGCGGGGGCGGCGCGTCCGACCCCGCGGAGGCCTCATGACCCGGCGACCGCTGCTCGTCCTCCCGACCTCGCTCACCCTGCTCCTCGGCCTCGCGCTCCCCGCCGAGGCCCAGCCGCGCGACGCCGACGTCGAGGTCGGCCGCGTCCGCCACGTCACCGCGCCGATCCGCGACTGCGAGCCCTGGGAGCCCGCCCCGCGCGGCCCCGCCGCCTGGCAGCAGCCGTCCGAGCGGTGCGTCCCGCTGGCCTGGCGCGAGGCGCTCCCGCCGCACCGCCTGCTCGACGCGCACCGGCGCATCCGCGACGCCCAGGCGCCCGCGGCCCGCCTCGCCGTCATCGACGAGGTCGCGCGCGAGTGGCGCGTGACCGTCGAGCAGGTCCTGACCCTCGCCGGCGCCCTGCCCACCTCCGCGGAGCGCCTCGCCGCGCTCACGCGCCTGCACCCCGCCACCCGCGACGCCGGCGCGTTCCACCGCACCTACGGCCTCCTCTCCCCGGAGGACCGCGACGTCCTCCACGTGCGCATCACCCGCCCGCTCGACGCCGAGACGGCGCGCCGCCAGGCGCGCCTCCGCCGCCTGGCCGAGGAGGAGCGCGCGCTCCAGCGCGCGCTCGGCGACTGAACCGACCCACGCCTCTCGCGCGGGCGGCGCTCGGGGAACCCCGGGCGCCGCCTGCGTTTCCAGGGGGTGCGATTCGCGCGCGGGGACGTGACGCGCGGCCGCTCAGGCCCTATGATCCGCCCCCGCCCATGAACAGGAACGCCACCACCAGCCTCCCCTTCGCCCTGCTCCTGCTCCTCCTGCCCGCGGCCGCGGTCGCCCAGGAGGAGGTCGACCCCCGGCGCGGCCTGGCCGACGCCGTCGCCGCCGCGGACCGCGCCGCCGCCGCCCGACATCTGGGCACGCTGGTGCGCGGGACGGCCATGGACCACCTCGAGGCGGCCGTCGTCGAGCACGCCGAGGCCCTCGAGGCGCTCGGGCTGCACGCCGACCTCGCGCGCGCCGGCGGCAAGCTGCCCGAGGTCGCCCACGGCCGCCTGCTCCTCGTCGCCAAGGACCCGGCCACGACGCCCGCGCGGCGCGCCGGGCTCATCTCGGCCCTCGCCGGCGCCCACGGCGAGCACGCGGCCGACGCCGCCCGCCTGGCGCTCGACAGCCTCGCCGCCGAGGACCCGCGCCTGGTGATGGCCGGGGCCCGGACCGCGGCCGCGCTCGGCGGCGACAGGGTCCTCGAGCTCCTCGTCTCGCGCCTCGAGCTCGCCGAGCAGCGCTCGAGCGAGGCCGCGGTCGCGGCGGGGGTCCAGCGCGCGCTGAGCTCGCTCACCGGCGAGACTCGCGGCGGCGCGGCCGAGTGGCGGCGCTCGCTCGAGGTCCGCCCGGAGACCGCCGAGCTCCAGGGCGTGCGCCACGGGCGCTCGCCGCTGGCGATGCTGATCCTCGGGCTCATCATGCTGGCCACCTACGGCGTGATCGCCTTCGAGCTCGCGCCCAAGGCGCTCGCCGCCCTCGCCGGCGCCGGCGCGGCCGTGATCGCCGGCCTGGCCATGGGGCTCTTCCACGCCGCGCCCGGCGAGACGGCCTACAAGTACGTCCACCACGTGATCGAGCACGACCTGGGCGTCCTGGGCGTGATCATCGGCACGTCGGTGCTCGTCGAGGTCGCCAGCCGCTCGGGCCTGTTCCACTTCGTCGCCGTGAAGATCGTCAAGAAGACGCAGGGCGACCCGCAGAAGCTGTTCATGGTCACGGCGCTCATGACCATGATCTTCGTCACCTTCCTCACGATCGCGCCCGGCTCGCTCATCGCGATCTCGCTGATCCTCGTGGTGACGAAGGCCCTCGACTACCCGGCCAAGCCCTACCTGATCCTCATCGCGATCATGGCCAACTCGGCCGCGCTGATGACGTTCGCCTCGGGCGTCTGCACGCTCATGCTGGCCACCGCGGGCAAGCTGGCCTACGTCGACTTCTTCCTCGTCTCGACGCCCATGGCCTTCATCTCGGGCGGGATCGCCTTCGTC
Organism: Planctomycetota bacterium; assembly: GCA_023954375.1. Classification (GTDB taxonomy): domain Bacteria; phylum Planctomycetota; class J058; order J058; family J058; genus JAMLIC01. Next base: position 17,474 of record JAMLIC010000028.1, read on the forward strand.
CTCCTGCGCTGGTTCTACGGGGCCGAGCTCGTGGCCAAGGGCGACCCCGTCGCCCGGCAGAAGACGATCGATGGCTTCGACGAGTGGGCGGTGGTCAAGGACAAGAAGGTCTTCTACCGCATGGGGATCATCCTGGGCTGCACGATCATCGGCTTCGCCGTGGCCCAGAAGATCGGCGTCGGCCTCGACTTCATCGCCTTCATGGGCGCGACCGCCGCGCTCATCCTCTCCGGCGAGAACGCCGACGAGGTGATCAAGAAGGTCAACTGGGCGGTGATCGTCTTCTTCGTCGGCCTGTTCGTCGTCATCGGCGCCGTGCAGTCGAGCGGCCTGCTCGACGTCCTCGCCGACGGCCTCATGGCGGCGTCCGGCGGCAGCGGCCTGAAGACGGTCATGTTCGTCTCGGCCTTCGTGCTCGGCCTGTCGGGCGTCGTCGACAACATCCCGGTCGCCGCGACCCTCATCCCCGTCGTCCGCTCGCTCGGCGAGCAGGGGCTGGTCGTGGCGCCGCTGTGGTGGGCGCTCATCATGTCCAGCAACCTCGGCGGCAACTCGACGCCGGTCGGCAGCATCAGCACGATCCTGGCCATGAGCGCCCTCGAGAAGGAGCGCGGGGTCAAGGTCGGCTGGGGCGAGTTCCTCAAGGTCGGCGGGACGATCTGGGCGTTCCAGTCGGTGGTCGTCCTGATCTACATCGCGGTGTTCTACGTTTGGGGCTTGTACCCGGGGACCTGAGCCATGGACCAGTTCGAGGACCAGCTGCTCGCGAGCAGCCTGCACGCCTTCTCCGCGGCCCTGGCCGGGCACGTCACGCTGCCCACGGTCACGGTCCGCAAGCTGTTCGTGGCCCTGGACGGCTCGGACCAGGACGCCACCACCCGCGACGCCGCCACGCACGTCGCCGCGCGCACGGGCGCCGAGGTGGTGGAGCGCGCCGGCCTGGCGTCGGGCCACGACATCATCCGCGAGGCCGCCGAGGCCGAGGCGGAGCTGATCGTCATGGCCGCGCCGTTCCGCGAGGACTACCAGACCACGAAGGACGAGAGCCTCGGGTCGGGCGCCGACATCGTGCTCTGCGAGGCGGCCGTCCCGGTGCTCCTCGTGCGCGAGCCCATGGGGCAGGTGGGGACCTGCTTCAAGGACGTGATCATCCCGATCAGCGTCTCGGGCACGAAGACCCCGCTCGAGGCGGCCTGGGCCCTGGCGCTCGCCGGCTCGGCGGCGCGCGTGGAGATCCTCGACGTGCCCGACCTGAGCATCATCGAGGAGGTCAAGCACCTCCTGGGCGACGCGATCGACTTCGCCGCGCTGAAGGAGCAGGCGCTCGAGCGCGCGGCCTCGCGTGACTGCATGCCCGTGCTCGCCGCCACCCGCGAGGCCGGCGCGTCGCAGGGGCTGGCGGTCGAGCTCGTGGTCAAGGTGGGCCAGCCGCTGCTCGTGTTCGACGAGGCCACGCGCGATCGCCACCGGTTCGTCGTCACGAGCCTGCCGGGCACGTCCCGCGGCTCGCCCGAGTTCCACCGCGCCCACGACCTGGCCCTCCGCTCCAGGGGGCCGGTGCTGTTCGTGTGACGAGCGTCGCCGCGGCCGACCTCCCCCCCGCGCCGGAGGCGCTGCTCGACCTCGACGGCGCCCCGCGCGAGGGCGCCTACCAGGGCGACCCGCGGGCGACGTCGCTCGAGGACGCGCGGGCGCCCGGCCTCGGGCGCCTCGCCGCCCCCGGCCGGCCCCGCGGCCTCCTGCGCGCCCTGCGCCGCAAGACCTGGTGCTGGGTCGGCGTCTTCGAGGAGGACTGCGTCGTCGCCGCCGCCGTGGCAGACGCGGGCTACATGGGCCTGGCGTGGGCCTACGTGGCCGAGGGCGAGCGCGTCGTCGACGTCACCTGGAAGGCGCCGGGCGCGGTGGCGGTGCGGGCCGGGGCGCCCCTGCGGCCGAGCGTCGCCATGGCGCCCGGGCGGCTGATCTCGATCAGCCCGACCGCGCCGGCCGGGGGCGAAGGCGGCCTGACCCTGACCCTCGAGCTGCCCGGCCTCCGCGCCGGCTTCGACCTCGGCGCCGCGCGCTCGCTCACGGTCGTGAGCGACCTCGGCCGCGGCGCCGGGCTGCCGGGGGCGACGGTCAAGCGCGCCGGGATGCCCGCCGTGGGCTCCGTCGAGGTCGAGGGCCGCCGCCGGCCCCTCGACCGGGCGCTCGCCTGCGTCGACTGGACGACCGGCTACTTCCCCCGGCGCACCGCCTGGCACTGGGGCACCGGCGCCGGCCGCGACGAGGGCGGGCGCGCGCTCGGGTTCAACCTCGCGCGCGGCGTCCACGACGACGCCCGCGGCCGCTTCACCGAGAACGCCCTCTGGCTCGACGGCCAGCCCGCCGCCCTCCCGCCCGTCCGCTTCCTCGTGGGCGAGGGTCGGACGCCCTGGACGATCCGCGGCGAGGGCCCGGCCGGCCTGGTCGACCTCGTCTTCGAGCCGCGCGGCGAGCGCAAGGAGGACGTCGACCTCGTGGTCGTGTCGTCGAAGTACCGCCAGCCGTTCGGCGACTTCTCGGGCGTCCTGCGCGACGCGCGCGGTCGCGAGGCGCGGATGGACCGGGTGCCGGGGGTGGCGGAGGATCACCTGGCGGTGTGGTGAGCCCCGCGCCGTGAGGTCGGCTCGAGGTCGGCTCGCGAGCACACCTGGCCCGCGCTTTCGCAGCGAGAGCGTCAGGCGAGGTCGACGAGGGCGAGGCGATGCCGCGCGAAGGCGAGCGAAGGCGGCCGCCTGGCCGCCGAGCGAGCCTGAGCGGTCGCGGGGGGGGGGGCGCGGGGGGCCCCGCCATCGTCGGCCGCAGCCGCGATCAACCGATCTCCCCCGCCAGCTCCCGCCGGATCGCCTCGCACTCGTCCGCCACACCCCTGAACCCGTCGTGCCAGTCGGCGAGGAGCACCTTGTCCTCCTCGGCGCGGTCGATGACGGGCGTCGCCAGCGTGCGCTCCGCCTCGGCCGCCACGAGGCGGCAGGCGGCGAACAGCCCGGCGACGGTCGCCAGGAAGGCGTCGCGCTCGGACGCCCGGTCGAAGGCCTGCGCGCGCTCGCGCAGGGCGGCGACGACGGGGGCGCGGTTGCCGAAGCGGCGGGCGTGCTCGAGGAAGAAGCGCAGGAGGGGGCGGGAGTCGCGGCGGCGAACGCGCCAGTGCTGCGCGCCGCGGCGTAGCGCGGTTGGCCTTCGGGCGCCGGCGCGCCGGTGGTCGTATTCAGCCTCCCCTCGAGCCAGGCGCGCGGGCCACGAAACACCGAGGTAGCTCCAGGCCCGGTCGCCGGCGAAGAGCGGCCTCGCCAGAGCGCGCCCGCCTCGTCGCCGAGCGCCCGGCCGAGAAGGCGTGCAGCGGGCTCGCCCGCACCAGCGCCCGGCGGCGCACCTCGACGACCCGGGCGGGCGCGCCGCGGCCGAGCGCCGCCCCCAGCCCGGCGAGCGCCGCGGCGGCCTGCGCGCCGTCGAGCGCCGCCCTCAGCCCCGGCGCCCTCGGCTCGACGGCGCAGGCCGCCCAGGCCCGGCCGACGCCCTCGAGCGGCCGGAGGAGGACGCCGGGCGCCAGCCGCGTCCAGGTCAGGGCGTCGTCCGCGCCGCGCCGGGCGACCGCCTGCCTGACCGCCTCCGCCCACGCCGCGTCCTCGGGCGCGTCCTCGTCCGTCGCCAGCGCCGCCCCGTCGGGCCCGACCACCCACGCGCGGCGGCATCCGGGGAGGGCCAGCCGGAGCTGCCGCAGCGGCGCCGCGAGCGACGCCGACGTCACCTCGCGCGCGCCGCCCGCCGCCGCCTCGCGGCTCAAGGCCGACACGACGCGGTGCACCGCGACGAGGTCGCCTGTCGAGAAGTCGGCCGCCAGGGCGTCGCCGGGCGCCGGCAACGGCGCCGGGTCCTCCATGGCCGCGACGAGCAGCCGCAGGGCCGCGGGCCCGAAGCGCACGCCCAGGCGCTCGAAGATCCCCTCGTCGGTGAGGCGCCCCTCGCGCCGCCGGCCGCCGACGACGACGGTCCGGCGCCGCCAGCCCCCGGCGCGGAACAGCCAGCCGATCGCGTCGCGCCGGAGCGCCTCGGCCATCCAGCGCACGCGCGGCGCGCCGCCCGGCGCCGGGCGGCGCGTCAGCGGCAGCGGCACCTGCCCGCGCTCGCCGCGGGTCAGGAGCAGCCGCGTGAACCCGGCCGGCCCCACGACGCGCCTCTCCCTCACCTGCCGCCCCCCGTCGCCGCGCGAGCGAGTATCGTGGTGGCGTCGGCGCGCCCGCGGCGGCGCGCCCGACGTGTCGCGGACCCCTCCGTGATACCCGAGGTCGGCGCCGCGTGCGCGGGCGCGAGGTCGAAGCGGGCGATGGCGCAGGTGCTCCTGTACGCGGACGAGCGCGCGCTGGCCGCCTACCTGGCCGGCGCCGCGGCGGCCGTCCCGGACCTCGCCGCGGCCCCCTGCGAGCCGCTCGAGGTCGCCGAGGGCGCCGCGTACCGCGGGGCGCTCGTCTTCCCGGCCGACCAGCCGCGGCTCCCCCCGCCGGCCGAGGACGCCCGCGGCGCCCTGGTCCTGCCGGCCACGTTCGATCGCGCCGCGCGCAAGCTCACCGTCGAGAAGAAGCCCGCGGGCCTCAGGCTCCGCGCCCCGGCGGGGCGCAAGGGCGGGGAGCTGGCCCGCGCCCTCGCGCCGGTGGCGTGGGCGCGCCCGCCCGAGGACCCGCTCGTCGCCTACCTCGTGCGCCCGGGGGCGCCCCTGGCCGCGCTCGTCACGGAGCACCTCGAGCTCGGCAAGGGCGACCTGCGCTTCGCGCCGGTCACGGTCGACGGCGAGCCCCGCGTGCTCGTCGACGTCGAGCGCCCGTCGTGGTTCGTCCTCGAGCGCTGGCTGCCCCGGACCGACGACGTGACCGTCTTCCGCCGGGCCACGGGCCCGCTCGGCCCGCGGCGCGTGTGGGTCGAGTGGGGCCTCGAGCACCCGCTCGGCTCGCCGAGCCGAGGGACGAGCAGGCGCTCCTCCTGATCGATCGGGCCGGCCGCCACCTGACGCTCGACCGCGGCGCCCTGCGCGACGTGGGCGACCTCCTCGACCTCGACCCGACGCGCTTCGGCGCCACGCGCCTCGAGCCCGCGGCCGAGCCGGAGCGGATCGTGATCCCGCTGCGGCTCGAGGGGCGGGGCGCCGCGCGCGACCCCGAGCTGTGGCTCCTCCCGCACGAGCAGCGCGACCGCCTCGAGCACCTCCTGGCCGCCACGCCGGAGGAGGAGCTCAGGAACCTGCTCGTCGCCTGCGTCACGCGCGAGGACGGGCGGCGGCTGTTCGCCGTGCGCGAGGCCCTCACGGGCCGCGCCCCGCGCCTCCTGCCGCTCGGGCAGCAGGCCTACGCGCCGCTCCACGGCCTCCCGAACCTGCTCGTCCCCTGCGACCGCTCGATCGCGCCCCCGCTGTCGAACGACCGCTACGCCCGCGCCTTCGGCCTGCGGCCCGGCGAGCTCGTCGTCTGCGAGCCAGAGGGCGACGGCATGCGCCTCCTGCGGCTCGACGAGCGGCACTTCCGCCCGATCGAGGCGATCATCGACTTCGTCGCCGACGCCGAGGCGGCGCGGCTCGAGCAGGTGGTCCTCGCCGCGCCCTTCGACCTGGGCGAGCTGGCCGAGGAGGACCTCGTCCCGGGGGCTGCCCCCCAGGAGCCGCGCCGGCGGGAGCCGAAGGCGCCGCGCGAGGCCCCCGCCGGATGCCGTCTCGCGCGCCGGCCCGGGCGCGGCGCGAGGAAGGCCGCCCGCGGCCGCCCGCGCGCGCCCCGAGGCGGAGCCGACGCCGGCGCTCGCCCCCGACCCGCGCCGCGCGGAGATCGCCCGGCTCGAGCAGGAGCTCGTGCTCGAGCGCGCGACCCCCGACGCCTGGCGCGCGCTCGCCGGGCTGCTCCAGGAGGACGGGCAGCTCGAGGAGGCCCTGCGCGCCCACGAGAGCGCGCTGTGGGCGCTGCGCGGCGACGAGGCCCGGGCGGCGCTCGGCGCGCTCGCGGGGGCGCTCGGCGACGACGACGCCGCCGCGCGCGACACGGCCGGGCTCTACCGCCGCGTCCTGGCCTTCCCCGCGGCGGCCGCGGCGGCCGCCGCCTCCGGCCGCGCCGAGCGCTACCGGGCCCTCGTCGAGCGCGCCTACGCCGAGCTGCGCGAGCACGAGGGGCGGCTGCGCAAGAAGACGCGCTGGCTCCTGTGGCGCACGGTGCTCGGCGAGACGGGCGACGCGATCGAGCTCGAGCGCCAGCGCGAGGACCTGCTCTCCGAGCTCGTCCTGCGCGGCGTCGAGGAGCGCGAGGTGCCGCCCTTCGTGCGGCGCGTGCTGCTCGAGCATTACGGGCTCCGGGCGGCGACCGGGTCGGGGGCCGGCGAGGCGCTGGCCTTCCTCGAGCGCGCCCGGTCGTTCGCGCAGGCGCTGCGGCACCCGGCCATGCGCGCCGAGGCGCTGGCCCACGTGGCCTGGGCCTTCGCCGAGCTGGGCGAGGGCGCCCGCGCGCTCGCGGTCGCCCAGCAGGCCGAGGAGCAGGCGCAGGCCGGCGGCGGCCCCGCCCCGCCGCACCACGCCTTCCGCGCCCGCGCCGTCGCGCGGATCGGCGCCGTGCACGAGCGGGCGGCGGGGCACGGCAAGGGCGCGGCCCACCTCGAGCGCGCGCTGGCGCAGGTCGCGCGCCTCGTCGGGCAGGAGTCGGACCTGCGCTCGCAGGAGTCGGCCGACGCGCACAAGGCGCTGGTCGCCTGCGTGGGCGCCCTCGCCGACGTGCGCGGCGGCGGCGCCGCGCCGGACGACCCGCTCCTCGGCCGCGCCCTCCAGCTCCTCGCCGAGCGCCCGCCCGAGCGGCAGGCCCTGGCGCTCTCCGGCGCGGCGAAGGACCTCCTGCGCCTGGGCGCGGCCGAGCGCGGGCGGGCCCTGGCGCGCGCCCTGCTCCACCGCCCGCAGCTCGGGCTGATCTACGTGCAGGACGCCGTGTCGGCGCTCGAGGTCCTCCTGGGCGAGCAGCCGCCGGCGGCCGAGGACGCCGAGCGCATCGTCGCGGCGCTCCTCGCCACCCCCGAGCGCGACCCGATCGACGAGCACTCGATCCCCATGCTCCTCGTCGCCCTGCGCGGTGTGCGGGGCGCCCCCTGGGACGTGATCGAGCGCATGCGCCAGACGCTCCTCCGCCGCGGGCAGCCCTACCCCGCGGCGCTCGTGCGCGTCGCCGGCCTCCGGCGCCTGGCCGAGCTGCGCGACCGGCAGCGGGGCGCGCAGCTGCTCGCCGTGGCCCTCGACGAGGCCTGGCAGCTGCCCGCGCCCGCGTCGGGCGCGCCGGTCGAGCGCATGCGCGTCGTCACGCGCCTCGCGGCGCTCGTGCCGGCCTTCGGCATGCGCGAGCGCGGGCTCGAGCTCCTCGAGCAGGTCAAGGAGCGCGCCCTGCGCGAGCCCGACCTCTACGTGCGCAACGAGCTCCTCATGAGCACGGCCCTGGCGGCGTCGCGCCTGGGCGAGAGCGGGTCGTCGCTCGACCTGCTCGAGGAGGTGGCCCTGCGCGCGGTCGAGGCCTTCCAGGCGGCGCAGACCGGCCCGCGGCGCGGCGGGACCCCGAGCTGGGTCATGTTCGAGACGCTCGACGCGTGCGCCGCCGGGGTGGCCGAGCTGGGCGACGCGCGGCGCGGCCTGCCGCTCGTGCAGCGCCTGGGCGACGTGGCGCGCGCCGCCCTGCGCCAGTCGGGCGGCGGCCACGACGTCGGGCGGTTCTTCTACCTGCACAGCCTCATCCAGGGCGGCCACGCCGCGCTCGCGCTCGGCGACGCCGGCGCGGCCGAGAAGAGCTTCACCGACGCCTTCGCGCGCATGCGCGAGGCGCAGGGGCAGGACCTGATCGACCTCCTGCAGAAGGCCGCCGAGACGGCCGGCCAGCTCCAGGGCGCGCAGCGCTACGGCCTCGCCCGCCAGGTGCTCGAGGCGGCCGAGGCGGGCGGGGGCCAGGGCGACCTGTTCGAGCGCTTCACGATCGACCTCACGGCCAGGATCGCGCGCGACATGGTCCAGGGCGAGAGCGCCTTCGCGGCGGCCCTCAAGCGCTGGAAGGGCCGCGAGGAGCGAGGGATACGCGACCGGGTCGCCCTCGAGCGCCTGGGCTGAGGACCGGGGTGATACACGGCGCCCTCGTCCGGCCATGAGAGGTCGGAGGGCGCGGGAGCCCCGGGAGGAAGCCAGTGAAGCGTTCGAACCTCGTCGTCGCCGCCGCCGCGGCGCTCTTCTTCGTCACGCCGGACGTCGCCTCGGCCCAGCAGGCCCGGGGCGGGCCGCCGGCCGGCTTGCCCGCGCAGGGGCAGCAGGGCCAGCAGCGCGCCCAGCAGGCGGCGCAGCGCGCCCAGCAGGTGCAGCAGGTCGTGCGCGCCTACGCCGACGCCCTGCGGCAGAACCGCCAGGCGGCGGCCCAGCACGCGCAGACGCTCGTCGCCGACGCGCAGCAGGTGCTCATGCTGGCGCCCGCGCAGCTCGACGCGCTGGAGCTCGACCTCGAGGCCGCGTTCGACGCGGCGAAGGACGCGTTCGAGGCCCTGCCCGCGGCCGACCAGACGGAGGCGCGGCTGAGGGACCTGATCGTGGCCGAGCTGAACGCGGTCTTCGCCACCTACACGCAGGACGCCGGGCAGCTCGCGGCGCTGGACGCCGCGGCGCAGAAGTTCGCCGACGCCGTGGCCCCCCTCGAGCTGCAGCTCGTCCAGCTCCGCGACCAGCTCAGGACCCAGCTCCAGGCGCTGCGGCCGTGAGCGGCAGGGGCGCGTCCCGCCTCGCGCGTGCCGTCGCCGGGGCCGGCGTGGTCGGCGCGGCCGCCGCGCTCCTGGGCGCGCTCCTCCTCGGCGAGGAGCGCCTGCTCGGCGCCGCCGCCGGTCGCCGTCGTCCGCGCGCGGCGCCCGCGCGGCGACGCCGACGGCGCTGGTCGCCGCCGGCCGGCGGCGCATCGTCCGACGCCGCGGGCGGCCGCACCGCGCCTCCGGCCGCGCGCCGGCGGCGGCCGAGCGGTCGGCCCCGGGCCCTCCACCCGGCCGCGTGCTGTCCCGCCGGCCGTCGACCGCGCCCGTGGCGAGGGCGTCGGCGCGCTCGCAGGCGCGCGGCGCGGGCGGAGCGCCGCCTCGCCGTGCTCGAGCGGCGCGCCCGGAGCGAGCGCCGGGCGGCGGAGACCGTCCGGGCCCTGGGGCTCGGCGACGACGACCCGGCGGCCGAGGCCGTCCGGATCTACGCCGGGCTCGACTCGCCGTTCGCCCGCCGCGGCCGGGCCGAGGCGCTCGACGACCTCCTGCTCGGGCGCTGACCGCGACCGTCAAGGCGGCGCGAGGTCGAGCGCGGCGGCGAGCGCCGACGTCACCGGGTCGTAGACGCCCCGCTCGAGGAACACGCGGCGGAAGAGCCAGGCGTCGACGGCGACGGTCGCGACCACCGCCGCCGCGGCGAGCGCCGTCCGCCGCCACCTCGCGGGCGCGGGCGCGCGGCGCGCCCAGTCCGCCAGCCAGAGCCCCGCGAGCACGCGCAGCGGCGCGTCGAGCGGCAGGAGGTAGCGCGCGTTGTAGCCCATGCCGCCCGCGCCGGCGGCGACGAGCAGGGCGCCGTAGGTGACGACGAGCGCGCCGAGGGCGAAGACCAGACGGGCGCGCGGGGAGCGGCCCGGGTCCACGCGCAGGGCCGCGGCGACGGCGGGCGGCCCGAGGAGGAGGAGGCCCGGGCTGAGGAGGGCGAGGTCGACCAGGTAGCGCCACGGCGGGCCGCCCTGCAGGACGCGGAGGTACTCGTTGTGCGGGCCCGCCTCGCGGACCTTCGCCACGACGAGCGCGTAGGCCCCGCCGCTCCCGACGAGGACCGAGAAGCCCAGCCAGGCCAGCGCGCCGGCCAGGGCGAGGAGGGCGCCGGCGCGGACGGCCGCCGGGGCGGCCTCCCGGAGGCCGCCCTCGCGGGCCGCGGTCACGGCGGCGGTGACGGCGAGCGCGGCCAGCAGGAGCGCGCCGCCCTCCTTCATCGCCATCTGCCAGGCGCACAGGGCGACCGCGACGCCGACGAGCGCCCGCCGCGCGCCGGGGCGCGTCGCGGCGAGGAAGGCCCACGCGGCGGCGAGCGCCGCGGCGGCGTAGGGCGCGTCGGCGAGCGCGCGGCGACCGAGGTGCAGCCAGAGCGGCGAGGCGAGGAGGAGGCCGACGGCCGCGAGCGCTGCGCCGAGGCCCCCCAGGCGCCGCGCCAGGAGCGCCGCGCCGACCACGACCCCGACGCTGGCCAGCGTCGAGAGCCAGGCGAGCGCCTCGAACCGCGCGCCGACCAGGGCGCAGGCGAGGCCGCCCAGGAGGTGCTGCCCCCAGCGGATCGGCGGCGGGTAGAGCCAGGCGGCCGGCCGGCCCAGGTAGCTCGCGAGCACCTCTCGCAGGCCGCCGGCCGGCCCCTCGCGCGCGACGGCATCCGCGGCGGCCAGGTAGACCGCCTCGTCGTGCGGGCTGAAGCGCCCGACGTCGTTCAGCGACAGGCGCAGGGCGACGGCCCCGAGGACCGCCGCCGCCACCGCCCCCCGCCACCCCCACGGCCGCGCCACGCGGCCCAGCCTACCCGGGGGGTCACACCTCCGGGTCGGGCACCGCCTCGAGCAGCGCCCGCACCAGCGCGTCGGGCGTCACGCCCTCGGCCTCGGCCTCGTAGCTGAGGATCAGCCGGTGCCGCAGGGCCGGGAGGGCCCAGGCGCGAACGTCGTCGGCGCTCACCACGTACCGCCCGTCGAGCAGGGCCTCGACGCGGGCGGCGCGCACGAGCGCCTGCACGCCGCGCGGGCTGGCGCCGTACCGCACCCCGCGCCGGAGGGCCGGCGGGGCGTCGCCGCGGTCGGGATGGGTGGCGTGGACCAGGCGGGCCGCGAGCTCGACCGCCCGCGGGGCGAGCGGGACCTGCTCCGCCAGCCGGCGCAGGGCGAGGACGTCGCCGGTCGTCAGCACCGGGTCGAGCGCCGGCGGCGGCGACCCGGTCGTGCGCGTGGCGATCTCGCGCAGGTGCGAGAGGTCGGGGGCGCCGACGTGCAGCTTGAAGAGGAACCGGTCGAGCTGGGCCTCGGGCAGGGGGTAGGTGCCCTCCATGTCGATCGGGTTCTGCGTGGCGAGCACGAGGAACAGGTCCGGGAGGGCGTGGCGCGTGCCGCCGACCGTCACCGCCCCCTCCTGCATGGCCTCGAGCAGCGCCGACTGCGTGCGGGGGGTCGCGCGGTTGACCTCGTCGGCGAGCAGCACCTCCGTGAACACGGGGCCGGGCTCGAAGGCGAGGCGTCGCCCGCCGCGCTCGTCCTCGACGAGGATGCGCGTGCCGAGCACGTCGGCCGGCATCAGGTCGGGCGTGCACTGCACGCGCTGGAAGCGCGCGCCGACGGACGCCGCGAGCGTGTGCACGAGGAGCGTCTTGCCGAGCCCCGGGGCGCCCTCGAGCAGCACGTGCCCGCCGGCGAACAGCGCCACCAGGGCGCCGCGCACCACCTCCGGCTGCCCGACGATCCGCTCGGCCAGCCGCTCCCGGATCCGCTGGTAGGCGGCGCGGAGGCGCTCCGCCTCGCGCTCGAGCGCCCGCGCCTCGTCTGCCTGGGTCACCGGCCCTCCTCCTCGTCGTGGCGCACGCGCTCGAGGTAGCGACGCGCCACCTCGCGCTCGAGCGGCCCGAGGGGCGCGCGCGCGAGCGCGGCCTCCTCCGCGCGCCGCGCCGCCTCGAGCACGGCTCGGTCCACCTCCCGCACGCGCCCGCGCTCGAGCGCCTCGATCGCCAGGAGCCGCGCCTCGCCTCGCGCCCCGAGCGTCGACTCCACCCGCACCTCGCGCGGGCGGCGCCGCCGCTGGCGTCGGGGCCGCCGCCGCCGCCGCCCGTCCCCGGGCAGCGGTAGGGTCCTCCTCGACGGCTGCGGGCCGGCGCGCCGCGGGCGCCGGTCGCCCGGCCGCCGCCGCGCGGGGCCCTCTCGGACGCGCCGATGGCGAAGCGCGCTTTCCGCAGCCGCGTCGGCGGGGTCCGACGGACGATCGCCCGGCCGCCGGCGCCGGTCCCGCGCTCGGTGGCGTCCCAGGCTCCGGGCCACGGCGGGTCGAGCGCCGCGCGCGCCATTCGCCGCGCGGCCTGCCGCGATGCGCGCCCTCCGCCCACGCTCGGCGGCTGCGCCGGCCTGTTCCCGTCCGCGGCCCGGGCCACAGTCGTCGATGGGGGCGGCCGCGGTCGGGCCCGCCGGCGGCCCGGGCGGCGTCGGCGGCGCCCGCGGCCGCCCGGCGCAGCTCCGCCGCCTGATCGCGCCCGGCCCCGCCCGCGCCCGCCAGGGCGCCCGCGGCCTGCCGGATCGCGTCGGGGTCGGCGCGCATGAGCGCCTCGCCGAGCTCGCGCCCGAGCGCCGACCGCGCGAGGGCCTCGCCGGCGGGCCCCGGGCCGGCGCCGCTCCCCGTCGCGCCGAGCGCGCCGGCGAGGTTCGCCAGCCGCGCCAGCGTGACCGCGCGGCTCGCCGTGCCGGCGTCCGCCCCCAGGCGCAGGGCGCGGCCCGCCTCGCGGAGGGCCTCGGCCGCCGCGTGCCCCCGCTCCTGCAGGTCGAGGCGGCGCGCGGCGGCGTCGAGCGCGTCCGCCGCCGCGCGGGCCCCCCGCGCACCGTCCTCGTCCCGGGGGACCGGGGCGACGGCGGCGTGGACCGGCCGCGGCCCCTCCCAGGTGAGCGCCAGGCCCACCAGGGCGGCGGCCAGGAGGACGGCCGGCCGCAGGTCGCGCCCCGGCATCGGCAGGGCGCGCGCGACGTCGACGCGGCCCGCGAGGGCGTCCGCCTGCGCCGCCGCCAGCCGGCCGAAGCCTCCGGCGTCGCGGGCCGCCCACCCGCCCGACAGCCGGTCCCGCAGGCCGAGGGCGGCGTCGAGCCGCCCGAGGGCCGCGCCAGCCGTCGGGGCCGCCCGCGCGCCGGCGAGCCCCGCGAGCGCCAGCCCGACGGCGGTCGCCGCCGCGGCGACGCCGAGCGCCAGCACCTCCGCGAGGCGGCCGTCGGCCGGCGCCCAGGCCGCGTCCGCCCGCAGGAGGAGGGTGGCCCCGAGGAGGACCACCACCGCGCTTGTCAGGCCAGGGGTCCCGACCCGCGCGAGCGCCCGGGCGACTTCGACGAGCGCCGCGCGCCGGCGGGCCTGACGGGCGAGGCGGTCGAGGGTGGGGTGGGCGTCCACATCAGGAGTGTAGTCCGCCCCGCGCGGTTCGGCCCGGCCCGTTCGGGCAGGGTTCGGGCCGGGCTCAGCGCAAGTACGGCTCGATCGTGCGCCCGAGGCGGGGCAGCGCCGCGACGACGTGCCCCTTCGCCGCGCCGCGCAGCTTCTCGTACAACGACCTCACCGTGGTGTGGGTCGACCGGGCGGCGCGGGCGTCGGTGATCGAGAGGAGGGCGTCGGCGACCCGGTCCTGCTCGTTGCGCAGCGCGTCAGCGAGCGCGGGCCGGCCCTCCGGCGGGCGGTCGGCCCACGCCCGGTAGAACGGCTCGAGCGCGCGGCAGAAGTCGTCGAGCAGGAAGTCCATGGCCGCGCGGATGAAGCCCGGCCTCAGGCCCTTGACGACCTTGTAGCCCGCCTTCAGCGGCAGGGCCATGAGGCCGCTCTTGGCCGACACCTCCTCGTCGATCATGCGCACGCAGTCGTCGAGGATGCGGTCGCGGCGCCCGGGGCCGACCGTGAGCCGCTCCAGGAGGGTCGTCGTGGTCGTCATGACAGCTCCTCCCGGCCGGTATAGCACGGGCCGCCCACGCGGAACGTATCCTTTGCCCTCGCGGGGGCCCGGGGGGCGCGCTATCCTGGGGCGTCACACGGGCTTTCGTGGCCCGCAGGAGGACCAGCCACATGGGAAGCGCCGAGGTGGCCATGGAGTGGCAGACCCTCGCGGACCTCGCGAAGGGCGCCGCCTTGCCCGTGGAGACCTTCCGCGCCACGTACGGCGGGCCGTTCCTGCTCGAGCTCAACCCGGAGTCCGGCCTCGCCACGGGCGAGACGCGCGCCTTCGATCCGGAGAAGCTGCGCAGCGACATGAGCCCCTCGCTCAAGGAGTCGCTCATCCTGAGCTTCGCGCAGGGGGTCACGAGCCTCACGCTGGGCCGGGGCGAGGGGGCGCAGCTCCGCGTCGCGCACGCGTCGGTCTCCGACCGCCACTGCGTGTTCGAGCGCGTCGGGCCCCTCTGGTCGATCCGCGACGCCGGCTCGAAGAACGGGACCTTCCTCAACGGGCGCCAGCTCGGGGTGGAGGAGCAGGCGCCGCTCAAGTTCGGCACGAAGCTGAACCTCGGCGAGGCGCAGTTCCTGTTCCTGAGCCCGGACGACTGCTACGAGCTCCTGCAGGAGCTGTGCAAGGAGCCGCGCATCCGCCCGCGCTCCATGGGCAAGTTCAAGGCCGACTTCAAGGCGGCCGGGACGGCCGAGAAGATCCTCGAGGCCTTCCCCGGGCCCTTCCTCGTCGTCCAGGCGCCCACCAGCGGCGGCGACGCGGGCGGGCCGGTGAGCACCAACACCGTGACCCTCAGCCGCGAGGAGCTGAGCAAGAAGAACGACCGCAACGTCGCCGACGCGGTCTTCGACCTGAGCCGCCACACGCTCGTGCGCATCGGCCGGGCGACGGTCACGCAGATCCACATCCCCCTCGGCGCGATCTCGAACCTGCACGCGGCCCTCGTGCGCGAGGGCGACAAGTGGTTCGTGCAGGACCTCGGCGCCAAGAACGGCACCTACATCTGGGGCGACCGGCTCGACGGCCGCCGCGAGCTGGAGTCGGGCTCGGAGATCCACCTCGGGAACATCAAGTCGATCTTCTTCAACACCGAGGACTTCGTCACCTACGCGGGCAACCGCGACATCGTGTAGAGCGGGCTCGCCCGCGCCCGCCGGCCTGGTAAGATCCCGCCCCTCCACGAGGTGGGCCCCGGATGAGCCAGGTCGAGCTGCGCTGCTACACCTACATCGACGTCTTCCAGCCGCAGGTCGCCTCCTTCCAGGCGACGATCTCGCAGGGCTACCTGCCGACCGAGGACCAGGCGGCCCTCGTGCTCGAGATCGCCCCCGGCATGGACATCAACCGGGTCATGGACGTGGCGCTCAAGCGCACCAACGTCGAGCCCGGGATGATGATCGTCGAGCGCGTCTTCGGCCTCATGGAGGTCCACAGCCACGACCAGGGCGAGGTGCGCGCGGCCGGCGAGGCCGTCCTCGACGCGCTGGGGCTGAAGGAGGAGCAGCGCCTCAAGCCGTTCGTCAAGACGACGCAGATCATCACCGGCGCGCAGGCGCACCACACGATGCTGATCAACCGCATGCGGCATGGCAACTTCCTCCTCAAGGGCGAGTCGCTCTACATCCTGGAGGTCCACCCGGCCGGCTACGCGGTGTTCGCGGCCAACGAGGCGGAGAAGGCGGCGCCGATCGAGGTGCTCGAGATCCTCGCCTTCGGCGCCTACGGGCGCGTCTTCCTGGGCGGCGACGAGGCCCCGATCCAGGAGGCGGCGCGCGCGGTCGAGGCGGCGCTCGCGGCGATCGAGGGGCGCCCGAACAAGGGCGTCAGCGACTAGTGTGATCGCGGCTGCGGCCGAGGACGGCGGGGGGGGGGGGGGGGGGGGGGGGGGGGGCGCGCGCGCCGACCGCTCAGGCTCGGTCGGCGGCCAGGAGGCCGCCTTCCCTCGCCTTCGCGCCGCAGCGCCTCGCCCTCCTCGGCCTCGCCTGAGGCTCCTGCTGCGAAGGCGCCGTGTCGTGTGCTCGGGGGGGGCACCGCGGCGAGTCTTGGCGAGCGTCGGCGGACGCCGGCGGGCGCGTGTGCGCGGCTGCGGTGCGTGAGTGGGGCGGGTGGGGGTCAGTCAGGCGTCGGGGTCAGCAGCCCGGCCAGCTTCTCCCGCGCGAGGATGACGTGCACCTGCGCGACCTTGCCCTGGAGGTCGAGCTCGGCGCGGAGGACGAGGTGGGCCGCGTGGCCCGGGGGCGGGGCGTCGCGGCGGACGACGAGCGCGGGGAGGCCGTTGAGCTCGCGCACGTCGATCCGCGTCTCGGCGAGGTCGCGCCCGACGAGGGCGACGAGGAGGGCGGCGATGCGGTCGGGGCCGCGCACGGGGACGCGCGGGGCGGCGACCTCGCCCCCTCCGTCGCCGAGGGCGGCGGCGTCGACGGCGAGCAGGTCGCCGAGCGCCGGGACGTCCTCGGCGATGAGGGCGGCGAGGAGCTGGCCGAGGACGTCGACCGTGGCCACCTGGAGCGACGGCCCGGGCGGCGCGCGGCCCAGCTCGTAGCGCTCGAGCACGTCCCGCGCGCGGCGCCGGGCGGCGTCGACCTCGGCCGCCTCGAGGCCGAGGGCGCGCGCGGCCTCCTCCTCCGTCCGGCCGAACGCGTCGCAGAGGACCGCGACGGCGCGCTGGCGCGGCCCGAGCAGCTCGAGGGCGACGAGGAAGCCGAACGAACCGCTCTCGAGCGGCGTCCAGCGCGCCCGCGGCGGCGGCACGTCGGGCGCGTCGGCGTGCGCCACGACGCGCGCCGTGTCGACCGGGCCGGGGAGCCAGGGGCCCGTGTAGCCGCGGCGGCGGCGGGCGCGCAGCCGCTCGCGCGCCAAGCAGGCCGCGCGCGCCTCGAGCGCCGGCCCCAGGGCGTTCGGCCCGGGCCGGCCCGGCGCGACCTGGAGGAGCGCGTCGTGCACGACGAGGTCGGCGGCGGGCGCCGTGCCGAGGATCCGGTAGGCCAGCGCCCAGGCGCGGCGCTTGTGCTCGCGCACGAGGGCCTCGAGGCGCGACGCGGTCATCGCCCTCGTTGTACGCCGGGCCCGCCGCCCCGGGGGGTGGCGTCACCGCGCGGGAGCGTCGCCGGACGGATAGAATCCCGCCCCCGGGGAGGGCGCCATGTCGCAGCCGACCGACGAGACGAAGATCACCTCCGTCCTGCAGGAGGAGCGGGTGTTCGAGCCGCCGGCGCGGTTCTCGGACGCGGTCGGCGGCGCGCGCATCCGCTCGCTCGACGACTACCGGGCCCTGCATCGCCGCTCGCTCGACGACCTCCCCGGCTTCTGGGCCGAGCAGGCGCGCGAGCTCGAGTGGTTCAAGCCCTGGGACGAGGTCCTCCAGGGCGAGCTGCCCGAGCCGAAGTGGTTCGTGGGCGCCCGCACGAACCTGTGCCACAACGCCGTCGACCGCCACGTGGCCGCCGGGCACGGCGACGAGGTGGCGATCGTCTGGGAGGGCGAGCCGATGCCGGACGGCGCGCCCGAGGTGCGCCGGCTGACCTACGCCGAGCTCCAGCGCGAGACGGCGCGCCTGGCCTCCGCCCTGGCGAAGCTCGGCGTGGCCAAGGGCGACGTGGTGACGATCTACATGGGCATGGTCCCCGAGCTGGCGGTGGCGCTCCTCGCCTGCGCCCGCCTCGGCGCCGCGCACAGCGTGATCTTCGGCGGCTTCGCCGCCCACGCCATCTCCGACAGGGTCGAGGACGCCGGGAGCAGGGTCGTCATCACCTGCGACGGCGGCTGGCGGCGCGGGCAGGTGATCAGGCTCAAGGACACGGTCGACGAGGCGACGCGGCTCACGTCGCGGATCGAGAAGGTCCTCGTGCTCCGTCGCACCGGCCAGGACGTCGCCTGGGACCCGGCGCGCGACGTCTGGTGGCACGACGTCGTGCCGCAGGGGGACCCCGACTACCCGTGCGCGCCGCTGGACGCGGAGGACATGCTGTTCCTCCTCTACACCTCGGGGTCGACCGGCAAGCCCAAGGGGATCCTGCACACGACCGCCGGCTACATGGTCTTCGTCCACGCGACGTGCAAGTACGTCTTCGAGCTCCGCCCGGACGCCGGCCAGCTCTACTGGTGCACGGCCGACATCGGCTGGGTCACCGGCCACAGCTACGTGCTCTACGGGCCGCTCCTCCACCGCGTGCCGACGCTCATGTACGAGGGCGCCCCGAACGCGCCGGCCGAGGACCGCTGGTGGGACATCGTCGAGCGGCATCGCGTCACGCACCTCTACACGGCGCCCACGGCGATCCGCGCCCTGCGCGGCTGGGGCGACCAGCACGTGAAGAAGCACGACCTGTCGAGCCTGGCCCTCCTCGGCACCGTCGGCGAGCCGATCAACCCCGAGGCGTGGATCTGGTACCACGAGGTCGTCGGCGGGGGCCGCTGCCCGATCGTCGACACGTGGTGGCAAACGGAGACCGGCGGCCACATGATCACGCCCCTGCCCGGGGCGACGCCGACGGTCCCCGGGTCGTGCACGCTGCCGTTCTTCGGCGTCGACGCGGCGATCGTCAACGAGAAGGGCGAGGAGATGCCGCCCAACACCGGCGGCCTGCTGGCGATCCGCCGGCCCTGGCCGGGCATGCTCCGGGGGATCTACGGCGACCGGGCGAGGTTCCTCAAGACCTACTTCGGGCGCATCCCGGGCATGTACTTCGCCGGCGACGGCGCGCGGCGCGACGGGCGCGGCTACTTCTGGATCATGGGCCGCGTCGACGACGTGATCAACGTCGCCGGGCATCGCCTGGGGACCATGGAGATCGAGTCGGCCCTCGTCAGCCACCCGGCCGTGGCCGAGGCGGCCGTCGTCGGCATGCCGCACGAGCTCAAGGGGACCGGGATCGCGGCGTTCGTGTCGCTCAAGCGCGGCTTCGACGCGGGCGCGGCGCTCCGCAGCCAGCTCGTGCAGCACGTCGCGCACGAGATCGGCGCGCTCGCCAAGCCCGACCAGGTGCGCTTCACGACCTCGCTGCCGAAGACGCGCTCGGGCAAGATCATGCGCCGCCTCCTGCGCGACATCGCCGCCGGCAAGGAGGTCACGCAGGACACGACGACCCTCGAGGACTACGGCGTGCTGGCCAGGCTGCGCGAGCACGAGGAGGAGTAGCTGCGGCCACGGATGGCGGGCAGGACGGCGCGCGCGCTCGCTCGAGGTCGTCACGACGTCGTCGCTCGCGCGCGCGCCGACTTGCCTCGCACGCACCCCATGCGGATGACCCATGGCTGACGGAGACCCCGAGGCCACCGCCGCCCCGCCGCTCGACCCGACCCCCGCCGGGCCCACGGGCGAGCGGCAGCGGATCGTCGCGCTCGACGTGCTGCGCGGGGTGGCGATCCTCGGGATCCTGCCGGTCAACGTGCTCTCGTTCGCGCTGCCGGCGGCGGTCATCGAGGACGCCGTGCACTTCATGTCGCCGGCCCGCAGCGAGGCCTGGGCGCACGGCCTGCTGCAGACCCTCGTCAGCTACAAGTTCATCACGATCTTCGCCCTGCTGTTCGGCGCCGGGCTGGCCCTGCAGCGGTCCCGGGCGGGGGCGGACGCGAGCTTCTACCCGCGCACCGGCTGGCGCCTGGCGCTCCTGGCCGGGCTGGGCCTCCTGCACGCGTTCGGCCTGTGGCACGGCGACGTCCTGTTCTTCTACGCCACGATCGGCGCCGTCGCGCTGGCGCTCTCGTGGTTCCCGACGCCGGCGCTCCTGGCGCTCGGCGTCCTCGGGGCCGTCGTGATCCCGTCGGTGGTCCTGCTCCTCGTGTCGCTCGTCCCGGTCCCGGTGGAGCTCGGCCCGCGCACGCTCGAGGCCGCCCTCGCCGCGCCCGACGCGGCCGGCGCCGTGGGCTCCGTCGGGATCGGCCGCGAGGTCGAGGTGTTCCGCGGGGGCACCTACCTGGAGATGCTCGGGGTCCGGGCGGTCCACTGGCTGTACCAGCTCGGCGCGATGCTCATGATCTTCGGCTGGCGGGTCGCCGGGCTGTTCTTCCTGGGGATCGCCGCCGAGCGGCTCGGCCTCCTCCGGCCCGACGAGCGCGGGCGGCGTGTCCTGCGCTGGATGCTCGTCCTCGGCCTCGTGATCGGGCTGCCCGTCGAGCTCTGGCAGGCCACGGTCAAGGCCACGGGGCCGGTCCCCTACGCCGCGCTCCTGCGCGTCGAGGCCGCGCACCAGGTGGGCAGCCTGGCGCTCGCGCTCGCCTACGCGGCGGGCGTGCTCCTCCTGCCGGCCGCGTGGCTGCCGGAGGCGCCCCTGCGCTGGCTGTCGAACGTCGGGCGCCTGGCGCTCACGAACTACCTGGGCCAGACGGTCATCTGCACGACGATCTTCTACGCCTACGGCCTCGGCTGGTTCGCGACGCTCACGCGGGTCCAGCTGTGGGGCGTCGCGGTCGCCGTGTGGGTGGTGCAGCTCGCGCTCAGCGCCCTCTGGCTGCGATGGTTCGTCATGGGGCCGGTCGAGTGGGCCTGGAGATCGCTCACCTGGCTGAAGGTGCAGCCGCTCCGGCGCTGACGGTCACTTGCAGAGCGCGGAGCCGCCCCGGACCTGGCAGTCCGCCGTGTGCTCGAACGGCTGCGTGGCCATGTAGAGGACGCCGGACTGGTTGATCGCGAAGTGGCGTCGCGGGCCGGGGCCGGCCTCGACCGGCGTGGCGGTGGCCATCCACAGGAACTCCGGCGGGTCGCCGACCGTGACCCGGAAGCGGTAGCCCTCGTGCACGCCGGAGGCGAGCGCCGGGTCGACGAGGCGGGCCGCGACCAGGTCCTCGAGGCTGCGGGCGTACTCGAGCCGGCCCCACTCGTTCTTGTCGCTCTCCCGGTAGACCGTCTGCGCCGTGGCGATCGCCTTCAGGGTCCCGATCGCCGCCACCTCCTGGCGCGCGCGGCGGCGGTCGGTCGCCGCGCCGGCGAGCGCGGTCCCGACGAGGGGGAGGGCCAGGGCGACGAGCGCCAGGCCCGCGATCAGGGCCGCGCGGCCCGCGCCGGCCGGCGTGCCCCCCGGAGGGGCGTCGTCGTCGGCGGCGCGGGACCGCCGCTCGAGCCAGGCGAGGATCGCCTCGCGCCGCAGGCTCAGGGCCACGCCGCCCGCCACGCTGGCGAAGGCCAGCCCGATCCCCAGGGCGCCCCACCCGGACGACGTCGCGGGCGCCGCCCGGCGCAGGGCCTCGAGCGGCAGGAGGAGCGCCGGGACGGCGTAGCCGCGCAGGCCGGTCAGGAGCGCCAGGCCCAGCAGCGCCACGAGCGCGCCGCGCGCGCCCCAGGCCACGTCGAGCGCGCCCGGCTCCTTCAGCAGGTAGAGGTGGGCCGGGAGCCACAGGAGGGTGCAGGCGACGAAGCGGAACGGCGCGCCGGCGGGCGAGGTCCCGTGGACGCGGTGGGTCCAGCAGAGCCCGCCCGCGGCGAGCAGGTGCACGGCGAGGCCGACGTCGCGGAGGCCGCCGCCGAGGAGGTCCAGCCGCGCGGTGAGGATCGAGGCCATGACGAGCGGGGCGAGCGTGGCGACCGGGTGGGCGTTGCGGGCCAGGCCGTAAGCGAAGAGCGCCAGGAGCGCGAGCGGCTCCGCGGGGCCGCGGCCGACGTGGGCGAGCGAGCCGGCCAGCGTGGCGCCCGCCGCGAGGAGGTCGATGGCGACGAGGAGGCCGAGGAGGTGCGCGAACGCGCCTCGGCGGGCGAACGTGAGCCCGTGGACCGAGGCGGCCCCGACCAGGCCGACCTGCCAGGCCGTCAGCCCGAGGGTCGGCTCGGCGCCGGCCTCCAGGCCCGCGAGGCCGCAGAACAGCGCGCCGAGCGCCGGCAGGAGGAGCGGCGTGAGGTGGTCGCGCGCTCCGGGCCAGGCGAGGCGGGGCAGGACGGGGCCGAGCGCGACCAGGACCGGGCCGGCGATGAGGAGCGGGCTCCCGTCGTGGCTCCACGCCGTGCCCAGCGCGTGCCACGTGGCCACGCCGAGCACGACGGGCGCGAGCGCGCGCAGGGGCTGCGCGTCGGGCGCGTCCGGCTCGTGCGCCAGCCCCCAGAGGAGCACGAGCGCGCCGAGGGCGACGCCGCTGGCGAGGGTCAGGTCGGCGGGGGCGAAGCCGTGGTGGGCGAGGAGGCTCATCGCGAGCGGTCCGGCGCCGACGACGAGCGGCCCGCCGAGGAGCGCCGCCCAGGCCAGCGGGCGGAAGCTCGCGCCGACCAGGCGGCTGGCGACGACCGCCTTGGCGCTCACCAGGGCGAGCAGGCCCGCGACCGTCAGGAGGTGACCCGGCCAGGTGCTCGTCTGCTCGGCCATGAGGGCGTTCGTGCAGGAGATGTCCATGAGGAACGGCGCGAGCACCAGCACGACGATGTTCCGCACGTCGCGCGCGAGGCCGCGGCGGGCGAGGACCCAGGCCGCGCCGAGGAGCAGGAGCTCGTAGCCCTGCACGGCGCCGAAGAGCTGCAGGACGAGCAGGCGGTCGCGGCCGCCGTCGGCGAGCGGCGGGTTGACGAGCCAGGCGCCGCCGAGCAGGAGCAGCGCGCTGAACAGGAACAGCGGGTTGTAGGTGACGAAGTTCCGGATCGCCGCCCGGGCGAGCGCGCTGGACATGGGGGCCTCCCTCCGTGGGTCGCGCGGCCGCTCGTGCAAAGGCGGGGCCGCCTGGCCGCGCGTTTGCCTTCGCCCTGACCGCGCTCGCCGGATTCGCTGGACGCTCTCGAGGGGCCCACGCGTGCGAGCGCGGGGGGGACCGCGGGGGCGCGAGCCCCCGCGAACCATGCGGAGGAGGATCACCATGGACCTGGACGGGGCGTTCGTCACCGGCGCCTGCGTGGCGCTGACCCTGCTGCTGGCCGGGTGGGAGCTCAAGTCGACGCTCGACGCGGCCGCGCCGCGGCCTCGGGCGCGGCCGTCGCCCGACTGGCGCTGCCCCTTCTGCCACGAGGCGTTCGAGGCGGCGCCGGGCGAGCGCGTGCGCTGCCGGGCCTGCGGCACGCGGCACCACGCGACCTGCTGGCTGGAGCACCGCGGCTGCAGCGTCCACGGCTGCGGGACGGTCGATCCCGCGGGGCGCGAGGCCGCTCCATGGGTCGAGCCCGCGCCGGAGCCGGCCCCGGTCGCCCAGCCTGCGGCCCCCGACGAAGCGCCGGTCGCCGTGCCCGCGGCGGTCGCGGCCGCCCCGGCCGGGTAATCTCTTACCCAACGGGGGGCCCCGTGCTCGACCTCGTCCCGCCGGCCGCGATGGCGGTCCTGAACGGCTGCGTCGGCGTCCACCTGCTGCGGCGCGGCGGGCCCCCGCTGCCGCATCCGACGAGCGTCGCGCTGTGCGTGGCCGCGCCCGTGGTCTACGGCCTGGGCGCCCTCCTGTTCCTGCTGATGACCGCCGCCGCCGGTCGCGGCGCCGACCCGGTCCTGCAGACGCCGGGGACCGCGATCGCCGCCCTGGGGACGTTCTCGGTGCCGCTGGCGCTCGCCTTCACCGTCGTCGCGCCGCCGCGCCCCCGGGCGCTGCTCGTGCTCATGGCGGCCCTCGCCTGGCTCGCGGTGTGGGTGCCGGCCGTCCGGCCCCCCGGCTGGGACCAGCGGGCCTCCGAGCTGACGCTGGCCGTCTACGTGGCCGCGGCGGCGGCCCTCTCCCTGGGGGCCCTCGTCGCGGGGCGCGGGGGCGGGCTCGAGCGCCGCCTGCACGTGGTCGCCCTGCCGCTGTTCGCCGTCGGCGTGGCCTGGCTGCTGCTCAAGAGCCCCGACACGCGGCAGCCGGTGTTCTCCACGTCGGTGCTGGTGGGCGGTGAGCTGATGCTGCTCGTGCTCGTGGCCGATCACCTGAAGGACGACGCGCCCTCGACCCCGCGGACGCTCGCCTTCCAGGTGCTGCTCCTGGCGCTCGGGGCGCTCCTCCTCCTGCTCGTGGCGATCAACCTGCGGCTGTTCCCCCGCGCGCCGGCGCCGGTCGCCGTGGCCGTCGTCGTCGCCACGGGCCTGGCGCTCGCCTACGGCGCCCTGCGCCCGGCGTTCGACCTGTGGCTGCGCGCCGCGCTCTACCCCGAGGCCCAGCGCGCGGCCGAGCGGATCGCGGCGCTCCAGGCCGAGCTCGAGGCCACCCGGGCGCGCCTGCGGGCGACGGAGCACCTGAGCCTCGTGGGGCAGCTCGCGGCCGAGGTGGCCCACGAGATCAAGAACCCGCTCGGGCCGATCAAGGGCTACGCGCGGATCATCGAGCGGGACCTGGAGGCGCGCGGCGCCATGTCGGACGTGGCCGCGCGGGGGATCGCCGTGATCCGCGAGGAGGTCGAGGCGATCGACGCGCGGGCGCGCCGGCTGCTCGAGGCCGCCCGCCCGCCGCGGCTGACGCTCGAGGCGGTCGACCTCGGCGCGGCCGTCGACGACGTGCTCGACCTCCTGCGGGGCGACGCCCCGCCGGGCGTGCACCTCGCCTGGCGCGAGCGCCCGGCGCCCGCGCCGGCCGAGGTCGACCGGCTGCTCCTGCGGAGCGCGCTCTGCAACGTGGTAAGCAACGCGGTCGAGGCGCTGGGGGGCCGGCCCGGGACGATCCTCGTCGCGCTGGAGCCGCCGGCGGGCCCGGGGGACGAAGGGTCCTACACGCTGACGGTCGACGACGACGGCCCCGGCCTGCCGCCCGACGTCGAGCCCGAGGAGCTCTTCCGCCCCTTCGCGAGCCACAAGCAGGGGGGCACCGGCCTCGGGCTCGTGATCGCGCGCGGCGGGGCGCGGGCGCTGGGCGGCGGCGCGGCGCGCGCCGGCGCGCCCGGGCCGGGCGCGCGCCGCCCTGCGCGTGCCGGCGCGCGCGCGGCCGACGCCGGACCGGGGGCCACGGCGTCGGCGGTGCGGGCCACGGTCGCGGAGGTCGGGGCGGAGGTCGGCGCGGGGGGTGAGGCGTGAGCGGCCTGCGCATGCTGCACGTGGAGGACGAGCGCAACACGCGGCTCATGGTGAAGGACCTGCTCGGCGGCGCGGCGCAGCCCGTGGCGCTCGTGCAGGTCGGCTCGGCGGAGGAGGGGCTGGCGACGCTCGAGCGCGAGGCGTTCGACCTGACGCTCCTCGACTGGACGCTCCCGGGCCTCGACGGCGGCCGCTTCCTCGAGGCGGTGCGCGACCACGGCCGCGCCGGCCGCGTGGTCGTGCTCACGGCGGTCGGCACGCTCGAGCGCGCGCGCGAGGCCATGCGCGCCGGCGCCTATGACTTCATGGTCAAGCCCGTCGACCCCGACGCCCTGCTCGACCTCGTCGACAAGGCGGCCAGGAGCGTGGCCCTCCTCGACCAGGCGGGCCGCGCCGGCCCGGCCGTGGCGCAGGCGCCGCCGGGGGTCGTCGGCCGGCGGCTGGCCGCGCCGGCGGGCGAGGCGATCATCGGCCACAGCCAGGAGGTGCGCGACCTGCGCGCGCGCCTCGAGCTCGTCGCGACCTCCGACGCCTCGGTGCTCATCGTCGGCGAGAGCGGCACCGGCAAGGAGCTCGTCGCGCGCGCCCTGCACGAGGCCAGCGGCCGGCACCGGGGGCGGCTCGTCGTCGTCAACTGCGCGGCCGTGCCGGACACGCTCTTCGAGGCCGAGCTGTTCGGGCATCGCAAGGGCGCCTTCACCGGCGCCAGCGCCGACCGGCCGGGGCTCGTCGAGCTCGCGCACCAGGGGACGCTGTTCCTCGACGAGGTGGGCGAGCTCGCGCCCGTCTCGCAGGCGAAGCTCCTGCGCGTCCTGCAGGAGCGGCGCGTGCGCCGCGTCGGCGACACGAAGGACCAGCCGGTCGACCTGCGCGTGATCGCGGCCACCAACCGCGACCTCGAGCAGGAGGTCGACCGCGGCGCCTTCCGCCAGGACCTGCTCTACCGCCTCGACGTCGTGCGCATCGAGGTCCCGCCCCTGCGCGAGCGCAAGGCCGACCTCCCCGAGCTCCTCGACCACTTCCTGCGCCTGCACGCCGCCGCCTACGAGCGGCCGGCGCCCGCGATCGACGACGCGACGCTGCGGGAGCTCCTCGCCCTCGACTGGCCGGGGAACATCCGCGAGCTCGAGAACGCCGCCAAGCGCCTCGTCCTCCTGGGCCCCGTCGCCGGCCTGGCGGAGCTGCGCCGCCGCCGCGGGCACGCGTCGTCGGGCGCGGTGCCGGCCGTGACGGCGCCGCGGTCGGCGGGGCCGGCGAGCGGCGCCGCAGTGCGCCCGCTCGACGAGGTCGTGCGCGAGGCCACGCGGGGCGCGATCGTCGCGGCGCTCGCCGCCGCCGGCGGCTCGCGCACGAACGCGGCGCAGCTGCTGGGGGTGAGCCGGAAGACGCTGTTCAACAAGATGCGCGAGCTGGGGGTCCAGGAGGAGACCTCCTGGTCGTGAGCTCGACCGCCCTCACACGGGCGGCCGCCCCACCAGCGCGTCGCGATCCCCACGGCCGAGCCCCTCGAACGCCTCGAGGTAGGTCGCCTCGAGCGGCAGGTCGACGCGGGCGTCGCCGAGCAGGAACAGCGGCGCCGCGGGGAGCGGCTGCCCCTCGTGCAGCGCGGCGTGGTAGATGCGGACGGCGAGCGGGTCGGAGCGGCGTTCGAAGCTCGTCACCGCTTGGCCGCCGGGTCCGACCTTGCCGCTGGTGTCGCCCAGGTCGCGCGCCACCTCGGCGGCGAAGCCCGGGGCGACGCCGGTCGCGGGGAGCACGTCGATCACCAGCAGGTGCAGCCCGGCCCCCAGGCACTCGAGGAGCTTGCCGCGGAAGAACTGCGCGCGCTGCTGGCTGTCCTTGTTGCCCGGGGAGACCACCTCGACCACGGCGACGCGACGCTCGTCGCGGGCTGAGAACACAGCCACCCTGCGCTCGCGCCAGGTCTCGAAGCGCGGCGGCGCGAGCACGACCGTGGGCACCGGGGCCGCGCCCGGAGCCCCCCCCCGCGCGGGCTCACCGCCGCCGGACGCGGTCTCCAGCGTGAGCACGTCCGATTGGAACGGGCCGAGATACTCCTCCGCGCGCGCCTGGTAACCGGCGGGGAGGAGGCCGCCGTTCAGGGCGCGCGTGATGGTCCACAGCCAGCCGACGTGAAACGAGTGGAACACGTTGGCGGAGACCCGGGTCCAGTCGTGCAGCGGCATGGAGTCCTCCCCGCGCCTTCGCCGCTTTGACTGTAGCACCCACCCGCACGAGGCGGCGCGGCGGCCCGGGCGTGAAGCGGGTGTGCGTCGGGCGCTCGCCGGCCCGACGCGGACGGGCGAGGCTCGCTCTGCCTCGACCGGGCGACTACGCTGCTGACCGGCAGCGCGCGCGGGGGGCGTCCGGGGGCGGGTTCACCGCTCGACGGACGGCGCGCGCGGTCAGGGGGATGGTCGTGGAGCCACGCGTCGTCGAGGTCGAGGTCGAGCAGCCGCCGCGGAGCGTGAGCGTCGTCGCCGAGACGCGCCGGACGCTGATCAAGCTTCGCCGTCCGGTGCGGCCCGTGCACGTGTACGAGGTCGAGGCGACGGCGGCGACCTACCTCGACGGCGGGCTGCTCCCGCAGCCGGCGGAGGCGCTCGGCGCCCTGGCCGCGGCGCTGGACCACGCCGCCGCCCGGCCGGACGACGTCGTGGTGGTGATCGGGCACGGCGCCCGGGCGCAGGCGCGGGCGCAGGTCGTGGCCGCGCTGCTCGCGGGCGACGCGGACGCCTTCGCGGCGGCCCTCGCGGGGCAGGCGGGGGTCAAGGAGTGGCAGGCGCTGCTCGCCTGGGCGGCCCGCGCGATCGGGATCGCCTGCGACCCGCAGGGGGTCGACGGGGTCGTGGGCAAGAACACCCGCGCGGCGCTGAGCGGGTTCCGCAAGGCGGCGGGCGTCGCCGGCGGCGACCCCGACGCCCCGCAGGACGCGGACTGGCGCGCCCTGCTCGCCTGCTACCAGGAGGGCCTCGCCGGGCTCGTCGGCGCGACGGCGAGCGACGTGGCGGCGCGCGGCCAGCGGCTCACGTTCCTCGAGGCGCGCGCCGTCGGCTGCGGCGGGAGCTGGCCCGCCGCGGCGGTGCAGCTCCAGGACCACACGACGATGGCCGACGAGCGCGTCGACGTCCTCTTCTTCCGCCCGGCCGACGCGCCGCGCCTGGGCTGCCACGCCGGCGGCGAGGCCTGCGACGCGGGCGCGTGCGACGTCTACGCGAAGGGCCGCTACCGCTGCGTGGTGTGCGGCCCCGACCCGCGGCCGGGCTGGACGTGCCGGGAGCTCGGCGGCATCCACTTCGAGTTCGACCGCTCCTTCGTGCGCCCCGACGCCTTCCCCACGCTGGGCGAGGTCAAGGCGCTCCTCGACGAGCAGGCGGACCGCGAGGTCATGCTCTACGGGCACACCGACACGGTCGGCGACGAGGCCTACAACAAGAAGCTCAGCGAGCGCCGCGCGCGCGCCGCGGCGGCCGTGCTCACGCACGACGTGGCCGCCTGGGAGCAGCTCTGGGCCGACGAGGGCTGGGGCGACGCCGTCAGCAAGCAGATGGTCACGACCGTCGGCGGGGAGCGCCCCTCGCGCAAGGCGCTCATCCAGGCGTACATGCAGGCGGCCGTGCCCGAGGCCGTCCCGGCCGCGCGCCTGCGCGACTTCGGCGGGGGCAAGCGCTACATGGGGTGCAGCGAGCTCAACCCCGTGGGCGACGGCGCGGACGAGCGCTCCCGCCGCGTCGTCGCCATGGTCTACGACCGCGCGCGCGCCCCCCGCGCCCTCCCCTGCAAGGTGGGCGACCTCGCGCCCTGCCGGGCCAGCGTGCGCCCGCTGCCGGCGAATCACGCGACCGCGGAGACGGCCACGTTCACGTGCGCGGTCTACCGGCGCCTCGCCGCGCAGTGCGCGTGCAAGCAGGGGCCGGCGCCGCTGCCCGGCCCCCTGAAGATCGAGTCGTTCCTCGGCCGCCCCGCCGCGGGCGGCGACCTGGCCGCGCACGTGACCGTGGGCGCCGAGGAGCAGGTCGTCCTCGCCTGGCGCGTCACCGGCGCGACCGAGGTGACCCTCGTCAAGCGCGACGGCGCCCAGCGGGTCGTGGTGGCCACCGGCCTGGCCGGCGAGGGGGAGCGCGAGGTCGCCATCGGCGCCGAAGGGACGACCTTCACCCTCGAGGCCGCCGCGGGCGCGGCGCTCGAGCTCGCGGACGTGGTGGTCGAGGTGCAGGCGCTCACCGCGCGGCTGGCGGTGCGCTGGCACGGGACGAACTTCCCCGCCCGCGAGGACGCGGACGAGCCGCTCGAGATCTTGGAGGGGGCCGAGCTGGAGGTGGCCTGGCGCGTGGAGGGCGACCCGGACCGGGTGGTCGTCCTCTGGAAGCAGGGCGGCCCCTGGACGCCGCTCTTCGACCCCGCGCCGGCGCAGCGGATCTTCGTCGAGAAGGTCACGACGGCCGGCGAGCGGCAGTACTGCCTCGAGGCCTACAAGGGCGCGCAGAAGCGCACGCTCGTGATCACCGTGAACGTGCTGGCCCGGCGCGTGCGGCCGCGGATCGCGCGCTTCGAGGCGCAGCCGCAGGACGACCACGTGGGCTTCCGCTGGTCGATCGTCGGCGAGTACACGGAGGCCGTCCTCCTGCCGCTCGGCTCGAAGCACCAGACCGGCGCCGAGGGCCAGGCGCGGGCGCCCTGGCCGGCGGAGCCGCGGAGCAACTTCACGCTCGAGGTGTGGGACCAGGGCGGCATCGCCGACAGCGCCCTCCAGACCGTCGAGCGCCCGGCTCCGCCCCCGGCGCCGCCCGTCACGGGGGAGCTCCTCGTGCGCCGGCTCGGGGACGAGAAGCCGCCGGCCGCCAAGGTCACGGGGATCGAGAAGGGGCAGAAGGTCGAGCTCTTCTTCCGCGCCGACGGCCCCTGGCGCGCGCTGAGCATCTCGCCGGGCGTGGGCGAGGTCCGCCGCGCCCCGAGCCACCAGCCGTTCGGCTGGGTCACGGTCGACCCGTGGGACGACCGCACGCTCCCCGACGGCAAGGACGCCTACACGCTCCTGGCGGACGGCAAGCCGATCGGCCGCGCCGTCGTGGAGGGGGCCGGGGCGCGGTTCATCGTGCCGTTCGAGTTCTCGGACGAGTGGGAGTCGAGCAAGTTCAAGCTGTTCAAGTACGTCACGGCGAAGGTCAAGGCGGGCGGCGGGATCAAGGGCAAGGCGGTCGTGCTCGGGACCAAGGGGGAGACGTCGGCCACGGTGAAGGCCAAGTTCGGCGCGAAGAACGAGATCGCCGTCGAGCTCTCCAGGGCCGTGGGGCTCCCGCGGGGGACGCCCAGGTGGGTCGTCGACCACGTGAAGAAGGCCGAGGTCAAGGGCGGCGTCAAGTGGAACCCGCTCAAGGGCGAGATCAGCATCGCCGAGCTCAAGTACGAGATCACCTGCAAGCCGGTGGACTGCGAGTTCTGCGGGCGGAAGTTCAAGCTCATCCCCAAGGGCGAGCTGTCGCTCAGCGGCGTGAAGCTCTCGAAGAAGAAGGGCAAGTGGGACCGGTCCGTCGCCACGGTCAGCCTGAAGATCGGCGCCGAGTCGCCCGTGTGGGACAAGCTCTCGAAGAGCGAGTGGTCCGCCCTCCCGTTCGACCTGGTCGACGTCTCCGTGTTCGGCGCCGTCGGCATCGAGGGCGCGCCGGCCTGGGAGGAGATCGGGCGGTTGGCCCTCGAGACGCTGGGCTTCGAGGGGCTCGTGACCGTCGGGCTCAACATCGGCCTCGTGGTCGTGGCCGCCGGGACCATCTACGGCACGGTCAAGGGCGGCATCGAGTGGGCCGACCTCGTCAACGCCAACAAGCAGCGCAAGTACGCCGAGGACTTCTACCGCGAGGTGCTCGCGGGCCTGCTCGCCGCGCTGAAGCTCGACGCCTGCTTCGAAGACGACGACGTGCCCGACGACCCGCCGACCCTGTCGGCGGCCGAGTCGCCGCGCCAGCGGGGCGAGGCCCTGGGCTGGTGGTACAAGCGACGCTCGTTCAAGGAGTACCTCGCCCAGGACGAGGCGCGCAGGGTGGCCGAGACCCTGCGCCGGCTGCGCCGCGACGAGGGGATCGAGGCCGGGGTCGTCGAGCGCGAGGTGCGCCTCGAGCTCTGGGACGGCTTCGCGCGCGAGTGGGAGGAGAAGCGCCGCCTGTACGAGTACCGGCTGCGGAAGCAGCTGTGGGACGACATCCGCAAGCTCGTGTACATGCGCTTCGTGCGGGAGAGCAACGGCACGCCGCAGGCGCTCGACGGCTGCTTCCGCTCGCTCTACATGGACCGGCCGCGCGTCGGGTTCGACTACGACTACCCGGACGTCGACGACGAGGTGTTCGAGGTGGCCATGGCGAACCTCCTCGAGTGCGGGCGGCTGATCTCCCGCGAGCGGCTGGTCGAGACCTGGAAGGAGGCCGGCTACTTCCTCGTCCCGCCCGACGCCGCGGACCGGCGGCGCAAGCAGGAGCTCCTCCGGCAGCGCGAGCCGGAGCGGTACGTCGTCGACATCCGCACGGGCAAGCTCGTGCCGAGGTCGATGATCGACACGACCCGCGAGGAGGCGCTCGCGGCCTACAAGGACCGGCAGCTCGTGCCCACCGGAAAGATCGACCGGAACATCAGCGAGCTCGCGGTGCGCCTCGGCTGGCGCATTGAGTCGTGCTTCTGGGGGCACGTCCACATCCCGAAGGACCCCAAGGTCACGCTGCGCTGCCTGATGCAGGCGCACGGCGAGGTCAACGTCACGAACGTCACGCGCTGCATCGTCGGCGTCTACAGCGCCGACGGGGGCTCGGAGTGGGTGGAGATCAACGCCCTGCCGCCCTCCTACCTGCGCGCCGACGGCGACGAGCATCCCTGAGGTCGGGGGGCGCGCGCCGCTCGAGCTCAGCGCCGGTCGAGGTGCAGCTCGAGCCGCACCGGTCCGGCGACCGGCGCGCGCACGCGCCGGGTGGCGTCGAGCACGCCCTCGCGCGCGCTCCCGTCCGGCAGCGTGAGCGTGTAGGGCAGCCCGACCACCTCCACGCAGCCGTCCTCCGCCTGCACCTCGAACTCGGCGCCGGGCCCGGCGCCGTCGAGGAACAGCTCGAGCTCGACGCTCCGCTCGTCGACCCAGGCGGGCGGGCAGAGCACGCGCACGCGCCGGGTCTCGTCGAGGACCCCCTCGCGCGCGCCGTCGGGCGCGCGCACCACGTAGGGCACCCCGACCACGTCCATCCACTCGCCCTCGGCCTCGACGTCGTAGTCGAGGAACGTCCCCGTCAGCTCGAAGCGCTGCTTGCGCCCGGTCGGGCAGCGGAACCCGCCGGCGGGGTCGGGCTCCGCGGCGTCGGGCGCGACGAGCTGCGGCGGGTCGACCTTCGGGAACTCGACCGTGTACTGGCCCGCCGCGCAGCTCACGACCGCGCGCCCCGCGAGGTCCGTGGCGGTGACCACCTCCTGCCCGTCGGGGAGCACGGCCCGGAGGCCCTCGTGGTGCACCGGCTCCCCGTCGACGTCGACGAGCTCCACGTTCAGCATGGCGGCGGGGCGGCGGCTGAGGCGGAACGTGCGCGTGGCGTCGAACTTCACCGACCACTGCGCCTTGGTCAGGCCGCAGGTGGGGCAGCCGATGTCGTCGGCGACGGACTGGCCGCAGTGCTCCCAGGGCATCGACCGATGGTAGCGCCGGCGCTGCCCCGGGCGCAACCGCGCGCGGTCAGCCGCCGAACAGCCGCGAGAGCACCCCGCGGACGCCCGGGGTGGGCGAGGGGGCGAACTGCTCGACGAAGGCCTGGGCGGCCCGCGCGCGGTCGGCGCCCATGGCCGTCCAGAGCGAGGCCCCCTCGTCGTTGGCGTGGAAGCCCGCCTCGAAGCCGCTCGTCAGCGAGACGGTCGCGGCGTTCGGCGCGGCGAAGCGCACCCCGGGCTGGCCCTGCAGGGCCCGCGTCTCGGCGAGGACCTCGTCGACGAGCTGACGGAGCGGGCCGCTCTTCAGCCGCGTCGTGAGCGCGACGTCGTTCGGACCCAGCAGGGCGAAGGTCGCGTCGGTCTGCCCGGGGGCCGGCAGCCCCTCCCAGGCGGCGTCGAGCGCCTCGCGCGCCCGCGCCGGGTCACGGGCGACCGGGCCCTCGAGGACGACGATCTGGTCGCCGCGCACCTCGCCGACGACGCGACGCCGGGCGCCGTGAGGGTCCTCGAGGAGGTTCACGACCTCCTGCTGCGCCTGCTCGGCGGAGGTGAACTTGTAGCGGCCGATCGACGTGCTCCCGGCCTGGACGAGCAGCCCCGTGGCCTGGGTGCGCGCGTCCCCCTCGAGGGTCGAGCGCTCGGCGACGGTCACGGCGCCGAAGCGCTGCTCGAGGTGCTGCACCCAGGCGCGCTCGCGCCGGCTCAGCGCCTCCTGCGCCCCCGCCGGCGCGGCCAGGCACAGGCTCGCCACCACGGTCCAGACGAGCGACGACGTCGACTCCCTCATGGCCTCACTCCTCTCCCGTCGCCCCACGTAGCAGCGGACGTGCCGCCATAACTCACGCCGTGAGCGGGCCGCGTTCGTCTCGCGTCCGGGGGTGGACCGAGCCGATCCGTCCCCGGCCTCCGGTCAGGGCCGCGGCGGGGCGTCCGCGTAGATGATCAGCCCGCGCGCATCGCCCGGCGTGGGCTCGAGCGTGTAGAGGGTGCGGCCCGACTGCCAGTGGTCGCGGACGAGGAAGGTCCGGAGGCTCGCGTCGAGGTAGTAGCGCTGGAGGACCTCGCCGGGCCGAGGACGGGCCATGGCCCCCTCCAGCCACGCGATCCTGTACTCGGGCTCGAGCCCGCGGACGAGGTCGACGAGCTCCGCGTGCGGCAGGGGCCGCTGCCCCTCGCGCTCGAACACGCCGCGGCAGGCCGCGACGTCGACCCGGTTGCGCCCGCCCTCGGGGCTCCGGTGCGGGCAGAACACGGTGAAGCGCTGCCGGATCGCGACCTTCGCGCCGGGCACGGCCCGCAGCCCGTGGGCGCGGAGCGCCCGCCAGAAGTCGACCGCCACGGCGAGGCTCGGCAGGCGGCGCGCCCCGTGCGGGCGCAGGCGGAAGACCCCGTAGGGCTGGTAGCGCTCCTTGCCCGCGCTCCGGGGGTCGAGGGCGGTGAGGTACTCGAGGTCGTGGCGCTCGCCCACGTCGCGCCGCTGGAAGAACGCCAGCTCGTCGAACGGGCCGGCGGCGAAGAGCCGCAGGGCGCCGTGGCCCCGGTTGAGGAAGATGTCGAACGGGAGGAGCCGCCCCCGATCGACGCGCGCGGGCGGGGCGGGCTCGGGGCGGTCGACCCGTCCGGAGCCGGATGGCTCCACGCGGCGCTGGACGCCGGAGATCCACGCGATCTCGCTGTCGTCGATCCCTCGCTGCCGCGCGGCGTCGGACAAGGCACCGCCCCCGGAAGCCAGCACCATGCCGGCGGGGCGGGCGCGCGGCAAGCGCGGCGGCGCGGCTCGCGCGTCGCCACGCGGAGGCGTTCGAAGGCGCGACGCGCCCTGTCGAGGATCTCGACGCCGCCCGGCGTCGCCGCCGTAAGTCCAGACTGACGAGGAGCCTCCCCCTTGGCGTAGGCCTTGCGCCACGGGCCACCGGAGGCGCCCCATGACCGGCCCGAAGCCCAACCGCGTGCTCGTCGCCGACGACGACCCTTCCTTCCGCGAGCTGCTCGCGGCGTGGCTCGAGCCCGACGGCGCCCAGGTCACGACGGCGAGCGACGGCGTGGAGGCGTGCGAGCTCGCGGACGCGGGGGCGTTCGACATGGTCCTGCTCGACCTCCTCCTGCCCCGGCGCGACGGCTACGCCGTGCTCCTGCACCTGCGCGCGCGCCCGGCGACGCGCGACGTCCCGGTGCTCCTCGTCAGCGGCGAGCCGCCCGCCGACCACGCCGCGATCGGCCCGGCGCTCGGGGCCGACGGCTTCCTGGCCAAGCCCTTCACCCGCGCCGAGCTGCGCGCGGCGATCGAGGCCGCGGCGGCGCGCGCGGGCGGTGCGCGGTGAGCGTGGGCGCGCGGGCCGTCGCCGCGGGGCTCGTGACCGAGGACGAGCTCGCCGCGGCCGAGCGGGCGCATCACGAGCAGGGCGTGACGCTCGACGACGCCCTGGTCCAGCTCAACCTGCTGACCGAGGACCAGGTCGTCGGCCTGCGCGCCGCCGAGGCGGGCCTCCCGGCCGTGTTCCCGTACGCGCGCTCGTGCGACCGGCGCCTGCTGGAGGCCCTGCCCGCCGAGCTGCTCCGCCGCCACGACGCCCTGCCGCTCGCCCGCGACGGCGACGAGCTGGTCGTCGCCCTCCCCGAGGCCCCCGCCGCCGCGCTGCTGGACGACCTCGCGCGCGCGGCCGGCCGCCCCGTGCGCCCGGTCCTCGCCGGGCGCCACCGCGTGCGCCGCATCCTCGGCGAGCTCCTCGGGCGCGGCGCGCCGGCGCCGCCCGCCCCGGCCGCCCCGGACTCGGCCGCGCTCGGGCTGTTCTACGGCCAGCTCGCCCGCGCCGTCGACGCCCGCGCGGAGGCGGTCCGCTTCGACGTGATCGGCGGCGAGCTGGTCGTCCGCGCGCGCCTGGGCGACCAGCTCGTCCTGTGCGCCCGGGAGCCCGCCGGCCTCCAGCCCGCGATCCTCGCCCGCGCCCGCACGCTCCTGGGCGAGCCGGGGGCGCGCGAGCCCGACCGCCCGCTCGTGGGCGTCGTCCCGGCGCGCCTCGCCCGGCGCGACGCGCTGCTCGAGGTCTCCGTGCTGCCCGCGCGCAGCGGCGCGTCGGTGCTCGTGCGGCTCCTGCGCGACGGCCCGCCGCCCGCGCTCGACGCGCTCGACCTCCCGCCCGAGCGGCTCGAGCGCCTGCGGCGCCTGGGCGAGCGCCGGCGCGGCCTCGTCCTCGTCGCCGCGCCGGCGGCCGCCGACGCCCGCGCGCTCGCGGCCGCGCTGGCCGCGGCGGGGGACCCGCTGGCCCGGGCCGTCGTGTGCCTCGTGCAGGAGCCGCACGCGCCCGAGCCGCTCTTCCAGCACCTCGACCGCCGCCTCGACCTCGACCGCGCGCGCTGGACGGAGGACGTCCTGCGCCACCGGCCCGACGTGCTCGTGGCCGAGGCCGAGCACCCCGACGGCCCGGCCGTCCGCGCCCTGGCGCGCGCGGCCAGGGCCGCCCTGGTCGTCGCCACGCTCGAGGCGCCCGACGCCGTGGAGGGCCTGATCCTCCTCGCCGAGCGGGTCGACCGCCCGGCCCTACTGGCGCGCGTCCTCGCCGGGCTCGTCACGCCCCCGGGCGACCCGCTCGAGCCGTCGCCCGCCCTGCGCGAGGCGCTCGAGCGGCGCGCCGGCCCTGCGGAGCTGCGCCTCGCGGCGCGGGGGGCGCGCGCGTGGACCTGACCGAGCTGCTCCTGTTCACGAAGGAGGCCGGCGGCTCGGACCTCGTCGTCGCCGCCGGCGCGCCGGCCGCGGTGCGGGTCCGCGGCGAGATGCGCCGCGTCTCCGGGGCGGACGGGCGCGACGCCCCGCCCATGGGCGCCGAGCAGGTCCGCGCCCTCGTCTACGGCCTCCTCACCGAGGAGCAGCGCAAGCGCCTCGAGCTCGAGCGCGAGCTCGACCTCGGCATGGCGCTCGGCCCCGACGCCCGCTTCCGGGCCAACGTCTTCTTCCAGGAGCACGGGCTCGGGGCGGTCTTCCGCGTCGTCCCGACGACCGTGCCCGCCGCCGACGCGCTGGGCCTGCCGCCGATCGTCCGGCGGATCGCCGAGCTGAAGCGCGGGCTCGTGCTCGTGACCGGCCCGACGGGCAGCGGCAAGTCGACGACGCTGGCCGCGATCGTCGACCTCATCAACCAGACGCGGCGCGCGCACATCCTCACGATCGAGGACCCGATCGAGTTCCTGCACGCGCCGAAGCTCTCGATCATCAACCAGCGCGCCGTCGGGGCGCACACGAAGAGCTTCGCCGCGGCCCTGCGCAGCGCGCTGCGCGAGGCCCCCGACGTGATCATGGTCGGCGAGCTGCGCGACCACGAGACGGTCTCGCTGGCGCTCAAGGCCGCCGAGACGGGCCACCTCGTCCTGGGCACGCTCCACACCTCGAGCGCCCCCAAGACCGTCGAGCGCGTCCTCGGCGTCTTCCCGGCCGACGAGCAGGGGCAGGCCCGCGCGTCGCTCGCCGAGTCGCTCCAGGCGGTGATCGCGCAGCTCCTCCTGCCGCGCCGCGGCGGCGGCCGCGTGGCCGCGTTCGAGGTCCTGGTGGCCACGCTGGCCGTGCGCGCCATGATCCGCGAGGGCAAGACCCACGAGCTGCTCTCGGCCATCCAGACGGGCGCGCAGCACGGCATGCAGAGCCTCGAGCAGGCGCTCTCGCGGCTGGTCCTCGACGGCAAGGTCGACAAGGACGTCTCGACCGCCGAGCTCGACGCGATCGGCCTCGCGCGCGAGGGCGGCCCGCGCGGGCAGCCCCTGGCCAACGGCGCCCCGCGGACCGTCGCCCCCGGGCGGCCCGGCGAGGCGCGCAGCCCGAGGTACCGCTACACGTGACCGCGACGCTCGACGAGCTCCTGGCGCGCATGGGGCCGGCCGGCGCCCGCGACCTCTACCTGCTCGTCGGCGCGCCGCCGACGCTCGCGGTGGACGACCGGCTCGTCGCGGCCGGGGAGCGCCCGCTCTCGGGCGCCGACGTCGAGCGCCTGCTCTCGCCCCTGCTCCAGGGCGAGCGCGCGGCGGCGTTCGCCCGCCGGCCCGAGCTCGACCTCGCGCGCGAGGTGCCGGGCGCCGGCCGGTTCCGCATCAACCTCTACCGCCAGCGGGGCCAGCCCGGCCTCGTCGCCCGCCGCATCCGGGCCGACGTGCCGACGCTCGAGGAGCTCGGGCTGCCGGCCGCGCTGGGCGACGTGGCCCTCGAGCGGCGCGGCGTCGTCCTCGTCACCGGGGCGGCCGGCAGCGGGAAGTCGAGCACGCTCGCCGCCCTCGTCCGGCGGCGCAGCGCGGCGGTGCCGGGGCACATCATCACGATCGAGGACCCGCTCGAGTTCGTGCACCCCCACGGGCGCTCGCTCGTGTCGCAGCGCGAGGTCGGCGTCGACACGCTCAGCTTCCACGACGCCCTGCGCGGGGCGCTCCGCCAGGCGCCGGACGTGCTCCTGATCGGCGAGGTGCGCGACCGCGAGACGGCCGAGGCGGCCCTGCGCTTCGCCGAGACGGGCCACCTGGTCCTCGCCACGCTCCACGCCACGAACACCGTGCAGGCCGTCGAGCGCCTGGTGCACCTGTTCCCGCCGGAGCTGCACGCCCAGGCGCTCCTGTCGCTCTCGCTCTCGCTCGTGGCGGTCGTCGGCCAGCGGCTCGTCCCGCGCGCCGACGGCCACGGCCGGGCGGCGGCGGTCGAGGTCCTCCTGCCGACCGGGCGCGTGCGCGAGCACGTCCGCGCGGGCGACGCCGACGGGCTGCGGGCGGCCCTGCGCGCCGGCGGCGACGGCATGCAGGCGTTCGACGAGGCCCTGCGCGCGCTCGTGCAGCGGGGCCAGGTCACCGCCGCCGTCGCCGCCAGCCACGCCGACAGCCCGGGCGACCTCCTCCTGCGGCTCAAGCTCGACGAGGCCCCCGCGCGCGCGGCCCCGGCCGGGAAGACGAGGCTCCTGTGACCGACTGCGCCGTGGACGAGGTCGCCGCCCTCCGGGCGCGGGTGGCAGAGCTCGAGGCGGCCCTCGGCAGCAGCGAGGTCGGGCGCGGCCGCGCCGACCAGGCGCTCGCCGAGCGCGACGCGCGCCACCGGGCGCTCCTCGAGGGCCTCGGCGCGGGGGTCATCGTGCTCGACGGGGAGCACCGCGTGGTCGAGGCCAACGCGGCCGCCTGCGACATGCTCCGCGTCCCCCGCGAGGCGCTCGTCGGGCTGACGCCCGCCGACCCGCGCTGGGCGTTCCTGCGCCCGGACGGCAGCCCGCTGCCGCTCGACGAGTTCCCCTCCTACCGGGTGCAGCGCACGGGGGCCCCCGTCCGGGCGCTCGTGGGCGTGATGCGCGGCGACGACACGCGCGGCTGGCTCCTCGGGACCACGACGATCCTCCCCGGCCCGGCGGGGCGCGGGGAGATCGTGCTCTCCTTCACCGACGTGACCGCCGAGAAGGCCGCGGAGCGGGCGCTCGTCGAGAGCGAGGAGCGGCTGCGCCTGGCGCTCGAGGCGGCCGACATGGGCACGTGGGACTGGGACCTGCGGACCGACACGGCCGTGGCCTCGCCGCGGCACGCCGAGATGCTGGGCGTCGCCCCGGCGCCCTCGTACGCGGTGCGCGACCTGCTCGGGCTGCTCGAGCCCGCCGACCGCGAGCGCATCCGCGCGGCCCAGACGGCCCTGCTCGGCGCGCGCGGCGCGCCCGAGCCGTTCCACGCCGAGATCACCGTCCAGGCGCGCGACGGGCGCCCGGCCGGGCGCGTGGCGCTCCACGGGCGCTGCCTCCGCGACGCGGGGGGCGCGCTGGCGCGCCTGGTCGGGGTGTCGATCGACGTCACGGCGCTGCGCGGCGAGCTCGACGCGGCCCGGCGGGAGGCGGCCCTCGTCCGCCGGGTCGCCGACGCGGCGCCGCTGGCGCTGGCCTACGTGGACACCGAGGAGCGCTTCCGCTTCGCGAGCGAGCGCTACGCCCGGCTCCTGGACCTCCCCGTCGAGGGCCTCCTCGGCCTGCGCGTGGCCGAGGTCCTGCGCGACGCCTGGGACGGCCAGGTCGCGGGGGCCCTCCGGCGGGGGCTCGCGGGCGAGGAGGTCCGCTTCGCCCGCCGCCTCTCGACCTCCGCCGGCGAGGAGCGCGAGCTCGAGGTGCGCTACGTCCCGGACGGGCGCCCGGACGGCGAGGTCGCGGGCCTCGTCGTGGTGATCGACGACGTCACCGCCCGTCGCCGCGCGGAGGCGGCGCAGCGCCAGCAGCAGGAGCGGCTCGCGCTGGTCCTCGAAGGGAGCCGCGACGGCTTCTGGGACTGGGACGTGGTCACGGGCGAGACCTTCTTCAGCGGGACCTGGCTGAGCATGCTCGGCTACGCGCCGGGCGAGCTCGAGCCGCACGTGCGGAGCTGGGAGCGCCTCCTGCACCCCGACGACGTGGTCCGCGCGCTGGGCGCCGTCGCCGAGCACCTCGCCGGCCGCGCGCCGCAGATCGAGCTGGAGCACCGGCTCCGCCACAAGGACGGCCATGACGTGTGGATCCTGGGCCGCGGCAAGGTCGTGGCGCGCGACGCGCAGGGGCACGCCCTGCGCGCCTGCGGGACCCACACCGACCTGACGGAGCGCAAGCTCGGCGAGGCCGCCCTGCGGCGCTCGAACCGCGCCCTGCGCGTGCTCAGCGCCACGAACACGGCGCTCGTCCGCGCCCGCACGGAGGCGTCGTTCCTGGACGAGGTGTGCCGGGCCCTGGTCGGCCTCGGCGGCTACCTCCTGGCCTGGGTGGGCCTGGCGGACGAGGGCCAGGAGGGGGCGGTCCGCCCGGTGGCGCGGGCCGGGATCGACCAGGGGTACGTCGACGGGCTGCGCCTGAGCGCGGCCGAGGACGACCCGCGCTGGCGCGGCCCGGGCGGCGCGGCGCTCCGCACCGGGCGGGTGCAGGTCGCGCGCTGGACGCGCGACGACGACCCCGCCCTCGAGCCCTGGCGCGCGGCGGCGCTCGCCCGCGGCTTCCGCGCGTCGGCCAGCCTGCCCCTGGTGCTCGCCGGGCGGCCGGCCGGCGTCCTCTCCGTCTACTCCGACCGCGAGGACGCGTTCGACCCCGATGAGCTGGCGCTCCTGGCCGAGCAGGCGAACGACATGGCCTTCGGCATCGAGGCCGCCCGCGCGCGCGTCGAGCGGGAGCGGATCGCGGCGTCGCTCCGCGAGAGCGAGGCCCGGCTGCGGAGCGTCTTCCAGCACGCGGCCGTGGGCATCGCCGTGCTCGACGATGCCGGCCGGGTCGTCGACTCGAACGCGGCGCTGCGCGCCATGCTGGGCTACTCGCCCGCGGAGCTGGCCGGGCTGACGCTCGAGCGCCTCGTCGCCCCGGAGGGGGCGGGCCTGGAGCCGTTCCACGAGCTCGTCGGCGGCCGCCGCCAGAGCTACCGCCTGGAGCGGCGCTACCTGCGGCGCAGCGGCGAGCCGTTCGTGGGGCGGGTCACCGCGTCGATCGCGCGCCGGCGCGGCGCCGAGGGGGGCGCCCTCGTCGTGGAGATGATCGAGGACCTCGGCCCGATCCGCGCCGCCGAGGCGCGGCTCGAGCGGCAGGCGCGCGAGCAGGAGGTGCTCTCGCGCCTGGCCGTCGAGGCGGTGGGGGGCGCCGACGTCGGGCTCGAGGCGTCGCTCGCCCGCGCCCTGGCGGAGCTCACCGGGGCCGAGGTGACGGCCGTGCTCGAGCGGGCCGACGACGGGCGGGCGCTCGTCGTCCGCGCCGGAGAGGGCTGGCCCGCGGCCGGCATCGCCCTCCCGATCACCCCCGGGTGCGTGGTCGACCGGGCGCTCGCGGCCCGGGACGGGGTCGGCCTGATGCGCACGTCGCCCGACGCGCTGCCGGCCCCGCTGCGCGAGCTCGGCGTCGTCGACGGCGTGGTCGTCCCCGTCCCCGACGGCGCCGACGTGGCCGGCGCCCTGGCCGTGCTCTCGCGGCGGCCGCTCGAGCTGCGCCGCGCCACCCCCTTCCTGGTGGCGGCGGCGAACGTGGTCGGGCTCGCCTGGCGCCGCCGCGACGCGGCGCGGGCGCTCGAGCGGTCGAACCGGCTGCTGGCGGAGGCGGGCGACCGGGCGGTGCGCGACGAGCGCCTGCGGGCGCTCGGGCAGCTCGCCAGCGGCATCGCGCACGACTTCAACAACCACCTCACCCCGATCCTGGGCTTCACCGACCTCGTGCTCGACGGCGACGCCCTGCGGCGCGACCCCGAGAAGGCGCGGCGCTACCTCGGGCTGGTCAAGGCCGCGGCCCAGGGGGCGGCGGGCGTGGTCGCGCGGCTGCGCGAGTTCTACCGCAAGCGCGACGAGCAGGAGCGCCAGGAGGCGGTCGACCCGGGCGCCGTCCTGACGTCGGCCAGGTCGCTCGCGGCGCCGAAGTGGCGCGACGAGGCCGGCGCGCTGGGCAAGGCGGTGCGGGTCGAGCTGCGCCTCGAGGCGCGGCAGGCGGTCGCGGGCAACCCCGAGGAGCTGCGCGACGCCGCGCTGAACCTGCTCCTCAACGCGGTCGACGCCCTCCCTTCGACCGGCGGCACGATCACGCTGCGCACGCGCGACCGCGGCGACCACGTCGCGCTCGAGGTGCAGGACGACGGCTGCGGGATGTCGGAGGAGGTCCGGCGCCGCTGCATCGAGCCCTTCTTCACCACCAAGGGCGACCGCGGCACGGGGCTGGGCCTGCCGCAGGTGTGGGGGATCGTCTCGCGCCACGCCGGGCACGTGGACATCGACAGCGCCCCGGGGCGCGGCACGACGGTCACGCTGCTCCTGCCGGCGGCGCGGCAGCCCGCCCCGGAGGAGCCGCCTGCCCCGCCCGTCGGCCGCTCGCTCGCCGTGCTCGTGGTCGACGACGAGGAGGGTCCGCGCCGCCTCGTGGCCGACGCGCTCACGCGCGACGGTCACGCCGTGACGCTGGCCTCGAGCGGCCCCGAGGCGCTCGGCGCGCTCGGCCGCGGCCGCTTCGACCTCCTCGTGACCGACCGGAGCATGCCGGCCATGAGCGGCGACCAGGTGGCCGCCGAGGCCCGGGCCGCCGCCCCCGGGCTCCCGATCGTCATGCTCACGGGCTTTGGCCCGCTCATGGACGCCGCCGACCGCCCTCCCGGCGTGGACATCGTGCTCTCGAAGCCGGTGTCGCTCGAGGCGCTGCGGCGCGCGGTCAACGACGCGCTGACGGCGCGCCCGGCGCGGGAGGAGCCCGCGTGACCGCGGGACGGGCCGCGCTGGGCGCGGTCGCCGCGGTCACGGCCGCGCTGCTGATGAGCCTCGGGTGCCAGGCCCTGCCGCGCGGGTGGGGGGCGCTCGTCGAGCCCCCGCCCCGCGGCGAGGCGGTGACGATCACCCGCGGGGACGAGGGGGCGGCGGGGCGCGCGGCGGTCGTCGGCGCGGACCTGGTCCTCACCGTCCGCCACGTGCTCCTCGCCGGCGCGCGCCCGCCCGGGGGCGAGGTCGAGGCGTGGGTCTCCACGGCGCGCGGAGGCGCCGGCGGGCGCGTCGCGGGGCGGATCGTGGGCGTCCTGCCGACGCGCCCCGAGCCGGTGCTCGTCGTGCGCGTCGAGGTCGACGACGGCCCGCTCGCGGGGCTCGTCGGGTTCAGCGGGTTCGCGCCCGAGCGGCGCTACGTCGTCGGCCGCGGGCTCCCCGAGCAGGTGGACACGCCGCGCGGGCGCGCCCCGCTCCTGCGGGCGCGCCTGCGGCCGGGTGACTCGGGCTCGCCCGTGCTCGACGCCGCAGGCGGGCTCGTCGGCCTCCTCTGTGGCGTCCGCGACGGGGTCCCCGCGCTCGCGCCGGTCACCGCCGCCGACCTGCGCCCGTACGAGCGCCGCCTCGTGCCGGCGCCGGCGCCGGGCGACCTCGTGGCGCGGGCCTGGCCGCCTGGCGCCCCCCGCCGGGGGACCTGACCGCGCCCCCGCGCCGCGGCGCGACGAGCCGCGGTCAGCGGCCGTCGCCGGCGAGCACGTCCTCCTCGACGACCGGCGGCCCGAGCAGGGGGCCGCGCGCCTCGCCGCACCCGAGCGCCGCGAGGAGCTCGCGCTGGCGCGGCGCGGCGACGCCGTCGGCGACGAGGCGCCACCCTCCCGCGCTGGCCACGGCCGCGGCCGCGGCGGCGACGGCCCGCGCGCCGGGGTCGTCGCCCAGGCGGCGGACGAGGGACGGCGGCAGGACGAGCCCCTGGAGCGGCAGGCGCCCGAGCGCCTCCGGATCGAGCCCCGCCGTGGGCGCCGCCCACACCTCCAGCCCGGCGGCGC
Source organism: Planctomycetota bacterium (assembly GCA_023954375.1). Lineage (GTDB taxonomy): Bacteria > Planctomycetota > J058 > J058 > J058 > JAMLIC01. The sequence goes on from JAMLIC010000028.1 coordinate 60,944, forward strand.
GCAGGGCGTCGACGTCGGTCGGCTCGGGGGCCCGCGCCTGGTGCACCTCGACCACCACCGGGGCGCCGGGCGCGAGGCCGAGGGCCGCGACCAGGGCCGCCCCCAGCCCGGGCGCGCCGGGCAGGGGCAGCACGAGGCGCGGCGCGACCCCCGCGGCCAGGAGCCGCCGCGCCGCCGCGCCCTGCGCCGCTGTCCACGTCAGCGGGTCGGCGCCGCCGGCGAGGGCCACGAGCGGCGGCCCGTGCACCTCGTCGAGCCCCTCCGGGCGCCAGGCGGGCGTCGCGACCCAGGCGACCACCTCGCCGCGGCCGAGGCCGCGCTGCGGCGTCCAGCGCGGCGCGAGGCCCCCCGCGGCCAGGCTCGGCGGAGCCCTGCTCGTGGGCGAGCCGCTGGAGCGCGGCGGCGCTCGCCGGCGCGGCGCTGCGCGCCAGCGCGCCCGGGCCGACCTCGCGGGCCCGGGCGAGCGCGGCCTCGGCCGCGAGCGCGAGCTGCGCCGCGTCGCCGCCGCCGTCGGCCAGGCCGCCGTTCGTCGAGACGCGGACCTCCCGGAGGCCGCCGGCGCCGGGCGCGGCGAAGGGCCGCGACCGGACGGCCTCGGGAGCGCGCGGGCCCGCGCCCCAGGTCGGGGCCGCCAGGGAGGAGCGCCACGATGGCGTCGCCGCGCCCGCGCGCGAGCGCGCCGTGGGGGCCGAGGGCCTCTCCGAGGCGCGCCGCCGCCTCGGCGAGCACGGCGTCGACGGCCGCGTCGCCGAGCGCCGCCCGGAGCTCCCACGCGCGGTCCAGCTCCAGGGCCAGCGCGGCGCCGTCAGGCGGCGCGGGCGGCAGGGCGGAGCGCGTGGGGAGGCCCGTGACGGGGTCGTGGGCCCGGGCCCGCCGCGCCGCCTCCTCGGCCGCCTCGTGGGCCGTGACCTCGCGCTCCACCGCGACGAGGCGCGCCACGTCGCCGCCGGGCCCCCGGACGGGGACGACGCGGCGGACGACCGGGTGGCCCGCGTGCTCCGCTCGCTCCTCGGCGGGCTCGCCGCGGGCGAGGGCGGCGCGGGCGGGCGGGCTCAGCGCGAGCGTGTGCTCCGCGCCCGGGGTGGACCAGAGGACGTGCGCGGCCGGGTCGGCGACCACGACGGCGGCCCCGGTGGCGTCGAGCGCCAGGGCGCGCAGGCGCAGCCCCTCGAGCTCGCGCGCGACGAGGAGCAGCGTCACGAGGCTCGAGCCGGCGACGGCGAGCGCGCGCGCGGCGGCGTCGGCGCCCCCCGGCTCGACGAACGCGCCCGCCCAGCCCACGCGCGCGCCGACCGCGTCCGCCAGGGGGAGCACGATGGGCGCGCCCGGGCCGCCCTCGAGCCCGCCGGGCGGGCCGTCGGCGAGGGCGGCCGCCAGCCGCGGCCCGACCTCGAGCGCGGCGGGCCCGGCGACGGCGAGGCCGCCCCCCTCGGCGCCGAACCACACCGCCTCGGCCGGGAGGTGGCGGGCGAGCCACTCGCAGGCCGGGCGGGCGACCTCCGCGAGGGCGAGGCCCTCGGCCGCGCGGCGCAGCCCCTCGAGCAGCGCCGCGACCAGGCCGAGCTCGTCCGCCGCCGGCGCGAGCACGAGGGCCCGGCGGCCGCCGGGCGCCGCGACGGCGCTCACCTCGAGCGCGTCGGCCGCGCCGGCCACGCGCACGCACGCGTGCCGCCCGTCGGCGCGGGCGAGCCGCTCCCACGCCTCGACGAGGGCCGGCGCGCGGGCCAGGCGCGCCAGGTCCGCGAGCGTGGCCGGCGCGGCCGCGGGGTCGAGGCGGAGGAGGTCGCGCGCGCCCGCGTCGAGGTCGACGACGCCGCCCGCCTCGTCGACCTCCACCAGCCCGAGGCCGGCCACGCGCAGGGCGGCGTGCAGGAGCGAGGGCGCCGCCGCCCCGGGCGGCGGCGGCTCGTAGGCGACGAGCGCGTGGACGCGGGCGCCGGCGTGCTCGACCGTCGCCAGCTCGACCTCGCGCCGGCGCAGCCCCCCGCCCGGCGCGCGGAGCGAGGTCTCGTAGCGCGCCGGCGCGCCGCCGGGGAGGAGGGCGGCGCCGGCGCGGGCCACGAAGGCGTCGGGCGTGACCCCCGGCTCGAGCTCGAGGAGGCTCAGCCCGACCATGGCGTGCGGCTCGAGCCCCGACGCGCGGGCCGCCCGCTCGTTGGCGAACTGGACGAGGAGGCTGCCGGGCTCGACCAGGAGGACCTCGTCCGGGACGAGGTCGAGCGCCGCGGTGAGGTGGGCGCGCTCGACCTCGGCGCGGGTGCGGTCGGTCACGTCGGCCATCACGGCCACGGCGCCGCGCGGGCGCCGGTCGCGGCCGCGCAGGGGCGACAGGCTCAGGAGCACGTCGACGCGCGCCCCGTCGCGGCGGCGGCGCACGACCTGCACCGGGCCGAGCGCGCTGCCCCCCTGCACGAGCTCGAGCAGGGTCTGCCACTCGGCCGCCCGCTCCGGCGGGACGAACGGCGGCGGCTGCCCGGTGACCTCGGCCTCGGACCAGCCGAACAGCCGCTCCGCGCTGCGGCTCCAGGAGGTCACCCGGCCGGCGGGGTCGAGGAGGACCACCGGGTCGGGCGCCGCCTGGAGGAGCGTCCGCAGCGCCTCGCCGGCGTCCTCGGCCGCGGCGGCCAGCTTCCGGGCCTCCGTCACGTCGCGGACGACCAGCGCCGTCACGCCGTCGCCCGCGTGCTGGACGACCTCGGCCTCGAACAGGCCGCCGTCGCCGCGCCGGTGGACCGTCCGCACGACGCTCCGCCCGCGCGGGCCCTGGCCGCCCTCCTGGAGCGACGCCCGCGTCGCCTCGCCGGGCGCGGCGAGGTCCTGGGCGCGCAGGCCGACGAGCTCCTCGACCGGGCGCCGGTAGGTCCGCGCGGCGGCCTCGTTGGCCGCCTCGATGACCCCCGCGGGCGACACGACGAGGACGGCGTCGCGGACGCCTTCGAGCGCCACCTGCGCGCGCGCCAGGGAGCGCTCGGCCGCGCGCGGGCGCGACTGGTCCTGGCCGATCGCCACCAGGACCGCGGTCCGGTCGCGCTCGAACCAGCGCAGGTGCAGCTCGACCGGGTAGCGGCCGCCGTCGGCGCGGCGGTGCTCGCGCTCGAAGCTCACGACGTCGCGCTCGCGGGAGACGACCGGCTCGAGGAGCCGGCGATAGGTGGCCTCGTCCGCGTCGGCGGCGAGCTGGAACAGGGTCATCTCCTGGAGGGCCTCGCGCGCGAAGCCCGTGTTCCGCGTCGCCTCGTGGTTGGCGTAGCGCACGCGGAGCGTCTGCGCGTCGACGACGTAGACCTCGCTCCGCCCGGTGTTGAGGAGGTCGAACACCCAGCCCGCATCGCGCCCGAGCCCCGTCCGGCCGCCGAGCGCGCGCCGGGCGAGGACGCTCGACAGCCGGGCCGCCCCGGCGGCGGCCTCGCCCTCGCCCGCGTCGAGCAGGTCGTCGAGGCGCAGGACGTAGGCCGGGCGGCGCAGGCCGCGCGCGGCCGCGGCCAGGTCATCGCGCACCGCGGCGGGCGCCTGCCCTGACAGGACGACCAGGTCGCAGCCGCGCTCGAGCTCGCCGCGGGCCGCGGCCGGGTCGGCCGCGCGCTGGACGTCGGGCGTGAACCCGCTCGCGCGGAGCGACTCGTTCAGGCGGGCGACGTCCGCGTCCGCGAGGTCCACCGCGAGGACGCGCAGGGGGGAGCCCATGAGGGCGCGCATCCTACCGGACGGGGTCGTCGACCGCCCCCGGCGGCGGGGGCGCGCCGGCGAGCGCCGCCTCCCGGAGCCCGCGGAGCGCGGCGGCGAGGGCCGCGGCGTCGGCGTCCACGACGGGGACCCGGAGGGGAGACCCGAACCACCCTGCCAGGCGCGACGGGGGGGCCGTGGGCGTGACCTGGAGGAGCCGCCCGCTCGCCGCGGTTACGTCCACGACCTCCGCCCACGCGAGCACCCGCGGCCAGGGCCAGGTGCCGTGGGCGCGGAGCCCGTGCGCGCCGGCGACCAGCGCGGGGGAGGCGCCGAGCCGCCGCCAGCAGGAGAGAGTCAGGAACCAGACGGCCTGGCTCCAGGCGAGGGCGTAGCAGCCCATGACGACCATGAAGGTCGCCAGGTCCACGACGGAGACGTCCGCGCGCTCGCCCGCCCAGGGCGCCAGGCCGAAGCGCTGCCGCAGCATCAGGACGCCGCCGAGGCCGACGAACGAGAGCACGCCGCCGAGCAGGAGCATGCCCGCGACCTGGCCCGGCTCGAGCCCGTAGCGCGCGACGACGTGGGCGCCCCCGAGCTCCTCGAGCTCCTCCCCGCTCAGGTGATGAGCGCCCGTCACGGGGTGGCCCGGGCCGGCGGCTCGAGGAACGCGGTGATGTGCGGGCCCCGGAGCACGCGCAGGCCGTGCGCGCGGAAGGTCTCGCCGAACTCCGCCGTGACCTCGGGCACGCGCGTCCAGTGCACGTGCGGCCGCCAGTGATGCTCCATGTGGTAGCCGTTGTTGAACGTCAGCAGGTTGTAGAGGAAGCCGTAGCTCGAGACCGAGTTGGCGTACCGGTCGCGCGGGTCCGCGCCCCAGTGCTCGTAGTAGTTCTCGGTCGACGAGAGCGACCAGCCGAGGTACCAGGTCGGCAGCCAGAAGCCGACGAGGCCGCGCCAGTCGAGGAGCGCCAGGCCGCCCACGAGCATGACGACCGCGAGCGCCTCGGCCAGGAGGAGCGGCCCCATGCGGTGCCGCCGCGCCTTGCGGATCAGCGCCGGGAAGCTCACGCGGAAGAAGCTCAGGAGCGAGTAGGCGAGCACGTGCTCCGGGCCGTCCGTCCGGCTGTAGCGGTAGATCGACGACAGGTCGCGCGTCGTGCCGTCGGGCCGCTTCGCGTCGTTGTTCCACCGGTGATGATTCATGTGATGCCAGTGGTAGATCGTCTGCGGGAGGCCGAAGGCGAGCGAGTTGAAGACGGAGAAGACGACGTTGAGCGGGCGCCAGGTGAAGAAGCGGTTGTGGATGAAGTTGTGCGACACGCAGTTGACGTTGAGCGGGTAGAGCACGACCAGCGCGGCGCCGAGGCCGAGGAGGGCCGGCCAGGGGAGCGTGGACCAGAGCGCGACGCCGGCGACGGCGACGGCGAGCTGGACCGCGGACAGCGCCACCAGGAGCGCGTCGCGCGCGCTGTGGGCGAACAGCCAGCCGGCGGAGCGCGGCGCGGACGACTTCAAGGCCCCTCCTGCGCGCGGGACGCGCCTGTCCCGCGGCGTGGCCATGGTACCGCGGCGCGCGAGGGCGGCGCACGGCGGTGGCGGAGCGGGGGTTGGGCGATGCGGGGTGGCGTTCGCGCGCGCGATGTCGACGATGGAGCTCGATGGGGGTGGAGGTCCCATGGTGCGCCGGATCGCGGCGCTGCTCGTCGTCGCCTGCCTCGTGGTCTTCCCCGGCTGCCGGATCGTGCGCGTGGACACGGCGCACGACACCGGCCCGCGCGAGGACCACCGCGTCGACCGCTGGCTGTGGGGGATCGTGAGCGGGTACCACGACATCGAGCGCCCGGCCACGGTGGCGCGCGTCGACGTGACGAAGGCGTTCACCGACTACGTGCTCAGCTTCATCACGCTCGGGATCTACGTGCCGGTCACCGTGACGGTGTGGTACGTGGACGAGGAGCCGCCGCCCCCGCCGCCGCAGTGATCAGCGCCGCTGCCCCGGCCGCAGCCCGGCCTGCCCGCCCCCTTCAGCGTAGGAGGAGGTAGTAGAGGGCGCCGTCGCGCTTGAGCACGCCGGCGGCCGCCTCCGCCGCGTCGTCGCCGCCCATGTAGAGGTCGACGCGGCCCGCGCCGCGGATCGCGCCGCCCGTGTCCTGATCGACCACGAGCCGCGCCGTCGGCCGCCAGGCGACGACGCGCTCGCCCTCGAACACGGGCAGGTCGACGACGACGAACGCCAGCGCGCCCGCCGGGAACAGGCGCTTGTCGGTGGCGATCGAGCGGCCGGCCGTCACGGCGGCGCCCGCGCAGCCGCGCGGCGGGTCCTCGGTCTCGCGGAAGAAGACGTAGCTGGCGTTGCGGAACAGGTACTCGTCGAGGTCGTCGGGGTGGCGCTCGAAGTAGGCGCGGATCGCCTGGATCGAGGCCTCCTCGGGCGTGATCTTGCCGTCCTTGACCAGCTCCTTGCCGAGGCTGGTGTAAGGGTGGCCGTTGCCGCGCGCGTACTGCAGGCGCACGATCGAGCCGTCCTCGAGCCGCGCCGAGCCCGAGCCCTGGACCTCGAGCAGGAACGCGTCGAGCGGGGCCATCCACACCAGCTCGAGGCCCTGGCCGTCGAGCGCCCCCTCGCCGTCGATCTGGCGGCGCGTGAACGAGGGCCCGCGCGGCAGGTCGGGCGGCGGGCGGCGCACGGGCGTGCGCAGGCGGTCGCTGCGGGCGCGCGAGGCGTCGAAGCAGGGCGAGTGGTAGCCGGTGTAGAGCACCGTGCCCTGGCCGTCGTGCCCGACCGAGCGGTAGCACGCGAACTCCGACGTGATCGCCGCGGCGCGCGCGGCCGGCTCGAGGTCGAGGAGCGCGTCGAGGCGCTCGAGCGTGGCCAGGAGCGCGCGGCGGGTCGTCGGCACGCCGCCGAGCGAGACGGCGTCGTCGGGCCGCGCGCGGAGGAGGCGGCGCTCTTCCGCGATGGCCTGGCGCAGCGACGCGGCGTCGAGGTCGTCCAGGGCGAAGTCGGGGAGGTCCTCGGGCGCGACGGGGCGCAGGGCGGGGTCCTGCGCCAGCGCGACGGCGGGGAGGAGGAGGGCGAGGGCGAGGGGCGCGTGGCGGTGGGTCACGCGCGGGATGGTAGCGAGCAGGATCCGCCCTTCACAGACCCGGGCGAACCAGGGCATAATGCAGCGTTCGGCCCCGTAGCTCAGTTGGATAGAGCGAGAAGTTCCTAACTTCTAGGCCACTGGTTCGAGTCCAGTCGGGGTCATCACGCGGGTGCGTCCGGCGCGGCCAGGTGCATCTCATCGTGAAGCTCGCGATGGCAGTTCGAGCAGACGAGGTCGCATTTGCTCAGCTCGAGCCGTATCGCCTCGTCGATCTGTGCCCGACGGTGCTTGTTCCTGAAGAGCTGAGGGTCCTTCTCGCGCGGGTCGCGGTGGTGAAACTCGAGCGCCGCGAGGCAGCGCGAGTAGCCGCAGCGCGTGCACTTCCCACCGGCTGATGCGACGAGGGCGGCCTTGATCCGGCGTTGCCGGTCGTAATCGATCGCGCGATAGCAGGCCTTGCAGTAGGGCGTGTGACCGTTGCGATCGCGACGCGGATAGAAGGCGTCGAGCGGCCGCTCCCACTTGCAGCGCGCACAGGTCTTCGACTCATGCGGCGGCGCTGGGCGAAGTGACGCGCGGGTGTTTCTCGCGCCGAAAGGGGAGCAGGCGAGGCAGAACCGGCGCGACGAGAGGACGCGGACCTTCCCCCGGATGACGACCCGGTTGGGGAACGTGGCTGAGCACTCTTCACACACCGGCATCGGCCCCCACCGTAGCAGCAGGGACCGACAGGTCGGTTCGGGCTCCGTTCGCCCTCGCTACCCGATCACCTCGAGCCCGCCGAGGTGCCCGCGCAGGGCCTCGGGGACGGTCACCTTGCCGTCGGCGCGCTGGTAGGTCTCGAGCAGCGCGACGACGACGCGCGGCAGGGCCAGGCCCGAGCCGTTGAGCGTGTGCACGAAGGTCGTCTTCGGCTTCGGGTGCTCCGCCGAGGGCTTGTCCTTGAAGCGGATGTTCGCCCGCCGGGCCTGGTAGTCGGTGAACGTCGACACCGACGACACCTCGAGCCACTCCTTCGACCCGGGCGCCCACGCCTCGAGGTCGTAGCAGCGCGCGGCGCCGTTTCCGGTGTCGCCCGTCGCCAGCTCCTTGACCCGGTAGCGCAGGCCGAGCCGCTGAAGGCACGCCTCGGCGTGGCCGAGGAGCCGCTGGTGCTCCTGGTCCGACGCCTCGGGGCGGCAGAAGCGCACGAGCTCGACCTTGTCGAACTGATGCAGCCGCTTGAGGCCCTTCGTCATCTTGCCGGCCGCCCCCGCCTCGCGGCGGAAGCAGGGCGTGTAGGCGCAGTAGGCCAGCGGCAGCTGCTCGCCCGGGATGATCTCCTCCTGGTGGAGGTTCGTCACCGGCACCTCGGCCGTCGGCACGAGGTAGAGGTCGTCGGCCGTGACCGTGAACAGCTCGTCCTTGAACTTGGGGAGCTGCCCGGTGCCCGTGGCCGTCCTGGCGTTGACGAGGAACGGCGGCGAGACCTCGACGTAGCCGTGCTCGGTCGTGTGCAGGTCGAGGAAGAAGTTGATCAGCCCGCGCGTGAGCCGCGCGCCCACGCCGGTCCACACCACGAAGGACGACCTCGCCAGCCGCGTGGCGCGCTCGCCCAGCTCGGCGATCTTCAGCGCCTCGACGAGCGCGATGTGGTCCTTCGGCGTGAAGTCGAAGGTCGGCTCGGCCCCCCACTCGCGCACGAGCCGGAAGTCGTCCTCGCCGCCCACCGGGGCGTCGGGGTGCGGCAGGTTCGGCAGGAGCAGCAGCCGCGCCTCGAGGTCGGCCTCGACCTGCCGCGCCTCGGCCTCGAGCTCCTTCTGCCGCTCCTTGATGGCCTGGGTGCGCGCGAGGAGGGCCGACGCGTCCTCGCCGGCCTTCTTCTTCTGCGCCACCTGTGGCCCGAGCTCGCGGGCCTCGTGGACGAGGTCGTCGCGCTCCTTCTGCAGGCGCTTGCGCCGGGTGTTGAGGTCGCGGATCGCCTCGAGGCCCAGGTCGGCCTTCGTGCGCGTCGCCAGGCGCGCGGCGACGCCCTCGAGGTCCTCGGTCACGGTGTTCACGTCGAGCATGGGGGATCTCGTGTCCTGAGAGGGGGGGGATTCTAATCGTCCGCGCCGCCGGGGGCGGGCGGGGCGACACCTGGACGGCCACGAGGCGCAGAACCGTCAGCGAATACAGGACTAAGCGCGCCGATGGGAGCTTGACACCCCGGGGGGGCCCCATGGTAAGGTCCGCGGCCTCGGTAGGCGCGCGAGCCAAGACCGACTTTAGGTGGGGGAAACTCACATGTCCTTCGAGCGACGGGGCCTCGGCGCCCTCGTGGCGGGCCTCCTTGCGCTCCTGGTCCAGGCTCCGGCGGCGTCCGCGGGCGAGCTCGAGGGCCGGTTCGGCCAGGTCCAGCCGACCGCCAACCGCTTCCAGGTGGGCGACCCGGCGCTCGGCCGGGCGGACCTCGACGAGCGGCTCGTCCTGAGCGATCTGCGCCCGATCCAGGAGGACTTCCACCCCGAGACCGACCGGTGGACGGCGCGGACCAACCGCATCCGGATCACCGGGTGGGTCGGCGCGTGGCTGTTCTCGAACGAGCTGCGCATCCACCACGACGTGGTCCTCGGCGCGCGCCTCAACTGGGAGGTGCCCGGCTTCATCGGGATCCGCCTCGACAGCGGGTTCGTGCCCTGGAGCCGCATGGAGGTCAAGGGCGCGAACGCGACCGGCGGCACCTCCAGCCGCTGGATGAGCGGCGTCGTCCACAGCCACACCCTGAGCCTCGGGATCTTCAACCCCGAGCTGTCGATCGACGGCCTGGCCTTCTGGGCGGGCTTCGGCGCCGGCCTGTGGTTCTTCAACTACAGCGAGAGCAACATCTTCGGCGCCGAGAACGGCGGCAACTCGATCAACGGGAAGTTCTCCGACACGGCGTTCTCGGGGAACATCTTCGTCGAGCTCGACTACAAGATCCTCGACATCCTGCACGTCGGCCTCGGCGCCCGCCTGCACGTCCTCATGGCGCGGCACACCGACGAGGGGCGCTTCTACGACTTCAACGGCCAGAACCAGTCGTTCTCGAAGGGCCGCAACGACGGCCTCGTGGACGACCTCGCCACGGTGACCGAGTTCACGTTCAACATCTCGGTCCTGTTCTAGAAGACGCGCCGTAACCTCTCGCCTCTCCTCGGCGTCACGCGGCCGGGGCGGGGTGAGGCCTCGACCATCCACGGGTCGGCTTCTACCCTGGGACGAGAGGTCCCGTGAAGGAGCCGGCGCGCCGAGCGACGCGGGGGAAGCGGCCGGAGCGGAGGACGCCTCCCCCGCTCCACGCCCGGACCCCGTCGTCGGACGAGCTCGACCACAGCCTGACGCCCGACCTCGCCGAGGGCGAGGACGCCACCCTCGCCCCGGCCGGTCTCGACCTGCTCGAGGCGCGCTACGAGGAGCGTGAGCTCCTGGGCAGCGGCGGCAGCGGCGTGGTCCTGCTCGCGCACGACCGGACGCGCGACCGGCCGGTGGCCGTGAAGCGCCTGCGGCGCGCCTCGCCCGGGCTCGTGCGCCGGCTGCTGCGCGAGGCGCGCACGATCGCGGCGCTCGACCACCCGGGGATCGTGCGGCTCGAGCAGGTCGTGCGCACGGAGCACGACGAGGTGGCCCTCGTGCTCGAGCACGTGCCCGGGCCCGACCTCGAGACGCTCGTCCGCGGCGAGGGACCGCTGCCGCTGCCGCGCGCCCTCGAGCTCGGGCTCGGGGTGGCGGAGGCGCTCGCCTACGCGCACGAGCGCGGCGTGATCCACCGGGACGTGAAGCCGAGCAACATCCTGCTCGGCGACGACGGCCGCCCGAAGGTCACCGACTTCGGCCTCGCGCTCCCCCTGTGCGACCCGCAGAGCCTCTCGCTCACGGGCGCCGCCGACGTGTGCGGGACGCTCGACTACATGGCGCCCGAGCAGCGGGTCGACAGCCGGGCGGTCGACGGCCGCGCCGACGTGTTCGGCCTGGGCGCGACGCTCTACCGGCTGATCACCGGCACCTCCCCGCGCGTGATCCGCGAGCGCGCCCTGCCGCCGCTCGCCCGCGAGCTCGTCCTGCGCTGCGTCGAGGAGGCGCCCGCCGCCCGCTACCCCTCCATGCGCGCCCTGGCCCGCGCGCTCGAGGGCGCCCTGTCGGTCGCGCGCGGGCCTCGCGCGACGGACGGGACCGGGGTCGAACCGCTCGCGCGCCGCCTGATCGTCGCGGCGGCGGGCCTCGTGGCGCTCGGGATCCTCCCGCGGCACGCGGCCGAGCGGCTGCGGGCGCGGCTCGAGGGGGGCGCCTCGCTCCAGGACGAGGTGCCGCGGCTCGTCGCGCAGGTCCTCGGCGGGCCGCGCGCGCGCCTGCGCCCGGCGCTGCTCGAGCCCGCGCACGTGACGCTCGCCTCGGCGCTGGCCGGCTGCGACCTCGACCCCCCGGCGCGCTGGGCCCTGCGCAAGCTGGCGCGCGCGGCCCGCGGGCCCGGGCCGGAGGCGCCGCGCGGCGCGGCGCCGGTCGGCCTCGACGCGGCCCACGTGCTGGAGCAGGTCCTCAGCCTCGTCCGTGTGCAGGCGCTCGCCGCCACGGCCCTCGACGGGGCGGCCGCCCGGGCGCGCTGGTCGCGCGCCCTGCGCGAGCTGGCGGCCGCGCTCCCCGCGTCGGACCTCGTGGCGCGCGTCGTCGAGGAGCTGCGCGCCGTGGAGGACGAGGGCGAGCGCGAGGCCCGGGCAGAGGCCGCCTGACGGACCGCGGCCGGCGGCGGGCGGGGTGACGTGGCGTGCGCCTCCCGCTCGCCGCGTCCGGGGGAGCGCGGGCCCGGTAGCGCCCGCGGTGTGGGAGAATCGGCGGCCGAGGTGCCCCGATGACGACCACCACCGCCGCCGCCGGGCCGGCCGCTCCTGCCACCCGCGCCGAGCCGATCCCGGCGCTCGTCGAGCGCCTCCGCGCCACCTTCCGCGCCGGCCGCACGCGCCCGCTCGCCTGGCGCGTGGAGCAGCTCCAGCGGCTGAAGGCGCTCCTGCGCGAGCGCGAGGCGGAGGCCATGGCCGCGCTGCGCGCCGACCTCGGCAAGCCGGCCCTCGAGGCGTACGGCGGCGAGATCGGCTTCCTCGTGGCCGAGATCGACCACGTGCTCGCGCACCTGCACGCCTGGGCGCGGCCGGAGAAAGTCAAGACGCCGCTGGCGAACCAGCCGGGCTGCAGCACCATCATCCGCGAGCCGCTGGGCGTCGTGCTCGTCATCGGCCCCTGGAACTACCCGCTGCAGCTCACGCTCGGCCCGCTCGTGGCGGCGCTCGCGGCCGGCAACTGCGCCGTGATCAAGCCCTCCGAGGTGGCGCCGCACACGTCGGCGCTCGTCGCCCGGTGGCTGGCCGACCTCGCGCCGGACGCCGTGGCCGTGGTCGAGGGCGGCGTGCCCGAGACGACGGCGCTCCTCGAGGAGCGCTTCGACCACATCTTCTTCACCGGGAGCACGCAGGTGGGCCGCGTCGTCATGCAGGCGGCGGCGAAGCACCTCACCCCGGTGACGCTCGAGCTCGGCGGCAAGAGCCCGTGCATCGTCGACCAGAAGGTCGACCTCGACGTCGCCGCGCGGCGCATCCTCTGGGGGAAGTTCTGGAACGCCGGCCAGACCTGCGTCGCCCCCGACTACGTCCTCGCGCACGAGGCCATCGCCGGGCGGCTCATCGAGCGCCTGCGCGCCACGCTGGCCGGGTTCTACGGCGCGGACCCGAAGGCCAGCCCCGACTACGCGCGGATCATCAACGAGCGGCACCACCGCCGGCTGGTCGGGATGCTCGGGCAGGGCGGGCAGGTCGTCGCGGGCGGCGAGCACGACGAGGCGGCGCGCTACATCGCGCCGACCATCCTCCAGGACCCGCCGCTCGATGCGAAGGTGATGACCGAGGAGATCTTCGGCCCGATCCTCCCCGTGGTCACGGTGCGCGGGCTGCGCGAGGCGATCGAGTTCGTCAACGCCCGCCCGAAGCCGCTCGCGCTCTACGTCTTCTCCAGCGAGCGCGCGCACCAGCGGCAGGTGCTCGCCGAGACGAGCTCGGGCGGCGCCTGCGTCAACGACACGGTCGCCCACCTGAGCATCCCCGACCTCCCCTTCGGCGGCGTCGGCGACAGCGGCATGGGCGCGTATCACGGCCGCGCGGGCTTCGAGACGTTCAGCCACCGCAAGAGCGTGCTCGACAAGTCGACGTGGATGGACGTGAAGCTCCGCTACCCGCCCTACGGCGACAACATCAAGTGGGTCCGCCGCCTCATTGGGTAATCGCGGCTGCTCTGGTGTGATCGCGGCTGCGGGCGCCGATGGCGGGCGCTGCGGTGCGTCGGGGTGTCGCGCTGCGCGCGACCCCCCGACCGCTCAGGCTCGGTCGGCGGCCAGGAGGCCGCCTTCCCTCGCCTTCGCGCCGCATCGCCTCGCCCTCGGCGCCCTCGCCTGACGCTCCTGCTGCGTTCCGCCCGTGACTGGACGTTCGGTGGCTCATCGAAGGGCCGTGACGAGTGGCGGATGGGCGTCGAAGCGAGGCCCGTGAGAGGCGGCGTGCGGTGCGTCGGGGCCGACTTCGTAGGCCCAGATCGCTCAGGCTCGGTCGGCGGCCAGGAGGCCACCTTCCCTCGCCGCATCGCCTCTGCCTCGGCGCCTTCGCCTGAGGCTCCTGCTGCGTTCCGCCCGTGACTGGACGTTCGGTGGCTCATCGGCGGGCCGTGACGAGTCTTCTCAGCCGCTCTGGCCCATTCGGACCGACGGAGGGATCACATTGGGTCTCAGCGCGGAGCGCGGCCCGTGGTGCCGGCCGTCAGGAGGTCGCGAGGCCGCCTGCGGTCGAGGGGTGAGGGAGCTCCCTGGTGCTCCTCGTCCTGCCGCGCCATGGTGAGAGGGTGACTCCTCGCGCCCAGGAGCTCCTCGATCGGACTCGGACCGGCGACCTGAGCCGCGATCGGCTGAGGCTCGCGGCCCTGTGCGGCCACGAGGACGCGCAGGTGGCGCTGCGCGCTCTCTCCGACGAACCGCTCCCTGGCGACCGCACGCACGAGTGGTGGCTGGAGATCGTCGCGCTCTCGAGGCATGACGGTCCGGCGGAGGGGCTACGTGCCCTCGTCAGGGCGTGGCCCCCTCCCACGCTGTGTGCGCGCACATCGCCGTCCCTGCGTTGCGCCTTCTGCCATGATGGTGCTGCCGGCGCGACCGCCTGCCCGGATTGTGGGACGCTCACTCACCCAGCCTGTCGGGACGAGTCCGACGGCGGCTGCCCCACCCTCGGTTGCGCTCACGCGCCGGCGCGCCCGGTGGTTCGAGCGGGCGGACCCGGTTCACTGGAGAGCGTGGTCCATCATCCGGCGGTTCAGGCAACCGCCGCGGTCGTCATGCTCTTTGCTCCCGCCGCCGTGGTCGCCGCGCTGGTGTGGTCGCTGAGTCGCTGAGCGCCGGCGTCCATTGATCGCGCTCGCATCCACGAGCGAGCGGACTCCCGGGCTCACGGTCCCGACCCCGGGACGGCGTGTCCGCCCCGGAGCCGTCGCGACGTCGAGTTGGCGGGCCGACAGGTGTGGCCGCCCTCGCTCGACCCGGGTAGGGTCGGCGCGACGTGACCGCTCCTCCGCACGCGCTGCCGCTCCGGCCGATCCTGGCGCAGGTCAGCCGCTCGTTCTACGTGAGCCTGTGGCTGCTGCCGCCCGAGACGCGGCACACGGTGGCGCTGGCCTACCTGCTCGCGCGGGCGGCGGACACGGTGGCCGACACGCGGGTGGTGCCGCGGGCCGAGCGGCTGCGCCTGCTCGAGGAGGTGGCGGCCGCGGTGCGAGGGGAGCGGGACCCGGCGCCCCTGGCGCGCGAGCTGGAGCAGGCCGTGGCCGCCGGGGTGCCGGGCGAGGGCGGGGCGACGGAGGCGGAGCGGGCGCTCCTGGCCGAGCTCCCCGGGTGTCTGCGCGCGCTCGAGGCCGCGCCGCCGCTCGAGCGCGACCTCGTGCGCCGGGTGCTCGAGACGATCACGCGCGGCATGTGGCTCGACCTGACGCGGTTCCCGGGCGAGGACGCAGGGGCCCTGGCGGCGCTCGACGCGCGGGAGGCGCTGTTCGACTACTGCTACCGCGTCGCCGGCTGCGTCGGCGAGTTCTGGTCCGACCTGCACGCCGCGCGGCTGCCGGCGCTGCGCCGCGTCGAGCCGGCCGCCTGGTCGGCGCTCGGCCGGCGCTTCGGGCGCGCGCTCCAGCTCACGAACGTCCTGCGCGACGTGGCGCGCGACCTGCGCCACGGCCGCTGCTACCTTCCCGCGGCCGAGCTCGCCGCCCTCGGCCTGGCGCCCGCGGACCTCCTCGACCCGGCCGCGTGGCCGAGGCTGCGTCCGCTCTACCTGTCGCTCGTCGCGCAGGCGGTCGACGACGCGCGCGCCGGCCTGGCCCACTGCCTCGCGGCGCCGCCGCGCCTCGTGCGCCTGCGCCTGGCCGGGCTCCTGCCGCTGCTCCTCGCCCTCGAGACCCTCGGCCTCGTCGCCCGGGGCAACCCGCTCGACCCCGGCGCGCGCCTGAAGGTCCCGCGGCGCGCGGTGTGGGGGACGCTCCTGCGCGCGCGGCTGGCCGTGCGCGAGGACCGAGCGCTCGTGGCCTTGTTCGAGCGCGTCCTGCGGCGGACCGGCCTCCCGCGCGGCGGGCTACCATCGAGTGAGCCGGGAAGCGGGGGCGCCCGCCCGGCGTTGCAGGAGCGATGACCCGCCGCGTCTTCGAGATCGAGGGGATGACCTGCCAGGGCTGCGTGCGCAGCGCGACGAAGCTCCTGGGCGAGGTCCCGGGCGTCTCGGCCGTCGAGGTCACGCTCGAGCCGCCGCGCGCCGTCGTCGACGGGCCGGAGGTCGACCCCGACCGCCTCCGTGCCGCCGTCCGGCGCAAGGGGTTCACGCTGCGCGAGGCCGCTCCCGCTCCCGCCGCCGCTCCCGCTCCCGCTCCCGCTCCCGCTCCCGCTCCCGCTTCCGCTTCCGCTTCCGCTCCCGCTCCCGCTTCCGCTCCCGCTCCCGCTCCCGCTCCCGACGCCCACGCGCAGTGGTTCGACGTCACCGGGATGACCTGCGGGTCGTGCGTCGCCGCCGTGCAGCGCGCGATCGCCGCCGTCCCGGGCGTGGCGCGCGTCGACGTGAGCCTCCCGCGCCGCCTGGCGCGCGTCGAGGCGCCCGGCGCCCGGCCCGACGAGGTCGTCCGCGCCGTCCAGGCGGCGGGCTACGGGGCCGCCCTGCGCCCCGATGACGACGGCGACGTGCTCGCGCGCGAGGCCGAGGCCGACCGCCGCCGCCTGGCCGAGGTCGTCCACGCCCGCCGCCGCTTCCTCGTCGCCGCCGCCGTGACCGCCCCGCTCGTCGCGCTCGCCATGGGCGGGATGGCCGTCTGGCATCACCCGCCCCTCTGGAGCGGCGTCGTCCAGGCGCTCCTCGGCACCGCCGCCCTCGTCGCCGGCGCGCCGATCTTCCGCGGCGCCTGGGAGAAGGCGCGCCGGCTGCGCGCCAACATGGACACGCTCGTCGCGCTCGGCACCCTCGCCGCCTGGGGCCTGAGCGTGGCCCTCCTCCTCGCCGGCGCGCCGGCGCACCTCCACTTCGAGGCCGCGGGCGTGATCGTCGCGCTGGTCCTCCTCGGCCGCTTCCTCGAGGCGCGCGCCCAGGGGCGCACCGGCGAGGCCCTGCGCCACCTCATCGACCTGCGCCCGGCGACGGCCCTGCGCCTCGTCGACGACGGGCGCGCCGAGGAGGTGCCCGCCTCCGCCCTGCGCCCGGGCGACCGCCTGCGCGTCCTCCCGGGCGCGGCCCTCCCCGTCGACGGCCGCGTGGTCGAGGGCACCTCCTGGGTCGACGAGGCGCTGCTCACGGGCGAGGCCATGCCGGTGCCCAAGGCGGCCGGCGACCGCGTCACGGGCGGCACGAAGAACGGCGAGGGGCCGCTCGTGGTCGAGGCGGAGCGCGTCGGCGCCGACACCGAGCTGGCGCGGATCGTGCGGCTCGTGGCCCAGGCGCAGGGCTCCAAGGCCACGATCGAGCGCACCGCCGACCGCGTCTCGGGCGTCCTCGTGCCGATCGTCCTCGGGATCGCCCTCGCCGCCGGCCTCGCCTGGACCCTCGCCGGCGCGCCGGTCGAGCGCGCCCTGCTCGCGTCCGTGGCCGTCCTCGTCGTGGCCTGCCCCTGCGCCCTGGGCCTGGCCACGCCGACCGCCGTCGTCGTGGCCGTGGGCCGCGCAGCGGGCCGCGGGATCTTCGTCCGCGACGCGCGGAGCCTCGAGGCGCTGGCCGAGGTGACCCACGCGCTCCTCGACAAGACCGGCACGCTCACCGGCGGCCGGCCCGAGGTCGTCGCCGTCGTCGGGCCCGACGGCCGCGACCTCCCCGACGCCCACGGCCTCGTCGCCCTCGCGGCCGCGGTCGAGGCGCAGAGCGAGCACCCGCTGGCCAGAGGCATCGTCGCGGAGCGCGACCGGCGCGGCCTGGCTCCGCTCCCGGCCGCCGACGTCACGATCGACGTGGGCGGCGGCGTCGCCGGGCGCGTCGACGGGGCCCGCGCGCTCGTCGGCGCCCCGGCCTGGCTCGCCCGCCGGGGCGTCCCCGCCGGTGCGCTCGCCCCGCTCGTCGCCGCGGCCCGCGAGCGCGCGGCGACACCGGTCGGCGTCGCCCGCGACGGGACCCTCCTGGGCGGGCTGCTCCTGGCCGACCAGGTCCGCCCCGGCGCGGCCGAGGCGGTGGCGACGCTGCGGGCCGCCGGCGTCACGCCGGTCCTCGTCACCGGCGACGCGTTCGAGGTCGCGGCGCAGGTCGCCCGGGCGGTGGGCATCGACGACGTCCGCGCCGGCGTGCGGCCGGAGGGCAAGGTCGGGCTCGTGGACGACCTCGGCGGCGCGGGCGCCCGCGTGGCGATGGTCGGCGACGGCCTCAACGACGCCCCGGCGCTCGCCCGCGCCCACGTGGGCGTCGCCATGGGGACGGGCACCGAGGCCGCGCGCGACGCGGCCGCGATCACGCTCCCGGGCGACGACCCGCGCGGGCTGGCCGAGGCCGTCCTCCTGGCGCGCGCCACCCTGCGCACGATCCGGCAGAACCTCGTGTGGGCCTTCGCCTACAACGTCGTGGCGATCCCCCTGGCCACGGCCGGGATCTTGCCGCCCGTCGCAGCGGCCGCGGCCATGGCGGCGAGCTCGGTGATCGTCGTCACGAACAGCCTGCGGCTCCGGTCGGCCTGATCACAGGGCCTCCGCCAGGAGGTCGAGGCGGATCGCGGCGTCGAACCACGCCGCCGTCGCCGGCCCCGCGTCGGCCTGCACCCCGGCCAGCGCGGCGCCCAGCGCCCGCAGGCGCCGCGCCACCTCGAGCAGCCCCGCCGCCTCGAGGCGCGCGGCCTGGCCGTCGAGGCCCGCGCGGTCGGTCGGCGTCGCGCCGGCGAGCCCGCGATGCGCGAGCCCCTCGAGCGCGCCGGCGGCGGCGCCCACGAGCGCCTGGTGCGGCGAGCCGCCGGCCGCCGGCGGCGGCAGGGCCGGCGCCGGCCCCGCGGGCGCCGGGGCCCGGGCGAGCACGATCAGCCGGTCGGCCGCCGCCGCCAGCGGGTCGAGGACGAGCCCCTCGGCGCCGCGGCGGAGGGCCCCGCTGACGAAGCGCAGGGGCCCCTCGTCCCCGGTCAGCGCCCGGGCCAGGGCGTCGAGCGCGTGGGGCGCGGCGGCGCGGTGGCGCCGCTCGAGCCGCACGACCCCGCCGCCGGCGGCCTCGATGGTCGCCGTGAGCGCCTGCTCGCCCGGCGCGTAGCGCGCGTCGAGCACCGCACCCACGGCCACGACGACGACGTCCTCGGCCAGGACGCGCGGCGCGAGCAGGCGCGGCGGCCGCTCGGCGAAGGCCCGCTCGCGGGCGGCGGCGTCCGTGACGAGGAGCGTGGCGGGCAGGAGCCCCCAGTCGCCCGTCTGCCCGGAGACGGCGCTCCGCCCCGCCCCGCTGCCGAGCGCGAGCGTGCGGTTGGCCCGGCGCTTCACCGCCTTCGAGACGAGCTGGCCCTGGGCGAGGAGGCCGAGGCGCACGCCCGGCGCGGCCGAGCGGCCGGCGAGCGCCGGTCCGGCGGGCGCGCCCGCGAACTGCTTCTCGAGCACGAGCACGGTGCCGGCGTCCGCGTCGGCCAGGAAGACGCTGACCTCGGTCGTGTCGCCCTCGACGACGTCGACCCGGGCGCCGAGCGAGACCAGGCGCACCCGGTCGAGCAGCGTCTCGGGCGCCTCGCCCTGGCCCAGGATCACCGCCCGCGGCAGCTCGCCCGGCCGCCCCGCCGCCCGCGCCCGCGCGGCGAGCTCGGCCAGGACGGCGGCGACGCGCGCCGCCCGGTGGCGCGCGCTCCGGCGGTGATAGGCCGCGAGCTGCGTCGAGAGCTCGTCCAGCGCCAGGGCGGGCCAGAGGAGCCCGGCGCCCTCGAGCGCGCGCCGCGCGCGGGCGAAGCGCTGCTCGAGCCCGGGCCGCGCCTCGACGACGCCGTCGACGAGGACCTCGCGCGCCAGGGCCAGCGCCTCCGCCAGGGGGTCGGCGCCCGCGGCGGCGACCTCGGCCTCGCCGCCGAGCGTGAGCGTGCGCGGGCCGTCGAGCGGGCCGGCGGCGCGGAACGCGAGCGCCGCCGCCGCCACGTGCTCGCAGCCGCCGCCGGCGGCGCAGTCACATCTCGCGTAGGCGAGGTCGCGCGGGACGAGGAAGCGGACCGTGCAGGTCGGCAGGGCGGCCTCGGGCGTGGCGCCCGGGACGACGGTCACGACCACGCCCGTCAGCCGCCGCGCGCGCGCGACGACGCGCCGGCCGAGCGCCGCCTCGAGCGCGGCGTCGTCGAAGCAGGCGGGCGACCAGCGCTCCGCCTCGGTCGGCGCCGCCGCGCGCAGGGCCGCATAGGCCAGCGCCACCGCGACACGATGCCGGCAGGCGCCCACGGCGCCGCACGAGCAGGGCGCGTCCGCGAGCGCCACGCCGGGCGGCAGCGTGGCCACGACCCCGTCCGGGAAGGTCCCCGTGACCACCCCGGCCGCGTCCTCCTCGACCAGCGGCCCCTGGCCGCGCGCGAGCTCGCGCTGCGCCCGCTTGACCAGCCCGGCGTTGGCCAGCGCCGCGAGCTTCTCGGGCGTGAGCGCGAGCAGGTCGGCCCTCACGCCCGCACCTTGTCGGCCACGAACGCCGCGAGCTGCCCGGGGGTCATGGCGCCCACGTGCGCCCCGACGTCGACGAGGCGCCCCGCGAGGTCGCGGTCGTAGCGCGGCGTCGCGTCGGGGTCGAGCGCGGCCAGGCCGAGGACGTGCGTCCCCTGCTCGCACAGCGCCTTGACCCGCTTCACGAGGCGGTCCGGCTCGCCGCCCTCGTAGAAGTCGCTGATCACGACGACGATCGCCCGGCGCGGCGCCTCGATCAGGCCGGCCGCGTGGTCGACGGCCTTGCCGATGTCCGTGCCGCCGCCGAGCTGCACCTTCATGAGCACCTCGACCGGGTCCGCCGCCTGCTCGGTCAGGTCGACGACCTCGGTGTCGAAGATGCACAGGTGCGTCTTCACCCCCGGCAGGCCCACCAGGCAGGCGGCCGTGACCGCGGCGTGGATCACCGACCCGAGCATGCTCCCGCTCTCGTCGACGAGGACGATCACCTGCCAGCGCGTCGCGTGCCGCCGGCTCCTGGCGAAGAACCGCGGCGCGCGGATCACCAGGCGGCCGCGGGCGGGGTCGAAGTGGCGCAGGTTCTCGCGGATCGTGCGCCGCGCGTCGAAGTTGCGCGCGCAGCGGAGCGCCCCGGGCCGGCGCCGGTCGACGGGGCCCTGGAACGAGGCGCGCACCTCGGTCGCCAGCCGCTCCATGAGCTCGCGCACGACGCGCGCGACGAGCTGCCGGGCGATCGCCAGGACGTCGGGGTTCATGAGGTGCTTCGTGCGCAGCACCGCCTCGAGCAGCGCCTGGTTCGGCTCGACCCGCGCGAGCACCTCGGGGTTCGTCACCACCTCGTCGATCCGGTAGCGCTCGACGGCGTCGCGCTCGAGGCGCTCGATCGTCTCCCTCGGGAACAGCCGGTGGACCTCGTTGATCCACTCGGGCACCGTCAGCGCCGACGGCCCCCGGCCGCCCGGGCCGTCCGGGCGGACGTCGCGCGCGGCGAGGTCGGGGTCGCGGTCATAGAGCCAGGCCAGGGCCGCGTCGCAGGCCAGGTCCGCGTCCGACAGCGCCGGCGCGCCCAGCCCCTCGCGCGCCGCCTCGCCGAGGACCAGCCGCCAGCGCGCGAGCCGCTCGTCGGGGTCAGCCATCGAGCCCGAACCTGCGCGCGCGCGCCGTCACCTGCTCCTCGAGCGCCAGCCCCTGCGCGGCCACCTCGGCGTCGACCTCGAGCCGGAGCAGCGCCCGCGCCCCGCCCGGGTCGCCCCCGCCCAGCGCGAGGACGCCGCGGGCCAGCCGCTCCTTCTCGGCCGGCGGGAAGTAGCCGAACGCCAGCCGCAGGGCCGGGAGCGCCACGAGGAAGCCGCGCCGGTCGAGCCCCGCGAGCGCCTCGTCGACGGCCGCGACGAGCCCGCGCGCCTCGAGCACCTCCTCGCGCGCCAGGCAGAAGAGGCCGAGCAGGAAGTCGCCCAGCCTCGCCGGCAGGGCCGCCGCGCGCACGGCGCGCACCGCCTCGGCCTCGGCCGCGGCCGGGTCGTCGAAGCCGCCGGCGGCCCACAGGAACCCGAGCGCCGCGCCCCGCAGGGCCGGCGGGGCGCCGGGGTCGTGGGCGCAGCGGCCGTGGACGGCGAGCGCGCGGGCGCGGTCGAGGCGCAGCCCCCGCCCCTGGCGGAGCGCGTCGCGCAGCGCGGCCACGGCGCGCACCTCGCCGTCGTCGGCGGCGGTCGTCGTCCCCTGCACGCGCTCGACGAGCCACAGCCCGCGCTCGAAGGCCGCCTCGAGCACGCGCGCCAGCGGCGCGGCGCCGGCCGCGCCGAGGAGGGCGCCGTGGCGCCAGAGCGCGAGCAGCGCCGCGAGCGCGTCGCCGAGCGCCACGAGCGACGGCTCGGCGCCGACGGCGCGGCCGACCTGCTCGAGCACGCGCGCGCCCAGGGCCTCGATCCCGGTGAAGGCCGCCTCGGCCAGGAGCGCGGCCAGCGGCGCGAGCCGGCCGCCGGCCGCGAGGAGCGCCTCCTCCAGCCGCGCCGTCGCCGCGGCGTCGAGCGTCGCGCCGTACCCCGCCGCCTCGATCAGCGCCGCCTCGGCCTCGAGGCGGTGCACGAGCGTCCAGGTCTCCTCCAGGGCGCCGTCCCCCGGCCCCGCGGGGCCGGCCTCCCGCACGAAGCCCGGGACCCGCAGGACCCGCAGGCGGTGGAGGACGCGGCTGGCCGGCAGGCGCTCGACGAGCGACAGCGTGACCCGCCGCGGCGCGCGCGCCGGCGTGAGGTCGTGGGCCGCGAGCTCGGCCTCGACGTCGGCCAGGAGCGGCGGCCGCGGCGTCCCCGCGGCGAGGGCGCCGGCGCGCTCGCCCGAGAAGGCGGCCACGACCTCGACCAGGAGCGGGTCGGTGCGCGGCGCGAGCGGCCCGCGCCGCGACCAGGGGAGCGGCGCCTCGAGGGCGTCCTTCACCCACGCCGCGGCGATGCCGTCGAGGACGTCGGCGCGGGTGACGACGGCGTGCCCGCGGAGGTCGCGCAGGCCCTGCGCGTGGGCCCAGGCGGCGATCAGGTCGGCGGCCGACAGCGGCTGCCTCCTGCGGCGCAGGCGCGCGGCGGCCTCGCCCAGGAGCGCCTCGGCCGCGCGCTCGGGGCCGAGGTCCCACACCGCCTGGTAGAAGGCGGGCGAGGGCATGCCGGCCTCGTAGCCGACGAAGCTGTCGAGCCGGTGGAACGTGTAGGGGACCAGGTAGCTGCCGGCGCGGGCGCCCGCGGGCGGGGCGGGGGTCTCGGGCCAGCCGGGCGGGGCCTCGCGCCAGGCGCGCTCGAGGAAGGGCGCGTGGAAGCCGCCGCACACGACGACGACGTCGCCCCCCTGCGCGGCCGCCCAGCCGATGCAGCGGGTCATGAAGGCCTCGCGCGCGCGGTCGCGCTCGCCCACCGGCTCGTCCCGGCGCACCTGCTCGAAGTAGGCCCTCAGGCGCCCTGCGAGGTCGTCGCACGGCTGCTCGAACAGGTGGTCCCACAGGGCGTCCGGCTCGTCCACGCCCAGGCGGGCGGCCAGGGCCTCGCGCGCGCCGGGGCGGCGGCCGTGGTGGTCGGCGTAGCGGTTCCTGACGTCGTGGAAGGCCTCGTGCCAGGCCGGCAGGTCCATGAACCGCGCCTCGGCGCCGGCGCGGCGAGCCGCCTCGAGGGCCACCCACTCGGGCGATGAGTCGCAGAAGGGCGACCACGAGGCGCGCGTGGCGCCGTCGTGCGCGCAGAAGGAGAAGATCGCCACCGGGAGGCGGTGACCGAGGGCCAGCTCGCCGAGCCGGCCGTTCATGTCGGCCGGCCCCTCGATCAGGACGAAGCGCGGGCGCACGGCCTCGACCGTCCTCGCGACGAGGCGCGCGCAGGCCGGGCTGTGGTGGCGGACGCCGACGACGTGGACGCTCACCGCGGGAGCCGGTGGCGGGCCTCGTGGAACGCGCGCCAGTGGGCCCCGCTCATCCGGGCCGCGCGCTGCTCGAAGTAGGCGCGCAGCCGCCGCAGGTCCTCCGCGCCCTCCTTGACCGCCGCGCCGACGATGCAGTCGACGAGGTCGGCCGGCGTCGCGTCGCCGCGGCCGAGGAAGTGCGCCTGCACGCCGACGGCGTGGGCCACCGAGACCGCCTCGGCGGTGGACATGGCGCTGCTCGGCCGCTCGAGCGCCTGGCCCTCGGCCGTCTGACCCGCGCGCAGCTCGCGGAAGGTCGTCACCAGGAGCTCGAGCACGTCCTCGGGCGGGACGCGCGGCACGCCCGAGCGCGCGAGCAGCCGGCCGGCCTCCTCGCGCACGAGCGCCATCTCGGTGGCCGCGTCGGGGATCGGGAACACCGTCTCGAAGTTGAAGCGGCGCCTCAGCGCGGCGCTCATCTCGTTGACGCCGCGGTCGCGCGTGTTGGCCGTGGCGATCACGTTCCACCCGTCGCGCGCGAACAGGAGCCCCTCGTCGCCCGGCAGCTCGGGGAGCGCCAGGACGCGGTCGGAGAGGACCGAGAGGAGCGAGTCCTGCACCTCGAGCGGGCAGCGGGTGAGCTCCTCGAAGCGCACGAGGTGCCCCTCCTTCATCCCCGTGTGGAGCGGCGCGGGGACGAGCGCGCGCGGCGTGGGCCCCTCGGCCAGGAGCAGGGCGTAGTTCCAGGAGTACTTGATCTGGTCCTCGGTCGTGGCCGCGCCGCCCTGGATCGTGAGCGTCGAGCGGCCGGAGATCGCCGCGGCGAGCAGCTCCGACAGGAGCGACTTGGCCGTGCCCGGCTCCCCCACGAGCATGAGCCCGCGGTTGGTCGCCAGCGTGACCATGGCCCGGTCGACGAGCGCCGCGTCGCCCACGAACTTCTTGCGCACGCCCAGCGCCTCGTCGCCGAGGACGAACGCCCGCACCGCCCGGGGCGTGAGCGCCCAGCCGGGCGGCCGCGGGCCGTCGTCGCCCGCGCGCAGGCGCGCGAGCTCGTCGGCGTAGGTGACCTCCGCCGGCGGGCGCTGGAGGGCCGCCGGCTCGACGGCCGGGGCGGCGGTGGCCGGCTCGGGCCTGCGCGCGCGGGCCACCTCAAACCCTCGCCTTCTCGCCGAGCGCCTGCAGGTCCTTGAGGACCTCGCTCACGGCGATCGGCGGCACGTCGGCCAGGGGCATGGCGCGCTTGCGCTCGGGGTAGTCCTGCGGCCCGTGGAGATCGGCGAGGAAGTAGACGCTCGCGACCTCCTGGTCGTCCCAGTCGACGAGCGACGCCCCGATCGGGATCCCGTCGTACTCGGCCACGGCGGTGACGTTCGCCCCGGGAAACGGCTTCGAGTGGGCGAACACGCAGCCGGCGTCCTGCGGGACGCCGCGCTCCCAGCCGCAGCGGTCGAGGACGCTCCACACGGCCGTCGCCGGCAGCTTCTTGCCGGCGAGGCGCGAGATCACGCTCCCCTCGCGCTCGGCCGGCTCGAGCTCGAGCACCGGGCGCCCGAGCTGCGGGAAGGGCGGCAGGAGCTCGTAGTCGCCGAACACCTGCCCCCAGCGGGCGCGCTGCTCGTCGGTCAGCTCGAGCGGATGCACGACCCCCACCGCCTCGACGCCGTCGAGCGTCGTGGCCTCGTCGTCGTGGTCGGCGTAGGTCGCGTCCTCGGTGACGCGGAAGGTCGTGACGAGCGCGCCCGCCGCGTCGTGGCCGCCGAGGACGAGCAGGCGCACGAGGTGCGTCATGAGGGGGTGGCGCACGAGCAGGAGCTCGAAGTCGGCGCGCCGCCACCGGCGCCCGGTGACCATTGCCTGCTCCAGCCGCTCGGCCTGGATCTTCGCCACCTCCTTGACCTGCTTCTTCAGCGCCTTCCAGTCGGCGACGGCCTGCTCGGCCTTCTCGCGGTCGTCCTTCGCGCCCGACTTCGGCAGGTCGCCCACGAGCTTGCCCGCCGGGTCGCGGAGCATGGGCTTCATGTCGGGGCCGAGGACGAACGAGAACTGCCGGGGGCCGAGGTCGAACACGCGCGCGCCGCGCTCGTCGAGGTCGCAGTCGGGGACGATCCGGTCCTCCAGCTCCGGCCGCGTCAGCCCGCGGTCCCTGGCGATCGCCTCCATGAGCTCCTGGGCCCGGGCCTTCAAACCCTTGAACTTGAGCTTCTGGGCGATCCCGTTCAGCTGCATGAGGGCCACGTCGGAGCCGATCGCCCGCAGGCACTCGAGCCCGGTCACGGCGCGCGCGTGCTGGCTCTCGCCGGGCCAGGCGCGCACGAGGGGCGTCAGGCGCATGGCCGCGCCGTCGCCGCCGAGGAGGCCGAGGGCGAGCATGGCCCACTTCTCCTTGCTCGGCGCCCCCTCGCCCAGCCACTGCTCGAACAGCCGCCAGGCGAAGGCGTCGAGGCTGGCGCGGTCGGCGTGCTGGCGCAGGGCCGCCGCCGTCGGGTGCGGCGCCTCGAGCGTGGAGGCGCGGAGGGCCGCGAGGGCCACCTCGACGTGCGCGTCCCCGAGCCGCCCGCCGTCGAGGACGATCGGCGGGAGCTCGGCCGGCTTGACCCAGGCGGGCGTCGCGCCCGCCTTCTTGCCCGTCGGCGCGGCGAGCCAGGCCGGCGCGGCCTCGAGCGGCGCGTAGACGCGCTCCTCGCGGTCGAGCACGAGCGCGCGCACCCGCGCGGCGACCTCCGGCGGGGCCGCGTCGACCGCCGCCCGGAGGAGGTCCTCGTGGCCGGCGCGTCTCCGCTGGCGCAGGAGGTCCACGGCCGCCTCGGCCAGGGCGCCCCGCCCGGCGGCCACGGGCACGAGCCCGGCCACGGCGTGCTCGGGATGGGCCTCGAGCCACTCGCCGGCCCCGCGCGGCGCCTTCGACGAGCGGCGCAGCTCGAGCATGTGCGGCGCGGCCTGGGGCGCCCGGACGCGCGCCAGCTCGGCCACGAGCGCCTCGGCCTCCTCCTTCTTGTTGACCTCGAGGATCGAGTCGCGCACGACGTCCAGGGCGGCCAGCTCCGTGTGGGCGAGCCAGCCGCGCACGTGGTCGGGGCGCCGCAGGCGCAGCCCCAGGCGGCGCAGGTGGTGCTGGACGAGCTCGGGGCTCCCCAGGCCGAAGACGATGGCCTGCGGCCGCTGGTAGTGGTCGTGCCAGTCCTCGGGGAAGTGCCTGTCCGGCCAGCTCTCGACCAGCGCCAGGAGGTCGTCGTGGAGGCCGCCCAGGGCGGCGGCCAGGTACGCCTCGGGGGGGCCAGCGTGGTAGCGGTCGCTCGGCCACGTCGCGGGGTCGAGCTTGCCCCGGCAGCGAGCGCGCAGCGGCGCCCGCTCGGCGGGCGACAGGTAGGGGACCAGCGCCAGGAACCCGTCGAGCAGCGGCGACGGCTCCTGGATGAAGGCGGGGCCGCCGGCGGTGCTACGCAACGCGAGCCCGAGCGCCTTGTCGGGGCCGAGGAGGGTGACGAGCGGAACGGCGACGAGCGGGGGCAGGTGGCAGTCGACCGCGCCGAGCAGGGCGGCCGCCTCGGCCGCGTCCACCCCGCCGTCGAAGCGCTCCTGCTCGAGGCCGGCCAGGGCGTCCTTCGCCTTGCGGTCGCGCCGCGCGCGGGTCATGGCCTCGAGCCAGAAGTGCGCCTCCTCGCGCGTCATGGCCGGCGTGAGCTCGCAGGCGCTCCAGTTCCAGTCCCAGCCGTAGCCCTCGACCCGCACGCGGCGCGCGCGCGCGACGCAGGCCGCCGGGTCGAAGGGCGCGGCGGGCGTCCGGTCGAGGGGAGGGAGGTCGCGCCAGGTGGCCCGGCGCCAGTCGGCCGGGTCGAGGTCGATCCCGACGCCAGGCGCGGGAGCGGGAGCAGGAGCGGGAGCGGGCGCGGGAGCGGGAGCGGGAGCGGGAGCGGGAGCGGGCGCAGGCGCAGGAGCGGCCTTCGCCGACGGCTTGCGGGCGCGGGCCGGCGCGGCCGCCACGGCGGTCGGCGGCGCGGCGGCGCTCATGGCCACCTCCTGGTAGCCCTTGCGCAGCTTCTCCTGGACCAGGGCGTCGTGCGAGGCCCGGGCCTCGACCTCGCTGGCGAAGTCCTTGGTCTTCGTCTGGCCCTTGGTGCCGACGCGCCCCCACTCGACCGTGGTCGACATGCCGTCGAGGGTGATCGCCCAGAACTTGTTCGAGGTCCCCTCGGTGAACGTGAACTCGCGGCGGCTCATCGGCCCTGCTCCTTGGTGAGGACCAGGCGCCCCGCCGGCTCCCAGGCCGGCCCGCGCCGCTCGAACGAGGTCATCACCAGGCGCTGCGCGCCCTCGAGCGTGAGCACGATCCGCTCGGGGCCGGCGACCTCGTGCGCCCACTCGAGCGTCAGGGCGTCGCCCTCGGCGCGCGCCTCGAACGAGGTCACCTCGCCCAGGCTGTCCAGCCACGTCCCGCCGTAGCGGCCGCCGCCGAGCGGGCGCAGGTAGGCCTGCACCTCGTAAGCGCCGCCGCCGCCCGTGCGAGCGAACGCCAGGGCCAGGAAGCGCTCGCCCAGCGCCCAGCTGAACCCGGCGAAGACGAGCGCGTCCTTGCCCCCGACCTGGCCCTCGCCCGACCAGGCGCCCACGAGGCGGTCGAGCGCGACGTCGCGCGGCGGCCCGCGGTCCTGGGCCGCGGCGGGGGCGAGGGCGAGGCCGGCGCCCAGGACGAGCGCGAGGACGAGGTTGCGCATGGGTGACCTCCGGCAGGGACGCTAGTGTCGGCGCGCGTCGGCCGCAAGTCGGGCGGGGGTGTTCGTTGCGCGACCTGCATCGGGCCCGTAGCATCCGCGCCCGCGGAGGGGCCGGTTGATCGAGGTCAGGGGCCTGCAGAAGCGCTTCGGACCCACCGAGGCGGTGCGTCGCGTCGACCTCCAGGTCGGCGCCGGCGAGTGCTTCGGGCTCATCGGCCCGAACGGCGCCGGCAAGACCACCACGCTCAAGGCGCTGGCGACGCTGATCAAGCCCGACCGGGGCGTGCTCACCGTCGACGGGATCGACGTGGTCGCCGAGCCGCGGCAGGTGCGGCGGATCGTCGGCTACATGCCCGACATCTTCCAGTCCTACGGGGACCTCAAGGTCATCCACTACCTCGACTACTTCGCCGGCCTGGTCGGGCTCGACCGGGAGCGCCGCGTCAAGCAGGTCGAGGAGGTGCTCGAGCTCGTCGACCTCCAGCCCAAGCGCGACGCGCTCGTCGGCGGCCTGTCGCGCGGCGTCAAGCAGCGGCTGTGCCTCGCCAAGACGCTCCTGCACGACCCGAAGGTGCTGCTCCTCGACGAGCCGGCGAGCGGCCTCGACCCGCGGGCGCGCATCGAGATCCGCGTCCTGCTCAAGGTGCTCCGCAGCGACATGGGCAAGACCATCATCATCTCCAGCCACATCCTCGAGGACCTCGAGGAGATCTGCGACCGGGTGGCCGTCATCGAGGCCGGGACGGTGGCCGCCGTGGGGGAGGTGGCCGCCCTGAAGGAGACCGCCCGCCGCGGCCGGCGCTACCTCCTCGAGCCGAGGGACGACCCGCAGAAGGTCGCCGAGGCGCTGGCGGCGCGCGCCGACCTGATCGCCGAGGCGGCGGTCGACGGCCGGCGGGTGCGCATCACGCCGGCCGAGGCCGTGACGTCCGAGGCGCAGGTGCTGCGGCTCCTCCTCGACGAGGGGATCGGCCTGCGCGCGTTCCGCGAGGAGGTCCCCGACCTCCACGAGGTCTTCCTGGAGCTGACCAGTGGCGAGGTCTCCTGAGGGCGCGGGCGCGAAGGCGCCCGCCGAGGACGAGCCCTACCGCGCGGCGTGGTTCTTCGACAACCCGAGCGTCGGGCGCGCGCTCCGCTACACCTTCGGCGACAAGCGCCTGGCGCGCGCGGTGTTCATCAACTCGCTCCTCCTGATCGTGGCCCTGGCCGCCATCCAGGAGGCCTTCGGCCGCGGGCAGCTCGGCCTGTTCTCGGACCGGATCTCCTACGGCCGCATGGCCTTCCTCGGCCTGGTCACGATCGAGGCCGTGATCCTGTCGATCCTCGCCCCGCTCGGGCTCGTCAACATGTTCGAGGCGGAGCGGCGCG
Source organism: Planctomycetota bacterium (assembly GCA_023954375.1). Taxonomy (GTDB): domain Bacteria; phylum Planctomycetota; class J058; order J058; family J058; genus JAMLIC01. The sequence continues at coordinate 90,286 of JAMLIC010000028.1, forward strand.
AGGAGTGCTTCGACCAGGTCGTGGCCAGCGGCGCCTCGCCGCATCGCGTCGTCTTCGGCCGCTTCGCCGCGACGCTGGCCTTCCTCTCGGTGGTGCTCTTCTCGTCGTTGCCGTTCTTCGCCACGATGATCGTCCTCGACGGCGCGACCTTCGGGCAGGTGGCGCTGGCCTACGTCGTCCTGTGGACCTACGCCCTCGCCGTGACGTCGATCGCCACCGCCTGCGCGGTCGGCTTCGACGACGCCGCCCTGCCCGTGATCATCGGCCTCATGTCGCTCGGCCTGACCCTCGCCATGGGGTTCGCCCGCCGGACGCCGCCCGTGTTCGCCGCCTGGTCTCCCGTGCGGCACGTGGTCCTCGGCATGGACGACGTGGCGCAGGACCTGCGCCTGGGGGCGTTCCCGCCGCCGCAGCCGTACGGGCTCGACGTCGACTGCGCCTCGCTCAGCTTGGCCCTGTACCTCGTGTTCACGCTCCTCGGCCTGGCGTACGCGTTCGTCGGCCCGGACATCGAGCTGAGCGAGGGCCTCGACTCGTTCGACAGCGTGTCGGTGTCGCGCAAGCAGGAGGCCACGCGCGCCCGCCGCGGCATGGCGCGCACGCTCCTGCGCGCCGTGCAGCTGCGCTTCTTCTACGAGAACCTGGGCCCGCGGGCGCGGGCGCTCTCCCCGTTCATCCGCGCCGCCGCGACGGTCACGATCTTCGCCGGGGCGCACGTCGTGTTCCTGGGCGCGCTCTGGCCGCACCCTGCGCCGCGGGCCTACGACGAGATCGCCGGGCGGGTCGTCACGCCCTACCTGGCCTTCGCGGGCATCACGATGTGCCTCCTGGCGCTCGCGGGCGGCGGCGCCCGGGCGTCGCTCCTGGCGCGCGCGCCCGTCGTGCGCGCGGGGCCGCTGGCGCTCGGGCGCTTCGCCGCGCTGTTCCTGATCATGGCCCTCGCCCTGGCCCTCCCGGCCGGCCTCTGGGGCCTGGCGACGTCGCTCTCGGGCTACCCGCCCGACGTCATGTTCGCGCCGCAGGTGCGCGGCCTCTACCTGCTGGCCGCGGGCTACGCCGCGTTCGTCTTCGCCGTGGCGCTCCTGCTCGCCATGGTCACGACGAACCCCTACTCGGCGACCGGCTGGGCGCTGATCGCCCTGTTCGCGGGCAACCTGACCCCGGCCGTGTGGGTCCCGCTGTTCACCGGCAACCTCGCCGGCGAGGGGAGCGCGTTCCTGCTCGACCTGTCGCCCTTCGTGGCCGGCTACGCGATCGCGCGCCCCGAGGACACCTTCCCCTTCTCGACGTTCCAGGGCGACGAGCTGATCCGCTACACCCACGCCCCGAGCTGGCGGCCCTTCGCGCTGGTCCACACGGTCGTCGGCCTGGGCTGCCTCGCGGCCGGGTTGACCCTGGCCTGGCGCGAGCGCGCACGGGCGCGCGAGAGCCGGGCCGAGCCGGCGCCGGCGCCGGCGCTCGCGCCGGCGGTCGCGCCCGAGCCGGGGGAGGAGGGCGCGTGAGGCCCTGGCGCGCCCTGCCCCTGGCCCTCCTCCTCGGCGCGACCCTCGCGGCCGCCCAGGACGCCGCTCCGGAGGCCGCACCGGCCGCGGAGGCGGCGACGACCGACCTGCCGGTGGGGGTCGAGGTCACGCTCGGCTTCGGCAACAAGGTCCCGCAGGACGGGTTCCTCTCGCTGGCCGTCGACCTGACGAACCGCGGGGCGACGACGAGCAACGCGCAGGTGACGATCCGCGCCCAGGAGGGCGGCAACGTGCTCCTGCGCCTGGGGCCGGTCGAGCTCGAGGCGGCGGCGCGCCGGCGCCTCGTGGGCGTCGTCCCGGCACGTCCCACGCTCGAGGCGGGCGCGCTCCTCGTGAGCGTCGAGGAGGCCGCCGACGGCGCCCCGCTCGGCCACGCCGCCGTCCACCCGGAGGGCGCGCCGGCGCGCCTGCTGGTGGCGCTCGACCGTCGCGGCGGCGCGCCGGCCGACCTGTCGACCCTGCGCACGCCGGAGCCCGGGGGCGAGTCGCGCTGGACGGCCGTGATCGCCACGCGGCTCGAGGACCTGCCGCAGAGCCCGCTCGGTTACAGCGGGCTCGGCGCCGTGCTCCTGGGCGACCTGGAGCTCGAGGGCTGGCCCGACCCCGAGGCGCGCGCGCTCGCCGCGTGGGTCGCCCGCGGGGGGCACCTGATCGCGGCGGTCGGCCCGCGGGCGCGCTTGCTGCGCGGGCGGAGCCTCGTCGGCAAGCACCTGGGGACGGGCCTCCGGCCCCTGCCCGACGCGCCGCCCGAGCGCGACGTGCCGCTCGACGGGCTCCTCAAGCGCCTGCGCGGCACGTTCGGCCTCGACGCCGGCGAGGCGCCGCCTCCGGCGCCGGCGCTGGCCGCGCTGCTCCCCGGGCCCGAGGACCTGGTCCTCCTGCGCGCCGGTGACCGGCCCTTCGCCGTCCGGCGCCGCCACGGGCTCGGGCAGGTGACCCTCGTCGCGGCGGACCTGTGGGCGCCGCCCTTCCTGCACTCGCCGGTCACGGCGCGCCTCCTCGAGGCGCTCCTGACCGACGGGCCGGCGCACGCGCCGCGCTCGCGCCTCCTGTTCAAGGAGCTCGCCGGCGTGCGCCAGCCGGCGCGCGTGGGCCCCGCGTTCGCGGTGCTGATCTTCTACGCGCTGATCGTCGGCCCGGGCGTCTACTTCGTCCTCCGCGCGCGCAAGCGCGGGATCCTCCTCTGGGTGGTGATCCCGGCGGGGACGGTCCTGTGCACGGCGCTCGTGCCGCTCTACCGGATCGTCCTGCGCGACGCGGAGAGCACGCTCGTCGCGGCGCGCCTGATCGAGGGCTGGTCGGGGCAGCCCTTCGCCGTCGAGACGACCGACGCGCTCCTGTTCTCGGGCAGCCTCGAGCCCAAGCGCTTCGAATACCAGGGCGCCGACGCCGTCGCGTTCTCGGTCGTCCCGCCGCGGCGCCGCGGCGCCCCCGACCTGGGGGCCGCGCTGGCCGCCGGTCCCGAGGGGCTGGCCCTCTCCCTGCCGGTGGCCCTGTGGGGGACGCGCTACCTGTCGTTCGAGGCCGGCGGCCCGGCGCCCGGCGCGGAGGGGGCCGTGCACCTGCGCTTCCCGGACCTCGCCGAGGACCCGTCGGCCGAGCCGAGCGCGCGGCTGCGCCTGCGCTGGGACGGGCCGACCCTGCGCGAGGCGTTCGTCGTCTATCCGGCGGGGCCGGGGCCGCTCGGGCACGTCTTCTCGCGCGACCTCTCGCCCGGCACGGTGATCGACGAGGTCGGACGGAGCGTCTCGCCCCAGTCGCTCGGCGCGCGCGACGGGGACCTGGGCGGGCTGGTCCTCGGGCACCTGCTCTCGGCGCACTTCCTGCCCACGGTCGGGCGCGAGCGGGTGGCTTACCTGATGGGCCTCGTCGACGCGCCGCCGCCGCTGCGGGCCCTGCCGAACGTGCGCACGCGCGCCTTCACGACGGTCGTCGCGGTCGAGCTGCCGGTCGTGTTCGAGAACGCCGTCCCGTTCGGGGTCGCCCGCCCGGTGCGCGAGGGGAGCACGGTCGGGACGGTCGGCGCGGGGAGCGTCGAGCGCGAGGTGCGCACCCGCCTGCTCCTGCCCGGCGGCGCCGGGCGGCAGGCCGCGCGCGTCCGGGTGCGCGCGACGGCGCACCGGGTGCGCAGCGTCATGCGCCTGCGCGTGGACGCGTTCGACCGGGGAGCGAACGACTGGGTCGCGATCCTCCCCCGCGAGGAGGGCGAGGAGGACCGCGACGGCCTCGCGCGTCGCACGGAGCTGGAGCTCGAGGCGCCGGCCGCGCGGTTCGTCTCCGACGACGGCGCCGTGCTCCTGCGCCAGCGCTTCGTCCGCCCGCGGCAGGACGGCGACGAGGCGCACCTGGCGCAGCTCGACGTGTCGGTGGAGTGGGACGAGTCGGAGTAGGGTCGTCCGTCAGCCAGGCAGCCCGGTCGCCTCGCGCGCGATCCGCAGCACCCCGTCGGCCCAGGCGTCGGTCGCGTTGAGCGACGGCACCAGGCGCAGCTCCTCGCCGCCGTGGGCGAGGAAGTCCTCGCGCAGGCGCATGCCCACCTCCTCGACCGTCTCCAGGCAGTCGGCCACGAAGGCCGGGCACATGACCGCGAGCCGCTTGACGCCGGCGGCCGCCAGCTCGCGCACGCGCACGTCGGTGTAGGGGCGGATCCAGGGCGTGCGGCCGAGGCGCGACTGGAAGGTCACCTCGTGGCGGTCCGGCCCCAGGCCCAGCCGCGCGGCGAGGCCGCGCGCGGTGGCGAAGCAGTGCGCGCGGTAGCACATGCGGTTCTCGGGCCCTACCGCGTCGCAGCAGCCCGCGGCGACGAGGCAGCGCCCGCCGGCGGGTGACGTGTCGCTCCTCTTCACCTGCCGCTCGGGCAGGCCGTGGAAGCTCAGGAGGACGCGGTCGGGCGCGACCTCGTCGATCACCGGCCGCGCCACGGCCGCGAAGGCGTCGAGGAACGCCGGGTGGTCGTAGAACGGCGGGACGACCTGCAAGGACGGCGCGTTCCACTCGCGCCCCGCGAGGCGCCACACCTCCTCGAGCGCGGTGCCCGTCGAGGACGCCGCGTACTGCGGGTAGAGCGGGAACACGACGACCGGGTCGCAGCCCGCCGCGCGCAGGCGGCCGAGCGCGACCTCGAGCGACGGCTCGCCGTAGCGCATGCCCAGCTCGACCGTGACCGCCGGCCCCACGCGCGCGCGCACCGCCGCGAGGAGGTCCTGCGAGTGGACGAGGAGCGGCGACCCGCGCTCGGTCCACACCTTCGCGTAGGCCGCGGCCGACGCGCTGGAGCGGAAGGGCAAGACCACGAGGTTCAGCAGGAGGAACCGCCCGACCGGGTGGATGTCGAGCACCCGCGGGTCGGAGAGGAACTGGCGCAGGTAGCGGCGCACCGCGCCCGTGTCGGGGCGCGCCGGTGTGCCGAGGTTGATGAGCAGGAGGCCCCACCGCGAGGTCATGGCGGCACTCTACTGCACAGCGGCGGGCGGGGGACGGCGGCCGGCCCGTGGTCATCGGAGCCGGAACCGGTCGTCGCCTCTACGCAACCAGGGCGGAGGCGAGGGGAAGGAAGTGATCACTTGTGAAGCTGTCGACCCTGCGCCCGAGGCATGCCTCGATCGCCTGCCAGAAGGAGGCCCATGGCAACATCCACCCGGGTGGCTGACCTGGCGGTGATGGGTGGAGGACGATCCGGTCCAGGGGCCTCGCGAGGGTCGACGATCACGCTTCGAGTGTACGTATGGCGCTGGCTCCAATGAAGCTGCCCGGCTGGAGACGAGACGGGTGAGCTTGGGACCATGGTGGGGCCGTCGGCGGGAACACGTGGCGCCGGGGAGACATGACCGCGGGTCTCCTTGTCCAGGGCTCAGCGCTTTCTACTGTCGTCCCGGTCGCGGGGATCGGCCCGTGGTGGGCCACGCCGCCGGCCGAGGAGCGAGCCGACCGTGCGCATGCTGATGAACGTGTCCTTCCCCCACGAGCCCTTCAACGCCGCCGTCCGGGCCGGCACCGCGGGCGAGACGATCCAGCGGATCCTCGCCGAACTCAAGCCGGAGGCGGTCTACTTCACCGAGTACGACGGAAGGCGCACCGCGCTGCTGGTCGTCGACGTGCCCAGCCCGTCGCGGATCCCCGCGTTCGCCGAGCCCTGGTTCCTCGCCTTCGGCGCCGACTGCCGCTTCCAGGTGGTCATGTCGCCCGACGAGCTGGCCTCGGCGGGCCTGCCCGACCTGGGCAAGAAGTGGGGTGGCGGGCGCTGAACGAGGTCACGGGCTCAGGCCGCCCCACGGCACAGGAGCAGAGCGCCGAGGGAGCGACCTCGGTTCGCTCGTCCGCCCGCCCGCGGCGTCGAGGGTGAGGGAGTATCCTGAGCGCTGCGGCGACGAGGCGGCGGCCCGGAGGCCGGAGCGGACGACGATGACCCCCGGCGCGGCGCGCGAGGTGTTCGAGGCGGAGGGATGGGTCCGTGTGCCCGGCGCGGTGGCGCGGGCCGACGTCGACGCGATGCGAGCGGCGCTGCTGGAGACGCTCGCCGCGCGCGGACTCCTCGGGGAGGGCCTCGTCGAGGTCGCCGGCGCCCTGCGACCGGGGCCGGGGAGCGAAGGCGTCCTGTGGGAGGTGGGGCGCGGCCCGGCGTTCGCGCCGCTGCCGGGCGCGCTGGCCGGAGCCGTCGACGGGGTGTTCGGCCCCGGTGCGTGGGCGCCCGTCGAGGGCCAGCACGGCGGGCTGGCCGCGCCGAACTTCCCGCTCCCCGGCGTCTGGAGCGTGCCGCACGAGGCCTGGCACGTCGACGAGCCGAGCGGGGCGGGGCGCGCCGGCGCGTGGGGCCTGCTCGGGTTCGCGCTCCTCGACGAGGTCGCGCCGGGAGGCGGCGCGACCGTCCTCATCGCCGGGTCGCACCGGCGCCTGCTCGCGCTCGCGGACGAACGCGCCGCCCCGGGGGCCCTGCTCACGACGGACGAGGCGCTGGCGGCGCTCGCCGCCGCCGAGGACTGGTTCGCGGACCTGCTGCGGCCGGGCGACCCGGCGGCGCGGCGGCGCCGGTTCATGGACGAGGGCCACGTCTCGGCGGGCGTCTCCCTGCGCGTGGTCGAGGTCACCGGAGCGCCGGGCGACGTCGTGCTCATGGACCCGAGGTGCCTGCACACCGTCTCGGCCAACGTCTCGCCGCGCGCGCGGCTGCAGATGCGGCTGGTCTGTCAGCGGCGGCGCTGACCGCGTGCGCGGCCACGGCGAGCCGGGCCATACTGGAGCGTGCGCATCGGGAGCTACGAGGTCCTGGCGGAGCTCGGCCGCGGCGGCGTGGGGGTCGTCTACCGCGCGCGCTCGTCCGCGGGCCAGGACGTGGCGCTGAAGCTCTTGCTCGCGCCCCTCGACGTGCGCGCGCGGCGGCGCTTCGAGCGCGAGGTCGAGGCCCTGCGGCGGCTGGACCACCCCTCGATCGCGCCGCTGCTCGAGGCGGGCGAGGACCAGGGGCGGCCGTTCCTCGTCCTGCCGCTCGTCCCCGGCGGCTCGCTCCAGGACCAGCTCGACCGGCGCGGCGCGCTGCCCCCCGGCACCGCGGCGGCCCTCGTGCGGGAGGTGGCGTTCGCCGTCGAGCACGCCCACCAGCAGGGGGTGCTGCACCGCGACCTCAAGCCGTCGAACGTGCTCCTCGCCGCGGACGGCCGGCCGGTCGTGGTCGACTTCGGCCTCACGCGCGCGGTCGATCCGGAGCGGCGGAGCCTGAGCCGCACGGGGCAGGTGCTCGGGACGCCGGGCTTCTGGGCGCCCGAGCAGGCGCGCGGCGACCAGGACGCCGTCGGGCCGGCGTCCGACGTGTTCGGGCTGGGGGCGCTCCTCCACGCCGCGCTCACGCGCGAGCCGCCGATCGTCGGCGCGACCTTCGCGGAGCTCCTCGCCGCGACCGAGCGCTTCGCCCCGCGCCCGCCCGGGGTCGACCCCGCCCTGGACGCGATCTGCGTGCGCGCCCTGCAGCCGCGCCCGGCCGACCGATACCCGTCGGCGGGCGCGCTGGCCGCCGAGCTCTCGGGCTGGCTCGCCAGCAGCCGGGAGGAGGAGCCCGGCCGCCGCCGGCGCGTCGTCCCTGCGGTCGCCGTGGCCCTCGCGGCGCTCGCCCTCGTCGCCGCCGCGACGGCGCTCCTCCGTCCGGCGCCGCCGGTCGAGGCGGACGGCCCGATCGCCGTCGACGCGCCCGAGACCGCCGCGGCGGCGCTCGAGCAGGCGCGCGCCCACCTCGCGGCGGGCGACGCGGCCGCCGCCGCCGAGGCGGCCGGTCGCGCGCTGGCGCTCGATCCGCTCCTCGGCGAGGCGCTCGCCGGCCGCGCGCGCGCGCGCGAGGCGCAGGGCGACCTCGCCGGCGCCGACGAGGACCTGGACCGCTGGGTGGGCGGCGCGCCCGACGACGTCGAGGCGCGCCGGGCGCGCGCCGCGGCCCGGGCGGCGCGCGGCGCGCTCGACGGGGCGCTGGTCGACGCCGCGCGCGCCGTCGAGCTCGACCCCGCCCGCGCCGACGCCTGGGCGCGCGCCGGCGCCGTCCACCTGGCGCGCGGGGCCGCGGCCGAGGCGTTCGACCACGCCGCGCGCGCCCTCGAGCGCGACCCGGCCTGCGCGCCCGCCCGGGACACCCGCGCCCGCGCCGCCCTGCGGCTGCGGCGGTGGGCGCAGGCCGAGGAGGACGCCGGGGTGGCGGTGACGCTCGAGCCCGGGCGGGCCGAGGCGTGGGCGCTCCGCGCGCGGGCGCGCCTGGCCCAGGGCGACGAGGAGGGGGCGGAGCAGGACTGCGCCCGCGCCCTCGCGCTCGACCCGCGCCTGGCGATCGCCCACGCCCTGCGCGGCTCGCTCCTGGCCAGCAGCGGCGACGTCGGCGCCGCGCTGGCCGCCTGCGAGCGCGCGATCGAGCTCGAGCCCGACGCCGCCGCGCACCGGGTCACGCGCGCGCGCCTCCTCCTCCGGTTCGGCCGGGTGACCGAGGCGCTCGCCGACTGCGCCCGCGCGATCGAGCTCGAGCCGGGGAAGGCCGAGGCCTGGGCGGAGCGGGGGCTGGCGCGCCTGAGCGACGGCGACCCCGAGCGGGCGCTCGGCGACCTGGACCGCGCGCTGGAGCTCGACCCGGCCGCGCGCGACGCGTGGTCGGCGCGCGGCCGCGCGCGGCTGAGCCTCGGCGAGCACGAGGCCGGCGTCGCGGACCTCCGGCGCGCGGCGGAGCTTGACCCGGACGACCCCGGGACGTGGCTGGAGCTGGGCCACGCGCGGGCGAGCGTCGGCGACCTCGCGGGCGCGGTGGCCGACTGGACGCGCGGCCTCGAGCGGCACCCCGACGACGTCCACCTGCTCGCCGAGCGCGGCATCCGCCGGGGCCACCTGGGCGACCTGCCGGGCGCCCTCGAGGACTGCGACCGGGCGGTCGCGCTCGACCCCGACGAGCCGACGGCGTGGGCCTACCGCGGCTCCGTGCGCGCGCTCGCCGGCGACCCCCGCGCGCTCGCCGACTGCGACCGCGCCGTCGAGCTCGAGCCGGAGTGGCCGGCGGCCTACGGCTACCGCAGCGGCGCGCGCCTGCTCGTGGGCGACGTCGCCGGGGCGATCGAGGACCTCGAGCGCGTCGTCGGCCTCGACCCCGACGACGTCTCGGCCTGGTGCCACCTCGGCCGCGCGCGCCTGCGGGCCGACGACCTCACGGGGGCCGTCCAGGCCATCGACGCCGCGCTGGCCCGCGCGCCCGAGTACCCCGACGCGCTCGTCGTCCGGGCGCGCGTGGGGCTCGCCCGCGGCGACGGCGCGGTCGCGGTGTCGGACGCCACGGCGGCGCTGACGCTCGCGCCGTCGCACCCCGAGGCCCTGCTCGTGCGCGGCCTGGCCCTCGCCGCCCAGGGCAGGGCGGATCGCGCCCGCGCCGACCTGTCGCGCGCGCTCGAGCGGCTGAAGGGGCCGCTCGCGGACGAGGCGCGCGCGGCGCTCGAGCGGCTGGGCGCGACGGGGGGGCCGTGAGCCGCCTGGAGGACTACGACCTCGTGCGCGTGCTGGCGAAGGGCGGCATGGGCGTCGTCCACGAGGCGGTGGAGCGCGCGACGGGGCGGCGGGTGGCGCTCAAGCGGATCCTCGGGGCGGGGGGCGACCTGGAGGCGGTCGACCGGTTCGTGGTCGAGGGGCGGGCGGTGGCGCGCCTCGACCACCCGGGCGTCGTGCGGGTCCACACGCTCGGCCGGGCGCCGGGCGGGCCGTTCCTGGTCATGGACCTCGTCACGGGCGAGTCGCTCCAGCGCCGCCTCGACCGCGGCGGGCCGCTGCCGCCCGCGGAGGCCGTGACGCTCGCCGCGGAGGTCGCCGACGCCCTGGCGCACGCGCACGCGCAGGGCGTCCTGCACCGCGACCTCAAGCCGGCGAACGTCCTCGTGGACGAGGCGGGGCGCGCGCGGCTGATCGACTTCGGGCTGGCGAAGCTGCAGGCGGGCGCCGGCTCGCTCGGGCACCTGACCCGCACGGGCGAGGTCCTGGGGACGCCGGCGTTCATGGCCCCGGAGCAGGCGGACGGCCGCCCGGTCGACGCCCGCACCGACGTCTACGGCCTCGGCGCCACGCTCTACGCCCTGCTCGCCGGGCGCCCACCGTTCGACGGGGTGAGCGCGCTCGCCGTCCTCCACGCCGTCCTGACCGCCGCGCCGACGCCCCCCTCGCGCCTGCGCCCAGGCCTCGACCCTGCGCTCGAGCGGCTCGTCCTCGCCTGCCTGGCGAAGGACCCGGCGGCGCGGCCGCCCTCGATGGACGCGCTGCGCGCCGCGCTGGCGCGTGGCGGGCAGGCCGCCCCGCGCCGCCGGGCGGCGCCGGCGGTCGTCCTGGGGCTGTCGGCGCTGCTGGGCGCGGTCGCCGCCCTCGCCGCCTGGCCCGCAGCGCGCCCGCCGGTCGACGCCTCGCGCGTCGAGGCGCCGCCGGTCGACCCGCCGCCGCCCCCGCCCCCGCCCGAGGACCCCGCCGTCGGTCTCCTCGCGGCGCTCGAGGCGGCCACGACCCCGGCCGAGGCCGTGCGCGTCGCCCGCGCGCTGATGCTCGCCGACGCGCACGCGGCGGTCGCCGCGGCGCTCGAGGAGAAGGTCGGTCACCTTCCGCCCGACGTCGAGCTCCACCTGGCGCTCCGCAGGGCGCGGGCGGGGGCCGGGGCGCTCGGCGCCGCGCTGGAGCCGCCGCCAGGGGACGACGGCCCCAAGGAGGCCTGGGTCGCGCACGCGCGGGCGCTCGTCGCGGCCGGGCGGCGCCACGCAGCCCGGGAGGCCCTGTCGTCGGGGCCGCTGGCCGACGTCGCCCATGAGGACTCCGCCGTGCTCGTGGCGCGCGTCGAGGCGCGCGGGCCGGGCGGCCGGGGCGACGACGACGTCCGCGCGCTCCGCGGGGCGCTCCACTGGGAGCCGTGGCCCGAGGGCGTGTTCGCCTCCGCGCTCTGCCACCTCGACGCCGGCAGCCTCGAGTCCGCGGCGAGGCTGCTCGAGCAGCTCCACGCGCTGCCGCGCGACCCGACGACGACCCTCCTGGCGCCGCGGCTCGCCGCCGCGCTGCACCTCCGCCGCCAGCGACCGGCCGACGCGCGCGCGGCCCTCGACCAGGCGCTGAAGCTCGACCCGATCTGCGTGGACGCCCTGGTCGAGCGCGGGGCGCTGCTGATCAACGCGGGCGCGCCGGGGGCGGCCGAGGCGGACCTGTCCGCGGCGCTGCGGCTGGACCCCCTGGAGGTCCGCGCGTGGGAGGCCCGCGCCGCCCTGCGGCTGGCGAAGGGTGAGTTCGCCGGGGCGCGGAGCGACGCGCTCCGCGCCGCGGCGCTCCGAGGCGGCCGGGAGGGGCGCGTGCGCGTGGTCGGCCACGTCGAGGCGCTGCTCCACATGGGCCAGCCCGCGGCTGCCCTCGAGGCCGTCGAGGCGGCCCTGCCGGAGTGGGGCTCCCTCGCCCTCCGCCGCCTGCGGGGGGACGCGCTGCTGAGCGTCGGCGAGCGGGAGCGCGCGCGAGACGACTTCGTGGCGGTCCTCGAGGCGGCGGGTCCCGGTGACGTCCTCGAGTACGCCCACGCGGCGCTCCAGCTCGGGCTGTCCGACTGGGGCGGCCGGCTCGTGGACCGGCTCGAGGGCGAGCACGCCGACGAGGACGTGGACTGGCTCGAGGCCGCGCAGGCGCTCGAGGGCGGCGGGCAGCACGAGGCGGCCCTCCGCGCCGCCGACCACGCGGTCGAGCGCGGGGTGGCAGGCGGCCGCCGGGCGAGGGCGCAGGCCCTGACCCTCCTCGGCCGTCACCGGGAGGCGCTCGCCGACTGGGAGGCGGTCCTGGCCGCGTCGCCCGACGACGGCGTCGCGCTCTCGGGGCGGAGCGGGGCCCGGTGGTCGCTCGGAGACCTCGATGGCGCCCTGCAGGACGCGGACCGGGCCGTCGCGCTCGCCAGCGCCGACGGTGCGCGCGCGGCGCTCCTCGCCGAGCGCTCGAGGCTCCACGAGGCGCGCGGCGACCTCGACCTCGCGCTCCGCGACGTGGCCGAGGCCCACCGCCTCCTGCCGCTCGACGGTCGCGCCGAGCGCGTGCGGTCGCTCGAGGCGCGCCTCCGCGCCCGGTGAGCGGCTACCCCTTGCTCCGCGCCCGCCGCCGGCGCGCCCCGCGGGCGCGCAGCCGCCGCTGGCGCTCGCGCTGCGCGTCGTCGGTCGCGCCGGCGGCCTCGGCCGGCGGGACCTCGCTCAGCGGGCGCAGGACCTCGAGGAGCACGTCGAGCAGGGCGGCGTCGTCGGCGCTCGGGTCGACGACGAGGTAGAGCATGGTCGGGTCGATCGGCCGCAGCTTGTCGTGGCGGGCGCGGATGCCGCGCGCCAGCCGCTCGTGGTCGCGGCAGCGGAGCTGGAGCACCCGGTCCTGCCGGGTGATCTTCACGATCCCGTGCCCGGCGGCGCGGATCCGGGCGCGTCGCAGCTTGAACAGGTTGTCGAGCACCTCGGGCAACGGCCCGTAGCGGTCGCGCAGCTCGACCTCGAGCTGCTCGAGCTCGTCCTCCTGCTCGGCCGAGGCGAGCTTGCGGTAGCACTCGATCTTGAGGCCGACGTCGGCCACGTAGGCGTCGGGCACGTAGGCCGGCACGTCGAGGACCAGCTCCACCTCGCCCGCCTCGAGGTCGAGGTCGTGCTCGAGGTCGAGCTCCTTCGCCTTGCCCGGGGGGCCCTGCTTGCCCTGGAGCTCGGCCATGGCCTTCTTCAGGAGCCGGCAGTAGAGGTCGTAGCCGACGTTGGCGATGTGCCCGCTCTGCTCGGCGCCGAGGACGTTGCCGGCGCCGCGGATCTCCAGGTCGCGCAGGGCGATCTGGAACCCGGCGCCGAGGTCGCTGAACTCCTCGATGGCGCGCAGGCGCCGGGCGGCGATGTCGGACAGCCCCCCGTGCTCGGGCAGGAGCATGAACGCGTAGGCGCGCACGTCCGAGCGCCCGACGCGCCCGCGGAGCTGGTGCAGCTCCGAGAGCCCGTAGTGGTGCGCGCGGTCGACGAGGAGCGTGTTGGCGCGCCGCACGTCGAGGCCGTTCTCGATGAGCGTCGTGGCCACGAGCACGTCGGCCTCGTGCTCGAAGAAGGCCACCATGCGCTCCTCGATCTCGTGCTCGGGGAGCTGCCCGTGGGCCACGAGCACGCGCGCGGTGGGGACGAGGTCGCGGATCGTCTGCGCGAGCTCCTCGATCGACTTCACCCGGTCGTGGACGACGAACACCTGCCCGTCGCGCGCCAGCTCGCGCTCGATCGCCCGGCGCACGAGGCCCCGGCTGAAGCGGGCCACCTTCGTCTCCACCGGCGCGCGGCCGGGGGGCGGCGTCTGCAGGAGCGAGATGTCCCGCGCGCCCGAGAGCGCCATGTGGAGCGTGCGCGGGATCGGCGTGGCCGAGAGGGTCAGCACGTGGACCGTGCGCCGCAGCGCCTTGAGCCGCTCCTTGTGCTCGACGCCGAAGCGCTGCTCCTCGTCGATGATGACGAGCCCGAGGTCCTTGAAGTCGACGTCCTTCGAGAGCAGGCGGTGCGTGCCGATCAGCACGTCGACCTTGCCCGCGCGCGTGTCCTTGAGCACCTGCCGCTGCTCGGCCTGGGAGCGGAAGCGCGAGACGACGTCGACGCGCAGCGGCCACTGGGACATCCGCTCGCCGAACACGCGGTGGTGCTGGTGGGCCAGCACGGTCGTCGGCACGAGGACGGCCACCTGCTTGCCGTTCGCGGCGCACTTGAACGCCGCGCGCACGGCGATCTCGGTCTTGCCGTAGCCGACGTCGCCGCACACGAGGCGGTCCATGGCCATGGGCCGCTCGAGGTCGGCCTTGATCTCGACGGTGACGCGCGCCTGGTCCTCGGTGTCGGTGTAGCCGAAGCTCTCCTCGAACAGGATCTGCTCGCGGTCGTCGGGCGGCAGGGCGTGACCGGCGCGCAGGCGCCGCTCGGCCTGCACCTCGAGGAGCTCGGCCGCGAGGTCGCGGGCCGCCTCGGCGGCCTTCTTCGTCTTGGCCTTCCAGCCGGTGCCGCCGAGCTTCGACAGCTTCGGCGGGACGCCGGTCGGGCCGATGTAGCGGCGGACGAGCCCGATCCGGTCGGTCGGGATGAACACGCTGCCGCCGTCGAGCTCGAGCTCGAGGAAGTCCCGCGGCTGCCCGTCGCGGTCGCGGCGCACGATCCCGCGGAAGAGCGCCACGCCGTAGCTGACGTGGACGACGGGCTGCCCCTCCTCGAGGTCGGCGAACGACTCGATCGTCTGGTGGGCCGCGCCGTAGCGGCCGCGCGGCCGCCGGGCGGCCACCTCGCCGCGGCGGTGGCGGGCGAAGAGGCGGTGCGAGGCGACGAGCCACACGCCGCGGGCCGGGTCGCGGAACCCGCCGTCGAGCGGCCAGGTGACCAGCGTCACGCCGGGCGGGTCGTCCTTCGTCCGCAGGCGGTCGGCGAGCTCCGGGGTCAGGCCGCTCTTGCCGAGGAGCTGCCCCAGGTGCTCGCGCTCGGCCTCGGTGAGGCAGGCGACCGTGAGGCGCTCGCCGCGGGCGACGGCGCGGGCGACGTCGTTGAGGACGGCGCCCGGCTCGCGGCCGGCGCCGAAGGCGTCGGCCGCCTCGAGCGGCAGCTCGAGGTCGACGGCGCCCGCGGCCAGCGGGTCCTGCTCGGCGCCCTCGCCCAGGAGGAGGAGGGCGCGCCCGCCGAGGGCGGCCTCGACCTCGGCGGGCGAGAGGAGGTCGGCCGCGCGGGCGGCGAAGCGCTCGGCGCCCTGGGCGAGGCGCGCCCGGCAGCGGGCCGGGGCGCGCAGGACGACGACGGCGTCCGGGGGGAGGTGCGCGAGCAGGCTCGCGCCCGCGGCGCGGCGCTCGCGCACGTAGGCGGCGGCCGAGAGGAGCGGGAGGACGAGGCGGTCGAGGGCCTCGATCGAGCGCTGCGAGCCGGGCTCGAAGCGGCGCAGCGACTCGACCTCCTCGCCGAACAGCTCGACGCGCACCGGGGCGGCGGCGCCGGTGGGGAAGATGTCCATGATCCCGCCGCGGATCGCGAACTCGCCCGGCGCCTCGACGAGCGGGACGCGGACGTGGCCAACCTGGACGAGCTGCTGCGCGAGCCCGTGCGGGTCGAGGGCGGCGCCGACGCGGACCTCGAGGGTCGCGCGCGTGGCCAGCGACGCCCCGGGGACGCGCTCGAGGAGCGAGGTCACGCCGGTGAGGAGCGCCGCGGGCGCCGGCCGCTCCTGGAGGGCCACGAGGACGCGCAGGCGCGCGCCCAGGCCGGGGCTCGGGCCGAGCGCCTCGACCAGCTCGGGGTCGTCGGGGTCGCCCTCGTCCTCGTCGGGGAGGTCGAGCGACGGGTTGCGCAGGAGCGCGCCCGGGGCGTCGTCGCCGAGGAGGGCGCGCAGGTCCTCCTCGAGGCTCGGCAGGTCGTCCTCCGCCGGGGCCACGACGAGGACCGGCCGGCGGCGCGCGAGCGCGGCGATGAGCACGGTCTGCGCGCCCTGCGGCAGGCCGCCCATGACCACGCGGCGCCCCGCGCCGAGCGCCTCGACGGCGGTGGCGAAGGCCGGGTCGGCCTCGACGAGGCCGCGCAGCTGCTGGGCGAGGGAGGGGGAGGGCATGGGAGCTCCCATGCTACCGGGGGATGGCGGGGGTGTCGGGGCGGAGGCCGGGGCAACGTTCGTGTCCGTGCCCTTGCCCATGAGGTCCGTGCGCTTTGCCAGTTGAAGCCTCTTGACGTGCCCGTGCCCGTGCCCGTGCCCGTGAACGTGCCCGCTCTGCAGGTGCGGCCTTGCTCGACACGGCCGAGCATGGCGTCACCCTGGACGCGCGGGCACGGGCACGGGCACGGGCACGTAAGAGTCGACGTTGGCCCGGTCGCTCCGCCGGGGTGGGGAGAGTCGACGTTCGCCCGGTCGCTCAGCCGGGGCGCGGGCACGGGCGCCCTGGCCCTCGCGTGCCCCCCCGGCGACCATGGCGCCCCCACGGGAGGTGCGCGTGATCGAGATCGTCATGGAGGGCCCGGGCAAGAACGCGCTGGGCACGGCGATGATGGACCACCTGCTCGAGCGGCTCGAGCAGGCGGGCGGCCACCCGGTGCTCCTGACCGGGGCGGGCGACGCCTTCTCGGCCGGGCTGAACCTCAAGGAGGTCCACGCCCTGGACGTCGCGGGCATGGAGGCGTTCCTGCGCAAGCTCGAGCGGCTCGTCTCGACGCTCTACACCTACCCGGGCCCGACGGTCGCGCTCGTCAACGGCCACGCCATCGCCGGCGGCTGCGTCCTGGCCCTGTGCTGCGACCATCGCGTCCTGAAGGCCGAGGCCGGGGCGCGCGTGGGGCTGAACGAGGTGGCGCTCGGCCTGCGCTTCCCGCCCGGGGTCCTGCGCATGGTCCGCGAGCGGCTCTCGGCGGCGCACCAGACGGAGGTGCTCCTCGGGGCGGCGCTGCACGGGCCCGAGGGCGCCCTGCGGCTGGGGCTCGTCGACGAGGTGACGACCGACGCCGACGCCCTGGCGCGCGAGCGCCTGCGGGCGCTGGCGGCGCACCCCGACCACGCCTACGCGGCGCTGAAGCGCGCCCTGCGCGGGCGCTCGCTCCTCGATCAGCCCGGCTACGAGGAGACCTTCCGCTCGCTCCTGCCCAGCTGGTCGTCGGACGAGCTGAAGCAGCGGATCGTCGCCGCGCTGAAGAAGCGCTGATCAGGCGCGGCCGCCGCCGAGGGCGCAGGCGAGGTCGAGGAGCGGCAGGTCGCGCTCGACCGCCAGGCGCGGCACGGCCCAGGGCGAGGTCCGGCGCCGCAGGAGGCCGTCGCCGCCGTGGAGCGCGGCGCCGCGGAGCCCCGCCCGCCGCGCGGCGCGCACGACGCGCGCCGGGGCGCCGGAGGGCAGCGCGATGAGCACGACCGGCTGGCCGATCGCCGCCTCGAGGCGGAGGCGCGCCCCGCGCAGGGCGTCGACCAGCGGGCCCTCGACCGGGCGCCGCGTCCACTGGACGCCCACCTCGACCCCCGTCGCGGCGAGGTGCGCCAGGTCGGCCGCGGGCAGGAGCGGCTCGGGGCGGCCCTCGCCCACGTCGAGGGCGTCCTGCCCCAGCCGGTCGGGCGGGAAGAAGAGCGTCGCGCGCGCGAGCCCGGCGCGCCGCAGGGCGGGCCACACGGCGCGCGCGAACGCGGCCCACGGGCCGTCGAAGGTGAGGGCCACGCGTCGCCCGGGGCGGCCGCGCCAGGCGACGGCCTCGGTGAGGGTCACCGCCTCGTAGCCGCGCCGGACGAGGTGGCGGAGCTGCGCCTCGAGCTGGCTCATGGGCAGCCGCTGGTCGTTGATCGCCGACCCGGGCAGGGTCGGGCCCACGAGGTGGTAGCGCAGCACCGGCGTGGCCGGGCCGGCGCGCAGGGCGCGGAGCGCCAGCGCGCCCGCCCCGACCGCGCCCGCGGCCGCCGTCGTGAGGATCATCGCGCCCGGGGTCACCGCCGGCAAATGCTACAGGATCGCGTCGAGGATGCCGCGGGCCGCGGCCAGGGCGGCGTCGCGGCCGGGGGGGACGGGGCGGGTCGCCTCGACGCCCGCCCGCGCGAGCGCCGGCGGGACGGGGGGCCAGGCCTCGCCCGGGAGCTCGCCGCCGGCGACCGGCAGGCCGGGGGCGAGGAGCAGGTGCGCGCCGCGGGGCGCGGCGCGGGTCCGCCGCCGCGGCGACGACCGCCGTCACCTCGGCCGCGCCGTCGGGCGCGGCGCGGCGGCGCGGCCGGGGCGAGGTCGAGCAGGACCTCGAGCTCGAGCGGGCCGTCGCCGGGCGGACCGAGGCCCAGCGCCGCGCGCGCGGCGTCGGCGTCGGGACCCACGACGCGCGCGGCCACGTCGGCGAGCGGCCGCGCGACCAGGCCGCGGCGGCAGCGCGAGAGGAAGAAGCCGCGGGCGACGTAGCGCCAGTTCGGCGAGCGCTTGCGCTTGCCGAGGAAGGTCGGGTCGACCTCGTGCCACAGGTGCAGGCAGCGGGCCTCGGTGATGGCCACCTGCGCGGCGAAGCCCCGCGCGACCAGGCGCCGGCGCAGGTCGTCGTCCTCGTGGCCCCAGCCCTCGAAGCGCTCGTCGAGGCCGTTGACCGCCTCGAGGGTCGCGCGCGGGAGCGAGCAGTTCGACGTCATGAGGCGCGGCCGGTCGCGCTTGACCCCGAGCAGGCGGTAGAGCGCCGCCTTGCGCGCGACCCGGCGCAGGCGCCGGACCTCGCGCGCCGGCGCGGCCGCGAAGGCCTCGCCCGAGGCGATCCGCGGGAGCGTGACGGCCGCCGTCTCGTCGGGCTCGAGCATGTGGCGCTCGGCGACGACGAAGCGCCCGGGCGCCTGGGCCGCGAGGTGCTGCGCGAGGAGGTCGGGCCAGGGGACACAGTCGCCGTCGAGGAGGACGAGCGTCTCCCCGCGCGCGGCGCGCGCGCCGAGGTTGCGGACCGCCGCGGCCCGGAAGCCGCGGTGCTCCTGCCACAGGTGCCGCACCTCGAACGGAGCCCTCGCCCGGACGTCCTCGACGAGCGCCCGCGTCGCCGCGCCCGACCCGTCGTCGGAGACGAGGACCTCGAAGCCCGCGAGCGTCTGGTGGCGGAGCCCCTCGAGCGCCCGCGCGAGGTCGTGCGGCCGCTCGAAGGTGGAGACGATGACGCTCAGGCGGGGCATGGTCCGTCGCGCTCGCCCCCCTGGTCGCTCCGCGAAGTGACGAGGAGACGAGGGTCCGGCTCCTCGGCCACGGGCGGAACGCAGCCATGAGCGTCGATCACACTACCTACGGGTGCGCCAGATCTCGGCCTTCTTGGTGATGATCTTGTCGATCAGGCCGTAGCTGCGGGACTCCTCCGAGCTGAGCCAGAAGTCGCGCTTCGCCTTCTCCGAGACCTCCTCGACCGTGCGGCCGCACGCCTTGGCGATGATCTCGAAGTACATGTGGCGCAGCGCCTTCATGTTCTCGGCCTTGATCTCGATGTCGGCCGCCGTGCCGCTCGCGCCGCCGCTGGGCTGGTGGATCATGAAGCGCGAGCTGGGCAGCGAGTAGCGGTTCTCCTTCTCGGCGGCGAGCAGGATCACGATGCCGGCGCTGGCGCACAGGCCGTTGACCAGCGTGAACACCGGGCACGACGTGGCGCGCAGGGTGTCGTGGATGCCGAGGCCCGTGTAGGCCTCGCCGCCCGGCGAGTTGATCGTGACGAGGATCGGGTCGCTCGGGCTCTCCGCCTCCATGTAGTTGACGAGGCGCGAGATCTCGCCGGCCATCGACGAGTTCACGTCCTCCGAGATGACGATGGTGCGGCTCTTGATGACCAGCTCGAGCTCGCGGTCGTTCACGTGGATCCTCCAGTGTGTGCGGTGGGGTGGTCCCCCGGGAGGTCGGTAGTCTAGCGCGGGTTCGTCCGGCGGGGAGGGCGACGCGTCACCCCGCGTCGCCGCCGGGGAGCGCCTTCGGGTCCGGCGCGGGGAAGCGCCCCGACGACGACCGGGCGAGCCGGTGGCGGCAGCCGTAGATCGCGCAGCCGCCGCTCTCCTCGAAGCAGGAGGGGTGGTAGGGCGTGCCGCAGGCGGCGCAGCGGGCCACCGGGGCCTCGGCCAGGATCGGGTCGCGGCAGAAGGGGCAGGTGAGCTCGCCCCCGGACTCCTCGCGCGGCGCGGTCACCTCCTCGAGGTCGAGCGCGAGGCGCTCGAGGCGCTCGAGGACCTTGAGCAGCCGCTCGGGGTCGGGCGCCGCCGGGTCCCACGCGACCTCGGCGCGCACCTGCCCCTCGCCGGCGCTCACGCGCAGGGCGCCCAGGTCGAGCACGAGGCGCTCGACGACGAAGCGCACCGGCTGCGGCGGGACCTCGCCCGAGACGGCGACGGGGTGCAGGCCGACCCAGCGCAGGAGCCGCCCGCGCGGCCAGGCGCGGAAGGCGCCGCCGGTGCGGACGCGGAGCGCCGCCCGGGCGACCGCGGCGTCGGCGCCGCCGGGGAAGCGCACCTCGACGTCGCGCCCCCGCCAGCGGGCGACCACGCCGGGCGTGCGGAACCAGCCGTCGTCGCGGTGCGCCTGGCCCAGGCGCGCGATGAGGGTGCCCCGCGCCGCCTCGAAGCGGGCCTCGCGCTCGATCCTGAGCAGGCGTCGCGTGCTCATCCGCCACCGAGGATAGCCGGCAGGTCAGCCGATGGCGCGCTCCCGCGCGCGCCGGAAGGCGGGGATGGCGCGCACGATCGTCTCGGTGGGGACGGCGTAGGAGATGCGGAAGTAGCCCGGCGTGCCGAAGCCCGCCCCGGGGACGACGAGGATGCGCTCCTCCAGGGCGGCCTTGATGAACGCCAGGTCGTCGGGCAGCGGCGAGCGGGGGAACAGGTAGAAGGCCCCCTCCGGCGTCACGCAGTCGTAGCCCGCGTCGCGGAGCCCGTCGAGGAGCAGGCGCCGCCGCGCGGCGTAGGTGGGGATGTCGACGCTCACGTCGGGCATGCGGGCGATCACGCGCTGCATGAGGGCGGGGGCGTTGACGAAGCCGAGCGTGCGGTTGGCGAAGATCGCGGCCGCGAGCAGCTCGCGCCGCTGGGGGTGGTCGGGGTGGGCCGCGAGGTAGCCGATGCGCTCGCCGGCGAGGCCCAGGTCCTTGCTGAACGACGTGGCGACCATGCTCCGCGGCGTGGCGCGCAGGACGCTGCCCGGGTCCATGCCGTCGTAGACGACGCGGCGGTAGGGCTCGTCGGTGATGAGCGTCGCCTCGGGGGCCCGCTCGTCGAGGAGGCGGCCGAGCGCGTCGAGGCGCGCCTGGGCGTAGACGCGGCCGGTGGGGTTGTTCGGCGAGTTGATGATGACGGCGCGGGTCGCCGGCGTCAGCGCGGCGGCGACGGCGTCGACGTCGAGGTCGAAGCGGGCGTCGGTGGGGACGACGACCATCTTCCCGCCGTGGTTGTCGATGTAGAAGCGGTACTCGGGGAAGTAGGGGGCGAGGACGATCACCTCGCTCCCCGGGTCGAGGAGGGCCTTGAGCGCGACGTTCAGCGCGCCGGCCGCGCCGACCGTGAGGACGACCCCCTCCGCCGTGGGGTCCACCCCGTGGGTGTCGGCGACGCGGGCGGCCACGCGCGCGCGGGCGTCGAGGAAGCCCGCGTTCGACATGTAGCGGTGGAGCCCCGGGGTCGGGTCGTGGACGACCGCCTCGAGCGCCTCCTGGAACGCCTTCGGGGGCTCGAGGTCCGGGTTGCCCAGGCTGAAGTCGAAGACGTTCTCCGGACCGTGGACGCGCCGGAGCTCGTTGCCCTGCTCGAACATGCGGCGGATCCACGAGGCCGCCTGCATGAACTCGGTCACCCGCCGGGAGATGGCCACCTCGCACCTTCGGTGCGCCTTGCGCGGTCAGGGGTTGGGGAGACGCCTGGACGCGCCCACCATACCTGAAGCGCCAGACCGGGGCCCCCGCCCCATTTCGCCCGGGGCGGCGGTGACCCGGGCGAAATTGGTTTACAGGGCGCTGGTGGGGCTGACCGGCCCGACGGCAAGTCCGAGGCTTCCGCCGGGCCTGACTGCGGCACGTCGGTCGCTCGGAGGTCCCGCGGATCAAACGACGAACTCGAGAGGGACCTGTTCCCCCCGCCCTTCCCCTCTCGAGTTCAAACCTCTTCGAGCCCGACGGTGCGTTGCCGTCGGGCTCGAAGCCTTTCCGGAGGACTGACTCACCACGGAGGACACGGAGGACACGGAGGAAGTCATGTCGGAGAGAGACATGAATTGGAAGGAATCGAGGACCAGGAGGTCGCCCTTCAGGAACTCTCCCTCCGTGTCCTCCGTGGTGTTCCTTCGCTATGAGGACGCCGGGCGCGCCGGCGGCGCAGGCAGCACCCGCCCCAGGAACACGCGCTCGAGCGCCCGCGCCACCGGCCACTCGGCGTCGGCCCGGCGCAGCACGGCGCGCGCGTCGCGGCGCTCCTCGAGCGCCTGCACGAGCGTCATGGGCTTCTCCGGCACGACGTGGTCGCCGATCGCCTGGACGCCCGCGCGCGGGAGGACGACGCCGCGCAGGCGGCCCCAGAGCACGAACGCGAAGCGCAGGCGCGGGTCGTCGCGGACCATGAGGCGCATCATCGATGGGAGGCGCTGCGCGAACACGCGCGGGGCGAACTCGTGCAGCCGCGCGTCCACCTCGGTCCAGGCCACCTGCTCCTCCTGGCCGAGCGCGTGGACCAGCGCCAGCTGCTCGGTCAGGTGCCCGAGGACGACGCGGCTGGCCTGCCGGCCCAGGCGCGTCAGCCGCTTGGCCGCCTCGCGCGCGTCCTGCCCGGGGCCGCCCCACGCGAGGATGTCCGCGGCCACGAGGGCGTCCTCGTGGGCCAGCCGGTGCTGCGCGAGGGCGTAGACCTCGTGGACCACCCGGGCCGTGCCGCGGGCGACGAGGTCGGGGCCCCGCTCGCCCTTGGCCTTCGCGAAGCGCTCCAGCCGCGCCGGCAGCCGCGCGGCCGCGTCGCCGGCCTCGTCGGCGGGCTCCCCCAGGGCGTCGCGCAGGTCCCGGTCGAGGGGCTCGACCAGCTCGCCGCGCACCGCGGGGTCGATCGTCGGCGCCGGCTCGGCCAGGGCGGCCAGCAGGCCGAACAGGCCCAGCGCGGCGGCGTCCTCGCGCAGGGCCTCCCAGCGGTCGTCGGGGAGGGCGTCCGCGCCCGGCGCGCGCCGGGCGTGCTCCACGAACCCCGCCGCCATCTCGTCGTGCGCGAGCATCGGCTTCCCCTCGGCGGCCGAGGCGCGCCCGGCCGCCGACTCGGTGGCTAGTCGTCGTCCAGGTCGAGGTCGAGGTCGTCGAGGTCGTCGTCGTCGTCGACCTTCTTCTTCGCCGCCGCCGCGGGCTTCTTGCCCGCGGGCCTGGGCGCGGGCTTCTTGGCCTTGGGGGCGGAGTCCTCGTCGTCGTCGAGGTCGAGGTCGTCGAGGTCGTCGAGGTCGTCGAGGTCGTCGCCCGGGCCCTTCTTCGGCGCGGGCTTCTTCCCCTTGGCCTTGGGGGCGGAGTCCTCGTCGTCGTCGAGGTCGAGGTCGTCGAGGTCGTCGAGGTCGTCGTCCGAGCCCCTCTTCGGCGCGGGCTTCTTCCCCTTGGCCTTGGGGGCGGAGTCCTCGTCGTCGTCGAGGTCGAGGTCGTCGAGGTCGTCGAGGTCGTCCGCGTCCTTCTTCGGCGCGGGCTTCTTGGCCCTGGGGGCGGAGTCCTCGTCGTCGTCGTCGTCGAGGTCGAGGTCGTCGAGGTCGTCGCTCGAGCCCTTCTTCGCCCCCGCCTTCGCGGCGGCGGGCTTCCTCTTCGGCGCGTCGTCGCCGTCGTCGTCGTCGTCGAGGTCGATCCCCTCGAGGTCGTCGTCGTCCGTCGAGTCCTCGACCTCGAGGTCATCCGACGACCCGCCCCGGACGGGCTTCTTCGCCCCGGGCTTGGCCTTGCGGCTGCCGCTCGCCTCCTCGATCTCGTCCTCGAGGCTCGACAGCTTGGCGTCGATCGCCGAGTCCAGGGCGCGCGCCGAGCGCTCGTCGTCGAGGCTCTTGCCCTTGCCGCCCTTCTTCCCGGCGCCCGAGTCGTCGTCGTCGTCGTCGTCGTCGTCGTCGTCGAGGTCCAGCTCGAGGTCGTCCTCGTCGAGCTCCTCGAGCTCGTCCTCGTCGACCTCCGACTCGTCCCCGTCGTCGTCGTCCGACTCATCCGCCCGGGCCGCCTTGCCCTTGCCCTTGCCCTTCTTCCTGGTCCGGTCGAAGTACTCCTCCGCGTCGAGCTTGGCGATCACCTCCATGATCGCGTCGTGCTGCTCGTCGGTCAGCTGCTCGTCGTCGAGGAGGTACTTCGAGACGCGGGCGGGCTTCTTGCCCTTGAGGTAGTCCTTCTGCTGGCGCTCGAGCGCCTTGCGCAGCGCCTTGTCGCTGCAGAACTTGCTCTTCAGGGCGATGCGGCCGTAGAGCTTGTCGTCGAGGCGCACCTGCCGGTACAGGCGGGCGTTCTCGATGCTCCGCGCCTGCGACCCGCTGATGACCTTCTTCTGCACCAGCACGTCGACGAGGCGCGGGCGCCGCTTGCCCAGCTGCCCGCGCTTCTTCAGCTCGGACTCGAGCCTCTTCAGCGCGTCGAGCGCCTCGTCGTGCTGCTTCTTGGTGATGAGCTTGTTCTTGACGGCGATCTCGCCGAACTGGACGTCCGCGTCGGTGGGCACGCCGTGATCCCTCGGGGCTGAATGGACGGAAGCCTCGCGGCGGCCGACTATAAGGGCCCCGCCCGGGCGGAGGCAAGGGCGCCTCCGGAACGCCGCGAGGCGCGGGCTCTCGCCCGCGCCTCGCCCCGAGGCCCGCCGCGGCCGGCCGGCGCCCTCACTGGATCAGGACCACCTCGACCCGCCGGTTGCGCGCCCGCGCCTTGTCGTCGCTCCCCTTCTGGAAGGGGCTGTGCGGCCCGAAGCCTGCGAACGAGAGGCGGTTCGGGTCGATGCCCTTCTCCTCCATGTAGTGGATCACCGCGAGGGCCCGCTTCGCCGACAGCTCCCAGTTGCTCTGGTTCTTGTCGCGCGAGCGCTGGATCGGCGCGTCGTCGGTGTGGCCGTCGATGCGGATCGAGCGGTCGCGGTAGCGCGGGCCGTTGAGCTCGGCCACGACCCGGTCGATCGCCGCCCTCCCCTCCGGCTTGAGCTCCCAGCGCCCGGGCGGGAACAGGAGCGCGCTCTCGAGCACCAGGCCGCGCGTCTCCGGGTTCACCTCCAGGCCGAACACGGTCGGCGCCTCCTCGCGCGGCGTCGAGGCGGGGACCGACGCGTGGGCCGGCGCCTCGCCCGCGCGCAGGCGCTCCTCGAGCCGCACGCGCAGCGTCTCCGACTTGTCCAGGCGCCCGCGCAGGAGCTCGAGCTGCTGCTCCTGCTCCCGCGCCCGGAGCGTGATCGCCTGCTCCCGGCGCTCCAGCTCGCGCACCGTGTCCTTGTGGGCGACGACGAACTTCTCCTGCTCATCGAACTGACGCTCGAGCGCGCGATAGTCGCTCAGCGGGACGCACCCCGCGCCCGCCGCGACCAGGAGCGCGACCCCGAGCCCGCGAAAGCTCCTCATATGTCCTCCTCGCTGGCGCCGCTCCGGCGCTCTCCTCCGGCCTATCGGCACGGGGGGCCGTCGGCCTGAACACCGACCGCCCGGGCCAGCGGGTAGAGTCGGCCGGGTGGAGGAGCGCGACCTCATCGTGATCGGCGGCGGGCCCGCGGGCGCGGCGGCGGCCCGGGCGGCGGCCGACCTCGGGCGGCGCCCGCTGCTCCTCGAGGCGCGTCCGCTGCCGCGGGCCAAGCCCTGCGGCGGGGTGATCGCCGCCGGCGCCCTGGGGCTGGTGGAGGAGCGCTTCGGGCCGACGCCCGACGACGCGCTCGCCGCCCCGGCCCTCCTGCCCGTCGTGCGCGTCCACCTCGGGCCGCGCGAGCGCTACGACCTGCGGCCCGCCTGGCCGGCCGTGCGGGTCGCGCGGCGGGCGTTCGACGCGCACCTCCTCGCGAGGTCGGGGGCGGAGGTGCGCGACGACGCGCGCGTCGAGCGGGTCGACCTGCCCGTCGGCCCGGACGCGCCGGTCCGCCTCCTGCTCGCGGGGGGCGAGGCGCTCGCCGCCCGCTGCGTGGTCGTCGCCGCCGGCGCCGGGTCGGCGCTCGTCCCCTTCGGCCCGGGGCGGCGCGACCTCGTGTTCGCGGGGCGCGTGCGCTACCCGGGCCGCCCGCCCGAGGGGCGCGAGCTCCTGCTCCTGGGCGCCCGCGCGCTCGTGGCGATCGACCCCGACGGCCCCGATGGCGTGTCGGTCACGACGACCCTGAAGCGCGCGACCGACTGGAAGCTCGCCCACGCCGGCGGGCTCGCCTTCGCGCTCGGGCCGCTGGGGCTCGCGCTCAGGAAGGAGCGGGGCGCCGAGTTCGGGTGGCTCTCGCGCGGCGGCCCGGCCCTCGGGCAGGGGGCGGTGCTCCTGGCCGGGGACGCCGCCGGCCTGTGCCTGGCCCTGGGGCTCGGGCTCGAGGCCGCCGTGCGCTCCGGCCTGGCGGCCGGGGCGGCGGCCGCCGCCTTCCTGTCGGGCGAGGAGCTCGACCCGGTGCGCGCCTACTCCCGGGCGCTCGACCCGTTCCTGCGCCGCCGCACCGACGAGGGGCGCGCGGCGGCGCTCGTCCGCGGCCGCGTGACCGGGTTCGACGAGGCGACCGCGCTCGGCCAGGCGCTGACCCGCGCGCCGCTCACGCGGCGGGTGGTCTTCGGCCACCGGCTGCACCGGCTGGTGCGCAGCCTCGACCGGGCCGAGGCGCCGCCGCAGGGCTTCCCCGTGTGAGCTGACGGTCAGAACGTCAGCGTCACCGTCAGCGCCACGCCCGAGGCGGCCGTGCCCGCCTCGAGCTGCCGGTCGGCGTCGCGGCTCGACTCCGCGCGGACGACGAGGTAGCGGAACTCGGCGCCGAAGCCGAGCACCTCGGGGATGATGTGGATCGTCGCGCCGAGGCGGAACTCCAGGTAGCGGGCGCTCTTCAGCCCGACGTCCTTCCACGACCAGTTCATGAACTGGACGCGCGAGCTGACGGTGAGGTACTCGAACGGCGTCAGCTCCACGAAGCCGCCGAAGAAGGGGGAGATCAGCTCGCCGCGGCGCCGGACGGTGAGCGTCGCGGGGTCGAGCCCGCGGCGGACGGCCTCGAAGGCGCCCTGGAAGCGGAAGTAGCGCGCGCCGCCCAGGAGCCCGAAGCGGTAGGTGCGCCCGTAGAGCGGGTCCCACTCCACGAACCCGGAGGCGGTGAAGAGCTCGAAGCGGCTGCGCACGAGGTCGCCGGGGCGGGCGAGGTCGACCCCGTCGAACAGGACGGGCTCGTCCTGGTGGTAGAGCTTGCCCTCGCGGACGAGGTGCAGCACGTCGGCGCCGCCGCGGATGTCGCGGCCGATCGAGAGCTCCACCCACGGCGAGACGCCGCTGGCGATGAGCCCCTGCCGCCGCTCCAGCTCGCGCAGGGGCGTGCCCCGGAGCCCGCGGCGGTCGGCGCGGATCTCCGACTGGATGTCCACCCAGAACACGGGCCCGAGCTGCAGGCGGAGCAGCGGGGGCGGGCTCGCCGCCTCGTCGCGCAGGGTGATCCAGCGCTCGAACTCCTCGAAGGAGTCGAGCTCGCCGAGGTCGTCGGGGAGCTCGGGCCGCTGCGGGAAGCCCTCGGGCCGGCCCTGGGCGGGGCCGCCGTCGGCTCTCTCCTGGCCGTGGCCCGGCGCGCCGAGGAGGACGAGCAGGGCGAGCGCCCCGGCCCACCCGCGCAGCGACGGTGCTCGCACGGTCCCCCCTCCGGGGGCGGATCATACGGGAGCCGCCCGGGGGGGAGCCACTCGCAGGGCGCGGCACGGCTCGGTGTCCCCCGGGACGCGCTTTGATTATCCTCGGGCGCGCGCGAGCCACGGGGGAGGGCGGATGCCCAGGTTCGAGGTCCTCGACGGGAAGGAGGCCGGCAAGGTCGTCGAGCTGACCTCCGACGAGGCGTGCGACGTGGGCACGTCGCGGCGGGCCAGGCTGCGCATCCCGGACCGCGGGATCTCCTACTCCCACGCGCGGATCGTGTACGAGGGCGACGGCTTCGTCCTGCGCGACCTGCGCTCGACCGAGGGCACCTTCGTCAACGGGGCGCGCGTCGACGAGGCGCGCCTCCGCTCGGGCGACGAGATCACCTTCGGCAAGACGCGCGTCCGCTTCCTCGACGCCAGCCAGGTCGAGCCCGCCGCGGCCGCCGGGGCGGAGGCCCCGGCGCCCGCGCCCGCGCCTGCGCCCCCGCCTGCGACGGGCCGCTTCGAGAAGCCCGTGCCCGGCACCGGCCGCTTCGAGAGGCCCGCGCCTGGCACCGGCCGCTTCGAGAAGCCGGCGCCCGCGACGGGCCGCTTCGAGAAGCCCGCGCCTGGCACCGGCCGCTTCGAGCGGCCCGCGCCGGCCGCGGCCGCGCCGGACGAGACCACGGACGCCGGCGGCCTCGCGCGGGCCCTCGACGAGGCCAGGGCCGAGGCCGCCCGCGCGGGCGAGCGCGCCGGCGTGGCCGAGCGCGAGCGAGAGGCGGCGCTCGAGCGCGCGCGGGCCGAGGTCGACGCGAGCGCCGCCCAGGCGGCTGCGGCCGAGGCGCAGGCGGAGGCCGCCCGCGCCGAGCGCGACCAGGCCGCCGCGGAGCGCGACCGGGTCCGCGCCGCGCTCGCGGCGGCGGAGCAGGCGCGCGACGCCGCGAGCGACGAGGCGGCGCGGGCTCGCGTCGAGGCCGAGGCGCTGTCGGCGCGGATCACCGACGCCGACCGGGCCCGCGACGAGGCCGTCGCCCAGCGGGAGGCGGCGCAGGAGGCGCTCCGGCAGGCGACGGCGACGACGGAGGCCGCGCGCGCCGAGCGCGACCAGGCCGTCGCGCAGACGGAGGCCGCGCGCGCCGAGCGCGACCAGGCCGTCGCGCAGACGGAGGCCGCGCGCGCCGAGCGCGACCAGGCCGTCGGGGCCGTGCGGGCGGAGCGTGACGCCGCGGCCGGGGAGCGCGACGCCGCCCGCCGTGACGCCAACGCCGCGGCGGAGCGGGCCGACTCGCAGGCCCAGGCGGCCAGGGCTGCCGAGGAGGAGCGAGCGCGCGTGCAGGCGGCCCTGGACGCCGCCCTCGGCGCGCGCCGGGCCGGCGAGGAGGAGCTGGCGGCGGTCCGCGCCGCGCGCGACGAGCTGGCCGCGCGGCTGGCGGCCGTCGAGCGCGAGGCCGACGGGCTGCGTCAGGAGGCCGGCGCCGCCGCCGAGCGGGCCCGGACCGAGCAGGCGCGGCTCGAGGGCGCCCTGCAGCAGGCGCAGGCCGAGGCGGGCGCGCTCGAGGCGGCGCGCGCCCGGGCGGCGAGCGAGGGCGAGCGCCACGCGGCCCGCGCGGGCGACCTCGAGGCCGTGGCCGGGCGGCTCCGCGAGCGGCTCGAGGCCGAGGCGGCGGGCCGCGCGAGCGACGCCGAGGCGGCGCGGGGCGAGCTGGCGCAGGCGCGTCGCGAGCGCGACGAGGCCCGCGCCGAGCGCGAGGCGCTGCGCGAGCGGGCGCAGGGCGCCGAGGACGAGGCCCGGCGCCTGCAGGAGCGCCTGGACGCGGCCGCGCAGCAGCGCGAGCAGGCGGCCCAGGGGGCCGACGCCGAGGTGGCCGCCGTGCGCCGGGGGGGCGGCCCGCGGGGGACCGCGCGCGACCC
>JAMLIC010000029.1 GCA_023954375.1 Planctomycetota bacterium
CCGCTCAGGCTCGGTCGGCGGCCCTCAGGCCGCCTTCCCTCGCCTTCGCGCCGCATCGCCTCGCCCTCCTCGCCCTCGCCTGGCGCTCATGCTGCGAACGCCCGGGGCGGTGTGCTCGGGGGCGCTGGGGCGTCCTCTGACGGACCGAGTTCGCGGCGACGCCACCGTCCTCCTCGCCCTGAATGATGAGCGGGACGAAGCAGCACGTAGGCGAGGCCGAGGCCGAGGCGGGGCGGGGCGTGCGCGGCCGGTGTCGATCGCCTGATCCTGGCGGCCGCCCGCGTGACGGTGCAACCGCCAAGAACGACCGAAAACAGGCCAGGATTGCGGGCAGGCTACGTCTTCCCACCGAAACTCGCTCCGCCACACCGCCAAGGCAAAGAATTGAACCGCCAAGACGCGCCAAGACGCCACTCGGGCGAGCGCCAAGGGGTGGGAGATGCTCCGCCGCAAGTTCTTCGTTCTTACCTACTTTCCTTCCTTCGCGCGCGCGCACGCGGGGACCCGCGAAGCGGGTCCCGCGTGCGGGCGTGGCGTCTTGGCGGTTCAATTCTTCTTCTTCTGCCAACTTTGCGGTGCTCGTGAATGATCCCGGCTAGAACCGGCGCGACTCGTCGCGTCGGCGGGCGGCCTCGAACAGGAGCGCCTTGGCGTCCTGGTCGATCGTCGGCACGAACCCCTTCGGCAGGTCCGGCGAGAAGTCGAAGCGGCCTGCCTGGCTCAGGATCACCTCCATGGCCGCGGGCACGTCGCGCTTCCCGTCGCTCGTCACGGCCGCGCGGATCCGGCCCTCGACGAAGGCCAGGTGCCCTTCGAGCCGCGGCTGGTCGGCGCGGACCGCGAGCACGCCGGTCTTGCGGTTCTCGCCGATCATCTGCAGGAACTCGACGAGCTCGTCGCGGGCGAAGGCGCCGCTCATCCCCCCTGGGCGCGGCGGCGCGTCGCCTCGCCAGGTGGCGCCGACCTCGCCCGGGCGCAGGCGCAGGAGGAGCTCCGGGTCGCCGGAGAAGCCGGGCACGCCCATGAGGTCGGCGATCGTGGCCCCGAGCTCCGCCTCGAGCTCCGACGCGTGCTGGAACCGGTCCTCGGGGCGCGGCGCCATGGCCCGGGCCAGCAGGCGGCCGAGCCGCGGCGGCAGCTCGGCCTTGGTCGGGTCGAACGGCGGCAGGGTGCCGTTGATCACGGCGCTCATCAGCTCGAGCTCGTTCTTGCCCGAGTAGGGGGGCTTGCCCGTGAGCGCGTGGAAGAGCGTCGCGCCGAGCGAGTAGAGGTCGGCGCGGTGGTCGGCCGAGCGCGCGTTCTTCACCTGCTCGGGCGGCATGTAGCGCACCGTCCCGAGCGTCTCCTCGGGCCCGGTCATGTTGCCCGTGATCGACCACAGGTCCTTGGCGAGCCCGAAGTCCGCGACCTTCGGCATGCCGTCGGGCGTGACGACGATCCCGCCCGGCTTGAGGTCGCGGTGCACGATCCCCTGCTTGTGCGCCGCCGCGAGCGCGCGCGTGACGTGGAGCCCGAGCCGCAGGGCGTCGGGGAGCGCGAGCGGGCCCAGGCGCTCGATCTGGCTGAGGAGCAGCTCGCCCTCGGCGTGCTCCATGACGATGTAGATGCAGTCGCGGGCGTGGCGGATGTCGTAGACCTCGATCACGGCGGGGTGGCGGACCTTCGCCGCCGCCTTGGCCTCGGTCTGGAAGCGGGCCACCTTCTTCTGCGACACCCCCGACACGAGCGGGAGCGCCTTCACCGCCACGAGCGTGTCGAGCCCGATGCGCCGGGCCCGGAAGACGGGCACGATCCCCGACGAGAGCGGCGTCCGCCCCTCGACGGCGTAGCCCTCCTGCCGCAGGACCTCGATGAGCTGCTGCTCGGCCTGGTTGAAGCTCTCGTGCTTGAGCAAGGACGAGCACTCGGGGCAGAGGAAGTGCTTGCCCATCTCGAAGACGGCCCCCTCCTCGCAGCGGGCCATGGAGACGAGCCGGTTGCACCGCTCGCAGCGCAGGTCGAGGTCGGGCGTGGCTGCGGCGTCGAAGTCGACGCGGATCGCGATCCCGCCGACCTGGATGATGTCGCCCGGCCGCAGCAGCGCCTCCTTGATGCGCTGGCCGTTCACGAACGTGCCGTTGGCGGAGTTCAGGTCCTCGAGCTGCAGCCCCTTGCCGGTGAGGCGCAGCGCGCAGTGCATGCGCGAGAGGCGCGGCGAGTTGACGTACAGCTCGGCGCGCTCGGAGCGGCCGACGGTCACGCCGGGGCCGTTCTCCTGCATGTCGAAGCGCCGCGCTCCGGTCCCGGCCGTGAAGGTCACGGAGCAGGTCCGCGCCATCCTGCATGTCCTCGGCCGGTAGCTTATTGGGCCGCGGCGGCCCAAGCAAACGGCTCGCGTCAGCCGCCCCCGGCCGGGCCCGGGTCGCCCGCCCAGGGCCGGGCCGCACGCCGCCGCGCCGACAGGTCCGGGTCGTCGTCCCCCGCCAGGTCGGCGGCCAGGGCGGCCAGGTCGGGGGGGAGGTCCTCGAAGACCACCCGCCCGTCGCTCCCAATGCGGATCGTCGACTCGAAGGCGACCGCTGGAGATGCGGCGCGCTCGTCACCGTCCGGGGTGCCCGCGTCCGGCGGCGGTAGCGGGCCGGGGCCCTCGAGGTCGAGGCCGAGGGCCCGGGCGTGCTCGCGCGCGCGGGCCACCTCGTCGGCCGTGACCCGCCGGTCCCAGGCCGTCCCGCGGACCTCCGGCAACGGCTCGTACTGCCCCATGACGTTCACCCGCGCGCCGGGCAGGTGGGCCGCGAGCCAGTCGAGCGCCGGCAGGGCGCAGCAGTCGACGTGACCCGGGAGGACGAGGTGGCGCACGATCAGCCAGGCCTCGGCGCGCACCCGCCGGAGGTTGTCGTGGACGACCTCCAGCGAGGCGGGCACGGCGGAGCCGGCGCGCGCGCAGCGCTCGCTCCCGTACTTCAGGTCCGCCACGTAGGCGCACACGAGCCCCTCGAGCAGGTCGTGCGCCTCTGGGGTGGCGCTCATGTTGCTGTTCCACACCACCGGGACGCTCGCGCGCGTCAGGGCGAGGACCCGCGCGATCCCCGGCAGGTTCACGTCGGGGAGCCCGCCCACGAACGTGAGCGAGCGCGCGCCCTCGGCGCGTCGCGCGTCGATCGAGCGGGCCACGCGCTCGAGCGCCACCTCCGGGTCGGTCTCCGGCCGCTCGACGTGGGCCCAGTCGGAGCAGTAGGCGCAGCGCCAGTTGCACCCCGAGAGCCAGAGGGTGTGCGTCGGCACGAGCTCGAGCTCCTCGCCCAGGTGCACGATGTCGCGGTAGACGCGCAGGCCCGCGCCGAGCCCGCAGCGGCCGGTCTCGCCCGCGAGGCGGTCGACCGGGCAGCGCAGGTGGCACAGCCGGCACGGCGCCAGGAGCCGGGTGGCGAGCTCGACCTTGAGGTCGAGCAGGCTGGCCTCGCCGGCGGGCGGCGTGGTCGCCGCCAGGGCGCGCCCCTCGTCGCGCGCGAGCGCCGCCCGGTAGCCCTCCATGGCCTCGGCGTGGCGGCGGAACAGGTCGCCCTCGGGCAGCGAGGCCAGCTCCCCGCGCGTGAGGTCCGTGCGCGCGGCGCGCGCGAGCACGAACGCCGCCGGGGCGAGGCCCACGGCCCGGCGGCGGAAGAGGGCGTAGGAGGCGGGGTCGACCACCGGAGGGCAGTCTACCTGTCGCGCGCGCGAGGGCCGCCCGCGTGACCGCGCGCCGCAGGACTCCTGGCTCGTGTGCGCCCCCGGCCGCGGACCCTCCCGCCCTGCTTCGGCGGCCCACCGACACCGGGGCGCGCGCGGCGCTATCCTCCTCGTGTGGCCGACGAGGGGCTGAGGCGACTCGAGCGCGAGGCGGCGCAGGGCGACCCGCAGGCGGCGGCGCGCCTGGCGCGCGAGCGGGCGCGGGTCGGGCAAGCGCGCGCGTGGGCGCTGGCGGACACGTGGCCGCTCGAGGAGAGGGCGCGCGCGCACGACGTGCTGTTCACGCCGGACGGCGACCTGCTCCTCGTGGACGCGAAGGGGGTGCGTTCGCTCGACCCGAGCACGGGGGCGCTCCGACGCGCGGTCCGCCGGGCCGCCTGGCGAGTCATGGCGGGCGTGGCGCTCTGGGAGGGGCGGCAGGCGCCCGCGGGCGCCTCGGAGAGCAAGCTGTCGGTCGGCGGCGGGATCAGGGTGCGCCCGCGGGTGCGTCTCGTCATGGGCGAGGGCCGGACGTCGGGCGGCGGCGCCTCGACGGTCGAGGTGGTGAACCTGCCCGGGCTCAGCCGACCCCGCACGCTGCTCGCCTCCTTGGAGGGGGGCGTCGACGCCCTCGCCGCCGCCGGGGACGTGGTCGTCGCGGCCTCGGGCGAGGCCGTCCGCGCCTGGCGCGAGGGGGGCGGGGTCACGAGGTGGCGCCACCCCGAGCGCGTGCGCGCCCTGGCGATCGACGCGGTTGGCCGGCGCGTCCTCGTCGTGGGCGAGCGCACGGCGATCGTCCGGGACCCGGCGCAAATCGACGACGTGGCCAGCCTCGCGCTGGACACCCCTCCCCTGCCCACGTGCGCCGTCACCGCCGACGGCGCGCTGGCGGTCACGGCGACCTCTGACGCCGTCCATGTCTGGGACACCGGGACCGGTCAGCGGGTGCAGCGCCTTCCCTGCGAGGGCCTGCGCCGGGTGACCCTCGCCCGGAGCGGGGCTCGAAGCGGGGCCCTCCTCGCCGTTCACGCCGATCGGGTGAGCCTGCTGGATGTCGGCTCCGGGCGCCATCTGGGCACGACGCCGCCCGTCGCGTCGGCCGTCGTCGCCGCGGCCCTCGACCCGACCGAGCGACTGCTCGTGGCGCTCAACCCGACCCGGGTGTGGACCTTCCGCCCGGCCTGACCTGTGCGGCTGCCGCCCTCCGGAGGGGGGCCGGATCGGCCGCAGGGCGCGCGCGCCCGCGCGCAGCCGAGCGCGGCGCTCGCGCGCACGCACCACACCCGGCCGCGCGCACGTCGCGCGCGCCCCGCGCCCTCTCCGGGGCCGCCGCTGAGACCGAGTTGTCAAAGACCGGGGATCCCGAACCCGAACGAGAGACTAACACCCGGGTCCGACATCCCCGGACGCCCCCCGCGGACGAACGGGCTTTGACGCCCGGCGCCGCCTCGGGCTACCATCCGGCCCTTCCCCGGAGGACCGCCATGGCCACCCAGACCGCCGCCCCGACCGCCACCGGCGCGCTGACCCTCAACCACCTCTTCGCGCAACGCGTCACGACCTCGGGCGACCGCGTCGCGCTCCGCCGCAAGGTCCAGGGGACGTGGACCGACATCACGTGGCGCGGCTACCGCGACGGCGCGCGCAAGGTCGGCCTCTCGCTCCTGGCGCTCGGCCTCGGCCGCGGCGACGCCGTGGCGATCTTGAGCGAGACCCGCGCCGAGTGGTCGTTCTGCGACCTCGGGATCCTCGGGATCGGCGGGATCACCGTGCCGATCTACCACTCGAACACGGCGCCCGAGGCGGCCTACATCCTCCAGGACTCCGACGCCCAGGCGGTGTTCGTCGAGAACCTCGAGCAGTGGGACAAGGTGCGCGGCCGCCTGGGCGAGCTGCCGAACCTCAAGAAGGTCATCATCATCGACCCGGCCGACACGCCGAAGGTCACCGCCGCGCAGGCGCCCTGGCAGGGCGACGAGCGCGTGAGCTCCTACGAGGACTTCCTCAAGCTCTCCGACGGCCACGACCCGGAGCGCTTCGAGGAGGCGGCCCAGGCGGCGCAGCCGGGCGACGTCGTCACGTTCATCTACACGTCGGGCACGACCGGCCACCCCAAGGGCGTGATCCTCACCCACGAGAACGCGGTCGCCGAGTGCGACGCGCTGTGGGACGCCCTCGAGATCACCGACGACGAGAGCACGCTCATGTTCCTGCCGCTCGCGCACGTGTTCGCGCGCGTCCTGCACTGGATGCAGCTCAAGGCGGGCTACGTGGTCGCGTTCGCGGAGACGATCAACAAGGTCGTCGACAACATGGGCGAGGTGCGCCCGACCTTCTTCGCCGCCGTGCCGCGCATCTACGAGAAGATCCACGGCAACGTGATGGCGAAGATCGAGGAGAACCCGCCGCTCAAGCGCCGCTACGTCCACTGGGCCCTGCGCAACGCCCTGGAGAAGGACCGCCGCCAGCGCGAGAAGGAGGGCGTGCCGCTCGGGCTGGCGATCGCCTGCGCGCTCGGGGGCCCGGCGACGGGCAAGATCAAGGGCAACCTGACGGCGCGCCTGGGCGGCCGGCTCCGCTACTTCATCTCGGGCGGCGCGCCGCTCTCGGCCGAGATCGCGGCGTTCTTCCACATGCTGGGCTATCCGATCTACGAGGGCTACGGGCTGACCGAGACGACGGCCGCGACGCACGTCAACAAGCCGGGCGCGCACAAGATCGGCACGGTCGGGCGCGCCGTGAAGGGCGTCGAGTGCAAGATCGCGCCGGACGGCGAGATCCTCGTCCGGGGCGGCGTCGTCATGCGCGGCTACCACAAGAAGCCGGAGGCCACCGCCGAGGTCCTGTCGCAGGACGGCTGGTTCGCGACCGGCGACGTGGGCGAGGTCGACGCGGACGGCTTCCTGCGCATCACCGACCGCAAGAAGGACCTGATCGTCACGGCGGCGGGCAAGAACGTCGCCCCGCAGAACGTCGAGAACCACCTGAAGATGGACCGGTTCATCAGCCAGGCGGCGCTCTTCGGCGACAAGCAGCGCTTCTGCGTGGCGCTCGTGACCCTCAACATCGACGAGGTGAAGAAGCAGCTCCAGACCGAGGGCGCCGGCGCGCCCGAGGCCATGGAGGAGCTGGCGAAGCACCCGCGCGTGCGGCAGCTCGTCGAGGGCGCCGTGGCCGAGAAGAACCGCGACCTCGCCAGCTACGAGCAGGTGAAGTACTTCGAGATCCTGCCCAAGGAGTTCGACGTGGGCGACGAGCTCACGCCCAGCCTGAAGGTCAAGCGCAAGGTCGTGGCGAACAAGTACAAGGAGGTCATCGACCGCCTCTACGCCAACGCGGCGCCGGGCAAGGAGTAGCCGCCTACTCCGTCAGCGCGCCCAGGGCCGCGCGGAGCTCGGCCGACGGGGCCAGCGGCAGGCGACCCGCCCCCGGGACGACGAGGACCCGGCCGCGCTGGCTCTGCGCGGCGAGCCGCGCCGCC
Source organism: Planctomycetota bacterium (assembly GCA_023954375.1). Classification (GTDB taxonomy): domain Bacteria; phylum Planctomycetota; class J058; order J058; family J058; genus JAMLIC01. The sequence continues at coordinate 7,169 of JAMLIC010000029.1, forward strand.
TCCTCCTCGACGGTCCAGGGCGAGGCAGGGTCGACGAGGACGAGCGTGGGGACGCCGTGCCACCCGGCGGCCCTGGCGGCGGGGACCCCTCCCGGGGCGCTCGGCTCGACGGCCCACTCGGCGGCGTGGCGCGGCGCGCCTCCCGCCCTCGGCCCGAGCAGGTGGCCGATCAGGAGGTCGCTCCGGTCGGCGAACCAGCTCGTGAACAGGGCCCGCCGCAGGGCGGCGCGCTCGTCGTCCTGGAGCCCGGCCGCGCCGCGCGCGAGGCCGAGCACCCGCGTCGCCCGGAGGAGCTCGTGGTCGCCCTCGAGCTCGGCCGCGGCCGCGACCCGGCGGAGCGCCTGCGACCAGCCCGCGGTCGACTCGAGCGGCGCGACGAGCACGAGCCCGCCCGCCCGCGGCCGGCGCCCCGGGTAGGCGGCTGCCCACGCGGCCGAGAGGCCGTGGCCGACGACGACCTCGGGCGCGTCCGGCACGAGCCCGCGGGCGACGAGCGCGTCCCGCAGCAGCGCCAGCCGGGCGGCCATGCGCCCGGGGTCCGCGCGGTCGTGCTCCTCGTCCGGGTCGACGTGGACGACCGTGCGCTCGCCCTCGAGCCAGCGGAGCCCGGCCTCGAGGGTGGTCGAGCGGTAGCCCACCTCCGGGAGGACCAGGAGCGGCGGGCCCTCGCCGCGCACGCGGACCGACCACACGACGGCGCGGCCCTGGCCCCCCGCGCGCTCGACGACGAACCGCTCGGCGGGGCGGCGCGCGTCGTGCCGCACCCGGAACTGCCCGCCCGAGTCGTGCAGCCAGACGGCCCAGTCGCGCGGGCTCGCGCCCGTGAGCTGCTCGAGCGTCTCCGCGAGCAGCGCCCGCGCGCCGGGGACGGCCTCGCGCGCGTGCGCCTCGACCAGCGGCGCGACGGCGCGTGCGTCCGGCGTCCGGCCGAGCGCCACCGCCGCCGCCCGCCGGACCGGCCAGTCCTCGTCGCCGAGCAGGCGCACGAGCCGCGGCATCAGCGCCGGGCTGCGCGGCAGGCCGAGGGCCCAGGTCACCCCCTCGCGGGCGCGGGCGGGCGCCGACGCCAGGGCCTGGTCGACCGCGGCGAGGACGCGCGGGTCGCCGAGCCCCGCCCCGATCGCCTCGGCGGCGGCCAGGCGCACCGTCCAGGCGTGCGCGCTCGCGAGCACCTCGAGCAGCAGGTGGAACGCCGCCGGGTCGGTCGGGTCGAGGCCGGCGACGATCTCGCGGCGGCGCGGGTCGGCCGCCCGGCGGAGCTCGTGGCGCAGCGCCTCGACGTCGACGCCGCGCCGCCCCCGGAGGCCCGCGGTCGCCGGCGCGTCGGCCTCGCGATCGACGGCCGCGGCCACCACCACCCGCTCGCGGCCGCTCGCCGCCGCCGCGCCGGCCGGCCCGGCCAGCAGGCGGGCCGGCCGGTCGGGGTCGGGGGCGCGCAGGTCCCAGAGCTTGATCCGCCCCGACTCGGCCCCGGTGAGCGCGCGCCCGCCGTCGGGCGACAGGTCGCACGCGAGGAGCACCTCGCCGGGGTCGACCAGGCGCGCGCGCTCGTCGCCGCGCTCGGGGTCGACGAGGCGCAGCGCCCCCGCGCCGGCGCGGACGAGGAGGCCCCGGTCGCGGGCCGCCGCCGCGGGCCCGGTGAGCGCCAGCGGCCCCTCGCCCGGGAACGCGCCGACGCGGGCGCGCCGCACGAGGTCGAAGCGCTCCACCTGCTGCGGCGCGCCCGCGGCGAGCGCGACGTCGGGCCCGTCGAGCACCGCGTGCGTGAAGCCGGCGCTCGCCGGGACCTCGACGAGCGGGTCGCCCCGCCGCGTCCACGTGCGCAGGAGGTGGTCGTCGCCCGCCGTGAGGAGGATCGCGCCGTTGGCGTCGAACACGACCGCGCGCGCCGCGCGCTCGTGCGCCACGAGCGTGCGCAGGCAGGCGCCGGTGGCCAGGTCCCACAGCCGCACGCGGCCGTCCTCGCCGGCCGTGGCCGCGACCTCGCCGTCGCGGGCGAGCGCGAGCGCCAGCACGCGGCGTCGCTCGCCCGTGGCGTGCTCGAGCACGTGGGCCGCCTCGCCCGAGGGGACGTCCCACACCCGCGCCGTGCCGTCCCAGCTCGCGCTGGCGACCCTTGCCCCGTCGCGGCTGAAGGCGACGGCGACCGCGCGCGAGGCGTGGCCGGAGAGGCGGTGGACGAGCGTCCCGTCGCGCAGGTCCCACACCTCGACCGTCCCGTCGCGGCGCCCGGCGACGGCGAGGGTGCCCGACGCGTCGAACGCCACGGCGTCGACCGCGTCGGGGCGCGCCGCCGGGTCCTCGTCGTCGTCGGCGGCCCGGGTCGTCGCCGGGGTCGCCGGCCGGCCGCCGCCGGCGACGACGAGCCCGGCCGGCCGGGCCGGCGCGCCGGGGTCGACCTGCACGCCCGGGGCGGTCGCCGGCGGCGGCGCCACGCGGACGACCTAGCCGGGGCGGCGGGGTCGCCGGCTCGTGCAGGAGCAGCGCCACGGCGCCCACGCCGGCGCCGACGAGCCCGAGCAGCGCCACGACCGCGCCCGCGCCCACCCAGCGCGTGGGCGCCGCGCTCGCGGCCGGCGGCGCCGTCGCCGCCTGGAGGACGGCGCCCGCGGCCGGCGCGGGCGGCGCGCCGGCGAAGGCGGCCGCGAGCTCGCGCCCGAGGGCCTGGTCGCCGAGCGCGAGCAGGCCCGCGAGCGACGCCCCCGCCGCGCGCGCCCGCAGGGCCTCGAGGCCGCGGCGCACCCGCGAGGCCACCGTCCCGAGCGGGCAGCCGAGGACCTGCGCCACCTCCTGGAAGGTCAGCCCCTCGACGACGTGCAGGGCCACCGCCTCGCGGTAGGGCGGGCGCAGGGCGGCGAGGTGCGCCCGGAGGTCCTCGGCGTCGACGCGCTCGGCGGCGCGCGCCGCCGGGTCGTCCGGCGCAGCCTCGGGGCGCGCCGCCGCCGCCTCGTGGCCGGCGCGCCGCGCCCGCGCGCGCGACAGGTTGAAGGCCGCGTTGCGCACGATCCTGAGGAACCACGGGGCGAACGGCCCCCGCGCCGGGTCGAAGCGCCCGGCGGCGCGCAGGACGTGGACGAACGCCTCCTGCGCCGCGTCCTCGGCGGCGGCCGCGTCGCCGGTGAGCTGGTGCGCCAGCCGGTAGGCGCGCGCCCACCACCGCTCGAGGAGCAGGGCCACGGCGGCCTCGTCGCGCCGGGCCAGGCGCGGGACGAGGTCCTCGTCGGTGAGCGTGGCGGTCATCAGGCCCCCGGGGAGCGTTACACCGCCCGCGGCAGGCCGCATCCCGAGGCCTGACGCGCGAGCGCCGGCAAGGGTTTAGGGTTAGCGCGCCCGGACGAGGACCCGGTCGGGGCGGAGCGTCACGCCCGGGCACGGGCGCACCCGGTGCCCCGGGGCGGGCTCGAGGCGCGCGACCTGCGCCACGCGGGCCACGGCCAGCTCGAGCTCGAGCCGCGCGAACTCCTCGCCGATGCACTGGCGCTGGCCGCCGCCGAAGGGGAAGTAGGCCAGGCGCGCCTTCGGCACGCCGTCCGCCCAGCGGTCGGGGTCGAAGCGGTCGGGCTCGGGCCAGAACGCCGCGTGGCGGTGCGTCGTCCAGGCGCAGAGCAGGACGATCGAGCCGCGCGGGATGCGATGGCCCTGGACGACGTCGTCCTCGAGCGCGAGCCGCTCGATCACCCAGGCGGGCGGGTGGAGGCGCAGGGCCTCCTTGACGACGCGGGTGACGAGCCCGAGCCGCGGCAGGTCGTCGACCGTCACCGGCCGGGCGCCGACCACGTGGTCCAGCTCGGCGGCGAGGCGCCGGGCGACCTCGGGGTGGCGCGACAGCTCGTGCAGCGCCCAGGCGAGGGCGTTGGCGCTCGTCTCGTGGCCGGCGAGGAGGAAGGTCATCACCTCGTCGCGCAGCTGGCGGTCGGTCATCGCCGCCCCCGACTCGGGGTCGCGCGCGTCGAGGAGGCGGCCGAGCAGGTCGGGCGCCTGCTCGTGCGCGCGGCGGCGCTCGTCGATCAGCCCCTGGACGATCCCGTCGAGCGCGCGCCGGGCCAGGTGGAAGCGCACGTGCGAGGGGGTCGGCAGCCACAGCGGCGGGCGCACGATCGACTCCGTGCGCCGCTGGACGAACGGCAGCGCGACCGCGAGCGCCCGCGCCAGCTGGTCGGCCTGGCCGCCGAGGTCGCGGCTGAACAGGCTCAGCCCGGCGACGCGCAGGGCCAGGCGGTGCGTGTCGCGGACGACGTCGAACACGGCGTCGCCGCGGGCGCGCCAGTCGGCCAGCATGTCGTCGGTCGCGCGGCGGACGATCGGGCCGAGCTGCGCCACGAGCGGGCGCCGGTGGAACATGGGCTGCGCGATCCGCCGCTGGCGCCGCCACGACGCGCCGTCGTTGGTGAGGAGCCCCTTGCCGATCACCGGCTCGAGCTCGGCGTAGTTCGGGCTCCGGCCGTAGCGCGCCGCGCCCGCCTGCAGGACGTGCGCGACGTGGTCGGGGTGGTTGAGGAGCACGAGGCGCCAGGGCGGGATCGGCAGGGAGACCGCGTCGCCCCAGCGCGCGGCGGCGCGCCGCAGCGCCGTCAGCGGGTCGCGCTTGAGGTCGACCGCCGCGCGCACGACCTCGAGGCCGCGCGGGCCGGGGAGCGGGGACGGCGGCGAGGTCCGGGCCGTCGCCGGGGGCGCGGCGACGGGCGGGGAGGTGTCGGTGTCGGTCATGGGGGCGCGTCCTGGACGGCCGGCGGCGGCTCCTGCGCGCCGGCCCGCCCCCACCATAGCCCGAGGCCCACGCCGAGGAGCAGGACCGCGCCGCCGAGCGCCTGGCGCGCGGTCAGCTCGGAGGCCTGCAGGACCGGGAAGCGGTCGCGCAGGGCGGTCATCACGGCCAGCGCCAGCACCGGCTCGCCGAGGATCGTCAGGTTGACCTGGAACACGGGCACGAACTTGACCGCGTAGTGGAAGCAGGAGTGCCCGACGAGCGTCGAGACGACCACGGCGCACGCGAGCCAGAACCACCCCTCGGGCGGGTAGCCCGCGAGCGGGTCGCCGGTCGCGACCGCCCCGGCGAGGCAGGTGAGGCCGCCCACGAGGTAGAGCGCCGAGAGGTAGCCGACGAGGCTCATGCGCGGGCGCAGGCGGCGGCCGAGGCCGTAGCAGATCGCGATCAGGAGCCCGCACAGGAGCACCAGCGCGTCGCCGAGGAGCGCCTGCTCGCCGCGGTCGGCGTCGAAGCGCACGAAGAGGAGGAGCCCGAGGATCGCGACGCCCGAGGCGGCGACCATCGCGCGGGTGATCGCCTCGCCCAGGAACAGCGCCCCGTACGTCGCGCCGAGGAGCGGCTGCCCGGCGAGGAGCATGACGGCGCTCTCCTTGGTCGTGAAGCGGAACGCCGCCGTGAAGGCGACGAAGTGCGCGCCGTAGAGGACGCCCGAGAAGGCGAGGAGCCCCCGGTCGCGCGGCGCGAGGCCGGCCCAGTCGGCGCGCAGGCGCGGCAGCGCCAGCGGCAGGAGGAGCGCGACGACGGCGAGGAGGCGCCAGGCCGGCAGGGCGAAGGGGCCCACCTGGGAGAGGACGATGAACGGCCCGGCCATGGACACGGCGACGAGGCCGACGAGCAGCGCGGCGATGGAGCGACCCGGGATCACGCGCGGCGGATTGTAGGGGCGGGGCGCGCCGCGGGACGGTCGGGCGGCCGCCTGCTAACCTGAGGGCATGCCCCCGCGCGCCGAGCTGCAGAAGGACGACCGGCCCACCGAGGACCACGCGGTGCGCCTGTCCGGGGTGACCTGGGCGGACTACGAGCGGCTGCTCGAGATCCGGGGGGAGGCCGCCGTGCCGCGGCTCACCTTCCTGGAGGGGGAGCTCGAGATCATGAGCCCGTCGCGCGACCACGAGCGGCTGAAGTCGATGATCGGTCGCCTGGTCGAGGTCTACTGCCTGCATCGCGGCCTGCGCTTCACGCCGTACGGCTCCTGGACGCTCAAGGACCGGGGTGCGGAGCGCGGCGCCGAGCCGGACGAGTGCTACGTCCTCGGTGACGACGACGCCGAGCGGCCGCACCTCGCGATCGAGGTCGTCTGGACCTCCGGCGGGCTCGACAAGCTCGAGGTCTACCGCAAGCTCGGCGTGCAGGAGGTCTGGACCTGGCGCAAGGGGCGCATCCTGGTTCACGCCCTGCGCGGTGACCGCCACGAGGAGCTCGCGCGGAGCGAGCTCTTGCCGGGCCTGGACCTCGAGCAGCTCACGGGCTTCCTTGACCGCCCGACCGCGTTCGACGCGATCCGCGACTACCGCGCCGCCCTCGGCTAGCCAGAGGCCTAACCGCACGCCCACGTGAAGACGACGACGTCCGGGTGCGCCGGACACTGGCTCACGTGGCCGGTGCCGTCGGCGGCGAAGAGCATCTCCAGCGGGCCCTGGTTCGCGTCCACCTGGAAGACGAACGTCATGCGCTCGCCGCAGCGCGGGCAGGCCTCCCACCCGGGCGCCTGCGTCCACATGGGCCAGCCGAGGAGCTTCTGGCCGGCCAGCGGCCCGGCGAGCGGGACCTCCTCCGGGGTGGCCTCGCCGTTCGCGACGCGGTCGGCGAGCCGCCAGCGGGCCTCGCGCAGGTCGTCGGGGAGGTCGGCGTCTTCCGTGCCGGGCGTCTCGAGGCGGCGCTCCCAGCCGACGACGTCCTGCGGGGCGAGGCGCGTCACACCGCTGAAGCCCGGCGGCGCCGGCGCCGGCTCGCCGCGGTCGAGGATGCGCAGGAGGCGGTTCCTGGCCCCGGGCGAGGCGGGGTCCGTGACCCCGCAGGCGTCGCTCGTGCAGTAGAAGAGCTGGAGGTGCTCGGCCCCCGGCGGGAATGCGATCGCCGCCTCGGCCGGCAGCTCGGCGCGCGCGAGCTGGACCGCCAGCGGCATGGGCGCGCCGCAGTCGCCGCAGCGCGGCCAGACCTCGCCCGGGGCGAGGAGCGGCCGCCCGCCGAGCCGCGAGCGCGCGGCGTCGTCCGAGGGCGGGGCGAGGACCGGGACGAACGTCGGACGGACGTGCGGCGCGAGGCGCGCGCGCAGGCGCTCGAGCACGTCGGGGTCGAGCGGCGGGGTCGGCTCGCGCACGAGGGGCGGCGGCGGGACGAAGCGGCCGTGACCGGTGGCGCGCTCGGGCGCGGGGAGCGGGGCGCCCCGCGTCCAGACGGGCGCCCCGTCGGCGGCGACGATCCGCGCCACGCCCCGCGCGTCGGCCACGACGACCCTCGGGAAGGCGCTCGCAGCCCACTCGACCTCGCCCAGCGCCTCGACGAGCGGTCGCTCGTCGGGGCAGCCGGCCGCGCGCACGAGGACGCCGTGGCCGGTCTGGGTCGCCGTGACGAGGAGGTCGAGCGGGAGGTCGGCGGTCGGCGCCTCGGCCACGAGCCAGTCCGGGTCCTGGCGCAGGGCCGCGCGCAGGCCCTGCGCGAGCGTCACCTCGCCCCCGAGGGCCACGACGCGCAGGCTCGCCGGCCAGCCGTCGGGGTCGCGAGAGAAGCCGAGCGCGTGGGCGCCCTCGAGCGCGCCGGCGAGGTCGCGCACGAGCGCCCGGGCGGCGCCGTCGTCGCCGGCGACGAGGAGGCCGAAGCAGCCGCGCGACAGCGCCGCGCCCAGGACGCCCTCGATCGGATCGCTCATGAGCCGGAGGATAGCGCCGCGTCCACGACCTCGTCGGGCACCTCGGCCAGCCCCCAGGCGCCGGGGCCGCGCGGCAGGACCCAGCGCGGGCGGCCGGCGCGGGCCTTCTTGTCGAGCGCGAGGAGCGGGCGCAGGTCGTCGAGCGTCACCGGCCAGGGCGGCGCGAGGGGCAGGCCGAGCGCCTCGCCCGCGGCGAGGAGGCGCGCGCAGGTGGCGTCGTCGAGCCAGCCCGTGCGGCGCGCGACGCGGCAGGCGAAGGCGACGCCGATCGCCACCGCCTCCCCGTGCGGCAGGTCGCGGCCGAGGGGCGGGGCGAGGGCCTCGAGCGCGTGGCCGAGGGTGTGGCCGAGGTTGAGCGAGGCGCGCTCGCCCGCCTCGCGCTCGTCGCGCCCGACGACGGCGGCCTTGTGCGCGACGCAGGCGGCGACGAGCGGCAGGAGCGCGTCGGGGTCGGCCGCGCGCGCGCGAGGGGCCGCGCGCTCGAGGTCGGCGAGGAGCGGGTCGCCGGCGAGGACGGCCGTCTTCCAGGCCTCGCCCAGGCCGCTCCGCACCTCGCGCGCGGGGAGCGTGGCGAGCCAGGCCAGGTCGGCGACCACCGCCGATGGTTGGTGGAAGGCGCCGACGAGGTTCTTGCCCCCGAGGTCGATCCCGGTCTTGCCGCCCACGGCCGAGTCGACCGTCGCCAGGAGCGTCGTCGGCGCGTGCACGACGCGCACGCCGCGGAGCCAGGTCGCGGCGGCGAAGCCGGCGAGGTCGCCCACGACCCCGCCGCCGAACGCGACGACGAGGCCGTCGCGGTCGAGGCCGGCGTCGCGCAGGGCCAGCCACAGGGCCTCGAGGCGGGCGACGCCCTTGCTCGCCTCGCCCGGCGGGACCGTGACGACGGGCGGGTCGCCGAGGGCCCGGCGGACCGGCGCGCCGTGGAGGTCGGCGACGGTCGCGTCGGCGACGAGGAGGACGCGCGAGGGCGCGAGGGCGGCCACGCGCTCGGCGAGGAGGGCGGGGCCGTCGCCCACGGTGAGGGAGACGGGGTAGGAGCGCGGCCCGAGGTCGACCGCGAGGTCGTGACGCCGCGTCACGCCGGCGGCGGCGGCGCCCCGGCGTCGGGGGCGGGATCGGGAGCGGGGGCGGGAGCGGGAGCGGGAGCGGCCGCGGGGGCGGGATCGGGAGCGGGGGCGGGATCGGGAGCGGGGGCGGGGGCGGGGGCGGGAGCGGGATCGGCCGCGGGGGCGGGGGCGGGAGCGGGGGCGGGAGCGGGGGCGGGGGTGGGATCGGCCGCGGGAGCGGGGGCGGACGCCGGCGCAGGTGCAGGCGCGCCGACGCCGCCGTGGGCCGCGACGGCCAGGGCCGCGGCGTCGGCCGCGGCGGCCTCCTGCGCGGCCTGGTCGAGGCTGGCCTTCAGCGCGGCGCGGGTCTTCTGCTTGATGCGCCCGGCGCGCCAGGACTCGAACTGCCGCTCGCCGCGCCTGCTCGCGCGGGCGTAGAAGAACATGGCCACCGCGGCGACCAGCACCACGACCACCATGAACAGGCCGGCGGGCGTGCGGTCGCGCGCGATCGACTCCGTCTGCGGGAGGCGCGTCATGCGCTTGACGACGATGTGCGGGAAGGCGTGCTCGGCGCGGACGTCGTCGCTCGCCGGGCGGAAGCGGTAGACCTTGAGGAACGCGCCGACGAGCTCGATGTTGTCGCCGCTGACCCCGGCCTTGGGGTCGAACTCCTTGTCGGTGATCGTGACGAAGTAGCCTCTCCCCTGGCTGCGGAACGTCCCCTGCCACACCCACGCCAGGTCGGCCTCGTTGGGGTACTTCTCCAGCACGCGCTGGAACAGCGGCGTGAGGAAGCGGCCGGTGAGCTTCACGTACTTGCCGCGCGCCTGGGCCCTCCCGGCGTCGTGGTTGAGCTGGTCCCACGTGAACGTGCCGACGAGCTCCGGGAGGCGGTCGCGCTCCTCGTCGGGGCGGCTGCGGACGGCGGCCAGGAGCTGGTAGAAGGCGGGCTCCTCGACCACGTCCATGGCCGCGTCGTCCACGGTCGCCAGCACCTGCGGGTCGGGCTCGAACACGCCGCCGATCACCGGGGCGGGCTCGGCGTCGCTCGTCCGCTGGCGCTCGTCGACGCGGGCCATCGTCTGCAGGACGCGCACGGCGTCCTGCGCCGGCGGCTGCACGGTCACGCCGACCTCGGGGGTCGCCTCTCCGGGCGGCGGCAGGGGCGTGTGCGGGCGGGTGAACAGCCAGCTCAGGCCCATGACGAGGACCAGGAGCAGCATGAACAGCTTGCGCCCCTCCTGGCGCGACATGAGCTCGAGCTGCTGCTGCTTCACGTCGTTCATCGCGGCCTCGCGCCCTCTACACCCGGCGCGAGGCCGCCGGGTTCCGCGGACGTAGGCCCAGCATCGGGGCTGGCCGCCGATCGCGCAAGGCAAGCAGCCGCCGGGGCCTGCTAACGCCTGCGGCGCGCCGCCTCGACGAGGCCGGAGAACAGCGGCCCGCCCGTGGCCGCCTGGTCCTCCGGGTGCCACTGGACGCCCAGCACGAAGCGGTCCGGCTCGGGGGCCTCGACCGCCTCGACGACCCCGTCGGAGGCCACGGCCGACACGACGAGCCCGCGCCCGGGCTCGCGGTTGGTCTGGTGGTGGCGCGAGTTGACGACGACGAGCCCCGGCCCGAGGAGCCGCGCGAGGAGGCTCCCCGGCGCCACGCTCACCTCGTGGGTGCCGGCGCGGTGGTCGAGCGCCGTCGGGCGCTCGTCGGCGATGTCCTGGATCATCGTCCCGCCGAGGACGAGGTTCAGGAGCTGCGCCCCGTAGCACACCCCGAGCAGCGGGAGGTTCCGCTCGAGCGCCAGCGTGACCAGCCGCTTGCCGGCCGCCAGCCGCCGCGCGTCGACGGCCACGAAGCGCGGGCAGGGCCGCTGGACCTCGCCCCACTCCTCGGCGGCGAGGTCGTCGCCGCCCGGCAAGACGAGCCCGTCGAGCGCGTCGAGGGCGCGAGAGAGCGCCCCGTCGGGCATGGGCGGCAGGAGCACCGGCGCGCCCCCGGCGGCGCTGACGGCGTCGAAGTAGGTCTCGTAGCACTTGGCGTAGCGGCGGCCGGCGGCCGTCGCCTCAAGGTCGACCTCGATGCCGATCAGGGGTGGGCGCATGCGGGCAGGATACTCACCGCCGCCGCCCCAGGAACGCCCCCAGGTGGATCCGCCTGAGGCCGTGCGGCATGAGGAAGGTGAGCGCGAGCCACCACAGGGCCAGGAGGCCGAGCGCCACGCCGACGATCGGCGCCACCGGCGCGCCGTGGAGCGTGATCGGCGCGGGGTCGAGCGAGGTCACCGCGGCGCACACGAACGCAGTGGCGGCGAGGACGGCGCACACCTGGCGCACGCCCTGCACGCGCTGGGCGGTCTCGAGCGAGGCGAGCGAGTCGGGGCGCACGCTCACCTGGAAGCGCCCGGTGCTCAGGTCGCGCAGGAGCTGGTCGATCTGCGTCGGCACCTCGGTGACGAAGGCGCGGAGGCCGAGGAGCAGCGCGACCGCCTCGGGCCCGAGGCGCTCGACGTCGAGGCGGCGCAGGAGGAGGCGCTTCACGTAGGGGAGGGCGACCGCCTGGAAGTCGAAGCCCGGGTCGATCCCGCGCAGGACGCCCTCGAGCGTGGCCGTGGCCCGCGAGAGGACGGCGAACTCGGGCGGGATCCTGATCCGGTGGCGGCGGATCACGTCGACGGCGTCGGCGATCAGCCCGCCGGCGCTCACGTCGGCCAGCCGCACGCCGACGTAGCGGTCCATGAGGGCGCCGACCTCGGCCTCGAAGGCGGCGCGGTCGAAGCTCGGCGGCGGCTGACCGACGCGCAGGGCCAGGCGGGTCATCGTCGGCGGGCTCTTGAAGGCGATCGACACCAGGAGCTCGATCAGGACGTCCTGCTGCGCCTCGCTCAGGCGGCCCCAGACGCCGTAGTCGATCATGCCGATCCGGCCGTCGCCGAGGACGAGGATGTTCCCCGGGTGCGGGTCGCCGTGGAAGAAGCCGTCCTCGAACACCTGCTTGTAGGTCGTGTCGAGGACCTTGCGCACGAGCGCCTCGCGGTCGCAGCCGGGCTCGCGGGCGGCGACGGTGATCTTCCTGCCGTCGAGGCGCTCCATGACGAGCACGCGCCCGCTCGACGCGGCGCGGAACGGCTCGGGGACGACGAGCAGGTCGGGGCGCGCGGCGAAGTGCTCGCGCGCGCGCTCGAGGTTGCCGAGCTCGTGGCGGAAGTCGAGCTCCTCGCGCAGGACCGCCTCGAAGTGCTCGAGGATCGTCGTGGGCGAGTAGGCCGAGACCTCCTCGATCGTCCCCTCGAGCACCCAGGCCAGCCAGCGGAGCAGGCTCAGGTCGGCGTGCATGCGCTCCTGGATCCCGGGGCGCTGCACCTTCACGACGACGTCGCGCTCGCCCGCGTCGGTCTGGAGGCGCGCGCGGTGGACCTGCGCGATCGAGGCCGTGGCGATCGGCGCCGGGTCGAACTCGACGAACACCTCGGCCGCGGGGCGGCCCAGCTCGGCGTGGATCACGGCCTCGACGCTCGCGAGGTCGAGCGGCTGGGCGGCGTCCTGCAGCGTGGCCAGCGCCTGCGCCACCGGCTCGGGCACGACGTCGGGCCGCGTCGAGATGATCTGGCCGAGCTTGATGAACGTGGGCCCCAGGTCCTCGAGCAGGCGCTTGATCCGCTCGGCCGCGGCCTGGGCCGTCGCCGGCGCCGGCGGGGCCGCCTCGACGGCGCCCGGGGGCGGGGCCGCCTCGCCCAGCCGGTCGCGGCGCAGGAGGTAGCCGTAGCCGTGGCGGACGAGGACCTGCACGATCTCGGAGGCGCGGCGCAGGTCGCGGATCGGGGCGGGGGTGCCGGGCGGGCTGGTCATGGTCCGCGCAGGATAGCGTCAGCTGTCCACCCCCCAGCGCAGGCCGGGCCCGAGCGCGGCGCGCGCGACCGCGGCGACGTCGGCGCCGGGCGCGAGGTCGAGGCCCAGGAACACGGGGGCGGCGCCGCGCAGGGCGTAGGGCCGGACGCGGCGCACGCCGGGGGCGGCCTCGAGGGCCAGGACGAGCGCCACGCCGCGGCCCTCGAGCGCGCCGCGGGCGTCGAGGTCGTCCGGGTCGTCGGCGGCGGGGTCGACGACGAGGACGTGCGCGTGCCCGGCGCCGGGCGAGGGGACCTGCGCCAGGTCGTGCCAGGTGGCCTCGCCGGCGAGGACGCGAGGGGAGAGGTCGGCGGCGCGGGCGACCTCGGCGGCGACGACGGCGCGCGTGGACGGCGTGGCCGTCCGCCAGGCGTTGGTGACCGGCGGCGCGGGGGTGAGGATCGGGGCGACGTCGCGCGGCCCGGGCGACCAGGGGGGATCGCCGAGGGCCATCGGCGCCGGCCACGGGTGCGCCGCGGCGCGGGCGAAGACGTGGGCGAGGAGGCGCTCGGGGCCGTCGTCCGGGTCGGCGTCGCCGAGCGCCCACGCGGTGAGGACCGCCCACGCGACGCCGCCGGGGAGGCCCCAGGCCTGCGCGTCGAGGCGGCGCGCGCGGGCCCAGGCGCGCACGGCGAGGAGGACCTCCCGGAAGCGGTCCGCGCCGACGCGGGCGCCGCCGGCGGCGAGGAGGGCGTCGGCCTCGGCGGCGACCGGCGCCTCCGGCGGGGCGACCTGCACGTCGACGGGCAGGCCGTCGACCTCGAGGCGGACGGCGTGGGGCGTGACGCGCGCCCGCGCGAGGCCGCGCTCGAGCGCGCGCGCGACCGCCGGCAGGTCGACGCCGCGCGCCAGGACGACGAGGTCCAGGTCGCTCCACGCCAGCGCGGCCCCGAGCCGCGTGCTGCCCGTGACGTGGACCTCGACGGCCCCGAAGGCCTCGCGGCACGCGGCCTCGACGCGGGCGCGGACGGCCTCGCGGCGCGCCGGGTCGGGCTCGAGGTCGCCGCGCTCGGCGAGCCAGCGCTCGAGCGCGCCGCCGAGCGGGACCTCGGCCGCGACGGCGAACGGGTCGTCGCCCGCGCGCCCGAGGAGCGTCAGCGCGCGCGCCTCGAAGCCGACGGGGGCCCAGCCCGCCTGGAGCCGCGCCGCGAGGGCGCGCGCCTCGGCGGCCGACGCGGCGCGGCCGACGGTCAGGTGCGGCACGAACGCCTCGCGCGTGGCGCAGCGGGGGAAGCGCGCGGCGACGTCGGCCCACAGGCGCGCGAACGCGTCGGGCGGGTCGGGCTCCGGCACGAGGTGGACGGTCGCGCCGCGGCCGTGCTCGAGCACGTCGAACCGGCGCAGGGCCACGCGGAAGGGGGCGTGCCGCGCCGTGGCGCGGGCGACGAGCGCGCGCGCCTCGTGGTCCGGCGGGACGAAGCCGAAGAGCAGGTTCACGTGCGGCGGCCAGCGGCCGAGGGCCGGGTCGTGCGCCGCGCGCAGGGCGTCGAGCGCGGGCCACAGGTCGGGCGGGGGGAGGAGCGCGAGGGCGGCGCGCGGGGACGGGGGCGCCTCGTGCCGGGTCGGGCGGTCGAGGTCGAGGGCGAGCCCGTCGTGGTCGGACGCGGGCGGGTCGGCGCCGAACCGCTCGACCCGCCGCGGCTCGAGCCCGCCGCGCAGGAGCAGGCGGTCGAACCGCGCCGGGAGGAGGCGCCGGCTCGTGCGCGCCGCCAGGGCGTTGTCCTGCGGGCGGAACGTGAACCCCGGGTCGGCCGGGCGCAGGGCGCGCCAGCAGTCGATGAAGCCCGCCGCCAGGAGGCCGCCCGGGTCGTCGTGGTGCGTGTTGAGGTCGCCCGCGAGGAGCGCGTCCTCGGCGCCGGCGCGCGCCGCGAGGTGGTGCGCGACGGCGGCGAGCTCCGCCGCGCGCTTGCTCGCGGCGTCGCGGGCCTGGTCGCTCGTCAGGTGGACGACCGCGACGGCGAGCGGCCCCCGCGGGCCGGCGAGGCGGCCGACGAGGGCGCGCTTGCCGTTGTCGAAGCGGCGCACGACGGCCGTGAACGGGCGGCGGCAGAGGAGGAGCGGCCCCTCGGGGCCGAGCGTGTCGCCGGTCACGTCGCTCGCCCGGTAGGTCGCGCGCACCCACGGGTCGGCCAGGAGCGCCGCGAGCATGCGGCGCGTGACCTCGACGAGGGCGAGGACGTCGGCGTCCCGGGCGCGGAGCGCCGCGAGGAGGCCGGGGAGGCGCGGCTCGAGCCGGGTCGCCTCGGGGTCGTGGCGGTCGGAGAGGACGTTCCAGAAGGCCACGCGCAGCGGCCCTGGCGCCGCGTCCTCGGGCGGGCAGGGCGTCCACGCGCCGGCGACGAAGCGGTGCGTGGCGACCGGCTCGAAGGCGCCCTCGTCCGGCGGCGGCGCGGCCGGCTCGAGCGCCGCGCCCGAGGTGACGAGGTCGAGGCCGCGCGCGCGGTCCCACACGACGAGGCCGTCGTCGCGGGCCACGTGCAGGACGCGGTGCCAGGGGACGGTCCCGTCCCAGGCCGGCAGGGGGACCTCGCGGACGCCGTCGCCCTCGCGGAAGCCGATCACGAAGCGGCGCGCGTCGAAGCGCGCGTCCCAGCGCAGCCGGTCGACGACCTCGCGGCTCGTGGCCATGGAGGCGACTGTATCTCCCGGCCGGCGCGGCGGGCCCTACAATCGCTGCCCGCAGGAGCTCGCATGCGCCGACTCGACCCCCTCCTCGCCGCGGTGGCCCTCCTCGCGGCCGCCGCGCTCACGGTGCTGATCGCCGGGCTCGAGCGGCGGCGCGCGCCGGCGGACGCCGCCCCGGCGGAGGCCGCGCCGGCCGGGGTGGCGCCCGACGCGCGGCAGGCGGCGCTCGGGCTGTCGCAGGCGTTCCGTGAGGTGTCGCGGCGGCTGCGCCCGTCGGTGCTGAACATCACCACCGAGCGCTGGATCCGGCGCGCCGACAACCCCGTCATGCAGCTCATGGAGCAGTTCATGGACGGCGGCGGCGCCGGGCGCGGCGTGCGCATGGAGCGCTCGTCGGGGACCGGGTTCGTCGTGCGCGCCGACGGGATCGCCGTGACCAACGACCACGTGGTGGCCCAGGCCAAGCGCGTGCTCGCGCGCCTCGACGACGGCACCGAGGTCGAGGCGCGCGTCGTCGGCACCGACCCGCTCTCGGACGTGGCCGTGCTGCGCCTCGAGCCGCGCCCCGACGGGGCGCCCTACGTGCCGGTGGAGCTGGGCGACTCGGACGCGCTCGACGTGGGCGACTGGGTGATCGCCGTGGGCAACCCGTTCGGCCTCGACCAGACGGTCACGGCCGGGATCGTCTCGGCCAAGGGGCGCTCGCGCGTGGGGATCGCCGCCTACGAGGACTTCATCCAGACCGACGCGGCGATCAACCCGGGCAACTCGGGCGGGCCGCTGGTGAGCCTCGACGGGCGCGTCGTCGGGGTGACCACGGCGATCGCCACGCGCTCGGGCGGCTACCAGGGGGTGGGCTTCGCGATCCCGGTGGCGATGACCCGCGACGTGATCGAGGACATCCTCGTGCACGGGCGCGTCGTGCGCGGCTGGATCGGGGTGTCGATCCAGGACGCGTCGGCCGAGCTCGCCGAGCGGCTGGGGCTCGGCCGGCGCGGCGGCGCCCTGATCTCGGGCGTGCTCCCGGGCGGCCCGGCGGAGCAGGCCGGGCTGCGCGCCGGCGACCTGATCGTCGCGGCCGGCGGCCGCCCCGTGGAGGACTCGACGCGGCTGCGCCACCAGATCGGCCGCGCGCCGCAGGGGCGCCCGATCGAGCTCGGGATCGTCCGCGACGGGGCGGAGCACGTCGTGTCGGTCGACGTCGTCGAGCGGCCGTCGGCCGAGGCGCCGGCGGCGCGCGCCGACGACCCCGAGCCGCCGCAGGGCGTCGGGATCCGCGCGCGCGAGCTCGGGCCGGAGCTGGCCGAGGCCTTCGGCTACGAGCGGGGGGCGCAGGGCGTGGTGATCACCGGGGTCGAGCCCGGCTCGGCGGCGGCGCAGGCGGGGGTGCGGCCCGGGATGGTCCTGCAGGAGGTCGACCGGCGGCCGGTGCGCACGCTCGACGACCTGTCGGCGGCCGTGGCCGCGATCGACCCGGCGCGGGGCGTCCTCCTCCGCGTGTGGGACGGCGACGCGTCGACGTTCGTGCTCGTGCGGGCGCCCTTCAGCGGTCGCCCGGCGGCGCCGGCGCCGCGCTGAAGGTCGGGTCGTCCGGCCAGCGCCGCGCCGCGGCCGCCAGGACCTCGGCGAGGCGGGCCGGGCGCCGGACCACCCCGCGAGCCGGCGGACGCCCTCGTCGTAGACGGCGAGGGCCGCCGCGAAGCGCCCCTCGGCGACCCGCGCCTCCGCCTCGAGCGCGAAGCTCAGCTGGGCGTGCTCGGCGTGGCGGCGAGCGGGCGCTCGAGCACGTCGTCGCCCACGCGGGCGCCGGGGGCGGGGGCTGCGGCGTCGGCAGGGGCGCCGGGGGGATGGTAGCCAGGGCCGGCGGCCCGGGCCCGGCCCGTGCTATCCTCCAGCCGTGCGTCAGCTCGAGCAGGACGTGGCGCAGCGCGCCCTCGACGAGGGCCTCATCACCGCGGCCGACAAGGAGCGCGTCGAGCGCCTCGTCGCCGAGGCGCAGCGGCGGGGCACGCGCCTCCACGCGGCGCAGGTGCTCGTCCGCGAGCGGCTGATCAGCTGCGCCGACCTCCTGCGCCTGCAGGACGGCCAGGCGGCGCGCCTCTACGAGTGCCCCCACTGCCGCCACCGCCACGCGCGCGCCGACCTGCCGAAGAAGCAGCGGCAGCGCTTCGCCTGCAAGGGCTGCAAGCGGCCGCTCGAGCTCGAGCGCGCCGAGCTGTCGCGGCTCGAGGTGCTCGCCAGCCGCGACCCGCTCGACCTGAGCGTCCCGCTGCACAGCGTGAGCGAGTCGAGCGCCAGCGCCCTGTCGGAGATCGACCTCGACCGCTACGAGGTGCACGAGGAGCTGGGGCGCGGCGGCTACGGCGTCGTGTTCAAGGCCATGCAGAAGGACCTCGAGCGCGAGGTGGCGCTCAAGGTGCTCCGCGCCGGGGCCGACCTGCCGCCGGTGAGCCTGGAGCGCTTCGTGCGCGAGGGGCGCGCGGTGTCGCGCCTGAAGCACCCGAACATCGTCACCGTCTACGACATCGGGCGGCAGCGCGACCTGTTCGCCATGTCGATGGAGTACGTGCGCGGCGACCCGCTGCGCAACGTCGTGCGCGCGCGCGGGTCGCTCCCCTGGCGCGAGGCGGCCGAGATGATGGTGCAGGTGCTCGACGGGATCGAGCACGCGCACGCGCTCGGGATCATCCACCGCGACCTGAAGACGAACAACATCCTCGTCGAGGCCGAGACCGGGCGGCCGCGGATCATCGACTTCGGGCTGGCCAAGGACCTGGGCGCCGACTCGGCGCTGACGCAGGGCGGGGCGATCGTCGGCACGCCGAACTACCTGTCGCCCGAGCAGATCCAGGGGCGCTCGAGCGAGGCGGACGCGCGGGCGGACATCTTCGCCCTGGGGGTGATCTTCTACGAGCTCCTGTGCGGGAAGCGGCCGTTCGAGTCGAAGCAGAAGGCGGAGGTCTACAAGAAGATCCTCACCGAGGAGCCGCGCTCGATCCTGGACATGACGGTGGACGGCTCGGGCAAGAGCCCGGTGCCGCCGGCGCTGGCGGCGGTCGTGCACCGGGCGCTCGAGAAGCGGGCGGAGGACCGGTTCCAGACGGCGGCCGAGATGCGCGCCGCGGTCCGGGCGGCGCTCTCGGGCGACGAGCCGGCGCCGGGCACGAAGACCGACCGGAAGCGCCGCACCGGCGCGCACGCCCGGCCGCGGCCGACGACGCGGAGCATGGCGGCGGTGCGGCCGGCCTCCGGCGTGAGCCCGGCGCTGGTCGCGGGCGGGGTCGTCGGCGTGCTCCTGCTGGGGCTCGGCGTGGGCCTCCTCCTCAGGGGCTCGCCGTCGCCGCCCCCGCCGCAGGTCAGCGACGCGCGGCCGCCGGCGGCCGCGCCGGCGCCGCCGCCGCAGACCCCGGTGAAGCCCCCCCGGCCGGCGCCGCCGCCGGTCGTCGCGCCGTCGCCGGCGCCCGACCCCGACCCCGAGCCGGTCCGGGCGCCGGAGCCGGTCCGGGCGCCGGAGCCAGCGCCCGAGCAGCCCGAGCCCGACCCCGAGCCGGTCCGCGCGCCCGAGCCGGTCCGCGCGCCCGAGCCCGAGCCGGCCTCCCCCCCGCCGCCTCCCGACCCCGCGCCGCCGCCCGCCGTGGCCCTCGACCGCGGTCAGGACGACGCGCGGGCCTTCCCGGAGCTGGCAGAGCGCGACCAGGACGGCTGGGTCAAGCGCGCGTTCATCATCAACTCGCTCGCCGACGGGACCCCCTCGCCCCACACGGTGCGCGGGCTGCGCCTCGCGCTGTCGGACCGCAAGGAGCTGAACCGCGCCTTCGCGCTGCGCGGCCTCCTGCGCGCCCACGACGACCTCCTGCGCGCGGTCGGCAGCCAGGGGCTGTTCGACGCGCTCGTCGACACCCTCGACAGCCGCGAGGAGTTCGTCGCGCGCGCCTGCCAGGCCCTCCTCGCGCGCCTCGCCGGCGACCGGGAGCGGCGCGACAAGGCGGCCTGGCGCCGCTGGTGGGGCGAGGCGGGCGAGGCGCTGTTCGTCGAGGCGGCGCGCGTCGGGCCGCCCCCGCCGTCGCCGACGCCTGGCGGCGGGCGCGACGCCGCCGCGAGCGCCGAGGAGCTCACCACGCGCACGCGCGCGCTGACCACCCACATCAGCCAGCTCAGGGACCGCGGGCTCGAGGTCGTGTTCGTGATCGACGTCACGAGCTCCATGGCCGACGAGCTGGCCCGGGTGAAGGGGCAGGTGGGCGAGATCACCTCGTTCATGGACCTGCTCCTGCCCGGCAAGACGCGCCTGGGCTTCGTCACCTACGGCTACGGCGTCGTCGCCACCTGCGCCCTCACCAACCGCCTCGAGCGCTTCGCCCAGGCCGTGGAGGGGATCGCCCTCGAGCAGGACCCCCGCAACACGACGGTCCCCGAGGCGGTCGAGGTGGCGCTGGAGTACACCCTGCGCCGCGACAACCCGCTCGGCTGGCGGCCGAAGGCCTGGCGCACGATCCTGTTCCTGGCCGACGCCCCGGCGCAGGACCCGGTCAAGGCGAAGGAGCTGGCCCAGCAGGCGGCCGCGGCCGGCTTCGTCGTCAACGCCCTGGTGACGCCGCCGCCCGCGAAGTACGCCGAGCGCTGGGGGCCGGGCCCGTTCTTCCGCGAGCTGACCCAGCTGGGCGGCGGCACCTGCTTCGAGCTGGGCACGCCCGAGGAGCTGATCACGCGCCTCCTGGTCATGGGCTTCGGCTCGCGCCACGAGGACGACCTGCGCCGCTTCGTGATCGCCTACCGGGAAGTGACGGCGAAGGGTTAGTGTGATCGCGGCTGGTGCGCCAGGCGAAGCCTGGAGGGGGAGGACGCCATGACCGGGTAGGGTCACGCTGAAACCCCCTGTCGGAACCCAGTGGGCAGACCCCGAAGCTAGAAGGCCCGGGCGACCACCCGGCAAAGATGGCGACCGCCGGAACCGAGTCTTGCGCAGCTACCGGCGACGGGACGCTGCGAGGCGTAGACAGGGAGTGCGTAGGCCGCGTATTGAGCCCCGAAAGATCCAACCCGAGGCCGACGCTTTCAGCTGAGCGGAAGGCAGCACCCACGTGACGGATGCCAGGCACGTGGGCTCGGCGGGGTCGTAGACCGCGGCATGTGCACGAGGGTTCCCCAGGAACCTGGGAGGCTCTGCTCGTCTCCTGCCTCACGGACCGGTGGGGACCGGTCTATCAACACCCAGGCCCGGGGGTCCGCAGCCCGACCCGCGGGAGCGAACACAGGGCAGCAGGGCAGTACCCCCGGAGCGAAGGCGACCGGAGCGAGGGGGAAGGAGAGCAGAGGTCAGAGCGCCCCATAGTAGCGAGGAGGCGGGGTAAACCCTCCCCGAGGGGAGCCCGCGGAGCGAAGGGGGGCGCCGGGAAGAAGCCGGGCCGGACTGGCCGGCCTCACGCACCGTCGGAAGGAAAGAAGGCAGGGGGATAGGGCCCCGCAACCGTCTCCACGAAACTTCGATGGATCGCGGAACTGGCGAGGAACGCCCCGGACATGGCGCGTTCACCTCGCTCTCGCACCAATCGACTTCGACTTCCCCTCCACGAGGCCTATCGGCGCACTCGCAAGGACGGGGCTCCTGGGGGTGATGGGCCAGACGGCGGCCCAGTATGCAAAGGGTCTGGAGGGCAACCCCGGGAACCTGCTGGAACGCTTCGGCTGGCACCTACAGGCCCCTCCGGTGAGGCGTAATATCCCCAAAGGGACGGCACAGAAACCCGACCCATAGGGATCCCGACCATCGAGGACAAGATCCTCCAGAGGGCGGTGACCATGGCGCTGGAGGCCGTCTACGAGCAGGACTTCCTGGACTGTTCGTACGGCTTTCGGCCCAAGCGGTCAGTACACCAGGCGCTCCAGACCCTCTGGAAAGGAGCGATGGACATGGACGTCGGGGCTGGGTGCTCGGGAGGTGGACATCAGGAAGTTCTTCGGACTCCCTGGACCACGCCCATCCCGAGCGATCCTCGACCAGCGGGTGCGTGACGGCGTGCTGCGCCGCACGATCGACAAGTGGCTCAAGGCAGGGTGCTCGAAGAGGGACGCTCGAGATCCCCGACGAAGGCACTCCTCAAGGTGGAGGGATCTCGCCTCTCCTCGCCAACGTCTACCTCCACACGGTCGTGGACACGGTTCGAGAGCGAGATCCGATTCCAGTCTGGAGGCAGCCTTCCTGGTCCGCTACGCGGACGACCTGGTGATCGTCTTCGCTTCGGTGAACGACGCGCGCCGGGTCAAGGCCGCCCTCCCCGAGCGATCGGGGCATGGCCTCACGCTCCACCCCGAGAAGACCCGCCTGGTCCCATTCAGGCGGGCCGACGTACCGGTCCACCGGAAAGGGCGAAGACCCCTTCGGCACTCAACCGCAGGACTTCGACTTCCTCGGCTTTCGCCACTTCTTGGGCGCGGACGAGGAAGGGCGGGTGGGTCGTCAAGCAGAACACGGCCGCGAGCCGTTTCCGCCGTGTGCCTTGAAGGCCGTCGACGACTGGTGTCGCCGGCACCGCCACTGGTCGCTCAAGGAGCAGCAACAGGCCCTGGCGCAGAAGCTCCGGGGGCACTTCGCGTTCTACGGGGATCACCGGGGAACTCGACCGCCCTCTCCCGCTTCCGCTCTGGCCCGGGCGGCTGGAGGCGGTGGCTGGACCGCCGCTCCCAGCGCGCCTCGATGGGGTGGGCCAAGTTCAACGCCATGCTGGAGCGCTATCCGCTCCCGCCAGCGAGAGCGACCCGCCCGTCCTCCGCCACGCAGCGAAGGCGTGACCCGAGGAGCCGGATGCCCGAATCGGGCACGTCCGGATCTGTGGGGGGCCTGGGGGGGCAACCCCCCGGCCTACCCCGATCGGCCGAGGATGGCGGGCGCTGCGGTGCGTCGGGGGCGCCGGCGTCGGGACCGCTCAGGGTTCCGGTCGGCGGCCAGGAGGCCGCCTTCCCTCGCCTTCGCGCCGCCTCGCCTCGCCCTCCTCGGCCTCGCCTGGGGCTCTCGCTGCGAAGACGCGGCGAGGTGTGTTCGGAGGCGGCTCGGCCGCCCTCCGTAGACGGGGTTCGAGGACAGGCCCTCGCTAGTTCCTGGCCGAATGCCCGGATGACGTCGGCCGGCAACTAGCTAGTTCCTGGCCGAGCACCAGGAAGTCCGCTTCGCAGGCTGGAGTCCTGGCGCCAGGTCGCGCCCATCTGGCCCATCCAAAAACCAAACATCGGAGGTAGAGGAGCGGCTCGCCGTCGGCGGCGAGGTGTATGGAGAGGTTTGGAACGACAACCCCAAGCCCCACACACCGAGGCGAGCCATGCGACGAACGATACCGAAGCAGCGCCGACTGTTCACCCCCCTTGTCGAGGACGCGCTCTCCGAGGAGCTGGTAGAGATCGACGAGCTGATCCGTCTTCACCCCGAGTGGGAGGAGTGGATCCTGGAGGACCTCACGAACAGGAGGCGCGGCCGTGCGCGGCGCGGGCGTGAGGGCATGGGGCCCGATCTGGTGCTGCGGCTCCAGTTCCTCAAGCATCGGCTCGACGTCTCGCTCCGGAAGCTGTCGAAGATCGTCAATGACTCCGTCGGCTTTCGCGAGTTCCTGGGCCTCGGGGTCGAGGACCGTGCGCCGAAGCGCTCGACGATGCAGGACAACCTGGCGAAGGTCCGGCCCGAGACGTGGGGGAAGATCCTCCACTCTCATGTCCAGTCGCAGGAGCTGCGCGAGTTCGAGTCCGGTGACAAGCAGCGCGTCGACGCGACGGTCGTGAAGGCCAACATCCACCCTCCCTCCGACTCGTCGTTGCTCTGGGACGGCGTGCGGACGTTGACCAGGCTCATGAGCCAGGCGCGCCAGCTCTTCCCCGAGGTCGAGTTCGAGGACCGCAGCAAGCAGGCGAAGCGGCTTCAGTCGAAGATCTACTGGGCCCGCCGAAAGGAGCAGCGCCGCCCCGCATACGAGGCTCTGTTGAAGGAGGTGCGCTTCGTCGACACCCAGGCCGAGCGCGTGATCACGTCGCTGGAGACCGTCCGGACTCGCTCGGTGCAGGACGGCGTTCTCCGCGACGCGTTGGCCTCGGAGCTCCGTCGGTACCGCGGCCTCACCGCTCGCGTGATCGACCAGACCGAGCGGCGGGTCGTGCGGGGCGAGACGGTGCCACCCGGCGAGAAGCTGTACTCGATCTTCGAGCCTGAGACGGACATGATCGTCAAGACGAAGAACCGGCCGCCGGAGTTCGGGCACAAGGTCACGTTCACCATGGGCGTGCACTTCGTCCTCGACTGCGTCGTCGAGCGTGGGAACCCGGCGGACGTGACCCTCGCCGTGCGCCAGGTCGAGCGCCAGACGGCGCTCCGCGGGAAGGCTCCCGAGCAGGTGGCCTTCGACGGGGGCTACGCGTCAGCGGCGAACCTGGAAGCGATCAAGGCGCTTGGCGCCGAGCGCTGCGCGTTCAGCAAGGGCCGCGGCCTCACGCCCGTCGACATGGCAGGTAGCCGACGAACGTTCGGCCGTCTGCGCAACTTCCGCGCAGGCATCGAGGGAAAGATCTCCTGGTTGAAGCGCGACTTCGGTCTCGGCCGGTGCACATGGAAGAGCTGGCCTCGGTTCAGCTCGTACGTGTGGTCGGCTTGCTTCGCCGCGAACCTGAGCAAGCTCGCTCGGTTGAGGCTGAGCGCGACGGCAGCGCCAGCCAAGCGCGCCGCGTAGCCCATCGTCGCAGATCCGCCTCGCAGGCCCCCTTCCTGGGAGAGAGTGCGTACTCGTAGCCGCGACAACGAACGGAAGCGCCTCGAATACGGCTCAGCAGGCCGAGGAACTGTCTGCGAGCGCGCCGGCACACTCCAGCGGCCGGGTGGTCGCCGGCCTGGAGGCCGCGCCCCAGGCCGATTTCGGCCAGGAACTAGCTAGTAGCTAGCTAGCCCGGGCTCGGCCGGCGTCCGCGGCCGCAGCCGTCGATCAAGTGACACCGGCTTCGAGCAGGTCCTGCACGTCGAGGAGGCCCAGGTAGCGGCCGTCGGCGTCGACGACGGGCAGCTCGTCGAAGTTGAACTCGTTCATCATGTGCCACGCCTCGGCGGCGAGCTGGTCGCCGCCGACCGTGCGCGGGGCGCGGGTCATGACGGCCTCGATCGGCCGGTCGAGGAAGCCGGGGTCGCGCAGGACGTGGCGGCGGATGTCGCCGTCCGTGAGGAGCCCGGCGACCTGCTGGCGGTCGTCGACGACGACGAGCGCGCCGGGGCGGCGCCCGAGGCCGCCGGCCTCGACGAGCGCCGCCCGCGTGACGAGGCCGACGCTGGCCGGCGGGAGCTCGGCCCGCGGCCGCATGACCTCGCGCACCTTGATCAGCGAGCGGCCGAGGGCGCCGCCCGGGTGGTAGAGGGCGAAGTCCTCGCGGGTGAAGTTGCGCCGCTTGGAGACCGCCATGGCCAGGGCGTCGCCGAGGGCCAGCTGGGCGGTCGTCGACGTCGTCGGCGCCAGGCCGATCGGGCAGGCCTCGGGCGCGCGCGGGAGGAGGAGCAGGCAGTCGGCGTGGCGGGCCAGGACCGACTCGGGGTCGCCCGTGACCGCGACCAGGCCGGCGCCGATCTTCTTCACGGCCGGGATCAGCCGCTTGAGCTCCTCCGTGTCCCCCGAGCGCGAGAGGGCGAGGACGAGGTCGCGCCGGCCGACGCGGCCGAGGTCGCCGTGGATCGCCTCGGCGGGGTGGAGGTAGAACGACGGCGTCCCCGTGGACGCGAGCGTGGCGCTTATCTTCTGCGCCACGATCCCGGACTTGCCCATGCCGGTGGTCACGACGTGACCGGCGCAGCGGAGGACCAGGTCGACGGCGCGCGCGAACCGCGCGTCCAGGAGGTCGGCCTGCGCCCCGACCGCCTCGGCCTCGAGGCGCAGGACCTCGCGCCCGAAGGCGATCACCTCGTCGTCGTCGACCAAGTCCCCCCCTCGCCCCGCCGGCTCAGTAGATGATCACGTCGGCCAGCCTCGAGATGCTCACCACCTCGACCTTCCGCACGTGCACCGAGTGGCGGTTCTTCTTGATCCCGAACTTCGCCGCCTCGAGGATGTAGAGCTCCTTCGAGGTGCGCGACTCCATGAGGTCGTGCACGTCGGCGTCGACGAGCTCGAGGAACCAGTCGCCCGCGTGCTCGAGCTTGCCTATGTAGAGCAGCTCCCCGCGGGTGTCCAGCACCACGTCCTGGCCGACGAAGGGCGCCAGCTCCTCGCGCTCGCTGGTCGTCACTGCCCGAGCCCCACGCGGCGGATGTCGTTGAAGAAGACGAGCGCCATGAGGCCGAGGATCAGGAACAGGCCCACCCACTGCGCGTAGGCGAGCACGTCGTTCGAGACCGGCCGCCCCTTCAGCTTCTCCAGGATCAGGAAGAAGATGTGCCCGCCGTCGAGGACCGGGATGGGGAGGATGTTGATCACGGCCAGGTTCACCGACAGGATCGCCAGGAGGTGCATGAGCTTGGCGAAGGTGTCCTTGGTCGCGACCGTGTAGGCGACGCTGACGATCTGGATCGGCCCGCCGAGCTCGCGGGGGCTGACGTCGCCCGTGAGGAACGAGCGGAGCATCATGAAGATCCGCTGGGTCTGGATCGCCGTCTGGTGCATGCCCAGGGCAACGGCCTGGAGCGGGCCGCGCCGGATGGTCACCTCGCGGTAGGTGGCGGCGAGGCCGAGGTCGCCGTAGGTCTCGCCGGTCTTGAACGGGCGGACGACGGCGGTGCGGGCGGCGGTCTCGCCGCGAGGGATCCAGGAGAGCTTGAGCGGCTCCTCGCCGCGGGCGCGGAGGACCTGCTTCAGGAGGTCCGGCCCGAAGACCGGCTGCTCCTCGCGCCAGAGGAGGAACGCGCGGCTGAGCCACACCGACACGACGCGGTCGCCCGGCTGGAGGGTGATCGGCTCGTCCTTCTCGTCGGCCAGCGGGAGGCGCGACGGGGCGCCGATGACGTCGGCGCGGTACTCGATGCCGATCAGCCAGCGGCCGACGGCGCGGCGCACGGCGAGGCGCTCCTCGGCGCCATCGACGCCCGCCAGGGCGGCGTCGAGCTGCCGGGTGTTCTGCAGGTCGAGCGCGACCTTCAGCTCGACCTTCTCGAGGCCTCCGTCCGGGCCGGGCCGCTCGACGACGAGCGGGACGGGCGCCTCCCCGTGGCGCGCGCCGACCTCCTGCACCGCGTCGCGGAGGTTCGAGTGCGTCACCGGGCTCACGTCGCCGAGCGAGACGATGCGGTCGCCCACCTGGACGCCGGCCTTCGCGGCGGGCCCCTCGCGCGGGAGCCCGCGCACCCAGGCCTGGTCGGGCAGGTCGAGCCCGAGCGAGAACTCGGGCTTCTGGGGGACCTGGACCTCGAGCGCAACGAGCTCCGTGGCGGCCGGGGCGCCACCCTCGCCGTAGGTCGTCCGCTCGACCGTGACCGCCGCCTGCCCGCGCGCCTGCTCGATCGCGCGCGCCACCTGCCGGTCGGTCATGCGCACGGCGGGGTCGACGCGGCTGTCCACGGGCGAGACGTTGAGGACCCGGTCGCTCCGCGACGGGGTCGCCGGGTGGACCTTGCCCTGCAAGGGCGAGTCGGGCGCGACCGCGCCGACGACCAGCGCGGGCCGGACGCCGATCTGCGCGTAGGAGTCGGCCTCGCCCCGGAACGGCTTCACGCGGGTGGTGAGGGTCTGGCCGCCGCGGAGGACCCGGAGCTCCATCTCGTCGCTCGAGAGCGCGACCAGGGTCTGCAGGTCCTGGAACCCGAGCACGTCCGAGCCGTCGATCTCCTGCACGACGTCGCCAGGGCGCAGGTCGGCGCGCGCCGCGGGGCTCCCGGGCTCGATCGAGCCCACCTCGGGCGCGGTGAACTCGATCCCCAGGCCGAACGCGAGGACGAACGCGAACGCGGCGAAGACGAGGTTCATGACCACGCCGGCGACGAGGATCACGAAGCGCTTGCCGGCGCTCTTGTTGCGGAAGTCGCGCGCGTCCTCGGTGGCCGGCTGGTTGGGGTCCTCGTCGGCCTGCCCGAGCATGCGCACGTAGCCGCCGAGCGGGAGGAGGGAGATGCGGTAGTCGGTCTCGCCCCGGCGGAACCCGACCAGGCGCCGGCCGAAGCCGAGCGAGAAGACCTCCACCTTCACGCCGGCCCACTTCGCCGCCAGGAAGTGGCCGAGCTCGTGGACGAAGATCAGCGCCCCGACGCCGAGGATCACCCCGAGGAGGCCGCGGACGGACGAGGTGTCGACCGCCAGGAGGGGGAGCCACAGGCTCAGGACGTCAGGCACCGCTCGGCCTCCTCTCGCGCCCACCGGTCCGCCTCGAGGACCTCCTCGAGGCTCGGCGCCACGAGGTCGCGTCCCGGCCCGCTTGCCTGGTGGCGCTCGAGGACGCGCTCCGTCGTGCGCACGATCGCGGGGAACGCGATCCGCTCGGCGAGGAACGCGGCCCTGGCCACCTCGTTCGCGGCGTTGAACACGGCTCCGGCGACGCCTCCTCGGCGGAGCACATCATAAGCCACATCGAGCGCCGGGAAGCGGGCGCGGTCGACCGCCTCGAACGTGAGCCGGGCGATCGTGGGCAGGTCGAAGGGCGCGGTCTCGAGCGGCAGCCTCGCCGGGTAGGTGAGGGCGTACTGGATGGGGACGCGCATGTCCGGGACGCCCATCTGGGCCATCACGGACCCATCCACGAACTCGACCAGCGAGTGAATGATCGACTGAGGGTGGATGACCACGTCGATCTGCTCGGGGGGGAGGTCGAACAGCCACCGCGCCTCGACGACCTCGAGGGCCTTGTTCATGAGCGTGGCCGAGTCGATCGTGATCGCCGGGCCCATCTTCCACGTGGGGTGGTTGAGCGCCTCCTCGCGCGTCGCCCGGGCGATCCGCTCGGCGGGCCACTCCCGGAACGGGCCCCCCGAGGCCGTCAGGACCAGCCGCCGCACCTCGCGGGTCGTGCCGGACTGAAGCGCCTGGAAGATCGCCGAGTGCTCGCTGTCGACCGGGATCAGCTCGGCCCCGTTCTCGCGCGCGATCCGGCCGAGGATCGGTCCGGTGAGGACCAGGCTCTCCTTGTTCGAGAGGCAGAGGCGACGTCCCCGCCTGGCGGCCTCGAGGACGGCCGGCAGCCCCGCCGCGCCCGTGATCGCGGCCAGGACGGTGTCGCACGCCGGGTCCGCGACGAGCTCCCGGGCGCCCTCGGGGCCGCAGAGCACCTCGATCCCGGTGCCTGCCAGCGCCCTCGAGAGCTCGCCGTGGGCCTGCTCTGACGCGACCGCCACGCGCGGGACGCCGTGCTCGCGCGCCTGCGCCGCGAGCAGCTCCCACTGAGCGCCGGCGACGAGCCCGGTGACCTTGACGCGCTCCGGGCCCATGCTCCGGCAGACGTCGAGCGTGTTGCGCCCGATGGACCCCGTGGAGCCGAGGATGACGACGCCCTTCACGTGCACCTCAGGAAGGGAGGGAACAAAGTCTTCGTGGCGTGCCCCTTAGGGCCAGCACACCCGCGCCGCTCGAGGGCGGGCGGACCCGCGGTAGGGGTTCCCCCGCCGGCCGCATTGTCCGGCTGCCGTCACGAGCCGTCAAGGCGATCCCCATGTCCTGGCGAGGGTTCCGCGCGCGGATGAGTTTTCCATCGCCGCGGGATTGACGGGCGATCGACCTCGGGTATAAGAGCGCACGTCGACGGCAACCACGTGTTGCCGTCGTGTTCTTTCGAACGCAGCGCCTCGTCCTGCCTCGCTCGCGCGTCCATCCCGGACGCTTGACGCGCGGCCAGGACGAGGTAGACTTCGATTCGCTTCGCGGACCCGTCCGCGAGGGGCGCGACGGCCGTCAGGCGCGCGCCCGACCCGAAAAAAATCGGGCTTGACAGCGAGTCGCGGTCGAATAGACTGCGACGCTCCCAACGCGGGAGCGACCCCCTCTCGCACGCGTGAACGCGCGTGTCGCCTGTGGGGCGCGATCTTTCTGAACTGAGTCGCTTCTCCCTTCGCCGGTGAACGCCGCGCCACTCTGCTGGCCATGGCTCACTGAAAAGATGCTGCTCAACAGCTCGATAGGGACGAAGCGCACTAGACTGCTGGACCCGCTCACCGCACGCTGGTGATGGTGAGGGGGTCCACGAGATGAGTCACAGCCACCCACCCGGTAGGCGCGCGAGCGGCCGCCGGTCAACCTCGCTGGTCCAGGCGAGGTGAGTGGCCGTGTCTGCTCTCGGCGGGCCTCGAGGCGCGAGAAAAAAATCTTCTCGCGGGCTTGACGGACGCGCGGTGCCAGGTAGACTGGCGGCTTCCCCAAAAGGGACAGCCATCCCAGACGGGCGCCTCCTTCGGTTTCGTCGGCCATCCGGCGGACACCACGGAGCTGCCCTCGGGGATCTTTCTAGTGAAGACACCAGCGCGGCTCAGCCGCGCGCCTCCCGCGCACGGCGCCTCGCGCGTCGCCGGGAGACGCGTCCTGGGCAGCCGACGCCTGGGTGCACTCGTGCATCCAGTGCCAGGCCGCTCGGGCGCGGGGTTCTTTGAAAATTGATAGTTCGGTGCGTTGGGGGTATGGGGCCCCGCCGGGAATTATCCCGGAAGGGCTCTCTTCTTATACGGCCACTTGCGAGGCCGATAGACGTCGGCGCCTCGTCGAAAGACGGAGCGACGACAGACCCCTGACGCATTGCGCAACCATGTTGAGAACCTACTCAATATGAGTTTGTCCAATGCGACGAGGGGTCAGGATTAACACACTTCAAATTGAAGGGTTTGATCCTGGCTCAGAACGAACGGTAGCGGCGTGGATTAGGCATGCAAGTCGTACGTGATCCTCGCTTCGGTGAGGTGAAAGTGGCGAACGGGTGAGTAATGCATAGCTAACCTACCCCTGGCTCGGGGATAACCAGGAGAAATCTTGGCTAATACCCGATAGGCTCGCGGGACCGCATGATCCTGCGAGTAAAGAAGGCCTCTTAGCAATGCTTTCGGCCGAGGACGGGACTATGTCCTATCAGCTAGTTGGTAGGGTAATGGCCTACCAAGGCGATGACGGGTAGCCGACCTGAGAGGGTGACCGGCCACACTGGGACTGAGACACTGCCCAGACTCCTACGGGAGGCTGCAGTCGAGAATCTTCCGCAATGGGGGAAACCCTGACGGAGCGACGCCGCGTGCGGGATGAAGGCCTTCGGGTTGTAAACCGCTGTCACGGATTATGAAGGGCCCGGCGTTAATAGCGCTGGGCTTTGACAAAGGTCCGGGAGGAAGCCACGGCTAACTCTGTGCCAGCAGCCGCGGTAAGACAGAGGTGGCGACCGTTGTTCGGAATCACTGGGCATAAAGCGCGTGTAGGCGGCGAAGTAAGTCGGGTGTGAAATCCCTCGGCCCAACCGAGGAATTGCGCTCGAAACTACTTTGCTTGAGGACAGGAGGGGAGCCTGGAATTCCTGGTGGAGCGGTGAAATGCGTTGATATCAGGAGGAACACCGGCGGCGAAGGCGAGGCTCTGGCCTGTTTCTGACGCTGAGACGCGAAAGCTAGGGGAGCAAACGGGATTAGATACCCCGGTAGTCCTAGCCGTAAACGATGGGCACTAGGTAGGGGGGTACCCAATGCCTCCCTGCTGGAGCAAATGTATTAAGTGCCCCGCCTGGGGAGTATAGTCGCAAGGCTGAAACTCAAAGGAATTGACGGGGGCTCACACAAGCGGTGGAGCATGTTGTTTAATTCGAAGCAACGCGCAGAACCTTACCTGGGCTTGACATGTTAGTGGTAGGAACCTGAAAGGGTAACGACCCTCGAAAGAGGGAGCTAGCACAGGTGTTGCATGGCTGTCGTCAGCTCGTGTCGTGAGATGTCGGGTTAAGTCCCATAACGAGCGAAACCCTTGTCTTCAGTTGCCAGCGGGTAAAGCCGGGGACTCTGGAGAGACTGCCGGTGTTAAACCGGAGGAAGGTGGGGATGACGTCAAGTCCTCATGGCCCTTACGCCCAGGGCTACAAACGTGCCACAATGGCCGGTACAGAGGGACGCGAAGTCGTGAGGCCAAGCAAATCCCAAAAAGCCGGTCTCAGTTCGGATTGAGGGCTGCAACTCGCCCTCATGAAGCTGGAATCGCTAGTAATCGGGGATCAGCTACGCCCCGGTGAATATGTTCCTGAGCCTTGTACACACCGCCCGTCAAGCCACGAGAGCCGAGAGTGCCCGAAGTCGCTGCACCAACCAGCAATGGAGGGAAGCGCCGACGGCAAGCTCGGTGATTGGGACTAAGTCGTAACAAGGTAGCCGTAGGAGAACCTGCGGCTGGATCACCTCCTTTCTAAGGGGAATACCTTAGACCGGCCCGCGGCGAAGCCGCCCGAGCTGGAGCGCGAACGCGCTCCAGGGCGAGCGGGGGAAGTCGCGAGCTCGGCTTGAGATTTGGGCATACGCCCACGCACCGAACTATCACCCTACAAAGCGTCCGGCTCCGGTCCGGCGACCCCTGTCGCCGCCGGAGCCGTTCGGCCGCGCGCGGCGTTCACCGCCGCCGTGGCCGCGAGGGCAGCCCCCTCGAGCACGCTCTTTCACAATTGAGTTCTTGTTGTGGTGATCGAGATCGATCATCCACTCCCAAATGGGAACGAGTAGTTTTCTTCTCTCTCGAATTCCGAGTGTTTCTCGGAAGCGCCGCGGCATGAAATCAAAACATGCCTAAGCTACTAAGGCTGCCTGGTGGATGCCTTGGCATGAGCTGGCGATGAAGGACGTGGGGTAGCTGCGAAAAGCCTCGGGGAGCTGCTAACCAAGCGTTGATCCGGGGATGTCCGAATGGGGCAACCCGCTGGGGGTCATACCCCAGCATCCGCGTGTGAATGTATAGCGCGCGGAAGCGAACCCAG
The DNA here is from genome assembly GCA_023954375.1 of Planctomycetota bacterium. Lineage (GTDB taxonomy): Bacteria > Planctomycetota > J058 > J058 > J058 > JAMLIC01. Next base: position 39,212 of record JAMLIC010000029.1, read on the forward strand.
GGAACTGAAACATCTAAGTACCTGGAGGAATAGAAAGCAACAGCGACTCCCTCAGTAGCGGCGAGCGAACGGGGACGAGCCTAAACCTGGTGCACCTAACGGTCCGTGTGGCCTATGTGCATCGGGGGTCGTGGGACGGTTCTGTCGGTGCACGGGCCGGCAGGGAGTTACAAAACGGACGCCTAGTCGAACCATCTGGAATGGTGGGCCATAGAAGGTGAAAGCCCCGTAGGCGAAAGGCGAGTCGTCTCCCGAACTGATCCCGAGTAGCGCCAGCCACGAGAAACCTGGCGTGAAGCAGGGGGGACCACCCCCCAAGGCTAAGTACAAGCTCATGACCGATAGTGCACGAGTAGCGTGAGTGAAAGGTGAAAAGAACCCCTTTTAGGGGAGTGAAATAGAATCTGAAACCAGGTAGTTACAAGCAGTGGGAGGGCGTCTAGCCAGGCTTCGGCCTGGCCCGGCCTGACCGCGTGCCTTTTGTATAATGATCCGGCGAGTTACGGTCGTCTGCTAGGTTAAGCCCTTCCGGGGCGGAGCCGGAGCGAAAGCGAGTGCGAAATGCGCGTTGCCTTCGGGCAGGTAGGCGGCTGTAGACGCGAAAGCAGGTGATCTAACCATGGGCAGGGTGAAGCGCGGGTAAAACCGCGTGGAGGCCCGAACGCGTCGGTGTTGAAAAATCGTGCGATGATCTGTGGTTAGGAGTGAAAGTCTAATCAAACCTGCAGATATCTCGTTCTCCCCGAAATAGTTTTTGGACTAGCCTCGGATGAATTGTTCGGTCGGGGGTAGAGAGACTGAATGGATTTGGGGGGCCACCAGCCTACCCTGTCCAACCAAACTCCGAATACCGACTGAATGTACCCCGGGAGTAAGACCATGGGGGATAAGCTTCATGGTCCAGAGGGAAACAACCCAGACCGTCGGCTAAGGTCCCTAAGCTCGGGCTAAGTGCTAAAGGAAGTGACATTGCGAAGACAGCCAGGATGTTGGCTTAGAAGCAGCCACCATTTAAAAAGTGCGTAATAGCTTACTGGTCGAGCGATGTCGCGCCGAAAATGAACGGGACTCAAGCCCGATACCGAAGCTGCGGATTCACAGGACACGGGTTCCTGTGAGTGGTAGGGGAGCGTTGCCCGTGCGTTGAAGCTCGACCGTGAGGACGGGTGGAGCGCGTGCAAGTGATTATGCCGGAACGAGTAGCGAGAAAGTGAGTGAGAAGCTCACTCGCCGTAAGCCCAAGGTTTCCTGGGGCAGGCAATTCCGCCCAGGGTTAGCCGGATCCTAAGGCGAGGCCGAAAGGCGTAGTCGATGGCTAGCAGGTTAATATTCCTGCGCCACTCCAGGCTGATGCGATGGGGGGACGGGGGTCCAAAGGTCTACCCACTGCTGGAATAGTGGGGTCAAGCCCGAGGGTGGGCGGTAGGGAAATCCGCCGCCGTAAGCCCAGAGGTGATGTCGAGGCCATTATGTGCCGAAGTGATTGGAGGGCCCTTCAAGAAAATCCTCTAAGCGTTCGAGGCCTGGGGTGTCCGTACTGGAAACCGACACAGGTGGGCGAGGAGAGTATCCTAAGGCGCTCGAGAGAACCTTCGTTAAGGAACTCGGCAAACTAGCCCCGTAACTTCGGGAGAAGGGGTGCTCAGGGAGGTGAAGGGGCTCGCCCCCGGAGCCACGCCCTGAGCGACAGCAAAGCGGCCCATGGAACTGTTTATCAAAAACACAGCTCTGTGCTAAGGCCAAAAGCCTACGTATACAGTGCGACGCTTGCCCGCTGCCGGTAGGTTAAGGGGAAGGGTCAAGGCCTTCGGGCCCGAAGCTCATAACCGAAGCCCCGGTGAAGGGCGGCCGTAACTATGACGGTCCTAAGGTAGCGAAATTCCTTGTCGGGTAAGTTCCGACCCGCATGAATAGCGTAATAACATGGGCGCTGTCTCAACGAAGGACTCGGCGAAACTTAATTCGAGGTGAAGATGCCTCGTCCCCGCGGGTAGGCGGAAAGACCCTATGAACCTTTACTGCAGCATATTATTGGGTTTAGGTATGCTCTGTGTAGAATAGGTGGGAGGCTTCGAGGCCGGGGCGCCAGCTCCGGCAGAGCCGTCAGTGAAATACCACTCTCTGTATATTTGAACTCTAACCGGGTGCCGTGAATCCGGGCCTGGGACAGTGGTATGTGGGCAGTTTGACTGGGGCGGTCTCCTCCCAAAGAGTAACGGAGGAGCGCAAAGGTACCCTCAGCACGGTTGGCAATCGTGCGTAGAGCGCAAAGGTAGAAGGGTGCTTGACTGCGAGTCGGACTTGACAAGCAGATGCGAAAGCAGGCCTTAGTGATCCGGTGGTTGCGCGTGGAAGCGCCATCGCTCAACGGATAAAAGGTACTCTAGGGATAACAGGCTTATCTCCCCCAAGAGTCCATATCGACGGGGAGGTTTGGCACCTCGATGTCGGCCCGTCGCATCCTGGGGCTGAAGCAGGTCCCAAGGGTTTGGCTGTTCGCCAATTAAAGCGGCACGCGAGCTGGGTTCAGACCGACGTGAGTCAGGTCGGTCCCTACCTTCCGTGGGTGTAGGAGATTTGAGGGATTTTCTCCCTAGTACGAGAGGATTGGGAGGAACGGACCTCTGGTGTTCCTGTTGTCGCGCCAGCGGCAGCGCAGGGTAGCTACGTCCGGTCAGGATAAGCGCTGAAGGCATATAAGCGCGAAGCCATTCCCGAAACGAGATCTCCCTGGACTTCGGTCCCTGAAGGGTCGTGGAAGACCACCACGTTGATAGGCCGGGTGTGTAAGCGCAGTGATGCGTTAAGCTGACCGGTACTAATGGCCCGTGAGGCTTAGGCTCAGGCATTATTATTTAATAATTTTCATCGCCGCGGCGCTTCCAAGAGGCGCTCGGTGGCCCGAGCGAGAAGAGAGCCCTTGATCCGGTGCGTCCATGTGGCGCTCCGGTGTGGGTGCTCGAGCGAGAGAGCCACAACAAGAACTCAATGACACAACGTCCGTCCGGCCAGCGAGAGCTGGCCGGACGGACACCCGAAATTTCCGGGTGACCATGGCGTCAGGGCCACACCTGTATCCATTCCGAACACAGAAGTTAAGCCTGGCGCGCCGATGGTACTGTCACAAGCGGGAGAGTAGGTTGTTGCCCGGTTAAGAGGGGCCTGCAGGGAGACCTGCAGGCCCCTCTCCTTTTTCCGGAGCATCGCTTCCCGCGATGGCCCCTGATCCCTGGGTGACTCGGATCGACTTGGATCAGTTCGGGCGGCGCCACCGCGGGAGCGCCCAGGCCAGCGCGAAGGCGAGGACCAGGTTCCCGCAGTTGAGGACCAGCGCCAGCAGCAGCATGACCGTCAGGGGCCCGGTGAGGCGAGCGAGGCTCTCGGCGGCGTCCCCGGGTTGAAGCCGGAGGAGCAGGGCCACGGCGTTCGCGAAGAGCGCGAGGGTGAGCAGGACGAGGAAGCCGGCCAGGCCGCCTCGGAGGTCGGCCCGGGACGGCGCCAGGTGCGCGCCGACGCACATTGCAAGGTACAGGAACAGCCACGGGCGCCAGCTGAGCGCGCCGTCGCTGAAGACGGTCAGGTAGACGCCCCGGACGAGGTCGACGAAGCCCCGCGCGACCTCAGGCGGCGGGGCGGCCTCGACGAGCGCGGCGAAGCGGCGAGCCTCGAGGAGCAGCGGGGCGGGGTCGCGGCTCGTGAGCTGGAGCGCGGCCAGCAGGAACAGCGCGCCGCCGAAGAGCGGGGCCACCCCCATGAGGAACGTGCCGACGACCTTGTGGAGCTCCGCCGGGCGGAGGCGTGGGACGCGGTATCGGACGTAGCCGAGGACCCCGTCGTCGGGGTCGGGCTCCCAGAGCTTGATCCGCGTGATCTCGATCAGGAAGAGCTTCCCGACCAGGTAGTGCGAGAGCTCGTGCAGCGGGGTCCCCAGCCAGCCGGTCCAGGTCACCACCCCCTTGAGCCCGATCGCGCGGAAGAGGAAGAGGAAGATCCAGCGCTGCGTGAGCGACAGGAGCAGGCCCACCAGGGCGAGGAGCCCGAAGCCGAGCACGACCTGCCGGCAGAACGCGGAGGTCAGGGCCGCGAGGAAGTCGGCCAGGTTCTGGGCCATGGGCTCCCGTCCGGCTGTCCGGAGCGGTCCGAGGAGGCCCGCTCCACGGGCGTAGCATAGCGGGCCGGGGCGACGGCCTCTGCAGGCCTGTCGACCTTGCAGCCACGTCGCCGGGCTTGTCTCGGGCGGGTCCGGCGCGCAGCATGGAGGTCGACCTGTGGAGGTCGACCTGGAGGCCTGGAAGGGCTGGAGGCCATGGGTGTGCGCGATCCGTCCTCGTCGCTCCTGACCGGCGACTCCCGGGAGCGCCTCGAGGCGCTGGAGGCTCTCCTCCGCGCCGACGAGCGGAAGGCGCCTCGCCTGCTCGAGGCCGCGCTCCCGGACCTCCTCCGCGACGCCGACGACGCCCTCCTCGAGGGGGTCTCGCGGGCGCTCGCCATGTCGTCCGAGGACCCGGCCGCGCGGCGCCTCCTGGAGACGCTGGCGGGCCGGGCAGGGGTGGTGCGCGCGGCCGCCCTGCGGGCCCTCCGGGGCGAGGTCACGGCCCGCCCGAGCAGGGAGAGACCCGAGGAAGCGCCGCCCGCGCCGCCGTCCTCGCCGGCGCCGGGCCCGGGGTCCGAGGGGGAGGCCGCCTGGACCGCGCCGTTCGAGGCCGCCCTGGCGGACCCCACCTCGGAGCGGCTCGCGGACGCGGCGCTCGCCCTCGTCGAGCTCACCGCCACCGGAGGCCGGCTCGACGGCGCCGAGCGCCTCGCGGGTCGGCTCGCCATGGCGGCGCTCGAGCGCGCGGGGGAGGCGCAGGCCGGCCTGGTGCGCCTGGCGCGCGGGCTCAAGGCCCTCGCGTAGCTCGGGCTTCGAGACCTCGCGTCGCTCGGGCGCTCGAGCTCCTGCGCCCCCTCTGGCGCTCGACTGCTCCGCGTGCGTCCCTCGCCCGCGGGTCCGCCCCCCGCCCCGCCGGCCCGCGTTGACCGGCCCGCGTTGACCGGCCCGCGTTGACCGGGTGGGCCGGCGGTCCTATCCTGATCCGCCCGAGCCGCCCCCGAGTCGCCGAGGAGCCATGGCCCACTCACCAGCGCCCGGAGCGCCCGGGCCGGCGACCGTGCTGGCGCCGGACCCCGACCTCCTCCCCGCGCTCCGGCCGCTCGCAGCCCGCCCCGCCGCGCAGGCGGCCCTCCTCTGGCGGCCCCTCGACCCCCTCCAGCCGACGGGGCTGCTCCTCCCGGCCGACCTCCGCGCCGACGCGGCCTCGCTCCTCGAGGCGCGCGGCTTCCTCCTCGCGGCCGAGGACCTCGTCCTCGACCCGACGACCCCGAGCCGCGGCCCCGCCGGGGCGCCCCTGCCGCTCCCCCGCGGCGTCTGCGACCTCTACCTCCCGCGGCGCGCCTGGCGCGACCTGATCCCGGCCCACGGGGGCGCCCCCGACCTGCTCCACGCCGCCCTCGGGGCGGCGCTCGGCGAGGCGCCCGCGCGCGACCACGACCTCCTCCGCCGCGCCTTCACGGCGCCCGACGTGCTCGCCCTGGGCGACCTCCTCGAGCGCTCGGCGCTCGCCCCGGGGCCGGCGACCGCGCGCCTCGTGCGCGCCCTGGCCGCCGGGCTCGTCGAGCGCGGGCCCGACCGCACAGGCGACCTCGTCCTCCTCCTCCAGCACGACCACCGCGACCCCGGCGTCACGCCCCTGGCGCGCCTGGCCCTCGGGGCGGCCCTGTGGCAGCTCGTCGGGCTGGCGCTCCCGCCCGACGCCGAGGTCGAGGACGCCCTCGCGCGGCGCGCCCTCGACGCGACCCCCGTCGCGCCGCCGCCGGGGCCGTTCGACCCCGCCGCGCCGCTCGACCCGGACCTCGTCCGCGCCCTCGAGGCGCGCGCGCGCGAGCCCGACCTCGCCCTGGGCCGCCGCCGCGTCGACCTCGAGCGCCTCGCGGCCGCCGACGGCGCCGACGCCCTCGCGGCCGCCGCCCGCCTGGGCCACGACCCGGGCCTCGACGACGGCGCCCGGCTTGCGCTCCTCCTCGCCGACGCCGCCCGCGGCCTCCCCGCCCCGGACCGCCGCCGCCGCGCCCGGCGCCTCCTGCACGGGCGCGACCCGGCGCGGGCGCACGCGCTCCTGCCCGAGCTCGCCGGCCTCGACCTCGCGCTCGCCGAGCTCGGCCGCGACCGCGCCCGGGCCCTGCGCCAGGCGCGCGCCCGCCTCGCCGAGCTCGCGGCCCTGCGCGCCGGCGGCCTCGACGGGCAACTCCTCGCGCCGCGCTCGCGGCCCTGCGCGCCGGCGGCCTCGACGACCGACTCCTCGAGCTCCTCGAGCCGCCCTCGCCGCGGCCGCCGGCGCCGCGCCGGACGACCTCCAGGCGCGCGCGGCCCGCCTCGCCGCCTGGGCCGCCGCCGCGACCCCCGTCCCCGCCCACGAGCTCGGCCCGGCCCTCGACGTCCTCGCCCGCGCCGGCGCCGCCCCCTTCGAGCCGGCCGCCGCCGGCCCGCGCGAGCTGGAGGCGCTCGTGCACCTCGCGCTCGCCCGCCGCCGCCTCGGCGGCGAGCCGCCGCGCGCCGTCGTCGAGCGCCTGCTCGCGCGCGACGACGACGGCGCGCGCCTCACGCCGCTCGCCGCCCAGCTCGACCGCCAGGCCGTGGCGCTCCTCCTCGGCCTCGTCCTCCCCGCCGACCGCGCCTTCGAGCTGCTCCAGGGCCTCGGGCCGGAGGAGCGCCTCCTCCTCCTCGCCCCGGCGCTCGACGGCCCGGGCCGCTGGGAGGCCGCCCACGCCGGGGCCCGCGTCGTGGCCGCCGTCGTCGACCCCGACGCGCTCACGCCTGCCCAGGCCGAGGCCCTCGTGGCGCGCGGCCCGGTCGACGGCCTCGAGCTCCCCCTGCGCCTCCTCCCCTGCCGGGCCCTCGGCCCCGACCACCTCGCCCTCGTCGCTCCCCGCCTCGAGGGCGAGCCGGCGCCCGTCGACCCCCCGGTCGACCCCGAGGACATCGCCGACCTGCTGCGCGCCCTGCACGCGCGCGGGCTCGTCCTCGGGCGCGACCCCCGCGCCGCCGCCGTCCGCCGCCCCGATGGGCGCCCGGGCCTGCGCGGCTTCGACCTCATCGCCTCGGCCGACCCGCAGCGCCGCGCCGCCGGCCAGCGCGCCGACCTCGAGCGCCTCGCCGCCGGCGGGCCGCCCCCGCGCTCGCGCGCCGACCTGCGCGCCTTCCTCGACGACCTCCTCGCCGAGGGCGCGCCGCTCACGCCCGCCGAGGCGCGCGACCTCCTGCCGCCCTGGCTCGACGCCCCGCCCGACGTGGTCCGCGACGCGCTCCTCGACCTCGCCGACGAGGCCTGGGCCGCCGGCCGCCCCCTGCGCGTGGACGAGGCCGGCCGCTTCGCCGCGGGGGTCGCGTGAGCACCGCCCTCGCCCCGGCCGCCCCCGCCCTCACCTTCGCCCTGGCGCCGCTCGGGGACGGGCGCCTCCTCGGCGCGGTCGCGGCGCCCGGTCCGCGGCCGCTCGTCGCCCTCCTCGACCGCAGCGGCTCGCTCGCCGGGCCGCCCCTCGAGCAGGCCGCCGACCTCGTCCGCCGCCTCGCCGCCGCCCGCCCCTGCGCCGTCGTGGCCACCGGCCCGCGCGTCCTGCGCGCCGCCGGCCCCGCCCGCGACGCCCCGCTGCAGGTCACCGCCGAGGCCCGCGCCGACCTCCCGGCCGCGCTCGACCTCGCCCACCTCGAGGCGGCCCGCGCGGGCGGCGTCCCCTTCGACCTCGTCCTCGTGAGCGACCTCGCCCTCGCGCCCGCCGAGGCCGAGGCCCTGCGCGCCGCCGAGCGCGCCGGCGCCCGCCTGCACCTCGTCCTCGCGCCCTCGCCCCGCCCCGCCCGCGCCGACCTCCCCGCGCACGCGCGCCTGGGCGAGGGCGACCCCCTCGCCGCGCTCCTCGAGCGCCTTGGCCCGCCCGCGCGCGGCGACCTCGAGGTGGCGCTCGCCGCCCCGCCCCGCGCCTGGTACGCCTGGCGCGCCGGCCGCCTCCAGGGCGGCGCGCCCGCCGACCTCGCGCGCGTGGCCCGCCCGGTCGGCGTCACGGTGGCGTTCGTCGTCGACGCGCCGCCCGCGGGCGAGGCCGCCCTCGTCCTCGGCGAGCAGCGCCAGGCCGTCGCGCTCGACCCCGCCCGCGCGGGTGACGTCGACCCCGACCTCCTCGCCGCCGTGCGCCTCGACCAGGAGGGCGCGTCGTGACGCTCTTCGACCCGGGCCTCCTCCCCGAGACCTGCCCCGCCTGCGCGCAGCGCGTCGTCAAGGTGGCCGGCCGGTGCCCGCTCTGCGCCACCGCCGAGCAGGCCCGCGCCGCGCGCCGGCCGGCCGTCGCGCCGTGCTGCCCGCCGCGCTCCGCCCCCGCCCGCCTCGAGCGCACCCCCGACGGCGCCCTCGCCGGGCCCGCGGCGCCCCTGGCCCGCCTGGCGGAGCGCGTCGCCCGGCTCGCCGAGGTCAGCCCCCAGGTGCCGGCGGTCGAGGCGTTCGAGCCGCAGGGCGACCGCGCCGCCCTGCGGCTCGCTCCGGTCGACGCCTCGCCGCCGGACCCCGCGCACGTCTGGACGGTCGCGGTCGAGCTCGCCCGGCTCGAGGCGGCCGCCCGCGCCGTCGACATGGTGGTCACCCCGTCGCGCGACGACGTGCGCTTCGACCCGGCGAGCGGCCGCGCCTGGCTCGTGGGCGTCGAGCGGCTCGAGGACGCGCTCGGCCAGGACCCGCGCCGCGGCGCCGTCGCCTGGGGGCTCCTCGTCGCCGACCTCCTGGGCGCGCCCACGACCTCCGCGGGCGTCGAGCTCGAGGCCGTCGGCGACCGCCACCCGCCGGCCCTCCTCGCCGCCGTCCGCGCGGCGCTCGAGGGCCAGGCGCCGCTCGACGCGCTCTCGCGCGCCCTCGACCTCCCGCCCGCGCCGCCGCCCGAGGACCTCCGCGAAGCGCTGGCGGGCGCGGTCCTGCACACCGTCGCGACCGACCGCGGGCCGCTCCTCGTCGCGCGCGACCTCGGCGCCCGCGCGGGAGTCCGCGCCCTCGCCGCGCTCGACCTGGCCCGCGACCGCGCCGTGCGCGTCGAGCTCCCGGACCACCCGGACGCCGACCCCGACGCCGTCCTCGCCCGCCGGCGGGCGTTCACGGGCGCCACCTGCGCGGCGCCCCCGCTCGACCCGGCGCTCGCGCGCGCCCGCGTCCCGGCCCTGCGCCGGGGCGAGCCCCTGAGGGTCCGCCCGCTCGCGCCCCCGCCCGCGCCGCCGGTGGTGGTCGCGCCGCCCCCGCCGCCGCCCGCGCTGACCGCGACGCTCGCGGACGGCGGCGCCGCCCTGCGCGTCACGGGCCTGACCCCGGGCGCCACGGTCGCCCTGGTCCGCGCCCGCGGGCCCTCGCCCCTGCTCGTCCCCGAGGACGGCGACCTCGTCGCCGCGCCCGTCGTCGACTCGGACGAGGTCGCCCTCACGGACCCCACGCCGGGCGAGCGCTACGCCGCCTTCCCCCTGCGCGACGGCCGCCCGCAGCCGCCCGGCCGCGCCTCGACGACCGACGACGTGGAGGTCGAGGCGCTCGAGGCCCGCCCGCAGGTCGGCGCCGTCGAGGTCTCCTGGCGCGCGCCCGAGGGCGTCGTCGTGGTCGTCCGCCACGGCGCGGCCCCGGTCGCCGGCGCCGCCGACGGCGAGCTCCTCTGGTGGGGCCGCGGCCGCGACCGCCTCGTCCAGGACTGCCTCGACCCCGACCAGCGCGTCTTCTACCGCGCCTTCGCCCTCGGCCCGCGCGGCACGCTCTCGCCCGGGCTCGAGGCCGACGCGGTCGTCCTCGGCCCGCCGCCGGCGCTCGGCGCCGTGCGCGCCACGCCCGGCGAGGGCCGGGTGACGCTCGCCTGGAGCTGGCCCGACGGGCGCAGCTACGACCGCGTCGTCGTCCGCCGCGAGCCGCCCTGGCCCGAGGGCGAGCGCGTCGTCGCCCGCGCCGACGCCCCCAGCCTCGTCGACGAGCCCGCGCCGCTGGGCCAGGCGCTGACCTACGAGCTCCGCACGGCGCTCGAGGCGGCGGTCAGCCGCCGCGAGGCGCGCGTGACCTCGAAGGCGCTCGCCGAGCTGACCTCCTTGCGCGCGCTCCCCGGCGGGCGCGCGGTGGTCCTCGAGGTGACCCTCCCCGACGGCCTGCCGCCCGGCGCGGCGGTCGAGGCGGTCCGCAACACGGAGCGCCCGCCCGCCTCCATGGACGACGGGTCGTTCGTGCGCTGGCCCCGCGGCGCCCTGCGCCACGTCGACGAGCCGCTGCCGGCCGGCGCGCCGGTGCACTACCGCGCCTGCCTCGTCCTCGACGGCGCCCGCTCGCCCGGCCTCCTCGCCCAGGGGACGCCGCTCGAGCGCGCCGGGCAGCTCTCCCAGGTCGAGCTCACGCCCGGGCGCGCCCACCTCTCGCTCCGCTTCGTCCCCCCGGCCGAGCGCTGCGACGAGGTGCGCGTCTACGCGGGCGGCGCCCCGGTCGCCTGCGACGAGGCCCTCCTGCGCCAGGGCGGCCCGCTCGAGGTGCCGGCGCCGCCCGGCGCGCCCGTGACCGTGCGCCTCGTCCCCGTCTACCAGGGGGCCGAGGACGCCTCCCAGGCGGTCGAGGTCCAGGGCGTCGCCTGGGACCACGTCGACGGCCTCGCCGCGCGCCCCTCGAGCGGCGGGCTCGAGCTCTCGTGGACGCCGCCCGCGGCCGCGCCGCGCGCCTATCGCCTCCGCCGCGCGCCGCGCGGCAAGCCCGACGAGGCGGTCGAGCTGACGGTCGCCCCGGACGCGGCCCACTTCCTCGACCCCGACGTCGTGGCCCGCCGGGCCTACGACTACGCGCTCTCCTGCCGCTGGGGCCCCGAGGGCGCCGAGGTCGAGACCCCGCCGGTGACGGTCGAGGCGACCGCCTGGGCCGCTCCGCCCGACGTCGAGCGCCCCGACGTCCGCTCGCTCCCGGGCGCGGTCCAGGCGAGCTGGCTCCCCTGCGCGCCGAAGGACCGCGTCCACTGGGACGGCGTGGCCGTGTTCACGAGCGAGCGCGCGGAGGGCGAGGTGCGCGCCGCCCTCGACGGCCGCCTTTTCACCGCGGACGACGCCCCCGGCCTCGGCCTCGCGCTCGTCGAGCAGCGGCCCAAGGGCCGCGCGAGGGAGGTCCTGCGCCTGCCGCCGCCGCCCGAGGGGCAGGCGCTCACCTACGTGCTCGCCAGCCGCAGCGGCCCCGTCCACCGCGCCACCCTCGTCGCGGCGGCGCTCGGCCTCCCCGAGGCCTTCCTGGCCCTGCGCCCCGACCCGGCGGCCGCGACCCCGACGGTCGCCTGGACGCTCCCGCCCTGGGCGCGGCCCACGGCGCTCACGATCTCCCGCGGCCTCGAGGAGGCGGCCCTCCCCGGCCTCGACCCGCAGGACCTCGAGGCGCTCTCGCAGCCCTGGCGCGGCGACCTCGACCCGACCGCGACCACCTTCAGCGACCCCGACGCCCTGCCCTTCGTCAGCTGGGGCTACACGCTCGAGGCCACGCTCCAGGTCGGCGCCCACACGGTCGTCGTCGCCGGCCCTCGCGCCGTCGTCCCGCGCTGCCAGGGCGGCCGCCTGGCGCCGGCGGTCGAGCAGGCGCGCGGCCTCTTCGGCTGGGGCGCGAAGCCGAAGGTCGAGGTGCGCTTCGCCCTCGAGGGCGGCAAGGCCGCCGCCTGGCCGCCCTTCGAGCTCAAGCGGGGCGTCGCCGGCCAGGCCGGGGCGCTGACCGTGTGGTCCTACCCCGGCGGCCCGCCGCCGCCGCCGTTCACCGACGAGGACCTGGGCAACTTCACGAAGGGCATGACGCTCGTCTACGCGGTCGAGCTGGCGCGCAAGCGCGACGCGCTCGGGTTCACGACGGGCGAGGCGCGGGTGACGCTGGGCTGAGCGTGACCCCCTCCGGAAAGGGTCGAGGCGCCGGGAACGCCCCGGCGCCTCTCCCCTGGCTGGAAGGGAAATCGAAAGGTCTGCCTACTGGCGGACGAAGGCCTCGCAGCTGTCCAGCGCCTGGCCGTCCAGGCTCTCGAAGCTCTTCGTGCCGCCCGTGAAGCCGCCGGTCACCAGGATCCGGCCGTCCTTGAGGGTCACCACGGCGCAGCCGTTACGCGGCGTCGCCAGCTGGTAGGTGGTCGCGCTGAGGGCGCCCGCGTCGGCGTCGAACGCCTCGACGGTGGCCACCTCGGCCGTCCCGTCGAAGCCGCCGATCACCAGGGCCAGCGTGCGGTCGACCGCCAGCTCGGGGTTGCTGCGCGGGCGGGTCAGGCTGCCGGCCACGCTCCAGGTCGCCGTGTTCGGGTCGTAGAGCTCGAGCTCGCCCACCGCGCCGCCCGCGTCGTGGCCGCCGGCCAGCAGCACCCGCACGCCCACCGCCGCCGCCGCGTGGTTCAGGCGCGGCCGGTTGAGGTCGCCCGCCTTGTCGCTCTTGAGGCCGCGCACGACCTCCGAGCCCTTGTTGATCTTGAGCTTGGGCTTGATCAGGCCGAAGAGCCCGCCGCCCTCCCAGTGGTTGCCGCCCGCGAGGAGGACGCCCGAGCCGCCCTCGATCGACGTGGCCGTGTGGCCCTGGCGCGCCTCGATCGACTTGAAGCGGCTGAAGATCGTGCCCGACTTCTCGAAGCTCTTCTTCGCCGGGTCGTAGATCTCGAACGGCGCCTGGGTCTTGTGCGAGCGCCAGAAGGAGTCGTTGTAGCCGCCGGCGATCAGCACGCGGCCGTCGCTCAGGCGCGTGGCCGTGTGCGAGTGGCGCGGCCAGTTGAGGTTGCCGACCTTCGTGAAGGCGTTCGTCTGCGGGTCGAAGATGAACGCGGTCTCCAGCGTGTCGACCTTCTCGCCGCCGAGGCCGAGGAGGCCCTTCTTCTCCACGCCGATCCCGCCGCAGATCAGCACCGTGCCGTCGTTGAGCTTCGTCGCCGTCGTCAGCGCCGGCTTGACCGCCACGCTGCCGTTCATCATCCGGCCGTTGCGCGTGCCCGACAGGTCGCTGACCTTCGTCCACTGGTTCGTCAGCGGGTCGAACAGCTCGGCGTCGGCCACGTAGGTCCCGGCCTTGCCGCCGCCGGCCGCGATCCCGCCGACGACCAGGACGCGCCCGTCGTCGAGCGCCACGGCCGCGTGGCCGCCGCGGGCGACGTTCATGCTCGCCGCCGGGCGGAAGCCCTCCTGCAGCGAGCCGCCGATGTCCACCGGCAGCGGCGCGGCGACGACGCGCGCGCCCTCGCGCGACTTGACGTCGCCCCGGGCGAAGATCGACACGTTCAGGCCCGAGGCCGCGCCCGGCGCCGTGGCGACCGGGTCGAAGGCGCCCGTGACGCGCAGGACCGGGTTGTCGCCGAGGACGATCGCCACCTGGTTGTCGGTCGGCATGGGCTCGAGCGTGGCGCCCAGGCCGAAGCTGTCGCCGCCGACCGCCAGGGAGAACTCGAGCGCGGGGTCGATCGTGTTGGGCACGGCCACCGGCGTGACCGGCCCGGTGAAGCTGACGATCAGGCGGTCGCCCTTGTTGATCGTCTGGCTGCCGTCGGCGTCGAGGTAGTCGACCGACGCCAGCACCGCCGCGCCCGCGGGGGTGGAGGACGACGTCGTGGGCGCCGCGGTGCTGCCCGAGGTGGCGGGCGCGACCGCGCTGCCCGACCCCCTGCTGCTGCTGCTGCCGCCGCATCCCGCGCCGACGCCGGTGAAGGCGAGCGCTGCCAGGACCAGCGCGTACCGGTTGTAGCCGAACCGAGCCATGGTGACCTCTTCCGGGCCGCGCGCGTGGGTGCGCGCCGCGGCCGTCGTCGTTTCCCTGCCGCGTTCCAGGCGCCGCTCCACGCGTCGCCGTCGCGGTCGTTGGGAGCCGACTGAGCAGCCGCCATGCCGGAAGTGTTGCGCTCTCCGGAAACGAGCAACGGCCGGAGGTTGTGACCTCCGGCCGGCGATGGCCCGCGTTTCGGGCTCGGTCCGTTCCCAAATTTGCGTCTCGCGCCTTGAACCTCAGCAGCGTCTCTCGCGCGCGACGTAAGAGGCCCAACTCACTTGGAGGACCCGGGTTCGGCCGTGTCGGGCGGGAACGGGCTCGTCGAGGTGTTCGTCTCACGCGTCGGCGCCGCCGGGATGGACGTCGTCGCCTGCTTCTGCTCGCCGGCGACGAGCGCGCCGTCGGGCGTCTGGCGCGGCTCGACCTCGACCACGAACTCGGTGAACGGCGCCGTCCCGCCGTGCTCGGTGACCGTCACGCGGCACTCCTCGATCCCCTTGTGGAGGATCAGCCGCGGCTCCTCGAGGCCGTAGACGAACTTCACCTCCCAGCCCTGCCGGGGGTAGTTCGTCTTGATGAACTCGACCACGCGCTCCTTCGACAGGTAGTCCTGCCGCGCGTAGGTGAGGCGCAGGCGCCTGTAGGCGCTGCGCTCGTGGCGCCACGTGCGGTCGCGCGCCAGCTCGAAGCCCTGCGGGACGGGCAGGTCCGCGTTGACCTGCGCCTCGGCGCGCTCGGGCATGAGGGTGGGGGTCGGCGTGAAGTAGGCGCAGCCCCCGAGCGGCGCGCCGCACACGGCGGCGAGCAGGGCCGCAGCCAGGCGCGAGGGGACGGGGCGGTCGGTGGGACGCATGGCGGGCTCCTCTCCCAGGAGCCGTATCGGCGGGGCGGAGAGGTCGACTTGAGTCAGGTCGCGCGAGAGACCCGGCGCGCCGCCGCGACCACCCCGACGGCCAGGCACAGCGCGCCGGGCGGGACGAGGAGCACCGGCAGCCCCGGGTCGCCGCCGTGGACGACCACGCCGCCCAGCAGGAAGCCGAGCGGCAGGAGCGCCGCCCCGGCCGTCAGGGCGCGCGACTCGAGCCGCCCCCAGCCGGCGCCCGGCAGGGCGTGCACGGTCGCGCCGAACGCGACGTGCACGAGGCCCACGAGCGCGCCGTGGGCGTGGGCGAGCGTCCAGAGGAGCCGCCGCGCCTCGGCGCCGGGGTCGAGGTACCAGCCGACCTTGAGGCCGTGGAGCGCCTCGAGCCCGAGGCCGAGGACGAGCCACACGGCCAGCGTCCACCAGCCGAAGCGCAGGTGCCAGCGCGCGTACTCCCGCGCCTCGTAGCTCATGGGCGTCACTCGATCAGGTCCACGCGGCGGTCGTCGCGCCGCTCGCTCAGGGCCTGGAAGCGGGCGCGGTCGAGCCGGCCGCCGGGCGCGAGCACGCGCGCGCCGTCGTCGCTCCCCCTCGGCGTCGTCGGCGTCAGGGGCCACCGCTCGCGCGCCGGCGCGAGCGCGCGCGCGCGCGCGTCGGGCGCGGCGACCGGGTCGACGCGCAGCCCCTCGGCCTCGGGCAGGTCGCGCAGGGCGCGCCAGGCGACGATCCGCACCGCGTCGTAGGGGTCGCCCCGCACGACGTGCTCGAGGTAGGGCGGCAGCCACCACGTCCCCGCGGCCGCGCGCGCCGGCGCCTGGCCGGTCGCCCAGGCGACGAGCGCCCGCACCCCGGCGTCGCCCGTCAGCAGCCACAGCGGCCCGGCCGCGACCTCCCGCTCGTCCTCGCCGAGCGCCGGCGCCGGCGCGCCCGTCCACTCCGCGAGCGCGTCGGCCGCCCAGCCGATCGACCGGTCGAGGTGGCACAGGTTGCACGCGTTGGGCCGGCGCGCGGCGAGCGCGGCGCCGACGTCGGGGCTCGTCACCTCGTGGCTGCGGATCGCCTTGAGCAGCCCGTAGGTCGTGTGCGGCATGTGGCAGTCCATGCAGCCGACGCCCGCCCCCGCGGGGTGGCGCGTGTGCTCCTCGCCCGCCCGCGCCGTCGCCTGGTGGCAGCTGGCGCAGGCGGCGTCGCCCAGCGCCTGCGGCCGGAGCTGGTCGTTCGCCCACTCGCGCACGGGCCGCGGGTCGTCCTTGGCCTTGTGCAGGGCGTGGCAGGTGACGCACGAGAGCTCGCCCCCCTTGAAGCAGGGGCTGCGCACGAGCGCGCTCAGCTCGCGCCCGGTGACGCGCACCTCGCCGTCGGGCCAGAAGCGGTCCTCGACGAAGTGCGGGTCCATGCGCAGGATCGTGGCCGCCAGCGGGTCGCCGGCCGGGTCGAGCGGCGGCTGCACGAGGGTCCGCGACCGCGAGAGGTCGTCGCCCGGGCGGAAGCTGAACCCGTGCTCGGCCCAGGCCCGCCACTCGGCCTCGCTCGGCTCGCAGCTGATCGAGTGGCACTGCCCGCACACCTGCGACGAGCGCAGGGCGTCGAGCCGCGCCGGGTTGACGATGGTCGGGTCGGGGCCGCCGCCGAGGTGCAGGGCGTAGCGCCGGGTCGGGTCGTGGTTGGCGGCCACGTGCTCGGCGCCCGGGCCGTGGCACGACTCGCAGGAGATCCCCAGCTCCCCCACGCGCGTGTCGAAGGCGTCGAGCGCGGGCGACAGCGGCAGCGACTGGGGGTCGGTCGTGTGGCAGCGCAGGCACACGAGGTTCCAGCGCCCCGTCTCGGACGGCGGGGCGCCCGCCAGCTCCGGCGGGCGCACGAAGGCGGCGTTGCGCGGGACCCAGCGGCCGTCGTCGACCAGCCACACGAACGGGACCTGCGCGAGCAGCCGCGGCCGCCCGTCGGCCACCCAGTAGACCTGCATGTGGTGCGAGCCGGTGACGAGCACGACCTCGCGCGCCGGCCCGTCGTCGACCGCGGCGAAGAAGCGCTCCCCCTCGCGCGACAGCCGCCACCGCGCCCCGTCGGGCGCGGTGAGCGTGACGCCCTCGAAGTCGGCCAGGACGCTCTCCGACGAGGGCCGCTGCGTCATGGACCGGTGGTAGCTGCCGTGCCACGAGGCGTGCTCGCCCGGGTGGCAGGCCTTGCAGGCGTCGCTCCCGGCCCAGGCGCCGTCGCGCAGGGCGACGCGGGGCCGGTCGTCGGGGGCGGCCGGCCGCCCGGCGCGGCGGGGGAGGTGCCGCGCGGCAAGGGCGAGGGCGACGATCGTGAGCGCCGTCACGGCCACGCGCGCGCGCGCGGGCCGGACGCGCGCCAGGAGCGGCGCCGCGAGCCCGGCCGCCGCGAGCACGACGAGCGCCACCTCCTGCCAGCCGGTCACGCGGCCACTATGGCCGGAGCGTCGCCCCTGGCCAAGCGGCGGCGTGGCTTGAGCCCCCGGGCGGGATGTGCATCCTGGTGGGCGTGCGGGGGGCCAGGTGAGCGACGCGGCCGACGACGGGCTCCCCGAGAGCCCGCTCGTGCAGCTCGTGCGCCGGGTGCGCGAGCCGGCGCTGCCGGTGCTCGTCGTCGCGCACCGCGGCGACTCGCAGAACGCGCCCGAGAACACGCTGGCCGCCTTCGGCCTGGCGATCGAGCAGCAGGCCGACCTCGTCGAGCTCGACGTGCACCAGACGGCCGACGGCGACGTCGTCGTGCTGCACGACGAGAGGGTCGACCGCACGACCGACGGCGAGGGCGAGGTCCACCGCCTGCGCACGGCCGACCTGCGCGCGCTCTCGGCGGGCGCCTGGTTCGCCCCGCGCTTCGCCGCCGAGCGCGTGCCGCTCCTCGACGAGGTCCTCGACCTGTGCCGGCGCCGCGGCGTCGTGCCGATGATCGAGATCAAGAGCAAGTGGAAGCGCTCGCAGGACTGCGGGCGGCGCGTCGTCCAGGCGCTCGCCCGGCACGGCCTGCTCGAGCGCGCGGTCGTGATCTGCCGCGAGCTCCAGCGCGTCGAGGAGGTCCACGCCGCCTCTCCCGTGACGCCCGTGGCCACGATCACCTTCACCAAGCGCCAGGCGCGCGGCGCCATGCGCGTCGCGGGCGTGCGCGGCGTCGACTGCTACTGGAAGAGCCTCTCGCTCGGCCTCGTGGCGCAGCTCCGGCAGGGGCAGTTCTTCCTCACCCCCTGGACCGTCAACCGCGCCCGCGACATGGAGCGGCTGTTCCTCCTCGGCTGCGAGGCGATCATCACCGACAGCCCGGTGACCCTCCGCGACCGGATCGAGGGCTTCGAGTTCGCCCGGACGCGCGAGAAGCTCGACCGCTGGCGCCGCGACGGCGAGGACCTCGACCTCGAGCGCGACCCGGAGCTCGCCCTCGAGCCCGACCCGAGCCCCGAGGACCTGGCGCGCGAGGAGGTGTCGAAGGACTCGAGCCCGGACATCCTTCTTGCCTGACAGCCCGCAGGGCCGCAGCGCGGCCTCGTTCCGGAACCAAACCACGGACCTCGTGTCGACGCAGCATGGGACACGAAGGCAACGAAGGTCAAGGGAGGTCACGGAGGTCCGCTCCATGTGCCTCCGTGCTCTCCGTTGATCTTCGTTGCCTGCGTGTCCAATCAGGGTCGTTGCGACCTAAGGGTGCTCGTGCACCTCCCCCTCGTCCTCGTCATCCACCCCCAGCGCGTGCGGGTGCCCGGGGTGCACGTGGGGGTGGTCGTGGTCGTGCGCCGGCGCGCGCTCGTCCACGGCCGGCAGCTCCGCCGCGTGCGCCTCGGCCGCGCGCGTCGCCGCCCGCTGCACGTCGGCCAAGGGCACGTCCTTGTCGCGCGCCAGGCGGGCGCAGTCGTCGTGCTCGGGCTTGGCCGTCACCCGCCCGTCGGGGCGCGTGGCCAGCTTGACGCGCACGACGCCGTAGACGGTGCTCACCTCGACCGTGCGCCGCGGCAAGGTCGTGCGCGCCTCGCGGCGGCGCCGCACGCCCAGGGTGCTGCCCTGCAGGATCAGCCCCTCGAGCGCGCCGGCCCGGGCCGGCTCGCACAGCACCGTGAGCAGGAGGCCCGGACGGCCCTTCTTCATCACGACCGGCGTGAGGAACGCGTCGAGCGCGCCGCGCCGCAGGAGCCCCTCGGCCAGGTGCGCCACGCGCTCCGGCGTGTCGTCGTCGACGTTGGCCTCGAGGACGACGACCTCGCCCGGGGCCTCGTCGTCGACCGCCCTTCCGAGCAGCACGCGCACGACGTTGGGCGCCGCCCCCTCGGGGGCCTCGCGCGTCCCGGCGCCGTGGCCGACGCGCTCGAGCCGGAGGGCCGGCGGCGGGCCGAAGCGCTCGGCCAGCGCGCACAGGAGCGCGGCGCCGGTCGGGGTGACGTGCTCGCGCCCGCCCTCGCGGCCCTCGACGAGCGCCCCGCTGGCCTCGGCGAGCCGCAGGACGGCCGGCGCCGGCAGGGGCAGGGTGCCGTGCTCGGCGCTGACCGTCCCGCGGGCCAGCGGCAGCGGCGAGCACTCGACGCGGTCGACCCCCAGGAGCTCGAGCGCCAGGCAGGCGGCGGCCACGTCGACGACCGCGTCGATCGCCCCGACCTCGTGGAAGTGGACGTGGTCCGGCGTCGTCCCGTGGACCTTCGCCTCGGCCGCCGCCAGCGCCTCGAAGGCCCGCCGCGCCCGCAGGTGCGCCCGCGGCGGCAGGGACGCCTGCTCGAGCAGGCGCAGGACGTCGCTGAGGTGGCGATGCGGGGCGTCCGTGCCCGGCGGGACGCGGACGTCGACGTGGCAGGCGTCGAGCCAGCCGCTGGCCTGCCGGCGGGACACGGCCAGCTCGAACGGCTCGACCGCCAGCCGGGCCAGCCCCCGGCGCAGGGCGTCCTCCGGGGCGCCCGCGTCGAGCAGCGCCGCGGTGATCATGTCCCCGGCGGCGCCGCCGACGAGGTCGAAGTATGCGATCCGCACCCGGGCCTCCGCCGCCTCAACATACGGCCCCGCCAGGGGCGACGGTGGGGTCGCAGGGCGGTGACCCGGCGGTGACCGAAACCCGCGATGGTCAGCCGGTGCGAGCTTGACGGGTCTCGCGCCGCAACCCTACAATCCCGCCCCACTTCGGTTGGACTGCACGCGCGGAGTCCCGCCGGGGTCGAGGCGGTGGCCCTCACGGGGTCACCACAGTTGGGAGGAGTCCTCATGCTGTCGACCTGGCAGCGCGCCCTCGCGGCGTGCGCCCTGGCCGCGATCCTGCTCACCCCCGGCGTCGCCCGGGCGCAGCAGCCCGACCAGGAGTTCCGCAACGGCGTGAAGGCGTTCGAGGAGGGCCGCTTCGAGGAGGCGGAGGCCCACTTCCGCAACGTCCTCAAGTCGCAGCCGAGCCACGAGCAGGCGCTCCGCTACCGCGACGAGGCGGGCTACCACTTCTGGGTGCGCGTCCTGGCCAAGGGCGGGCGCCTGGCGACGGTCGCCCAGCGCGTGCTCAAGGCGGCCGAGGAGGCCGCCGTCCGCGAGCGGCAGGACCAGGGCAAGCTGCGCCAGGACATGGCGGGTCTGTGGTCGGACGACTTCATGACCGAGGTCGAGACGACCGAGCGGCTCGTGGCCCTCTACGGCCACTACGTCGTGCCCGAGCTCGTGTCGGTCCTCTCCGACCGCCGCGAGGAGGACCGCCGCGTGCGGGCGCTCTCGCTCCTCAAGCGCCTCGGCGACGAGGCCACGCTGGCCGTGATCGAGCTCCTCGAGTCGGAGGACGTCACGCTCCAGCAGAACGCCGCCGTGGCCCTCGGCCACATGGGCGACATCCGCGCCGTGCCGCCGCTGCGCCGCCTGGCCGAGCGCGCGTCCGACCCGCACGTCAAGGAGGCGGCCAACCGGTCCGTCTCGCAGCTGGGCAACATCGAGGGCTCGACGGCCGACGCCTACGCGCGGATCGCGGAGGAGTTCTACCGCGAGAACCCGATCTTCATGACCCACCGCTACCGCGAGTACGTCGTGTGGCAGTGGCAGCAGGACCGCCTCGGGCGCCGCGACGTGCCGCGGTTCCGCTGGAACGAGGAGGTCGCCGAGGAGTACTGCTACGACGGCCTCTCCGTCTCGCCCGACCACCAGGCGCTCTGGACGCTGCTCCTCAACGTCTACGCGCAGGAGTGGACCGAGATCGAGGAGACGCTCCGCGTCGCGCGGCAGGTCAAGGACGCCGGCGGCGAGTTCGACGACGACGAGGTGTCGCGCCTCGAGCAGATGCAGGAGCAGCTGGCCAAGGTGAAGATGCTCGTGGCCAGCCGCGGCGCCGAGGGCGTGCTCTCGGCGCTCGGCAAGGCGCTCGCCGACCAGCGGGCGCCCGTGGCCGTGTTCCTGATCGAGCGGCTGCAGGAGCTGAACATCGACCCGGCGCTCCTCTCGGGCGGCGGCTCGGTGAGCTTCCTCCCGGCGGCGGAGCGGTCGGGCGCCCCGGCCCGCCCGGCGCCGGCGCCCGCCCCGGCCCGCCCGGCGGCGCAGCCCTCGCAGCCCAGCCAGCCGCCGCCCCCGCCGCCGCCGGCGCGCGAGCCGTCGGGGCCCAAGCCCACGCCGGTCCGTGACCCCGACGACGCCCCGCCGCTCGACGACGACGAGCCGACGCCCCGCCGGCAGCCGCGCCGCGTGTCGGGCCTGCCGGGCGGCAGCGAGCGCTACGGCTACCGCGGCCCGCTCTTCGGGATCGACGGCCGCGCGCTCGGCGCCAGCGGCTCGACCGGCGAGCACCTGACGGGCGGCCAGGCGCTGGCCGCGGCGCTGACCTACGGCGACAAGCGCGTCCGCTACGCGGCCGCGATCGCCCTGGCGCACCTCGACCCGGCCGTCGACTTCCCCAACAGCGGCCAGGTGATCACGAACCTGATCGACTGCCTGGGCGAGAGCGGCCAGCGCGTGGTCCTCGTGGTCGAGAAGGACCGCAACCACCGGAACCGCATCGTCGGCCTCCTGCGCGAGCTGGGCTACATGGCCTTCGGCGTGGAGAGCGGCCGCGACGGCCTGATCCGCTCGAAGACCTTCCCCTCGCAGGACCTCGTGATCGTGTCGAGCGAGCTCAACACCGAGGGCGACCCGGCCCGCGGCGAGGACCCGCTCGAGTTCGAGTTCATCGACGAGCTCAAGCGCGACTTCCGCACGCGCCACACGAAGGTCATGGTCCTGGCGCCCGACGCGCGGCACCAGGTCATGCAGCAGCTCGTCGACGAGGGCCGCGCGGTCGACGTGATCGACCCGGACATCGACCGGGCGACGCTCGCCGACAAGCTGAACCGGGCCTTCGGCAGCGACGCCGACCAGCGCGACGAGAAGGCGCGCTCGAACCAGATCTGCGCCCGCGCCGCCCTGGCGATCGCCCGGCTCAAGCCCGGCCACACGCGGATCGACATCGCGCAGGCGGCCCGCCCGCTGGCCGAGAACGTGAAGCGCGACGCCGGCCGCCCCGACGACGTGCGCGTGGCCTGCCTCGAGGGCCTCGCCGCGGTCGGCGCCGCCGGGCGCGGGACGCTCGAGCTCCTCACGCGCGAGTTCACCGACTCGATCAACTCGATCGAGGTGCGCCGCGCCCTGGCCAAGGCCATGGGCGAGGCGTGCAAGGGCCAGGCGATGCCCGAGGACACCTTCAAGGCGCTCCTCGAGGCCTGCGCCGACGAGGACCGCGAGCTGCACACCAACGCC
The DNA here is from genome assembly GCA_023954375.1 of Planctomycetota bacterium. Lineage (GTDB taxonomy): Bacteria > Planctomycetota > J058 > J058 > J058 > JAMLIC01. The sequence continues at coordinate 61,543 of JAMLIC010000029.1, forward strand.
GGCTACGCCCTCGGCAAGGCCAAGCTGACGGGCGCGCAGGCGCTCGAGGTGTTCCGGGCCCAGCGCCTCGAGTAGGCGAGGACCGACCCGCCCGCCACGCGACCCGGTCGAGCTGCGCTCGACCGGGTCGCGCGCGTTTCGGGCGCTATCATGGACGCCGAGGGCGTCCGCGCGGGAGCGCGTGCGCCCGGAGGAACGGACACACACCATGAAGAAGCGAAGCGGCGGGAAGGCCCGCGCCGACGGCGCGCGGCCCTCCAGGTCGTCGTCCCCGGCCGGCGAGGGCGCCTTGACGGGCGGCCCCGAGCGGCTGCAGAAGCTCCTCGCGCGCGCCGGCTACGGCTCGCGGCGGAAGTGCGAGGAGCTGATCACGAACGGCGGCGTGACCGTCGACGGCAAGGTCGTGACCGAGCTCGGCAGCAAGGCCGACCCGGCCGAGCAGGACGTGCGGGTCGAGGGGCGGCGGCTGCGGGTCGAGACGCCCGTCTACTACCTGCTGAACAAGCCCAAGGGCGTCCTGTGCACGGTCCGCGACCCGCAGGGGCGGCGGACGGTCCTCGACCTGATCCCCGAGCGGCGGCGGATCTTCCCCGTCGGGCGGCTCGACGCCGAGTCGCGCGGCGCGGTGATCCTCACCAACGACGGCAGCTTCACGAACCTCCTCACGCACCCGCGCTACGGGGTGGAGAAGACCTACCTCGTGCGCGTGCGCGGGGAGGTCGACGACAACGCCGTCGAGAAGCTCCGCCACGGGATCTGGCTGGCCGAGGGGCGCACGCTCCCGGCGCGCGTGTGGGTGATGAAGCGCAGGTCGGGCGAGACCGAGCTGGGCCTGGGGATCTCCGAGGGCAAGAACCGGCAGGTGCGGCGCATGCTCGCCAAGCTGGACTACAAGGTCCTGGCGCTGACGAGGACGCGCATCGGCCCCCTCACGCTCCGCGGCCTGGGCGACGGCGCCCACCGCGAGCTGACGAAGGACGAGGTCCTGTCGCTGAAGAAGCTCGCGCGCAAGAACGCCCAGGAGCCGCAGACGCAGCCCCGGGCCAGGCGCACGCGCGCGCGGGCGCGCGGCAAGCCCGACCCCGCGCAGGCCGGGCCTGCGCAGGCCGGGAGGGCGCCGCGCGGGGAGTAGGGCCTCTCCGGGGCCCTTTCCCTGTTCCGTTCGCCCCGCCCCGCTGGGTATCCTCCTCCCCCTGGGGAGGTGACCGTGTCCCGGCTCTTCGGCCTGGCGCTCGCGTGCGCCCTCGTCGCGCCCGCGGCGGGCTGCATCGCGCAGGACGACCGGCGGATCGGGCGCGAGATGGCGCACGACGACCTGCCGCGCTGCTACCAGCGGGCCCGCTTCCTCGAGGAGCGCGGGCTCGAGGCCCTCGACGAGGGGGGCGCCGCCCGGAGCAAGGAGCGCCAGCGCGAGCTCTACGACCAGGCGATCCGCTACTTCCGCGACGCCGTCGGCCTCTACGAGGACGAGCTCATCCGCGACGCCCAGGCCCCGGCCGAGCGGCGCCGCAACGCCGAGCTCGAGATCGAGCGGCTCGAAGGCATGATCACTCGCACGCACAAGGCGCGCCCGCTGTAGTGGCCCGGATCCGCCTGCGCCGGGCCGCCGGCCGGCCGCACTGCCCGCTCTGCCGGGTCGTCTTCGTCGGCGACGAGGCGGGCTACGACTGCGCGGGCTGCGCGACGCGCTACCACGAGGACTGCGCCGACGAGCTGGGCGGCTGCTCGACCCTCGGCTGCCCCCGCCTCGGCGCCGGCCCGGGCGACGACGACCCCGCCGACCAGCGCTGGAGGGCCCGCGCCCGCCGCTACCGCGAGGGCGCCCGCGCGCGCCGCTCCGAGGTCCGGCGCCTGCGCGAGGAGCACGCGACGGAGGCCCGGGCCCAGCTCCAGGCGCAGCAGGGGGGCGGCGTCAGCGCCGGCGACGTGGTCGAGGGCGCGTGGCTGGGCCTCCAGTGCCTCGACTGCCTGAGCTTCCTGGCGATCTTCAGCGTGCTCGCGGCCCTGGGCCTGTGGACGCTGTGACCTGATCCGTCCGCCGCCGCCGGGGGCGTCTCGCCGACGACGGTCGCGGACGCACGAAACCGTGCCTGGCCTGGGATCGGAGGAAGATGTACACGGCTTTCGCTGCCCACTGTACGAGCACCGGTGACGTCCTTCGTGGCCTGGGAACCCGGCGTCACAGGCCGCGGTGATGGTCAGGAAGCGGGACCGAGCGAGGTGGCATAGTAACGAAGCACGTATGGTTTGTCGGGCTTCCCATCCGGTGCGGGCCAGTCATGCCCGAAGAAGGCGACGTAGCAGTCGGGAATGCCCTGCTCGTTGATCCACGACCAGACCACGACGCCCTTCTCGCCAGTTGCATGTAGGACGACGCGATCTCCAGGTCGGAAGTCACTCATCTCGCGCGTCCTCCCGTTAGGCGAGGCCAACGACTCGTGCTCGGCCGGTCGACGGACGCTCGCTCGCGCGAAAGGGCGCCGGGCGCGTCAGGGCAGGAGGTCCGCCACCCGTACCACCACGCCCTCGCCCGCACCGGCGGCGAGGCGGACCTCGGCGTCGCCCGTGAGCTCGACGGGGCCCGCGCGGAACCGCCCGTCCGCCGGCGCGGGGTCCTCGTGGACCTCCACACGGCGGTCGACGAGGTTCACGATCACGTACTGCCGGATCCCCGCCGCGGCGTAGATGCGGAGCTTGGTCGTCCGGTCGCGCTGGAGCGAGCTGTCCGAGACCTCGATCACCGAGCAGACCTCGTCGGGCCCCGGGTGGCGCGCGGCGAAGTCCTCCGGCACCCCACGGATCACGGCGGCGTCGGGCTCCGGCTCGTCCCGGGGCGGCAGGCGCAACGGGCCCTGGATCGACAGGTAGCAGCCGAGGCGCTCGAACGCGCTCATGAGCCTCGCCAGGCGATTCACCACGAGCTGGTGCTCGGGGCCGACCGTCAGGGGCGCTCCCCCCGCCCGCGCCCGGTCCTTGGGCACGAGCAGCCCGTCGAGCAGCTCGATCGGCTCGCCCTCGGCCAGGATCCCCTGGGCGATCATGGCCTCGTACTGGTCGACGGTCAGCGGCGCGAGGCGCACGCGCCCGGCGGTCTCCTCCAGGATCGAGCTCACGAAGTCATCGTAACACCGGCGGGCACGCCTCTCACGACCGCGCCCGCGCGTCGAGCGCGCACGACGCGCGCCAGCGCCGCCGCCGTGAAGGCCTGGCCGCGGCGCGGAGGCCGCATGAGCCCTGGTGACTCATGGTCCCAAGAGGCATACCGAGGGGAGGAGACCGATGACCCGACGAGTTCGTGACACCGGCGCGCGAGAGAAGCGGCTCCGCGACACGGGCCCTCGCGAGCGGCGTGTGGACCCCGCCGACGTCGCCAGGGCGCTCGGAGCCGAGCCCGTCGGCAGGGTCGATGCCCGTGCCATTCCCTCCATGGACGGTCTCCACCGCGAGCTGGCCGAACGGCTGCGCTCGACCGGCGGACGGCCGGCCCTGGAGGGTGCGACCCGGCGCCAGAAGATCCCGCTCACCGACGCCGACTGGAACGAGCTCGAGCGCCTCTCCGAGCGCCTCGACGCCACCCCGGGCCAGATCGCGAGCGTGCTCCTCCATCAGGTCCTCGCGAACCTGGACGTCGAACAGGCGGCGACCCTCCTCAAGAAGAAGGCGTGAGGGCGCCGACCCTCACGCTCGCGCCCGCGCGTCGAGCGCCTCGCGCACGACGCGCGCCAGCGCCGCCGGCGTGAAGGGCTTCTGCAGGAACCGCGCGCCCGGCTCGAGCGCCACGTCGGCGTAGCCCGACATGAACACCACCGGCGCGCCCGGGCGGAGCGCGCGGAACTCGTCGGCGAGCTGGCGGCCGCTCATGCCGGGCATGACGACGTCGGTCACCAGGAGGTCGATCGTGCCCGGGTGCTCCTTCGCCACCCGGAGCGCCTCCTGCGGCGACGGCGCGGCGACGACGCGGTAGCCGTGGAGCGAGAGGCCGTTCACGGCGAGGTTGCGCACCAGCGGCTCGTCCTCGACGACGAGGACGACCTCGCGGCCGCCCTGGACCGCCTCGGACCGCCGCTCCTCCTCCTCGGGCCGCTCGTCGACGCGGGGGAGGAGCACGGTGAAGGTCGAGCCCGCGTCCGGGGCGCTCTCGACCGTGATCTGCCCGCCCAGCTGGCTGACGATCCCGTAGCAGGTGGCCAGGCCGAGGCCCGTGCCAGAGCGCCCCTTCGTGGTGAAGAACGGCTCGAACACGTGCTCGCGCGTGGCCGCGTCCATGCCGACGCCGGTGTCCGTGACCGTCAGCCGCACGTAGTCGCCCGGCGGCAGGCCGAGCCGGCCGGCCTCCTCGTCCAGCGCGGCGTTGGCCGTGGTCAGCGTGAGCTCGCCGCCGTCGGGCATGGCGTCGCGGGCGTTCACGACCAGGTTCACGAGCACCTGCTCGAGCTGCGCCCGGTCGGCCCGCACCGACCAGAGGTCGGGCGCGAGGGTGACCTTCACGGTCACGTCCTCGCTCACGAGCCGGCGCAGCATGCCCTGCATCTCGCGCACGACCTGCCCCGGGTCGATCACCCGCAGCCGCAGCACCTGCTTCCTGGCGAAGGCGAGGAGCTGCGACGTGAGCTGCCCCGCGCGCTCGGCCGCCTCGCGGATCGCCGCGAGGTGCTCGCGCGTCGCCGCGCCCAGCAGGGGGTCGCGCTCGGCCAGGTAGGTCGAGCCGAGGATCACCGTGAGCAGGTTGTTGAAGTCGTGCGCCACGCCGCCGGCGAGGCGGCCGATGCTCTCCAGCTTCTGCGACTGCAGCAGCCGCGCCTCGAGCTGCTTGTGCTCGGTGACGTCCGAGAGCGTGCCCGTGAGCCGCAGGGCCCGCCCGCCGAGCCCGCGCACGACCCGCCCCTTGAGCAGCGCCCAGCGCACGTCGTCGTCGCCGGCGAGGCGGAAGGCGCACTCGACGTGGTCGTCGCGCGCGCCGGCGCGCCGCGCGGCACGCACGACCGCCTCGAGCGCCTCGCGGTCGTCGGGGTGCACGCGCGCGACCAGCCCGCCGAACGTCCCCGGCCAGCCGGCGCGGTCGACGCCCAGGAGCTCGAACAGCTCCTCGGAGATCGTCAGGTGGTCCTCGTCCACCTGCCACTCCCAGATCCCCATGCGCCCGGCCGCGAGCGCGAAGCGCAGCCGCTCCTCGCTCTGGCGCAGCGCCTCCTCGGCCCGCTTGCGCTCGATCGCGTAGCGGATCGAGCGCACGAGCGACTGGTTGTCGACGAACCCCTTGACCAGGTAGTCCTGCGCGCCGGTCTGCGCCGCGCGTACGGCCAGCGCCTCGTCGGCGTGCCCCGTGAGGACGACGATCGGCACGCGCGGCGCCGTCCGGTGGACGGCGGCGAGCGTCCCCAGCCCCTGGCTGTCGGGCAGCCCCAGGTCCAGGAGGACCACGTCGAACCGGACCCGCTCGAGCGCCGCGAGCGCCGCCTTGAGGTGCTCCGCCGGCGTCAGGTCGAAGCGCGCCGTCTCCGCCTCGGCCAGGTTGGCCTGGAGCACGAAGAGCTGGGCCGGGTCGTCCTCGACCAGGAGGACCTTGATCGGATGTTCCAGCTGGAGCTCAGGCACGGCGCCTCCGCGGCGCCCGCCCTGCGCTGCGCACGCGAGGGTGGATGGGCAGCCTCCGCGCCCCCCTCCCTGCAATCTAGCCCGCCGGCGACGGCGCGCAACCGGGCTCCTTCGGCCGGTTATAGTCACCGGCTCACCACGCCGACGGAGGACGGGATGCCCCTCGAGATCGTGTTCCTGGACGGCGCGCCGGTCATGGAGGTCGGGAGCCGCACGCGCCTGCGCGTGCTCCAGCGCGACGCCGAGGGCGGGCTCCACCCCGTGCGCCTGGAGGAGGTCACCTTCAGCTACTCGCCCATGGACTGGGGCCGCGTCGAGCCCACCGACGAGGCGGCCGTGGGCCTCCTCGAGGTCGTGCGGCCGGTCGAGTCGGAGGACCTGCTCCTCGCCCCCACCTACAGCATCTCCGCCAGCCTGACGAACTTCACCGGCCACACCTTCCAGGCCGAGCGGCGCGTGCGCCTCCGCGCCACCGCGGTCGAGGTGGAGCTGGGCTTCGAGGTGGGGCAGACGGGGAAGTGGCGGCGCTTCGCCGCCGGCGACCTCAAGCAGCCGATCGACTGGACGAAGGCCCGGATCGGCGACCCGGCCACGCAGTCGCTCGTGGTCCGCGACGGCAAGCCCTTCGTGCGCCTGGCCTCGATCGACGCGCTGCCGGCGCAGGTCTCGATCGCCTTCCCCAACGGCGAGACCGCGCACCTCGTGATCGACGGGCAGCTCCGCGCCGCGGGCCCCGGCGACGATCGCCCGCCCGTGGCGCCGCGCGCGACGCCGCCCGTCGCGACCCCGCCCGCCCCGGAGCCGCCCGCCGCGGCGCCGCCGGCCGAGGTGACGCCGCCCGTGAGCGCCGCCCCGGCGCCGCCGGAGGCGCCGCCGCCGGCCGACGAGGTCGAGGCGGCGGAGGCGGTCGAGCTCCCCCCCGCGGACGAGGCCGCGGAGGACGCGCCCGGCGAGCCGGCCTCGAGCGAGGCCCTGCGCGACGAGCTCGCCCGCCTGCGCCGCTACGTGGCCAGCTTCGCGGGCACGCTCAAGGGTCGCCCCGAGCCGTCGGTCGCCGAGTCGATCCGCGCCCGCATCCAGCGCGAGGTCGACCGCGTCCGCGAGCTCCTCGAGCGCCACGAGGGCTCCGACCACGACGCGCTCGTGGCCGAGCTCGAGGCGGCGGCGGCCGGGCCCGCCACCGCCGCCGCGCGCTGACGCCGCGCGCGGCCGAGCGTCAGCGCAGGTCCGCGAGGTCGGGCCGGCGCCGGAGGAGGGCGTCGAGGCGCGGGCCGGCCATCGTGTCGCCCGCCGCCACGGCGCGCCGGTACCAGCGCGCCGCCTTCGCCTCGTCGCGCGGGACCCCCACGTCGCCCGTCTCGTGGAGCCGGGCGATCCCGAACATGGCCTCGGCGTGGCCCGCCTCGGCGGCCCGCTCGCCCCAGCGCAGCGCCGCCGCCGGGTCGCGCGCGCACCCCTGCCCCGTGACCAGGCGGAAGCCGAGCAGGTTCATGGCGGCCGGGTCCCCCGCCTCCGCCCCGCGGCGCACCCACGCCGTGCGCTCCTCCTCGCTCGACGCCGCCTGCAGGCCGGCGCGCCAGTCGAGCGTCGCCTCCGGCGCCCCGACGGGCCCGGCGACCGGAGCGGCGACGACCGGCGCCGGCCGCGACGCGAGCACCCACGCCGCGGCGCCGGCCCCGCCCAGGGTCAGGACGCCGCACAGGCCGGCCCCGACGATCAGCGGCACCGCGCCGTCGCGCGCGCGCGGCGCCTGCCAGGGCGCGTCCTCCTTCGCCGCGCCGGCCTTCTCTCCGGCCTTCCCCCCGGCGGGGACGGGGCGGGCCCCCTCGCGCCCCGCCCCGCACGCGCCGCAGCCCCCGTGCTCGCGCCAGCACTCTCCGTGGTGCCACGCCATGCAGGCGGCGCAGCCGACCTTGTCGTCCTCCTCCGGCCGCACGGGGTCGTGGCAGAAGGGGCAGCGCGGGTGCGCCACCCGGGGTCCGCGCGCGTCGACCTCCTCGCCCATGCTGCCCTCGCCCCCGACCATGGCACCCCGACGCGACCGTCGCCAGTCGCCTTGCGCTGGCGACGCTGGCTTGCCAGGTTGGAACACCCCCTCCAGGAGCCGGACATGCGGAGCCTCCTCCCCCGCCTCGCGCCGCTGCTGGCGCTGACGCTCGCCGCCTGTCCGGAGGGCGCGGCCCCGGCGGCGCCGCCGCCGTCCGCCGCCGCGCGGCCCCGCCCGCCGGCGCCCTGGCCGCCCGTGAAGGGCGAGCCCGTCCCCGACCTGGCGCTCCTCGACGCGCGCGGCGAGACCGTCCGCCTGTCGGAGCTCGGCGGGCGGGTCCTGCTCGTCGAGCCGGTCGGCATGTCCTGCGCTGGTTGTCAGGCCTACAGCGGCGGCGACGTGCGCGGCGGCTTCGGCGGCGTGACCCCGCAGCGCGGGCTCTCGTCGATCGACGACGTCCTGCGCGCGGCCGGCGTCGACCCCGACCACCCCGACCTCCTCCTGGTGCAGGTCCTCTGCTTCGACCTGAGCATGGGCACGCCGACCGTCGCCGACGCGCGCGCCTGGGCCGAGCACTTCGGCCTCGACCGGCGCGCCAACGCGCTCGTGCTCGTGGGCGACGACCTCCTGCGCGAGGACCCGGCGACGGTCGCCATGGTCCCCGGCTTCCTCCTCGTCGACCGTGACGGGACGCTCCTCCTCGACGCGACGCCGGCCTCGCCCGAGCCCGACGACCTGCACGCCGACCTCGCGCCCCGCGTCGCCGCGCTCCTCGGGGCCGGTCGTCCGCTCGAGGTGGAGGCGCCGGCCGTCGCGCTCTGCCCGCCCGAGGAGCACCCGGAGGTGACCGAGCTCGCGCCGCGCCGCCCGTTCCTCGAGGCGGCGGCCGCCCGCCGCTTCGAGGCCATGGACGCCGAGCTCGACCGCCTGCGCGCGCTCGGCCGCCTCGAGGGCACGCTCCACGAGTGGCCGACGCTCGCGCTCGACGCCCTCCTCGAGCGGCCCGCGCCGGCGACCCTCGAGCTCCTCGACGCCTGGGTCGCCGCCCGCCCGGCGTCGGCCTGGGCGCTGGGGGCGCGCGGCGAGCTCTACATCCGCTGGGCCTGGGCCGCCCGCGGCGGCGGCTACGCCGACACGGTCTCGGAGGACGGCTGGCGCCTGTTCGGCGAGCGCCTGCGCCGGGCGCGGCAGGACCTCGAGGCCGCCCTCGAGCTCGACCCCGCCGCCGACCAGGCCGCCACGTCGCTCGTGACCGTCGCCCGGGGGCTGAACCTGCCGCGCAGCGCGGCCCTGCGCTGGTTCGAGGCCGCGCGCGCCGCGGCGCCGGGCCGGCTCCAGCCCTACCGCATGACGCTCGTCTACCTGATGCCGAAGTGGCACGGCGACGTCGAGGTCATGTGGGCCTTCGCGCGCACGGCCGTCGCCGCCCACCCCGACGACCCGGCGTTCCTCCTCCTCCTCGACGAGGCGCACGCCGAGACGGCGCGCATGCAGCGCGACCGCGCGGCCTACGACCGCGAGCGCCGCCACGAGCTCGACGACCTCCACCGGCGGGTCCTCGAGCGCTACCCCCGACGCTGGCAGTCCTGGCGGCGCCGCGCGGCCCTGGCGAAGCTCGCCGGCGCGCGCGCCGAGGAGCTCGCCCACGCGGTCGCCGCGGCGGAGGCGGGCGACCCCTGGTGGCAGGCGCTGATCGGCGACTACCTGGTGTCCGGCGCCCACCGGCCGCACGTCCCGCGCGACGTCGAGCGGGGGCTGCGCCTCCTCTGCCGCGCGGCGCACCAGGGGCGCGCCGACGCCCAGGTCGACCTGGGCGAGCACCTCGAGGAGGGGCGCCACGGGCTCGCGCGCGACCCCGCCGCGGCGGCCGCGCTCTACGAGCGGGCGGCGGCGGGCGGCTCGGACATGGCCATGGCGGCGCTGGCGCGCTGCAGCCTCGCCGGGCACGGCGGGCCGCGCGACCCCGCGCGCGCCCTGCGCCTCTACGAGCAGGCGGCGGAGGCCGCGGAGAAGGAGAGCTGGCGCGCCTTCCACCGGCTGCGGGCGAGGGACCTGAAGGTCCGGGGCGGTCCTCGCGCCGTCCGCCACCCCGACGGCTTCGACGACTGGTACCCCGACGACGTCGCGCCGCCAGACGGCCAGGAGTACCCCTGCGCGCTGACGCCCTTGCCGCGCGCCCTCGAGGGGATCCCGCCGGAGGAGCGCCGGTTCGTGAACCACCTGGCGGCCGTGGCCCTCGACGCCACCCGCAGCAAGCTGGTCTTCTTCCGCGACCAGCGCTGGGGGGCCGTCCCGCGCAGCGCGCTCGACGTCCTGCGGGCCGACCTCGGCGAGCTCCACGCGCGGCTCGCGGCGGAGGAGGCCCCCGACGGGCTGGCGGCGGTCCGCGACGACGTGCTCGCCGCGCTCGACCTCCTCGCGCGCTTCTGCGCCCGCCACGCCGAGGCGATGCTCCCCGAGCGGGCGCGGATCGACGGCCTGCCGAAGGACGAGGCGACGCGCCGCTGGCGGGCGCTCAACGCCCGCGTGTTCCCCTCGATCCCCGAGGGGCGCGAGGCGTCCGCGCGCCTGCAGGCCGCCTGGGCCAAGCTCTCGGCCCGCTACGAGGGGCGCTGGGCGCCGGCGGTCAAGGACAGCCTGTTCCACCACCTCTGCGCCCTGGACCTCTACTGACCGCGCCGCGCTGGACCCGGCCCCCGCGCGCCAGGTACCCTCGGGCGGGTGGGCACCTCGGACCAGGGCTTCGTCCAGGACTACGCCGTCGGGCGCGAGCAGGAGCTGTTCATCTACTGCCGCCTCTGCCGGCGCATCTTCCCCGTGGTCTTCAAGCCGCGCCCCACGGTGCGCCTGCGCTGCACGTGCGGCTACGAGGCGCCGCTGGCGGAGCTGGACGTGTTCGACAAGGAGCGCGCCGCCCGCGAGCACGCGGCCTTCTACGAGAAGGTCTACCAGGCGGCCAAGTCGGCCCTGCGCGAGGCCGGGGTCCCGCTGCCGCCCTCGGGCAAGTTCCGCCTGAGCGACTTCACCGCGCCGGGCTCCGTGAGCTCCGCCGACACGCCGGAGGAGGACGAGAGCGACATCCGCAGCAGCTACCGCGAGCCCTCGGACGAGAGCGACGTCACCCCGGCGCGCGTCTCGGCGCGGCTCGACGCGTTCGGCGCGCGGCTGGCCGACGCCGACGACCCCTTCGAGCGCCACGAGGTCCTCTCCGAGCTGATCGAGTGGGCCTTCGTGCGCCGCCACAAGGACCCGACGGCGCGCGCGCGCCTCCTGGCGGCCTGCCACGACGACATCGCCCTCGCCCCGCGGCTCGTCGACGAGGCCCGCCGCCGGCTCAAGTCGTCGGGCGAGCGCGTGCGCCTGTCGTTCACCTCGTTCAAGCACCTGGCGCTCGTCCACGAGGAGGACGGGGAGCTCGACGAGGCGCTGGCCGTCGCCGAGCGCGCGGCGGCGCTGGGGCTCAAGGGCTACGCCGAGCGCGCCGACGAGCTCCGCCGCCGCCGCCGCTGACCGGTCACGGCGGGAAGACCTCGCCGCGCCCCGGCGCCCACGCGCCCTCGGCGATCCGCTCCACCGCGGCGGCGGCCGCGTCGGGGGTCCGCCAGGGGAGCGTGGCCGCCTCGCCGCCCTCGTGCGCGCGCCGCGCCTCGGCCAGGTGGGCCCGGGCCGCCGCGAGGTCGCCCTCGCCCGCGACGGCCACGGCGAGCCCGCAAAGGGCGTCGACGAGCACGCGGTCCTTCTCCTGGCGCCGGTCCACCGTGGCGACGAGCTCCTGGTAGGCCGCCGCCGCCACGTCGAGCTCGCCGCGCCCGAGCGCCCCCTCGGCCACGAACAGCGCCTTCTCCCCCGGCTTCGACAGGGTGAGGTCGGCGTCGCGCGGCGGCTGGCCGCCGAGCAGCAGCGCGCGCGAGCGGTGGCGCCGCAGGGCCGGGTCGCTCGGGTTCTCGTGGGGGTCCTCGCAGGCGGCGAGCATCCGGGCCGCCCACGCCCGACGCCCCGCCGGCTGCCCCCACGCGCGGTGGCCGAGCTGCCGGGCGAGCCGCTCGCGCGCCGACAGGACCAGCCCGCGCATCGGGTCGTCGTAGGGCGGGAGGACGGCGAGGGCCGCCTCGGCGCGGGCCAGCTCCCCGTCGAGCCCGGCGCGGTCCTCGGCGAGGAGGTGGTAGCGCGTCGCCTCCGCGACCTGCCGGTAGCGCTCCGGCAGCGGACCTTCGAGCGCGAGCTCGACCGCGCGCAGGAGCTCGGGGTCGAACGGCACGGGCCACGTCTTGCTCTCCCGCGCGTGGCGCTCGGCCTCCTGCCTGCGCGCGGCGAGCCCGAGGACGCGCAGGGCGTGGCCCTCCGGCGCGTCGCCGGCGGCGGCCGCCACGCCGGCGAGGGCCGCGGTGAGTTCGACAGCGGTCAGCGGCGGCTTCAGCTCCGCGAGCCGGAGCAGCTCCCCGTCGACGCCCAGGAGGTCCCGGGCGAGGTCGGCCCCCCAGGCCTGCCCGGCGCGGCGCAGCGGGGCGAGCGTCGGGGCCGGCTCGGCGGCGGCGACTCCGCGCACGCGCTCCGCCAGCGCCGCGTAGGCGTCGGGCGCCTCACGCATCCTCGAGACCTCGAGCGAGCGCGCCCGTCGGCTGACGTCGGCGATCCCGGCCAGCGCCTCGCGGTGCAGGGCGAGGTCGTGCAGGCGCCGAGCGGCCCCGCCGGAGAGGTGTCCGACCTCGGGGGCGAGGAGCGGGTCGGCGGCCTCGCGCGGCCCGCGCGTCAGCAGCAGGGCGCGCCCGAGCGCCCAGCGCGTCGCCGCGTCGGGGCGCGCCGCGTGGGCGGCGGCGGCGCGCTCGAGCGCCGACGGCGGGTCGCCGCGGGCCAGCGCGGCCTCGACGCCGAGCAGCAGCGCCGCCCGGGCGGGGCGCGGCGCGGCGAGGGCGGGCGCGAGCAGGCGCTCGGCCCTCGGCGTCGCCGGCGTCGACGAGCGCCAGGACGGCGGCCCGGGCGCCCTCCGGCGCGTCGCTCGCCAGCGCGGCGCGCACGAGGTCGGCGGCGGCCGCGTGGTCGCCCCGGGCCAGCGTGGCCTCGAGGTCCGGCGGCGCGGGCGTGACCGCCGCCGGCCCGGCCTTCCGGGGCGCGCGCGGCGCCGCGACGCCGGCCACGGCGGCGAGGGCGAGCGCGGCCAGGGCGAGCGCCGCGAGGGGCAGGCGCCGCGCCGCGCCGGCCGGCCCCGTCGCGAGCGCCGCCCCCAGCGCCTCGGCCGAGGGCCAGCGCTGGTCGGGGGCCGGCGCGAGCGCCTTCAGCACGACGGCCTCGAGCCAGGGCGGGACGTCGGGGCGCAGGGCGCGCGGCGGCGGCGGCGCGGCGGCCAGGGCCGCCAGGAGCGCCGCCATGGAGGTGGCGCCCGCGTGCGGCGGGCGGCCGGTGAGCGCGCGGTAGAGCACGGCGCCGAGGCCGTAGACGTCCGTGCGCGCGTCGAGGTCGCGCCGCCCCTCCGCCTGCTCCGGCGCCATGTAGGCGGGCGTGCCCAGCACGTCGCCGGTCGCGGTGAGCGCCTCCGCCTGCTGCAGCCGCGCCAGGCCGAAGTCGGCCAGGCGCGGCGCCCCCTGCTCGTCGTGGAGGACGTTCTCGGGCTTGAGGTCGCGGTGCAGCACCCCGCGCGCGTGCAGGTGCGCCAGGCCGCTCGCCAGCGCCCGGCCGAGCGCCACCACCTCGTCGACCGGCAGCGGCCCGGCCTGCAGGCGGTCGGCGAGCGAGCCGCCCGGCGCCCACGCCATGGCGAGGAACGGGCGCCGGCCGTCGACGCCGACGGAGTGGACGCGCAGCACGTGCGGGTGCCCCTCGACGGCCGCCATGGCCTCGGCCTCGCGCCGGAAGCGCAGGAGGTCCTCGGCGTCCGCGCCCGGGAGGAGCGCCTTGACGGCGTGGAGCGCCCCCGTCGCGTCGTGGCGCGCGCGGTAGACGACCCCCATGCCGCCCGCTCCGGCGCGCTCGAGCAGCGTGTAGGGGCCGAGCCGCGGAGGGTCGCGGGCGGGGTCGAGCGGGGTGGGCACGCCCACGGTGATGCCAGCGACGCGCGCGCGCGGCAAGCCCGCCGCGGTAGAGTGCGTCCCGGAGGAGGTGCCGGGTGGCGAAGGGCCAGGTGTTCGACCGCGCGGTGGTGATCGTCCTCGACTCGGTCGGCTGCGGCGCCATGCCCGACGCGGCGCGCTTCGGCGACGCCGGCGCCGACACGCTGGGGCACATCCGCGACGCGGTCGGCCTCTCGGTGCCCGTCATGGCCGACCTGGGCCTCTCGCGGCTCCTCGCCGGCGTCGGCGAGCGCGGCGAGCCGACCGGCGCGAGCGGGCGCATGGCCGAGCGGAGCAACGGCAAGGACACGACCGTCGGTCACTGGGAGATGGTCGGGATCGTCTCGGAGCAGGCCTTCCCCACCTACCCCGAGGGCTTCCCGCCCGAGGTGCTCGAGCCGATCGAGCGCGCGATCGGGCGCCGCTTCCTCGCCTTCGGCCCCTACAGCGGCACCGACGTGATCCGCGACCACGGCGCCGAGCACGTGAAGACCGGGCGGCCGATCGTCTACACCTCGGGCGACAGCGTCTTCCAGGTGGCCGCGCACGAGGAGGTGATCCCGCCCGAGGAGCTGTGGCGGCTCTGCCAGACGGCGCGCGCGCTGCTCGACGGGCCGCACCGCGTCGGGCGCGTGATCGCGCGGCCGTTCGTCGGCACGCCGGAGCGCGGGTTCACGCGCACGGCCAACCGGCACGACTACTCGGTCCCGCCGCCGGCGCCGACGCTCCTCGACCGGCTCCACGGGCGGGGCGACGCCGTCGTGGCCGTGGGGAAGATCGCCGACATCTACGACGGGCGCGGGATCACGCGCGCGCTCGGGTCGAAGAGCAACGTCGACGGGATCCAGCAGACGCTCGACCTGCTCGGCGCGCGCGGCGACGAGGCGCTCGTGTTCACGAACCTCGTCGAGTTCGACTCGCTCTACGGGCACCGCCGCGACCCGGCCGGCTACCGCGACTGCCTGCAGGCGTTCGACGCCGCCCTGCCGCGCCTCGTCGAGGCGCTCGGCCCGCGCGACGCGCTGTTCATCACGGCCGACCACGGCAACGACCCGACCTACCGCGGCACCGACCACACGCGCGAGTACGTGCCGGTCCTCGCCGCCGGGCCGACGGTGCGGCCCGCCGACCTGGGGACGCTCGAGTCGTTCGCCGACCTGGGGGCGACGCTGGCCGAGAACTTCGGCGTCGAGGTCGCCGCCGGGCGCTCGTTCCTGGGGCGGATCGCCCGCTGAGGGAACCCGACCGCCCCGTCGGGCGTGTGAGGGGCATGGCCCACCCCGCCGGCCGGCCCGCCCTCCTCCTGGCCCGCGGCCTCCTGGCGCTGACGGCGACCGAGATCGCGGTCACGGCCCTGGTCGTGGGCTCGGCCGCGTGGCTGGCGGGCGCCTGGCCCGCCGTCGCGCCGCCGCTCGCCTGGGCGCTCGGCGCCGGCGCGGCCGCCGGGGTGACGTGGGCCGCGGCCGAGGGGCTCGCCCGGCGCGGGCGGGTCGGCCTGGCGCTCGGCCTCCTGACGCTCGCCCTCGCCGCGCCCGCGGTCGCGCGCGCCGGCGACTACGCGGCCCTGCGCCTCGAGAGCGCCACCAGCCTCGAGGCCCTGCGCGCCCTCCTCGCCCTCGGGGCGCCGCACCCCGTCGAGGCGCTGCTCGCGGCGTCGGCCGCCCTGTGCCTCGGCGGGCCGGCGCTGGCGCTGCGCGCGGGCGGGGCGCGGTTGGCCGCGCAGGTGGCGGCGGCGCTCGCGGGGACGGCCGCGTGGCTGGCGGGGGCCGCCCACGCCCCGGCCGTGCTCGACGCGACGCACGTTACGCCCTACCTCCTGCTCGTCGTCCCGCGGGCGACGCTCCTGCCGCTGCTCCTCGCGCTCGCCGACCGCCTCGGCCGTGAGACGCGGCCCGTCGAGGTCCCGGCCGCCGCACCCGCGGAGGGCCCGGCGGCGGCGCACCGGGCCGCGTGGCTCGTCGGCGCCGCCGACGAAGGCGCTCGCCCGCAACGACGCCGCGCGGGCGGCGGCGCTCGCGGCCCCGGAGGCCCACGCGCTCCGCCCCGACCGCGGGCGGGCGCTCGCGGCGGCGCGGGCGCGTCGCCGCCGGGCGGGTCATCGAGGGCGCCGCCTACCTGCGCCACGCGCGCCTCGCGCCCGACGACCCGGCGCTCGACGACCCGCGCCTCGCGGCGCTGCGGGCCGAGCCCGACCTGTGGGCCGGGTCCGCGTCGGCCGCGCCGCTCCGACGGACGCCCGCGGCGCTCGTGGGCGCGGCGTCGCTCCTGGCCCTCGCCGGCGCCGTCGCGCCGCTCCACGTCGAGCCCGAGGCGCCGGCCGAGGTCGTCCGGCGGCGGGCCCTGACCGGCCGCGACCCCGAGGCCTGGCGGGCGCTCGCCAGGACCCTCCGCGACGGCTACCAGGGCGACGGCTGGCGCGGGTGGTCCATGCGGCAGGTCGCCCCCGCGCGCGCCGGGTCGATCGGCTGCCGGCCGGGCTGGCGGCCGGGGCGGGACGCGTCTCGCTGGCTCGAGCGTGAGCAGGCCTGGGCCCTTCACCAGGCCGCGGCGCTGGGCTGCGAGGCCTCGCGCGCCGCGTTCTGGCGCCTCGCGGAGCGCTCCCACCAGGTGGCCTTCGAGTGGCCCGCCCGCGCCGGCGACCCCGAGGCCGGGCTGCGCTGGGCGAGGCTCCTGCGCCAGGGCACGACCCACGTCTACGAGCACCCCCCGCGGCGCGAGCCGGACGTCGCCGAGGCGCGCCGCTGGTACCGGCGGCTCGCTGCGGCGGGCCACGCAGAGGCCGCGCGCGAGCTGGGCGACTGGCTCCTCAGGCTGCCGCCGGAGCAGCGCGCGGCGACGGACCTCCTGGAGGGGGTCGCCTGGCTGCGCGAGGCCGCGCGCGTCGGCGACGCCGTTGCCGCCCGTCGGCTCGCCGACCTCGAGGCGGACGGGGCGCGCCTGCTCCGCCTCGCCGCCCGCTGGGCCGCGGCGCCGCCCGACGACTTCGAGCCGGCCTGGCTGGAGACGGGCGAGCTGCTCCTGGCCCTCGGCGAGCCCCTGGCCGCCGAGGCGTGCCTCGGGCTCGAGCGCGACCCGGCCGTCGCGCGCCGCGTCCGGGTCGGGCTCGTGCTCACGGCGATCGCGCGCGGGGCGACCGTCGAGGCGTCGACGCGCCTCGACGGCCTCGCGCCCGGCGACCTCCCGCCGGACGACGCCGCGCGCCTGCGCGCGCGCCTGCGCGGGCAGGGCGACGTCCTCCTCCTCCTGGCGCGCGGGGGCGGGCCGTGATCGCCCGGGCGGAAACCGGGGCCGGGAAGTGCAACCCCCGGGGCCATCAGGGTATGCTGTGCGTCCCCCAGAGCCCGCCGGGAGGTCCCGTGGCCTTCATCGACAAGTTCTTCAAGGCGCTCAAGGAGCAGGGCGGGTCCGACCTGCACCTCCAGGCGGGTCAGCCGCCCAAGTTCCGCATCCACGGCCGCCTCGAGCCGCTGAACATGCCGGCGCTGAGCAACAAGGAGGCCGAGAAGATCCTGTACGAGATCCTCGACGCCCGGAAGAAGGCCCGGTTCCTCGACAACATGGACCTCGACTTCGCCTACGAGGTCCCCGGCGTGGCCCGCTTCCGCTGCAACTACTTCCGCCAGCAGAACGGCGTCGCGGCGGTGTTCCGCATCATCCCGACGAAGATCAAGACCCTCGAGGACCTGGGGGTGCCCACGGTCCTGACGAAGTTCTGCGAGCTGCGCTCGGGGCTGGTGCTGGTCACGGGGCCGACAGGCTCCGGTAAGTCGACCACGCTCGCGGCCATGATCGACTACATCAACGACCGCAAGTCGCTGCACATCATCACGATCGAGGACCCGATCGAGTTCGTGCACGAGAACAAGAAGTCGGTCCTCACCCAGCGCGAGATCGGCAACGACACCGAGTCGTTCTCGGCCGCCCTGCGCGCCGCGGCGCGCGAGGACCCCGACGTCATCCTCGTCGGCGAGATGCGCGACCTCGAGACGATCAGCCTGGCGATCACGTGCGCCGAGATGGGCAACCTCGTGTTCGGCACGCTGCACACGAACAGCGCCGGCAAGACGATCGACCGCGTGATCGACGTGTTCCCGGAGGACCAGAAGGCGCAGATCCGCACCATGCTCTCGGTGTCGCTCCAGGGCGTGTGCGCGCAGCTCCTCATGCGCAAGACCGACGGCAACGGGCGC
Source organism: Planctomycetota bacterium (assembly GCA_023954375.1). Lineage (GTDB taxonomy): Bacteria > Planctomycetota > J058 > J058 > J058 > JAMLIC01. The sequence goes on from JAMLIC010000029.1 coordinate 79,359, forward strand.
GTGCCGGTCAACGAGATCCTCATCGGCTCGCCGGCCATGGCCGCGATCATCCGCGAGGGCGCGATCCACAAGATCCACAGCTACCTCGAGTCGGGCCGCGGCGAGGGCATGATGCTCATGGACGACTCGATCCTGCGCGTCCTCAAGGCCGGGCTCGTGTCGCCCAACGAGGCCTACATGAAGGCCACCGACAAGTCGCGCTTCGAGAGCCTCCTCGCGGGCTCGGGCAAGCGGGGCGACCACTAGACGCATGCGGGTGCTGCTCGTCTACCCGAACATCGACAGCCCCGTGGGGGTGAACCACGGCCTGTCGATCATCTCGGGCGTGCTCAAGGCGGCGGGCCACGAGACGCGCCTGGTGCACGTCAACGAGAAGCTGTTCGACGTGCCGACGGGGGACGAGCTGGTCGCGCGCGTCCGCGAGTGGGGCGCCGGCCTGGTCGGCTTCTCGCTCATGACGCAGCAGGTCCCCTGGGCGGTCGAGGCGGCGCGGGCCCTGCGGGCGGCGCTGCCCGACGTGCCGCTCGTGGCCGGCGGCGTCCACTGCACCATGGTCCCCGACGAGGTCGTGGCGGCGGGCGACTTCGACGTCGTGGCCGTCGGCGAGGCGGAGCTGGCCTTCCGCGAGCTCGTCGACCGGCTCGAGCGCGGCGAGGACCCGACCACGGTGCCGAACCTGCGCTTCCCGGCGCGGTCGCGCTACAACCCGGGGCCGACGCCGATCGCCAACCCGGTCGGCCGCTTCCCGGACCTGGCGACCCTGCCGGAGAACGACTACGAGCTGTTCGACATGCGCCGCATCACGCGCGCCAAGAACGGCTGGATCGGGGTGCTCACGTCGCGGGGGTGCCCGTACAAGTGCACCTACTGCTTCAACAAGGAGATCGTCGACCGCTACAAGGCGGACGGCGCGGCGACGACCGGCAAGGAGTACCTGCGCCACTACCCCGTCGAGCGGATCGTGGGCGAGCTCAAGGGGCTCAAGGCGCGGCACCCCGGGATCGACACGCTGCTGTTCGACGACGACCTGTTCACGCTCGACCGCGCCTACGTGCGCGACTTCTGCCGCGCCTACAAGGCGTCGGGGCTGGGGCTGCCGTTCGTCGTCAACGCGCACGTGCAGGTGTTCGACGAGGACATGGCCTTCACGCTGGCCGACGCCGGCTGCCGGATCGTCAAGTTCGGCCTGGAGAGCGGCAGCAAGCGCCTGCGCACGCAGGTGCTCTGGCGCTACATGTCGAACGAGCGGATCAAGGCGGCGTTCGCCGCGGCGCACCAGTACGACCTGCACACCTCGGCCTTCGTCATGTTCGGCCTGCCCACGGAGACGCGCGACGAGCTCCTCGAGACGCTCCAGCTCATCGCCGACACCGAGATGGGCCGCTTCCGCTGGGCCATGTTCTTCCCCTTCCCGGGGACGGCCGGCCACCGGCTCGCGAGCGAGCGCGGGCTGATCGACCCCGAGGCCATGAAGGGCGCCGGCAACTACTTCGAGGGGACGTGCCTGCGCTGGGACGCGGACACGGGCCTCCTCCTGCAGAAGCTCGGGCGTGTGGCCCACTGGTGGGTGAACGCGCTGTCGGCGTGGCCGTGCGCGCCGCTCTACCGCGAGCTGGTGGCCGAGGTCGACGCGTGGGGCGCCGAGGAGTGGGCGGCGAAGCGCGCCGACCTGCGGCGGCGCGACCGCGAGCTGTCGGAGCGGCTGATCGCCGAGGGCGTGCGGCATTACTCGTTGCGCTACACGCACGTCATGGGCGTCGACTCCGAGTTCGTCGTCCGCGAGCGGGCACGCTTGCGCGACGCCCCGCAGTACGTTCCGGTGGGGTACACCCTGGACGACTAGCGTGCCTCCCGAGCCTGGGTCCCCGGACGCCTCGATCCCCGCCGCGTTGAAGATCCTCGTGGCCGAGGACGAGCCCGTCTCCGGCAAGCGCCTCGAGCTGACGCTGCGCGCGCTCGGGCACGAGGTGACGGTCACGCGCGACGGCGAGGCCGCCTGGCAGACGTTCCAGGCCGGGCGCTTCCCCATGGTGATCACCGACTGGGTGATGCCGGGCGTGGACGGGCTCGAGCTCGTGCGCCGGGTCCGCGCCGGGCAGGAGGGCCCGGGCGACTACACGTGGATGATCCTCCTCACGGGCCGCGAGGACGGCATGGTCGAGGGGCTCGAGGCGGGCGCCGACGACTTCATCCCCAAGCCCTGCGCCCCGGCGGAGCTGCGCGCCAGGATCGAGGTCGGGCGGCGCGTGCTCGGGATCAAGGCCGAGCTGGCCGCGCGCGTGCGGGCGCTCGAGGCCACGCTCGAGCACGTGCGGCGCCTCGAGGGGCTCCTGCCGATCTGCTCCTACTGCAAGAACATCCGCGACAAGCAGGACGCCTGGCACTCGGTCGAGGAGTACGTGGCGCAGCGCAGCCAGGCCAGCTTCTCGCACTCGATCTGCCCGACGTGCTACCGGCAGCACGTGGCGCCGCTCATGGCGGAGCACAGGAAGAAGAACCCGCCGCCGGCGCCGCCCGGCGGCTGAGCTACTCGTCGGGCCAGTGCGCCTCGACGACCGTCACGATCCCGCCGCGCGCGTTGTAGGTGGCGACGACGGAGAGCCGCCGCGGCTGGAGGGCGGCGCGCAGGTCGTCCATGACCTTGTTCGTGACCGTCTCGTGGAAGATCCCCACGTCGCGGTAGGCCTGCAGGTAGAGCTTCAGCGACTTGAGCTCGAGCAGCCGCTGGTCGGGCACGTACTCGATCACGAACCGCCCGAAGTCCGGCTGGTCCGTCATGGGGCAGACGGCCGTGAACTCGGGGCAGTCGATCTTCACCACGTAGTCGCGGTCGGGGTAGGCGTTGGGGAAGGTGACGAGCGCCTGCGCGGCCGCGACCACGCGCGGGTGATCGATCCCGGCGTCGCCGCGCGCCTGCGCCGCCTCGGCGCGCTCGGCGTCGGTGAGCTTGCCCACGGGGGCCTCCTGGGTGGAGGGACCAGGGTAACCGGGGGCGGCGAGGGAGGGCGGAGGCGGGGGGCGGGAGCGGGAGCGGGAGCGGGGACGGCCTCGGTCTCGGCTTCGGCCTCGGCTTCGGTCCCGGCCGCGGACTGCGCGCCCGACGCGCTCGGCGCCGGGCGCGCAGCGCCGGGGCGCGTCAGCGCCGCGGGTGCACGAGGCGCCAGAGCATGGCGAGCACCCGGTCGAGGAGCTCTCGGGCCTCGGCGAGCTCGACGGCGCTCACCTGCCCGTCCGCCTCGGCGATCGCGAGCACCGCGCGCAGCTCGCGCCCGCTGCCGTAGGCGTAGGTGAAGTGCCTCGCTCGGTCCCGCCCCTGGCGGCCGTTGCCCTCGGCCGTGTTGAGGGCGATCGACTGCGCGGCCCGGCGGCCCTGGTCGGCGAGGTTCGCGTCCTGCGCGCGCACCCGCTCGAGCGGCCCGCGGAGGGCGGTGACGAGCTGGAGCGCGACGGTCTCGGCGTGGAACGGCATGCGTGTCTCTCCTTCGTTCGAGCGGTAGGTCCCGGGGCGAGGCCCGTGCCGGGCGACTGGTCACAGCAGGTGGAAAGGACAGAGGGCGCGCCCGGCGCGGGACTCGCGGCGTTCGGCGTCTTCACCGGGCGTGAGAGCGCGGGAGCGCCGCGAGGCCCGCGCCGGGGCGTGTTGTTAGGAGAGCGCGCGCCGGCCCCTGCTCCCGGCACGGGCCTCGCCGCTGCGCCTCGGCAGGAGCAGCCCCGTGGCGCGCGGCATCGCCTCGCCCTCGGCGGCCTCGCCTGAGGCTCCTGCTGCGGAGGCGCGGGGAAGTGTGCTCGGGAGCGGGAGCGGCGGAGCGGGAGCCGAAGCTGGGCGAGACCGGACCCACCACTTCGCCGTGGCCTACGCCAGCGGGCGAGAGCTGCGCATGGCGCTGGCGATCGCCGAGGCCGAGGGGCTCCTCGCCGGCGGGGAGCTCGGCGAGGTGCGGCAGGTGCTCGACCGGCAGCTGGCCCTGCTGTGGGGCTCCAGCGCCGCTGACGCGGCGCGGTCGCCGGGCCCGCGCCCGCGGCGGGCCCGGCGGCGCCGTGTGCGCGGGAGCGGGGCGGGAGCGGGGGCGGGAGCGGGGGCGGGAGCGGGGGCGGGAGCGGGAGCGGGAGCGGGGGCGGGAGCGGGAGCGGGGGCGGGAGCGGGGGCGGGAGCGGGGGCGGGAGCGGGAGCGGGGGCGGGAGCGGGGGCGGGTGGGTGCGGGGGCGGGGGCGGGTGCGGGGGCGGGAGCGGCCTCGGTCTCGGTCTCGGTCTCGGTCTCGGTCTCGGTCTCGGTCTCGGTCTCGGTCTCGGTCTCGGTCTCGGTCTCGGTCTCGGTCTCGGTCTCGGTCTCGGTCTCGGTCTCGGTCTCGGTCTCGGTCTCGGTCTCGGTCTCGGTCTCGGTCTCGGTCTCGGTCTCGGTCTCGGCCTCGGTCTCGGCCTCGGCTTCGGTCTCGGCCTCGGGGGCGGACGAGCGAGAACACGAAGGGGACTACCCCACGGGGGGCTCGGCCGGCCGCGCCGGCTCCAGCGCGCCCTTCGCCTCCTCCGCCGCCTTCGCGACCGCCTCCAGGTCTGCCAGCGCCGCGCGCGTCTTGCGCGCGAGGTCGGACAGCGCGCCCCGGGCGCGGGCGAGACGCACGGGGTCGAGGCCGCCGCCTCCGCCAGCCGCCGGCGCGGCGGCGCTGGCGGCGTCGACCGCCGCCTGGACGGCGGCCTGCTCGCCCGTCGCGGCGTCGGCGCGCGCGCGCAGGGCCGCGCCGTCGGCCTCGAGCGCCTCGAGCTCGGCCTTCAGGCGGTCGCGCGACTCCTCGGCCAGGGTCGCCTGGCGGCGGAGGGTCTCGTTCTCGACCCGCTGGCTGGCCAGGTTGCCCTCGATCGCGTCCACGTCGCGCCGCGCCCGCGCGGCCGCCTCCCTGGCCGCCTCGTAGTCGCGGTCGGCCCCGCCGAGCGCCTCGCGCGCCGCGGTCAGCTCGGCCTCGGCGCGGGCCTGCTCCTCGCGGGCCGTCGCCACCTCGCCCTGGCGCACCGCGAGCGCCCCCTCGGCGCCCTCCCGCTCGGCCCTGCGCTCGTCGCGCGCGCGGGCGAGCGCGGCCTTCTCCTCCTCGGCCGCGGCGAGCGCCTCGAGCGCCGCCTTCCGGGCGGCCTCGTGCCCGGTCGCCTCCGCGCGCAGGCCGTCGTTCTCCTTCTGCTGCGCGGCGAGGTTGCCCTCGGCGGCCTCCTGGTCGCGACGGGCCCGGTCGCGCGCCTCCCTGGCCGCCTCGTAGTCGGCGTCCGCCGCCGTCAGGTCGGCCCGCGCCCGCTCGAGGGCGGCCGTCCGCTCGGCCGCCTCGGCGCGCAGGGCCTCCACCTCGCCGCGCCGGGTCGCGAGGCGCGCCTCGACCTCCTCGCGGTCGCGGGCCGCCTCGGCCACCTGGGCCTCGAGCCGGGCCTTCTCCTCGTCGGCCTGCGCGAGCGCCGCGCGCGCGTCCGCGGCGGCGCCCTCGTCCCTCGCCGCCGCCGCGCGCAGGGCGTCGTTGCCCGCCCGCCGCTCGGCGAGCGCCGCCGACGTCGTGGCGAGGTCCTGCGCGGCCGCCTCGGCCCGGGCGGCCAGCGGCGCGTGCTCGGCGTCGGCCTCGGCCAGCTCGCCCTTCGTCCGCGCCAGGTCGGCCTCGACGCGGGGCGTCTCGTCGCGCAGGCGCGCGATCTCGGCCCGCCGCTCGGCGAGCGACGCCTTCGTCGCGACGAGCCCGTCGGTCGCCGACGCGAGCGCCTGATCGAGCCGGTCGCGCTCGGCCGTCTCGGCCGCGAGCGTCGCGCGCTCCTGCGCCAGGGCGGCCTCCTCCGTCGCCAGCGCGTCGCGCAGCCCCGCGTTCTCCTGGCGCCGCGCCGCGAGCGCCGCCTCCGCCCCCTCGCGCTCGCCCTTCACGCGGGCGCGCTCCTCGCCGAGGCGGGCCAGCTCGGCGTCGGCCGCGCGCTGCTCCTCCTGCGCCCGGGCGGTGGCCGCCTCGTGCTCGCTCACCTCGCGCTGCACGCGCTCGAGCTCGCGCCGGCGCCGACCGAGACCCGCGTCGGCGGCGCGGTGCTCCATCTCGGCCGTCGACACCCGCTTCTCGAGCGCCCGGAGCTCCGCCTCCGCCTCGCCGCTCTCGCGCTCGGCCTGCGTGAGCGCCTGGAAGAGCGGCCCGCCCTCCTCCTGCACCTTCTTCAGCCGCTCCAGCCCGGCGGTCAGGCGGCCCTGGAGCTGCTCGAGCTGCCGCAGGAGGCCGGGCGACGGCCCGGCGGCGGCCGGCATCGCGCCCGAGGCGGGCCGCCGCGGGGTCGGCGCGGGCGCCGGCCGGCTCACGGGCGGCGCCGGCGTCGGCGTCGCCGCCGCCGGCCGCGACCGCTCCTTCAGGACCGCCTGGCAGAGGCCGCAGGCGAGGTCGTCGGGGCGGTTCGAGTAGCCGCACTTCTCGCACTTGACGCTGGCCATGGGCGGCCTCCGCCCAGCAGCCTACATGAGCGGAGGGCGCGCTGGCGAGCGCGCCAGCGCCTCAAGGCGACGCGACGGGCGGGTCGTCCGGCTCGTCCGCATCGCCGGCGCCCGGGCCGAGGCGCCAGCGCTCGAGCTTGCGGTAGAGGGTGCGGCGGTCGAGGCCCAGGATCCGGGAGGCGAGCTTCTTGTTGCCGCCGACCGTGTCGAGCACCCGCAGGACGTAGCGCCGCTCCACCTCCTCGAGCGTCGGGAGCTGCGACGAGTCGCTGGCCTCGGGCACGAGCGCGGGCGAGGTCGTCAGGTAGTCGCGGATCCCCGCCGGCAGGTCCTCGACGATCAGCCGCTCGTGCGCGGTGAGGGCGACCGCCCGCTCGATGCAGTTGCGCAGCTCGCGCACGTTGCCCGGCCAGCTGTAGGCCAGGAGCCGCTCGGCCGCCGGGCCGGTGAGCCCGGCCACGTGCTTGCCGGTGCGCGCCGCCTGCTGCTCGATGAACATCTGCGCCAGCGCGAGGACGTCGCCGCCGCGCGCGCGCAGGGGCGGGAGGTCGACCGCGATCACGTTCAGGCGGAAGTAGAGGTCCTGGCGGAAGCGCCCCTCCTCGACGGCCGCCTCGACGTCCATGTGGGTGGCGACGACGATCCGCGCGTCGAACTCGCGCTCCTCGCCGCCGCCGACCGGCCGCACGCGCCGCTCCTCCAGCGCGCGCAGGAGCTTGGCCTGCAGCGCCAGCGGCATGTCGCCGACCTCGTCGAGGAGGAGCGTCCCGCCGTGCGCCCGCCGCAGGAGGCCCGGGCTGTCGGTCGTCGCGCCCGAGAAGGCGCCCTTCACGTGACCGAAGAGCTCGCTCTCGAGGAGCGTCTCGGGCACCGCGGCGCAGTTCACGGCCACGAACGGCCCGCGCGCGCGCGCGCTGCGCCGGTGGAGGGCCCGCGCCACCAGCTCCTTGCCGGTGCCCGTCTCGCCCTGGATCAGCACCGAGCTGTCCACGGCCGCGACCTGCTCGAGCAGCCGGTAGAGGGCGCGCATGGGCTCGCTCTCGCCCACGAGCTCCTCGAACCGCTCGGGCCCGAACTTCGACTCGCGCAGCCGCTTCACCTCCTCGCGCAGCGAGTGGTGCTGCACGGCGCGGCGCAGGGCGAGCGCCAGGACCTGCACGTCGAAGGGCTTGGTGAGGAAGTCGTAGGCGCCGGCGCGCATGGCGGCGATCGCCGTGTCGAGGCGCCCGAAGGCGGTGAGGACGAGCACCGGCAGGTCGGCGTGGTTGGCGGCGATCCGCTCGCACAGCTCGATCCCGTTCATGCCGCGCATGTTGAGGTCGGTGATCACCGCGTCGAACTGCGCCTCGCCGACCAGCGCGAACGCCTCGGCGGCGTCGCTCCGGAACTCGACGTCGAACCCGTGCCGGCGCAGGGCCAGGCGCAGGAAGTGGCACATCTCGATGTCGTCATCGACGACCAGGACGTGGCCCTCGGCGGCGCTCACTCCTCGACCCCCCTGGGCAGGCACACCGTGAAGGTGCTCCCCGCGCCCACCTGGCTCTGGACCTCGATCCACCCGCCGTGGTCCTCGACGATCCCCTGCACGATCGGCAGCCCGAGGCCGGTCCCCTGGCCCACCGCCTTGGTGGTGAAGAACGGCTCCCAGAGCTGCGCCACGTGGTCGGGCGGGATCCCGACCCCGCGGTCGGCCACCGTGACGCTCACGACGTCGAGCACCCCGTCGCTCGCCCGCGGCGACCGCGGCGGCGGGTGCCGCCGCTCGCGCCTGACGCTCACGCGGACGTCCCCGCCGTCCGGCGTGGCCTGGACCGAGTTCACGACCAGGTTCGTGACCACCTGCTCGAGCTGGTAGCCGTCGACGAGCGCCATGACCGGCTCGCCCTCGAGGTGCAGGCGCACGGCGGTCCGCCGGGCCAGCTCCTCGAGCATGTCGAGCACGCGCCGGCAGAGCCGGTGCACGTCGTAGACGTCCTTGACGGCCGGCTGCAGGCGGGCGAAGTCGAGCGTCTGGCGGATCGTGCCGGCCATGCGCCGGGTGAGGTGCCCGATCACGCGCGCGCTCTCGGCCGTCTCCTCGGCCGAGAGCGCCCCGTCGGCGAGCAGGTCGGCGTGGCCCTGGATCACGCTCAGGGGCGTCCCCAGCTCGTGCGCCATGCCGGCGGCGAGGCGGCCGACCGTCGACAGGCGGTCGGCGTGGCGCAGGCGCTCGATCGCGTCGATCCGCGCCGCCGTCTCGCGCTCGAGCTGCGCCCGCGCGAGGGCGAGGTGGTCGCACATGAGGTTCATCTCGCGCGCCAGGTCGCCGATCTCGTCGCGCTGCCCGAGCGAGAGCCGGCGCGTGAGGTCGCCGTCGCCGACCCGGCGCGCCATCATCACCAGCTCGTGCATGGGGCGGCCGACGAACCGCGCGCCCACGACGATGGCGATCACGCCGAAGAGGGCCGCCGTCGCGATCGAGGTGAGGACGACCCGCTGCACGCTGTCGCGCAGGTAGGCCTCCTCGTGGACCAGCCGCTCCTGCACCTCGAGGACGGCCCCCGGCGCGAGCGGCAGGTGCGTGAGGACGGTGCCCGCGTCGCGGTCGAGCCGCAGGGTCACCTCGCCGTCCCGGAGCACGCCGCGCGCGGCGGGCGAGAGGTCCTCGGTGAGGAGCCGGACCTGGACGTCCTCCTGCGTCGCGTTCACCCGCTCGAGCAGGGCCGCCGTCGCCTCCGGGCCGTGGTCCTTCCACATCTGCGCGACGAGCTGCGAGAGGAACTCGCCGTAGACGCGCGCGTCGTGCAGGGCGTCGCCCTCGATCAGGCGCGCCTCGCGGCGCACCGAGAGCCAACCGTAGAGGGCCAGCACGCCCGCCACGCACAGGAGGAGGATGACCGTCAGCTTGTAGGTGACCCGCACCGCGCCTCCTCGACGCGAGCCCGCGGCCGCCGGGCGGCGGGCCGGGGCCCCAGTGTCCCGCGCGGGGCGCCGGGCGGACAGCCCCAGTGTGCGCGCGGCTGCGGCGGATGGCGGGCGTCTCGCAGGAACGGACGCGAGGAGACGATCACACAGGGACGAGGAGGATCGCCTGTCGGGCGCGGCGGACGAGGCGGGCGTCGGGGCCGGGGAGCAGGCGGCGCAGGAGGCCGCGGCGCGCCGCCCGGACGACGATCGTCGCGCCGTCCTCGACGGCGGCGGGGTCGTCCTCGTCGAGCGGGCCGACCCCGACCCGCGCCGCGAGGCCGGCGGCCGTGAGCGCCTCGCCGGCGGCGGCGAGCGCCAGGTCGAGGGCCGCCCCGGCGCGCGCGTCGGACGGCCGCCCCGCGGCGCGCAGGTCGACCTCCGTCCCGGCGGGGAGGAGCCGGGACCAGCGGCACAGCGGCTCGACCTCGTCGGCGGCGCGGGCGAGCACGCGCGCGCGCGGGCGCGGCGCGGCGCCGGGCTCGAGCGGCGGGAGCACGAGCACCGGGCCCCGGGCGCGCCGCAGGGCCCAGCCGACCGGGCCGGCGTCCGCCAGGAGCACGGGCAGCGTCTCACCCGACGCGTCGAGCGTCGTCAGCGCCTGACCGACGGAGCCGATCACCGTGCGCCGCTCGACGTCGCCGCCGAGGGCCCGGTCGACGGCGTCGAGGTCGGCCGCCCAGGCGTGGGGCGGCGCGGCGCCGTCGGCGCCCGACGCCCAGGTGAGGGCGAACAGCCGCGGGCGGAGCGGGGCGGGCAGGCGCGACAGGTGGGACTGGAGCCACGCGGCCCGCCCGGCGCCCACCGGGCCCGTGGCCACGACGGTCACCCAGGCCAGCCGCTCCGGGAGGCCGACGAGCGGCCCCTCGCGCGGCTGCCGCGTGAGCAGCTCAAGCACGCTGCGCGACCTCGGCCGGCTCCTTGGCGACCGCCTCCTTCTGCTGGCGGAGCCGCCGCGAGCCGGTCTCCCACATGTCCTCGACGCGCTCCACGTGGACGACGGCCCCGGTGCGCTCGTGGCCCTCCTTCCAGCCCTCGATCGCCTCCCAGCCGGCGTGGTCGAGGTTGCTCACGGCGAGGTCGAGGTCGACGTTGACGCCGGGCGGGATCTTCGCCAGCGCCTCGACGACGCGGGGCACGCCCAGGAAGGTCAGCGCGCCGCGGACGTGGACCTTCCACAGCTCGTCGCCCTGCTCGACCTCGACCTGCACCCGCGCCAGGCGCCAGATCAGGCGCAGGACGGCCACGCCGAAGCCGATCGCCACGCCGCTGAGGAGGTCGATCGCGACGATGCCGCCGATCGTGATCAGGTAGATCGAGAGCTCGTTGTGATGGCGCAGCTGGCGCGCGTGGTTGAGGTTCACCAGCTTCACGCCGACGACGACGAGCAGGCCGGCGAGCACGCTCTTGGGGATCGACTCGATCACGAACGGCAGGGCCAGCACGAAGACGAGCACCCACACGCCGTGGAGGATGCCCGAGGCGCGCGTGCGGCCGCCAGCGGTGATGTTCGCCGAGCTGCGCACGATCACGCCGGTGATCGGCAGGCCGCCCAGGAGGCCCGAGAGGGTGTTGCCGGCGCCCTGGGCGAGGAGCTCGCGGTCGAGGTTGGCCCGCGGGCCGGTGTGCAGCTTGTCGGTGGCCACCGCGCACAGGAGCGACTCGACGCTGGCCACGAGCGCCAGGGCCAGGACGGCCGCGGCCAGGACCCCGGCCGGGAGGTCGGGCCAGGTCGGGAGCTGGACGGCGGCCAGGATGCTGCCCTGGTCGCCCACCGCCGTGGCGACGGCGGCGGGGTCCTCGATGGCCACGTGGCCCTCGACGATCGGGTGGGCGTGGTCGTCGGCGCGCAGGTTGATGCGCTCGAGCGGCCCGGTCACGCCGAGCGACGCGACCGTCGCCACCGTGACGGCCACGAGCGGCGCAGGGACGCGCCGCAGGCGGATCACCGGGATGTAGGGCCAGAGGACGAGGATGGCGATCGTCAGGAGGCCCAGCACCGCCGCCATGACGTGCAGGTTGCCGAGCTGGGCGGGCAGGTCGCGGATGTTGACGAACGCCGACGCGCCCGGCGAGCCGCCGAGGACCACGTGGACCTGGCCGAGGACGATCAGGATGCCGATCCCGGCGAGCATGCCGTGGACGACGGCCGGCGAGATCGCGAGCGCCGTCCGCGCCACGCCGAAGACGGCGAACACGAGCTGTGTGACGCCGGCCAGGGCGGTGATGGCGCAGACCATGCGCCAGTCGCCGCCGAGCTTCTCGACGAGGTCGAAGACCATCACGATCAGGCCGGCCGCCGGACCGCTCACCTGCAGCGGGGCGCCGGCGAGCATGCCGACGACGATGCCGCCGATCGCGGCGGAGATGATGCCGGCCATGATCGGCGCGTTCGAGGCCAGCGCGATCCCGAGACTCAGCGGGACGGCCACCAGGAACACGACGAACGAGGCGGGCAAGTCGTGCTTGAGGATCGTGGAGAGAAGGGAACTCGGCGCGGACTCGCCCTTGGCCTGCATGGAGGACCTCCGCCCTGCATCTCAAGGGGCGTGCCGCTCGCGAGTTGCGCCTCCGCGGCGCGTCCGTGAGGCGGCCCGCCACACGGCCCGGGTGGGGTGGTGGGCCCGTGTGGCGGTCCTGTCCCTGCCCCCCTCGCGTGGTCCTAGTCTAAAGGGGGCGGGCAGATGCGGGCGGGTCAGGACCGGAGGTGCCGCTCGAAGTGCGCGAGCGTGCGCGCCCAGGCGTCCTCGGCGGCGTCCTTGCGTAGACCTCGGGGCGGGTGTCGTTGAAGAAGGCGTGCCCGGCGCCGGGGTAGGTGACCACCTCGGCCGGGACGCCTCGCCCGCGCTGGCCCTCGGCCCACGCCTGCGCGTCGGGGACGGAGAAGTACTCCTCCTTCTCGCCGAAGAAGATCAGCGTCGGGGCCGCCTTCGCGTCCACGGCGCCCTTGTCGGGCGGGAAGCCGTAGAAGGACGCCGCGGCGTCGACCCCGGCGTGGGCCGAGGCGATCACGGTCAGCGCCCCGCCCATGCAGAAGCCGACCACGCCCACCTTCTCGCACCCCTGCGCGCGGAGGTGCTGCGCCGCGCCCTGGATCTCCTTGGTCGCGCGCGGCCAGTCGAGGCCTTCCATCAGGTGCTGCGCCTCGGCGGCGTCGAGGGTCTTCTTGCCGTGGTAGAGGTCGGGGGCCAGGGCGACGTAGCCCTGGCGGGCGAGGCGGCGGCACACGTCTTCGATGTGCGGCACGATCCCCCACCACTCCTGCAGGACGATCACGCCCGCGGGCAGGGCGACGTGGCCGCTCGCGTCGGGCTCGAACTTCACGGTCGGCATGGGCTCCTCCTCCTGGGTCGGGGGGGGCCAGGCTACAGGAAGGTCGCCCTGCGCGCCCGGGGGTGCCCTGGCACCTGGCTTGCGATCGGAGGGGTGGAGGCACGGATGATCACCGTCAGGGAGGCCGCGGACCGGGGCGGCTTCGACTTCGGCTGGCTGGACACGAAGCACACGTTCTCGTTCGGCGACTACCGCGACCCGCGGCACATGGGCTTCCGCGCCCTCCGCGTCATCAACGAGGACCGGGTGGCGCCAGGGGGCGGGTTCCCGCGGCACGGGCACCGCGACATGGAGATCGTCACCTACGTGCTCGAGGGCGCGCTCGAGCACCGCGACAGCCTCGGCAGCGGGTCGGTGATCCGTCCGGGCGAGGTGCAGCGCATGAGCGCGGGGACCGGGATCGAGCACAGCGAGGCCAACGCGTCGTCGACCGACCCGGTGCACCTCCTGCAGATCTGGCTCCTCCCGGCGCGCCGCGGGCTCGCGCCGGGCTACGAGCAGCGGGTGTTCTCGCGCGACGAGCAGCGCGACCGCCTGCGCGTCGTCGCCTCGCCCGACGGCCGCGACGGCTCGGTCACCGTGCACCAGGACGCGCTCCTCCTCGCGGGCCTCCTCGCGCCGGGCGCGTCGGTCGAGCACGCGCTCGCGCCGGGGCGTCACGCGTGGGTGCAGGTCGCGCGCGGTCGCGTGCGGCTGGGCGAGCACGCGCTCGCTGCGGGCGACGGCGCCGCGCTGTCGGAGGAGCCGGCCGTGCGGCTCGAGGGGGTGGAGGAGGCGGAGGTGCTCGTGTTCGACCTGGCGTGACCGACGCCGGGTCCGAAGCCGAGGCCGAGGCCGAAGCCGAGGCCGAGACCGAAGCCGAGGCCGCGACCGAGGCCGAGGCCGAGGCCGAGGCCGAGGCCGAGGCTGCCCCCCCCCCCGCCCCCGCCCCCGCTCCCGCCCCCGCTCCCGCTCCCGCCCCCGCCCCCGCCCCCGCTCCCGCTCCCGCTCCCGCTCCCGCTCCCGCCCCCGCTCCCGCTCCCGCTCCCGCTCCCGCTCCCGCTCCCGCTCCCGCTCCCGGGCACACGCACACGGCGCCGCCGGTCCCGCCGCGGGCGCGGGCCCGGCGAGGCGCCGCGTCAGCGGCGCTGGAGCCCCCACAGCAGGGCCAGCTGCCGGTCGAGCACCTGCCGCACCTCGCCGAGCTCCCCGCCAGCGAGGAGCCCCTCGGCCTCGGCGATCGCCAGCGCCATGCGCAGCTCCCGCCCGCTGGCGTAGGCCACGGCGAAGTGGTGGGTCCGGTCTCGGCCTCGCCGTCCGCGGCCCTCGGCCGCGTTCAGCGCGATCGACCTCCCGGCCCGCCGCGCCTCGTCGGCGAGCTTCGGGTCGTGGGCCTGGAGCCGCTTCAGCGGCTCGCGGAGGAGGGACAGGAGGGTCAAGGCGTTGGTCTCGGCGAGGAACGGCATCGAGGTCTCCTTTCGCAGGTGCAGAGGTCCCGGGCGGAGCCGCCGGCGGCTCGCGCTCACCCCGCCAGGGCGCGCGCCGGCGGCGGCCCCGGGCCGCCGCGGCGGAGGCCACGGGGCTGCTCCTGTCGAGGCGCAGCGGCGAGGCCCGTGCCGGGAGCTGGGGCGGCGCGCGCTCTCTTCAGAAGGCGCCCCGGCGCGGGCCTCGCGGCGTTCTCGTCCTCTCACGCCCGGTGAAGACGCCGAACGCCGCGAGGCCGCGCCGGGCGCGCGCTCTGGCCTGTCCCCGCCCTGCCAACAGTCGCCCGGCACGGGCCTCGCCGCTGCGGGTCGGCGGGAGCAGCGGGGCGTGCCTCCGCCGTGAGGTCCCTGGGCGAGGCCGACGGCGGCTCGCCGGGGGGTGAGGCGGCGAGCCGCCGTCGGCCTCGCCCCGGGACCCACCGCTCGAACGAAGGAGAGACACGCATGCCGTTCCACGCCGAGACCGTCGCGCTCGAGCTCGTCACCACCCTCCGCGGGCCGCTCGAGCGCGTCCGCGCGAAGGACGCGAGCCTCGCCGACCAGGGCCGCCGCGCCGCGCAGTCGATCGCCCTCAACGTGGCCGAGGGCAACGGTCGCCAGGGGCGAGACCGGGGCCGCCACTTCACCTACGCCTACGGCAGCGGGCGCGAGCTGCGCGCGGTGCTCGCGATCGCCGAGGCGGACGGGCACGTGACCGCCGCCGAGCTCGCAGGGCCGCGAGAGCTCCTCGACCGGACGCTCGCCATGCTCTGGCGCCTCGTGCACCCGCGGCGCTGACGCGCCCCGGCGCTGCGCGCCCGGCGCCGAGCGCGTCGGGCGCGCAGGCCGAAGCCGAAGCCGAGGCCGAGGCCGCTCCCGCCCCCGCCCCCGCCCCCGCTCCCGCCCCGCCCCCGCCCCCGCTCCCGCCCCCGCCCCGCCCCGCCCCCGCTCCCGCCCCCGCCCCCGCCCCCGCCCCCGCTCCCGCTCCCGCCCCCGCTCCAGAGCCCCGGGACCTCGCTCCCTCACGTCGTTAGAATCCGCCCGCTCAGGAGACGCGGGCGGGCGCCACATGCCGGACGAACGACGATCACCCTGGACGGGCCGCCTCGCGGCGCGGGCCGCCTGCTACGCCCTCGCGTGGGCGGCGCTGACGCACGGCGACCCCGGGTCCTGGGTGATCGGCGCGCCGGCCGTCCTGCTCGCCGCCCTCGCCGGCGTGGGCCTCTCCGCACGCGCGCCCGCCGCCGCCCTGCGCCCGCGCGCCCTCCTCCCCTTCGTCACGCACTTCCTCTCGCGCTCGCTCACGGGCGGCGTCGACGTCGCGCGGCGCGCGCTCGACCCGCGCCTGCCGCTGTCTCCGGGGCTGATCGAGCACCCGCTCCGCCTCCCCCCGGACGGGCCGGCGGCCGTGTTCTTCGTCGACCTCGTGAGCCTCCTCCCGGGGACGCTCTGCGCCGGCGTCGACGGCGCCCGCCTCACGGTCCACGTGATCGACCAGGCGCTCCCCAACGCCGATGAGCTGCGCCGGCTCGAGGAGCGCGTGGCGGCGCTGTTCGGCGAGGAGCTCGCCGCGTGACCCTGGACGCGGCCGCGCTGCTCCTCCTGGTCACGCTGCTCGTGGGCCTCGCGCGCGTCCACCGCGGGCCGACGGCCGCCGACCGCATGCTCGCCGCGCAGCTCTTCGGCACCACGGGCGTCGGCATGCTCGCCGTCCTCGCCGTGGCCGACGGCCGCCCGGCCCTGCTCGACGTGGCCCTCGCCCTGGCCGTCCTGGCGGCGGTCACCGTCGTCGCCTTCGCGCGCCGCGCCGCGCCGGGAGGCGGCGATGCTTGAGCTCGCCTCGACGCTCTTCGTCGCCGCCGGCCTCGTGTTCTTCGTCGCCGGGACCGCCGGGCTCCTGCGCTTCCCCGACGCGCTCACGCGCCTCCACGCCCTGACCAAGGCCGACAACCTCGGCCTCGGGCTCCTGTTCGTGGGGCTGGCCCTGCGCGCGGCGTCCTGGGGCGTGGCCGCCAGGCTCCTCGTCGTGTGGCTGCTCGTGCTGCTCGCGAGCACGACCGCGTGCCACCTCGTCGCCCGCGCGGCGCTCGACGCGCGGAGGCCGCCCCGTGGCTGAGCTCGAGGCGCTCGACCTGCTCCTCGGTCTCGCCCTCGTCGCCCTCGCCTGGCGGCTGCTCGCGGCCGCCGACCTGTTCGAGGGGATCGTCCTCTTCGTCACCTTCGGGCTCCTCCTGTCGTTCGCGTGGGTGCGCCTGGGCGCCCCCGACGTCGCGCTGGCCGAGGCGGCGATCGGCGCCGGCCTGACCGGGGCCTTGCTCCTCGACGCGCGCGGCGCCATGCGCGGCGCGCCGGTCGACGAGCCGGGGCGGGTCCGCTGGCCCGTAGCCGTCCTCGCGGCGGCGACGGGCGGCGTGCTCGTCGCCGCCGTGCTGGCCCTCGCGCCCGCGCCGGCGGGGCTCGAGGGCGCGGTCGCGGCGCGGCTCGACGAGAGCGGCGTCGCGCACCCGGTGACGGCGGTCCTGCTGAACTTCCGCGGCTATGACACGCTCCTCGAGCTGGGGGTGCTCTGGCTGGCGTGGCTCGCCGTGGCGGCCGCCGGCCCGCGACCCGACCCGCGGCCCGACCCGCAGCCGGAGGCGCCCGCGGGCCCGGTCCTCGCCGCGCTCGTGTCGCAGCTCGTGCCGCTGCTCGTGCTCGTGGGCGCCTACCTGCTCTGGGCGGGCGCGGCCGCGCCGGGCGGGGCGTTCCAGGCGGGCGCGATCCTCGCCGGCGGGGGCGTCCTCCTGCGCCTCTCGGGCGCCCCCCTGCCGGCGGCCGCGCGCGCCGCGCCGGTCGTCGGCCTCGGCTTCGCCCTGTTCCTCGGCGTCGGCCTGGCCCAGGCGGCCGCCGGCCGCCGCTTCCTCGAGCTCGCGCCCGCGCGGGCGCACGACCTGATCGTGCTCGTCGAGGTCGCCGCCACGGTGTCGATCGCCGCGATCCTCGCGGCGCTGTTCGCCGGGCGCGGGAGCAGCCCCTCGTGACGGCGGCCACGTGGTACGCCCTCGTCGGCGCCCTGCTCGTCGCGCTGGGCCTCCACGGCGCCGTCGCGCGGCGCCACCTCCTGCGCAAGGTGCTGGCCCTGAACGTGGCGGCGAGCGGGGTGTTCCTCGTCCTCGTCGCCCCAGGCGCGCGCGGCCCGACGACCGACCCCGTGCCGCAGGCCATGGTGATCACCGGGATCGTCGTGGCGGTCAGCGCGTCGGCCCTGGCGATCTGGCTGGCGCGCCGCCTGCACGCCGAGACCGGCCGGGCGGCCCTGCCGGAGGCGGAGGACGGCGATGCCTGAGGCCGTCGTCGTCACCGTGACCGCCCCGCTCGCCCTGGCGCTGGCCGCCTCGCTCCTCGGCGGGCGGAGGGGCCGCTGGCCGGGGCTCCTCGCGGCCGCTGCCGTGGTGGTGGCCGTCGCGCTGCTCACCCGCGAGGTCGTCGCGGACGGGCCCGTGCGCCACCGGGTCGGCGGCTGGGGGGCGCCGCTCGGGATCGACCTCCTCGTCGACGGCCTGGGGCTCCTGTTCCTGTGGCTCTCGGCGGGCGTCGGCGCCGCCGCCACCGTCTACGCGACCGCCTACTTCGCCGACGACGAGGCCGCCGGCGCCTTCTGGCCGGCGTGGCTCACGCTGTGGGGCGGGCTCCAGGCCGTGTTCGTCACGGCCGACCTGTTCAACGCCTACGTCGGGCTCGAGCTGCTCGGCCTGGCGGCCGTGGCCCTCGTCGCCCTGGGCGGCGGCCGCGCGATCGGCGCCGCGACGCGCTACCTGCTCGTGAGCATGCTCGGCTCGCTCCTCTACCTCCTCGGCGTGGCGCTCCTGTATGGCGAGCACGGCACGCTCGACCTGGCGCGCCTCGGCGAGGCGGCGGGCGAGGGCGGCGTGGAGCGCGCGGCGCTCGCCGCCATGCTCGCCGGGCTCCTGTTCAAGACGGCGCTCGTCCCCCTGCACGCCTGGCTCCCGCCGGCGCACGCGGACGCCCCTGGCCCGGCGAGCGCCGTCCTCTCGGCCCTCGTCGTCAAGGCGACGCTCTACCTGGCCCTGCGCCTGTGGACGACCCTCCCCGGCGTCGCGACCGCCGGCTGGCTGGTGGGCGCGCTCGGCGCGGCGGCCGTCCTGTGGGGCGGGGTGCACGCCATGCGCGCGCCGCGGCTCAAGCTGCTCGTGGCCTACTCGACCGTGGGCCAGCTCGGCTACGTGCTGCTCGCCTTCCCGCTCCTGCCCTCGAGCGCCGCGTTCGCCGGCGCCGCCTACCAGGCCCTGGCGCACGGGGTGGCGAAGGCCGCCCTGTTCCTCGCGGCGAGCACCGTCCTTCGCGCGGCCGGGGGCGACCGCGTCGACGACCTCCGCGGCCTCGGTCACCGCCTGCCGGTGACGGCGGTCGCCTTCGGGCTGGCCGGCGCGAGCATCGTCGGCCTGCCGCCCTCGGGCGGGTTCGTCGCCAAGTGGCTCCTGCTCACGGCGGCCGTGCGCGCCGGCGCCTGGTGGGTCGTCGTGGTGATCGCCCTGGGCGGCCTCCTCGCGGCGGCCTACGTGCTGCGCGTCGTCGGCCGCTCGCTCGCGCCCCCGCCCGCCGGCGCGCCGCCCCTGAGGGCGCCGCGCCGGCTCGAGTGGACGGCGCTCGCCCTGGCGCTCGCGAGCGTGGCCCTGGGCCTCGTGGCCGCCTGGCCGCTGGCCCTCCTCGCGGGGCCGGCCCCGTGAGCGGCCTCGACCCGGGCTTCTGGCTGCCGGTGCTGACCGTCCTCAGCTCGCTCCTCCCGGGCGTGGCGATCAGCGCGCTGCCGGAGGAGCGGCACCGGACGCGCACCGCGCTGAACCTGACGGGCGCGCTGGCGAAGCTCGTCCTCGTCGGCGTCATGCTCCTCGGGATCGAGCGCGGCGCCTCCTACGAGGCGCGCCTGCCGCTCGTGGCCGGGCTCGACCTCGTGCTCCACGCGCGCGCCCTGCCCATGCTCTTCGTCTCGCTCTCGGCGGTCCTGTGGCTGCTCACGACGGTCTACGCGATCGGCTACCTGGAGGGGGCGCCCAACCGGGCCCGCTTCTTCGGCGCCTTCAGCGTGTGCGTGAGCGCGACCACCGGCGTGGCGCTGGCCGGCTCGCTCCTCACGTTCGTGATCTTCTACGAGCTCCTGACGCTCGCCACCTACCCGCTCGTCGTCCACCGCGGCACGCCCGAGGCCCTGCGCGCCGGGCGCGTCTACCTGGCCTACACGCTGGGCGGCGGCGCGCTCGTCCTGGTCGGGTCGGTGTGGCTGCACGCCCTCGCCGGGCCGTTCGACTTCGTCGAGGGCGGCGCGGCCGACCTGCGCATGATCGACCGGGGCGCCCTGACGACGATCTTCGCCCTGTTGATCGCCGGGCTGGGCGTCAAGACGGCGCTCGTGCCGCTGCACGGCTGGCTGCCGGTGGCCATGGTCGCGCCGGCGCCCGTGAGCGCGCTCCTGCACGCCGTGGCCGTGGTGAAGGCCGGCGCCTTCGGCGTGGTGCGCGTCGTCTACGACGTGTTCGGGAGCGGGCTGTGCGCGGACCTGGGCGTCACGCGGCCGCTGGCCCTGCTCGCCGCGGCGACGATCCTCTGGGGGTCGGTGCGGGCGCTCCACCAGGACGAGCTCAAGCGGCGGCTGGCCTACTCGACCGTGAGCCAGGTCTCCTACGTCGTGCTCGGCGTGGCCGTGGCCGGGCCCATGGCCACGATCGGCGGGCTCGTGCACCTCGTGCATCAGGGCCTCATGAAGATCACGATGTTCTTCTGCGCCGGGAACCTGGCCGAGACGCTCGAGGTCCACCGCGTGAGCGAGCTCAAGGGGGTCGGGCGGCGCATGCCGCTGACGATGGCGGCGTTCACCGTGGCCGCGCTCGGCATGATCGGCGTGCCGCCGCTGGCCGGCTTCGTCTCGAAGTGGTTCCTCGGGCTCGGCGCGATCGACGTGGGCGAGGTGTGGGTCGTGCCGGTGCTCGTCACGAGCAGCCTCCTCAACGCCGCCTACTTCCTGCCGATCGTCCGCGCGGCCTGGTTCGAGGAGCCGGCCGGCCCCTGGCCGGCCGACCACGCGCCGGGGCGAGTCGACGCGCCCTGGCTGCTCCTGGGCCCGCCGCTGGTCACGGCCGCGTTGACCGTGCTGGTGGGCGTCTTCGCGGCGTCGCCGCTCAGCCCGCTCGAGTGGTGCCGGCTGATCGTCCTGCGGGAGTACGGGCCGTGACGGCGGGCGACCTCCTGCGCGAGACCCCCGCCCTGTGGCTCGTGGCCCCGCTGGTGCCGCTCGTCCTCGCGGCCGGGCTCGTCGTGCCCGCCTGGCGGGCGGCGCTCCTGCACGTGGCGCCCTGGGCGGCGCTGCCGGCGCTCGTCCTGGCCCTGGTCGGCCAGGCCGACGCGGCCGCTCCGCTCCCCTGGCTCTTCCTCGGCGCGCGCGTGGGCCTCGACGAGGTCGGGCGGCCGTTCCTCCTCCTCACGGGGCTCGGCTGGCTGGCGGCCGGGGTGCACGCGCGGGGTTACCTGGCGGCGGACCCGCGGCGCGACGTCTTCACGCGCTGGTTCCTGCTGGCGATGTCCGGCAACGTGGGCCTGGTCCTGGCGCGCGACGCCCTGACGTTCCTGCTCTTCTTCTCGCTCATGAGCCTCGGCGCCTACGGCCTCGTCGTCCATGACCGGCGGCCGTCGTCGGTCCACGCGGGGCGCGTCTACATCACGCTCGTGGTCCTGGGCGAGATGGCGCTCTACGTCGGGGTCCTCCTGTGGGTCGCGGACGGCGGCGGCCTCGCCTTCGAGGCCCGGCCGCCGCACGGGCGGTTCACCGAGCTCTCCGCGGGGCTGCTCCTCGCGGGCTTCGGGATCAAGGCGGGCGCGGCGCCGCTGCACCTGTGGCTGCCGCTGGCGCACCCCGCCGCGCCGACGCCGGCGAGCGCGGTCCTCAGCGGGGCGATGATCAAGGCGGGCCTCCTCGGCTGGCTGCGCTTCCTCCCCCTGGGCGAGGTCGCCGCGCCGGGGCTCGCGGTCTTCTGCATGGTCCAGGGCTTCGCCTCGGCCTTCCTGGGCGTCATCGTCGGCGTGACGCAGCGGGACCCGAAGACGCTCCTCGCCTACTCGAGCATCAGCCAGATGGGCCTCATGAACGTGGGCGTCGGCGCGGCCCTCCTCGACCCCCGGCACGCCACGACGGCCGTCGCCGCCGTCGCGCTCTTCGCCGTGCACCATTCGCTGGCGAAGGCCGCGCTCTTCCTCGGCGCCGGCGCCATCGGGTCCTGGCCCGCCGGCCGCGCCGGGCGGGCGCTCTTCGCCCTCGCCCTGACCCTGCCCGCCCTGGCGCTCGCGGGCGTCCCGCCGACGAGCGGCGCCGTGGCCAAGGCGGGCCTCAAGGAGGCGCTCCAGGCCGCCGGCGTCGACGGCGCGCCGATCACGCTCCTCGCCCTCTCGACCGTGGGGACGACCGTGCTCATGACGAGGCTGCTGCTCCTCCTGCGGGCGCGCGCTGCGGTGGGCGGCCCCTTGCCCGCGAGCGTCGTCGCCGGCTGGGGGGCCATGGTCGTGGCCTCGGGGGTGGGCCTGTGGCTGCTGCCCTGGCCCGACCTGCGCGAGGCGGTCCTCGCGCGGACGCACCTCGTGCCGGGCTGGTACACGATCTGGCCCGTGGCGGCGGGGCTGGGGCTCGTGGGGCTGTGGGGGTGGCTCGTGCGCGCGGGCCGCGCGCCGGCCGTGCCCGAGGTGCCGGCGGGGGACCTGGTGGTGCCGCTCGAGCGCGCCCTGCGGCGGGCTGCGGGGACCTGGGCGGCGGTCACCGCGGGGGCGGAGGGCCTGGTCGGCGCCGGGCGCGCGCTGGCCGGCGCCTTCGGCGCGCGCGGCGCGGCGGCGCTCGGCCGGCTGGGGCGGGTCGAGGCGGCGCTGCTCAGGTGGGAGGTGTCGGGGGGCGCGCTGCTGCTCGTGCTGGTGGCGCTGTTCGTCGCCTTGACGTGGGGGTGAACACCCGTGCACCCTCGACCCTTGCCGGTTGTCGAGCGTTCGTGGTGGGAAGGCGGAGAGATTGGCCGGCGTGGGAGGCCATGTAAGATGGCGCCATGACCGCCCGGGTGATCCGCCTGACGAGCGACGACCTGAACTACCTCGAACGCCCGGTCAGCGGTGATGGCGGGTTCCAGAGTCTGCTCCGCCGTCTCAAGGAGGCCGTCGCGGGGGCAGACCTCGTCGTCGATGACGACATGATCGAGCAGATGCGGCGCTACGCCGGCAAGTACGGGAGCGGAGGTTTCCAGGCGCGGCTCCGCGAGATGCTCGACTCGATCGCCCCCGGGGAGGGACGTACTCCCGAGATCCGGTCGCTCCAGGTGTCGAACTACCGGAGCCTTGGGCCCGGCACGACGATCCGGTTGGGGCGCCTCACCGCGTTCGTCGGCCCGAACGGATCGGGAAAGAGCAACACCGTCGACGTGCTGCGGTTCCTCTCCGACTCGATGCACATCGGGCTCGAAGGCGCCATCACGCGGCGTCACGGGATCGGTGCGGTACGGCGCTGGAGTTCGGGCCACCCCTTCAACATGTCGATTGACGCAGAAGTCTCGGGACCCACGTTCCGGGGCAGCTATGGCTTCACGCTCGCAGGCGACAGCACCGAGGATTACTCGGTCAAGGAGGAGCGCGCGAGCCTGCTTCGAAAGGACGGGACTCGGCATCAGTTCAGGATCGAGCGTGGAACGTGGGTCGAGGGTCCGAGCGACCTGCGCCCCAGCGTCGATCCCCTGAACCTCGCGCTCCCGCTGATCGCCGGTGACGAGCGATTCAAGGCGCTCGCCGATGTGTTCCGAAGGGTCGCGATCTACGCGATCTTCCCTGACACGCTGCGCGAGCCGCAGAAGTACGACCCCGCGAAGCCGATGGACCGACACGGCTCGAACTGGGTGTCGATCCTCAAGGACCAGGCGAGGCCCACGTGGGAACCCGACCTCCTGGCCGCGCTGGGGAAGCTCACCGGAGACATCGACGCGATCAAGATCACGCCGGTCGGCGGCTACTTCATCGTCAAGTTCCGGCACAAGCGGGACGACCGAGAAGGCGGAAGTCCGGGACGACACAAGTGGTTCGACGCGGCACAGGAGTCGGACGGGACGCTCCGCTTCGCAGGCATCGTGAGCGCGTTGCTTCAGCAGCCGCACCTCCCGGTGATCGGGATCGAAGAGCCCGAGCTGACGATCCACGCAGGCGCGATCCCGCTCCTGTTCGATTTGCTCCAGGAGACACGCAGGCGTAGCCAGGTCGTGATCACGACCCACAGCCCGGAGCTACTCGACCTCCTCAGCGCCGACGACGTGCGCGTGGTGGAACGGATCGCGGGCGTCACCACGGTCACGCCGATGGATGATGAGCAGCGAGCCGCCGTCAAGCAGGGCCTCTTGACCCTCGGTGAGATGGTGCGCACGGGCGCGCTCCGGCAGGGCATGTTGTTCGCTCCTGACGGCGACCAGGCATGAGCAAGGGCCTCGTGGTGGTCGAAGGCCACGGAGAGGTCGAGGCCGTGGCCAACCTCGTCCATCGACTCTGGCGCGCGCAGGGCCACCCCTTCCTCAACTGGCAGGTCAACCGCTGGCCGAAGCTGTCGACGGATGACGGCATCAGAAGGGCCTGCAGCTTCGCGCGGAGCATCCGTGCCGTCGCCATGCTGGTGCTCAGGGACAACGAGGACAGTTGTCCGAAGGACGACGGGCCGCGCCTGGCGAAGATCGTGAGGGAGGAGGCGCTCTCCATTCCCGCCGCAGTGGTCCTCCTTTACAGGGAGTACGAGGTGCTCTTCCTCCCCTGCCTGGAGCGCATGGCTGGCGTAACGCTCAAGGACGATCGCGGCGTCGAGCGTCCGGGCTTGGTCGTGGGGACTCGGTTCGAGGGCAACTACGAGAGCGTGCGTGACGTGAAGGGCTGGTTGAGCGACCACTTCCCGCAGGGCCGGAGCTACAAGCCGACGCTCGATCAGTTGCCCATGACGCGCCTCATCGAGCTGGAGGTTCTCCGCACGTCGGGCCTGCCCTGCTTCGGAACGCTCGAGCGTGCCCTCACCTTCCTGGCGCAGGCGGTCGCCCGGTCCGTGGGCGGTGTCTATCCAGCGTGAGCAGGGTAGCGCTGCCGCGACCTGTCGTCCGTGACGTCGACTTCTGAGCTCGAGAAGAGATCGCTGCGCGATCTCTCTCGAGCTCGGACCAGCGATGAGTGATGCGCTCGCGAGCGCGAGGGGCGGGCCCGGACGGGCACGAGCTGTCCCGTTCCGCCCGTCCCATCGCTCGCTTTGGCGGCCGAGCACGAGCGGCGGAGTGAGAGTCCTCGAGCTCTCGGACTAGGGGTTGGCTCTCCGGCCCGCCGCCGGCAGGCGCAGCGTCGCCTGCACGCCGCCGGGCACCGAGGCGACCTCGAGCGTGCCGCCCCAGCGGATGGCGATCCGCCGGGCGATGCTCAGGCCGAGGCCCTGGTGGCCCGGCTTGGTGGTGAAGAACGGCTCCTGCAGCTTGCCTGCGACGCCGTCGGGCAGTCCGCCGCCCTCGTCGGTCACGGCGATCGCGACGTGGCCGTCGGCCTCCGGACGCGCCTCGACCCGGACCTCGCCGCCGCCGCGCGCCTCGACGGCCTGGACCGCGTTCTCGAGCAGGTAGCCGAGGGCCAGCGCGAGGTCGTCGGCGTCGGTGGCGACCGGCGGCACGCCGTCCGACGACGGCAGCGCCACCACGACCGCACGCGGCGCCTCGAGCCGCTCGAGGGCCGACCGGGCGGCCGCCGCGGGGTCGACCGCGCCGGCCGGCCGCTCGTCCTCCAGCTCCGAGGTGCCGAGGAGCTCGCAGGCGGCGGTGACCTCGCGGTCGATCAGCTCGAAGAACTTCGGGACGTTCGGGTCCTCGGCCGCCAGCGGCGTGGCGCTCACCTTGCGCCGCAGGTAGTAGGCCGCGGAGCGCAGGACCGACAGGCGGTTGCGCAGGGCGTGACGGAGCGACGACCGCACCTCCTCGACGAGGTACGCCCGGGCGAGCTCCTCCTGGCGACGGTCGGCGCGGGCCACGGCCCTATCGTACCCCTCCCGTGCGGGGGTGCACCCCTGGGGGTCGCCGCTCACACACGTCAGATGATCATCGTCTCCGGATCCGGCCGCGCCTCGCCCGCGAGCAGCGGACCCAGCGCGAACGCCTCGCGGCCGCCTTCGATCCGCGCCGGGCGGTCGAGCAGGAGGTCGGCCGTGAGCATGCCGTAGGCCGGCGCGTGCATGATCCCGTGGCCGCTGGCGCCCGCGGCGAGGACGAGGCCACGGGTCCCCGGGTCGCGGTCGATGATCACGCGGTGGTCGGGCGTGACCTCGTAGTAGCCGCACGAGGCGTCGGCGATCCCGATCTCCTCCTCGAGGAAGAAGCCGATCGCCTCCGAGAGCCGCAGCAGGATCTCGAAGCCGTACTCGTCGTGGTCGCGCCCGTAGCCCGGCTCGATCGCGTAGTCAGGCTCGGGCGGGAGCGGGGCGGCGCGCGGGATCTCCCCCGGGCCCAGCTCCGTCGGCCGCTCGTCGAAGCCCCAGGCGAGCGACTCGCGCGCCTCGCTGCGCACGTAGGGCCCCAGGTCGAGCACGGTCATCGGGAACCCGGAGACGTCGCGCTCCTTGATCCGGGGCGAGATGTAGACGTAGCGCTTCACCGGCGCGATCGGCACGTGCGGCGCCAGCGCCCGCATCCAGGCGCCGGTCGCCAGCACCACCTGCTCGGCGCGGAGCAGGTCCTGCCCCAGCCGGACGCCCCGCGCGCGGCCGCCCTCGACCTCGACGGCGTCGACCCGCGTCCCCTGCGCGATCGCGACGCCGAGGCGGCGCGCGGCCTCGGCGTAGCCGGCGGCGACGGCCAGCGGGTCGAGGTAGCCGTCGGACGGGCACCAGGTGGCGCCGGCCACGGGCGCGTCGACGAAGGGGAAGCGGGCGCGGACGTCGTCGCCCCGCAGGACGGCGACGTCGTCGACGCCGCACTCGCGCTGGAGCGCCACCGCGCCGGCCGCGCGGTCGAGGGCGTCGGGGTCGCGGTAGAGGAACAGGTAGCCGATCTGCCTCAGGCCCACGTCGTGGCCGGCGATCTCCTCGAAGCGCTCGAACTCGCGCTGCGACACGGCGCTCGCGAGCACGTGGATCCGCGAGCGGAACTGCTTCCGGTAGGCGGCGAAGGAGCGCGCCGTCGACCCCGAGCCGACGTGGTCCTGCTCGAGGAGCGCGATCCTCAGGTGGGGCGCGGCCTGCGCCAGGTAGTAGGCGGTCGCGGCGCCGATCACGCCGGCGCCGACGATCGCCACGTCCACCGGCTCGCGCGGGTCGAGGGTCATGGGCGGGAGTCTACATCAGCCCGTAGGTGGCCATCTTGCGCCGCAGCGTGGCCCGGTTCATGTCGAGCAGGCGCGCGGTCTGGACCTGGTTGCCGCCGGTCGCCTCGAGGGCGGCGGCGATCAGCGCCCGCTCGACCTCGGCCCGCACCCGGTCGAAGAGGCCCGGCTCGAGCTCGCCCCCCTGCGCCAGCGCCTCGCGCACCAGCGCCCGGAGCGCCTGCGCCAGGTCGGGGGCGGGCCCCGGCCGGGCGTCGTCGGGCCGGGGCTCGTCGGGACGGACGGGCGCCGGCGACGGGAGGTGCTCGGCGCGCAGGAGCCGCCCCGGGCCGACGGCCACGAGGGCGGCCTCGAGCGTGTTCTTCAGCTCGCGCACGTTCCCCGGCCACGGCCGCTCGGCGAGCGCCGCCAGGGCCGCCTCGTCCACGGCGACGTCGGGCCGGCCGGCGCGCGCGAGCAGGTGCTCGACGAGCAGCGGCACGTCCTCGAGGCGCGCGCGCAGGGGCGGCAGCTCGATCGAGGCCACGTCGAGCCGGTAGAACAGGTCCTCGCGGAAGGCGCCCTCGTCGACGCGCCGCTCGAGCGGGGCGTTGGTCGCCGCGAGCACGCGCAGGTCGACCTTGCGCGGCTCGGCCCCGCCGACGCGCTCGAAGGTCCGCTCCTCGAGGAAGCGCAGGAGCTTGGCCTGCGCGCGCGGGGGGAGCTCGGCCACCTCGTCGAGGAACAGCGTGCCGCCCCCGGCGCGCTCGATCTTGCCCGGCCGCGCCCGGTCGGCGCCGGTGAACGCGCCCTTCTCGTGGCCGAAGAGCTCGGCCTCGAAGAGCGGCTCCGGGAGCACGGCGCAGGAGACGGCCACGAAGGGGCCGGCGCGGCGGGCGCTCCGCTCGTGGATCGCCCTGGCGACGAGCTCCTTGCCCGTGCCGCTCTCGCCCCGGATCAGGACGCTGACGTCGCTCCGGGCGAGCGCGCCCACCCGCCGGGCGAGGTCGAGGAGCGCGCGCGAGCGGCCGACGAGGCGCGGCGCCTCGTCGCCCGGGCGCGCGGCCGGGCGGCCGGCCGCCGCCGAGGTCAGCACGCGCGAGATCACCGCCTGCAGCTCGTCGGGCTCGACCGGCTTCTCGAGGTGCGCAGCCGCGCCGCGGGCCATGGCGTCGATCGCGTTGTCGGCCGTGGGGTGCGCCGTGAGGACGACCACCGCCGGGCGCGGGTCGAGGGCGAGCAGGTCGGGCAGGACGTCGATCCCGCCGCGCCCGGGGAGGTGCACGTCGAGGAGCACGAGGTCGGGCCGCCAGGCGCGCGCGCGGTCGAGCGCCAGCTCGGCCGTGGGGACGGCCTCGACCTCGTGGCCCAGCTCGCTCACGGCGGCCGAGACGACGAGCGACATGGCCGGGTCGTCCTCGACGACCAGCACGCGGACGTCCGTCACGCGCCCTCCGCCGCGGCGGGCTGCGCCGCGCGCTCGGCCGGGAGCCACAGCGCGAAGCGCGCGCCCCCCGCCCCGCCGACCGGCGGCACGAGCGCGAGGTCACCGCCGTGCGCGCGGCACAGGCCGCGCGACAGCGCCAGCCCGACGCCGAGGCCGCGCTCCTTGGTGGTGAAGAACGGCTGGAACAGCCGCGCCCGGACCGCGTCCGGGACGCCCGGCCCCTCGTCCTCGACGGTGAGCGTCCAGCGCCCGCCCTCCAGGCGCGAGGCGAGGCGCACGCGCCCGCCGCGCGGCATGGCGTCGGCCGCGTTCTGCAGGAGGTTCAGCACGACCTGCTGCACCTGCGAGGCGTCCGCGAGCACCGTCGCCGCGCCGGCGCGCAGGTCGGCGTCGACCGTCACGCGGCGGTGCCCGAGGAGCGGCTCGAGCAGCGCGATCGTCCTCGCCGTCGTGGCGTCCGGGTCGACGGGCTTCCGCGCCGTCACGGCCGGCTGCCCGACCGAGCGCAGGCCGTCGACGAGCAGCGCCAGCCGCTCGCTCTCGGTGGCGATCAGCTCGAGCGGCGCCGGCTCGACGGTGCCCTCGCGGGCGCGCTTCGCCTGGGCGCGGGCGATCGCCTTGATCGCGCCGAGCGGGTTCTTCACCTCGTGCGCCACGGACACGAGCAGGCGCAGGAGCGCCTGCGTGCGCGCGGCGACGACGCGCCGCTCGCCGGCCCGGCCGAGGAGCGCCGCGGCGAGCGTCGCCAGGGCGGCGACGAGGGTCACCGGCGCCCAGGCGCGCTGGCGCTGCGAGGCGAGCAGGTCGACGGGGTAGAGCACGTAGACCGAGCCCACACGAGGCGGAGGCAGCGCCACCACGCCGACCGTGAAGCGCTCCGCGCCGAGGGTCGCCTCGGCCACGCGGGCCCGGTCGCCGGCAGGGGGCAAGGCGTCCGGCGCGAAGGCCCGGCGGCGCTCCGGGGCGAGGCTCGTGGCGACCGGCCGGCCGGCGGCGTCGGTCACGACGACGTCGGCGCCGATGAACTCGGCCACGCGCCGCAGCGACTCGTCGCCCAGCGGGAAGCCCGGGTGGCCGAGGAGGCGCGCCGCCTGGGCGATCTCCAGGCGCAGGCGCTCCTCGAGGGCGGAGTCGACGAGGTGGAACGTGAGGGCGGCCGTGGCCGCGACCAGCACGACGGTCGAGGCCAGGAACAGCCCCGCGATCCGGGGGCTCCGCGCGCCCTGGGGGCCCTCGAGGTTCAGCCGGCGTCCTCCGTCGGCTCGACTCTACTCCTGCGCGCGCAGGGCCGCGAGCGTGCGCGCCGCGCGGTCAGCTCCCCGACACCCGCTCCGCCCGACGCCGCTCGCAGCCGC
Organism: Planctomycetota bacterium; assembly: GCA_023954375.1. Classification (GTDB taxonomy): domain Bacteria; phylum Planctomycetota; class J058; order J058; family J058; genus JAMLIC01. Next base: position 108,625 of record JAMLIC010000029.1, read on the forward strand.
GGACGGTGCAGCGGCGGTGCTCCTCGAAGCAGGCGGCGTGGTGGAGCGTGCCGCACGCCGCGCAGGCGACCACCTCGTCCTGGGCCTCGTCGAGCGCGTCGCGGCAGTAGGGGCAGACGGTCTCCGACCGTCGGACGCTCAGCGCCGGCGCGTCGCTGGTCGAGGGGCGGGTCCGCGCGGCGAGCAGGCGCGGCCGCGGGTCCGGGGGCGGCGGGGTGTCCGTGCGCACGGCGGCGGCGACGGTGATCAGGGCGCGGGCCAGACGCTCGAGGTCCGGGGGGCTGCCCGGTCGGTCGGGGACGGTCACCTCGAGGCCCGTGAGGCCCACGTCGACCTCGCCCCCCGCCGCGAGCAGGCCGACCAGGGCGCCGGCCGCGGGCTCCTCGCGGAGGGGGGCGGGCGGCGGCGCGCCGTCGCGGAGCGCCGGGGTCCTCATGAAGCCGTTCACGACCTTGCCCGTGAGCGCGACCGGGACGTGGGCGGCCAGGCGCAGCGTCAGGCCCTTCGCCTCCCACGCCTCGACGGTCACGCGCTCGCCGTCGAGGCGCCCCTCGAGCGCCCAGCCCTCGCCGCCGAGCAGGCGCATGCGCGTCCGCGTGAGCCGGCGCGCGAGCGCCTGGAGCGCGGGCGGCGGGGCGACCTGCTCGGGCGGGCGGGACCTGGCGCTCAGTTCGCGGGCGACGAGGGCCGCCACCAGCCCGACGCCCAGGAACAGGCAGGCCGGCACGACCAGGGCGAGGCGGCCGCTGGCGGCCCCGGCGAGGGTCGTGACGGCGCCGACGAGGAGGGCGGCGCCGGCGACGGCGCGAGCGGCCGCCACCTCGCTCGCCCGCCGCGTCACGCCGCTCCCAGCGCCGCGTCGAACCGCCGGTCGAGCTCCTCGAGCAGCCCCTGGACCGCCGGGTCGTCGAGCGCGGCCTCGAGGCGGTCGACCGCGCCGGCGACCGCCTGCCGCTCGGCGGCCGGGAGGGCGGCGACGGCGGCGGCCTCGTCTTCGACGTCCTTGCGGAGCACCCGCCGCGCGGCGCGCAGGAGCTGGCCCGGCATGGTCCGCGCCACGCGCACGACGGCGCCGAGCGCCGTCACGACCGCCACGCGGTCGATCCCGGCGTAGGCCGCGTCGAGCGCGGTCCGGAGGCGCAGCGCCTCGAGCGCCAGCGGGTCGGCGCCCGGCGGCGCCGGCCCGGCGCCGGCGAGGTGCCCGGCGCGGAGGCGCCGGTCGACGGCGCGCCCGAGCGCCAGCGTGCGCCCGACGTCGAGCGCGGCGGCGCGGATGCCGAGGAAGAAGAAGACGGTGCGCAGGAGCTTCTTCAGCGGCCAGAGGAGCAGCTTGAACGGCAGCCCCAGGCAGCGGTCGAGGCACCCCCGGCCCTGCCAGAGGGGCGCCAGGCGCGCCGGGTCGACGTCGCGGCCGTGGGCGCGCAGGAGCGTGGCGACGAGGTGCGCCCGGGAGCGCCGCACGAGCAGGTCGTCGACGAGCGGCAGCGGCACCAGGACCGCGGCGGCCGTGAACAGCGCCGCGCGCGCCTGGGCGGCGGCGAGGTCGCCCTCGCCGGGGACCGCTGGCCCTTCGCCGGTCACGCCCGGCCCGTCCCGCTCCCGGGCTTCGTCAGCTTCACCCGCGGCGGCGGGTCGGCCCGCCGCACCCAGCCCTCGAGCGCCTCGGCCAGCGCCATGGCCGTGGGCGTGCGGTCGGTCGGGTCGAGGTTGAGGGCCTGGCGGCAGATCGCCGAGAGCGTGCGATCGACCGTCGGGTCGACCTGCTCGGGCGGCGGGTAGTCGCCGCGCGCCACCTGGTCGAGCATCACGTTGAGGTCGTCGCCGACGAACGGCGGGCGCCCGGTGAGCACCTGGTAGAGGATCGCGCCCAGCCCGTAGACGTCGGCGGTCGGCCCGACGCGCTTGGCGTCGTCGATCTGCTCCGGCGCCATGTAGTTCGGCGTGCCCATCATGACGCCGGTCATCGTCAGCCCGTCGTCGTGCTCGAGCGCCTTGGCCACGCCGAAGTCGGTCAGCCGGATCACGCCCTTGTCCGAGACCATGACGTTGCCGGGCTTGAGGTCGCGGTGGACGATCCCCTTCTCGTGCGCGTAGTGGACGGCGCGCGCCACGCGCGCCATGAGGCGCACGCCCTCGAGGCGCGACAGCCCCGCCTTGATCCGCTGGCGCAGCGTCTCGCCCTTGACGAACTCCATGGAGAAGAACAGCTCGCCCGTGTCCGGGAGCGTCCCCATGTCGTGGACGCGCACGATCCCCGGGTAGTCCCGGAGCGAGCCCTGCAGGATCGCCTCGCGCTTGAAGCGCTCGAGCAGCTCGCCCGTCGCGCGCCCGCCGGCGAGGAGGAGCTTGACCGCCACGCGCCGGCGGAGCTGGTCGTCCCAGCCCTCGTAGACGACCCCCGCCCCGCCGTTTCCGACGATCCGCAGGAGCAGGAGGTGCGGGAGGATCCGCTGCGGCAGCGTCAGCCAGCCGTCCCGGTCGCGGCGCGGGGCGAGCGGGTCGAGGACGCCGATCACGGCGAGCTGCACGTCGGCGCCGAGGGTCAGCGTGGCCCCCGCCCCCGCGTGCGCCTCGCCCTGCACCCGCTGGCCGGCGAGGAGCGTCGGCTTGTCCGAGAGCGGCCGGACGCGCACACGCCCGTCGAGCTCGGCGTAGAGCTCGCAGTGCTGGCGCGAGACGTGGCGGTCCTTGATCACGAACCCGCAGGCGGCGGGGTCGCGGCCGACGACGACCGGCTGCCAGGTCGGGCAGAGGTGCACCTGCCCGCGGTCGACCTCCTGCACGAGCACGCCGCCGCTCACGTCCGGGGACCCTCCGGGAGTGACTCTAGCGCGGGCCGCCGGCCGGCGCCCGGGCCGGGAGCGGGGGCGGGAGCGGGAGCGGGGGCGGGAGCGGGGGCGGGAGCGGGGGCGGGGGCGGGAGCGGGGGCGGGAGCGGCCCTCGGCCTCGGCCTCGGCCTCGGCCTCGGCATCGGCCTCGGCCTCGGCATCGGCCTCGGCTTCGGCCGCGGCCTGCGCGCCCGACGCGCTTCGCGCCGGGCGCGCAGCGCTGGCGCGTCAGCGCCGCGGGTGCACGAGGCGCCAGAGCATGGCGAGCGTCCGGTCGAGGAGCTCTCGCGGCCCTGCGAGCTCGGCGGCGGTCACGTGCCCGTCCGCCTCGGCGATCGCGAGCACCGCGCGCAGCTCGCGCCCGCTGCCGTAGGCGTAGGTGAAGTGGCGGCCCCGGTCTCGCCCCTGGCGGCCGTTGCCCTCGGCCACGTTGAGGGCGATCGACTGCGCGGCGCGGCGGCCCTGGTCGGCGAGGTTCGCGTCCTGCGCGCGGACGCGCTCGAGCGGCCCGCGGAGGGCGGTGACGAGGTCGAGCGCGACGGTCTCGGCGTGGAACGGCATGTGTGACTCTCCTTCGTTCGAGCGGTGGGTCCCGGGGCGAGGCCGAC
>JAMLIC010000003.1 GCA_023954375.1 Planctomycetota bacterium
GGGGGGGGGGGGGGGGGGGGGGCCCCCCCCCCCCCCCACCCCCCCCCCCCCCCCCCGCGCCGCATCGCCCGTCATCCGCGGCCGCAGCCGTCGAGCTACCTCACCTCCCAGTGCCAGGGCTCGCTGGGCACCGTGCGGCGGAAGCCGAAGCGGCTGGCGTTGCGGTTCAGCCAGCGCAGGACGCCCGAGTCGCGGGTGTTGAGGTCGAGCGCCTTGCCGTTCTGGTGGTTCGAGTGGCCGGGCCGCGCGGCGAGGTTGCCGCGCCCCTGGCGGTAGCGGCGGTAGAGCACCTCCTGCTCGGCCTGCGTGCGGAAGCCCGAGACGACGCGCAGGCGCACGCCCTCGCGCCGGGCCGCCTCGCGCATGCGCACGAAGGCGTCGGCGGTCGAGCGCGCCACAGGCTTGCCGTCGATCCGCACGAGGTCGATCGAGCCGATGCGCCGGCCGCCCTGCCAGGCGATCCCCGACCCGGCCGACGGGAGCCCGCCTGCGGCGGAGCCCCCGCCGCCGCCGCTCCCGCCCCCGCTGTTGCCGCCGGCCGGCGCGACCGTGGCGGCGGCGGCGGTCGTGCTGCGCCCGCTCCCGCCGCTCGCGGACCGGCCGTCGAGGGCGCCCACCAGGCCCGCGCTGGTCGCGCCGTCGCTCACGACGCGCAGGAAGCGCGCCGCGACCCAGCCGTCCTTGCCGCCGAAGGAGATCTTGCGCCAGACGGCGCTTCCGCCGCGGTCGGCGATCAACGCGCCCGTGGGGAGGGTGCCGAGGGACCGGTGGTTCGCGCCCGCGCCGGCGCGGACGCGCAGGCCGCTCTGCGCGGTCACCCGCTTGACGGCGCCGGCGCGGACCGCGAGGTCCGAGCGCCGCAGCCAGGCCTTGCGGCCGTCGAACTGCACCTCGACCCACTCGCCCGACGTGCGCGTGACGGCGTAGGCGTGCCCGACGCCCGCCGCGCCACGGGACCCGCCCGAGGCGGACGCGTTCGCGCGCGCGGTCGTGCTGCGCTTGACGTCGGCGACCTCGGCGGCGGCCGCCAGGCCGGCCAGGAGCACGAGCGCGCCCGTGGTGAAGAGAGCGGTGGGTCTCGAGGACAGGTGGGTCATCAGTGCGGCCTCCGCTCGCCTGCATAGCCAGCGCCGTGCCGCGCGGAGCCGGCCTGTGCGCATGAGGTTAGAGCAGGCGAGGGGCGGGGCGTCCGGCGCCGGACGAGACGAGTCCGGAGCGGGACACTCCCGTCATCGAAGTGTCGTCGCAGCCGACCCCAGCGCAATGGCGGGGCACGTCGTCGTGCCCTCCGTGAACCTCCGTTGCCTCCGTGTCCCAGGTGAGCCCGGACGGTGGGGCCTCGTCACAGCGTCAGGCGTCGTCGTCACCGTCCCGGTCGCGGCCGAGGCCGCGCGTGTTCTCCTCGACCTGGAGCTGGCAGAGCGCGAGCTGCGCCTGGAGCCGGTAGCCGAGCGCCTGCGCCCGCCCCGAGAACAGCCCGGTGAGGCCGAGGAGCAGCGCGCCGGCGCCGGCGGCCGCGTAGGGGAGCCAGGGCTCGGCGGGCAGGTGGTCGCGGTAGGTGATCGACGCCGCCCAGCCGGCGCCGCCGCCGAGCCCCAGGCCCACGAGCGCGTGGCCGAGCACGGTGAGCGTGGCGCGCCGGTAGAGCGCGTCGGCGAGGTCGCGCACGAGCTCGGCGTTGTAGAGCGCCGTGTGCCGCATCTGCGTCGAGAGCCGCGAGGAGTGCCGCCGCTTGCCCACGTCCACCTCCCTGGACCGGGACGATGGCACCGCCGGCCGGGCCAGGCTACCCGCGCGCTGCCACCGGGTCGGCGTGGCCGAGGAGCCAGGGGACGAGCTCCTGGCGGAGGGCCGCGCGGACCTCGTCGGCCTGATCGGCGGCGTCCTCGAGGCGCAGGGGACGGCCGCCCGGCCGGGCCGCCGCGTCCCCCGCGAGGACGGCGAACCCGGCCGAGCGCTGCGTCCGGGCACGCAGCCGCCAGACCGCCGCGCGCGCGCGCTCGGCCGCGACGCTGGCGTCGGCCGCGTGGTCCGCGCACGGGCAGCGCGCCCAGCCCTCCGCCGCCTCCAGGGCGCGGAGCAGGTTCGCGCTGTCGACCCGGCCGCTCTTGCGAGCGTGGCCCCACGCTCTCGCGCGCAGCCGCGCCAGGGCGATCGCCGCGCGCACGCGCGCCTCCTGGCCCACCCGGCCGATCGCCGCGTCGAGCGCGGCCAGGCGCAGGCGCTCGTCGGCGTGCCCCGGCCCGGGCGCGCGCGGGCCCAGGACGGCGGCCGACGCCGCGTGGCCGAGCCGCGCGGCGACCTCCAGGCGCGCCTCGTCGGTGACGCCCCGCCGCAGGCGCTCGCGCAGGAGCGCGGCCTCGTCCTCGACGCCGCCGCCGCCCTGCCAGGCGCGCTCGAGCTCCCGCAGCCGCTGGTCGCTCACGGCGGCCAGCGTACCCCGGCCGGTCAGGGCGTGGGCCAGGCGTCCGGCCCTGCGGCGGCGATCGCCGCCGCCCAGCGCCGCGCGACCTCGGCCAGCGGGTCGCCGGCGGGGCCCTCGGCCGCGCGGGCGCGCGCCTTGGCGAGCTGCAGGTCCGCGCCGATCGCGTTGCCGCGGCGCCGGTGCTCGAGCGCCACGCAGGCGTGCACGAGGGCGCGGAGCGTCGCCCGCCGCCCGGGCTCGGCCTCGGCGCGCCAGCCCTCCTCGAAGGCCTCGTGCGCCTCGAACCAGCGGCTCGCGCGCGCGAGCGCGAGCCCGCGGGCGACCGGGTCCGTCACTTGCCCAGGGCGTCGAGCGCCTCCTGAGCCTGGGCGGCCGCGGCGAGGCCCTCCCACTCGCGCACGACCCGGCGCAGGACGCGCCTCGCGCCGGCGGCGTCACCCTTCTCGACGAGCGTCTGCGCCTCGGCGAGCTGCGTCTGGCCGAGCGCCTCGAGCTCCCGCAGGAGCGCGCGCGCCTGCCCCTGGTGCTCGGTGTCGAGGCCGACCTCGACCACGCGCTGCAGGTAGCCGACGGCCTTCTTCACCTGCCCCCGCTCCTGCGCCTTGCGCGCGCGCGTGAGCAGGACGTCGAGCGCCGCCAGCGTCTCCGGGTCGCCGATCGTCCCCAGGTGCGTGGGCGCCCGCACGACGCGCCCCTCCTTGTCCTCGAAGCGGTCGTCCGCGCGGGCCACGAAGCGGTCGCCGAAGGTGAAGCCGGGGATCGCGTCGGTCGCGAGCGTCACCGCCACCCCGCGGCGCAGGAGCTGCTGCAGGGCGCCCGGCCGGCGCTCGATGTGCCCGAACACCTTCCGCAGGTACTCGTCGGTCCGCTTGCCCTGGTAGTAGGCCAGCGGGTGGTACCAGTTCTCGAGCACGCGCCGCGCGTCGGGGTCGGCCGGGAGCTTGCCCTCGCGCTGGACCCGGTCCCACTTCTGGCGCAGGACCGTGACGCCGGCGTCGAGGTTGTAGCGCCAGTCGTCCTTGAGGCGCTCGACGTCGAACTGCTTCGCCGTGTCGCCCGTGAGCTGCATCATGCCCAGGCCGCAGTCGGTCTTGTTGTGCACGAACGAGCCGTCGGGCCGCCACTGCTGGCAGCCGCTCTCCTGCCAGGCGACGCCCTTGATGATCTCCGTCGGCACGCCGTGCGCGGCCGAGGCGCGGGCGATCTCCTGATCGAGCTCCTGCCAGGACGGGTTCTGGCCGGTGGGGAGGCGCCCGCAGTCGACGGCGAGGGCGGGCGCGGCGAGGAGGGGGAGGAGGAGGGCGAGGCGCATGGCGGGATGGGACCATCCCGGGGCCCGGATGGTCAACAGCATCGCGTCAGTACGTCCGGAGCGCCCGGGCCGACCACACCTGGTGCGACGACGCCCCCGGCTCGAACGGGCGCCGGTCGAAGTCGCCGTGGAGCGCCTCGACCTCGAAGCCCGCCTCGTCGAGCATGGCGCGCATGCGGTCGGGCTCGATCCAGCGCAGGTCGAGGAAGCAGTAGCGCCGGTCGGCGCGGCCGTCGGGCTCGACCGCGTCGGTCCACACGACGACGCGGATCAGGCGCCGCTCGTGGTCGAAGCGGTCGCACTTCCACAGCAGCAGCGGCCGCCCCTGCGGGTCGCGGCCCTCGGCCCGGAGCTGCGGGACGCCCTCGTGGCGGGCGGCGAGCGCCGGGTCGAAGACGAAGTGGTCGAACACGAGCCGCCCGCCCGGGGCGAGCTGGCCGTGGATCCGGCGCAGGCAGGCGCGGAGGTCGTCGTCGGTGAGCATGGCGCCGATCGTGTGGAACGGGATCGCGATCAGGCCGGCCGGCTCGGGGAGGGTGAAGGTCCTGAAGTCCGCCTCGACGAGCGTGACGAGCGCCTCGACCCCGGCCGCGCGCGCGCGCTCGCGGCAGCGCTCGAGCATGCGGGGCGCGCCGTCGACGCCCGTGACCGCGCGCCCGCGCTGGGCCGCCTCGACGGCGATCCGCCCCGTGCCGACGCCCAGCTCCGCGACCGGGCCGCGGGCCTTCAGGTACTCCTCGACGTAGAAGGCGGCGTTGCGGCGGGTGACCGGGGCGGAGTCGACCCACAGGTCGTAGACGTCGGCGAAGGGGTCGAAGGCGTCGGTCCGGGTCATCATGGATGGGAGTCTACGCGTCCCGGGGAGGCGAGGGTGCCCGTCCTGACGAAGTCGCTCGCGGAGCCCGTCGCGCCGGAGGACGGCCTGCGCGTGCTGATCGCCCGCTACCGGCCGCGGGGCGTGCGCCGGGGGGCCGAGACCTGGGGCGCGTGGGACAAGCGGCTGGCCCCCAGCCAGGCGCTGTTCGACGCCATGAACGGCCGGCGCCGCGAGCGCGGGCGCGTCGTCGCGCGCGACCTGCCGCCGCTCGGCTGGGAGGCCTTCCGGGCGCGCTTCCTGGACGAGATGCGCGGCGCCCCGGCGCGGGCGGCGCTGGCCGAGTGGGCGGCCCACGCCGCCGAGGAGACGGTGACCCTCCTGTGCCACTGCGCGGCGCCCGACCGCTGCCACCGCGCGCTCGTGCAGGGGCTGCTCCGCGAGGGCGTAGACTGAGGGCGATGACCGGGCGCCGCGCGCGAGGCCGACCGAGGAAGCTGCCCGCCGCCCGCCGCGGCGGCGAGGTCGTCGAGGTCCGGCTCGAGCGGGCCACGCTCGAGGGCGACGTCGTCGGCCGCGCGGCGACCGGCGCCGAGGTGCGGGTCTTCGGCGGGCTCCCCGGCGAGCGCGTGCAGGCGCGCCTGCGCCCGGGCGGGCCGGCCGAGCTCGTGGCGGTGCTCGAGCCGTCGCCCCACCGCGTGCGCCCGCCATGCCCGAACTTCGGCCCGTGCGGCGGCTGCGCCTGGCAGCACGTCGCCTACGAGGAGCAGCTCCGGCTGAAGCAGCGGCTCGTGGCCGACCTCCTCGGGCCCGGCGTCGAGGTCCGCCCGACGCTCCCCACGCCCGGCGCCGCCGACGAGGCGGGCCCCTGGGGCTTTCGGGCCAAGGTCCACTTCGTCGTCGGGCCGGCGCCCGGCGGCCGCGGCGTGGTCCTCGGCCACTACCGGCGCGGCACGCAGGACCTCCTGCCCGTCGAGGAGTGCCCGGTCCACGACCCCGAGGGCAACCGCCTGGCCTTCGCCGCGCGCGACGCGCTCGCGCGCCGCCGGGTCCCCGCGGGGGTCGCCCTGCACGTGCTCGCGCGTGTTGGCGTCGGGACCGGCCAGACCCAGCTCACGCTCGTCACGCGCGACGAGCGCGTCCGCGGGCTCCGCGACGTGGGGACCGACCTCGCGGCGCTCGAGCGCCCGCCGACCGGGGTCCACCACAACGTCCACCCGCGCCAGGGGCCCTACATCCTCGGGCCCGAGACCCGCCGCCTCCACGGGCGCGAGCGCCTGCTCGAGGAGGTCGCGGGCGCCCGGTTCCTCGTCTCGCCCGCCGCCTTCTTCCAGACCAACGTCCGCGCCGCCGCCCTGCTCGTGGACGCCGTCCTGGCGCGCGTCCCGGACGACCGCGCGCCCGTGCTCGACCTGTTCTCGGGCGTGGGGCTGTTCTCGCTCCCGCTCGCCCGCCGCGGCCACCCGGTGCTCGCGGTCGAGGAGAGCGCCGCCGCCGTGCGCGACGGGGCGGCCAGCCTGCGCCTGAACGACCTCTCCGGCCTGCGGTTCGTGGCCGAGCGCGCGCAGGCGGCCGCCCGGCGCCTGCGCGACGAGGGCCGGACCTTCCCCTCGGTCGTCCTCGACCCGCCCCGCGAGGGCTGCCCCCCGGGCCTCCTCGACGTCGTCCTCGGCGGGCTCGCGCCGGCGCGCGTCGTCTACGTGTCCTGCAACCCCGAGGCCCTCGCCCGCGACCTCGCGCACGCCGACCGGCTCGGCTGGCGCGCCGCTCACGTGCAGCCGGTCGACATGTTCCCCCACACGGGGCACGTCGAGGCCGTGGCCCTCCTCGAGCCCCCGCCCCGACGACGCCGCTAGAATGCGCCCCGGAAGCGGGGGGGGCATGGCCGAGCTGGTCGTCGTCAAGGGTGCGCACCGGGGGGCGTTCGCCAAGGTCCTCGACGGCCCCGTGACGATCGGGCGCGCGAAGTCGACGCAGCTCGCCCTGCACGAGGACACCAAGGTCTCCCACGTCCACGCGCGCGTCACGCCGCTCGACGGGGAGCGCTACATCCTCGAGGACCTCGGCAGCACCAACGGGACGTTCGTCAACGACGAGCGGATCGAGCAGATCCCCCTGCGCTCGGGCGACCTGGTGCGGATCGGGCGGAGCCTCCTGATCTTCCGCCTGGGCGGGTCGAGCGTGCACCTCTCGGATGTCGGGCTCCAGGGCGGCGGGTCCTCGCACGACATCCGCCCCGTGACGGGGCGCATGGCGCCGCGGCCGGAGGACCCGCTCGACGAGACGGGCGAGCGCGAGGCGCTCCCGTCGGGCGACGACGAGCGCACCGACCCGCTGGAGGGCCTGCTCCTGGCGGCGGGCGCCTCCGACCTGGCCTCGGGCCTCGAGGGGCTCGCGGCGGCGCTGCTCCGCGGGGGCGCCGCCGAGCGCGCGATCGTGTTCCTGCGCCACCCCCTGACCCGCGGGCTCGGGCGCGCCGCCCTGCGCGCGCGCTCGGGCCAGGGCGAGGGGCTCGTCGACCGCGACGCGCTGGCCCGCGCGGCGACGGGCGAGGTCGTCGTCGGGGGGCGCGTCGCCGCCGCCCCGATCCCGGCCCCGGGGGCCGCCCCGCTCGGCGCGCTCTACCTCGACGGCCCCGGCCGCGAGGCGGGCGAGGTCGGGCGCCTCCTCACCGCCGCCGGGTCGCTGGCGGCGCTCCTCGTCTCGAGCGACCGGGCCCGGCGCCTGGCCGACGCGGCGATCGAGGTCGTGGCCCTGGCGCAGGAGCGCGTGGCGCGGCAGGCGGTCGAGCTGGGGGCGCAGCTCGCGGCGGTCGACCGCATGCACGGGCCCGTCGCCCGGGCGCGGGGGCTGGGCTGGTCGGTGGCGATCCCCCCCGACCCCCTCTTCGTGCTCGCCGACCCGCTGCTGCTCGGCCGCGGCCTCGACCGCGTCCTCGAGCACGCCCTGTCGGTCGCCCGCGGCGACGTGCGGGTCGCGGCGGCGGCCGGCCCCGAGGGGCGCGTCCGGGTGGAGGTCTCGCGGCCCCGGACCGAGGCGGCCGACGCCGTCGAGCGCCTGGCCGACCCCGAGGGGGTCGTGGCCGACCTGCGGCGCGCCCGCGAGGCGGCCGGCGACGCCGGGCTGGCCGTGGGTCGGGTGGCCGTCCTGCGCGCCGGCGCGCGCCTGTCGGTCGCGGCGGGCCCGGACGAGCGCGTCGTCTACGCCCTCGAGCTCGAGCCGGCCCGCTGACCTCTCCCCCGCCCTCCGGCCCGCATATAATGGGGCGGCCCGTATCCGGCTCCAGGTGGAGCGCCGATCGGGACGGGTGCGCCGCCCGGCGCGGAGCACCGGAGGGACGCCGCGGGTGGCCGTCTACCTGAGGATCATCCACGGCCCTGGGAGCGGGCAGGTCCTCCCCATCCCGAACGGCCAGCCCGTCTCGCTCGGGCGCAGCGGCGCGTCGTCGTACGCCTTCGACGACCCCCTCCTGTCGCGCAAGCACTGCGCGGTGGAGTGCCGCGGCGACCTGTGCCGGATCGTCGACCTGCAGAGCCGCAACGGCACGTTCGTCAACGGCCAGCGCGTCGGCGCGCAGCTCTTGCGGGTCGGGGACCGGATCAAGATCGGCAACGTCGTCTTCGAGGTGTGCCCCGTCGGGGCCCAGCCGATCCAGCCGCCGCCGAGCATGACCGGGGGCCGGCCGGGGGGCGCCCCCGGGTCGGCGCCGGGGGCGGGGCAGCTCGGCCAGACGGTGAGCGTGGCGCCGCAGCAGAACCCGATCGCCCCCTGCCAGGTGTGCGGCAAGCCGCTCGGCAGCCAGGGCGGGCGCGAGCTGCGCGGGAAGCTCGTGTGCGTCGGCTGCTTCGACCGCTTCGACGTCGAGGAGGACCTCGTCGAGGGCTTCCGCCTGGTCGAGCGCCTCGAGGTCAACAGCCACGGCGTGACCTACCTGGCCCAGCAGAAGCTCATGGGGCGCATGGTCGTCCTCAAGACGATCCAGATCGCGGGCGACGAGGACGGGCAGAAGGCCATGCGCCGCTTCCTGCGCGAGGCCAAGACCGGCGGGCGTCTGCAGCACCCGAACATCGTCGAGCTCTACGACGTCAACGAGCAGGCCGGGCTGATGTACATCGTCACCGAGCACGTCGACGGCGACAGCCTCGAGAAGCTCCTGCGCGAGCGCGGCGGCCCGCTGCCCGGCCCGCAGGTGACGCGCGCCATGCTGCAGATCGCGGAGGCGCTGCAGTACGCCCACGAGCAGCAGATCATCCACCGCGACGTGAAGCCGGCCAACGTCCTCGTGCGCCGCGCGGACGGCCGGGCGAAGCTCCAGGGCTTCAGCCTGGCCAAGAACCTGGAGCGGGCGCCGTTCTCGGTGATCACGGCCGACGGGGAGTCGCTGGGCACGCCCTACTACATGCCGCCCGAGCAGGTGCGCAGCGCCAAGAACGTCGACCAGCGCTGCGACATCTACTCGTGGGGCGCGACGACCTACCACTGCCTCTCGGGGCACCTGCCGCTCGAGTCGCGCTCCTACGGCGAGTTCATCGAGAAGGTCTTCAGCCAGGACGCGCCGCCGATCGAGCGGTGGATCCCCTCGGTGCCGCGACCGCTGGCGACGCTGATCGGCCGCACGCTCGAGCGCGAGCCGGCCGAGCGCCCGCAGAGCATGGGCGAGGTGGTGCAGGAGCTCGAGGCGATCGTGCGCGCCCTGCCGGCCTGACGTCACCGCGCTGGTCACTTGATCGTCCAGCGTGTGGCCTCACATGGGACACGGAGGCGACGAAGGTCCACGAAGGTCACGGAGGTCTCGTCCTTTCGTCCCTCCGTGGCCTCCGTTGTCCTCCGTTGCCTCCGTGTCCCATGTGAGCCAGGCCGTGGAGGTCGGCGCCGTCAGTGCCCCGCCTTGATCGCCGCGAGCGCGACGATCATGCCGACGAAGAGCGCGAAGCACACGACCACGGCGGTCGCGAGGGCGACCGTCGCGCCCACGCCCCCCTTGCCGCGCCGCTCGAGCTCGCGGCTGGCGGCGCTCAGGAGGGCGAGCGCGGCCTCGGCCTCGGCCACGCCGAGCCGGCGGACCAGCCGCTCGAGCGCCTCGCGCGGGAGCCCCCGCCGCAGGAGCTCGACCTCGGCCGGCGCCACGCGCACCTCGGGCGCGGTCGGCGCGAGCGCGCGCCCGCCGCCGCAGCTGGCGCAGCGGTCGCCACCCTCGCGCCAGCAGCCCTCGTGGTGGCGCGAGAGGCAGCCCTGGCACACGGTCGCGCGCGGGTCGTCGGGGCCGCAGGCGTCGTGGCAGTAGGGGCAGCGCGTGGGCGAGCGCGCCGCCGTGACGGTGTGGTCGTCGGCGTCGCCCTTGCGCGGCGGGAGCTTCTCGCGGGTGGCGTCCATGGCGCCATTCGAGCCGGCCGGGCGGCCGGACGTCAAGGCGGCGGGAGCATGCCCAGCTGCCACATGAGGAACACCCGCTGGTCGGCGACGTCGCGCACGCGCAGGGACAAGGGCTTCCCCGCGCCGTGGCCGCCCTCGCGGTCGACCCACAGGAGCACCGGGCGCTCGCCGGGCGGGCTGGCCGTGGCGGCCTGGAGGGCGGCGGCCATCTTGCGGGCGTGCAGCGGGTGGACGCGCGCGTCGTTCTCGCCGGCCGTCAGGAGCACGGCCGGGTAGCGCACACCGGCCTTCACGTGGTGGTAGGGCGAGTAGGCCTTGAGCCAGGCGAACGCCGCCTCGTCCTCGGCCGAGCCGTACTCGGGCACCCAGAAGCGGGCCATGAGGAAGCGGTGGTAGCGGAGCATGTCGAGGAGCGGCACCGACGAGATCGCCGCCCGGAACAGGTCGGGGCGCTGCACGAGCGCGGCGCCGGTGAGCAGGCCGCCGTTGCTGCCGCCGGCGATCGCCAGGCGCTCGGGGCGCGTGTAGCGGTTGGCGACCAGCCACTCGGCCGCGGCGATGAAGTCGTCGAACGTGTTCTGCTTCTGGCCGAGCGTGCCGGCCCGGTGCCAGGCGTCGCCGTACTCGCCGCCGCCTCTCAGGTTCGGGACGGCGTAGACGCCGCCCGCCTCGAACCAGGGGAACAGCGTGGCGCTGAACGAGGGCGTCATGCTGTTCCTGAACCCGCCGTAGCCGTAGAGGAGCACCGGGAGGTCGCCCTTCGGCGCGAGCCCCTTCCGGTGGACGAGGAACATGCTGACGCGCGTCCCGTCCTTCGAGGGGTACCAGACCTGCTTGACCTCGACCGTCGACGGGTCGACGGGCACGTCGGGGCGGCGCCAGAGGGCGCGCTCGCCCGTGAGCAGGTCGACGCGGTAGATCGAGGGCGGCTCGTTGAAGCTCGTGTAGCTGACGAACGCCTCCGTCCGGTCGTCCGACGCGACCAGGCTGGCCGTGCCGATCCCCGGCAGCTCCAGAGCCCCGAGCGCCTCGCCCGCGGGCGTGTAGCGCTCGATGCGGGTGCGCGCGTCCTCGAGGAGCTGCACGGCCAGGACGCCTCGTCCGAGGTGCGCGCGCTGGATCACGGCGCGCTCGGGCTGCGGGACGACCTCGCGCCAGCGCGCGCGCTCGGGCCGGGTGAGGTCGACCGCGAACACGCGCCCGCGCGGCGCGTCGAGGGTCGTCTGCAGGAGGAGCGTGTCGCCGTCGACGGACCCGTGGGCGCTGGCGTCCTGGCCGACGAGGACGTCCGTGCGCACGAGCTCGCCCTCGCGCAGGTAGCGGTCGAGGTCGACGACCCACAGGTCGTTGGTGCGCGTGCTCGTGTAGTAGCCGACGATCAGCCAGCGGCCGTCGCGGCTGGGGTAGGCGAACGGGCCCCAGGTCGTGTCGTGCTGCTCGACGAGGATCGGGTCCTCGCGGTGGTGCCGCCCGACCTCGTGCAGGCGGATCCGGCGCGAGTAGGCGTCCTTCGGGTCGCGGAGCTGCGAGTAGACGAACCGCCGCCCGTCGGGCAGCCAGCCGACGCTGCCGGCCTTGTTGGGGACCTCGTCGGCGAGCCACCGGCCGGTGGCCACGTCGAGGAGGTGCAGGGTCGAGTTCTCGTCGCCCGCGCGCGACAGCCCGAAGGCCAGGAGCGACCCGTCGGGGGCGGGGGAGAACCAGTCGAGCGACACCAGCCCCTTCGCGTCGAGGGCGTTGGGGTCGATCAGCGCGCGCGGCTCGCCCTGGAGCCCCTTGCGGACGTACAGCACCGGCTGGTCCTGGGCGCCCGTCCGCTCGCGGTTGAAGTACCAGGGCCCGGCGGCGGTCGGCGCGCCCACCCAGCCCACCTCCATGAGCTCGCGCAGGCGCGCCTCGACCTTCGCCCGGCCGGGGAGGGCGTCGAGCACGGCCCGCGTGTGGGCGTTCTGCGCGTCGGTCCAGGCCGCGACGCGGGGCGTGACGTCGCCCTTCTCGTCGCCCTCGAGCCAGCGGTAGGGGTCGACGATCGGCTGGCCGTGGAGCGTCTCGTTGACGGGCTCCTTCGGGGTGGGCGGCGGGCCGCCGGCGAGGGCCAGGCCGGGCGTGGTGAGCAGCAGCATCGCGAGCGACAGGGCGCGCATGGCGTCCTCCGGACGAGGGGAAGGAGGCCCAGGTTACCCGAGCCGGGGGGTTAGGTATCCTGCCTGGCCATGAGCGCGGCCCTGCTCAAGCACTTCACGGTGTTCATCAAGCCGTTCCGGCTCGACGACGTCCTGGCGGCGCTGGCGCCCCTGCCGGTGCAGGACCTCCTGGTGACGGAGTGCCGCGGCTATGGCCGGCAGAAGGGCCACCTCGAGCTCTACGAGGGCTCGGAGTACGAGATCACGTTCCTGCCCAAGGTGCGCCTCGAGTTCGTCGCGTCGGACTTCGACCGCGAGCGGATCGTCGAGGCGATCTGCCGGACGGCCCGCACGGGCCGGATCGGCGACGGCAAGATCTTCATCGTGCCCGTCCGCGCGACGGGGGAGGACCTCGCGTGAGCCACGTCCCCGAGACCGACCGCACCAGCTTCTGGGCCCGCGACGAGGTGCTGCGGCGCGCCGCCGCCCGGTCGCTCGGCCCGCACTTCGAGGCGGCCGAGCCGTCGCTCGCCGAGGTCGGCGCGGCCGCGGCCGACGAGGTGGACCTGCTCGGCGCCGAGGCCGACCGGACACCGCCCACGCTGCGCCCGCGCGACCCGCAGGGGCGCCGCGTCGACGAGGTCGTCTACCACCCCGCCTACCGGCGCCTCGAGGACCTGGCCTACCGCAAGTTCCGCCTGGTCGGCGTGAAGTACGACCCCGAGGCGCGCGCGCAGGGGGTCGCCCACCGGGTCGGCTTCCTGCGCACGCTCCTGTTCGGCATGGGCGAGAGCGGCGTCCTGTGCCCCGTGTGCATGACCGACGGCGTCGCGCGCGTCCTCGAGCAGGTCGACCCGGCCCTGGCGAAGGTGCACGTGCCGCGGCTGACCTTCGGCGAGGGCGACCCGCGCTGCACGGGCGCCATGTTCCTGACCGAGAAGGCCGGCGGCTCGGACGTGGGCGCCTCGGAGACGGTCGCCCGCGAGACGCCGGCGGGCTGGGCGCTCACGGGCGAGAAGTGGTTCTGCAGCAACGTCGACGCCGAGCGGATCCTGGCGCTGGCGCGCCCCGAGGGGGCGGCCGCCGGCACGGCCGGCCTGGGGCTGTTCCTGCTCGAGCGCGAGCGGCAGGGGCCGGGGCAGTTCCGGATCGAGCGCCTCAAGCCCAAGCTCGGCACGCGGACCATGCCCACGGGCGAGGTCACGCTCGACGCGGCGCCCGCGGCGCTCGTCGGCGCGATCGACGGCGGGTTCAAGCACATGGCGCAGATGCTCAACCTGTCGCGCCTCTACAACGCCGTCGTCTCCTGCGGCGTGATCGGCCGCGGCGTCCTCGAGGCGCGCGCCTACGCCGAGCGGCGGGTCGCCTTCGGCAAGCGCGTGATCGACCATGCGCTCGCGCGCGCGGCGCTCGACGGCCTCGAGGCCGAGTACGCGGGCGCCCTCGCGTTGGTCCTCGACGCCGTGCAGGCGATCGACGAGGCGGACGCGGGCGATCCGGACGCCGGCAAGCGCCTCAGGGCGCTCACGCCGCTGGTGAAGCTGTTCACGGGCAAGCTGGCCGTGGCGGCCGTCTCCGAGGCGCTCGAGGCGCTCGGCGGCAACGGCTACATCGAGGACTGGCCCCTGGCCCGCGTGCTGCGCGACGCGCAGGTGCTGCCGATCTGGGAGGGCACGACGAACGTCCTGGCGCTCGACCTCGTGCGCGTGACGCGGCAGGGCGCGCTCGCCCCCGTGCTCGCCCGCGGGCGCGCCCTCCTCGACGGCTCGACCGCGGCCGGGCTGGCCGCGGCGCGCGACGAGGGCGCGCGCCGCCTCGCGCTCGCGGAGGAGCACCTCTCGGCGATGTCCCAGGGCGCGCCGCCGGTCGAGGCGCGCCGGGCGGCGACCACGCTGGCCCGCGGCCTGCAGCTCGCCCTGCTCGTCGCCGCCGGTGAGCGCGAGCCCGACGGGCCCGAGGGGCGCGCCGCGCGGCGGCTCGCCGCGCCGCCGACGACCGCCTGGGCGCTGTGAGCGGCGACGTCCCCCAGGGCAACGTCAGCAAGGTCCTCCGCAGGGGCGACGGCTTCACGTGGGCCGGCGTCCCGCTCGAGCCCTACAAGCCCACGACCGAGACCTACCGCGGCGTGACCCGGCGCGAGCTCGTGGGGAAGCGCGGCGAGTCGCCGCGCTTCCACCTGCGCTACTTCGAGGTCGCCCCGGGGGGCTTCACCACCTACGAGCGCCACGAGCACGAGCACGTGGTCTACGTCGTGCGAGGGCGCGGGGTCGTCTTGATCGGCGAGGCGCGCCACGAGGTCGGTGTCGGCGACGTCGTCTACGTGGCGCCCGGCGACCCGCACCAGTTCGGCGCGCCGGCGGGCTCGAAGGAGCCGTTCGGGTTCCTGTGCATCGTCAACGCCGAGCGCGACCGGCCGGTGGCGGTCGAGGGCTACGGCGTGTGCGACATCTGCGTGTGACGGACGACCGTCACAGCGCCGCGCCGATCCGCACCTGGGTCGACGGGCCGAGCACGGCCAGCAGGTCGTCGCGGAGGGCGTCGCTCCCCTTGACCCGGAAGTGCGAGCCGACGCGGAACGGCCCGGCCACCGACTGGTCGGCCTGGCGGCGGAAGGAGTAGTAGACGGCGTCGTTGCCGCGGTGTTGCAGGAGCACCTCGCGGAAGCGCTTGAGCATGTCCTGCGTCGTCTCCTCGAGCACGAGCTCCGCCTGCACCGACACGCGGAGCTGCCCCGACGCCTCGCTCGCCGGCAGGATCTTGTCGACGATCACCGACGGCGGCTCGCGGTTCGTCGACACCTTGCCGCGGATGAAGATCACGTTGTCCTGCACGCAGTGCTGCCGCACGTCGCCGTAGGTGCTGCCGAAGATCACCGCGTCGCACTTGCCGGAGAAGTCCTCGATGGTCAGGAAGGCCATCGTGTTGCCCTTCTTGTCCAGCAGCGTGCGCACGCCGACGATCATGCCGCCGACCGTCACCTCGGCCTTGTCGCCCAGCGCCGCCAGCTCGGCCGTCTTCGCCGTGGCGAAGCGCTGGAGCGTCTCCTTGTGCGGGTCGAGCGGGTGGCGCGTGAGGAAGAAGCCCAGCGCCTCGCGCTCGAAGGCCAGCAGCTCCGAGTCCTTCCACTCGGGGACGTTGGGCAGGAGCCCGGCCTCGATCGCCGCCAGGTCCTGCTTGCCGCCGCCCAGGTCGCCGCCGAAGAGGCTCGTCTGCTGCGACAGGCGGTCCTTCTGCTCCTGGATGCCCATCTGCAGGGCCTGGTCGACCACCTCGAAGAGCTGGCGCCGCTTCGCCCCGGTCGTGTCGAACGCGCCCGCCTTGACCAGCGGCTCGAGGAGCGACTTGTTCAGCGCCTTGTGGTCGACCTCCTCGCAGAACTGGAAGATCGACCTGAAGCCGCCCACCTTGCGCCGCGCCTTGACCACCTCCGCGACCGCGCCCTCGCCCAGCCCCTTGATCGCGCCCAGGCCGTAGACGATCTTCCCGTCGCGGACGTCGAAGGTCTCGTCGCTCTGGCTCACGTCGGGCGGCACGAGCGCGATCCCCATGCGCTCGACCTCGGCCTTGTACTCGAGCAGCTTGTCGGTGTCGCCCGAGAACGAGGTGAGCGTCGCGGCCATGAACTCGGCCGGGTAGTGGGTCTTGAGGTAGGCCGTCCTGTACGTCACGAGGCCGTACGCCGCCGAGTGCGAGTTGTGCACGATCAGGCCGTCGGCGACGAAGTTGTGGTCGCCCTCGACGGTCAGGTCGAACGTCTCCTCCTCGCCCGCGGGCGTGATCGAGACGACCTCGTCCCAGAAGACGTCGGAGGTGGCGAGGGCGCGCAGGCGCTCGGAGGCGAAGAACTTCGCGAGTCGCTCGACGAACTCGCGCCGGAACCCACGCTTCTGCGGATTCCGGGCCGCCCGCAGGTCCTCGATGGACACATCCGCGCCAGACGCTACCTGCGCCCAGGTGAGCCCGCGTGCCAGCCTCTCCTCATCGATCCAGCGCCGAACCTCGAGCGGCACCGTGTCCTTGGACACCATGCGGCGCTCTACCCCGGCCAGGTAGGTCCTCAGCTGGGCGCTCTGCGCCTCACGCCCGAAGCAGTGCGGAAGGACACGCTCCAGGAAGGTCTCCCGCGAGCCCTCACCCAGGAGGTGGACCGTGTACCCCACCTTGGTCCCGCCGCGGTACTTGAACCGCTTCTCATGGATGCCGCTGATCACCCCCAGGCGCAGCAGCAGGAGTTGCACGTCACGGGCGAGCTGCAAGGACGAAGTGGCGTAGTAGGGCGTGGAGTTGGTCGCGTTGGCGATGAAGCCGTCCCCCGCCCAGAGGCGCCCCAGGAACAGCTCGACGTCTGCGTCGCGGAGGGTGAACACCTCTCGGGGCACGGCCTTCTCGGTCGCGCGCTTCCCGAGGAGGCCCAGTCGCTCGGCCCACTTGAAGGCGCCGGAGCGGCGCCTGGGCCGTGCGAGGACGGCGGCGCCGCCGGAGTGTCCCTTGTTCCACGGGACCTCATGGCCGCGCTCGCCGCTGCTGACGCAGACCTCGTACTGGCGTCCCTTCCTGAGGCGAACGCGCGCGTGGGTCCCTGGGAACTCGTTCGCCGCGCTCGCGAAGTCGAGCGCCTGGCGCTCGTCGTTGCTGTAGAAGTAGAGGCAGCTCGGGTGGCACAGATTGCCTTCGGAGAGGAGCCCACCCAGCGCGATCAGCTCGTGACGGGACCAGCTCGTCACCGACGTCGCCTCGAGCCGCCTGGGCGCGGCGATGAGCTCTCCTGCCTCGAGCTCCTCGAGGTTCTTCCAGCCGCCCAGGACGCGGAATGGGTGGTTGCCAGTCGCGACGATCCGCTTCCCTTGCCTGGTGCGGAGCTCGAGGACGGACTTCTTCCCGTTCGGCACGACATCGAGCACCCGCCTCGGCTGGAGCCTCCAGTCCTCGCCGAGGGCATGGATGGTGAAGGGGCGCAGCCGCTCGTAGAGCTCCCCGACCGTCGTCCGCTCCCCGGTCGTCGCGTCGACGATCGTCGTGTTCTTTGAAACGCACTTGTTGAAACCGTACTCGGCGAAGAACGCGATCTGGTCCCACACCTGCTGCGCGATCTCCGACGCCGCGCCCTTGGCCACGAAGCCCTCGATGAACTTCGGGCGGTACTTCTCCATGAGCGCCGCGTTCTTCTTGCCCATGGCCTTGCGCAGGGCATCGGCGTCCGTCATGGACAGGCCGGCGATCTGGTTGGCGATCCGCATGACCTGCTCCTGGTAGAGGATGCAGCCGTACGTCTCGCCGAGGATCGGCTCGAGGAGCGGGGTGAGGAACTTGAGCGGCTCGCGGCCGTGCTTCGTGTCGATGAACTGCTGGTCCATCTTCGAGCCGAGCGGGCCCGGCCGGTAGAGCGCGATCAGCGCGATGATGTCCTCGAAGCGGTCGGGCTTGGCCTCCTTGAGGAGCTTCCTGAACCCCGACGATTCCAGCTGGAACACGCCGGCCGTCTCGCCGCGGCTGAGGAGCTCGTAGGTGGCCTTGTCGTCGAGCGGCACGTGGTCGAGGTCGAGCTCGACCCCGCGCTTGCGCAGCAGGCGCAGCGTGTCCTCGATCAGCGTGAGCGTGCGCAGGCCGAGGAAGTCCATCTTGAGGAGGCCGACCTCCTCGACCTCCATCATGGTGAACTGCGTCGTCTTGTCCCCCTTGACCTGCATGAGGGGGATGCGCTCGTAGAGGTTGGTGTCCGAGATCACGACGCCGGCGGCGTGCTTGCCCGCGTGGCGGTTGACCCCCTCGAGCGCCAGCGCCATCTCGAACAGCTTCGTGTAGCGCGGGTCGCCCCTGAGCTGCGCCAGCTCGGGCGACTCGGAGAAGGCCTGGTCGAGCGACTTGAGCTTCGGCCCGTCGGGGATGAACTTGCTGATCCGGTCGACCTCGGCGAAGGGCAGCTCGAGCACGCGCCCGACGTCCTTGATCACCGCCTTGGGCTTGAGCGTGCCGAAGGTGACGATCTGGCACACGTTCTCGGCGCCGTACTTCTCGCGCACGTAGTCGATCACGCGCGGGCGGTTCGACTCGCAGAAGTCCACGTCGATGTCGGGCATCGTGACGCGCGACGGGTTGAGGAACCGCTCGAACAGCAGGTCGTAGCGCAGGGGGTCGATGTCGGTGATCCCCAGGCAGTAGGCCACGATCGAGCCCGCGGCCGAGCCGCGGCCGGGGCCGACGGCGCACTCGTGCGTGCGCGCCCAGTCGATGAAGTCGGCGACGATCAGGAAGTAGTTGATGAACCCGAGCCGCTCGATGACCTCCTTCTCGTAGTCGAGGCGCTCGCGCTGCTCCTTCGTGGGCGTCGCGCCGTAGCGGCGGATGAGCCCCGCCTCGCACTGCGCGGCGAAGTAGGCCCGCGGCTCCGAGCCGTCGGGCGGCACGAAGATCGGCAGGAAGTACTTGTTCTTCGTCCCGGGCAGGAGGTCGTAGACCGAGACCTTCTCGGCGATCTCGCGCGTGGCCAGGATCGCCTGCGGCCAGTCGCGGAACGACGACGCCATCTGCTCGGTGCTGCGGAAGAAGAAGTCCTCCTTCATCTGCAGGCGGCTGGGGTCGGAGATCGTCTTGCCCGACGCGATGCAGATGCGCACCTCCTGCGCCGGCGCGTCCTGGGGGTCTATGTAGTGCAGGTCGCACGTGGCGACGAGCTTGAGCCCCAGCTCCTTCGAGAGCTTGCCCAGCCCCTCGTTGACGACCGCCTGCTCCGGGATCGAGTTCGGCTGGACCTCCAGGTAGAAGTCCTCGCCGAACACGTCGCGGAAGCGGATGGCGACCTCGCGCGCGCGCGCGTGGTCGCCGGCGATCAGCGGCTCCGAGATCGGCCCCTTGAGGCAGCCCGAGAGGACGATCAGCCCCTCCTTCAGGCGCAGGAGCGTGTCCCAGTCGATCCGCGGGCGGAAGTAGAAGCCCTCGAGGTTGGCCACCGACGAGAGCCGCGAGAGGTTCTTCCAGCCGGCGTCGTCCTTCGCCAGGATCGTCAGGTGGTGGTAGCCCTTGGCGCGCTCGGTCATCGCGCCGAGCGACATGTAGACCTCGCAGCCGAGGATCGGCTTCACCTCGGCCTTCTGCGCGTCCTTGTAGAAGGAGACGATCCCCGAGACGGTCCCGTGGTCCGTGAGCGCGATCGCCTTCTGCCCGCACTCGCGCGTCCGCTTGACGAGCTTGGGGATCCGCGCCACGCCGTCGAGGAGGCTGTAGTCGGAGTGGACGTGGAGGTGGACGAAGTCGCTCGCGTGCATGGTCCTGACCGCCGACGCGTTCGAGGGGGCCTTCGAGGGGGGCCTTCCAGGGGCGGCCGCGTCTCCCGCCGTCGTGGCGGGCCTCGCGGCCATGAGCCGTTGTAGTCTCCCGCCCCGACAGGCCCGGGTCGACGCCCGGCCTGGATTGTGGGGAAGGCGTCGGGCGACGTTCAGGCGCCCGTGGACGGCCTGTGGACCGCGTGGGGACATGTCCCCGGGCGAGCGCAGGTGCTCGGGTCTGCTAGAGTGAAACCCGTGGCGCCGGCGTCCCCGCCGGCGCAGCGAGAGCCCACGGACGTCGTGATCAACGCCCGCCTCCTCCACGCCTGCGCCCTCGCCCTCGCCCTCGCGGCCGGCGCCCCCGCCCCGGCCCGCGCGCAGGAGCCCGCCTGGGCCGACGCGATCGTCGCGATCGTCGAGGGCGAGCCGATCACCCTGCGCGAGCTCGAGCTCGCCTGCCGCCTGCACCCCGCTTACCACGACCTGCCGCGCGGCGACTCGCGCGAGCGGCAGGAGTTCCGCCGCGCGATCCTCCACGAGGGCGTGGAGAAGGGCGAGCTGGGCCTGATCGCCCAGAAGGTCCTCATCCACAAGGCCAGGGAGGCCAAGGTCGAGCTGACGAGCAGCGACGAGGAGCGGCTCAACCTGGAGATCGCCCGCATGGCCGAGCGCCAGCCGGGCGGGATCGACGGCCTGCGCGACGCGCTCCGGCGGATCGACGTCCCCTACGAGTACTTCGTCGAGCGCAAGCGCTCGAACCTGCACATCACCAAGCTGCTCCTCACGAACGTCTCGCGCGAGATCTTCATCACGCCGACCGAGATCCGCCACCAGTACGAGACCCGCCGGGCCGAGTTCGAGCGGCCGGGCGAGGTGCGCCTGCGCCAGATCGTGCTCTACCTCGACCCGCTCGAGGACGCGATGAGCCTGCGTCACCTCCCGGCGGACCTGCGCAAGAGGATCCGCGACAAGGAGTGGGACGCGCGCGCCTTCGCCGCGGAGCTGCGCGCGAAGCTCGACGCGGGCGAGCTGGCCTTCGAGCACGCCCAGCGGACCTACTCCATGGGCCTCGTCGTCGACCGCGAGGAGGTCATCCCCGCCCACGGGCTGCACCAGGCGGGCCTCTTCCCGCCCGTGCCCTCGCGCGTGGGGTCGATGGCGGTGGGCGAGCTGAGCGAGGTCGTCGAGACCTCCGGCTCCGTGCGCCCTGGCCCCGTCCGCGCGCTCCACCTGCTGCTCCTCGTCGACCGCCAGGAGCGCGGCGTCCTCCCCCTCGAGGAGGTGCAGGAGCGGCTCGAGCTCGAGCTCAAGGAAGAGGTGTGGGAGAAGCGGCGCGACGCCTTCATCAAGAAGGCGCGGGCCGACGCCCACGTCCTGGTGTTCCTTCCAGCCCCCGGCAACTGACGTAACCCAGCGTCGTTGAGAGGCTTGCAGGGCCGGCTTGCCCGTCTTGCAATTCCGTGACGGAGCCGTCCGGGGCGGGCTTGACTTTTTGGCAATGCCCCGACTAGACTCACCCTCCAGCGACAGCCTGGAGGAGTCCCATGGGCAAGGGCAAGGCGGACGACGACGAGGAGTACTACGAGGACGAGGGCGAGGTCGGCGAGGAGGAGGAGTTCGAGCTCCAGACCAAGGAGCAGCTCCGCAACAAGCTCATCGCGATCTTCAGCACGTCCTACGGGATCTCCGTCCTGGTGCACGTGGGCATCCTGCTCATCCTGGCCGCGATCATCATCTCGTCGCCGCCGGCCGAGAAGGAGGCCGTCGTCATCGCCAAGCGGGAGGTCAAGCCGCAGGAGTACGACGAAGAGCTCAAGCGGGACATGGAGAAGACCCCCAAGATCGAGGCCGAGGAGCAGGTCGAGAAGCCGATCATCATCCTCGAGGAGGAGGTCGAGGTCACGCAGGACGTGCCCAAGGGCACGGACCTCTCGAACCTCTCGAACAAGAACCTCGACTCGACCTCGGTCGTGGATGCCTACGGCGTCGGCGGCGGCGCGGCGGGCGCCTACGGCCAGCGCTGGGGCAAGGGCTCGCTCGCCCGTGAGGGCGGCAGCGAGGGCACCGAGAGCGCCGTGACCGCGGCGCTGCGCTGGCTCAAGTTCCATCAGTCGGCCGACGGCCGCTGGGACGCCGCCGGCTGGCAGCAGAACTGCAGCCGTGGGCCCCGCTGCTCGGGCCCCGGCACCGAGGCGGGCAACTCGCACTACGACGTGGGCATCACGTCGCTCGCGCTCCTCGCCTTCCTCGGCAACGGCCACACGCACCGCTTCGGCACGTTCAAGTCCACCGTGAACAAGGGCCTGAACTGGCTGAAGAAGCAGCAGTCGGCCGACGGGTCGGTGGGCTACGACCCGGGCCACGGCGAGTCGATCTACAACCACTCGATCGCGACCATGGCCCTGTGCGAGGCCTACGCGGTCTCGCGCGACTTCACGCTCAAGCGCTACGCCGAGCAGGCGGTCAAGTTCTGCGTCGACTCGCAGAACCCCGGCCTCGGCTGGAAGTACGGCGTGCGCTCGGGCCGCAACGACACCTCGTCGACGGGCTGGTTCGTGCTCGCCCTCAAGGCGGGCAAGACGGCCGGCCTCGAGGTCCCCGACGCGGCGTTCGACGGCGCGCGCAACTGGTTCATCCGCGCGACCGACAGCGAGGGCAACGTCGGCTACGAGACGCCCGGCGGCGGGTCGTCGTTCCTCGGGCCGAACGACGGCAAGTACGACCTGACGCCGTGCATGACGGCCGTGTCGGTGATCTGCCGCATCTTCACCGGTGAGCGCCGGTCGGAGGACGCGATCCGAAAGGGCGCCAAGATCCTGGCCGACAACCCGCCCACCTGGACCGACCCGAACAACTACCGCAAGGTCAACATGTACTACTGGTACTACGGGACCTACGCCATGTTCCAGGTCGGCGGCGACCGCTGGAAGGACTGGAACAAGGCCATGCAGCAGTCGCTCCTGCCGCGGCAGCGGCAGCGCGGGTGCGAGGACGGCTCGTGGGACCCGGTGTGCGAGTGGGCCCTCGCGGCCGGGCGCGTCTACACGACGGCGATCAACGCTCTGACGCTGGAGATCTACTACCGCTACGAGCGGGCCGAGCAGCAGTAAGCCGCCCGGCTGGTTGGTCGCCTCTCGGCAGGCGCGCGCGTCGTTGACGCGCGCGCCTGCGTGCGTTCCGGAGGGCCAACCACGGAGTGCACGGAGGACACGGAGAGAGAGGAGCAGAGACCTCCCCTCCCACTTCGCCTTCCTCTCTCTCTCTCTCTCTCTCCGTCCTTCCTCTCCGTGTCCTCCGGCACTCCATGTTGGGTCCTCGGAACTCTCGCGCCTCGCCGCGGGTGACCGACTTGCCAAAACGGCAACTCGGAGGAGGCGGCCATGCGGCGAGCGGTCTGTCGGGTCCTGTGGGTCGCGACGTTGACGGCCCTGGTCGGCTGCGGGAGGGAGGCGACCTCACCCGCGCCGGCGGCGACGCCGCGGAGGACGGATGCGCCGACGACGGCGCCGTTTCAGGACCGCTGCGAGGAGCCGATCATCATCCTCGAGGAGGAGGTCGAGGTCACCGCGGAGGTCCCCCGCGGGGGCGACGGCCTCGGCGAGGTCGCGGACGCGTTCGGCATCGGCGGCGGCGCCGCGGGCGCCTACGGCTCGCGCTACGGCGGCGGCACGACCACGCCTCACGGCGCCGGCCCCGAGCGCGCGGCCCCCGACCCGCGCGCCGGCGCCGACGGCTTCGTCACGGCCGAGGGCGACGGGGCGCTCTCGACCTTCGCCGTCGACGTCGACACCGCCTCCTACGCGCTCGTGCGCCAGCACCTCCTGCGCGGCAGCCGGCCCGACCCGGCCTCGGTGCGCGTCGAGGAGCTCGTCAACTACTTCCCCTACGACGACGCGCCGCCGGCCGCGGACGACCCCTGCCCGCTGGCCCTCCGCGCGCAGGTCGCCGCGGCGCCCTGGGCGCCCGCGCGGCGGCTCGTGCGCGTGGCCCTGAAGGCGCGCGAGGTCGCCGTCCGGCCGCCCTCGAACCTCGTGTTCCTGATCGACGTGTCGGGCTCCATGCGCGCGCCCAACCGCCTGCCGCTGGTGAAGCGCGCCCTCGAGCTCCTCGTGCGGCGCCTGGGCGAGCAGGACCGCGTGGCGATCGTCGTCTACGCCGGCGCCTCGGGGCTGGTCCTGCCGTCGACCTCCTGCGCCGACCCGGGGCCGGTGCTGCGGGCGATCGAGCGCCTCGAGGCCGGCGGCTCGACGAACGGCGGCGCCGGCCTGGCCCTGGCCTACCGCACGGCCGTCGACCACTTCGTCCCCGGCGGCACCAACCGCGTGCTCCTGCTCACCGACGGCGACTGGAACGTCGGGCCGACGAGCCGCGCGGACCTCGAGGCCCTGATCGCCGAGAAGGCGCGCTCGGGCGTGCTCCTCACCGTGCTCGGCTTCGACATGGGCGGCAGGGCCGACCAGACCATGGAGCGCCTGGCGAACCGGGGCGACGGCCACTACGCCTACATCGACTCCGAGCGCGAGGCGCGCCGCGTCCTCGTCGAGCAGCTCCACGGGACGCTCGTCACCGTCGCCAGGGACGTGAAGGTCCAGGTGGCCTGGGACCCCGCGCGCGTGGCCCGCTGGCGCCTCGTGGGCTACGAGAACCGCCGCCTCGAGAGCCGCGACTTCCGCGACGACAAGAAGGACGCGGGCGAGGTCGGCGCCGGCCACGGCGTCACGGCGCTCTACGAGGTCGAGCCGCGGCCCGGCGCCGGGCCGCTCGGGACGCTCCGCGTGCGCTGGAAG
The DNA here is from genome assembly GCA_023954375.1 of Planctomycetota bacterium. Taxonomy (GTDB): domain Bacteria; phylum Planctomycetota; class J058; order J058; family J058; genus JAMLIC01. The sequence continues at coordinate 24,097 of JAMLIC010000003.1, forward strand.
CCGCCCGAGGGCGAGACGGCGCAGGAGACGGCCTCCCCGATCGCCGATGACCGGCGCGGCTTCGACGCGGCGCCGGCCGACCTGCGCTTCGCCACGGCCGTGGCGGCGTTCGGCCTGCGCCTCCGCGGCGACGCGCCCGAGGGCGTGACGCTCGCCCGCGCGCGCGGCTGGGCCGAGGACGCGCAGGGCGACCACCCGCACGGGCTGCGGCGCGAGCTCGTCGACCTGATCCGGCGCGCCGAGGCCCTGTTCCCGCCGCCGTCTCCGTCCACGAGCGAAGCCGAGCCGGACCGGCGCGCGTCGTTCGCGCTCGACGGGGTGTCGGAGTCCCAGTGCATGACGATCGAGTCACCCTCGGCCGGCGCGTGGCTCACCCGTCACCAGGCCCCCGAAGGCCGCTGGGCCCCGGACGCCTGGGGGACCCGCTGCAAGGAGGACGCGCCCTGCACGCCCTCGACGGGCGACGCTCGTCGCGACGTGCACCTGACGTCGACCGTGCTCCTGGCCTTCTTCGAGACGGGCCAGACGCACCGCTTCGGCACGCGCAAGGCGACGATCATGCGCGGCCTCAGGTGGCTGCGCGCGCGCCTGGGCGAGAACGGCGTCTTCATGGGGACGGCCGGCCAGCACCCTGCCTGGCTCGACGACCACCTGCAGGCGACGCTCGCCCTCGGCGAGGCCTACGGCCTCTCGCGCGACTTCACGCTCAAGCGCGAGGTCGAGCGCGCGACGAGGGCGACCCTCGCGCTCCAGGCCCCGGACGGCGGCTGGTCGCAGGGCGACCCCGGTCCGGCCGGGCTCCTGCAGACGGTGCGCGGCGTGCTCGCGCTCAAGGCCGCGCGCACGGCCGGGCTGGACGTCCCCGACGGCGCCTTCGTCCGGGCCCAGGCCTGGCTCGAGCGCCGCACCAGCCCGAACGACCTCGCCCGTCCGACTCACGACCCGGCGCGCTGCGCGGCGGCGCTGGGCGGGTTGGCTCGGATCTACGCCGGAGAGCGCCGCTCGACGCCCGGCCTGCGCGAGATGGGCCGCGTCCTGGCCCTCGACGTGGCGCCCGACGACCTCTGCACGGCGCACGCCAGCATGGGCACCAGCTACCAGCTCGGCGGGGCGGCGTGGAAGGCCTGGGAGCGCGCCGTGCAGGGCGCCCTCCTCTCCCGCGAGAGCTCGGAGGGCTGCGAGGCCGGCTCCTGGGACCCCGGGCCGACCTGCGGCCCCGGCGGGCGGGTCGAGAGCACGGCGCTCGCCCTGATGACGCTGCAGACCTGTCTGCGCCCCCGGCGCGGCTACGTGCGCGCCGGCGAGGAGTAGCCGTGAAGCCCGCCCTGCGCTGCACGTACTGCCACGACGCGCTGACCCGCGACGAGGCCGCCTTCTGCGCCGCCTGCCTCGCGCCCCAGCACGCGGCCTGCCGCCGCGAGCACGGGCGCTGCGCGGCGACGGGCTGCGCCGAGCGCGGCGTGGTCCGACCCCGGCACGCGCGCCGGTCGCGCTGGGCGCCTGGCGAGGCCCTGCCCGCCCGCGAGGCCCCGGCCGAGGGCAGGCTCGCGATCACCGCCACCTTCGCCGCGCTCGCCGCGCTCGCCGGCCTGCTCGTCGGGCTCGAGGCGGGACGGGCCGAGCGGGGCGCGAGGCCCGCGCTCGTGCTCCACGGGCCGCCGCCCCCCGACCCCGCGGTCGTGCAACGCCCGTCCTGGCCTCGCCCGCGGCTGTCCCACCCGGTCGAGCTGCGGGCGGACGCCCTGACGATCACGACCGAGGTGCACGAGGGCGAGCGCCTGGTCGTGGCCCCGCTGCGCGAGGCCGTCCATGCCCTGCGGCTGCGCGAGGACGGCACGTCGCAGCTCCTGCTCGTCTCCCCGCTGGAGGCGCGCGGGGTCTCCATGCGCCTCCCCGCGGCGGACGACACGCGCTGGACGCACGTGCACGACGACCCCCCGACGGTCGTGGACGTGGACGCCACGCACACGGATCACCCGCGGCTCCGCCGCCGCGCGGCCACCCCGGAGGAGCTTCGGCGCGTCGCCGGGCTCGAGGGAACTCCGCTCCGCGGCGGCGAGTGAAACAGACGGAGGTCAGCCATGAAGAAGCACACGCCGGCGCCCGAGGGCTACTACGAGGACGACCCCGACGACGTCCACGACCTCGCGCTCGACGAGGTCACCCTGCGCGCGCGCCTGCGCCAGCGGCTCGCGGCCGTCATGGGCACCTCCTACGGGATCTCGGCCCTGGTCCACGTGGCGATCCTGCTCGTCCTGGCGACGATCATCATCGCGTCGCCCGCCGCGCAGGAGCCGAAGCTGATCCAGGTCTCGCACGCGGTCGAGCCGCCCAAGGTCGAGGAGGAGCGCGAGCGCGACCTCAAGGACACGCCGCTCGTCCCGCTCGAGGAGCAGGTCGAGACGCCGATCATCATCCAGCAGGACCACGTCGAGGTGACGAGCGAGGTGCCCAGGGGGATCTCGTTCGACAACCCGACCGACAAGAACCTCGAGGACCGCTTCACGGATGACGCGAGGGGCCTCAGCGGTGGCGCGTCGGGCGCCTACGGCTCGCGCTTCGCCACGGGCGCCCCCGGGCCGGAGGGGGGCGGCAAGGAGACCGAGGAAGCGGTCCGCGCGGCGCTCGAGTGGCTGCGCCGCCACCAGGACCCCGACGGCGCCTGGCGGTCCACCTGGGCCGAGCGCTGCCAGGACGACCGCTGCAAGGGCGGCGTGTGGCAGGACGGCGGCGGCGACCACGCCGTGGGCTACACGGGGCTGGCCGTGCTCGCCTTCCTGGGCAACGGCAACACGCACCGCTTCGCGAAGGTGCGGGCGTACCGGCCGGTGGTCCAGCGCGCCCTGCGCTTCCTGCGCAGCAAGCAGCGCGCGGACGGGCGGATCGGCTGGGAGCGGCCCGACGAGCAGGCCTACGACCACATGATCGCCACCATGGCCCTGTGCGAGGCCTACGCGATCACCCGCGACTTCGAGCTCAAGACGCCGGCCCAGCGCGCGACGGAGTTCCTGGTCGAGGCGCAGAACCCGGGCCTCGGGTGGCGCTACGCCCCGCGCGGGGGGCGCAACGACTCGTCGGTGACGGGCTGGGCCGTGCTGGCCCTCAAGGCGGCGCACACGGCCGGCTTCTCGATCCCGCCCCAGGCCTTCGACGGCGCGCGGAGCTGGTTCCTCCGCGCCACCGACTCCGAGGCGAACACCGGCTATCAGACGCCCGGGGGCGGGTCGTCCTTCCTCGGCCCCAACGACGGCAAGTTCGACGAGCAGCCCACGAACACGGGCGTGGCGCTCCTGTCGCGGCTGCTCATGGGCGAGCGCCGCAGCACCGACGCCCTGCGCCAGGCGACGAAGCACCTGCTCGCCGCGCCGCCCTCGTGGCCGTCGCGCGAGCAGGTGCGCAAGGTGAACTTCTACTACTGGTACTACGGCACCTACGCCATGTTCCAGATGGGCGGCCAGCCCTGGCACGACTGGAACGCGCAGCTGAAGCAGGCGCTCCTCCCCCATCAGCGGCGCGGCGGCTGCGCCGACGGCTCGTGGGACCCCGACTGCCCCTGGGCGCTCGTGGGCGGCCGCGTCTACGCGACCGCGATCAACGCCCTGACGTTCGAGATCTACTACCGCTACGAGCGCGCCAGGGAGACGCCGCCCCACGACGGGGTCGAGCGCCCCCGGTGAGCGCCGCTCGCTACGGGCGCGAGCGCGCCGCGCGAGCGGCCTCCTCGAGCCTTCGAGCCCCCCGTCGAGGCCGTCCGGCGTCCGTCACCGTGGGCGAGCGGCCTCGAGCCGCCCGCCCGAGCGGCCGGCGCACCGCCTTGCTATGGTCGTCCTCGTCGCGGGCGACGAGGTCGGGATGCCGAGGCCTGCAAGGTGAGCGACGCCTTCGCCAGCTCGGCCCTCGGGGAGCGGCTCCGCCCGGGCACGTTCACGCGCACGGGGCACCGCGGCGCGCGGGGCCTGGCCCCCGAGAACACGCTCGAGGGCTTCCGCCGCGCGCTGGAGGCCGGCGTCGACATGCTGGAGCTGGACGTCCAGCTCACGCGGGACGGCGACGTCGTGGTCATCCACGACCCGCTGGTGGACCGCACGACCGACTGGGCGGGCCCGGGGCCGGGCGCCGTGGCGGCGCTGAGCCTGGCCGAGCTGGCGCGGCTCGACGCCGGCCACGCCTTCACCCCCGACGGCGGCCAGAGCTTCCCCTTCCGCGGCCAGGGGGTGCGCATCCCCCGGCTGGTCGAGGTGCTCGAGGCCCTCCCCGGGGTGCTGATCACGGTCGAGGTCAAGTCGCCGCATCCCGCGCTCGTGGCGCAGGTCGTGGCGCTCGTGCGCCGCCACGCGCCGGAGCGGGTGGTGCTCGCCTCCGCGGACCACGCGACGCTCCGCGCCCTGCGCCGCGCGGCGCCGGAGCTCCCCTCCAGCTTCTCGGGGCGCGAGGTGCGCGACTTCTACCTGCTCTCCCGGCTCGGCCTCACGGGCCTCCTCTTCCGCTCGCCCGGGCGGTTGATCCAGGCGCCGCTGTGGTCGGACCACGACCGCGGCCGCGGCCTGCGGCTCGTCGGGCCCGCCCTGCTGCGCGCGGCCCACGCCAGCGGCCGCGCCGTCCACGTGTGGACGGTCAACGAGCCCGCGACCATGCGCGCGCTCATCGCCCTGGGCGTGGACGGGATCACCACCGACCGGCCCGATGTGCTGGCCGAGGTGCTGCGCGGGGGCTGACGCCGCTCCCGACGCGCGAGCGCGGCCAGGCGGCGAGCCGCTGGAGCGGATCGAGGCGGCCGGGTGAGCTCGACCGGCGCCCGCCGTCCCCCCTCGCGGCGGGCCCGTCCCTGGACTACGCTCTCCGCCCCGACCCAGGCGCCGGGGGTGGAGGACCCATGAGCTCGCGTACGCTGTTGACCCCCTTCGTGCTGTGCCTCCTGGCCGCGTCCGCGCCCGCCGCGCGCGGCGAGGGCGAGCAGGCGCGCGACGGCCAGGGCCTGCTCGCGGAGGCCGCCGGCTTCGACGCGGCCCTCGAGGGGCGCCACGGGTTCGGCATCTACATGGGCGGCACGAAGAACCTCGGCACGGCCACGCTCGAGGTGCGCCGCGCCGAGGCCCCGGCGACCTACGCCGTCACCGCGCGCATGACGATGACCATGGGCCCGAACCGCCGGGCGGGTGTGGACGAGCTCCTCCTCGACGAGCGCCTGGCGCTGATCTCCTCGCACAGCACCGAGGAGGAGACCCGCGGCGACAAGACGGTGAAGAAGACGACGACGACCCGCCGCGACGGTGACGCGTGGGTGCGCGAGGTGGTCGAGGACGGCGGCGCGCCGACGACGAAGCGGATCAGCGCGCGCACCCCTCAGTACTGGGACGTCCCCATCTTCGTCCTCTTCCTGCGCAAGGCCGACCTGAGCAGGTCGGGCGACTGGCTGCTCCACGGGACGCGGTGGGACGACGAGCCGCGCGCGATGGACATCCGCCTGCAGGTCGCCCCGGCGCGGACGAAGGTCACGCACCGCGGGCGCGAGGTCGAGGTCACGGAGGTCCGCATCGAGCGCGTGGGCAAGGACGCCTCGATCTTCCGCGTCGACGCCCAGGGGCGCGTGCTCTCGCTCGCGCCGGAGGGCGCGCCCGTGATCATGCTCGCGGGCACCGACGAGGAGATCGGCGCCGACGTGGCCCCCGCGACCGCCGCCGGAGAGCCGGGGGTGGAGACGCCGACGCTCGGGGTCCGCGTCTACCTGGAGGTCCTCATGAAGGCGCGCGACGTCGACGCGCTCGACACCGTCATGGACTGGCCGGCGATCTTCGAGGCCATGTCGAAGGAGAACGAGGAGATCGCGGCGATCGGCGCGGAGGGGCTGCGGTCCGTCTTCAAGCAGCAGTTCAGCCAGACGCCCTCGCCCTTCGGCAAGGAGGAGCTGGAGCTGGCGCTCGGCATGGCGGAGGTCGAGCTGAACGGCGAGGACGCGGCCACCGTGACCATCCCGGGCGCCGAGGACAACCCGTTCCGTCTGCGCCGCGGGCCCCGCGGGTGGCGGCTCGTCGCCATCCCCCACTAGATCGCGGCTGCGGCGGAGGATGGCGGGCGCTGCCGTTCGCCGGGGGGGGGGGGGGGGCGCCCCCCCCCCCCCCACGGCCGCTCAGGCTCGGTCGGCGGCCAGGAGGCCGCCTTCCCTCGCCTTCGCGCGGCATCGCCTCGCCCTCCTCCGCCTCGCCTGACGCTCCTGCTGCGAAGGCGCGGTGAGGTGTGCTCGGTGGCGGCTCGGCCGTCGGAGAGGCCAACCGCCAACAGCCAAGAGCTAAGAGCTAAGAGCTGAGCTGGGCTGAGCTGGGCTGGACTGGTGAGCCAGGCTGAGCTAAGAGCTAAGAGCGGCGATTGCGCGGGCGATCGAGCGCCAGGGCTCGACCAGGAGTTTCGGGCGCGAGGTCGTCTGCGCCCGCCGAGGGTGAGCGCGCCGCTACCGGCGCGAGCGGGCCGCGCGCAGGGCCTCCTCGAGGCCGCCGAGGCCGTCGTCGAGGTCGTCGTGCGCCGCCGCGGGCACGGCGCCCTCGGCGCGCGTCGCCGGCCCGCCGGCGAGGGCCGCCAGCCACGCGCGGGGCGGGCGCGCCCACCCGAGCCACAGCGCCCAGAAGGCCGCCGTCGCGGCCGCGAACCAGTAGCGGCCGGGCTCCGAGAGCCCCGACTGGCGCACGAACGACTCGAGCGCCGCGGCGAGCAGCAGCATGGGGAAGGCGAGCAGCGCGAGCCGCAGGACGTCGGGCCGCGCCTCGCGCAGGGCCTCGCGGCGCGAGCGGTCGCCGGGGGCGACCATGAGGCGGCCCAGCCACAGCCCGCCGCCCGCGAGGAGCACGATCGCCAGCAGCTCCGTCACGCCGTGCGGCAGGATCCAGGCCCACCACTCCCAGGCGAGGCCGCGCGAGACGAACGTGTGCGAGTAGGAGCCGAGGACCATGCCGTTGAACAGGAGCACCGCGCCGGTCGGCACCCCGGCGAGCGGCCCGGCGAAGAAGGCCAGGAGCGCCACGCGCGTGTTGTTCTGCCAGAGGAAGGCGGCGAAGACCGCCTTCTCGCCCGCGCCGTGCCCCCCCTCGCCGTCGTCGGGGCGCCCGGCGCGTAGCGTCTTCAGGAGCTCGTCCTTCGTCGCGTAGGGCGTGCGCTCGTCGCCCGCCTGCATGACGAGCTCGAGCGCCCACTCGGCGTCGTCCGCCGCGCCGACCCAGCCGTAGGCCGCGCCCGCGAGGAGCAGCGCGGCCGCGAGCAGGTGGTAGCGCCACGCCCGGCGCACGGCCACGGGCGCCAGCAGCAGGGCCACGAGCCACGCGCGCGCGCCGGCGCCCTGCTGCGCCGCCGACGCCGCGCCGTAGATCAGGCCGTGCGCCCGCCCGACGAGGTCGTTGAGCCGCTCGCGCTCGGCCACCGACGCCCCGCCCGCCCGGGCGAGCGCGAGCTGCGTGGCCGCGGCCCGGTAGAGCCGCCCCAGCTCGCCCACCTCGTCGCCCGAGAGCGCCGAGAGCCGGCCGCCGGCCCGGGCCAGGAGGTCGTCGAGCCGCCGGAGCTGCGCCGCCCGGGTCCCCTGCGCTTCCCGCAGGGGAGGCGTTCCGCTAGCATTCCGGCGGCCGCCGTCCCGGCCGGAGAGGTCGTCCGCGTCCATGTCCCAGGTCTCCTTCCCCTGGACGCCCCGGGGCGACGTGATCGCCCTCGAGACGCCGGAGCTGACCCGGGTCGAGTATCGCCTGGCGCCCTTCGGCGCGCGCATCGTGGCCGCGGCCCTCGATCGGCTGGTCGTCCTCGCCATGCTCCTCGGGCTCCTGGTCGTCGGCGGCATCCTCGTCGCCGTGGCCGGGGTGGCGACGCTCGGCGCCGACGCGCCCCTGACGCTCCTCGCCGTCGTCATCGCGGCGGGCTTCCTCCTCAACACGCTCTACCTCGCCTGGGCCGAGGCGCGCGGCGGCGGCCAGACGATCGGGAAGCGCCAGCTCGGCCTGCGCACGATCCAGCTCACCGGCCACGCGCCCGGCGTGGCCGCGGCGCTCGTGCGCAACCTCGCGCGGGTGTTCGACGACATCCCGCTCCTGTGGGTCGTCCCTACGCTCACCGCCTCGCGCCAGCGCCTGGGCGACCTGCTCGCCGGCACGTGCGTCGTGATCGAGCGCCCGCCCGCCGCCCTCACCGCGCCGGTCGTGTGGCCCGCCGAGAGCTGGCGCGCGCTCGCCGAGCGGCGCTTCGAGCTGCCGCCCGAGGCCGCCCGCCGCCTCGTCGGCCACGACCTCGACCTGATCGAGTACGTCCTGCGCCGCGTCCAGGCCGAGCCCGAGCCCGCGCGCCGCGACGCGCTCCTGCGCCCGGTCGTGCGCCGCTACCTGCGCCGCCTGGGGCTCGTCGCCGAGCTCGAGGCGACGGCGATGGCCTCGCCCCGCCGCTTCCTCGGCGAGGTCGGGCTCATGCTCCGCGACCGCCACCAGGGGGCCGCGTGAGCCTCGAGCTGCGCGAGCGCGACATCGGCCAGCTCCTGGCCCAGATCTTCTCCTTCTCGGCCGACCAGTTCGGCCGCCTGTTCATCCTCCAGTGCATCGCCGGCCTGCCCGTGCTGGTGGCGCAGCTCGTCCTGCAGCCCGGCCTCGACCTCGACCTGAGCTTCGGCGGCCGGCCCGAGGAGCTCGCCCCGGTCGTCGGCGCCTTCTACGGCAAGCTGCTGATCGTGGCGGTCGTCGCCGCGCTCTTCTTGCCCATCGAGGTCGTCGCCGCCTCGCTCCTCGTCCAGCGCCTCGTCGACGGCCAGCCCCCGGACCTCCCCGGCTGCCTGCGCGAGGCCCTGCGCCGCTGGCCCCGCTGCCTCCTGCTCACGGTGACCCTGGGGGTGATCGTGGCCCTGGGCGCCATGTGCTGCATGGTCCCCGGGGTCGTCTTCTCGATCTGGTTCTTCGTCGTCGTGCCGGTCTTCGTCATCGAGCGCACCCCCTGGACCGGCGCCTTCGCCCGCAGCCGCGGCATCGTCGGCGGGCTCTCGGGCGGCGGCCGGTTCCTCGAGGTGCTGGTCGTCTACCTGCTCACCGCCTTCGCGCCCGGCATGATCCTGGCGCCGATCTTCCTGGCGCTGACCCTGATCCCGAGCGTCTCGGCGCAGCTGATCCTCCAGCAGACGCTCACGATGGGCGCCGGCGTGGTCATGCTCGCCGCGCCGCCGCTGGTCTACTACCACCTGCGCGTCACCCGCGAGGCGTACGACCTCCAGCGCATCTGCGAGCTCGTGGACGTCATCGGCGCGCAGGCGCAGCAGGCGGACGACCGTGGCCAGGCGTGAGCGCCGCGCCCCCTGCCTCGCCGCGCTCCTCGCCCTCGTCGCGCTGACCCCCGCGCGCGGCGACGAGGCCCCGCCGCCGACCCCGGACGACGTCGCCACGGCGCTCGAGGCCGTCCTCGACGACCCCGCCCTGCGCGACGGCCTGCGCACCTCGCACATGGACGCCGCGGCCCCGGGCGACGTGCTGGCCGAGGGGACCGCGCGCCTGTGGGACGCGTTCCGCCGCTGGTCGGCGCGCCTGGCGCGCGAGCACCCGGCCCTCTACATGGCGCTGTTCGCCGGGCTCGCCCTGGCGCTCGTGCCGCTCCTCGTGCACCTGGGCTGGAGCCTGGCCCTCGCCTTCCGCGGCGGCTCGCGCGGCCCGCCGGGGGCGGCGGAGGCCGACGACCCGGCCGCGCGGCGGCGGCGCTCGGCGGAGCTGCGCGCCGAGGCGCGCGCCCTCGCCGCCGCGGGCGACCTGCGCCAGGCGACGCGCGCCCTCCTGCTCGCCTTCCTGGCCCTGCTCGAGGAGCGGCGCGCCCTCGCCGTCGCCGGCTCGTGGACCAACCGGGAGGTGCTGGCGCGCCTGCGCGTCGAGCCGGCGGTCCGCGCGCGGCTGGCGCGGTTCGTCGCCGCCGCCGACGCCGCCTGCTACGGCGACCAGCGCCCCGGGCCCGAGGTGCTCGCCGACGGCGAGGCGCTCCTGCTCGACCTCGAGCGCGGAGCGGCGCCGTGAGCGTGGCCTCGGAGGGTCAGCTCGTCGCCTCGCCCGAGGCCGAGGCCGCCCGACGCGCCCAGCGCGGGCTGGCGCTGCGGCTCGGGCTCGCGGCGCTCCTGGCCATCGCCCTGGGTCTCCTCGTGGACGCCGCGACGAGCCCCACGGACGCCGCCGTCGGCCGCCGCTCGTGGGCCAGCCCGCGCGCCGACGGCTTCCGCGCCTGCGCCGACCTGGCCGCGCGCCTGGGGCACCGCGTGACCCGGCGCAGGGCGTCGTGGGGCCAGCTCCCGGCGCCCGGCGAGCACGTCCTCGTCGTGGCCGACCCCCGGCCGACGGGCATGTGGGCCGCCGAGCGGGCCGAGCTCGACCGCTCGCAGCTCGGCGCGCTGGCCCGGTGGGTGGAGGCGGGCGGCCGCCTCGTCCTCACCCCGGGCGGCCGCAGCCGCGTCGCGCTCGTCGACCTGCCGCTCGGCGCGCACGAGGGCCAGGAGGAGCTCGTCGAGGGCGTCCTGAAGGCGCTCGGCTGGGACCTGCCCGGGCGCGCGCCGGCGCCGCTCGTGGGCCCGCTCGAGGCCGACCCGCCCTTGCCGCTCGCGCCCGGCGCCCTCGCGCCGCTCGAGCCGTCGGGGGAGCTGCTGGCGGCCGCCTGGCTGACCTGGAGGGGGCGCCCGCTGTCGCTCGCCGACGGCCGCGCGGGCCCGGCCGAGCTGCCCGTGTTCGTCGACGTGGAGGACGGCTTTCACCCGCGCGTCACGCGCGGCGGCCGGCCGTTCGTCCTCGAGCGGGACCACGGCCGCGGGCGCGTGTGGCTCCTGGCCTCGGCCTACCCGCTCACCGGCCTCGCGCTCGCCGAGGGCGGCGCGGCCCCGCTCGTGGCCGGCCTCCTGCACGAGGCCACCGAGGGCCAGCGACGCGCGCTCCTCCTCGACGAGCGCGCCCAGGGGTTCAGCGAGCGGCGCGGCCTCCTGGGGCCGCTCGCCGCGTCGGGCTTCGGCGCGCCGCTCCTCGCCCTCGCCGGCGTCGCGCTCCTCGTCGCCTGGCGCGGCGCCGTGCGCGACGGGCCGCCGCGGCCGTCGCGCGGCGTCCCGCGGCGCGCCAAGGAGGAGTTCGTGGTGGCGCTCGGCGACCTGACGCGGCAGGCTGGCCACCACCGCGCGGCCGGGCGGTGGCTCGTCGAGGCCTGGCGCGACCGGCTGCCGCCGGGCGCCGACCCGGCGGAGCTGGAGCTGGCCGCCCGGCGGCCGGCGGAGGACGACGCGTCGCTGGCGGCGCTGGCCGGCGACCTGCGAGCGGCGGCGGCGCGGGCGGCCGAGGGCCGCGAGAAGGGGAGGCGAGGGTGAGCGCCACGGTCCAGGGGCTGTACGCGGCCATGCGCCGCGAGGTGGGCAAGGTCGTCGTCGGCCAGGAGGACGCCGTGCGCCTGGCCTTCGTGGCGCTCCTCTGCGAGGGCCACGTGATCCTCGAGGGCGTGCCGGGCCTGGCGAAGACCACGCTCGTGCGCGCGCTGGCGGCGGCGCTGCGGCTCGAGTTCAAGCGCGTGCAGTTCACGCCCGACCTCATGCCGTCGGACGTCCTCGGCGCGCCGATCTTCGACTTCCAGGCGGGGAAGTTCCACGTCGTCGAGGGGCCGATCTTCACGAGCGTGCTCCTCGCCGACGAGATCAACCGCGCCCCGGCCAAGACGCAGGCTGCGCTGCTCGAGGCCATGCAGGAGCGGCAGGTCACGCTCGAGGGGACGCCCCGGCCCCTGCCGCGGCCGTTCCTCGTCCTCGCCACGCAGAACCCGGTCGAGCACGAGGGGACCTACCCGCTCCCCGAGGCGCAGCTCGACCGCTTCCTCTTCAAGGTGCTCGTCGACTACCCGTCGCTCGACGACGAGCTCACGATCCTCGCCCAGCACCGCGGCGACTCGGCCGGGCTGACGCGGCTCCTGGCCGAGGTCCAGCCGGTCGCCGATGCGGACGGCCTCGCCGCGGCGCAGGCCGAGGTCGACCGCGTGCGCGTCGAGCCGGCCGTCGCCCGCTACCTGGTCGAGCTCGTGCGGCGGACGCGGCAGGACCCGCTCCTGTCGCTCGGCGGCAGCCCGCGCGCCTCGCTCCTCCTGCAGGTGTCGGCGCGGGTGAACGCCGCGCTCGAGGGGCGCGACTTCGTCCTCCCCGACGACGTGAAGGCCCTGTTCGTCCCGTGCCTGCGGCACCGCGTGCGCCTCACGGCCGCCGCGGAGGTCGACGGCCTCGGCCCGGACGAGGTCCTCTCGCGCGTGCTGGGCGCGGTCGCGGTCCCCAGGTGAGCCGGGTCCCGCTCCCCGCCCCGCGCCTGCTCCTGTGCGCGGCGCTCCTGGCCGGGCTGGCCCTCGCGCTGCCGCTCGCGCCGGCGCTGCGCGGGCCGTGGTGGGGGCTCGCGCTCCTGCTCGGCGGGCTCGTGCTCGTCGAGGCCGCTGCGCGGCCGCCGCGCGGCGCCGTGGGCGCGCGGCGCGAGGCGGCGCCGGCCGACCACGTCGGGCGGCGCGGGGCGTGGCGGGTCGTCGTCGAGTCGTCCGCCGGGCGCGCGCTCCGCGTCCGCGTGCGGGACGTCCCGCCGGCCGGGCTCGAGGGCGAGGGCGTGCGCGCCGACCTCGACCTGGCGCCGGGCGCGCAGGTGACGCTCGAGGCGCCGTTCCGGGCGCTCGCCCGCGGACCTCACGACCTCCTGCCGCTCGGCCTGCGCGTCCGCGGGCCGCTGGGGCTCCTCGAGTGGCAGGCGCTCGAGCCGGCGCCGGCGAGGGTCGTCGTCCTCCCCGGCCGGCCCGCCGGCGAGACGCAGTGGCTGCTCGCCCGCGTCGCCGCCGAGGAGGAGTGCGGCCCGCACCCGCACGCGCGCCGGGGCGCCGACTGGGAGTTCGACCACCTGCGCGAGTGGGTCCCGGGCGACGAGCTCCGGCGCGTCGCCTGGACGGCGACGGCGCGCCGGCGCGTGCCGATCGTGCGCGAGCTGAAGCAGGAGCGGCGCTCGGACCTGCTGCTCGTCCTCGACGGCGGCCGCCTCATGGGCTCGCTCGTGACCGGCGTCACCAAGCTCGACCTCGCGCTCACGCCGCTCCTCGACCTCGCCGCCGTGGCGCTCTCGCGCGGCGAGCGCGTCGGCCTGCTCGCCTTCGACGTCCAGCCCCGCGCCTACCTCCCCCCGCGCGCCGGGACGGCCCAGCTCCAGGCGCTCCGCGACGCGCTCGGCCGCCTGCCGTCGCCCACGGAGCCGACGAGCTGGCCGCGGGCGGCCGCGCACCTCGAGGCGCGGCAGCGCAAGCGCAGCCTGCTGGTCGCCTTCTCGGACTTCACCGACGAGGTCTCGGCCGCCGAGGTCGAGCGCCACGTCGCGGCGCTCGCGCACCGCCACGCGCTCGTGTTCGTCGCCGTGGGCGACCCGCACCTCGAGGCGGTCCTCACCACGCCCGACGCCGGCCCGCGCGCCGCCTTCCAGCAGGCCGTCGCCGGGCAGCTCCTCGTCGAGCGGCGCCGCGTCCTGCGCCGCCTCGAGCGCCTGGGCGTGCCCACGGTCGACGGCGAGCCGCGGCGCCTGACGGGCCCGGTGCTCGGGCGCTACCTTGAGCGGCGGCGGGTGGGGGTGGGCTGACCGCTCCCGGTCCGCCGCTTCACAGCGGCGACCACTCGATCTGATCGACGACTTCCACGGTCTGGCTCCTCATGGGCACGAAGGCAACGGAGGACAACGGAGGTCACGGAGATGTAAGGACAAGACCTCCATGACCTTCGTGGACCTTCGTTGCCTCCGTGTCCCGTGTGAGCCCACACGGTCGGCCCTCGATCACATCAAGATTGCGGGCGCTGTCAGTCACCCGCCGGCACGCCCCCGCGCAGGGCCCGCACGCGCGCCACGACCGCGGGCGGCACGCGCCACCCGCCGAGGTGCAGGGCGGCCGGCGCCAGCCCGGCCGCGCGCGCGGCGGCCTGATAGGCGCGCGCCAGGTCGGGCGCCACCAGCCCGCGCACGGGCGGGAGCCCCGGGCGCGCGGCGCGCAGGAGCGCCTCGAGCTGGCAGCTCGCCGCGCCGGCGGCGGGGAGCGCGCTCGCGACCGCGCCGGCCGCCGGCCCGAGCGCCGGCGGCAGGTGGAGCCGCCGCCGGGGCACCCCCGGGGGGGGGCGCCCCGCGGCCCCCACGATCAGGACGTCGCCCGCGCCCTGCATGCGCGCGCGCGCCTCGCCCTCGTCGAGGCAGGGCGGGAACGAGTCGTCCGCGACGACCGCGCCGGGGCGCAGCCGCGCGACCTCGAGCACGCGGGCCGCGCTGGTCGCGCCGATCAGGAGGTCCGCCGCGTAGACGGCCGCCCCGACGGCCGGCGCCTCCTCGACCTCGAGGCCGGCCGGGAGCAGCGCCCGCGCCGCCGCGCGCGCCTCCGGGCGCGGGTCGCACAGCACCAGCCGGCGCGGGGCCCCGTGCGTCTCGAGGAGCAGGGCCAGCGCCGCCTGGCCGATCGAGCCCAGGCCCACGACGGCCACGCGCCGGCCCGGCAAGGCCTCGCCCAGCGCGGCGAGCAGGGCGCCGGCGGTCTCGACGACGGCCACGGCGGTGAGGGCGTGGCCGGTCGTGAGCTCGGGCGCGCCCGGCGCGAGGCGCGCCGCCACCTCGCACCCGTAGCCGGTCGCCGCCGGGAGCATGCCGGCGAGCGACACGCACCGCGCGCCGGCGCGCCCCGCGCGGGCGACCGCGCGCGCCACCTCGCCCGCCAGGGCCTCGCCCGGGGCGAGGTCGTCGGCGAAGCGCGGCAGGCAGAGGAGCCCGCTCCGGCCCAGCGGGGTCGTCAGCTCCTCGAGCCAGGCCGGCGCGCCGCCCGGGAACAGGAGCTCGAGGACGCGCGCGGGCGGCGCCAGCCGGGCGACCTCGGCGCGTGGCGGCAGGTAGCCGATGAGGGCGGCGTCGAGCCCCCGCGGGGCGAGCGGCAGCGGGCTCGTCTCGAGCGGCGGCGCCGGGTCGAGCGCCGCGACGAGGCCGTCGGCCAGCGCCTCGAGCGCGCCGGCGTCGAAGGCGGCCGCCGCTCCGGTGAGGCCGAGCCAGAGCCCCGCCCCCGGCTCGGCGCGGAGCACGACCTGCAGGGCGCACACGCCGCGCGGCGGGTCGAGCCGCGTGCGGGCCGCGTCGAGGCGCAGGCGCCCCTCGGCGGCGCCCGGCGGCGGCACCGCCTCGAGGTCGAGGAAGGTGACGAGGACGCGCAGGCAGGCCCGCAGGTCGAGCCCGGCGGCGCGCGCGATCGCCTCGGGCGGCAGCGCGTGCGCCACGGCGCCGGCGAGCGCCGCGTGGGCGGCGCGCGCGTCGCCGTCGGTCGCCAGGCGCACGGGCACGAGGTGGGCGAAGCAGCCGAACAGGCGCAGGACGTCGGGCAGCGGCAGGTCGCGGCCGGTGACGGCGGCGCCGACGACCACCTCGCGCTCGCCCAGCCGCCCGCCGAGGACGGCCGCCAGCGCGGCCAGCGCGCGGGCGAACACCGTCACGCCGGCCGCCCCCGCCGCCCGGCGCAGGGCCGCCAGGACGCCGGGCGCGAGGCGCCGCGCGGCGCGGACCCACGCGCCGCCCGGCGCCAGGGGCGGCGGCCGGAGCGACGCCGCGAACGCGCGCCGCCAGAAGGCCGCGCGCCCGGGGTCGGCCTCGGCGCGGGCGGCGAGGGCCACGGCCTCGCGGAAGGTCGCGCGCAGGGGCGGCAGCGCCGGCGGCCGGCCGCGCTCGAGCGCCTCGAGCACGGCCAGGAGCTCGCCCACGAGCAGCCACCCGCTCAGCCCGTCGGCGAGCAGGTGGTGCGCGCTCACGACCAGCGCGTGCCGGTCCGCGCCGCGCGGCGCGACGCGCAGGTGCACGAGCGGCCAGCCGTCGAGGGCGAAGCGCCGGGCGCGCTCCTCGGCGAGGAGCGCGTCGAGGTCGGCGCCCGGGGGCTCCCAGCGCGCCTCGAGCCGCAGCGCCGCCAGCGGCTGGACGCGCTGCACGGGCGGCGTCGCCCCGGCGTCCACGCGCGCGCGGAGCTGCGGGTGGCGCGCCAGCAGGTGCGCGAGCGCGGCGTCGAGGCGGGCCGGCGTCAGCGGCCCCCGGAGCTCGAACGCCGCGCACCAGGCGTCCGGCGCCGCCGGGTCGAGCGCCCGGGCGAGGAGGAAGCCGCGCTGCGCGGCCGAGAGCGGGAACGGGCCGTCGTCGTCCGCCGCCGGGGCCTCGGCCGCGCCCTGCGCCTCGCCCTCCGCCGCGAGGCGCGCGGCCAGCGCCCGCGGCGTCCGGTGCTCGTAGACGACGCCCGGGCGCGGGAGGCGCGCCAGGCGCTCGGCGAGCCGCGCGAACAGCGCCAGCGCCCGCAGCGAGTCGCCGCCGCGGGCGAAGAAGTCGTCGTCGAGGCCGACCGGCTGCCCGACGACGGCGCTCATCGCGGCCCGCACCTGCTCGGGCAGCGCCTCGCCCGCCGCCGCCGCGTCCGGCGCCGGCCGCCGCTCGGCCAGCAGCGCGCGACGATCCACCTTGCCGCTCGCCGCGCGCGGCAGGGCCGCGCGCCGCTCGAGCCGCTGCGGGACCATCCACGCCGGCAGCCGCGCCGCGAGCGCCCGCCGCAGCCGGTCCGGCGACGCGGCGCCGGTGGCCCGGCCCGCCCCCGCGACGCCCGCCGCGCCTGAGCCCGCCCCGGCCCCGGCTCCGGCCTCGCCCTCGGCCCCGGCCTCGGCTCCGGCCTCGCCCTCGGCTCCGGCCTCGGCCTCGGGGGCGATGGCCGCGCCCGCGCCCGCGCCGCCGCCCGCCGCCCCCCCGGGCCCCCCCCCCGCGGCGAGGTCGGGGTCGTCGAGGACGCGCCCCAGCGCCGCGGCCAGGGCGGCCGGGTCGTTCGGGGGGACGAGCAAGGCCTCGACCTCGGGCGTGACCACCTCGCGCGTCCCCGGCACGTCGGTGGCGACCACGGGCGTGCCCGAGGCGAGGGCCTCGAGGAGCACGTTCGACAGCCCCTCGCCCTCGGACGGGAGGACGACCACGCGCGCGGCGCGGTGCAGGGCGAGGACGTCCTCGCGCTGGCCGAGGAAGGCCACGCGGCCGCCGAGGCCGAGGTCGCGCGCGCGCTCCTCGAGCGCCCGGCGCAGCGGCCCGTCGCCGGCGAGGGCCAGCCGCGCGTCGCCGCCCAGGCGCGCGAAGGCGTCGAGCAGCACGTCGACGCGCTTCTGCACGGCGAGGCGCCCGAGGAACAGGACCGTGCGGCCGGACGGCCAGGGGAGGGCGGCCGGCACGACGTCGGCCTGCCAGGCGTCGGCGTCGACGCCGTTGGGGATCGTCACCAGGCGCGGCCCCGGGAGGCCGGCGGCCAGCGCCTCGTCGCGGAGCGCGCCCGAGAGGCACACGTGCCGCGCGGCGCGCTGGAGGAGGGCCAGGGCGCCAGGCGTGCGCGCCACCCAGGCGAAGTCGCCGTGCGCGCCGGCGCAGGCGTACTTCACGACGACCGGCGCGCCGAGGCGCTCGCCCAGGCGCGCCGCGTGGAGCGCCGCGTTCCAGCCGACGGCATACAGCACGTCGACCCCGCCGCGCGCGGCGAGGAACGCGCGCGCCGCCGCCTCGAACAGGGGCGCGCGGGTCGTCGGCACGCGCAGGAGGCCGACGCCCGGCAGGCCCGGGACCGGCCGCCCGGCGCGCGACGGGAGGTCGCGCGGCGCCGCGGTGGAGACGAACGTCGGCACGACCCCGCGCTCGCGCAGGCGGCCCGCCAGCCGGACCGCCTGGCGCTGCATGCCGCCGGGTCCGTCGAGGTCGTAGACGAGGAAGGCGACGCGCACCACGCCCCGAGCCTACCTCGGGCCCTACGTCTGGACCTCCTGCAGGCGCGCGGCACACTGGAGCCATGAGCCCGGCCCCCTGGCTCCTGGTGTTCCTGGCCGCCGCGGCCGGCGCGGCGGCCCTGCTCGTCGCCGCCTGGCTCGCCGTGAAGCTGCTCGCCCGCGGTCGGCGCGATCAGGCGGAGCCCCCGCGGCGCGCGCCGAAGGACGACGACGTGCCCGCCCTCCCGCGACGAGGTCGCTGACGCGCGGGCGCCGCGCCCCGCAGCATGAGAGCTGCCGGGACGAGGGCGGCGCCTGCGCGACCTCTCCGGCCCCGCGCGGCGCGGCGGGAGAGAGGGCGCGAGTGGCGCGGTCGCGGACCGACAGGTCATCCTCTCGCCGTGCGGCGCGTCGGCGACTACGTGCTCCTCGACTCCCTGGGCCGCGGCGCCATGGGCGCCGTCCACCGCGCGCGGCACGTCGGCACGGGGCGGCTCGTGGCCCTGAAGCTCGTCGCGGGCCACGACGCCACGCACGCGGCGCGCCTCGCCCGTGAGGCGTCGCTCGCCGGCCGCCTCGCCCATCCCGCGATCGTGAAGGTCCTCGACGCGGGCGTCGACGGCGCGGCGACCTTCGTGGCCTTCGAGCTGGTCGAAGGCGCGCGCACCCTGGGCGCCGCCCTGCCCGGGCTCGACCGGCGCGCGCGCGTGGCGCTGGTCCGCGACGTCGCGCGGGCCCTCGGCCACGCGCACGCCTGCGGCGTGGTCCATCGCGACGTCAAGCTCGACAACGTCCTGGTCGACGCGGCCGGGCGCGCGCGCCTGACGGACTTCGGGATCGGCCTCGTCCACGACCTGGACCGGCTGACCCGCAGCGGCGTGCTCGTCGGCACGCCGCGCACCATGGCCCCGGAGCAGGCCGCCGGGAAGCGGGACCTCGTCGGGCCGCAGACCGACGTGTGGGCGCTCGGGGTCGTGCTGTTCGAGGCGCTGGTCGAGGAGCACCCCCTCTTCGACGAGGACCCGCCGCACCTCGCGGCCCTGATCCAGGTGATCGTCCAGGCCGAGCCGCGCCGGGCGCGCGACGTGGACCCGACGGTCCCGGCGGCGCTCGACGCGGTGGTGCTGCGCGCCCTGCGACGCGACCCGCGCGACCGGTTCCCCGACGGCGAGGCCATGGCGCGCGCCCTCGACGACGCGCTCGCCTCCCTCGCCCCGCGCCGCCGCCGGCGCCGCCGCGGGCACCTGGTCGTCGCCGTCGCGCTCGGCGCCCTCGCGGTCGCCTTGGGGGCCTGGGCCGGCGTCCAGCGCGCGCGGGCCGAGGCCGCGCTGGACCGGGGGCTACGCCTCCTCGCCGCGGGCGAGGCCGCCGCCGCGGTCTCGGCCCTGCGCGTGGCCGACGCGCTCGCGCCGGGGGTCGCCGGCCGGGCGCTGCCGCCGGCCCTCCTCGCGGTGGCCGAGGCCGCCGTGGTCGCGGGGGACCTCGACGGGGCGGAGCGCGCGCTGCGCGGCGCCGGCGCCGCGCCCGGCGCCGCGGTCGTCGCCTTCGACCTGGCCCTGGCCCGGGGCGACCTCGAGGCCGCGACGGGGCGGCTCGCGGGGGCGGTGGACGAGGGCGCCGGCGACGCGGCCCGTCGCCGGCTCGCGCTCGCCCTGCTCGAGCGCGCCCGGGCGCGCACGCGGGACCGGCCCGCCGACGGGGCCGGAGACCTCGCGGCCGCCCTGCGCCTCGCGCCCGACCTCGACGCGCGCGACGCCCTGCTCGGGCTGGCGTACGCGGCCGCGGGCGCCGAGCACATGCCCGGCGCGCTCGAGGAGGCGGTCGCCGCCCTGGAGGACGACCTCGCCGCGGAGGCGTGGCTCGTCCACGCCTTCCGCCTGGTCTGCCGCGAGGCGCCGGCGCGGGAGGCGGCCGGACGGGCCCTCGCGCGGGCCAGGGCGCCGGACCTGCGGGCCGAGGCCCTCTACCTCCTCGGGCGCGGCGAGGAGGCGCTGGCGCTCGTCGAGCGCCACCTCGCGGATCCGCGGCGAGGGTTCAGGGCCGGCCTCCTGCACGCGCGGCTCCTCCAGGACGTGCTCTTCACGCGCGGCCTCCACGCCGCCGACCTCCGGGACCTCGTCGCGCGCTGGACGGCGCTGATCGAGCGCGACCCGACGCACTACCTCCCGCACCTGTTCCGAGGGCAGGCGCGCCTGGAGCTCGGCGACCGCGGCGCCACGGCTGACGTGGCGCGGGCCTGCGCGCTCGCGCCGCCCTGGTTCCTCTCCGCCACCCAGCAGCTGACCGGCTACGTGCACCTGCGGCTCGGCGAGGGCGAGGCCGCCGAGCGGGCGCTCGATCAGGCGCTCCTGGCGGACGAGTGGAACAGCCAGGCGCGCAAGCAGCGGGGGCTCGTCCGGCGCGCGCGCGGCGACCTCGCGGGGGCGCGCGCCGACCTGGAGCGCCAGGCCGCCGAGCTGCCCGCGTCGGTCGACGTCGAGCTGTGGCTGGCGCTGCTCGAGCTCCGGAGCCACGACGGCGACGCCGAGGGCGCCAGCGGCGCGGCGGGGCGCCTGCGCGAGGTCCTGCCCGATCGACACGCCGTCGAGCTGGCCGTGGTGCGCGCCCTGGCCCAGGTGGGCGACCTGCCGGGGGCCGAGGCGCGGGCCTCGGCGCTCCTCGGGCCCGACCTCCCCGCCGCGGCGCGCGCCGAGGCGGCCGCCCTGCGCGCGCGCGTCCGCGCCGAGCGCGGCGACGCCGCGGGCGCCCTCGCCGACGCCGAGCGGGCCCTGGCGGGGGGCGCCGCGCTCGGCCTCCCGGCGCGGGCGCTGGCGCGCGTGGCCGCCGGCGACGTGGCCGGCGGCGAGGCCGACGCGGCGCGGGCGCTCGCCCGACCCACGAGCGAGGAGCACCTGGGCTGGGCGCTCACCGCTCACGCCTGGAGCCGCAGCGCGGCCGGCGCGGAGGGGCTCGCCTTGCTCGCCGACCTCGACCGGGCCCTCGCGCTGGGCCGCGGCCCCGCCACCCTGCTCCTCGCCCTGCGCGCCGACGCGCGCCGCGACGTGGGCGACGTGGACGGCGCGCGCGCCGACGCCCGGGCCGTCCTCGCCAGGCTGGAGGCGACCTGCCCCGACGCCTGGACGGCGCTGGCGGCGCGCGAGGTGCTGGCGGGGGAGTGACGCGCTCGCCGGCGACCGGCGCTCTCCGGCCTCCTCTCGCGGGGGATCCAGCGGACCCTGGCGGTGGCCGCCGCCGCCCCCGCCGAGCTCGACGTGACGCTGCCCGGGCTCCCCGACTCGCTCGAGGCCGCGAGCCCCTTCGACGCGTTCACGCGCGCCGTCGAGCTGGCCGCCATCCAGAACGGCTGCAAGGCCGAGTGGGACGACGCGACGGGCGTCCTCCAGGTGAAGCGCTGGTCCGCGGCCGGCGCGCCGCGCGCCGCCCGCCCGGCCCCGCCGGCGAGGGTCACCCTCGGCGACCGCACGCTCGAGGTCCGCCTGCAGGCGACCGTCGTCGTCGAGGGCGGCCTCGCCGCGCGCCCCGAGGACGTCCGCGCGCTGACCCCCTGGGCGGTGATCGACGGGCAGGTGGTCGAGCAGGGCGCGCCGCTCCCGGGCGCCGACGAGGTGAAGGTGGTCGCCGTGGCCGACGGTCACGTCGTCCTGCGGGACCGCAACGGCGCGCGGGCCAGCGTGCCGCTCGTCCGCTGACCTCAGCCCGGCCCGAGGAGCGCCCCGAACAACGCGTCGACCGCGCGCCCGTAGTCGCGCGTCCAGCGCGCCCCGGGCGCGCGGGCGCGGGCGAGGTCGAGGACGCCGCCGAGGTACCAGCGCTGCGCGTCCTTGCCGCGCTTGAAGCCGGCCCACACCGCGGCCTCGCCCTGGGCGTCGCGGACGGCGAGCATGCTGCGCACGTTGTCGAGCTTGTCGGCGCAGGCGAGCAGCAGCGCGTCGAGCGGGCCCGCGCGCAGGGCGGCGAGCGTGTGCTCCTTCCTCGCCTCCCACGGGAGCGCCTTGTCGGGCTCGGAGACGACCTCGACCAGGGCGGCGACGTCCTCGCCGAAGCGGGCCGCGAGGTCGGCGAGCGTGGCGTCCGTGTCCTCGACCGTGTCGTGGAGGACGCCGGCGACGACGACCGGCTCGGCGGCCTCCCAGCCGATCAGCGTCTCGGCCACGGCGAGCGGGTGGACGAGGTAGGGCGCGCGGGTGAGCTTCCTGAGCTGACCCCGGTGCGCGCGCGCGGCGAACTCGATCGCGTCGAAGAGCCGCGCGCTCATGCCCCGTAGAACCGGCGCACCTCGGCGACCACCCGCTCGCGCGCGGCGACCGGCAGCTCCGGATACATGGGCAGCGCCAGCACCTCGTCCGAGGCCGCCTCGGCCGCGGGCAGGTCGCCGCGCCGGTAGCCCAGGTAGGAGAAGCAGGCCTGGAGGTGGAGGGGCATGGGGTAGTAGACGCCGACGCCGATCCCGGCCCGCGTCAGGTGGTCGCGCAGCGCGTCGCGCCGCTCGGCGCGCAGGACGTAGAGGTGGTAGATCGCCTCGACGCCCTCGCCCGTCGGGTCGAGCGGGCGCACGCCCGGCACGCCGCGCAGCCCCTCGTCGTAGGCGCGCGCGTGCGCGCGGCGGGCGGCGTTCCAGGCGTCGAGGTGCGGGAGCTTGACCCGCAGCACCGCCGCCTGCACCTCGTCGAGGCGGCTGTTCCAGCCCACCTCCTCGTGCACGTAGCGCTGCTTGCCCGAGCCGTGCACCCGGAGCGACCGCAGGCGCTCGGCCAGCGCGTCGTCGTCGGTCGTGAGCATGCCGCCGTCGCCCGCGCCGCCGAGGTTCTTCGTCGGGTAGAAGCTCAGGCAGGTCACGTCGCCGAAGGTGCCCACCTTGCGCCCGCCCGCCGACGCGCCGAAGGCCTGCGCCGCGTCGTCGATCAGGGCGACCCCGTGCGTCCGGCACAGCGGCTCGAGCGCGTCGTAGCGCGCCGGGCGGCCGTAGAGGTCGACGGCGATCACGGCGCGCACGCGCGTCCCCTGGCGCGGCTCGCGCAGGGCGCCGCTCCGGTCGCGCGTGCAGCGCCCGAGGAACGCCGCGAGCGAGGCCGGGTCGAGGTTGAGCGTGCCCGGCTCCACGTCGACGAAGTCGACGCGCGCGCCCAGCCGCGCCGGCGCGCCGACCGTGGCGAAGAAGCTCTGCGGGGTCGTGACCACGCAGTCCCCGGGCCCGACGTCGAGGGCGCGCAGCGACAGGAGCAAGGCGTCGCTGCCCGAGGCGCAGCCGATCGCGTGGCGCGCCCCGCAGTGGGCGGCGAGCTCGGCCTCGAGGGCCCGCCCCTCGCCGCCGAGGACGTACTGCTGGCTGTCGAGGACCTTCGTCACGGCGCGGGCCATGTCGGCGCCGATCGCCGCGTGCTGCGGCGCGAGGTCGAGGAACGGGACGGGGGAGGTCGCGGTCGTGGTCGTCACGAGGGGGAACGCTAAGGCCGGGATGCGCGGGGGTCAACGGCCGGGGGACGGCTCCAGGACCGGGCCAATCGCCCACCCACGCCGGGCCCTTCGCCCGCCCGCCCCGCTCTTCTTCACGTGCCCGTGCCCGTGCCCGTGCCCGTGCCCGCCCCGCGAGGGCGCGCGCCACCCGTCGGCCGAGGGCGCTCCTCCATGTTCCTCGCCTCGGTCCAGCGCGACGTCGCCCTGCGGCCCGCGGGCACGGGCACGGGCACGGGCACGTGAAGAGTCGACATCCGGCCCCGTCGCTCCGGCGGGGTGGGGGAGCCGGGACGGGCACGGTTGGCTGGGAGCTCTACCGACGCGCAGACCCCCGACACCCCAGCCGCTCCCGGCACCGGTCACAGAACCGCACCAGCCGCCCGCCGGTCGCCAGCGCCTTGCGCGCGTAGAACGCCGCGTCGCGGCCCTTGAACATGACGCACTCGACCCCGTGCCCCTCCGGGTTGTCGTCGGGCCCGGTCGCGTGCCGCAGCCACGGCGCCTGGTAGCCGTCGCGGATGTCGCGGTCGCCGGGGGCGAAGAAGTGGCCGAGCTCGTGGGCGATCGTCGGCAACACGATCGCCTCGAGCGCCAGGCCGCGGTCCAGCGCCGGCGTCAGCGCGGGGCGCAGGCGCTCGAGCGTCCGGCCGAGGGCGCGCCCCGGCCCGCTCGCCCGGCCGGGCGGCAGCCCCTCGGCCGGCGACTCGCCGGCGAGCGTGCGCGCCAGGCCCTCGACGATCAGCCGGCCCGGCGCCGTGTGGATGCGGGCGGCGCGCACCGCGCGCCCCCGGCGGTCGCGCGCCTCGACGTGCGCCTCGCCGAAGTAGGGCGCCCGCCACGCCGGCGAGAGGACGAAGACGACGTCGTAGTCGGCCGGCTCGACCCCCAGCGCCTCGGCCGCCTGCACGGCGAAGGCGACCAGCGCGTCGTCGTCGAGCGCCGCCGCGCCCTCGGGCAGCGGCACGTCGCGCCAGGCCCCGCGGTCGAAGCGCACGTCGAGGCCGGGCAGCTCGCGGCGCAGCCCGCGCTCGGCGCGCCCGAGCAGCCGCCTCGGCCGCACCTCGGGCCCCGCCCCCAGCCCCACGGCCAGGAGCCGCCACGACCGCTGGACCGTGAGCCCCCCCTCCTGCGCGGCGGCCGGCGCGGCGAGGGCAGCGGCCAGGGCGGCGGTTGCGAGCGAGGCGGCGCCGACGCGCGCGCGGGATGTCACACTGGAGCCCATGCTCGACGAGGTCCTCCGCTGGGTCGAGGATACCGAGGGGCCGTGGCCTTACGTGGTCCTCGCGCTCGCGTCCGGGTCGGAGTACGTCCTGCCGTTCCTGCCGGGCGACACGGTGACCCTCTTCGGCGCCTTCCTCGGCGTCACGACCGGCCGCCCGCTCCTGGTGATCTACGCGGCGATCAACGTCGGCGCGATCCTGGGCTCGCTCGTGGCCTACGCCTTCGGCCGCTGGCTGGCCGGGCGGCCGGGCGCGCCCGTGTTCGAGAGCAAGCGCACGCGCAAGGCGATCGCGGCCGTCCAGGCCCGCTTCGCCCGCCACGGCGCCATGTACCTGGCGATCAACCGCTTCGTCCCCGCCCTGCGCGCCGTGTTCTTCGTCGCCGCCGGCATGATCCGCATGCCCGTGTGGGAGGTCGTCCTCTGGGGCGGGCTCTCGGCCCTCCTCTGGAACGCCCTGATCGTGGGCGTCGCGTGGGTCGTGGGCGACAACTGGGCGGCGCTCGAGGCGCTGTTCGAGCGCTACACCGTGGCCGTCCTCGCGCTGATCGCGGTGGCGCTCCTGGGCCTCGCCGCGCGCTGGGCCTGGCGGCGGCGCCGGCGCCCCGACGGCGGCCCGGCCGCCTGACTCACGCCCCCGCCGGGGCCTCCGCGCCCGCCCGCGCGTCGATCACCCGCCGGAGCGTCCGGGCGAGGTCCGCCGGCTGGTAGGGCTTCGAGAGCACGGCCGCCACGCCCGGCTCCTCCGCCAGCCCCTCGGTGCCGTAGCCGGTGGTGATCACGACCGGCACGTCGGGGTCGAGGGCGCGGAGGCGCTGCAGGACCTCGCGCCCGGAGAGCCGCGGCATGGTCAGGTCCAGGACGACCGCCCGCACCTGCGCGCGCGCGCGCTCGAACACGGCCAGGGCCTCCTCGCCGTCGCGCGCGACGAGCACCTCGAAGCCGAACCCCTCGAGCAGGCGTCGCACCGCCCGCCGGATCGCCGGCTCGTCGTCGGCGAGGAGCACCGCCTCCTGCCCGCGCGGCGGCAGCTCCTCGCCCGGGCTCGCGCCGGCACGGGGCCGCGCCGCGCCGGCGAGCGGCAGGTGGATCGCGAAGCGGCTGCCCCGGCCGGCCTCGCTCTCGCACTCGACGCGCCCGGCGTGCTGCGTGACGATCCCCAGCACGACCGCCAGCCCCAGGCCGGTGCCCTGCTCGGCCTTCGTCGTGAAGAACGGCTCGAAGGCCCGCGCCCGCACGTCGGGCGTCATGCCGACGCCCGTGTCCTCGACGGCGACGCGCAGCCGCGGCCCGTCGGGCTCGTCCACGACGCCGAGGGCGAAGCGCAGCGTCCCGCCGTCGGGCATGGCGTCGCGCGCGTTGAGCGCCAGGTTGACGAGGACCTGCTCGACCCGCGCCGCGTCGGCCCACGCGCGCGGGAGGTCGTCGGGCGCCGCCACCTCCACCGCCACGTCGGGGCCCAGCGTGGGCCGGAGCAGGCGCACGACCGCGGCGACGCACTCGCGCAGGTCGATCGCGTCGAGCGACAGCGCCGAGCGCCGCGAGTAGGCCAGCAGCCCGCGCACGAGCTGCGCCGCGCGCTCGATCGCCCGCTCGACCTCGTCGAGGTGGGCCGGCTGCCCGTCGAGCCGCGCGAGCGAGAGGTTGGCGAGCATGCCGGTGAGCAGGTTGTTGAAGTCGTGCGCGATCCCGCCCGCGAGGCGCCCGACCGACTCGAGCTTCTGCGCCTGCGCCAGCTCGGCCTGGAGCGCTCGCAGCTCGCTGATGTCGGCCATGATCCCCTGCGCGCGCACCGCCCGCCCGCTCGCGTCGTACCCGACGGCGAACGCGTCGTGGACGGTCCGCCAGGAGCCGTCGGCCACGCGCAGGCGGTACTCGTAGCGCACCGCCGGCGGCCGCCCCGCCAGGTCGGCGGCCATCTGCCGCCGGATCCGCTCGCGGTCCCGCTCGTCCACCCGCTCCCACCACAGGCCTGGCTCCGCGCAGAGGCGCTCGGCGCTCACCCCCAGCCAGGCCTCGACGCGCGGGCCGACGAACAGGAACAGGTCGCGGGCGATGTCGTAGTCGTAGACGAGGTCGCTCGTCGTCTCGGCGATGAACCGGTAGCGCGCCTCGGACGCGGCCAGCTCGGCGTGGGCCCGCCGCTCCGCCGTGACGTCCTCCATGCTGCCGATCATGCGCACCGCCCGGCCGTCCGGCCCGGTGATCACCAGGCCGCGGTCGCGGACCGTCGCCCACCCGCCGTCGCCGCGCCGGAAGCGGTACTCGTCCTCGTAGGTGGCCCCTTGCGCGATCGCCGCCGAGAGCTTGGCGGAGACCCGGGGGAGGTCGTCGGGGTGGATCCGCCCCTCCCAGGCCGCGACGCTCGCCCCCAGCGCGTCGCGCGGGAGGCCGAAGACCTCCTCGGCGTTCGCGCCCCAGGTGATCCGTTCGGTGACGATGTCGTAGTCGTAGATCAGGTCCCGCGCCGCGCGGGCGGCGAGGTCGAAGCGCTCCTCGCTCTTGCGGCGGGCCTCGACCGCCCGGCGCTCGGCCGTCTCGTCGCGCGCGATCGCCACGAGGAGGTCGTCGCCCGCGCGGGCCCAGCGCCAGGCGACCTGGCGCGGCCGGCCGTCGGCGGCGAGGAGCGCGTCCTCGCGCGGGAGGTCGTCCAGGGGCGCCTCGCCCCGCGCGGCGCGCGCGCACACGTCACGGCGGGCCCGCCCCGGCCCGCACAGGTTCCAGAAGCCATCACCCAGCGCCCTGCCGGGCGCGAGGCCGAGGACGCGCTCCGTGGCGGCGTTGGCCCGGACGACCAGCCCCTGCCCGTCGATCGCCAGGACGACGTCGTGGGTCTGTTCGAACGTGACCGCAGCGATCAGGTCGTCGAGCATCCACTGTTCACCCTAGGGAACCCGGGCCCCGGGGACAACGGCGACGGAGAGGTCCTGTCGGGCGGTGGTTACTATCCGAATGGAACCGTCCGTCACCCCCGGCAGGCGCCTGCGGTGCGCCCCGGGTGTGGCGCACCGGGCCGAAACGCAACCCTTTCGATACGCACAACCTGCGGCCCGGCAGGCCGTTGCGCTCAGGCCCGTTCCTTGCTCAACTGGACCCGCATGAGCCCGAACCGTCTCGCGCGCGCCGCCTCCCTGCTCGCGCTGCTCCTCGCCGGCCCGGCCCTCGCCCAGCCGGAGCCGACCTCGTCGTTGTCGACGGGCGTGCCGCCGATCGTCGAGACGCTCGGCGCCGACCGCTTCGTGCGGCTCACGGGGGTCAACGAGGCGGGCAAGGTCGTCTGGTTCAACTGGCAGCTCGCGGAGGCGCTCGGCCTCGAGGTCCCGCGCGGGCACCGCATGACGCCCGAGTTCGAGCGCGAGCTCGTGCGGCACCTGTCCTTCCGCCTGCTCCGCCAGGGCGAGTCGGCCGGCGGGCGCCCGACGGTCGAGATGTTCGCCGACCGCTACGGCGGCTGGGGCATGGGCTACAACCAGGGCGCCGGGCGCGCGGCCTTCTTCGGCCGCTTCAACCTCAACATCAAGGGCGTCGGCGTCACCCCCCTCGTCTCGAACAACACCCACTACAGCCACCGCCACGGCGGCGCGCCGCTCAAGGAGGGGATCCTCGAGGCGGTGTGGGGCGAGGTGGGCACGAACCTGTTCCGCGCCGGGTCGACGCGGATCCTGGCCGTGATCGACACGGCCGACCACACCGTGTGGGAGGACGGGGGGCGCGAGCGGCGGGCGCTGATCATCCGCGCCGGCCACCAGCTCCGCCCGGCCCACCTGCTGGCCGAGGGCTTCAGCCGCAGCCAGAACTTCGAGGCGCTCGTCAACATGCTCGAGGCGACGGGCACGCTCGTGCGCCGCGTCGAGAACGGCCGGGCCGTGGTCGACCTGCCGGAGTCGCTCCGGCGCGTCGCCGACCGCCACGCCGGCACGGCGGCCGAGCTCTACCGGCACCGGATCCTCCACGGCGGCCTGTCGCCCGGAAACAAGAGCTTCGACGGCGGCATGCTCGACCTGGGGACGGTCACCAGCCAGCCCCGCACGGCCCCCGTGCACGTCCTCGACTACACCGACGGCACCGGCCGCGTGCGCGCCGACCTGCGCTTCGAGTCCGAGAACGAGTGGCGGGTGCGCGACCTCCAGAGCTACTCCTCGGTGGCGGAGGAGGCGCGCGGGAAGCCGGGCTTCAAGTGGGCGAGCTTCGACATCGCCGCCTACTACCGCGAGAGCTACCAGCGGCAGCTCGAGCTGAAGCTGCTCGAGGCGGCGGGGCTCAAGCGGGCCGCGGCCGAGCGGCTGCGGGCGGCCGAGCCGACGCTCGTGCGCGGCTTCGCCGACAAGGTCCACGAGCTGGGCGCGCTCACCAACGACGTCGAGATGAACATCGAGCGCAACGAGGTGCGCCGCGGCAGCGTCGCCGACGTGTTCAACGCCCTGCGCGAGGTGGCCGGCGCCGGCGCGCGCGGGACGCTCACCGGCGAGCGCGTGTTCGAGGCGCTGCGCGTCGACGCCGACCGCCCGGCCGACCGCGAGGCGGCGAGGCGCGGCGCCGACGCCCTGGCCGACCTGCACAAGCGGGTCATGTCGGCGGCCTGGACGAACGGCTCCGACCTCTACGACGACCGGCGCTCGTTCGAGCGGTCGGTCGAGACGCGGGCCGGGCTCGAGAACGTGAACCTCGACGCGCTGGCGCGCAAGGCGCTCAACGATCGGCTCACCGCGCTGATCGCCGACTACGAGCGCACGGGCGACCCGCGGGCGCTCCGCGGCGAGATGGAGCGGCTCGTCGACACCGGCGTCCGCGACGTCGAGGCGCTCATGGCGGGCGAGCGCCTGGCGCGGCTCGCCGACGGGAGCGTCCTCTCGGGCGCCCGCACGGCCGAGGGGCTGAACTACGCCGTGCGCTCGGCGGCCGACGGCGGGCGGTTCGTGCGGGTCGAGCTCCCGCTGACGCCGGCCGAGGGCGGCTTCCGCCTCACCTCGCTCGACGGCAGCCTCGTCAGCGAGTCGCAGGCCCGCTCGACCCTCTATCGCTTCACCACCGACGCCTGGGCCAGCCACCAGGACGTCACCGGGACGCTCGGCACGGGGCGCGACGGCCGCCCGGCGCTGATCTTCGAGGCGCCGGTGCGCAGCGGGCAGATCGGCGCGATCGAGGGCGCCTTCTGGGTGCGCGAGGGCGACCGCTGGCTGAACCAGGAGGGGCGCAACTACCGCGGCTACCGCTTCGCCGCGCCCGACCGCGCCGACCTGACGCGCCTCGAGCGGCGGATCACGCACCCCGAGGGCGAGGGCTTCGCGCCGCGCACGCGCGGGGTCGCGGGCGAGCTGCGCATCCCGTCGATCACCGAGGCCGAGCTGAACCGGATCTTCGAGGCGGCCCGCGCCGGCACGCTCGCGCGCGGCGCCGAGCGGGTGGAGGCGGCGTCGGAGGCCGACCGCGCGGCCATGCGCTCGGCGCTGTCCCGGGTGACGGAGACGACGCTCTCGCTCGAGGCGACCAACGAGGTCGACGCGCGCCTCCTCGCCGAGCGCAACATGGTCCGGATCACCACCGGCCTGATCGCGGCCGTCGAGGCGAAGGCGGCCGAGCTGCCCGCGGCGGAGCGGGCCGGGTTCCGCGCCCGGGCGCTCGGGCTGATCTTCGCCCACGAGCTGGCCCACGCGGCCGGGATCCGCTCCGAGCGCGCCGCCGACGCCGAGGCCGTGCGGGCCCTGCGCCGGGCCGGGCTCACGAACCTGACCGAGGCCGACCTGCGGCGGACGCTCTCGGCGTTCGACGGCGAGCGGGCGCCGAGCACGCTCCTCGAGCGGATCCGCGACTTCGCCCGCTACGGGACGTCCGGCGGCCGGGCCGCGGCGCTGGCGCGCGAGGCCCGCGGCGAGGCCGACCCGTTCGCCCGGCACCGCAGGGCCGACGGGACGATCGACTGGCGGCGCGCCTCGGGCGACCGCGCCCTGCGCGAGGCCAACGGCCTGGTCCACTTCGCCATGGCGCTGTTCCTCAAGGAGCTGGCGGTCGTGGTCAAGACCGGCGACCGCCTGCGGATCGAGGAGTTCTTCGACGGCCTCCTGACGACCGACTTCTACACGCACTACGGGCTGTTCGTCATCGGCGCGCGCGCGGGCGAGATCGCCTACGTCAAGTACCTGCAGAAGTTCGTCAAGCCGCAGTTCGTCAACGGCGTGCTGAAGACCAACGTCGTCCTGGCGACGGGCATCGCCCTGCCCATGATCGTGGGCGGCCACTTCGAGGGGAAGGCGTTCGCGATCTCGGTCGGCGCGCTGGGCCTCTCGTCGACGGCGGTCAAGGCCGGCGTGGCCTCGATCAGGTGGGTGACCGACCTGCGCAAGCCGGGCGCCGCGGCGAGCGTCGCCCGCACGAGCGCGGCGGCGGCGCGCCTGGCCAAGGTCGGCGGCTGGTTCTACACGGCCGCCGAGACGGCGGTCGTCCTCTACCTGGCCGAGGAGATCGAGACGCGCGTGCGCGCCGCCATGGACCTGGCGGCGGCGCGGCGCGAGGTGGCCGACGCGGCGCGCGACCTCCTGCGCGTCACGGGCGACCCGACCTCGACCGTCGAGCAGGTGCGCGAGGCGGTCGCGCGGCACCACGAGGCGTGGGGCGAGTACCGGAACTTCCTCTACGGCCCCCTGCACCTCGATGAGGTCCTCTACGCGAGCCGCCTGGAGAAGGCGGCCCGTCGGGCCAAGATCCTGGCCGACGAGCGGGCGGCGGCGCTGGCGCGGCTGGCCTCGCAGCCGGCGCTGCGGCGCAACATCGAGGCGCGCTACGGCTCGCTCGAGGCCTACGCCGACGCGCGCGCGCGCGAGGACGAGGCGACGATCACGCGCGAGGTCGAGGAGTACACGGCGGCCTACCTGCGCGACCGCGACGCCAACCTGCGCACGGTCTACGAGGGCAACCGCCGCGGGACCGACCTGCTCGCCGGCCTCGAGCACGCGGACTGGCTGGCGCGGGGCGCGCGGCCCGGGGCCGCCGGGGACCCGTGGGGCGGGCGGACCGACCCCTTCGCCCGGCTCGGCCGCGGCCGGGCCGAGGGGGCGCTCGACGACCACCTGCGCGGCGCCTCGCGCAACCGCCTCGAGACCTACGACGACGAGGCGGCCGTCCTGGCGCTGGCCGCCCGCGCCCTGAGCGGCGACCGGCGCGGCGCCGTCGACGACGGGCGCGCCCTGGTCGCGCTCACCCGGACGCACGACGAGCGCCTCTACCGGGGCGACGGCGGCGCGATCGACGTGGGCTCGCCGGCCGCGGCGGCGCCCGGGCCCGCGCCGACGCCCGGCCTCTCCGGCGGGCTCGACCGCGCGACCGACAGGTGAGCGCGTGGCCCGCGCGCCGGTCACGATCGAGACGACGCGGCTCGTCCTCACGCAGCCCGGGCCCGAGGACGCGGCCCGCGTGCTCGCCTACTACGAGGACAATCGCGCCCACCTCGAGCCCTGGGAGCCCGGGCGCCCGGCCGAGTTCTACACGCGCGCCTACTGGGCGGAGCGGCTACGCCGCTCGCGCCAGGACCTCGACCAGGACCGCGCCCTGCGCCTGTTCCTCGTCCTCCCCGGCCCCGGCGACGTGATCGGGTCGGTGAACCTGACCGAGGTCGTGCGCGGCCCGCTGCAGGCCTGCAAGCTGGGCTTCGGCCTCGACCACCGGCACGAGGGCAAGGGCCTCATGCGCGAGGCCCTCGAGGCCGCGCTGGACGTCGTGTGGGACGACCTGGGCCTGCACCGCGTCGAGGCGGCCTACCAGCCCCACAACCAGCGCAGCGGCGGGCTCCTGCGGCGGCTGGGCTTCGTCGTCGAGGGCTACGCGCGCGACTACCTGCACCTGGCCGGCGCGTGGCGGGACCACGTGCTGACGTCGAAGACGAACCCGCGGTGGTAGGGCGGTGAGCGGCCAAGGACGCTCCGCGTCGTGGTATACGGGAGCCCCAGCCAGCAGGGGGAACCCATGACCCGGACGCTCACCGCCCTCGCCCTCGTCTTCGCCGTCAGCGCCGGCGTCGCGCGCGCGCAGCAGCGCCAGCAGCAGGTCGACCCGGAGGCGGAGCGGCAGGCGGAGTTCAGCCGCCTGTTCGCCGAGGGGCTCGACGCGATCACGCGCCGCGACCTCGCCCGCTCCGAGGCGCTGTTCAAGCGCTGCGTGGAGCTGTTCCCGAACCAGGCCGTGTCGCACTACAACCTCGCCTGCACCTACGCGCTCGGGGAGAAGGCGGAGAAGGCCGTGGCCGCCCTGCGCGACGCGTTCCGCCTGGGCTTCGTCGACCTGGGCCACATGTCGCGCGACGTGGACCTCGACCCGATCCGCCGGACGCCCCTGTTCCGCGGGGCGATCTCCGAGTTCGAGGCGGCGCTCCTCGGGCAGGTGGGCGAGCCGCTGACGCACGTCCCCGCGGGCGACGGCCCGCCCGACGGCCTGCTCGTGTGGGTCCACGACCAGCGGGCCTCGCCCGCGCGCGACCTCGAGCGCCTGCGGACGCTCCTGCCCCGCTGGGCGATCCTCGTCCCGCAGGGGGTCCCGCTGCGCGACGCGTTCGCGTGGGACGAGCGGGTGGAGTTCGTGGTGGTCGAGCGCCTGCGCGCCTTCACGGGCCAGCTGCGCCGCCCGGGCGCCACGCCGCTGCGGGCGCTCGTCGCGGGCGAGGGCGCGGCGGGGACCATGGCCCTTTCGGTGGCGCTGCACCACCCCGACCTCGTCGCCGGGGTGCTCGCCGCCGGGCCGAACCTGGGCGCCGCGGTCGACGCCGACCTGGCCCCCAGCGGCACGCGCGCCTACCTGCTCGTGCACCGCGACGACGCCAACCACGTGCGCGCCGGGGTCCAGGCGCGCGACCGCTTCGTCAAGGCGAAGAGCCCGGTGGTCCTCGAGCGCTACCCGCTGCCCAACCCGCTCTCGCAGGACCGCGCCGTCCTCCTGCGCGCGCTCGGCTGGCTGCAGGGGCGGGAGGTCACGCTCCCGGGCGCCGGGGCGGAGCACACGTTCTGAGCCCGGGCGGCGACGCCGACGACGCCGACGACGAGGACGCGCCCGACGCCTGGGAGCCGGACGCGGGGCCGCCGCCGGAGGTCGACGTCGCGGGTGAGTTCGCCGCCGAGGCCGCCGTCGACGAGGACGCGGCGCTCGGGTGCATCCGCTGCGGCAACTCCTGCCGCTCGGTCTACCTGTGGCAGGGCCCGCTCGACCTGTTCAAGGAGCGGGACACGAAGAAGTGGGTCGAGTACCACGACCTCGCCACGTTCACGGCGAAGGCCCCCGACGGGAAGACCTACTGGGGCGTCAAGCTCGACCGCCCCTGCCGCTACCTGATCACGGCCGACGACGGCAAGGCCGCCTGCGCGATCCACGACCGGCGGCCGTACGTGTGCCGGATCTACAAGGGCGTGAACCCGGACGGCCCGCAGCCCGGCTGCGGCTTTGGGCGCGCGGCGCCGCCCGACTAGCCTGGATTATGCATGAGCGAGGCCATGCAACCGCCAAGAACGGCCGACAACAGGCCTGGATCGTGAACAGGCCTTCGTTCTCACGAGTGTTCGCGCCGCGACACCGCCAAGGCGAAGAATTGAACCGCCAAGACGCCACTCGGTCAGCGCGATTCCGGGACTCGCTTCGCGGGTCCCGCTCACATCGAGCGCCAAGGGGGTGAGAGATGCTCCGCCACAAGCTCTTCGTTCTTACCTACTTTCCTTCCTTGGCGCGCGCGCAGGGGGGGACCCGCGACGCGGGTCCCCGCGTGCGCGCGTGGCGTCTTGGCGGTTCAATTCTTCTTCTTCTGCCAGAGCTTTGCGGTGCTCGTGAGTAATCCCGGCTAGCCGAGCGCGTCCCAGAGCACGCGCCGCACCTCCGACCCGCCGCGCTGGTTGGGTTCGATCCCGAGCTTGACCCAGCAGGTCGGGTCGGTGGGGTCGTGGTGCGGGTTCGTCGGGTCGTCGTGGTGCGACCCGTGGCCGAGGAAGTGGTCGTGGACGTCGGCGATCCGGACGCGCTCGCCGGCGAGCGAGCGGATCGCCTCGTTGAGCGCGCGCAGCGCGGCGAGGGCCTTGCGGTGCGGCTGACCGGGCACCCACAGGTCGCCGACGCCGTCGGTCGGGTCGTAGATGGTCGCGACGACGACGAGGCGCGGCCGCAGGCGCTCGTGCACGACCTCGACGATCCGCCGCAGGCGGACGGCCACCTCGGCCGCGTCCTCGCCGCCGCGGAACGTCGCGCCGAGCAGGTCGTTGCCGCCCGCCGTCACGGTCACCAGGCAGGGGTCGGCCGTGATCACGCGCTCCTCGTCGAGGACGCGCAGGACGTCGCGCGTCGTGGCGCCGTCGCGCGCGAGGTTGGTGAACGTCGCCGCCGGGTCGAGCGAGACGAGGTCGCGCCCGGCGAACTCAGGGTGCACGTCGTCGCGGTTGCGGTGGAGGAGCGACGGCCCGCCCAGGCCGGGACCGGGGTAGGCGTCGATCGACATGCTGTCACCGAGCGCGACGTAGGAGGCGAAGGAGGGGCGCACACGACCTCCCGGCCGCGCACAGCATGAGCGCGGGGGGCGGGTGGGTCAAGATTCCACACTCACGGGCTGTGGCCTGGTTGGTAACGTCCGCCGCGATGAGCGCGCCTCCGCCACCCGCGCCTCCCCGCCGCCGGCGACGTGGCTTCCGGCTCGTGGCCGGCGCCCTCGGGCTCGGCTCGGCGCTCCTCGCCGGCGAGGTCGCCGTGCGGGTCTCCGGGGTGACGAGCTCGCCGCGCCGGCACACGCGCCCGGGCATGCTGGCGGCCGACCCGGAGCTCGGCTGGGTCCTCCAGCCGCACTACCGCGGCGTGCACGTCGAGCCCACCTACGAGGTGCCGGTGAGCACCAACGACCTGGGCTTCCGCACCCCGGCGTGGGACGAGGCGCGCGCGGCCGCCGAGGTCCGGGTGCTGGCGCTCGGGGACTCGTGCACGTTCGGCCTCGGGGTGGGCGACGACGACACCTGGCCGGCCCAGCTCGAGGGGGCGCTACGCGAGGGCGGCGTCGACGCCGCCGTGTTCAACGCGGGCGTCTCGGGCTACGACACCGAGCAGGAGCTGGTCGTCCTGCGCCGCCTCGTCGAGGTCGTGCGCCCGACGGCGGTCGTCGTCGGCTGGCTGCCCAACGACGCCCTGCAGCCGTCCGCCGAGCAGCTGGCGGACATCCGGCTGGTCGACGGGCACATGGTCACCGAGGAGAACATGGACCGCTTCCTCGAGTGGCGCGACCGCCTCGAGCGGCGGCCCGGCCTCCGCTCGAGCGCGCTCTACGGGTTCGTGCGCTCGCGCTGGAAGCTCCTCACGGCGCGCGACCGCGCCCGCGAGCCCGGGCCCGGCGACGGGCCGATCCCCGACGAGGTGCTGGCGCGGAGCCAGGCCGCGCTGGCGGAGATCGTGCGCGAGAGCCGCGCCGCCGGCGCCCGCCCGGTCGTCGTCCTCTTCCCGCGCGAGGAGGAGGTCTTCGACCCTGCGGTGGACGCGAGCCACCACGCGCGCATGGCCGCGTTCGTCGCGGGGCTCGAGGCCGAGGCGATCGACCTCGCCCACACCTGGCGCGAGGCCCCGCCCGGGCGGGCGGTGGACCTCTACATCCCGCGCGACTCGGTGCACCTGACCCCGACCGGCTACCGGCTCGTGGTCGACGCGCTGCTGCGCCTGCTCGAGCCGACGCGCTGAACGGCTTGCGCCGGCGGCGGGAGCGGGAGCGGGAGCGGGAGCGGGAGCGGGAGCGGGAGCGGGATCGGTCTCGGACTCGGCCTCGGACTCGACCTCGCCCCGGCGCGCTGAACGGACGGCCGCCCGCGCCGCCCGGCCTGGTAAGCTCCGGCGGATGGCGGCGACGAGGTGAGCGAGGCCGCGCTGCTCCTGGCCCTCGCGGCGACGACGGCCGCCGCGGCGTGGGCCTCGCGCGGCCGGCCGCCCCTCGAGCGGGCCCTCGTGGCCCTCCTGCCGCTCCTCCTCGCCCTCGCCGCGGCGTCGGTCGCCGCCGAGGCCCTGGCCGGGCTCTTCCGCGCCTGGAACGACGCCCGCCTGGCGCCCGTCGTGGCCTGGACCCGCGGCTACCCGCTCTACCCCGGCGTGGACGGCGGCCCGCTGCTCGGGCTCATGTACCCGCCGCTCGCGGCGCTGGCCTACCTGCCCGCCGCCTGGGGCCGCACCCCCGAGCAGGCCGTCGGCGCCGGGCTGGCGCTGGCGCAGGTCTACTACTTCGCGCCGCCCGCGGCGGCGCTGCTCGTCGCGGCGCGCCGCGGCGCCACGCCGTGGCCCGCGACCGCCGCGTGCCTCGCCGTGTTCGTCCTGCTCGGCGCCGCGCTGCCCTCGCTCGCGGGGGCCGCCTTCTGGGTGCACGCCGACGCCCCCGCGCTCGGCCTCGCGGCGCTGGCCACGGCCGCCGTGCACCTGGGACGACCGTCGTTGGCGGTGCACCTCGCGGCGGCGGTCGCCGCCGCGCTGGCGGTGCTCTCGAAGCAGGTGGCCGCGCCGCTGCTCGTCGCCCTCCCGCTCGCGGCCCTCGTCTACGACGGCGGCGCGGCGGCTCGCCGCTGCGCGCTGTGCGTGGCCGGGGTCGCGGGCGCGGCCGCGGCGCTGGCCGCAGGGGCGCTCGACCTCGACGACCTGCTGCTCGACGCGCTGGTCGTCCCGTCACGGCAGCCCTGGACCGGGCCGGCGCTGCCCACCGCGGCCGGCGCCGGGCTCGAGCTCCTGCTGCACGGCCTCGGGCCGCTCCTCGTCGCGGGGGCCTCGTGGGCGGCCCTCGCGCCGCAGGGCGCGGCGGCGCTCGACCGCCTGCGCGCCGAGCGGTGGACGGTGTGGCTGCTCGTGGCCCTCCTGATGGCGCCGACCGCCGTCCTGGGGCGCTGCAAGGTGGGCGGCGACGTCAACGCGCTCAGCTTCTCCACCTACTTCCTGACGGTCGGCGCCGGCCTGGCCTGGCTGCGCGCGGCGGCGCTGCCGCCCGCGCCGCGGCGAGACCTGTGCGTGGCCCTCCTCCTCGCCCTCGGGCTCCTCGCCTGCGTCCCCGCCCTCGAGCGCGCGGCGGCGCTCCCCCGCCTGGTGGCCCGCCTCCCGGAGAACCCGGAGCGGACCGGGCTCGCCCTGGCCCGCGCGCGACCCGGCGCGGTCTACTTCCCCTTCCACCCCCTCGTGTCGCTCTACGCCGAGGGCCGCGCCTACCACCTCTCCGACGCCGTCTACAGCCGGGTCGTCGCCGGGGTCGAGGTCGGCGAGGAGCACGTCCGCGCCCACCTGCCCCCGCGCCTCGAGCGCGTCGCCCACGCGAGCGCCGCCGACGCGCGGCTGGACTTCAGCCAGGTCTACCTGCCCGGGTTCACCCGCGTCGTCGAGGGGACGCCCGGGGCCTGGGTCGTCCTGACCCGCTGAAGGCCCGGCCTTGACTCGCCGCCCCGCATCGGAGAGACTTCGCGCTCGATAACGAACGAACGTTCAGTGCTCGAGGAGGTCGCCGTGCGCGGGCTGAAGGACAAGGTCGTGATCGTCACCGGGGCGGGGCGCGGGATCGGGCGGGCCACCGCCCTCCGCTTCGCCGAGGAGGGGGCGCGCGTGGTGATCGCCGAGCGCGACGCCGAGGCGGCGCGCGGCGCCGCCGAGGAGGTGCTCGGACGCGGCGGGCAGGCCCACGCGGCCGAGGTGGACATCGCCGAGCGGGCGAGCGTGCGCCGGCTCGTCGAGACGGTCGTGAGCGAGCACGGGCGGATCGACGTGCTGGTCAACAACGCGGGCGTGGTCGCCGACGCGACCCTGGCGAAGACGAGCGACGAGCTGTTCGAGCAGGTGCTGCGCGTCAACCTGCAGGGGACCTTCGTCACGACCCAGGAGGTCGCGGCGGCGATGAAGCCGCGCAAGCAGGGGGTGATCCTGAACGCCGCCTCGGTCGTCGCCCTCTACGGCAACTTCGGGCAGACGAACTACGTCGCCAGCAAGGCGGGCGTGATCGGCATGACGAAGGTGTGGGCCCGCGAGCTGGGCAAGGACGGGATCCGCGTGAACGCCGTCGCCCCCGGCTTCATCGAGACCGACATGACGAAGGGGATCCCGGCCAAGGTCACCGAGATGCTCGTCGGCCGCGTGCCCCTGCAGCGCATGGGCAAGGCC
Organism: Planctomycetota bacterium; assembly: GCA_023954375.1. Taxonomy (GTDB): domain Bacteria; phylum Planctomycetota; class J058; order J058; family J058; genus JAMLIC01. Next base: position 62,625 of record JAMLIC010000003.1, read on the forward strand.
GAGGAGATCGCCGCGGTCTACGCGTTCCTCGCCTCGGACGACGCGAGCTACATCACGGGCGCCGTCATCAGCGTGGACGGCGGCGTCGTCACGTAGATCTCCCCGTCGCCTGCGGCCGGGCGCCAGGCGCGCCCCGCCGCGGGTCACGCCGGACCCCGCCCGCGACGCCCGGGTCGAGGGGGGCCGCGCGGCCCCGCGCTTGCTGCCGTGGCGCCCCGGGGGCGGAGGCGCCGTGGCGTCGCTCGACCGCCAGCCGATCCTCGTCGTCGAGGACGACCCCGACCTGCGGCAGGCGCTCTGCGAGCTCCTCTCCGACCGCGAGGTCGAGGCGCGGGGGGTGCCCGACGGGCAGCAGGCGGTCTACTACCTGATGGTCGAGCCCCCGCCGCGGGCGATCGTCCTCGACCTGCGCCTGCCGCTGCTCAACGGCTGGGACCTGCTCGCCTGGGTGCGCGGCGAGCCCGCCTGCCGCGACGTCCCCGTCGTGGTCCTCTCGGGGGCGCCCGTCGAGCGCGTCGAGCTGGCGCTCGAGCACGCCCCGGTCGCGTGGCTGCTGAAGCCGGTCGACCCGCGGGCCCTGCGGCGGGCGGTCGCCGGGCTGTGACCGAGGGCCCAGCGTGTGGGCTCCCATGGGACACGGAGACCACGGAGGTCCACGAAGGTCATGGAGGTCTTGTCCTTAGATCTCCTCCGTGACCTTCGTTGTCCTCCGTTGCCTCCGTGTCCCATGAGGAGCCAAGCCGTGGGAAGACAACCATCTGGTCATGCGGTCGCCGCCGTGACCGCGCTCGACCCCGGCGTCCGCCCGGATCCCGGACGGACGACCGATTCCTGACCGAATCGCCCCCCCGGCGCGCGGCGGCCGCACGCCGCATGTGCCGATACCGCACCGGGTTGCGAAGACGCCCGGCGGCCTGGCAGAGTCCGCCCTCGCACGCGCGGCACCGGCGCCTCGTTCGCGGTGCGCGCGCGCGCGAGGCACGATGACCCGACCCACCCTCCTCCTCGGCGTCCTCGGCGCAGGGCTCCTGGCCCTGGCCGCCTGCGGCTGCGGGCGCGGCGCGCGCGCGCAGTCGTCGCCCGCGGCCGCGACGACGACGATCGCGGCCCCCGTCACCAGCGCCGCGCCGGCGGTCGACGTCGCCGCCTACGAGGCGCGCCGCCGCGACTACCTCGCCAGGTCGGCCACGGGCGGCGGCCACCACGCGCAGCTCGCGCGGCTGGAGCTCGGACTGCCGATCGACCGCCGGCCGCTCGACGACATGCTCGACTTCATCGACTCGCGGCGCGACACGGCGGACTTCCGCGCGACGGCCCTGCTGCGCCTCCTCCTCCTCCACGGCGCCAACCCGGCCCTGCCACAGGACTGGCTCGACCGCGCGCGCCGGACGCTCCTCGGCTGGCGCTACTGGCTCGACCAGCCCGGCCGCGACGGCATGGTCTTCTGGTCCGAGAACCACGTGATCATGTTCGCGGCCGCCGAGTACCTCGCCGGCGCGCGCCACCCGCAGGAGGTGTTCACCAACGCCGGGCTGACCGGCGCGGCGCACGCGCGGCTGGGGAGGGCGCGCGTCGAGCGCTGGCTCGACGAGCGCCTGCGCTTCGGCTTCAGCGAGTGGTGCTCTCCCGTCTACTACCCGCACGACGTCGCGCCCCTGCTCAACCTCATCGACTTCGCGCCCGACGCCGACGTGCGCACGAAGGCGGCCATGGTCCTCGACCTGCTGCTCCTCGACCTGGCGCGCCTCACGCACCGCGGGAGCTTCGGCGTGACCGCCGGCCGGGCCTACGAGCAGCACAAGCTGTCCGGGCGCGGGCAGTCGATCGGCGACCTGATCGAGGTCCTGTTCGGCACGCGCGGGGGCTTCCAGCACGCCGGCAGCACGGCCGCGACGTCGTTCGTCACCTCGCGCGCCTACCGCCCGCCCCACGTGCTCCTGGCGATCGGCCAGGACGGAGGTCCGCCCCGCCGCGTCGAGCGCGCGCGGGTGGGCCTGCGCTTCGACCAGGCCGCCGCCGAAGGGATCGGCTTCAGCTCGCTCGACGACGGCGTCTTCTGGTGGGCGCAGGGCGGCTACATGGCGCCGGAGGTGATCGGGCTCAGCCGGCGCATGATCGAGGCCTGGGGGCTGTGGGACCATCCGGCCTTCGCCCCGCTCCGCCCGCTGCGGCACGCGCCGGAGCCGCTCCTGGTCGGGCTCTCGGACGCGCTCGGCCCGGCGTCGCGCGGGAGCATGCTCGGCGGCGCGAACATCTACGCCTTCAAGACCCCGGACGCCATGCTCTCGTCGGTGGTCCACTACGCGCCCGGCCGGGTCGGGTTCCAGCAGCACGCGTGGCAGGCGACGCTCGACCTCGACGCGGCGGTCTTCACCACCGCCCCCGGCAACCTCGGCCACGACGGCCCGACCCGCTGGACCGGCAGCGCCTCGCTCCCGCAGGTGTCGCAGCACGAGGGCGTCGCCCTGATCCTCTACGACCCGCCGCTCGGGCAGCGCCTGCTCTTCCCGCAGGAGACCCACGCGCTGTTCCCGCGCGCGGCCTTCGACGAGGTCGTCGAGCGCGCGGGCTGGGTGTTCGGCCGCAAGGGGCAGGGCTACGTCGCGCTCTACTCGGCGCAGCCGACCTACTGGCGCGCCTCGGGGCCGGACGCCGGGCGCGAGCTCGTCGCGCCCGGCGCGCGCAACGCGTGGCTCTGCCAGGTGGGGCGCGAGGCCGAGGACGGGCCGTTCGCCGCCTTCGTCGACGCGGTGGCGCGCGCCCGCGTCGACGTGCAGGGCCTCGCCGCGGGCGACCTCGCCCTGGAGTACGACGCACCCGGCGTGGGGAGCCTGCGCATGCGCTGGGGCGCGCGGGCCACCCTCGACGGCCGCCCCTTGCACGTGGACGACTTCCCGCGCCTCGACGGCCCCTACGCCCGGCAGGCCTGGGGCGCGCGCCGCCTCGAGGTGCGCCACGCCGGCCTCGGCCTCGTGCACGACCACCACGCGCTCGTCCGCGCCGGGGAGGGCCTGTGACCCGCGCGCTCCTCCTCGTGCCGCTGCTGCTCCTCCTCGCCCCGGCCGCGCGCGCGTTCGAGGTCGTCGCCCCGCGCGACGGGGGCGTGGTCCTCGGCGCGTCCGCCCCCGTCGAGGTGGCGGGCGCGGCGACGCCGCCGCAGGTCACGGTCGACGGGCGCCTGGTCGCCGCCGCCTGGACGCCGCTCGGCCGCGGCCGCTGGTTCGCCGACGTCGCCGTCGCCGCGCCGGGGGCGCACGTCCTCGAGGTCACGCTCGGCGGCGCGCGCGCGCGGGCGCGCTTCACCAGCCACCTGGCGACCTCGGTCGACGCGGGCGACCTCGTGCTCGCGCGCACGCTGGCGACGAAGCGCCCGCAGGACCTCGGCTGGGGCTGGGGGCCGGCCGTGCTCCTCTACGGCGTGCAGCGCTTCGGCGCGGCCTCGCCGCGGGGCGCGGCGGCCCACGACCTCGTGCGCGCCTACCACGCCCACCACGCCGCCCGGGGGCTGCCCCGGATCGACCACCCCGACCGCTGCCCGCCCGCGCTCACCGGGCTCGGGCTCCTGCGCGACCACGGCGACCGCACCGGCGAGGCGACGGCGGCGGTCGTGGCGGACTACCTCCGGCGGGAGCGGCGCAACGCGCTGGGGGCGATCGACCACCTCGGCAGCCGGAGCACCCTGCGCAGCCTGACGGCGACCTCGGGCGCGCTCGGGCTGTTCACGCGCCGCTGGGTCGACTCGGTCTGGCTCGACTCGCTGTTCATGTACGCGCTGTTCGCGGCGCAGTGGGGCGCCCACACCGGCGACGCGGCCCTGCGCGACTTCGGCCTGGCGCAGCCGGGGATCTTCGCCCGGGTGCTGCAGGACCCGCGCTCCGGCCTCCACCTCCACGCCTGGGACCTCCGGCGCGGGCAGCCGGTGGGCGAGCTCTGGCTGCGCGGCAACGGCTGGGTGGCGGCGGCGATCGTCGACATGCTCGAGGCCGCGCCGCCCGGCGACCCGCGGCGGGCCGAGCTCGAGGCGGTGCTGCGGCCGCTCCTCCAGGGGCTCCTCGACACGCAGGACGCCGCGGGCCTGTGGCCGACGCTCCTCGACCGGCCGGACACCTACCAGGAGACCTCGGGCTCGGCGCTGGCCGCCTACGCCCTCGCCAGGGCGGCGCGCCTGGGCGTCATCGCGCCGGCGCTGCGCGACCGCGCGCGGCCGACGCTGCGCTCGCTGACCGCGCGCCTCCGCCCGCGCCCGGCCGGCATGTCGGTGACCGGGACCTCGATCGCGACGAACGCGTGGCCGGGACCGACCTGGTACCGCCTCACGCCGCGGCGCGACGACGTCGACTGGGGCGTGGGCGCGTTCCTGCTCCTCGCGCACGAGCTGCGGGACATGCGCTGGGACGCTCCCTGAGTCCGACGCCTCCTCCGGAAGAGGTGCGGGCGAGAGAGCTGTGGGGGGGGAAGTGCGCTCTCTCGCCCGCGAGTTGTAGAGGCGGCGATCACTCAGCGCGCCGCGTGCCACGCCCGGCGGGCCCTGCCTGCACGGGTTGCGACGCGGGCCTGCGAGGATTCACGCGCGCGCGGGTGCGGCGTCCGCGGACGCGATCCCGTCCCGAGCGCGGGACTTGGTCGCAAGAGGCCGCCGGGCCGGCGATGTTTCTCCACAACGCGACGTGGAGGATGTGGAAAGGGTGTGATTCCGCGCGCCTGCGGGATCTTCCGCACCCTCCCGCCCCGCCAGTCCTTCTCACGGCGAGAGTTAGCAACGGCCCCTCCTGTGAGGTAAGTTCCCCATCATGCGTCATGGTGAGTCCGCGGTCGTCCTCACGGCCGCCATCTTCAGCGGTGGCTTCGCCGCCCTCTGCGTCCTCCGGGAGCTGCTGGTGCGCTAGCGCCATCCGCCCTGCGGAGTCCTGCCCGGCCGCGTCCCGCGCGAGCTCAGCGATCAGGCCGCGCCCTGCCATTCCGACGCCCGACCGCCAGCGTGGCACCCGCCCGCCGAGCACAAGGGCTTGCACTTCTAGCCCTTGCTCTCCGGCATGACCGCTGCTGGTCACCAGGCGCGCCTGCCCCTCGCAGGCGCGTTCGATCGAGACCACAACCACGAGTGGAGTCCAAGGAGGAGCTCCTCATGCGGAGGACCACGCTCACGGGCCCGCGCCTCGGGCCCCTGTTCACCGAGTCGCTCGACCGCCTCTTCGACCTCCCCGCCCTGGCGGCGCCGCCCGTCCGGCCGCTCGAGACGCGCGAGACGGACGTGGAGTACCAGGTGCGCTGCGAGCTGCCGGGCTTCCGGCCCGACGAGGTCGACGTGCAGCTGACCGCCGACGTGCTCACGATCCGCGCGCGCACGACGCCCCCGGCCGGGGGCCAGACGTCGCCCGAGGACTGGCCGCGCCGCCCGCAGCAGGTGCAGCAGGCCGTGCGCTTCGAGCGGCCGATCCAGGCCGACCAGGTGCAGGCGGAGCTGAGCCACGGCGTCCTGACGGTGCGCCTGCCGAAGAGCCAGGCCGCGCGCCCGCGGCGGATCGAGGTCCGCAGCGACGGCGGGGCGAACCCGCCCTCGCTCGAGCATCGCCCCGAGCAGCCCGAGCAGCAGGGGTAGCCGGGACCTCCCCGGGGAGCGGCGCCGCGCGGCGCCGCTCCCGTCGCCCTCACGCCGCCATCGACGCCGGGACGCGGCCGGCGCGCGCCGCGACGTCATGCGCCTCGACCGCCTCGAGCGTCCAGGCGGCGCGCCGGCGGTGCCAGGCGTCGGCGGCGTGGTAGCGGCCCGCGCGATGGGCCGCGCGGGAGAGCTGCGCCAGGCGATCGCCGTCGCGCGCCAGGTCGGCGAGGGCGCGGGCGACCGCGTCGACGTCGGCCGCGCGCACGGCGATCGCGGCGCCGTCCTCCTCGACCCGCTGGCGCAGGAGCTCGCCCGCGTAGCCGACCGCCGGCAGCCCGGCGGAGAAGCCGTCGAGCACCTCCCGGTCGGCGTCGTCGGCCGTCGACGTCACGAGGAGCACCTCGTGGCCCGCCAGCCAGCGGGCCCGCTCGGCGCCGCCCGGGGGCGCCGTGACGAAGCGCACCGCCGCGCGCAGGCCGAGCGACGCCACCCGGCTCTCGAGGCGGCGGCGGTCGGACCCGTCCCCGGCGAGGTCGAGCGTGAGCGCCACGCCGCGCTGGCGCGCGAGGCGCAAGACGTCGATCGCGTCGTCCACCCCGCGCCCGGGCTCGAGCGGCGCGCAGCACACGGCGCGCAGCGGCTGGCCCGCCGCGCGCCCGCGCGCCCGCTCCTCGACGAGCGCCGCCGGCACGACCTCGGCGGCGAGGTGGCGCGCCTCGTGGAACGCGCGCCCGTTGCGGGAGTGGCGGGCGTAGCGCCGGTGGACCCCGCCGGCCCGCAGGAGCGCGAGGTCGGCCGTGCGCACGGCGTAGCGGGCCGCGCCGTCGAAGAGCGTCCCGTACATCTGCGCCGCGACGCGCGCGACCGCGCCCTGGCCGCGCGCCTGCGCCTCGCGCCGGGCGACCGGGTCGGCGCCGAGGAAGAACACCGCCGGCCGCTCCTGCCGCCGCGCCTCGCGGAAGCCCTCGAAGGCGAGCGGGCGCCAGAGGTCCTCGGTCAGCCCGGCGTGGACCGCGCGCGCGCGGCCCACCCACACCCGGACGTCGGCGCGCCAGCGGTTGCGCTCGCGCAGCCAGTACCCGCCGGCCGACGCGCGCAGGTCGACGGACGGCAGCATGCGCAGCCCGTCCGCGGCCTGGACCTCCTCGAGCCCCGCGCCCGCCACTTCGCGCGGGAGGCTGGGGCCGAGGACCATGACCGGCCCCAGCCGGTCCTCGAGCGCCTCGCGCAGGAGCAGGAGCGAGCGGCGCCAGCTCGCGCGCAGCCAGGGCCGGACGCCGCCCTCGAGGTAGATCGGCGCCTGGGTGACCAGCAGGTACATGACAGGCCTCGCCCCCCGGTCAGGGCAAGGGCCATGCCCGCCGCAAACGGCGTCGGCGCCGGCCGATCAGGGAGACGGAGCGGGGAGTTTTCCGCCGGCTCCCCGGAGGTCACAGCTTGAACGACCGCGTGCCGCCGCCCGGGGACAGGGTCAGCGTGCCCTGGTTCGGCCCCGTGAACAGGAGCGACACGGCCAGGGAGCCCGAGGCGCGGGTGATCACGGCCGTGCCCGTCGAGATGAACCGCGCGGCCGGCGGGTCGGTCGCCGACGTCAGGCCGGCGTACGTGATCGTCCACGCGCCGCGGGCGGTGCTGGTGACGACGCTCGTGCCGGCCAGGACCATGCTCCCGGCGGAGAGCGTGAACGAGACCGAGGACGTCTGGACGGTCGTCGTGTCGAACCCGCCGTCCGTGGTCACCGCGCCGCTGACCACGCCCGCGCAGGTCGAGCCGCTGATCGTGCAGGCGTAGGTGAGGGTGCCGAACACGTCCACGAGCCCCAGGTGCGCCGTGGACGCCAGGAGCGTCTGGAAGCTCACCGTCACCGTGGCCGCCGCCCCGCTGCGGGCGTAGGTCGCCACCACGAGGCCGCGCAGCGTCGCCTCGTTGACCCGCGCCCCGGAGGTCCCCAGGTCGCCGAAGTCGAGCACCACGGTGCCGTTCGTGGCCGTGCCGGAGGTCTGCACGTGCGGCCGCGCCTGCGGGGTCGTGAACGTGCCGGGCTCCATGGCCGCCAGGGCGGCCTGCAGGGCCAGCTGACCCGCCGCGTGCCCGACGATCGCCGGCGAGTTGGCGGCGATCGCGTCGTCGGCGCGGTCGAAGAGCAGCCCGCGGCGGCGCGAGTCGCCGCAGCCCTCGAGCGCGGCCCCGCCAAGGACGAGGAGGGCCGCCGCGGCGGCGAGGCGAGCCGCGCGACGCGGCGCGGCAGAGGTGGAGACGGCGTCCATCGAAGATGACCCCCGGGTGAGCACGGCGCAGCCTGGGTGACGCAGCGCACCCGGGGTCCATTCGCCCCCGCCGTCGCCGGCGGCCCCGGGCCCCCGCCGACGCCCCGCTCGACGACGCCTCGCTCGCGGCCGCGCACGGGACCGAGGGCAGGGAGAGCCGGGCGGAGCCTCGACTTAACGCGCCGCGACAGCGCAGCTTGACCCTGTGGGTTGCCGACCCGTGCTGCAGGTTCCTACCCTGTGCCCCCCATGAACGGAACCCGAATCGTTAGCAATCTGTTCGGACCTTCCCTGGCCGTCGCGATCGCGGTCGGCCTCTCCGGCACCGCCGCGGCCTGCGGCGGCGGCGGCTCCTCGGGCGGCGGCGTCGCCATGGCCCCGGCCACGGCGGCCCCGGCCACCCCGGGCGCCCCGTCGCCGGTCACCTCCCCGACCCAGGGCGGCGGCACGACGCCGATCTCCTGGGAGCCCGCGCCGGCGGGCGGCGCGCGCCTCGGCATCAACCTGGGCTACGTCACGCACTACATGCCCGACTGGCCGTTCGTCGACGTGTTCAAGACCTCGCAGGTCAACTCCGAGGGCTTCCCCTGGAAGGTCGTGAACCCGAAGGGGGCCAAGAACCCGCCCCTCGACGCCGAGGGCTACCCGAAGGGGCTGGCCGCCGGCCAGGCGGTCACGGCGATCTGCATGAGCGGCGGGCGCTACCCGGGCGGGGTCTACACCCTCCTGTTCGACGGCGAGGGCGAGGTCCAGCTCAGCCTCGACGCCGAGAAGACGAGCGTGTCGCACGACGGCCGCGGCGCGGTCTCGCGCCCCGTCACCGTGAAGCCCACCTCGTCGGGGATCCAGGTGCGCATCGTGCGCTCGAACCCCTCCAACCACGTGCGGAACATCCGCCTCATCATGCCGGGCTTCGACGAGCGCACGACCTTCCACCCGCTGTTCCTGCAGCGCCTCCAGCCCTTCGCCGTGCTGCGCTTCCTCAACTGGGGCCGCGTGAACCGGTCGAGGATCAGCAAGTGGTCGCAGCGCACGCCGGTCGGCTACCGCACGCAGTCGAACGAGCCCGGCGTTGCCTACGAGTACATGGTCCAGCTGTGCAACACGCTGGGCAAGGACCCGTGGATCTGCGTGCCGCACCTGGCCGACGACGACTACGTGCGCCGCCTGGCGGCCCTGCTCCGCGACTCGCTCGACCCGCGCCTCAAGGTGCACGTCGAGTACTCGAACGAGGTGTGGAACGGGATCTTCTCGCAGTCGGGCCACGTGAAGCGCGAGGCCGACAAGAACAAGCGCTCCTTCGTCCAGCAGTACGTCGCGCGCTCGGTCGAGGTCTTCCGCATCTTCGAGCAGACCTTCGGCGGCACGCAGCGGCTGGTGCGCGTGATCTCGGGCCAGTCGAACAACGCGGGGATCGCCAAGCAGGCGGTCGCGGCCCTGCCCCCGGGCGCGGCGGACGCGCTGGCGATCGCCCCCTACTTCGGCGGGCACCTCGGCAACGGCAAGAACTGGCAGGCCACGCGCGGGCTGACCGTCGAGCGGCTGATCGACGCCTGCGCCCAGGACATCCACAACCGGCGCAACGAGGTCCGCACGCACCTCGCGCTGGCGAGGTCGGCCGGCCTGCAGCTCGTGGCCTACGAGGGCGGGCAGCACCTGGCAGGCGTCGGCAGCGCGGCCAACGACCCGCGGCTCGTCAACCTGTTCATCGCCGCGAACCGCCACCCGCGCATGGCGCAGGTCTACCGGGAGTACCTGACCATGTGGCGCACCGAGGTCGGCGGCCTGTTCTGCCACTACAGCTTCGTCTACGGGCCCAAGAAGCACGGCTCCTGGGGCGCGCTCGAGCACATGGCGCAGACGGGCGCGCCGAAGTACGACGCCCTCGTCGAGGCGGCGCGAGCGTGGCACGGTCGATGAACCGGCGCCCGTCCGCCCTCCGCGCGCTCCGCCGGCTCGGCGGGGCGGCGGGGGTGGCGGCGGCGCTCGCGATCCCCTGCGGGGTCACGCTCACCGCGGACCCGGCGCCCACCCCCGTCGGGCGGGCGCTGGCGAGGATCCGCGCCCGCGTGCGCCCCGCGGCGCCGCCGCCGGCGGTCGTCGTCGAGGAGGCGGCGGCGCCCGCGCCGCCGCCGGCGCCGCCCCTGCCCGACCACCCGCTCGACCTGGCGCGCGCCCTGCCCGAGCCGGCGGCGGCCGAGCGCCTGGCGGCCATGCTCGAGGAGCCGGAGGAGGCGGCGGCCGCCGCCGAGGCGCTGGCGACCACCCCCGAGGGGCGCCCGCTGCTGGTCGCGCACCTGGCGCGGCCGGTCGAGGCCCCCGGGCTCGACCACCTGGCCGCCCTCGAGGCGCTCTCGCAGATCGGCCGCGAGGAGGACCTCGCCGTCGTGCTCGCCTGGGCGCACGGCCCGGACGCCGTGGCGGCCGTCGCCGCCTGGTGCGCGCGCGCGATCTGCGAGCGCGAGCGCATCGAGGAGCCGGACGGCTTGCCGCCCGAGCAGGAGGCGGGCGCCGAGCCCTCGCGCGGCGACCCCGCGGAGGCGGCGCCCGCGGCCGAAGACCCCTCGGCGCTCCCGCCGCCGGATGACCCGGCCGAGCCGGAGGCGTACCTCGACCCGGCGCCCGACGAGGACTCTCTGCCGCCGGCGGAGACTCCTTGACGGCGCGCCACGGCGCGCAGACCCTGCCCGCGCCGGGACTTCCGCGCCCGGCTCCACGCTGACCGCGGTCAACCTGCCCGCGGGGGCTATCCTCGTACGGCGGGGGACCCACGCGGCCGCGTGGGGCGAAGCTCGCGCGCCTCGTCGCGCGCGCCGGCCCCCTCCGGGAGTCGGCGCCGTCCCGCCGCCCCCTCGCCGACGGCGGGCGCCGCGGCGCGCGGCCTCGCCCCGGCGGCCACCGCGAGGAGGTGGCCCATGGCCAAGCAGGTCGTCCGCAAGCTCCAGCTCCGGAGCCCGGCGTTCTCGCCGGGCGAGCGCATCCCCCGGCGCCACGCGCGCCCGCCGGAGGGGCTCGACGCCTCGCCGCCGCTCACCTGGTCGCTCGTGCCCGACGGCGCGCGCGAGCTCGTCCTCATCTGCGACGACCCGGACGCCCCCTCGGCCGAGCCGTGGGTCCACTGGGTCGTCTACCGGATCCCGGCCTCGGCCCGCGCCCTCGCGGAAGGGGTCCCGAAGGACGAGCGGCCCGGCAACCCCGAGGGCATGCTCCAGGGGCAGAACTCGTGGGGCCTCGTCGGCTACGGCGGCCCGCAGCCGCCGGTGGGCCACGGGACGCACCACTACCACTTCCGCCTGTTCGCGATCGACGCGCACTGCCCGCTCGGCCCCGGCGCCACGAAGGAGGAGGTGCTGGCGGCGATCGACGGGCACGTGATCGCCGAGGGCGAGCTCGTCGGCACCTACGAGCGGCTGGCGACCGGCGCGGCCGGCGAGGGCGCGGCGACCGTCACGCCCGACGAGGCGCCGTGACCCTCACGCCGCGCGGGCGCGGCGGCCCGCGCGCACGCGCAGCCACACGTAGAGCGCGGTGACGAGGGCGATCAGCGCCGAGGCCACGTACGCGGGGGCGTTCGGCGAGCTGAACCAGTGCGCCACGTCGGTCGCCCGCGCCCTCCGCGGGTAGACGAGGCGGTCGGGGCGGCCGTGCTCGGCGTAGAAAGGCTCGAACCGCGCCGGGTCGCTCGCGTCCTCGTCCCGAGCCAGGAGGTCGCGCTCGAACGCCTGGTAGGCGTCCACCCACGCCGCCGCCCGGCGCCGCCCCGCCAGGTGCTCGTCCTTCGGCGGCGCGTCGTACTTCGCGAGCACCTGCTGGTAGCGGGTGATCGCGTCGCCGCGCGGGCTGCCCGCCTCGCGCGCGCGCTCGAAGGCCATCCAGGCCAGGCGCCGCGCGTCGGGCAGGCGCTCCTTGCCCGCCCAGACCGTGTCCCAGCCCCCGCAGGCGAGGAGCTCGCCGAGCGCGTAGTAGAACTCGTGCCAGGGCGCGCGCGGGTCCCCGCCGAGCTTCAGCATGCCGACGAGCCCGGAGTAGACGTCCTCCCGGAGGCCCGGGTAGCGCCGCTGGAGCTGGGACACGGTCGGATGCGGGAGGGACGCGTGCTCGCCCGTCAGGTCGAAGCCGAGCGCGACCTCCATCGTCGGTCCGAGGATCGTGTGCGAGTGGGCGTGCGCCGGGTCGGCCTTCGCCGCGATCACGAACTTGACGGCCGCGACCTGGTAGCGCTCGCGCCCGAAGTGGGCGTCGGGGTTGATCTCGATCGCCCGCTCGAGGTGCGCCAGCCCCTCCTCGAGCCGGCCGGCGTGGACGAGGAACGTGCCCAGGTTCGCCGCGGTCGTGTAGCGCCCGGGCCAGCGCGCTTCCTTCTCGTGCATGAGGGCGATCGCGCGCTCGGCGTCGCCCAGCCGCTCGTGGGCGACGGCGAGGTCGTCGTGCTCGTCCTCCGAGAGGCCCTCCGCCTTCGCCCTGGCCTCGAGCCGGTCGCGGCGGCGCTCGTAGTACTCGCGGGTGTGGACCTCGTAGCGGCCGAGGATCGCGTCCTCGAGCGACGGCAGCCCGCGCTGCTCCTCGACGAGGGTGTCGTAGTCCCACAGGCAGGCGCGCGCGGGCGCGGCGGCGAGCGCGAGGACGGCGAGCAGCAGGGCGAGGCGCATGCCGGGACCGTAGTCGCGCCGCGGGCGCGACGCCAGGCTACCCTCGGGGGGTGAGCGACGAGCGGCTGCGCGAGCTGGAGCGGCGCTGGCGGCAGGGCGGGCGGCCCGACGACCGCCTGCGCTGGTGGAGCGCCCGCGCCCGCGCGGGCGACCTGCCCGCCGGCGCCGACCTGCTCGTCGCGCGCGTGGCCGGAGGCGCGCTGGCGGCCGAGCGGGTCGAGCTCGCCGCCTACCTCGGCGACGCCCGCGCGCGCGCGCTGGCGCTCGAGGAGGTCGTCGAGCGCGTCGCCTACGGCGGCGACCCGGGCGCCATGCGCGTCGTGTTCGACGCGCCGGACCTGCGGCTCGACGACGTGCTCGGGTGGGTCGGCGGGCTCGCGCTGTGGGAGCCCGGGGCCGTCGAGCGGGCGCTCCTCGCGGCCACGAGAGACGCGGCCGCGCGCGACGCGCGCCAGGACCTGAGCGCCACCGAGGACGAGCGCGAGCCGTGGCTGCACGGCTGGCGCGAGGTCGAGCGCGAGCGCCGCCTGGCCGCCGCGCAGGCGGGCCTCGAGACGCTCGAGCGCTGGGTCGAAGGGCGCGCGCGCCCCGACGACGACCCCCTGCCGCCCGCGGTCCAGGCGCCGCATCTCGGCCCCCTGGTCATGGCCGTGACGATCGCGGCGCGCTTCGTCCTGGCCCGGCGCGCGCCCCGGGCGGTCCGGCCGGAGGGCCGCGAGGACCTGCGCGAGTGGCGCGACGCCTTGCGCGACACCGTCCCCGACCCGCGCGACGTGCGCGACGCCGTGCGCGTGGCGCTGGTCCCATGGGCCCTCGGCGAGGTCCTCGACGCGGACAGGGGCGAGGCGGGGCCGTGAGCGACCGCGAGACGCGCGCGCTCGAGCGGCTCGCGGCCGCGGGCGACCTCGACGCGCAGGGCCGCCTCGACCGCGCGCTCGTGCGCTCGGGCGCGGTCGCGCGGCTCGAGGCCGAGGTCGACGCGGCGCTCGCCCGCCTGCAGCGGCCGGGCGACGACGGCCCGTGCCGCGGGACGTTGCATCGCCTCGACGTGGCGCTCGCACTCCGTTCGCTGCTGGAGGACGACCCGTCCGCGGCGCGGGCCGAGGCTCGACGGCGCCTCCGCCTCGGCGCGCCCGCGGGGACCGAGCGCCCGGCCTCCTTCGCGGTCGTCGGCCCCGAAGGCGACGACGCCCTCATCGCGCTCGGCCGCGGCGCACCGGCGGCCCTGGCGCGGGACCTCCCGCGGGCCACGGGCCTCGACCTCGCCGCGCTCGAGGCGGTGGCCGAGCCCGGGCGCGTCGAGGTCGTCCGCGCGCCGTGGACCGTCGCCTGCGCGTGGGCCCGGAGCGAGGCGGTGCACGCGCAGACGCCGCTGCACGAGGTGCTCGGGCACGTGCGCCTGCGTCCAGCCATGTACTTCGGCGCGGCGGACGCGCGCGGCGCGCTCGGCGTCGTCGACGAGGTGCTCGCGATCGGCGCCGCGGAGGCGCTCGCCGGCCACGCCTCGACGCTCCGGGTCACCCTCCACGCCGACGGCTCGTGCTCGGTCCGCGACGACGGCCGGGCCGCGGCGGACCGCGACCCGGCGCCCGTGAGCGCGCCCGCGAGCCCGCTCCCCGGCCCCGCCAGGCGCGCCGGCGCGCGAGTCGGCCTGACGCCGGCCGCGGCCGTGTGCGAGTGGCTGGAGCTGACGTCGCTCGAGGGCGGCCGCGCCCGGGTGCGTCGCCACGAGCGCGGCTTCCCGGTCGGCGAGGAGGTCGACCGCGCGGAGCCTGGCCGCGGCCTCCGCGTCCGCTTCCGGCTCGACCCGGCGATCTTCGGCGCTGCGGCCGACCTGCGCCTCGACCGGGTCGAGCGGCGCGCGCGCGAGCTGGCCCACCTCATCGCGGGCCTGCGCGTCGAGGTCGTGGACGAGGCGAGCGGGGCCGTGGCCGCGCACCACGCGCCGACCGGCCTCGCCGACTGGCTGGCCGAGGCGGTGCCGGACCACCCGCCGGCGCGCGCGCTGGGACGCCGCCAGGACCCGCAGCACGGGGACCTGCGCGTCGAGGCCGCGCTCGCGTGGTCGCCCGACCCGCGCCAGGCCGAGCGCCGGTTCTTCGAGCAGTGGCCGCTCACGCGGCGGCGCTCCGTCGGCCCTCGGCTGGCCGGGTACGTCAACGGTGACCCCACGCCGGCCGGTGGCGACCACGTCGCCGGCCTGCACGAGGGCGCCGCGGCGGGCTTCGACGTGCTCGGCGTCGACACCGACGCCGCCGCGTGGCGCGACGGCCTCGTCGGCGTGATCTCCGCCACGGGCGACGACCTCGACCGACGGGGCTCGACGCGCGACCGCCTCGACGCCCCTCGCGTGCGCGAGTTCGTCGCCTCGCTCGTCCAGTCCGCCGTGCGGGCCTGGGCGCGCGAGCACCCCGGCCTCCTCGACGAGATGCGCCGCGCCGCCGGGACGCGCGAGCGCCGCCGCGCGCGCCCGAGGCGCTGAGCGAGAGGCGGGGGAGGTGCGACCTCCCCCGCCGACCGCCGCGCGACGGGCGGAGACCCCGTCGAGCGCGGGGCCAGCGCCCTCCGCGCGTGGAGCGGCGGGCGCCGGCTCCTGCGACGCGGTCGAGGCCCGGGCTCTTCACCGGCGGGCGGCTAGACTTCGGGTGTGGCCGACGAGCGGTTGAGGGCCCTGGAGCGCGCGGCGGCGGCCAGCGGGTCGCTCGAGGACGAGGTCCGGCTGCTCGAGACGCGCGTCCGCCTGGGCGACCTCGCGCCCGGCTGGCTCGAGCTCGCCGCCCGCCTCGGCCACGAGCCCGCGCGGCGCGCCCTCACGCGGTTCGTGCCGGTGGTGTGGTCGTGGACGGACCTGCGCCGGCTCGTGAGCGACCTGGGGCCCGTGGCCACGGTCGAGGCGCTGCTCGCGTGGGCCGAGGCCCTGCCGGGCGGCCGCAGCCAGGCGCTCGTGGACGCGGCCCGCGCCTGGGCCGAGCGGCCCGACGACGAGGCGGTCGCCGCGCAGTGCGAGGCGCTGCGGCGGTCGCTCGCGCTCGACGAGGACTGGACCCTCGACCTCCACCCGGACCGCCTGGTCGCCCTGGCCTGCGACGTCGCCGCCGGCGGGGTCGCCGACCCCTGGGGGGCGCGCGCCTCCGCGCCGGCCGAGGAGCAGGCCCGGGCGCTCCGCGCGGGCCTGGCCCGCTGGGCCCTCCGCGGCGGGCACGACGACCCGCCCGCCTGGCCCGAGCCGGACCTCGAGGCGCAGGCCCGCGCCCGCGCGGCGCGCGAGGCGCTCGCGGCGTTCGAGGCCGCGCTGGCGACGAAGGCCGCGCGGGCCGAGGCCACGGCCCTGCGCCGCCGGCTGCGCGACAAGACCCTCGCCCGCGACCGCCTCGAGCTCGCCGCCGACCTCGCCCACCCGGCCGCGTGGCTCGTCGCCCGGCGCGAGGGGGCGCCGGACCTCACGGTGCCCGCGTCGCCGCGCGACGTGGCCGAGCGGCTCCAGGCCCTCGTCGACGTCCGCGCCGCGCCGACGCGCACCCGGGTGCGGCAGCGCCGCCACTGGGTGGACGAGGGCGGCGAGCGCTCCGCCGTCGGCTGGCGCACGCAGACCGGGCCCGCGCGCTGGCCCGAGTGGGGCCGGCGCCTCGTCGTGCGCGCGGCGCTGGCCACGGCCGAGGCCGCGGCCGGGGACGAGCCCGACGCCCAGCTTCGAGCGCCGCTCGACGCCGTGCGCGCGTGGTACGCCTGCCCGTGTCCGGCGCACGCCGAGCAGGCCGAGGTCGCCGCCGTCCAGGCCCACCGGGTCGCCGCCCGCGGGAGCCGCGCCGCCGGCGTGGCCTCGGCGGCCGCGGCGCTCGCCGCGCGCGCCGAGCAGGCGTGGGACCCCGGGCTCCTGCGCGGGCGCCGCGTGCTCTTCGAGGAGGCCGCCGAGGCCGGCCTCGCGCCCGAGGCGCTCTGGGCCCACCTGCGCCCGGTGCTGATCGCCTGGGCGCTCGGCGAGGACGTCCTCGCGGCGCGCCCCTACGACCCGCGGGCGCGCTACGCGCCGGGCGAGGTGATCGAGCACCCGACCTTCGGCCGCGGCCGCGTCGAGCGCGTCGACGCGTCGCGCGTCCACGTCGTCTTCGACGACGGCGTCCGCGCGCTCGCCCAGGGGCGCTGAGCGCTCGAGAACTCTCCCTGCCCCTGCACGTGCCGACCCGCCAGAGCGCAGCGTGTGGGAGGCGCGGAACGGGCCAGATCGTGCCAGTCCGGGACTTGCTCCGATCGCGCCCCCCTCGCGAGCGCATCACTCATCGCAGGCTCACCAGGGCGCGCGCAGGAGCCCGCCCGCCTCGAGGGCCACGCGCGTCGCCGGCGCCAGGGGGCGCGCCGCCACGCGCGCGGCCAGCGCGACCGCCTCGTCACGGTGGCCCAGGCCGGCCAGCGCCGAGGCGCGCAGGGCGTCGAAGACGGCCGGGCCCTCCGGCCAGCGCGCCCGGGCGAGGTCGAGGGCGTCGAGCGCGCCCTCGTGCGCGCCGCGGCGCAGGAGCTCCTCCGCCACGAGGCGCAGGCTGGAGGCCGTGAGGCCGTCGAGCGTCGCGCGCGGGAGCCGCGGCGCGCCGGGCGGCAGCTCGGCCAGGGCGCCGATCGCCCGCGCGCGGTCCAGCGCCGGGTCCCGCGCGAGCAGCCCGCGCGCCGCGGCCGCGGCCTCGGCCGTGCGCCCGGCGGCGAGGAGCGCCTCCAGGCGCAGGAGCGCCACGTCGAGCAGGTCGGGGGCGGCCGCCGCGACGAGCTCGAGCCGCGCCACGGCGCTGCCGGCGGCGCCCTGGCCGAGGTCGCAGGTCGCCAGGAGGAGCTCCGCCCAGGGGAGCGGCAGGCCCCGCGCGAGCGCGCGCGCCTCCTCGAAGCGCCCCGCCGCGGCGAGCAGGTCGGCGCGCAGGAGGCGGAAGGTCGCCGGCCCGCCCTGCTCGACCGCGGCCAGCCCGTCGAGGGCGCGGTCGAGGTCGCCCCGGGCGAGCGCCGTCTGGGCCCCCTGCACCCGCGAGGAGACCTCGGCCGGGAGGCGCATGTTCACGTCGCGCGCGTTGCGCCAGGACGGCGGGGGCGCGCCGGCGCGCCGCCCGCGGACGCGTAGCGTCGCCGCGACCGGCTCCGGCCACGGGCGGCTGCGCAGGACCAGGACGTGGTAGACGCCGCGCGGCAGCGCCCCCGCGGTCGTCCCCGGGGCGATCAGCAGGTCCTCGTCCAGCCCTGGCCCCCGGGCCCGCTGCTCGCCCTGCCCGCCAGGGCGGCGCGCGAGCAGGTCGAGGTCGACGTCGGCGCCGCGGATCGACACGTCGAGGCCGACGAGGTCGTCGTCGACCGCGACCTCCACGAACACCCCGGGCTGGTCGGGCGCGATCACCAGGTCGAACGTCCAGCCGGGCTCGAAGCGGCCGAGCGACGAGAGCGGGACGTTGTCCACGACGGCGTGCCGGCGGACCTCCCGCACGAGGCGCAGCCCCAGCGCGTCGGCCGTCTCGTCGGGGAGGCCGCGCCGCTTGGCCTGCTCCTTGAGCCGGGCGAGCGCCTGGACCGTGGGGGCGTCGAGGCCGAGCCGGGCGCAGATCGTGGCCTCCACCATGTCGGCGGCGATCCCCTGGTCGCGGCTCATGTCGCGCAGGACGGGCACCAGGCGGCGCGCCGCGTCCAGGCGGCCGGCCTCGGCCAGGAGCATGGCGCGGTCGGCGAGCAGGTCGTAGCGGGGGGCCGCCCCGGGGCGCCGGGCCTCGGCGGCGAGCAGGGTGGCGAGCGCCGCGCGCGAGCCGCCCACGTGGCCCGTGTGCTGGCGCAGCACCCAGCCGAGCGCCGCGAACGCGTCGCCGGCGAGCGCGTCGGGGACGGTCGCGTGGGTCTCCTCGGCGCGGCGCGCGAGCAGGCTCGGCGGCAGGTCGCGGGCGGCCCCGTAGACGGCGGCCACCTCGGCGGCCGCGCGCTCCTCCGCGCACGCCGACGCCTCCGCCCGGACGCCGGCGAGGAGGTCGAGGCCGGTCGCGTCGCCGGCCAGGCGCAGCATCATGACCGCGCGCGAGAGCGTCGCGCGCGCCCGCCACGCCGGATCGGCCTCGGCCGCCAGGAGGCGCGCCTGCGCCTCGTCCCAGCGGCCGAGGTCGCGCAGGGCGAGCCCCATGAGCAGGTCGACCTCGCCGCAGCGGGGCGCGTTGACCAGCGCGAGCTCGGCCTGCTCCAAAGCCTCGCGGGCGGCCTCGAAGGTCGGCGCCCGCGCCGCCTCGGCCAGGGCCGCGCGGGCGGCCAGGGCGGCCGGGGAGGGCGCGGCGGGGGAGGGGGCCGGCGGCGGCGAGGTGGGCGCCGGCTCGACCACCGCCGGGGTGGCCGGCGCCGTCACGCCCGCGTCGTCCGCCTCGGGGGGCGTCGCCGGGGCCGGCGGCGGCGCGCCGGGTCGCCCCACGAGCAGGGCCACGCCCGCGAGCAGGGCGGAGCCGCCCGCCGCGGCGAGGAGCCAGGCCGGCGCGCGCGACCCGCTCGGGCCGGCGCGCGCCGCGGCCTCGAGCTCCTCGGCCAGGGCGAGCGCGGTCGGCTGCCGCTCCGCGCGCTCCTTGCGCAGGGCCCGCAGGCACACCGCCTCGAGCGCCGGGCTGACCGCCGGGCGCAGCCGCCGGGGCGGGCGCGGCGCCGCGCTGATGATCATCCTCGCCAGGTCCTGCAGCGACGCCGCCTCGAACGGCGGGTGGTTCGTGAGCAGCTCGTAGAGGATCGCCCCGAGCGCGTAGACGTCGGCGCGCGCGTCGACGTCGCGCGAGCGGCCGGCCGCCTGCTCGGGGGCCATGTACTGCGGCGTCCCGAGCGCCGCGTGCGACCGGGTCAGGGCCGCGTCGCCCTCCGTGTCCTTGGCCAGGCCGAAGTCGAGGATGCGCGGCGCGAACGACCCGTCGGCGACGTCGACGATGACGTTCGCCGGCTTGAGGTCGCGGTGGACCACCCCCTGCTCGTGCGCGGCGTGGACGGCGCGCGCCATGCGCGCGACGAGGTGGGCCGCCCGCGCGGGCTCGAGGGGGCCGCCCGCGTCGAGCACGCTGCGCAGGTCGCGCCCCTCGACGAGGTCCATGACGTAGAAGAGCTGCCCCTGCGCCGTCGTCCCCCACTCATGGATCCGCACCAGGTCCGGGTGGTCGAGGCGCGCCGTGATGCGGATCTCCTCCTCGAAGCGGGCCCGCCGCGAGCCCTGGTCGCCCGTGAGCACCTTGGCCGCGCGGAGCTCGCCATGGGGGCCGCGCACCTTCAGGACGACCCCCATGGCGCCCTGGCCGATCACGTCGAGCACCGTCCAGCGCTCGCCCAGGCGCATGCCAGGGCCGAGGCGGCGCGACGAGGCGGCGGGGTCGGCCGCCTCCGCGACGGCCGGGAGCGGCCGCGCGGGGGTCGGCGCGCTGGAGGGCGGGTCGCTCGCGGTCGGCGGGGCGCCCGGCGGGCGCACGAACCGCCCCGAGCCCGCCGGCGTGCTCGGGGGGCGGGCGTCGCGCCCGCAGCCCGGGCAGGGCGCGGGGGCGTGGGGGTCGGCCGGACCGAGGAAGGCCCGCGCGCAGCCGGGGCAGCGGCGGCCGCGCGTCCGGAGCAGCGCCGCGAGGTTCGCGAGGTCGGGCCGGGCGATCGACAGGGTGGCCTCGAGGTCGTGGTGGAGGGGGGCCGCGCCGGCGCCGGCGGCGGCGCGGCGCTGCCGCAGCGCCTCGACGGCGGGCGGCGTCGCCAGCCCGCGTTCGACCACGAGCTGGAGCCAGAGCTGCTCGTCCTGCGCGGTCAGGCCCCTGCTCCTCCTGCCTGGCACGGTAGGGCGGCGGCCGGCCGCGAGCAACCCTGGAACGAAGCGAGGGGCCGGGCGTTCTCCGGGGCAGGGGCTATGATCCGCCGCTCGAGAGGGGGGGCCATGAGCGTGTTCGACCCGGCGGGCGCGCGGCGCGACGCGCTGCGCACCGACCTGTACCAGGTCACGATGATGGCGGCCATGCACGCGGCCGGCGTGGACCACGAGGCCACGTTCGAGCTGACGACGCGGCGCCTCGCCCCGCAGCGCGGCTACTGGGTGGCCTGCGGCCTCGAGCTGGCGCTCGAGTACCTCGAGGGGCTGCGCTTCGACCCGGCCCAGGTGGCCTGGCTGCGCGCGCATCCGGCGTTCAAGGCCGTGCCGGACGACTTCTTCGGCATGCTCGAGGCGTTCCGCTTCACGGGCGAGGTGTGGGCGCCGCCCGAGGGGACGCCGGTGTTCCCGCAGGAGCCGCTCCTGCGGGTCACGGCGCCGGCGATCCAGGCGCAGCTCGTCGAGACCTACCTGCTGTCGCTCGTGAACTTCCAGACGCTCGTCGCGAGCAAGGCGGCGCGCGTGCGGCGCGCCTGCCGCGGAAAGGCGTTCATCGACTTCGGAACGCGGCGCGCGCACGGCCCCGAGGCGGGGGAGCTGGTCGCGCGGGCCAGCTACCTGGCCGGGGCGAAGGGCACGTCCAACGTGGAGGCGGGGCTGCGCCTCGGGGTCCCCGTCTTCGGCACGTTCGCGCACTCCTGGGTCATGATGTGGGACGAGGAGGACGAGGCGTTCCGCCGCTACGCGCAGGTGTTCCCCGAGGCGACGACGCTCCTGATCGACACCTACGACACGGTGGCGGCGGCGCGGCGGATCGTGGCCGAGGGGCTCCCCTGCCGCGCGGTGCGCATCGACTCGGGCGACCTCGGCGCGCTGGCCCGCGAGGTCCGGCGCGTGTTCGACGAGGGGGGGCGCGGGGAGGTCCAGGTCGTGCTCTCGGGCGACCTCAACGAGGAGAGGATCGACGCCCTCGAGCGCGCGGGCGGCGCGGCCGACGTCTACGGCGTGGGCACCGAGCTGGCGGTCAGCAAGGACTGCCCGTCGCTCGGCGGGGTCTACAAGGTGGTCGAGACGCGCCACGGCGACGTCGTCCGTCACCCCGTGAAGCTCTCCGCCGACAAGCAGACGTGGCCCGGCAAGAAGCAGGTCTGGCGCCGCGTCGAGGGGGGCGCCGCCCGGGGCGACGTGATCGGCCTCGCCGGCGAGGCGGCGCCGGGGCCGGGCCACGAGCCGCTCCTCGAGCAGGCGATGCTCGACGGCCGCCGCACCCGCCCGGCGCCGGCGCTCGCGGACCTGCGCGACCGCTGCCTGGCCCGCGTCGACCAGCTCCCGCCCGAGGTGCTCCGGATCGACGACCCGGGGCCCTACCCCGTGACCATGAGCCCGGGGCTCCTGGCCCTGGCGGAGGAGGCGCGGGCCGCGGTCCGCGCCCGGCTGGAGGTGCGGCGATGACGCGGATCGCGTTCGTCGACGTCGACACGCAGGTCGACTTCATGGAGCCGGGCGGCAAGCTCTACGCGCAGGGCGCCGAGCGGATCAAGCCCAACCTGGCGCGGCTCGTGACCTTCGCGCGCGAGCGCGGGGTGCCGCTCGTGTCGAGCGTGGACGCGCACGGCGAGGCCGACGCCGAGTTCGCCGAGTACCCGCCGCACTGCCTGCGCGGCACGCCGGGGCAGCGCAAGGTGGCGGAGACGATCACGGGGCGCGAGGTGTTCGTGCCCAACGCCGAGGCGGACACGGTGCCGGACCCCACGCGCGTGCACCCGGTGCTCGAGAAGCAGCAGTTCTCGCTGTTCACCCACCGCAAGGCCGAGCAGGTGATCGGCGCGACCGGCGCGCGGGAGCTGGCCGTCTTCGGCGTCGTGACCGAGGTGTGCGTGCGCCAGGCGGTGCTGGGGCTCCTCGAGCGCGGCTACGCCGTGCGCGTGGTCGAGGACGCGATCTGGCCGATCGAGGCCGCGGCCGGCGCGCGGGCGCTCGAGGAGATGCAGGCGAAGGGGGCGCGCCTGACCACGACCGGGGCGCTGCTGGCTGAGCTCGAGGGGGCGCCGGCGCCCGGGAGCGCGGGGAGGACGGCATGACCGACGAGGTGCTCGTGGCGCGGGTCGAGGTGGTCGAGGACCGCACCGCCCGCTCGCGCTGCGACGAGGGGTTCCTGCGCCTGCGCCGGCTCGTCCTGCGCAACACCTTCACCGACGGGGCGGTGTCGCCGCCGTACCCGTGCGACGTCGTCTCGCGGCGGCGCGTCGACGCGGTCGCGGTCGTCCTGTGGCACCGCGACCCGGCGACCGGGCGGGTGCTCGTCCACTACCGCGAGGGGACGCGCCCGCCGGTGTGGCTGCGGCGCCAGAAGACGGCCGAGCTCCCCTTCCCCGACCGCTTCGCCTACGACCGGCTGGGGGAGATCGTCGCCGGCGTCCTCGAGGAGGAGGACACGGGGGTCGAGGGGCTGCGCCGGCGCGGCGCCCTCGAGGCGAAGGAGGAGGCCGGCTACGACGTCGACCCGGCGGCGGTGCAGCCGCTCGGCCAGGACGGCTTCTTCCCCTCGCCCGGGGTGACCGACGAGAAGGTCTACCTGCTGGCGGCCGAGGTCGACCCGGCGACCCGCGGGCGCGCGGAGGGGGACGGCTCGGTGCAGGAGCTCGGCACGCGCATGGTGACGCGCGACCTGCGCGACGCGATCCGCGCCTGCCGGGCGGGCGAGGTCGCTGACGCCAAGACGGAGCTCGGGCTCCTGCGGCTCGCCGACCTGCTCGGCTACCTGCCGCAGCTCGACTGCTTCGTCGACGACCTCCCGCCGGCCCTGCGGGCCCGCCACGACGCCCTCGGGGTCAGGTGAGTCGATCGCGACAGGATCCGATCGCCTCCTTGATCCTGCTGGATGTGGGTCGATCCCTTCCCATAGAGTAGGCCGCGGGCAGAGCCACGGGGGGGCGCCATGGCGACGCGGATGTCGGTGGGGCACGCGGTCGGGTCGACGGACGGTCGCGCGCTGGGGTTGCAGGCGGCCACGGAGGCCCGAGAGGCGCTCGGGGCGGCCCCGATCCTCGGGGTCGTGTTCGCGACGAGCAAGCTGGAGCTCCAGGCGCTGGCCGACGGCGTCGGCGAGGCGCTCGGCGACGCCCCCGTGATCGGCTGCTCGAGCGCCGGGGAGTTCGTCACCGACCGGATCTCCGACGGCGGGGTGGCGGTGTCGCTCCTGTGGAGCGACGAGATCGGCGTCTCGGTCGGCCTGGGCGAGGGGCTGCGCGCCAACACGGCGCGCGCCGTGCGCCAGCTCTGCGCCGACCTGAAGAAGAACGTCCGCGCGCCCGCGCCCGCCGGCGCGTCGCAGCGCACGGTCCTCCTCCTCTCCGACGGCATGGCCGGAAACGGCGAGGGGCTCGTCGACACGCTGGCCATGGAGCTCGGCGGCGGCGTGACGCTCGCCGGCGGCGCGGCCGGGGACGACGCCGCCTTCAAGGAGACGTGGGTGTTCCTCGACCGGCGCGTGGTCAAGGACGCCGCCGTGGCCGCGGAGCTCGTCTCGAAGAAGAAGATCGGCGTCGGGGTGCACCACGGCTGGTGCGCCGCCTCGGCGCCGGGCACCGTCACGAAGGCGGAGGGGGCGCGGCTGATCGAGATCGACGGCAAGCCGGCGATCGAGATGTACCGCGCCTACGCCGAGAAGCTCGGCGTGACGCTCACGGCGGAGAACCAGAACCAGTTCGTCTTCACGCACGAGCTCGGGATCGTGCTCATGAACGACGAGCTCAAGGTGCGCGCCCCGCTCTCGGTGAACGACGACGGCTCGATCAACTGCGCCACCGAGGTGCCGGTCGGGCAGCAGGTGCGGATCGTCGAGGGCGACCACGACGCGATCGTCGCCGCGGCGCGCACGGCGGCGGAGCACGCGATGACCAACCTCGGCGGGCAGCCGGCGGCCGGCGCGATCGTCTTCGACTGCGTCGCCCGCAAGCTCGTCCTCGGCGAGGGCTTCCGGCGCGAGGTCGAGGCGTTCCGCGACGTGGTGAAGGCGCCGGTGATGGGCTTCAACACCTACGGCGAGATCGCCCGCGTCCGCGGGCAGCTCTCGGGCTTCCACAACACCACGGCCGTCGTGGCGGTCCTCCCGGCCTGAGGCCGGTCGCTCAGGCGCGCGCCGGGCGGCGGTCCCGGCGGCGCGTCGACCCGCTCGAAGGAGGAGCGCCCTGAAGGCCCACGAGATCGACCTCGACCGGCTGCTCGTCGCGCGGCCGCAGGACGGCGAGCTCGACCTGCGCGGGAGCCGGGTCGTGATCGGCGACGCCGCCGCGACCTACCGGCTCGCCGAGGAGCTCGAGGACACGCTCGGCCGCCACGCCGCGCGCGGCGTCCTCACGCGCTTCGGCTACCAGACGGGCTACCAGGAGGCGGCGCGCCTGCGCACCTACTTCAGCTGGGACTCCGACCTCGAGTGGCTGCGCGCGGGGGCGCGGGTCCAGACCGTCCTCGGCACGGGGGTCGTCGAGTTCGAGGAGCTCGTCGTCGACCGGGCCCGGGGGCTCTTCCGCGCGGTGGCGGTGGCGAGGAACGCGTTCGAGGCGGCGCAGTACAAGGAGCGGCGCGGCCCCGCGCCCGACCCCGTGTGCGACCGCCTCACCGGCTACCTGTCGGGCTTCGGCAGCGCCTTCCTGGGCGACGACGTGCTGTTCATAGAGCACCGCTGCGCCGGCTGCGACGAGGACGAGGTCGCCTGCCGCTTCGAGGGGCGGCTCGCCGCCGAGTGGGGGGACGTCGCCGAGCGGCACCGCGAGCTCTACCGGCGCGACGCGATCGGCGAGCGGCTCGCCAGCCGCGACCGCGAGGTCCTCGCCCAGGCGGTGAAGATCCACGAGCAGGAGCTGGCGCTGGCCGCCAAGCGCAAGGTCGAGGAGGCGAGCCGGCTCAAGAGCGAGTTCCTGGCGAACATCTCCCACGAGCTGCGCACGCCGCTCAACTCGATCATCGGCTACAGCGACCTGCTCCTGGCGAAGCTGGGGGCCAAGCTGCCCGAGACGCCGCGCAAGAACCTCGCGCGGATCCTGGCCAACGCCGAGCACCTGCTGGGGCTGATCAACAGCATCCTGGACATCTCGAAGATCGAGGCCGGCCGCATGGACCTGCGCCTCGAGCCCGTCGACGTGCGGGCGCTGCTCGACCGCTGCGTCGAGGACGCGGGGGTGCTGCTCGAGGGCAAGCCGGTCGAGCTGGTGACCGCGTACCGCGCGGCGAACGAGCTCCCGGCGGCGCACGCGGACGCGGTGCGGCTGCAGCAGTGCGTCGTGAACGTGCTCGGCAACGCGGCCAAGTTCACGGAGCGCGGCAGCGTGCGCGTGGAGTGCCGGACGATCTCGGGCGCGCGCAGCGGCCACGCGCGCGGGTTCCTGGCCATCTCGATCGTCGACACGGGGCCCGGGATCGCGCCCGCGCACCAGGCCCTGATCTTCGAGCCGTTCCGGCAGGTCGACGCGTCGACCACGCGGACCCACGGCGGCACGGGCCTCGGCCTGGCGATCGTGCGCGAGCTGCTCGGCCTCATGGGGGGCGAGATCCGGCTCTCGAGCGCGCCGGGGGCGGGCTCGACCTTCACGTTGATCGTGCCGCTGGCGAGCGAGGCGGCGGCGCCGCCGCCGCCGCTCGACCTGGCGCAGGACCCCGGCACGCCCCCGGGCGGGATGCCGCGCGGCGACCGGCCCGAGGTGCTCCTGATCGACGACGACCCGGACTTCGCCGAGATCGTGCGGGCCGCCCTGGCCGGCGACGAGCAGACGCGCCGGCTGCGGCTGCGGGTCGAGCGCGACCCGATCCACGGCCTGGCCTGCGCGCGCGTCCAGGCGCCCTCGGCGGTGATCCTCGACCTGAAGCTGCCCAACGTGGACGGGCGCGAGGTCCTGCGCCTCCTGCGCGAGGACCCGCGGACGAGCCGGGTCCCCGTGGTCGTCGTCTCGGTCCGCGACGACCTGTCGCAGACGGTGGACGAGGGGGCCATGGCCGCCCTCGAGAAGCCCGTCCCGCCGGCGCTCCTCCGCCAGACGGTCGAGCGCGCGCTGGCGCGCGCGGCCGGAGGCGCCCCGTGAGCGCCCGCCGCGTGCTGATCGCCGACGACAACGAGCACAACCGGGAGTACGCGCGGCAGGTGCTCGTCGACGCCTGGGCCGTCCTCGTCGCGGGCGAGGGGCAGGAGGCGCTCGAGCTCGCCCGGCGCGAGCGCCCCGACCTCGTGCTCCTCGACCTCTCCATGCCCGTGCTCAACGGCTGGGAGGTCGCGCGCCAGCTCAAGAGCGACCCGGCCACGGCCGGGATCCCGCTCGTGGCGTGCACGGCGCACGCCATGGCCGGCGACCGCGAGCGGGCCCTGGCGACCGGCTTCGACGGCTACCTGGCCAAGCCTTACCGCCCGCACGAGCTCGTGGCCTGCGTCGAGAGCTTCCTCGGGCCCGCCGCGCCGGCCGGCGGCGGCGACGACGAGTGGGCGGTCGACGAGTCGCGGCTGCACGACTCCCGCGAGGGGGAGGCCCCGTGACGCAGCGCTTCGGCAAGGCGGGGGCGCGGCGCGTCCTGATCGTCGACGACGACCCCGACCTCGTCGATCGGGTCGCGCAGCTCCTCGAGGACGACTACGAGGTCTTCTCGACGACCGACTGGGGCGAGATCAACAAGCTCTTCTTCCGCGACGGCGTGGACCTCGTCCTCATGGACGTGCAGCTCCCCGTCCTCGGCGGCGACCGCCTGGTCGGCGTCCTGCGCGCCGCGCGGACGCAGGGGAAGAGGACGCCGATCGTCTACTTCTCGTCCTCCGACGAGGAGAAGATGCAGCGCCTCGTCGAGGAGACGGGCGCCGACGGCTACCTGTCGAAGAGCCTGCGCGGGGCGGAGATCGTCAGGGAGATCGAGCGGTACCTCACGTAGTCGTCACCGCTCCGACTCCGGCATCTTCGGCTCCGGCTCGCCCGCGCGGCGCGGCCAGAGCTGCGGGACGACCTCGGCCGGCCCCCCCTCGTCGCGCGAGTGGCGCACGGCGCGCAGGAGCGCCTCCTTCGCCTTGTCGTAGGCCACGCGCCCGTTGACCACGGTGTAGCGGGCGAGCATCTCGTAGTGCAGGACGTCGCGGTCCGTGATGAGGAGGTCGCAGTCCTTGCCGACCTCGATCGACCCGACGCGGTCGGCGACGCCGAGGAGGCGCGCCGGGACGATCGTGATCGCCTCCAGCGCGGCGGCCTCCGGGAGGCCGCCGCGGACCGCGAAGGCCGCCTCGAGGTTCAGCGTGGCAAGGTCGTTGCCGCCGAGGCCGCCGGTGCCGATCGAGCGGCTCGTGGGCACGATCGCCACCGGCACGCCGGCCTGGTGCAGCAGCGCCGCCGCCTCGATCGACCAGCCGCTGTCGCGCTCGAGCTGCGGGTCGGGTTCGCGGCGCGCGCGAGGGGCGAGGACGACCGACACCCCGGCGCGGCCGAGGAGCGGGGCGACCGTCCAGGCCTCCTGCCCGCCGACGACGGTCGCGCGCAGGCCGTACTCCTGCACCAGCCCCGCGACCCGGACCAGCTCCGTGCGGGAGCCCGCGGCGATCACGGCGCGCGCGCGCCCCGTCATGAGCTGCTCGAGCAGGGCAGGCCGCCCGCGGAGCCAGGACCGGTCCGGCTCCTTGACGTCCTCGCCCCGCGCCCGCCCCTGCTCGAAGGCGCGCCGGTCGCGCAGGTAGGCGCGCACGCGCTCGAGCTCCGCCCGGAGCTGGGCGAGCGCCTGGCCGCTGCCCACGTCGAGGCGCGCCCAGGCGCTGGTCTCCAGCTGGTGGCCCTCGAGCGTCCCCCAGGTGAGCTTGGCCACCGTCGGCCCCTGGCCGACGGTCGTGATCCCGCTGGCGAGCGCGATCTGCAGCCCCAGGCCGAAGACGTCCGTCGCGTCCTCGGGCGGGCTGCCGACGAGGCCGCTCGAGTCGAAGGCCACGAGCCCCGGGTAGACGCGCAGCCCCTTCGCGTCGAGCACCTCGGCCCCGTCCGGCACCTGCACCCGCTCGCCCACGGCCACGACCTTGCCGTTCTTCGCCAGGACGGTGGCCCCGCGCAGCGCGGGCCCGGTGACCGGGTAGACGTCGCCGCCGGTGACCGCGAACCAGCGGTCCGGCCCCTTCTTCGTGTCCCCGGCGGCCGGCGCCTGGCCAGGCGCTGCGGCGGGCTGCTCGGGCGCGGCGGGCTGTTCGGGCGCCGGCTCGTCGAGGTCGTGCGCGTGGGCGGGCTCGAGGAGGCCCTCGCAGCACACCGGGCCCTCGTCCGCGGCGGCCGCGGAGACGGGCAGGAGGAGGGCCAGGGCCAGGGTCGTCCGCGCGCTCACCGCCGCACCTCCTCGCGCTTCCAGGCGGGCTTGCCGTCGAGCAGCACCTGCGTGACGCGCGCCCCGGCCTCGAGCGGGTCGCCGTCGAGGATCACCAGGTCGGCGCGCCGCCCCTTCTCGATCGCGCCCAGCTCGCCCTCGAGCCCCAGGACCTCGGCCGGGTGCAGCGTCAGCGCCTTCAGCGCCTCCTCGCGCGAGACCCCGTCGCGGTGGGCCAGGGCGGCCGCCTCGAGGTGGCGCCGGTAGCCGTCGGCGTCGTCCGTCAGCGGCGCGAACGCCAGGCGCGCGCCGGCCCGCGCCAGCTCGGCCGGGACGTGGACGCGCGTGCGCGTGTTCGCCTCGAAGGACAGCCGCGGGAACACGACCACGAGCGGCTTCTCCGCGCCGACGGCCTCGACCACGCGGTGCCAGTCGGTCGAGGAGCCGTTGGACACGAAGTAGCGCAGGGTCGGCAGCTCGAACCGCCCCCGCAGGTCGCCGAGGTGCACCCAGTCGCTGGCGCTGCCGAGCTCGACCAGGAGCCGCGGCGCGTCGGGCGCCTTCTTCAGCCAGGCGACGAAGGGCTTCAGGTTGTCGGGCACCGGCGGCGGGACGAACACGGCCGTCGAGACCGGGGCGGTGCCCGCGGCCGGCGCGGCGGGCGCGGGCTGGGGCGGCGCCGGCGCCGGCGGGGCCGGGCGCGGCGGCGGCTGGCCCTGCGGCGCCTGGCCGGCGGGGGCCTGGCCCGCCGGGGGCGTGGGCCGCTGCTTCTTCTCCCACTCGGCGCGCGCCTGCGCCTCCTTGTCGATCGCGGCCTTCGCCGCCCGGAACGCGTCGCGCAGGACGCGCTTGTCGCCCGGCAGGTCGGCGAGCCGCGCCCGCACGTATGCCGTCCCGGCCCCGGGCGCCGCCGCGGGGGCGTCGTCCAGCGGGCGCACGGCCACCGCCTGCCCCGGGACCCCGCCCCCCGACGGCACGACGCCGAGCGCCACGAACCCGGCCGCCAGCGCCGCGTCGAAGCGCCCGCGCTCGGGGAGCAGCTCGTCGTGCGCGCTCAGGTGCGCCTGGTTGCCCCCGCGGTCGTAGCGCCCGAGCCCGAGGCGCGTCCGCGCCGAGACGAGCCCGGGCATGACGACGCCGTCGCGCGCGTCGATCACGCGCGCCCGGCGCGGGACCTCGACGCGCGCGCCGACGGCCTCGACCCGGCCGTCGCGGACGATCACCACGCCCGGCGCGAACTCCTCGCCGCTGACCGTGATCACCCGGCCGGCGCGGATCGCCACCAGGTCGTCGTGGCCCGGGTCGTCGGCGCGGACGGCCGGCGCCCGCTCGCCCGCGAGGAGGGCCACCAGCAAGAGCGCCCCGAGCAGCGCGGGCCCGCCGTGTCGCGTCGTCATCAGAACCTGCGCCTCTCGGCCGCGGCGTCGTGGACGACCTGGCCCTTCACGATGGTCAGGCGGCAGTGGCGCCGCGGGTCGAGCGGGTCCCCGGTCCACACGGCCAGGTCGGCGTCCTTGCCCACCTCGACCGAGCCGACGACCGCGTCGATCATGAGCGCCCGCGCCGGGATGATCGTCAGCCCGCGGAGCGCCTGGTAGGGGTCGAGCCCCAGCCGGCAGCCGAGGGCGGCCTGGAGCGTCAGCTCCTCCTGCGGCACCACCGGCGCGTCGGTGTTGATCCCGACCTCCCGCAGGCCGTTCTCCATCCAGCGCGCGGCCACGCCCACGATCCGCCCCTCGGCGCGGTCGAAGTAGTACTGCCGCGGGCCGCAGATCGTGACGATCTCCGGCCGCTCGGCCACCAGGCGCGCGTTCTTGAACCCGTCGAAGGTCGAGTGGTCGAGGACCACGCGCAGGCCGAAGCGGTCGCCGAGCATCGTGATCGTCTTGTTGACGACCTGGAACATCTGCGTGTGGACCGACGCGGGGAACCGCCGCGCGAACAGCGCCCGGAAGTCCTCCCACGCCAGGTCGAGCGGCGGGGGCGGGGGCGGCGGCGGCCCCTTCCCCTCGTCGGCCAGGGCGCGGGCCTCCTCCCAGGCGGTCCAGGCCGCGTGGTAGGCGCGGGCCTTCTCGAGCGTCTGGGCGAGGTTCCAGTTCATGTAGGCGCGGCCGACGCCGAACCAGTACCGCTCCGGGTTGCCGGCCTGCGCGACCTTGATCGACCCCGGCGCGCGCAGGACCATCTCGGCCTGCGTGCGCCCGGCCGTGCGCGTCACGGTGCCGAACCCCGCCATGTTGTTGCCGCTGCCCGGGATCAGGAGCACCGAGGTCACGCCGCCGGCGAGCGCGCTCTTGAGGTTGTCGTTCTCCGGCGCGACCGTGTCGAGCGTGCGCAGGCCCGGGTTCGTCAGGTAGACGCCGTCGTTGAGGTCGGAGAGCGAGCCGGCCGTGTGGTTGTGGCAGTCGATGAACCCGGGCAGGAGCCACGCGTCGCCGGCGTCGATCACGCGGGCGCCCGGCGGGACCTCGACGCGGTCGGCCGGGCCCACGGCGACGATCTTCCCGCCCCGGACGAGGACGACCGCGTGGTCGATCACCTCGTCCTGCGCGTTCATCGTCAGGACCTTGCCGGCGCGGATGGCGACGACGTCGTCGCCGGCCTGGGCGACCGCGGCGGCGGGCAGGGCGACGACCAACAGGGCGGCGGCGAGCGCCGTGCGCATGGGGCACCTCTCGTCGGGCCACAGGATAGCGCGCGGGCCGGGGCCGGCGTAGCCGTACGTGGAGCGGGCCGGCCGCGCGTCGCGACCGGCCCCCCCGGCTACTTCTTGTAGACGAGCGCCCGGGCCGCCTTGCCGCCCTTCTCGCCGCCGAGCGGCTTCGCCTTCGCGCCCTTGACCCGCTCGAGCACCGTCGCGGCGCGGCGGACCGTGATCTTCAGCGCCCTGGCCAGCTGCGCGCGGGTGACGCCCTCCTTGCGGCTGGCGAGCTTGGCCGCGGTGCTGATCTCCTTCTCCGTGATCTCGAACGCCATGAGGCACCTCCTGGGTCGCGAAGATGATGAACAGCACCTACACCAAACCGGGGGCGCGAGCACAAGGCCCCCCGGGCGCCCCGGCCTCAGGCCCGCTCGCGGCGTGGGGTCCGCGCCGCCCCGCAGCCGAAGATCGTGCAGCCGCCGGCCTCGTCGAGGCAGGCCCGGTGGTGGAGCGTGCCGCACCGGTCGCACGCCTCGACGTCGCCGCCCTCGAGCGGCACCTCGTCGCGGCAGTAGGGGCAGAGCGCGGCCTGCCCCTCCCCGGTCCAGGCGAAGCGGGGCTTGACGCTGAGCCCCTTCACCTTGACCGGAACGGGCCGCCGGCTGCAGAGGCGGGCCACGCGCACGAGGCGCGTGTAGAGCTCGTGGAGGCGCGCCGCGCCGAGGGTCGAGCGGCCCACCCGCTCCTCGACCTGCAGCCTGCCGCCCTCGAGGCGCACCTCGTCGAGCTCGAACCCGTCCAGCAGCTCGCGGAGGGCCCGGCCCAGCTCGCCCTGCTGGAGCAGCGCCTTGACCGCCCCCGACCGCCCCGTCCGGAGCACCAGGTCGTCGTCGAGGTCCGGGTGCAGGTCGGTGCGGCGCGTGACGCCGAGCCACTGCCCCAGGCGGTCCAGGACCCCCGCCCGCGAGAGCGTGAAGTCGGCCGCGGGGTTGTCCACCTCGACCGCGTGGAACGCCAGGTGGTAGTGGCTCTTGCCGGCGCTCCGCCGCTCGAACGTGAGCGAGACCGGCAGGCCTCCGAGGCGCCCCTCGACCCAGGCGCCCTCGAGCCCCTCGAAGAAGCCCAGCTCGGTGCGCCCGTGGCCGCCCTCGAGGCGGCGCAGGAAGGCGGAGAGCGCGCGGGCCTTCTCCCCCTTGTCGGCCTGGTCGATCGCGAGCACGAGCGCGAAGAACGCCACGACGCCCAGGACCATGAGGACGGGGAGGAGCGCTTCCACGCCCGCACGATACGACCGCGCGAGGGGGGGAGGCCAGCAGGGCGCGCGGGCGCGCCCCGGGGGCGCTCACCGCGCGGCGCCGGCCGCCCGCCGGCGCCGCGGCGCCACCCCGTCGCGGTCGAGGCAGTCGGCGGCGATCCAGCCCGACATGAGCGCCATGGGCATGCCGGGGCCCGGGTGCGCCGAGCCGCCGGCGAGGTACAGCCCCGGCACCTCGGAGCGGTTGGCGGGCTTGAAGGCCCCGGTCAGCCGGCCGTGGCTGGCGTGGCCGTAGATCGCCCCGCCCGGGATGCTCCAGCGCCGCTCGATGTCCGCCGGGGTCATCACGCGCTCGACGACGACCCGCCGCTCGAGGTCCTCGAGGCCGGCCGTGCGGCGGAGCTTGTCGAGGATCACCCGGCGGTAGGCCGGCAGCATGGCCGTCCAGTCCTGGTGGGGGCGGCGCCAGGGCGCGTGGACGAGCACGTAGAGCGCCTCGCCGCCGGGCGGGGCGACGCCGGGCTCCGTGCGCGCCGGCGCGCACACGTAGCAGGTCGGGTCCTCGGTCGGCTCGCCGCGGCGGTAGATCGCCTCGAACTCGGCGTGCGGGTCGCGCGAGAAGACGAAGTTGTGGTGGAGCAGGTGGTCGTAGCCGCGGTCGAGGCCGAGGTAGAGGACCACCCCCGAGCAGGCCGGCTCGTGGCCGCGGCGGTCGAAGCGGCGCGCCGCGCGGCCGCCCACGAGGTCGCGCGCGGTGGCGCCGGAGTCCGCGTTGCTGACCACGGCCGCCAGCGGGACCGCCTCGCCCTCGTCGGTCTCGACCCCGCGCGCCCGCCCGGCCGCGTCGAGGAGCACGCGCCGCACGCCGACGCCGGGGCGGCGCTCGACGCCCAGGTCGGCCGCGAGCGCGTCGAGCGCGCGGGCCACGGCCGCCGTGCCGCCGAGCGGGTAGTGCACCCCCTCGTCGGTCTGCATGTGCGCGATCCCGCACAGGACGGCCGGCGCCTGGTCCGGGGCCGAGCCGACGTACTGCGTGAAGTGGTCGAGCATCTGCGCCACGCGCGCGTCGGGCACGTAGGAGCGGACCAGGCTCGCGACGCTCTTCGTGGCGCCGAGCGCCAGGAGGTCCGGCAGCAGGGCCGGGCGGAGGCCGGCGCGGATCGCGTCGCCCAGGCCGCCGACCGAGCGCCAGAAGAAGTAGGCGCGGGCGATCCGGTCGAGCCGCTCGGCGCGCGCGAGGAAGGCGCCGTAGCCGTCGGCGACCGCCGGGCCGGCGAACGCCGCCAGGCGCGCGCGCATGGCGGCCTCGTCGGCGACGAGGTCGAGGGTGGCGCCGTCGTCGAAGAACGACCGCCACTGGGGGTCGAGCCTGACCAGGTCCAGGCGCTCCTCGAGCCTCGCCCCGGCCTCGGCGAACACGCGCCGCAGGACCGACGGGAGGGTGAGGACCGTCGGGCCGACGTCGAAGGCGAAGCCGTCGACCTCGAGGCGCGAGGCCTTGCCGCCGAGGCGCTCGGCGCGCTCGAAGACGACGACCTCGTGCCCCCGCCCGGCCAGGGTCACCGCCGCGGCCAGGCCGCCCAGGCCGCCGCCGATCACGCCGACGCGGTCCGTCACGACGTCACCTCCGCCCCCTCCGAGACGAGGGAGGCCCGCTCCGGCCCGGGCGCGAACGCCGCCGGCACCTCGAGGCCGAGGTCCTCGAGGAGGAGCCGGCTCGAGATCCGCGCCGACTCGAAGATCACCGGGAGCCCGCTGCCCGGGTGCGTGCCGCCGCCCACGAGGTAGACCCGGTCGAGGTCCTGGTAGCGGTTGTGCGGCCGGAGGTGGAGCATCTGCCCCAGGTCGTGGGCCAGGTTGAAGGTCGCGCCCAGGTGCACGTCGTGCGCGTCGCGCCAGTCGTCGGGGGTGATCACGCGCTCGACGACGACGCGCCGCTCGAGGTCGGGCGGCAGCCCGACCTGCGTGAGCCGGTCGAGCACGAGCCGGCGGTAGCGCGCCTTCTCGCGCGCCCAGTCGACGTGCGGGCTCTCGTGCGGCACCGGCACGAGGACGTAGAGCCCGCTCCGGCCCGACGGGGCGAGCGTCGGGTCGGTCACGGCCGCGTTCTGCACGTAGAACGAGGGGTCCTCCGGGAGGACCCTCGTCCGCTCGATCGCGTCGAGGTTGGCGGCGTAGTCGCGCGCGATGTGGATCGTGTGGTGCGGGAGGTCGTCGAAGCGCCCGTCGACGCCCAGGTAGAGCATGAACGTCGAGCAGGAGAAGCGCGCCCTGGCGATCTTCTCGTCCGACCAGGCCCGCCGCAGGCGTCCGGGCACGAGCCGCGTCATGGCGCGGGCGAAGTCGGCGTTGATCACGAGCGCGTCGGCGCGCTCGACGCCGCCGGCCGTGCGCACGCCCGCCGCGCGCCGCCCCTCGACCAGGACCTCCTGCACCTCCTCGCCCAGCGCCACCTCGACGCCGAGGTCGGCCGCCGCGCGCGCCATGGCCTCGGTCACGGCGCCGCAGCCGCCGATCGGGTGCCACACCCCGTGCTCGTACTCGAGGAACGAGAGGATCGAGAACAGGCTCGGGCAGCGGAAGGGCGACATGCCCAGGTACTTCGACTGGAACGAGAACGCGAGGCGCACGCGCTCGTCCGAGAAGTAGGTCCGGAGCTCGTCGTCGAGCGAGCGGTGCGGGCGGATCAGCGGCAGGAGCGAGAGCAGGCGCCGCGAGAGGAGCGAGGACCAGCCGAGGAACGGCTGCTCGAGGCAGGGCTTGAAGCGCTCGAGCTTCTCGCGGTTGTCGGCGAGGAAGCGCCGCAGGGCGGGGGCGTCGGCGGGCGCGAGCGCCGCGAGCTGGCGCTCCATCTCGTCGACGCGCGGGGTGCAGTCGAGCGCGCCGCCCTGGCCGAAGGCGACCCGGTACAGCGGGTCGAGCCGGACGAGCTCCACCTCGTCCTCGAGGCGCCGGCCGCAGGCGGCGAACACCTCGGCGAGGACGCGCGGGTAGAGGAAGAACGTCGGCCCCAGGTCGAAGCGGAACCCGCCCAGGTCGAAGGTGCTCGTCCGGCCGCCGACGCGCGGCTGCCGCTCGAGGACCTTCACCCGCGCGCCGGCGCGGGCCAGCAGCATGGCCGCCGCCAGCCCGCCTGGCCCCGCCCCCACGATCACGACGCGACGACTCACGGACCCTCCCCTCCCGGGCAGCCCATCACGGGCCTGTGGACCGACCGGTCCGGTCGGCGATGTGCGCTCGAAGCGCGTGCCGGGCCGCCCCGTCGGCCGGCCCGCGCGGTGCTCGGAGAAGCAGGTACAGGACGAGGTGCACGTCGGTCTCGTCGGCGGCAGGGGGCGGTGGCGGCGCCCCGGCCCCCTGCCGCCGCTCGGCGCCGTGCTCGCCCCCCTCGCGCGAATCCATACAAGATCTCTACGCAATATATACAGCCCGGGGACGCCGGTGTCCAGGGCGAGGGACGCGAACGCGCGCGGGCGGGCCGTCGACGCCTCCCCCGACGCGGGGGGCCGTCAGCGGGGGGCGGTCAGCGACGCCCGCGCCGCTTCGGCGCGGACGCGAACAGCTGGGGCGTCAGCTCCCCGAACGAGCGCACCGGGACGACGGAGACGTCGACGGCCGCGAGGGCGCCGTTGGCCTCGGGCGAGGCGGCGCCGCCGACGTGGAAGCGCACCTCGCGCCGGCGGCGCACGAGGGCGACCAGCCCGGGGGTGTGCGCCTCGAGCAGCGCGGCGCGGCTGACCGAGAGGAAGACCGCCTCGGGCCCGACCCGCTCGCAGGCGCGGTCGAGGTCCTCGAAGGGGAGCGCGGCGCCGAGCCAGGTGACGCGGTGGCCGCGGCG
Source organism: Planctomycetota bacterium (assembly GCA_023954375.1). Lineage (GTDB taxonomy): Bacteria > Planctomycetota > J058 > J058 > J058 > JAMLIC01. The sequence continues at coordinate 99,000 of JAMLIC010000003.1, forward strand.
CGCCAGCCAGTACGCCACGTTCAGCGCGCCCAGCGCGTGCAGCTCGTCGGGGAAGCAGGCGCAGACCGCCGCCGGCCCGCCGTTGGCCTGGGCGCTCGCCGCCTCCAGCAGGCGCAGGAGCCGGCCGGTGACCGCGCTCGACACGAGGTGCTCCCCGGCGACCGAGCAGCGGCCGGCGGCCCACAGGGCGCCCACCTCGCGCAGGGCCGGCTCGACGACGTCGACGAGCGCGCGGTCCGGGCTCAGCGCGGCGAAGGCCTCGTCGAGCGCGCGGTCGGCGGCGCGGGCGTCGATCTCGACGGCCGCCTGGACGAGGTCCTCGCGCCAGCCCACGGCGCCGGCCGCCACGTCGGGCGCGCGCGTCCTGACCGGCGGGCTCGCGTCGCGCAGCAGCGCCTCGCGCCCGAGCGCCGCCACCTCGCCGATCGAGCGCCCCTGCCCGAGGAGCTCCTGCACGCGCCGGAGCAGGCGCAGGTCGTCCTCGGTGTACAGGCGGTGACCGCCGGCGGTGCGCTCGGGGCGCAGCAGGTCGTAGCGCCGCTCCCAGGCGCGGAGCAGGATCGGCGACAGGCCGGTCAGCCTGGCCAGGGTGCCCATCTTGTGCAGCGGTCGCGCGGCCACGCGCCCAGCGTACGCCGAGGGTCAAGCCCCGTCAACAAACTGTACAGCTTCACCCGCGCGGCGAGTAGATCTCGTGGCGGATGTCCCGGGGGAGGTTCCACCCCGACGGGTCCGGCCGGCGCAGCTCGTCGAGGTCGACGTCGGCGATCACGAGGTCCGGGCGGTTGCTCTGGTCCTCGAGCACGCCGTTGGGGCCGGCGACGTAGCTCTCGCCGAAGAACGGCTGGTTCCAGGGCGGCTCGGCGCCGCGGCGGTTCGAGCCGGCGATGAACACGTTGTGGCGGGCGGCGTCGACGGGGAACTCGAGGTGCCACATGCGGCGCGACTTGGCGCCGAACGTGATCGCCGGCGAGAAGATGAGCTCGGCGCCCTCGCGGGCCAGGGTGTGGACCACGCCCTCGAAGTGCCGGTCGTAGCAGATCGCGACGCCGATGCGGCCGAGCGAGGTCTGGAACACCGGGAAGAACGGGTTGCTCGACACGTTGGCGGCCGTGACGTGGTTCTGCCCGTCGCTCCGCTCGTAGTAGGAGGCCTCGACGAAGGTCCCCTGCTCGTTCGACCCGTTCGGGATGTGCGTCTTGCGGTAGGTCCCGAGGACCTCGCCGCGCTCATCGATCACCACCGCCGTGTTGAAGCGCCGGCCGGTCCGCGCGTCGCGCTCGAAGATCGGCGCGACGAGCAGGAGGCCGCGCTCGCGCGCCGCGGCGCGCAGGGCCGTCACGGTCGGCCCCGTGAGCGCGTCCTCGGCCAGGTCCACCCAGAAGGGGTCGTGGCGCAGGGCGAAGTAGGGCGCGGCGAACAGCTCGCCCAGGCCGACGGCCTGCGCGCCCCGCTCCCTGGCGGCGGCCAGGAGCCCGAGGTGGTGCTCGACGTTCGCCCGCCGGATGTCCTCGAGCCTGCCCGCCAGGCGGCCGAGGTCGGCCACGGTCGTCGGCATGTCGGGGAAGGCGTTCTTCGTCTGGGTCATGGCCACCCGGACGACGCGGGCGGCGGTCATCGCGCCTCCTCCGCCAGGGCGAGGGCGACCTCCAGCATGACGCCGACGCCGTCGCGGCACTGCTCCTGCGTGGAGAGCTCGCGCGGGTTGTGGCTGATCCCGTCGTGCTCGCCCGGCACGAAGACCATGGCGGTCGGGCACAGGGCGGCGAGCTCCTGCGCGTCGTGGCCCGCGCCCGAGATGATCGGCCCGTGCCGGAGGCCGGCGGCGTCGGCCGCCGCCGCGATCCGGGCCTGCAGGGCGGGGGCGAACGGGACGCTCTCGGTGCGCGCCGTCTGGCGCCAGGTCACCTCGACGCGCTCGAGCCGCGCGACCTCATCGTAGAAGGCGATCACCTCGCGCTCGGCCGCGCGCATGAGCGCGTCGTCGGGGTTGCGCAGGTCGACGGTGCACGCCACCCGCCCGGGGACGATGTTCACCAGCCCCGGGTGCGGCGCGATCGCGCCCATGGTCGCGCGCATCTCGCCGAACCGGCCCGAGGCGATCATGTCGCGGAGCCTGAGGTTGATGCGCGCGGCCGCGACGCCCGCGTCGCTGCGCAGCGCCATGGGGGTCGTGCCGGCGTGCGCCGACTTGCCCTGGATCGTGACCTCGTGCCAGGAGATCGCCTGCACGCCGGTGACCACGCCCAGGTCGAGCCCCGCCGCGCGCAGGCAGGGCCCCTGCTCGATGTGGGTCTCCAGGAACGCGTGCGGCGGCGGCAGGCGGTGGTCGGCCTCGCCGAGGAAGCCGATGCGCGCCAGCTCGTCGCGCACGGTCAGCCCCTGGCGGTCGGTCAGCGCGTAGGCCTGCTCGAGCCCGATCCGCCCGACGGCGACCGCGCTGCCGAGCATGTCGGTGCCGAACCGGCAGCCCTCCTCGTCGGTGAAGAAGGCCACGACGAGCGGGCGGCGCGTGCGCACCCCGTGGTCGTCGAGCGCCCGCAGGACCTCGAGCCCGCCGAGGACGCCCAGGCAGCCGTCGAACCGCCCCGCCGTGGGGACCGAGTCGATGTGCGAGCCCATCATCACGGGCGCGAGGTCGTCCTCGCGCCCGGCCCGCCGGCCGTAGACGTTGCCGATCCGGTCGACCGTGACCTCGAGGCCGAGGTCGCGCATGAGCCCGACCACGTGCCGGCGCCCGGCCGCGTCGGCGTCGGTCAGCGCCAGGCGGTTCACGCCCGTGAGGCCGGTCCGCTCGTCGCGGTAGGCGCCGATGCGCCCGAGCGCCTCGAGGGAGGCGTAGAGGCGCTCGGCGTCGATCCTGGGCCGGGTCGTCACCATGGCTACTTCCGCCTGAGCACGGCGCACACGGCGAACGCGTCGCCCTTCGCCTGGTGCATCCGGAGCACGAGGGTGGCGCGCAGCGGGGCCGGCGGGTCGAAGCGCGCCTCGGGGCGGTTGTCGGTCGCCGTGTCGGCGGCGAGCACCTCGCCCGCCTCGTCGAGCACCAGCGCGTCGACGTCGCCCGCGCGCGCGTCCCCCCAGCCGACGAGCAGGTAGGGCCCCGCCCCGAACGAGCGCGAGAGGCTCAGCTCCTCCCCCGCGCTCATGAGCCCGCCCATGAGGCACCACGACGACCCGTCGCTCGCCTTGTCGGTCTCCCAGTCGCTGCCCCGGGCGTTGATCGCCTGGCAGAGCCCGGCGGCCGCCTGCCCGAGCGCGGCGAGGTTCGCCTGGCCGCCCTGGTCCTCGAGGATGATCAGCCCGCAGAAGTCGGGCTGCCCCGAGCCCTTGGCGTTCGTGAGCGCGATCGTCACCTCGACGGTCGACTCGGCCTCGACGTGGACCAGCGGCGTGTTGCCCTGGCCGGCGTCCGAGACGACGTTCGGGCCGTCGGTGACCGACAGGTCGAGGTCCTCGACGTCGCGGTCGGCGGCCCCGACGAAGAGGTAGCGGCGCCCCGCCTTCAGGGTCATGGTGTACTGGAGCATGTGGCCCTGGGTGATCCAGCCGCCGAGCAGGCAGAAGCTGTCCTTCACCAGGCCGTAGCCGCGGTAGCTGCCCTCCGCCTCGGCGCGCCGGACGGCCGCCGCGACGCACTCGGAGAGGTACTCCGACTGGGCGCGGGCCGGGCCGGCGCCGAGCGCCGTGAAGGTCGCCGCGAGGACGGCGGCGACCACGAGTGCACTCCCCTTCACGCGCCCCTCCCGTCCCCCGCCCCGCCCGGGGCGCCGCCTGGACGGCCGCGAACGATCGCCGCGGCCACGCCTGGAGTCAATGGCGCTCGTCACCGAGCGAGCACGCGCCGGCCGCCCGGGCGCGGCGCGCGTGTCGTCGCCGCCACGCGTGCGGGACGAAACTTACGTCGCTTGCCGGGCGGCTCGCGGACGAGGTGCGTGACGTCCGGCCGGACGGCGATTAACCTGTCTCCATGGCCGACGGCCCCGCGGGTCACCCTAGGCGGTCGTCCGAGGTCGCGATAATGTCCGTCCTTCGGGGCCCGCCAGCGGCGGGCGGGGGAGCGCGCGAGTGACTCTGATTCCCATGGTCGTGGAGCGCACCGGGCGTGGCGAGCGCTCTTACGACATCTACAGCCGCCTCCTTAAGGAGCGGATCATCTTCATCGGTGACCCGATCGGCGATCTGGAAGCCAACGTGATCATGGCCCAGATGCTGTTCCTGCAGTTCGAGAACAAGAACCAGGACATCAACCTCTACCTGAACTGCCCCGACGCCTCGATGACCGCCGGCATGGCGGTCTACGACACGATGCAGTTCATCAAGTGCGACATCGCCACCTACTGCATCGGCCAGGCGGCCGGCATGGCGGCGGTCCTCCTGGCGGCCGGGACGAAGGGCAAGCGCTTCGCGCTGCCGCACGCGCGCGTGATGCTCTACCAGCCGTGGGGCGGCGCGCAGGGGACCACGGCCGACATCGAGATCCAGGCCAGCGAGATCAAGCGCATGCGCCAGTCGATGTGCGAGATCCTGGCCAAGCACACGGGCAAGGGCGTCGAGCAGATCTCGCGCGACGTCGACCGCGACTTCTTCATGGACGCCGAGCAGGCGAAGACCTACGGGATCGTCGACGAGGTCGTCGCTCCGGTCTACGCCAGGAAGCAGCCGGAGCGCGCCAAGGCATGAGCAACCGCGACCTCGAGCGCTGCGGCTTCTGCAAGAAGTCGCGCAAGCTGGTCGAGCGCCTCATCGAGGGGCCCTCGAACAACTACATCTGCGACGAGTGCATCGAGCTGTGCCACAACCTCATCCACGAGGAGCGGCGCAGCAACAACGACGGCCTGGGGCTGCGCATCGAGGACGTCCCCACGCCGCGCGAGATCAAGGCGTTCCTCGACCAGTACGTGATCGGCCAGGAGCACGCCAAGAAGGTGCTCTCGGTCGCCGTCCACAACCACTACAAGCGGATCCTCACCCCGCCCGACGACGAGGTCGAGCTGGAGAAGAGCAACGTCCTGCTCATCGGCCCGACGGGCTCGGGCAAGACGCTGCTCGCGCGCACGCTGGCGCGCTTCCTCGACGTGCCGTTCGCGATCGGGGACGCGACCACGCTCACCGAGGCCGGCTACGTCGGCGAGGACGTGGAGAACCTGCTCCTGCGCCTCCTGCAGAACGCCGACTACGACCTGGCCCGCGCCGAGCGCGGCATGGTGTTCATCGACGAGATCGACAAGATCCAGAAGACCAGCCAGAACCCGTCGATCACGCGCGACGTCTCGGGCGAGGGCGTGCAGCAGGCGCTGCTGAAGATGCTCGAGGGGACGGTCTCGAACATCCCGCCGCAGGGGGGCCGCAAGCACCCCGAGCAGCAGTACATCCAGATGGACACGTCCAAGATCCTGTTCATCTGCGGCGGCGCGTTCGGCGGGCTGGAGGAGATCATCTCCCAGCGCACCGGCAAGCGCCTCATGGGCTTCAACAAGGGCGACGAGGCGCAGGTCACCGTCACCTCCGACCAGGAGCTCGGCAACCTGCTCAGCCAGGTGACGACCGACGACCTGCTGAAGTTCGGCATGATCCCCGAGTTCGTCGGCCGCCTGCCGGTGGTCGCGACGCTCAAGCCGCTGGGCATGGACGAGCTCATGCGGGTGTGCCTCGAGCCCAAGAACGCGATCGTGCGGCAGTTCAAGAAGTTCTTCGAGATGGAGGGCGCCGAGCTCGAGATCTCCGAGGACGTGCTGCGCAAGCTCGCCCGCCGGGCGCTCGACCTGGGCACGGGCGCCCGCGGCATCCGCTCGATCCTCGAGAGCGTCATGCTCGACATCCTCTTCGAGCTCCCGAGCCGCAAGGACGTGAAGAAGTTCGTCCTCACCGAGGACGTCATCGACGGCAAGGGCTACCCCTGGCCGCCCGACCCGACCCCCGGCGAGGACGCCGCGAAGCGGCAGGTGCCGGTCGCGCCGCGCCGGCGGAAGAAGACCCGGCGCGAGGCGTCTTAGGCCAGAGATCGGACGCAGAGGTCGCAAAGGAGACGCAGAGGACGCAGAGGTCGCAGAGGGCTCTCTGCGCCTCATGCGCGGCCCCGAGGCCGTCGACTGAGGACTCGGCGTCGGATCGAGTGTTGGGTGCTGTCCTCTAGCGGTGATCGCCACGCTCGAGCCCGAGTGGTTGGAACCACAAGCGAGGCGAGGGCGCGGAGGCCGAGGCGAGGGGGGAGCGGGGGGTCGTATCGATCGCGGATCCCCCCCCCCCCCCCCCCCTCGCCCGGCATCCGCGGCCGCAGCCGTCGATCACACTGGGCCGGGACTTGCGCGGGCGGCGCCATCGCATACAATTCGCCCCTTCGTGGCGTCCGGACCGCCGGTTCGTGGACGGACGCCCCCCGAGAGGCACACCGTGAACCACGAGATCCAGCCCGAGTACGTCAACGTCAAGGTCACCTGCGGCTGCGGCAACACGTTCGAGACGCGGTCGACCCGCTCGGACCTGCGCATCGAGATCTGCGGCGCCTGCCATCCCTTCTACACGGGCCGGCAGAAGTTCGTGGACACGGCCGGCCGCATCCAGCGCTTCCAGGAGAAGTTCCGCTGGGACCAGGGCGCGGCCGACGCGAAGGCCAAGGAGAAGCGCGCGCCCAAGGCGAAGAAGGCCGCCGCCTCCGCGGCCGAGGGCGAGGAGTAGCGCCGCCGCTCGCGCGCGCGTCCGAGAGAGCCCGGGACACGGCGCGCCGGCCCTCCGCGAGGAGGCCGGCGCGTCGCCGCGTACGGACGTCCCGGAGTAGCATCACCCGGAGTAGCATCGCTGACCCGCCCGGCGGGGCACGAGCAGGACCATGACCACGACCGAGAACGAAGACCTGATGCCCGCGGCGATGCTGCGCAAGCTCGGCGAGCTCGAGGCGCGGTTCGCCGAGCTCGACGTGGCGATCGCCGACCCGGACCTGTTCACCGATCCGGACGCGGCGCGCGGCAAGCTCAAGGAGCACGGGCGCCTCAAGCCCATGGTCGAGGGCTGGCGCGAGTACCGGAAGCTCGAGGCGCAGGCCGGCGAGGCGCGCGCGCTGCTGGCCGACGGCGCCGACCCCGAGCTCCGGGAGCTGGCCGAGGCGGAGCTGCCCGAGCTCGCGGAACGCATCGCCGCCCAGGCGGAGCGGCTGAAGGAGCTCTTCGTCACGCAGGACGCGGAGTCCGACTCCGACGTCATCGTCGAGGTCAACGCCGGCGTGGGCGGCGACGAGTCGTGCCTGTTCGCGGGCGACCTGTGCCGCATGTACACGCGCTTCGCCGAGCGCCAGGGCTGGAAGGTCGACCTGATCGAGGCCAGCGACGGCAAGGCCGGCGGGTTCAAGAAGGTCTCGTTCAGCATCGAGGGCAGCGGCGTCTACCGCCGGCTGCGCTTCGAGTCGGGCGGCCACCGCGTCCAGCGGGTCCCCGAGACGGAGACCCAGGGGCGGATCCACACGTCCATGGCGACCGTCGTCGTCCTCCCGCAGGTCGAGGACGTGGACGTCTCGATCAAGGAGGCGGACGTCCGCATCGACAAGTACTCCGCCGGCGGCCCGGGCGGCCAGCACGTCAACAAGACCCAGTCGGCCGTGCGCCTCACCCACCTCCCCACGGGCATGGTCGTGCAGTGCCAGGACGAGAAGAGCCAGATCAAGAACCTGGCCCGCGCCTGGAAGGTGCTCCGCGCCCGCTACGCCGACTTCCTCAAGGAGCAGCAGGAGAAGGAGCGCGGGCAGCAGCGCCAGTCGCTGCGCGGGCGCGGGAACAGGAACGAACGGATCCGCACCTACAACTTCCCGCAGGACCGCTGCACCGACCACCGGATCGGCATCACCGTGCACAACCTGCCGCGGCTCATGGACGGCGAGCTCGACGAGCTGGTCGACGCGCTGATCGCCCACGACAAGGCCGAGGCGCTCAGGTCCCTGTGACGGCGAGCGACGCGCGCCCGAGGAGCGTGCGCGAGGTGCTGGCGGCCGCCGCCGGCTGGCTGGCCGCGCGAGGCGTCGCGCAGGACGAGGCGCGCCTCGACGCGGAGCTGCTCCTGGCGCGGGTGCTCGAGGTCCGGCGGCTCGACCTCTACCTCGACCACGACCGGCCGCTCGACGAGGCGGAGCGCGGGCGCTTCCGCGCGCTCATGCGCCGCCGCGGCGAGGGGCGCGAGCCGGTGGCCTACCTGCTGGGCGAGCGCGGCTTCTACGGGCTGACGCTCGCCGTCGGCCCGGGGGTGCTCGTCCCGCGGCCGGAGACCGAGCACCTCGTCGAGGTCGGGCTCGAGACCCTGCGCGCGGCGGGGGCGCGGCCGACGTTCGTGGACGTGGGGACCGGCAGCGGCTGCGTGGCCCTGGCGCTCCTGCGCGAGCACGCGCCCGCGCGGGGCCTGGGCGTCGACCGCTCGGCCGAGGCCCTGGCCTTCGCGGCCAGGAACGCCCGCGACCTCGGGCTGGCGGGCCGGCTGACCCTCCTGCGCGGCGACCTGCTGACCGGCCTGGCCGACGCCTCGCTCGACCTGGTCGTCTCGAACCCGCCGTACGTCACCCCCGACGAGCGCGGCCTGCTCGCGCCCGAGGTCGCCCGCTGGGAGCCGCCGGGCGCCCTCTTCGACGCGCCCGGGCTGCCGCTCACGGCGGCGCTCGCCCGCCAGGCCCGCGCCGCCCTGCGGCCCGGCGGGACGCTCGCCGTCGAGACCGGGCAGGGCAAGGCCGACCTGGTGCGCGGCCTGCTCGAGCGGGAAGGCTTCGGCGAGGTGCGCGCCGTGAACGACCTCGCCGGGGTCGAGCGGGTCGTCGTCGGGCGCTCTCCCTGACGTGTGACCGCGCTCGCCGGTGATCTGATAGCGCTTCCGAGGGGTCCATGCGCGCGAGCGCGGGGGGGACCGCGGGGGCGTAAGCCCCCGCGAACCCCATGCAGGCAACAGCGCTCGTCACATCACGTGACGAGCGCTGTGACGGGTAGGCGCGCCCGGGGATTGCTCGCCCGCCCGCCCGCGGCCAGAGTCTCCCCATGGCGCCGCCTCCCACCTTCGGGCCCTTCCGCGCCCTCCGCGAGCTCGGCCGCGGCGGCATGGGGGTCGTCTACGAGGTCGAGCGGGTGGAGACCGGGGGGCGCTACGCGCTCAAGACGCTCGCCCTCGACCTCGCCACGCTCGACCCGGACTGGCGGGCGCGCTTCGCGCGCGAGGCGCAGCTCGCGGCGCGCCTCGACCACCCGCACGTGGTGCGCACGCACGCGGCCGACCTCGAGGCGCGCCCGCCGTGGGTGGTGCAGGACCTCGTCCCGGGCGGCTCGCTCGAGGCGCGCCTGCGCGCGCGCGGCCCGCTGCCGATCGAGGAGGCGGTCGACCTCGCGCGCAAGGTCGCCCTCGGCCTCGCGCACGCGCACGCCCGCGGCGTGCTCCACCGCGACGTGAAGCCCGACAACGTGCTCCTGGACGAGGACGGCGAGCCCCGCCTCGTCGACTTCGGCCTGGCCCGGCCGGTGGGCGACGGCACGCGGCTCTCGGTCACCGGGACGGTCCTCGGCACGCCCGCCTACATGGCGCCGGAGCAGGCGCTCGGCGACGCCGTCGACGCGCGCGCCGACGTCTACGCCGTCGGCGCGCTCCTCTTCGCGCTCCTGACCGGCGGTCCGCCCTACCGGGAGCGGCAGGGGGGCACGCTCGCGCTGCTCGAGGCGGTGATCTCGGGCCGGGCGGAGCCGCTGCGCGCGCTGCGGCCGGACGTGCCGCCGGCCGTCGAGGCGGTCGTCCGGCGCGCCATGGCGAGGCGGCCCGACGACCGCTTCGCGTCGGCCGAGGACCTCGCCCTCGCCCTGGAGAGCAGCCTGGCGCCCCCCGCGCCGCGGCGGGGGCGCGGCGGCCTCCTCGCGCTCGTGGTCGCGGCGCTCGCGGCCGTCGGGCTGGCCGGGGCCGCGCTCGCGCGGGCCGGCAGCGCGCGGGCCGACCCGGGACACGCCGAGCCGGCGCCTGCGCCGCCCCCCTCGCCGGTGCCAGACGAGCTCGAGCCGCCGGCCCGGCGGGCGCGTCCCGACTGGCGGGCGACCCTGGGGGGCCCCGCGACCTTCCGGCTCCGCTGGAACGACCGGCCGCCGGGCGAGGACAACCTCCTCGACCTCACCTTCGAGCAGGCCGCGCCGCAGGTCGTCGGCGACGAGGCCCTGCTCCGCGCGACGATCGCGCGGCTCCGCTTCCGCCTCACGGGGCTCCACAAGATCGAGTTCGACTCGAGCGGAGCGGAGGGGCCGCCGCGGATCGAAGGGAGCGACATCTTCGAGGGGACCGAGGACCTCCTGCGCGCGGTCCTCGCCGCGACCGTGCAGGTGCGCCTGAACCTGCGGACCGGGGCGGTCACGACGGTCCAGGGGCTGCCGGAGGTGCGGCGGGGACCGGACTCCCTCGTGTTCGTGGACGCCGAGGGCGAGGTCAGGCCGATCGCGCAGCAGGCCCTGCTCCTCAGCCCCTACCTGGAGAACGAGCCGCTGCGCACGTACCTGTCGAACGCCCTGCACGTCTTCCCGGCGCGCGACGGCGACGCGACCTTCTCGGGGCGGGTCTGGTGCCTCCCCACCACCTGGCTCGAGGGCGACCACCGGCTCGAGTGGTCGGACGACGGCGACCGGCTCGTGCGCACCTTCCAGGGCCGGGGGCGGCTCTCGTTCAGCCCCACCGCCGGTCAGCGCGACGGGCGGACCGTGTTCAAGCCGGACGTGCGCGGCGCGGTCCAGCTCGCGGGCGAGCGGATCGTCCGCACCGAGCTGTCCCTCTACTACGAGGACCCCGCGATCGCCCGCGACTGGTCGCGCTCCGCCACAACCACCTTCGAGCTGCTCGAGGGGCAGGGCCGGTGACCCCCGACCCGCTCGCCGACACCTTCCACCAGCGCCTCGACCCGGCGCGCCTGCGGGTGCTGTCGACGCTCGGCGAGGGGGCCAACGGGAAGGTCCACCTGGCGGAGGACCGCCTCACGGGGCGGCGGCTGGCGCTCAAGCTCCTCCGCGACGTGTCGCCGCGCGCGCTCGAGCGCTTCCGCCGCGAGGCGGAGCTGGCGGCGTCGCTGCGCCACGACAACGTCGTGCCCGTCCACTTCACCGGCCTGCTCGAGGGGCGGCCGTGCGTGGCCTACGAGGTGGTCGAGGGCGCGCGCACGCTCGACGAGGCCTCCCGCGGCGCGCCGCTCGCCCGCCGGGTCGAGCTCCTGCGGGACGCGGCGCGGGGGCTCGGGCACGCGCACGCCCGGGGCGTCGTGCACCGCGACGTGAAGCCCGACAACGTCCTCGTCGGCGCCGACGGGCGCGCGCGGGTCACCGACTTCGGGGTGGGGATCACCGACGAGCACGAGCGGCTCACGCGCACGGGCATGATGGCCGGGACGCCCCGCTACATGGCGCCGGAGCAGCTCGGGGCGCGCGTCCGACCGACCCCCGCGCTCGACGTGTGGGCGCTCGGGGTCCTCCTCTACCAGGCGCTCACGGACCGGCTCCCGTTCGATGGCGAGACGCTCATGGCCCTGAGCGACCAGATCGCGGCCGCGCGGCCGACGCCGCCGTCGAGGCTGGCAGGGGTCCCGCCGGCGCTCGAGGCGCTGTGCCTGTCGGCGCTCCACAAGGACCCGGCGCGACGGCCTGCGGACGGCGCCGCCTTCGCGCGCGCCCTCGACGACTGGCTCGCGGCCCCCGCCGCCCCGGGGGCCCCTCCCCGCCGGCGTCGCGCGGCCGTCGCGGCGTGCGCCGTGGCCGCCGCCGGCCTCCTCGCCGGCTGGGCCCTCGCCCCGTCGGCGCGGCCCGCCCCCGGAGCCGTCGCCGGCGAGCCCGAGGCGCCGGCGGCCTCGACGCCCGCGCCCGCGGCGGCCGCGCCGGCGCTGCCCGACTGGCGCGCGACGCTCGGCGGCCCGGCGCGCTGGCGGCTCACCTACCGCGACCTGACCGGCGGCGACGACATCCTCCTCGAGCTCACGCTCCTCCAGGAGGCGCCGGAGGTGCGCGGCGACGTCGCCCGGATCACGGCCACGTTCGCGCGCGTGCGCTTCAGCCTGAAGATCAAGCTCACCCAGGTGGAGTACGACTCCCTCGACGGCCCCCCGGGCGGGACGCCCGTGGCGGGGATCGCCCCCGGCGTCGCCGAGTTCCTGGACGCCTTCCTGGCCGCGCGGGTCCGCTTCGAGCTCGACCTGCGGACCGGCGCCGCGCGCGCCGTCGAGGGCCTCCCCCGCCCGACGACCTCGGCGTTCGACGACGGCTTCGCGACGCACGTCGTGCGCCACCTGCAGGGGCAGATGCAGGACAGCGCGTTCGCCGGCTACCTGGACAACGTCCTGCACCTGTTCCCGGCCGACCCGGCGCAGGAGCTCCGGGCCGACCTCTGGCGCGCCCCGCCCTACTACCTGCTCCGCGCCCCGCGGCAGGTCCGCTGGTCGCCCGAGGAGGGGCGCGTCCGGACGCGGCTCGCCGGGCACGCCCGGGGCTACCTCATCTACGACGGGCGGCCGATCGAGTTCACGATCGAGCGCGCCGCGGTCGAGGGCGAGGCGCACGTCGAGGGCGACCGGATCACCCGCTCCCGGCTCGCCGTCGCCTACGACGGGCTGCTCGGCGACGCGACGGCGCGCCACGAGGCCACGTTCACGTTCGAGCTCCTGGCGCCGGAGGGCCCGTGAGCGAGGCGGCGCGGGACACGTTCGTCCAGCGCCTCGGGCGCGAGCGCCTCCAGGTGCTGTCGAAGCTCGGCGAGGGGGGCTGCGGGGTCGTCTACCGGGTGCGCGACCGCGAGACGGGGGCCCTGCTCGCGCTCAAGGTCCTCCGCGAGGCCACCCCGCGGGCGATCGAGCGCTTCCGCCGGGAGGCGGAGCTGGCGGCGTCGCTCAGGCACCCGAACGTCGTCGCGATCCACGGCGCGGGCACGTTCGAGGGGCGGTTCTTCATCACCTACGAGCTCGTCGAGGGCGCGCGCGGCCTCGACGCGGCGTTCGAGGGCGCGCCGCTGCGCCGCCGGCTCGAGCTCCTGCGCGACGCTGCCCGCGGGCTCGGCCACGCCCACGCGCGCGGGGTCGTCCACCGCGACGTCAAGCCCGACAACCTGCTCGTCGACGGCGACGGACGGGTGCGCGTGATCGACTTCGGGCTGGCGGCGGCGGAGGGGCTCGAGCGGCTCACGCGCACCGGCGGCGTCACCGGCACCCCCTGGTTCATGGCGCCGGAGCAGGTCGACCCGCGCCGCGGCGCGCCGACGGCCCGGACCGACGTGTGGGCGCTCGGGGTCATCCTCCATCGGGCGATCACCGACGAGCTCCCGTTCGACGGCGAGAGCTTCTTCGAGCTCGCCCGACGGATCACCGCCACCCGGGCGGCCCCGCCCTCGCGCCGGGCGCCGGACGTCCCACCGGCCCTGGACGCCCTCTGCGTCCGGGCGCTCGACCCGGACCCGGCGGGGCGCCCGGCCGACGGCGACGCCTTCGCCGACGCCCTCGAGGCCGCCCTCCGCCCCGACCCGGCGGGGCGCGCGGCCGGGCGCCGCGCGACGGTCGTCGCGCTGGTGCTCGGCGGGTCGGCGCTCGCGCTCATCGCCGCCGCGCTCTCGCCCGGCGCTCCGCCGGGCGCGCCGGCGGAGCGCCCCGCGTCCGCGACGCCCACGCCGCCCGCCGCCCCCTCGCCGGCCGCCCCCGAGGAGGCGCCACCCCCCGCCCCGGCGGTCGACGCGCCGCCGCCCTGGGAGCTCGACGAGCCCGATGAGAACCCCACCGTCCGCGCCTTCCGGGAGGGGAGCCGGCTGGGCGACCCGGCCAGCCTCCTGCTGCTCGGCGGCGCGTATCAGGCCGGGGTGGGCGTCGCGGCCGACCCGCTCAAGGCGCTCGCGTGCTACCTCGCGGCGGCGCAGCACGGCCAGGACGAGGCGCACTTCCGCGCCGGGCTGCTCCTCGCCACGGGCGCCCCCGGCCTCCCGCCGGACCGGGCGCGGGCCGCCGCGCACTACGAGGCGGCGGCGACGGCCGGCCACGACCCCGCCATGCGCGCGCTCGCGGCCCTCCTCGCGGCGGGCCGCGGGCTCCCGAGGGACCGCGCCCGGGCCAGATCGTGGTTCGAGCGGGCCGTCGCCGCGGGGAACGACGGCGCCGTGGCCGACCTGGCGGAGCTGCTCCTGGAGGACGACGCGTCATCGCCCGACGATCACGCCCGCGCCCGCGCGCTGCTCGGCGCGGCCGCCGAGCGGGGGGATCGAGTGGCCATGCGCTTCTTCGGCGTCCTGCTCCTGGCGGGGCGGGGCGGCGCGCGCGACGAGGCGGCCGGCGCGGTGTGGATCCAGCGCGCGGCGCGCCGCGGCGACATGGACGCCCGGCTGCTGGAGGCGGAGCTCTTCGCCGAGGGGCGCGGCGTCGCGCGCGATCCGGACCACGCCCGCGCCCTGTGGAGCGCCGCCCACGAGGACATCCAGCGGCGCGCGGACGCCGGCGCGGTGTGGGCCATGCACGCCCTCGCCCGCCAGTACGAGGGGAGCCGCTGGCTGGCGCCGGACCCCGCGCGAGCGCGCGCGTGGCGCGCGCGCGCCGCCGCCGCCGAGGGGCAGGACGTCCGCGAGCAGCAAGGGGACGCGCGGTAGCTCGGCGGCGGATGTCGCCACGTGTTAGGGTGGTGCGCCATGAGGTTCACGTTCAAGCACCTGACCGGCTCGCGCGCGGGCCAGGAGCAGGTCGTCGACGGCTCGGTCGTCGGCGTCGGCCGCAACCCCACCAACCAGCTCGCCTTCGACCCGAACGTCGACGACCGCGTCTCCGGCAACCACGCGCAGTTCGTGGTCATGGCCGACGGCGCGGTGACCGTCAGCGACATGGGCAGCAGCAACGGCACGTTCGTCAACGGGCAGCGGGTCACCGGTCCGACGCTCGTCCCGAGCGGCGCCGTGGTGGAGTTCGGCTCCGAGGGCGGGCCGCGGGTGCTCGTGACCTACGCGGCCTCGGCCGCGCCCGCCGCCGCCGCGCCGTCGTCCCCGGCGGCGAAGCCGGGCGGCAAGGGCAAGGGCTGCCTGATCGGCTGCCTCCTGCTCCTCGTCGTGGGCCTGTGCGTCGGCGGCGGCTTCCTCGTGTCGCGCCTGGTCGGCGGCGACGAGCCGACCGACGGCGACGAGGAGGTCTCGACCGCCACCGAGGCGCCGCCCCCGGTCGTCGAGGACGCGCCGCCCCCGGCGGACGCGCCGCCCGCCGCGCCGGCGCGCAAGAAGATCCCCTGGGCGCGCCTGGGCGTCGGGTCGAGCTTCGAGCTAAAGTCGTCGACCGAGATGAAGATGGGCGACCAGACCTTCACGAGCGAGAGCACGATGCGCCAGACCCTCGTGGCGCTCGACGACGAGCACGCGACGATCAAGACCGAGGTGTCGGTCCCGGACGTGCCGCCGATCGACCCCACCGAGCAGAGGCTGGCGATCTACCCCGAGGACGGCCCCGCGGGTGAGGAGCCGAGGAAGCTGGAGGAGAAGAAGGCCACGGTGACCGTGCCGGCGGGGACCTTCGACTGCATCTACCGCAAGTTCTCCATGACCGTGAACGGGCAGGAGATGGTGACCGAGACCTGGTCGGACGACGACGAGCCCCTGCCCTACAAGTCGGTCAGCGTCGGGCCGCAGTCGACGACGGTCTCGGAGCTGACCCGGGTCGACAAGAAGAAGTAGCCATGGCGCCGCCGCCCGACGAGCGCCCCTACACGCTCGACGACCTGGTCTCGCACGAGAAGCGCCAGATGCGGCTCGTCCTCCTCGTGCTCGTGCTGGCGATGGTCTACTTCGCCGGCCGGCGCGTGCTCGACCTCGACGTCCGTGAGCCCGAGGGCCCGGCCCCCGTGTCGAGCCCGGCGGGCGGGTGAGCCCACGCGGGGTGCTGCCGGCGCTCGTCGCCGCGCTCGCCGTCGCCGCGCCGGGCTGCTTCACGATCGCGACCCACGCGGCGCTCACGCAGGGCGAGCCGACGGCCCAGGCGCTCGACCTCGTCGCCTGCAGGGTCCCGCTCGACGGGCTCGACGGGCTGGCCCTGGTCACCGTCGAGGGCCGGGGCCCCGAGGGTGAGCCCGCGCGGACCGCGTGGGTGCTGCCGCCCGGCGCGGGCGGCGGCGACCTGGCGCCGCGGCGGGAGGGCGTGGCGCCGGTCGGGACGTGGCGCCCGTGCCTGGTCCTCCTCGACTTCGACGACCCCCGCGAGCTCCGCCCGGGCACGGCCCACGCCTGGCTGGCCGCGGCGCCGGACGGCCCGCTGGAGGCCGCGAGCCCCTCGCCGGAGGTCGTCGCCGGGGCGGCGGTCGTCGTCTTCCACTGGGCGCGCGTGGGGCGCGAGCACGAGCAGACGGCCACGCTGCTCCTCCCCCCGCCGGGGGGGCGGCCGCGGCTCGCTGCGCCGGCCCGGGACGACGTGTTCGGCACGGCCGAGGACCGGCGGCTGGACCTCGCGCTCCGGCGCGCGCCGAGGCCCACGACGGGCGGCGACGTGCTCCGCGCGCTGGCGCTGCCGCTCGCCCTGCCGGTCGCGGTCGTCCTGGACCTGGTGACGGCGCCCGTCCAGGGCCTCCTCCTGCTGCGCCTCCTCTGAGCTCGAGAAGAATCGCTGCGCGATTTCTCTCGAACTCAGACCTGCGATGAGTGATGCGCTCGCGAGGGGGGCGCGATCGGAGCAAGTCCCGGACTGGCACGATCTGGCCCGTTCCGCGCCTCCCCATCGCTCGCCTTGGCGGGTCGAGTACGGGCGGTGGAGAGAACAGTTCTCGAGCTCTCTTCTGATCCGTCCGCGCCGCCGGCCGTCTGGCCTCGTGGAGGTCAGGCCAGCGCGCGGGCGGGGGTCACCGCGCCGAACACCTCGCGGTGCACGTCGAGCCTGTCCGTCAGCTCCGGATGGAACGTGGCGCCGGTGACCGCGCCCTGCCGCACGAGCACCGGCTCGCCCGCGTAGGCGGCGAGCACCTCGACGTCCTCGCCCACGGCCGTGACCCGCGGGGCGCGGATCAGCACGAGCGGCA
This sequence comes from Planctomycetota bacterium, assembly GCA_023954375.1. Lineage (GTDB taxonomy): Bacteria > Planctomycetota > J058 > J058 > J058 > JAMLIC01. Next base: position 115,985 of record JAMLIC010000003.1, read on the forward strand.
GGTCGTCGCGCGGCGGGTCGGCGGCCGCCTCGAAGCTCTCGAGCTGCCGCCCCCAGGCGTTGCGGGCCACGTCGACGTCGAGCCAGCCGAGGCTCGGCTGCGCGGGCCCGGTCACGCGGCGCGCGAGGAGGATCAGCCCGGCGCAGGTCGCGAGCACCGGGACGCCGCCCAGCCGCAGCCGCTCGAGCGCCGGGACGAGGCCCAGGTGGTCGAGCAGCCGCAGCTGCGTCGTGCTCTCGCCGCCGGGCAGCACGAGGCCCTCGAGGCCGTCGAGGTCCGGCGGGCGGCGCACGAGGACCGCGTCGTGCCCGAGCCGCGCGAGCGCCCGGGCGTGGGCGGCGAAGGCCCCCTGCAGGGCCAGGACCCCGACGCGGGCCACTACCACCCCCTGCCGGCCATGCGCTCGTCCGGGGCGAGCGTCGACAGCTCGACGCCGCGCATGGCCGCGCCGAGGCCGGTCGAGGCCTCGGCCAGGACCTGCGGGTCGTCCCAGCTCGTCGTCGCCTGCACGATCGCGCGCGCGCGGCGCAGCGGGTCCTCGGCGAGGAAGATCCCGCTGCCCACGAACACCGCCTGCGCGCCGAGCGCCACGCACAGCGCCGCGTCGGCCGGGGTCGCGATCCCGCCGGCGGCGAACATGGGCACCGGCAGCCGCCCCTCGGCCGCCACCTGCCGCACGAGCTCGACCGGCGCGCCGAGCGCCTTGGCCTCGGCGACGAGCTCCTCCGGCCCGAGCGTCGTCAGGCGCCGCAGCGCGCGCCGCATGGCGCGCAGGTGCCGGACCGCCTCGACGATGTTCCCCGTGCCCGCCTCGCCCTTCGTGCGCAGGAGCGCCGCCCCCTCGGCCACGCGCCGCAGGGCCTCGCCCAGGTCGCGGCAGCCGCACACGAACGGGGCGCGGAAGGCGTGCTTGTCGATGTGCAGCTCCTCGTCGGCGGGCGTGAGCACCTCGCTCTCGTCGATGAAGTCGACCTCGAGCGCCTCGAGGATGCGCGCCTCGACGAAGTGCCCGATCCGGCACTTGGCCATGACCGGGATGCTCACGGCGGCCTGGATCTCCTTGATCATGGCCGGGTCGCTCGCCCGGGCCACGCCGCCCTCCTTCCTGATCTGCGCCGGCACGCGCTCGAGCGCCATCACGGCGACGGCGCCCGCCTCCTCGGCGAGCTTCGCCTGCGCGGCGTCGGTCACGTCCATGATCACGCCGCCCGAGAGCATCTCCGCCAGGCCCACCTTCGTCGCGGGCGTGGAGCGGTCCCTGTGGTTCACCATGTCGGTCTCCTGTGGTGTGTCGAGGCGTTCAGACGACGCCGAGGGCCGGCACCTCGTGCTCGGGCCGGGGCGCCGGGCGCCGCGCGAGCAGCGCGCGGACGGCCTCGCCGAGCCGCCGGGCGCCCTCCGTCAGGCGCTCGGGCGGCTCGGCGCAGAAGGTGAGCCGCACGCCGTGCGCGCCGCGGGCGGGCGCCCCGGCGGGCAGGTGGAGCGACCCGGGCCCGACGAGGACCCCGCGGCGCAGGGCCTCGTCGAACAGCGCGTCGGGCTCGACGGACGCGGGCAGCGAGAGCCAGGTCGCGAGCCCCTGGGCCGGGCGGCGCCACGCGACGCCCTCGGGGAGGTGCGCGCGCAGGGCGGCCTCGAGCGCGCCGACGCGGCGGCGGTACTCGGGGAGCGTGCGGCGCAGGTGCGCGCGCAGGTAGCCGCGCTCGAGGAACTCGGCCAGCGCGTGCTGGAGGAGAAGCGACGAGCTCAGGTCCATGGCGTGCTTCAGCGGCACGAGCCGCTCCGCGAGGCCCGGCGGGCACACGACGAAGCCCACGCGCAGGGCCGGGATCAGCTTCTTGCTGAACGTCCCCACGTAGACGACCTCCGGGTCGAGGGCGCGCAGGGCGGCCGGCTCGTCGCTCGCCTCGTCGAGGACGAGGCCGCGCCCGTAGTCGTCCTCCACCAGCGGCACGCCCACCAGCCGCGACCAGGCGAGGAGCGCCTGGCGGCGCGCGCCGGAGATCCGCGCGCCGGTCGGGTTGTGGCACGAGGGCATGAGGTAGAAGCCCTTCACGCGGCCGCGCGGCAGGCGGCGCAGGAAGTCGAGGTCGGGGCCCTCGTCGTCGCAGGGGACGGCGATCGCCTGGGCGCCCGCGGCGGCGAGCAGGTTGAGCGCGCCCGGGTAGGTCGCCGCCTCGACGAGGAAGGCGTCGCCCGGGTCGACCAGGGCGCGCACGACGAGGTCGATCGCCTGCTGGCTGCCGGTCGTCACCAGCACGTCGTCCGCGCGGGCCGGCACGCCCGCCTCTGCGAGGTGCTCGGCGATCAGGCGCCGCAGGCGCGGCAGCCCCTCGCGCGGGGCGTAGCCGAGGACGCGCCCGCCGTGGATCCGCAGGACGTGGTCGACGCAGCGGCGGAAGGTCGCCAGCGGCATGAGGTCGTTCGGCGGCATGAGCCGCTGCAGGTCGATCACCTCGCGGCCGGCGGCGGCCGCGCCCGGGGCGACGCTGCGCGCGAGCCGGTCGAAGCGGCGCAGGGCCTCGGCGCGCGCGCCGCGCGAGAGGAGGCTCTCCCAGGGGAGGCGCGGCGCCTCGGCCTGCGGCGCCTCGGCGCGGCGCGGCGGCGCGGCGACGAACGTGCCGCTGCCCACGCGCGAGGTGACGACGCCGGCCGCCACGAGCTCCTCGAAGGCGCGGACGACCGTGTTCCTGTGCACCCGCAGGGCCCGCGCCAGCTCGCGCGTAGGGGGGAGGCGGAAGCCGGGCGGGAAGGCGCCGCTCCGCGCGCGCGCGGTCACCTGCTCGACGAGCTGCACGTACAGCGGCTCGGGGCGGGAGGGGTCGAGGGCGAGGCCGATGGCGCGGTCCATGAGAGGCTCCAATAGGACCATTGTGGCGACCAAACCGCCGGCATCAACGAGCCACGGCCAGGCTGCTGGTCGTGCCAAACAGACCAATCATGCCAGGCGACGTGGTCCACGCCACCCATGGCACAGTTCGATGACGCGTCGCGCTGCGGGCCCGACTATGCTCCGGGGCATGACGCCCGCGGAGATGGCGCTGCTCCTCGGCCTCCTGCCCGTGCTGACGCTCGGCCTGGTCAGCGGCGGCGTGGGGGCGCTGTCGCTCTACGCCTGCTGGATCGGCCGCCACGACCTGCGCGACGCGCTCCACGCCCGGCACTGCGCCGACCGCCGGGCGGGCCTCCTCGGTCGGGCGCTGTGGCTGGTGATCGAGGGTTTCTGGCAGACGGTCGCCTTCTTCCTCCAGGGCGTGCACATGGTCCGGCGGCGCCTGCCGCCGCCGCTCCCGCGCGCGCCGGAGGCGACGCCCGTGATCCTGCTCGCGGGCTACATGGAGAACTCCGGCCAGATGTACGTGCTCGGCGCGCGCCTGCGCCGGGCGGGCTACCTCGTCGTGCACCGCGACGTGCCATCCACGTTCCGGCCGATCGAGGCCAACGCGCGCTGGCTCCTGGGCGAGGTGCGGGCGGTGCTGAAGGCCACGGGGGCGGAGCGCGCCGCGGTGGTGGCGCACAGCATGGGCGGCGTGATCGGACGCACCATGGTGCACCTCGAGCCCTGCGCGCCCGTGAGCGTCGTGGTGACGATCGCGTCGCCGCACCGCGGGACCCGCATGGGCCGCCTGGGGCTCGGGCCGAGCGCCCGCGACATGTCGCCCGGGAGCGCCCACTGCGCGCGCTACCCGACGCCGCGGGCGACCGCCTGCCAGGTCCCGGTGCACTCGATCGTCGGCTTCCAGGAGGACATCGTCTCGCCCTACTGGTCGTCGCTCCTCGACGGCGAGGGCGACAACGTCGTGCTCGACGTGCCCGCGGGGCACGTGGCTCCCCTCTTCATGCCGTCCGTCGCCGCGCAGGTCGTGCGCTGGCTCGAGGCGGCCGGAGCGCGTCGGCGTTCGGCGGCCGGCGCGCCCGCCGCGGCGGCGGCGTGAGGGCGGCCGTCGCCCTGCTGGCGCTCGCCCTCGCCGGGTGCGGCGTGCCGCCGCGCCTCGGCCCGGACGTCACCGTCACCGGGGCGCCTCCGGGCGAGCCGCCCCACCCGGCCTTCGTCCGGCGGATCCTGCGCTCGGGCCTCGGCCACGAGCCCGACGAAGGCATCGTCGTGCGCGCCCGGGAGGCCCTGGGCGAGCACGGCGTGGCCACGATCGAGGTGCCGCACGAAGGGCACGTGCACGTGCACGTCCTCACCTGGCACTCACCGACGCGCACGCTCGTGATCTTCGAGCGCACGGCCGACGGCGCCGAGCGCGTGCGGACGCTCGTCGTCGACGGAGACGGCTGACTCGGCGCGGCCGAAGCCGTGGCCGAGGCCGGGGCCAACCCGGCTCCCGCTCCCGCTCCCGCTCCCGCTCCCGCTCCCGCTCCCGCTCCCGCTCCCGCTCCCGCTCCCGCTCCCGCTCCCGCTCCCGCTCCCGCTCCCGCTCCCGCTCCCGCTCCCGCTCCACTCCACGCCACCGTTGACCGGGGCGCCTCCGGGACGGCATACTCCCGGGCTCGTTGAGAATCATTCTCAACGAGCCGGAGCCCCGCGTGACCACCCTCGTCGACCTCCCCCACGGCGCCCCCGCGCGCGTCCAGGCCTTCTCGCCCGGGAGCGAGCACGCGCTGGCCCTCATGCAGCTCGGCCTCGTGCCGGGAACCCGCGTCACGGTGATCCGGCGCGCGCCGCTGGGCGACCCGCTCGAGGTCGACGTCATGGGCGCCCGCCTGGCGCTGCGCCGCGCGGTCGCGGCCGAGGTCCTGGTCGAGACCCTGGTCGAGGTCGTGCAGCCATGAGCGTCGCCGCGCCGCCGCGCGAGCGCACCGTGGTGCTCGTCGGCAACCCGAACGTCGGCAAGTCGTCGTTGTTCAACGCCCTCACCGGGCTGCGCGTGCGCGTGGCCAACTACGCCGGCGTGACCGTCGACGCGCTCGAGGGCGAGGTCGCGCTCCCGGGCGGGTCGGCGCGCCTCGTCGACCTGCCGGGCGCCTACAGCCTGGTGCCGGCCGCGGCCGACGAGGCGATCGTCGAGCGGGTCCTGCTGGGCCACGGCGGCCCGCCGCCCGACGTCGTGCTGGTCGTGCTCGAGGCCACCAACCTGCGGCGCAACCTGTTCCTCCTGAGCGAGGCCCTCGACCTCGGCCGGCCCACCGTCGTGGCGCTGAACATGGTGGACGAGGCGCGCCGCGCCGGGCTCGACGTGCCGACGCGGCGGCTCGCCGAGCTCACGGGCGTCGAGGTCGTCGAGACCGTCGCCACGTCCGGCGAGGGGCTCGACGCCCTGCGGGCGGCCGTCGACCGCGCGCGCGCGCCGTCGGGTCGCGGCTGGCGCTTCGCCGACGCCGGCCTCGAGGCGCGCCTCGAGGCGACGCCCGGCCCGAGCGCCTGGGAGCGGCTCAGCGCCCTGCGCCAGGCCGACCCCGCCGTGCGCCAGGCCGAGGTGGCCGCGCGCTACGTGTGGGTCAACGAGGCCGTCGGCGCCGCGCCCGCGGCGAGCGCGCGGGCGCGCACCGACCGGATCGACGGCGTCCTCCTCCACCCGCTCCTCGGGCCGCTGTTCTTCCTAGGGATCATGGCGGTCGTCTTCCAGGCGGTGTTCGCCTGGGCGCAGCCGCTCATGGAGGCGATCGAGGCGGCACGCGCCTGGCTACAGGACCTCGCGGGCGCCCACCTCCCGGCGGTCCTGGGCGAGGTCGGCGCGAGCCTCGTGCGCGACGGCGTCCTCGGCGGCGTCGGCGCCGTGCTCGTGTTCCTGCCGCAGATCCTCATCTTGTTCCTGTTCCTCGGCCTCCTCGAGGACACGGGCTACATGGCGCGCGCGGCGTTCCTCGTCGACCGGCCGCTGCGCGCGCTCGGCCTCTCCGGCCGCTCGTTCATCCCGCTCCTGTCGTCGTTCGCCTGCGCGATCCCGGGCGTCCTCGCCACGCGCACGGTCCCCGGCCGCGCCGAGCGCCTGCTGGCGATCTTCCTCGCCCCGCTCATGACCTGCAGCGCGCGGCTCCCCGTCTACGCGCTCCTGATCGCCGCGTTCATCCCGGCGACGACCGTGCTCGGCCCGCTCGGGCTCCAGGGGCTCGTCCTGCTCGGGCTCTACCTGGCCGGCATGGCGGCGGCGACCCTCCTGGCGCTGGTGATCAGCCGCCGGCGGACCGGCCGGGGCAAGGAGCTGCCGCTCGTCGTCGAGCTGCCGCCCTACCGGCGGCCCGGGCTCCGGGCCGTGCTCCTCAAGCTGCGCGTGCGCGGCGGCGACTTCGTCAAGCGCGCCGGCACGACGATCTTCGCCGTGACGGTCGTCCTGTGGGCGCTCTCGAGCTTCCCGCGCGTCGCGCCGCCCGCCGACCTCGGGCCCGAGGAGGCCGCGGCCTTCCGGCGGCGGGAGAGCTACGCCGGGCAGCTCGGCCAGTCGATCGAGCCGGCGCTCCGGCCGCTCGGCTACGACTGGAAGATCGGCGTCGGCCTGATCGCCAGCTTCGCCGCGCGCGAGGTGTTCGTCGGCACCATGGGCGTGGTCTACAGCGTGGGCGAGGAGCTCGAGGGCGAGGAGCAGGAGCAGCGCCTGCGCGAGCGCCTGCAGGCCGCCGTCCACGAGGACGGCCCGCGCCGGGGGCAGAAGGTCTTCACCTTGCCGGTCGTCGCCTCGCTCCTCGTGTTCTACGTGTTCGCGCTGCAGTGCGGCGCGACCGTCGCGGTCGTCCGGCGCGAGGCCGGCTCGTGGCGCTTCGCGCTCGGGCAGCTGGCGCTCTTCGGCGCGCTGGCCTACGTGGGCGCCCTCGTCACCTACCAGGGGCTCACGGCGCTGGGGGTCTGACGTCGTCGTCGTCGGGGACCTCCGCGCGCAGGACGGCGATCACCGCGTCCTGCGTCCAGCGCGGGCCAGGGGCGGGGTGCCCCTCGCGTGCGAGGACCGACGCGATCTCCGCCGGCGTCGCGTGGTCCTGGAGGTCCAGGATCCGGCGCCAGGCCTCCGGCGGGACCTGCTCGAGGTCCAGCGTCGGCCCTCGCAGCCGCCACCACAGGAGCGCGGCGGCCAGGGCGGCGACGGAGCCGGAGAGGCCGGCGCCGACGAGCAGGCCGAGCGTGGCGAGCGGTCGTCCCAGGAGCGGCCCGGGGCCCGGCCAGCCCTTGATCGCGAACGCCCCGCCGACCGCGCCCAGGAGGAACGCCGCGTACAGGCCGAGGCAGCCGGGCCTGGGCCCCTGGTCGGCGGAGTCGCCCGGGCCGAAGAACGGGCGGACGTCGGGGCGGCCGAGCGTGACCCAGGCCCAGGTGCCGATCAGGTTGAAGAAGACGGACCAGCCGAGGAACTTGCGCGCGCTGCTCGCGTCCCGGGCGGCCTCCCCGCCCAGCCACACGACCGCCACCGCCAGCGGCGGCAGGAGCGCCCGCGCGACGCCCCGGCCCGCCTCGGCGCGGCCCAGGATCGACGCGCTCAGGAGGCCGAGGAGCGGGGCCGCGAGCCCGGCCAGGGCCGCCCCGCCGAGGAACGCGAGCGACCCGACGCCCCCCCGCTCGATCGAGACCAGCATGACGACGAGGCCGAAGAGCGCGAAGACCGCCGCGCCGGCGAGCCCCCAGAGCCCGACGGCCTCGATCGCGCGCTCGGCGGGCGGCCAGAGCAGACCGCGCGCACGACCCAGCGCTCGTCGCAGCCCGCCGCTCATGAATCGGGATGATCGTCGCGCGCCGGACGGCCAGCAAGACCGCGCGCGCGTCAGGCGCCCGCGGAGGGCACGCGGAGCGCGCTCGCCCAGGCCCGCCGGTCACGCGCCCAGGGGCCGCGCCAGGCGTCGAGCAGGTCCTCGGCCGGCGTACGCCCGGCGCGGAGACGGCGCTCGAGCGACGCGAGGAGGTCCGGGGCGCGCGGGTCCTCGAGGCCGGCCGCCGCGCGGCGCGCGAGGCCCGCGCGCGCCACGTCGACGAGCGCCCGGGCGACCTCGAGCATGGAGCGCCGCCCGTAGGCGGCGCCGAGCCCGCGGCGGGGGACCTCGACGCGGGCCTTCGCCCGCGCGGCCGCGTCGACGTCGCCGAGCAGGTCGCGCACGACGGCGCGCGCCTCGGCGTCGTAGAGGAGCCCGCAGAGGAGCGCGGCCGAGCCGGCCAGCTCCCCCGGCGCCTGGCCGTCGATCGCGCGCAGCTCGACCAGCCCGCGCTTGAGCCGCACGTCAGGGAAGACCGAGTTGAGGTGCACCCACACGTCGGCGGTCGTCAGCGGCGCGCCGTCCGGCCAGGCGCCCGCGTCGAGCACCGCCCGGAACGACGCCCCGTGCATGGCCACGTACTCGCCGTCGACGACGCGGAACATCATGGGCGCGTCGAGCGCCCACTCGACGTAGGCGCGGAGCGGGTCGGCGGCCTCGACGATCCCCGGCGGCTCCCCCTGCCGCGACGGGTCGACGAAGCGCCAGATCTCCGCGCGGAAGGACAGGAGGCCGCTCTCCTCGCCGCCGTCGAGCGGCGTGCTGGCGAAGATCGCCGCCGTGACCGGCGCGAGCAGGTAGCCCAGGCGCAGGAGCTCGCGGGCGTCGTCGCCGTCGCGGTAGTCGATCGTCACCTGGTCGCTGAGCGTGCGGCGCATCATGTGGTGCGCCAGCCGGCCCGCCTCGCCGAGCCCCTGGAAGTAGGCGCGCATGACGCGGTAGCGCCCCTTCGGCATCCATGGGACGTCGTCCTGCCGGGCCGGAAGCATGCCGCCGGCCACGAGCCACAGCCCGAGGGCGTCGGCCGTGGCCGCGAGCCGGCCGAGCCGCGCGCGCGCGGCGGCCTCGAGCGCCACGACGCCCGGCTGCGGGGCGGTCGACAGCTCGAGCTGGCCGCCGGGCTCGAGCGACAGCCGGTGGCCGTCCTCGTGCTCGAGGCCGATCAGCGCCCCGGCCTCGCGCACGGCCGCGTAGCCGCCCTCGCGCTGCACGGCCTCGAGGAGGGCGCCGATCCCGTCCTCGCCCTCGTAGCGGGCGGGCGCGAGGTCGGCCGCGCGCAGCACGGCCAGCTCCACCTCGTCGCCCACGAGCAGCCGCGCCTCGGGCCCGCGGCCGGCGGCCGCGAGCAGGGCGGTGACCTCGTCGGCGGTGCGCGGGACGCCCACCTGCGGTCGTTGGCTGGCCTCCACGATCATGGCACCCCTGCGGGCCGCGTCGCAGGGCCCTGGTCGACACGCTAGCACGCGACCTCCGCTCCGACGGCGCCAACGCGGGTCGCCGGGCGCCCATTCCCGTGACGAGCAACCCCGGCCCGAGTCGGAGGATCGGTGCCCACCGCCTGGCTGATCGTCCACGCCCTGCTCGCGGCGCTCGCCCTCGGCCTGCCGCTCGCCGCCTGCCGACGGGCGCGCCGGGCGAGGGCCGGGCTGGGCGTCGGCCTCGTCCTCCTGGGCGGTCAGCTCGCCCTCGTCCGCTGGCCGTGGCTCCTGGCCGCGACCGGCTGGAGCGAGGTCGTCTTCGTGTCGGAGTTCTTCCTGCCCCTGGCGCTCCTGCTCGCGGTCTCCGCCGCCCTCGCCCAGCCGCCCGGCCGCGCGCGCACCCGCACGGCGGCGCTCGGCGCGCCGCTGGTCGTGGCCGCCGGCGCGGCGACGACGCTGCCCTTGCGCCCGCCCGACCTCACGCTCCTCGACCGGCCGGAGCGGGTGAAGGACGGGGTCGTCCTCCAGTCGGCGCCGTCGACCTGCGCGCCGGCGGCCGCGGCCACGCTCCTGCGCGCGCTGGGGGCCGAAGCCGACGAGCGGGGGCTGGCGGCAGCCTGCCTCACCCGGCCCGACCGTGGGACGAGCGACCTGGGCCTCTTCCGCGGCCTCGCGCGTGCGGTCCCTGGGCGGCGCGTGCGCTTCGCCTGGCCGGGTGCCCTCGACCGGCTCCCGGCGCCGTGCCTCGTGTTCACCGGCCTCGACCCGGCCCGCGTGGACGAGCCCCTGCGCAGCGTCCTGCGCGACGCGTGCGGCTGGGACGAGGGCGTGGTCCACGCCGTGGTGTTCTTCGGGTACGAGGGCGGCGAGGTCGTGATCGGCGACCCGCGGCTCGGGCGCGAGCGCTGGCCGGTCGAGCACTTCGAGGCCCTGTGGACGGGGCAGGCGCTGGTGGTCGAGGAGGTGTTACGTTGAGAACGGACACCGACCATGCTCGACCGCGTCGAAATCATGAACTATCGCTGCTTCGCGCACGTGGACGTGCCGCTCCGACCGTTCACGGTGCTGATCGGGCCGAACGACACGGGGAAGAGCAGCTTTCTGAGCGCGGTCCGCAAGCTGACAGAGCGTCAACTTGGTTCGGACGACCTGCGCCGTGGGGCCGAGAGCGCACTCGTGCGTGTGCAGTGGCGTGGGCAGAACGTCACCTTTGACCTGGCCACTCCGAAATCGGCGAGATGGTCGGGCCCCATGGAGGAGATCTATCCGACTCGGTTGTTCACGCTGCCGTCGGCTGGCGTGAGCATGAAGTCGCAAGGCACGTACGCAGTGGTGCCCGACCTCGACCGGACGGGCTCGAACCTCGCCACGCTCGTCGACTACCTGCTGCGGAAGGACCGCCGCCGCTTCGACGCCTTCGTGGCCGCCATGCGCGCCCGGGTCCCAGGCCTCGAGGAGATCAACGTCGAGACACCGAACCCGTCGGAGCGGCAGGTTGAGTTCGTCATCGACGGCGGCCTGCGGCTCCCGGGCGACGAGGCCTCGGCCGGCGTCAAGCTCCTCCTGTTCTTCGTCGCCCTCGCGCATCACCCCGAGCTGCCGAAGATCGTGCTCATCGAGGAACCCGAGAACGGCCTGCACCCCAAGCGCATCGCCGACGTCGTGCAGCTCCTCCGAGGCCTGACGACCGGCGCCCTGGGCGGCCCGCCGGCGCAGGTGATCGTCACGACGCACTCGCCCCTCCTCGTCGACGAGCTCGACCTCGAGCAGGACCAGCTCCTCGTCTTCGAGCGCCAGCCGGACGGCGCCCGCACGGCCCGGCCGGTCGACCGCGACCGGCTGCGGCTGTTCCTCGACGAGTTCAAGCTGGGCGAGGTCTGGTTCAACCGCGACGAGGAGGGCCTCGTCGCGCCGGCCGAGCCGCGCCCTTGAGCGCGCCGGTGCCCGTCCTGGTCGTGAGCGACGGCCCGCGCGACGCAGCCATGCTCCCGCCGCTCGTCTCGACGATCCTCGGGGCGGAGGTCCAGGCGGTCGCCGCGCGGGCCTGGTCGAGCGTCGTGCTCAGGCGCGGCGGCGGCTACGACCGGAAGCTCCGCTTCGTCCTGCGCGAGGCGCTCGACCAGGGCGCGCGCGGCGTCGTCGCGACCGTCGACCGCGACCGCGCGCCGCGGCGCAGCCGCCTCGCCGACCTCGTCGCCGGCCGCGACGCCGAGCGGCAGGACCCGCGGTCGCCGGCCGCGCAGCTCCCCACGGCGCTCGGCGAGGCGGACCCGCACGCCGAGGCCTGGCTGCTCGACGACCCGAAGGCCGTTCGCGCGGCGCTCGGCCTCGACGGGTCGGTCGAGGTCCCGAACGTGCGCCGCGGGAGCCCCAAGGACGCGCTGGACGCGCTCTTCCAGGGCTCGGACGCGCGCCCGCTGGACCTGCTCGCGGCCGTCGCCCGCGAGGTCGACCCCGGCCGGTGCGCCCACGCGCGCGAGACGGGGCTCGAGGCCTTCTGCGGCGAGGTCCGGCGCGAGCTGGGCCCGCTCGCCGTGGCGCCGAGTTGACTTCCTCGCCGCTTCGTCTATAACGAACGTTCGTTCACGCGAGCGAGGAGGTCCCCATGCCCGCCAGCGCCGAGGCGACGGCGCGCACCCGCGAGAAGATCCACGAGGCCGCGGTCGCGCTGTTCACCACCCAGGGGTTCCACGGCACGGGCATGCGCGAGATCGCGCAGCGCGCGGGCGTGTCGCTGGGGAACATCTACAACCACCACCGCACGAAGGACGAGCTGTTCGCCGCGCTCCTGCAGGAGTACGAGGCGCGCTACACGGCGCCCGACACGCCGCTGGCCAAGGCGCTGCAGAGCTTCGCCACGCTCGACGACCTCGAGGCGCTGGGCGAGGCCAGCCGCGCCATGGTCCACCGCTTCGCCGACTACATCCGGCTGATCTACGTCGACGTCGTGGAGCTCCAGGGCGAGCACATCCGCCGGCTGTTCGGCGGCATGCGCCGCCGCTACGAGGAGGCGCTCGGGCCGCGGCTCGAGGCCCTGCGCGCGAAGGGCGCGCTGGCCGAGGGCGTCGACCCGATCGCCGGGCTCATGACGGCCACGATCTCCTACTTCTACCTGTTCAACATCGAGCACATCTTCGGCGTGCGCCGCCTCTACGGCGGCTCCGACAAGGAGGCGATCGGCCAGATCGCGCGCCTCCTGCGCGACGGGATGCGCCCCCGGTGAGGCGCGCCCTCGTCCTCCTCGCCCTGACGGCCGGCCTGGCGAGCGCGCAGGAGCGCGGCGTCACCGGCGGCGGCTTCGGCGGCGGCCTGGGCGGCGCCAGCGACGCGTCGGGCAGCGGCCCGCCGGCCGTCACGGCGCTCGCCGCGCGGCAGGTGGGCGACGCCCCGCGCGCGCTCGTCGGCCGCGCCGACGGTCGCCTCGGCTGGGTGCGCCTCGAGACGAACCCGCCCACCGACGAGCCCGCCGGCCGCCTGCCCGGCGCCGTGGTCGCCGTGGCGCTCGCGCCCGACGGCGGTGGCTTCGCGCTCGACGACAGGGGCGGCCTCTTCCGCGTGGCGCCCGGCGGCGAGCCGACCGAGGTCGCCCGCCACGCGGGCGGCGCGCAGGCGCTCGTCCTCTCGCCCGACGGGACGCTGGCGGCCACCGGCGGCAACGACGGCGTCCTGCGCGTGTGGGGCGCCGGGCCGGAGGCGCTCCGCGACCAGGTGGCGGCCGCCGAGGGCCACGGGGGCCCGGTCGCCGCCCTGTGCTGGACCGAGGGCGGGCTCTTCTCCGCCGGCTGGGACGGCGAGGTGCGCGCCTGGGCCGTGCGCGGGCGCAAGGTCGACGCGCGCGGGCGGCCGACGAGGGTCTCGGCGCGCGAGCTGACCTCGGTCGTCCAGGCCGCTGGCGGCGCGCTCGTCGTCGGCGGCTTCGACGGCGCGCTGACGCTCGTCGACCCGGGCAAGCGCAAGGCGACCGCCTGGCCGGAGCGGCCGAACCCCGAGATGGTCCGCGGCCTCGTCGCGTCGCCCGACGGCGCGCGGGCCCTCGCCGTCCTCCCCGGCGAGGCGGCCGTCGTGCTCCTCACGACGAACGACCCGGCGGCGCCCCTGCGCTGGGTCGTCAGCCCGACCGATGGCACGCCGCCCTCGGCGGTCGTCTTCACCCCCGACGGCCTCGAGGCCCTCGTCGGCCGCTTCGACGGGTCGCTCCGGCGCGTGCGCCTGCCCGCCCCGCCCGCCGCGCCGTCCACCCGCGGAGGTCGCCCGTGATCCGCCCGCTCCTGATCGGCCTCTCCGCGGCCCTCCTGCTCGCCCTGCCCGCCCCGGCCGGGCCGCGCAAGGAGCGCGCAGGGCGCAAGGTGGTCGTCTGCGAGAGCGCCCGCTGGGAGCGCACCGAGCGCCTCGAGGTCGACGACCCGCGCCTCGGCCAGGAGCGGTTCATCCCGTTGATCGAGCACCACGACCCGGAGATCGTCGCCGCCTTCGACGGCGACCGCTCGCCGCCCTCGTCGCGCGTCCTCCTCCACGTCGCGCGCGGCGCCGAGGCCGCGCCGCACCCCGTGCCGGTGCTCCTCGTCCACGGCGCGGGCGTGAACGCCAACCACTGCTGGGCCGACCGCCCCGTCGAGCAGCCCTACGAGGGCCTCGCCGCGCGCCTCGTGCGCGCCGGGCGCAAGGCCTTCGCGCTGACCTTCGCGCATCCGCACGGCGACAACCACCTGCAGGCCGAGGCGCTGACCCACGTGATCGACCGCGTGCGCGAGCTCACGGGCGCCGCGCAGGTCGACCTCGTCGCCTGGAGCAAGGGCGGCGTGTCGTCGCGGATCTACCTCTCCGACGCCGGTCCGGACGGATCGACGCGCTACCGCGGCGACGTGCGCCGCTACGTCATGCTCGGCACCCCCAACGGCGGGATCGACGTCTCGTTCGCCTACCCGAACCTCAACTACTGGATCCTCGAGCACAAGACGCCCGCGCCGCTCTCCTGGACGCGCTACCTCTACTACGGCACCTGGGTCGACGCGCCCGAGCGCTCGATCTACGGCCTGGGCGCCTTCCCGGGGCAGGCGCAGATGGTCGCCCGCTGGGACCAGCGCTACGGCCGCACGCGCTCGGCGGGGCAGTACGACGTGGACGCCACCTACGACGGCACGAAGGGCCTCGTGAGCGTGTCGCTCGGGATCGACCGGGCGATCGCCGACGGCGGCGACCTGATCGCGCGCCTGAAGAAGAAGCCCGTCCACCCCGACGTGGCCCTCTACGCGCTCGCCGGCACCCACCCCTGGATCTCGGGCGAGGTCGGCGAGCGCCGCGGCCCGAGCGACGGCCTCGTGCTCGTCGCCAGCGTGTTCGACCTCGAGCCCATGACGAAGCGCGGCGCGAAGGTCGCGCGCAAGGACCTGCGCGCCCTGAACCACCTGCAGCTCGCCTACGACCCGCGGGCGAACGACTGGGTGGTCGAGGCGCTGAGCGACTGACCGACGCGCTCGCCGTCCGAGCCACTGGCGAGCTCGCGCGCGAGGACCGCAACTCACGGCCACGCAGTGCCTCGCGTGGCTCCGCGGAGCCGGGGCGCGCACCAAGGTGCAGCCCTGGAGGCGCAGCGGCCGCTGCCCGTCGAGCGCGGGCCCCCCTCCCCCATCGGGTCCGTCGTCACAACTCGAGGCCTCGCAGTATCTCGCCCGGCTCCGCGGAGCCGCGGCCGTCGGTTCTCCCTGCGGTCCGTCAGGGGAACTCCAGGCAACGCAGGGCCTCGCGCGGCTCCGGGGAGCCGGAGTGCCTCACCCGCGCGGATCCGGGCCGGCGCTCTACCCCCGCGGCCCCTCGTGGTCACCCACAACTCCAGGCAGCACAGCGCGTCGTGCGGCTCCGCGGAGCCGCAGGACGCGCGCGGCCATGATCATTCCACCCCCTCCCGCGCGCGGCTCCACGACACGCCCCGGAGCCGACGGCGCGCCCAGCTCCGACCACAAGCCACGCGTGAGCAGCGAGTTGAGTCGGCGCGAGGAACCCGCTTGCATAATGAACGAACGTTCGTTTTAATCCTCCTCCGTGACGACCCCCGCGACTGACCTCCTGACGACCCCGGCCCTCGAGGGCGCGACCGCCGTGCTCCTCGGCGAGCGGGTGGCCTACGCCGCCCTCGACCTCGACCCTGCCGGCGTCCCCGCGCTCTACGTGCACGGGCTGGGGTCGGACCTGACCGACCTCGCGGACCTCGCGACGCTCGCCGGCGTCCCGGCGGCGCTGCTCGACCTGCCCGGCTTCGGCCGCTCGGAGCGGGTCGACCGCGCGCACTCGGTCGCCCGCGACGCGGCCGTGTGCTGCGCGCTCCTCGACCACCTGGGCCTCGAGCGCGCCCTGTGGGTCGGCTGCAGCTACGGCGGCCACGTGGCCCTGCGCGCGGCGCTCGATCATCCGGCGCGCGTCGCCGGCCTCGTGCTCGTGTCGTCGGGCGGGCTGCACCTCGAGCCGCCCGTGCACCTCGCGCCGCTGTTCGACGAGCACGTCATGGCCGCCCGCCCGCCGGCCGCCGTCGCCGCCGCCTGCGAGGTGCTCGCGGCGACGAAGACGCCGGCCACGGCCCGCCTGACCGCGCGGCGCGTGGCCGCCCACGTGGGCCTGCCCTTCGAGGGCCGCGTCGTCGCGCGCGACTACAAGGCCGTGGCCCGCTCGGCACGGGCGGCGCTCGAGGACGACGCCGGGCGACGGCTGCACGAGGTCGAGGTGCCCGTGGAGGTCGTCCACGGCGCGCTCGACCCGCTCGTGCCGCTCGCCGTCGCCGAGGCCGCCGCCGCCCGGCTGAGGCGCGCCACCCTGACCACCCTCTCCGGCGCAGGGCACGTCCCCTGGCTGGAGGCCCCCGCCCCGGTCGCGGCGCGCGTGCGCCGGGCCCTGGCGCGGCTCGACGACTGACCCTGGCGAGGAAGACATGAGCGACGCGAAGAGCATGAACTCGAAGGCGACGATCAAGCCCGAGGCGTTCCAGACGACGGCCGAGGCCGGCAAGAAGGCCTTCATGGCCTACGTCGAGGCCGGCATGGAGCTCGGCGGCCACATGGACCGCCTGGCCCGCCAGCAGGCCGGCCACCTCGCCCAGGCGACCAAGGAGACGGCCGAGCTGGTCGGCGCCTCGCTCGAGACGTCGATCAAGGCGCGCGAGGCCGCCCGCGAGGCGACGGTCGAGCTGATCGAGGGCGCGTTCGCGGCCGCCAAGTAGACGACCACCCGCCCGCGCGCGCCCGCCGGCGCGCGCGGGCTCGACCCCCGGCAGGGAGGAGACCCGACGTGATCGAAGGCGCGTGGAAGCAGGCCGCCGAGGCCTGGCAGAAGGAGTGGGAGCAGCAGGCGGCCCGCTGGTGGGACGCGACGCTGCGCGAGCCGCCGACGCTCGAGGGCATGCGCAAGGCGCTCGAGGGCGTGTGCGCGGCCAAGGAGCGCTCGGACCAGGCGCTCGAGCAGCTGTGGGCGCTCTACCGCCTGCCCACGGCGACCGACGTCGAGCGGCTGCACGAGCGCCTGGGCGACCTCGAGGACGGCCTGGCCCGCCTGCAGGCGACGGTCGAGGCGCTGGCCGAGCGGCTGCCGGCGAAGGCGAAGGCGGAGCCGAAGGCGTGAAGACCCTCACGCGGCTGAAGCACGTCGGGCAGGGCTTCGCGCGAGCGGTCGAGCTCGTGGACGGCGCCACGCCGCACACGGTCGCCTGGCGCTCGGGCCCGGTGACCGTGCGGCGCTACGCGCCGGAGACGAAGGCCACGGACGTCCCGCTCGTCTTCGTCATGCCGTTCATCAACCGCTTCCGCGTCGTCGACCTCGAGCCGGAGACCTCGCTCGTCGGCCGCCTGGTCGCGCGCGGCCTCGAGGTGTTCGTCGTCGACTGGGGCGCCCCGCGCCGGATCGACGCCGGGATCGACCTCGAGGACCACGTCCTGCGCTACCTGCCGCGGGCCCTCGCGGCGACCGGCGCGGCGCAGGTCGACCTGCTCGGCCTGTGCCTCGGCGGCACGCTCTCGACGATCTTCGCCGCCACGCACCCCGAGCGCGTGCGGCGCCTGGCCACGCTCGTCGCGCCCGTGTCGTTCGCCGACATGGACCTGCTCGGCCTGTGGACCGACCCGCGCTGGTTCCCGGTCGAGCGGCTCACGGCCGCCTTCGGCAACATGCCCGGGCCGCTGGTGAACCAGGGCTTCCTCTGGCAGAAGCCGATGACGCAGCTCACGAAGCTCCAGAAGGCCTGGCCGCGGTTCGACGACCCGGCCTTCGCCGAGTTCTTCTGCCTGCTCGAGTCCTGGACGAGCGACGGCGTCGACGTCCCGGGCGCCGCCTACCGCCGCCTGATCAACGACCTCTACCGCGGCGACAAGCTGGCGAAGGGCGAGCTCGTCCTGCGCCGCGGTGACCGCGCGCTGAAGGTCGACCTCCGCGCGATCCGCTGCCCGGTGTTCGTGGCCTCGGCGACGGACGACCTGATCTGCCCGCCGCCGGCCGCGACGGCGCTCCTCGACCTCGTCTCGACGCCGGCCGCGCAGCGGACGCACGTGTCGGTGAAGGGCGGGCACATCGCCCCGCTCGTGGGCCCGAAGGCCCGCGCGTCGCTCCAGGACCCGCTGGCCGACTGGCTCCTGGCCTAGGACCGGGACGATGATCGACCTCCAGCTGGCCCCCACCCCCTGCGACGAGCTGCTCCGCCGCGGCCCCATGCGCGTCCTGCGCTACCGGGCCTCGACTCCTCGGCTGCCCGTGCCGGTGGTCCTCGTGCCGTCGATCATCAACCGCTCGTACGTCTTCGACCTGCGCCCCGGGCAGAGCCTCGTAGAGGCGCTCCTGGGCGCGGGGCTGGACGTGGTGCTGGTCGACTGGGGCGTCCCGGCCCAGGCCGACGCGCGGCTGGGCCTGGGCGACTACGCGCTCGGCCTCCTCGGCCGGGCCCTCGACGCGGCGCTGGCGGCGCGCGGCGCGACGAGGGCGCACGTGCTCGGCTACTGCCTCGGCGGCACGTTCGCGCTGATCCACGCCGCCCGTCACCCCGGGCGCGTGGCGAGCGTCGTGGCGCTGACGACGCCGGTCGACCTCGCCGACCCGGGCGCGATGGAGCGCCTGGTCGACCCGCGCCTGGTCGACCTCGACGCCCTGGCCCGCGCCTACCCAATCGTCCCCGGGCCGGCCCTGTGGGCCGCCTTCCAGGCGCTCGACCCCACGGGCAACGCGCGCAAGGCGCGGCACCTCGCCGACGAGCAGGACCCGGAGCGCCGCGCGCGCGTGCTGGCGCAGGAGCGCTGGCTCGCCGACCCGGTGCCCATGACGGCGCGGGCGCTCCAGGAGATCGTCGGCGGGCTCTACCGCGACAACGCCCTGGCGGCCGGCCGGCTCACGCTCGGCGGCGCGCCGGTCGACCTGAAGGCCGGCGCGGCGCCGGTCCTGAACCTGATCGCCACCGGCGACACGGTCGTCCCGCCCGCGTCGTCGCGCGCGCTCGCCAACCTCTGGGGCGGGCCGGTCGAGACGGTCGAGGTCAAGGCGGGGCACATCGGGATCACCGTGGGCTCGCAGGCGCCCCGGTTCATGTGGAAGGCCGCGACGGACTGGCTCCGCGCGCGGCAGGAGGAGGTGGCCCGTGGTTGAGGCGCGCTGGCTCGCGTGGACCCTGTTCGTCGTCTACCTGGCCGCCACCTACTGGCTCGCCTGGCAGGGCCACAAGCGGACCGACTCGTTCAAGAGCTTCGCCGTGGGCAACGGCGCCATGGGGCCGGGCCTCGCCGGCGTGACGCTCGGCGCCTGCCTGGCGAGCACGGCGACGTTCGTGATCAACCCGGGCTTCGTCTACGCCTACGGCCTGCCGGCCCTGCTGGCCCTGACGCTGCCCTTCTTCGCCGGGATCTTCGCCGGCCTGTTCACGCTCGGCCCGGGCTTCCGCCGCCACGGCGGCGGGGTCGCCACGCTGCCGGTGTGGATCGGCCGGCGCTACGGCAGCGAGGGCCTGCGCGCCTACTTCGCGGCGCTCTCGCTCCTGCACGTCTTCTACATGGTCCTGATCGTCGTCGGCGCGGCGTTCGTCCTCGTGGCCACCCTGGGCCTCGAGTACAAGGTCGCCGTCACCGTCGTCGTGGGCGTCGTCTTCTCCTACGTGCTCCTCGGCGGCACCTACGCCCACGCCTACACGAACACCGCGCAGGGCCTCCTCATGCTCGGCGTGGCCGTGGCGATCTTCGTCCAGGCCGCCCGCGGGATCGGCGCCCCTGGCGAGGCGCTCGCCGCGCTGTCGGCGCAGGACCCGCACCTCGTGGGCGCCGTCCACCCGGCGAGCCCCTTCTACCGCGACTGGCTGGAGGTGGCCGTGTGCCCCTTCCTCCTCGGCTTCGCGATCGTCTCGCAGCCGCACCTGCTGGTGAAGTCGCTCTACGTGAAGAGCCACCGCGACGTCCTGCTCATGAGCGCCACCGGCGGGGTGTGCTTCGTCGTCTTCTCCCTCGTGCTGTTCGCCGGCCTGGCCGCCCGCCTGTCGCTCGGCCCCGGCCTGAACCAGGACGTGGCCATGACCACCTGGCTGGCCTCGGCCTTCCCCGGCCACCTGGGCGCGTTCATCGGCGTGACGATCCTCGCCGCCGCCATGAGCACGCTCGACGGCCTGCTCGTGGCCGTGTCGTGCATCGTCGGCGGCGACCTCGTCGCCCACCCGGCCGTCGCCCGGCGCCTCGGCCTCGACACCGAGGAGGCCCGCGAGCGCGCCGCCCTGCGCGCCGGCCGCTGGACGGTCCTCGTCCTCGGCGGCACGGCCTGGCTGATCTCGCTCAGCCCGCCCAAGCTGGTCGGGATCTTCGGCACGGTCGGCACCTACGGCCTCCTGGCCGCCAGCCTGCCGGCGATCGTCTACGGCGTCCTCCGCGCCCGCCCGCCGGCCGCCTGGACCATGGTCGTCGCGTCGATCGTCGCCCTCGCCGTCCACCTGGGCCTCTACCTGACCGTCACCGAGAACACCGGCCTCACGGCGTCCGTGGCGCTCGTCGCCGCCATGCCCCTGCCCCTCGTCCTCGACCTCCTCACGCGCCGCGCGCCGGCCGTCGTCGACGACGCCGCGGCGCCGGCCCAGGCCGAGACGGTCTGCGTCTGAGCCCCAACGAACGGAGCACGCACCCATGAGCACCGTCACCTCGATCGGCCTGTGGCTGGAGAAGTGGGACCGCTTCGGCCCCGAGCGCGTGGCCCTCGTCTCCCCGGCGCCCTCCGGCTTCGTCCGGTGGACCTACCGCGACCTGTTCCGCCGCGCGCAGCGCCGCGCCGCCTGGCTGCGCGACGTCCACGGCGTGCGCCCGGGCGACCGCGTCGCCTGGCGCGAGGGGAACCGCCCCGAGTTCTTCGAGACGCTCTTCGCCTGCGCGCGGCTGGGCGCGATCCTCGTGCCGATCAACTGGCGCCTGGCGCAGCCTGAGATCGACTGGATCGTCGGCCACTGCGCGCCGCGCGTGGTCCTCGAGGCCGCCAACCTCGCGCCGCTCGACGACTGGTCGGACCCGGCCGTCCCCTGCGCCGAGGCGACGGCCGACACGCCGCTCATGATCCTCTACACCTCGGGGACGACCGGCCGGCCCAAGGGCGCGGTGCTCACGCACGGCTCGATCACCTGGAACAGCGTCAACACGCAGCTCGCCTGCGACCTGCGCGCCGACGACTCGACGGTGACCTTCACGCCGCTGTTCCACACCGGCGCCGTCAACGTCCTCTCCCTGCCGCTCCTGCACCGCGGCGGCAAGGTGGTCCTCCTGCCGCGCTTCGACGGCCCGGAGATCCTGCGGGCGATCGAGCGCGAGCGGGTCACGATCCTCTTCGGCGTGCCGACGACCTTCGAGATGCTCCGCGACGACCCGGGCTTCGCCCGCGCCGACCTCGCGAGCGTGCGCTTCGCCCTCTGCGGCGGGGCGCCCACGCCGGTCGGGCTGATCCACCAGTGGGCCGCCCGCGGCGTCGTCTTCCGCCAGGGCTTCGGCCTCACCGAGGTCGGCCCGAACTGCTTCTCGCTCCCGCCCGAGGACGCCGTGCGCAAGGCCGGCACGGTCGGCTTCCCCGTGATGCACTGCGAGGCGCGCGTCGTCGACGCCGCCGGCCGCGACGTGCCCCCGGGGCAGACGGGCGAGCTCTGGCTGCGTGGCCCGCACGTGTGCGCCGGCTACTGGAACGACCCGACCGCCACGGCGGCCGCGCTGCACGAGGGCGGCTGGTGGGCCACGGGCGACCTGTTCCAGGTCGACCCCGACGGCTACTTCAAGGTCGTCGGGCGCAAGAAGGAGATGTTCATCTCGGGCGGCGAGAACGTCTACCCGGCCGAGGTCGAGGCGGCGATCCTGCAGTTCCCGGGCGTCCGGGAGTGCGCCGTCGTCGGGGTGGCCGATCCGCGCTGGGGCGAGGTCGGCCGCGCCTACGTCGCGCCGGCCGACGTCGCGCCCGAGGCGCTCCTCGACTTCCTCCGCCAGCGGATCGGCCGCTACAAGGTGCCCAAGGCGGTCGTCACGCTCGACGCCCTGCCGCGCAACGCCCTCGGCAAGGTGCTCAAGCACCAGCTCGCGGAGCTGGTCTCGGTGTAGCCGCCGGCCGACGCCGCTATCCTCCCCGGGTGGCCACCCCCTCGTCCTGCCGGTTCTGCGCCGAGCCGCTGCCCCCGGACGCGGCGACCCGCTGCCCCCACTGCGGCGAGGCGCTCCGGCCCGAGGCCCGCCTCCGCTGGGAGCCGGACCGGGTCGTCGTCGAGGCGCCGGGCGACCTGCCCACGGGCGTGTGCTTCGGGTGCGCCGCCGCGCCCCCTTCGGGCTCGCGGCGCCTGTTCGGCCCGCGGGGCGTCCCCGTCGATCGGGTCGACGTCCCGGGCTGCGCCGCGTGCCACACCCGGGCGCGGCTCTTCCCCCTCGCGGTCATGGGGGCCCTCGGGACGATCGGGCTCTCGCTCCCCATGTTCACGCTGCTCGTCGAGCTCCGGGCGCCGGTCGCGGCGTTCGTGGTGCCGATCGGCCTCTTCGCCGCCGCGGGAGGCCTCGCCGCGGCCGCGCTCCGCCTCGCCGCCACGCGCGTGAGCGTCCGCTGGAGCGTGCACGAAGCCACCCTCCTCCTCCCCGACGCTCCGGCCGTCCGCCGCGCGGTCGAGCGGGCCAAGGGTTAGGGCCGCGAGTACCCGATCCGCCGCCCGTCGGCCGGTAGAGGGGTGGCGACGCCTTCGCGCCGCCACCCCGCGAGCCACGCGCGACCGCGCGAGCGCCCGATCTCGAGGACGCGCCAGGAGGACGCCATGTACGCCGTGATCTCCGACGTCCACTCGAACCTCGAGGCGCTCACGGCCGTCCTCGCCGACCTCGACGCGCTCGGCGTCCGCGACGTGCGCTGCCTGGGCGACGTGGTCGGCTACGGCCCGAGCCCGCTCGAGTGCGTGGACCTCGTGATGCGCCGCGCGCAGGTGGTCGTCCGCGGCAACCACGACGAGGCGCTCGTGCACGGCGCCTACGGCTTCCACCTGCGCGCCAGGGACGCCCTCGACTGGACGCGCGACCAGCTCCGGCCCGGGTTCCTCTCGGGCGTCGAGGTGCGCCGCCGCTGGGACTGGCTGACGACCTTGCCGCTGCGGCACGAGGACGGGCCCGACGTGTTCGTCCACGGCTCCCCGCGCGACCCGACGCAGGAGTACCTCATGGCGGCCGAGGCGGCCTACGGGCCGAGCGAGAAGTTCGAGGAGGTGTTCGCCGCCTTCGACCGGCTCCTGTTCGTCGGCCACACGCACCACCCGGGCGTGATCACGAGCGACTACGACGGCCGCACGCCGGCGCAGCTCGGCGGCGCCCTGCGCATCTCCGACCTCGGCGGCCGCAAGGCGATCGTCAACGTCGGCTCGGTCGGCCAGCCCCGCGACGGCGACCCGCGCGCCTGCTACGTCCTCGTCGACGGCGACGTGGTCACGTGGCGCCGCGTCGCTTACGCCGCCGACCGGACCTTCGCACGCGTGCGCGCGACGCCGCGCCTCCACCCGAGCCTCGGCGAGCGGCTGCTCGTCGGCACCTGACCCGCGCTGGCGGCGCGCCTCCGGGTCGGTCAAGATCGCCGCGATGACCCAGGGGGAAGCGGGCTGGCGGCCGCGGCTCTACCGCATTATCTTCGAGGCCGACACGCCGCCCGGCAAGGCGTTCGACGTCGGGCTGATCGCGCTGATCCTCCTCAGCGTCGTCGCCGTGCTCCTCGACAGCGTCGAGGCGATCCGCCTGGCCCACGGCGGGGTGCTGCGCGCGGCCGAGTGGGCGTTCACGGTCGTGTTCACGGTCGAGTACGTCCTGCGCCTCCTCTGCGCCCCGCGCCCCTGGCGCTACGCGACCAGCTTCTTCGGCGTGGTCGACCTCGCCGCGCTCCTGCCGACCTACCTGAGCCTGTTCGTGCCCGGCGGGCAGGCGCTCCTCTCCGTGCGACTCCTGCGCATCCTGCGCGTGTTCCGCGTGCTCAAGCTCGCCCAGCACGTGCAGGAGGCGCGGCTGATCGCCCGCGCGCTGGCCCGCGCGCGGCACAAGATCACCGTGTTCCTCACCGCCGTGCTCACGCTCGTCGTGATCATCGGCGCGCTCATGTACCTCGTCGAGGGCCCCGAGAACGGCTTCACGAGCATCCCCCTGAGCATGTACTGGGCGATCGTGACCGTCTGCACGGTCGGCTACGGCGACATCGCGCCGCACACCGACTTCGGCCGGTTCATCGCCTCGGTCGCCATGATCGTGGGCTACGGGATCATCGCCGTGCCGACGGGGATCGTGACCGTCGAGCTGGGGCGCGCCGCGCGCGAGAGCGCGTCGACGCGCACCTGCGCCGAGTGCCTCCGCGAGGGGCACGACGAGGACGCGGTCCACTGCAAGTACTGCGGGGGGAAGCTGTGAGCTTGCGCTCGTGGGCGCCGCGGGCTACACCCGCTCCCACGAGGAGGACCGGATGAGCGCGGCGCTGACCCGACGGTGGTTCCAGGAGGTGTGGAACGAGCGGCGCGAGGCGACGATCGACGCGCTGTTCGCGGCCGACGGGGTGGGCTACGGGCTCCCCGGCCAGCCGCGGGGGCCGGAGGGCTTCCGCGTCTTCTGGCGGGACTTCCTGCGCCTCTTCCCGGACCTGCAGCTCGAGGTCCACGACGCCGTCGAGTCGCCGCCCGACGCCGAGGGCACGGTGACGGTCGCCTCGCGGTTCACGGCCCGAGGCACCCACGCCCCGACCGGCCGGGCGGCCAGCTTCCCCGCCATGTGCTTCGCGCGCTGGCGCGAGGGGAAGATCACGGAGGCCTGGAACGTGGTCGACTTCTTCGGGCTGCAGGAGCAGCTCGGCGCACCGCCCTTCTGAGCCCCGGGTCATGGACTTCGACCCCGCCCGCCCCCCGACGACCCCGCGCGACGCCGCCGCCGTGATCCTCGTCCGGCCTCGCGCGAACGACGGCGCGCCCGAGCTGCTCCTCGCCCGCCGCCCGGCCAAGGCCGCGTTCATGGCGCGCGCGTTCGTGTTCCCCGGCGGCGCGCGCGAGGGCGACGAGGACCCGAGGGCGACGGCCGCGCGCGAGCTGTTCGAGGAGGCGGGCGTGCTCCTGGCCGACGCGGGCCCCGACGTCGCCCGCGACCTGCGCGCGCGCGCCGCGGCCGGCGCGCCGCTCGACGAGCTCCTGGCCGAGGCCGGACTGCGGCTCGAGCTCGACCGCCTGGTCCCGTTCGCCCACTGGGTGACGCCCTCGGCCGAGCGGCGCCGCTTCTCGGCCCGCTTCTACGTGGCCGCCCTGCCCCCGGGCCAGGCGGCCGAGATCGACGGCCAGGAGCTCGTCGAGGCGCGCTGGGTGACGGCGCAGGACGCGCTGGCCGACGCCGACGCGCTCCACCTCCCGCCCCCGCAGCTGCGCACGGTCTGGGAGCTGCGCGAGGCGGCCACGCCGGCCGACGTCCTCGCGCTCGCGAGCGCCCGCGCGCCGCGCGTGGCGCCGCTGCTCCCGCGCTACGCGCCGCTGCCGGACGGCTTCGCGCTCCTCCTGCCCTGGGACCCGGAGTACGCCGCGCTCGGCACCGGCGAGGCGGCGCCGCTGCCGCCCGACCACCCGCAGGCGGTCGGCCCGAGCCGGTTCGTCCTCGAGGGCGAGGCCTGGCGCCACGTGTAGCCCGCGCGGCGCCGCGCCTCGACGGACCGCGCCCCGCCGGTAGAGTCGTCCGCCCAGGAGGACCCCATGGACACGCCGCCCCCGGGCGCCGCCCTCATGCAGCTCACCACGGCCTTCTGGGTGCCGCAGGCCCTCTACGTCGTGGCCCGCCTGAACGTCGCCGACCACCTCGCCGCGGGCCCGCGCGACGCCGGCGCGCTGGCGGCGGCGGTCGGCGCCGACCCCGGGGCCCTGCGCCGCGTGCTCCGCACGCTCTCCGCCCACGGCGTCTTCGCCGAGGTCGAGCCGGGCGTGTTCGCGCTCGGTCCGGTCGGGGCGACCCTCCGCACGGGCGCGCCCGAGGCCGGCCGCGCCACGGTGCTCTCGCTGGTCGGCCCGACCATGTGGCAGAGCGCCGGCGCGCTCCTCCACAGCGTCCAGACCGGCCGGCCGGCGTTCGAGCACGTGCACGGGGCGCCCGTCTTCGACTGGTTCGGCCGCCATCCCGAGGAGGGGGCGCTGTTCAACGACGCCATGATCGGCGTGCACGGGGCGGAGCCCGCCGCCGTCGCCGCGGCCTACGACTTCTCCGGCCTGGGGACGATCGTCGACGTCGGCGGCGGCACCGGCAACCTGCTCGCGGCCGTCCTGGGCGCGGCGCCCGGCGCGCGCGGCGTGCTCTTCGACCTGCCGCACGTCGCCGCCGCCGCGCGCGAGCGCCTCGGCCGCCTCGGCCTCGCCGACCGCGTGGAGGTGGCGGAGGGGAGCTTCTTCGAGGACGTCCCTCAGGGCGGCGACGCCTACCTGCTGTCGCACGTGATCCACGACTGGGACGACGCGCGCTCGGGGCAGATCCTCGCCAACGTGCGCGCCGCCATGCGCCCCGGGGCGCGCCTGCTGCTCGTGGAGATGGTCGTCCCCCCGGGCGACGCGCCCCACCCGGCGAAGATCCTCGACCTGGTCATGCTCGCCGTCCCGGGCGGGCAGGAGCGCACGGCCGACGAGTACCGCGCGCTCCTCTCCGCGTCGGGCCTGCGCCTGACGCGCGTCGTGCCCACGGCCTCGCCGGTCAGCGTGGTCGAGGCCGTGGCGGGGTAGCTACCGCGCGACGAAGACGGCGCAGGCGAACGTCGTGCCCCCCGACGCGACGCCCACGCCCACGTGGGTGAACATGGGCGAGAGCATGTTCGCCCGGTGGGGGGGCGAGGCCAGCCAGGTGTCGACGATCGCCCGGGCGAGGGCCTGGCCGGCGGCGATGTTCTCTCCGACCGCGCGGGTCGGGCCCGCGCCGGTGAGGCGCAGGCGGTCCTCCGGGGTCAGCCCGTCGGGCGACACGTGGGCGAAGTAGTTGCGCCCCTTCATGTCCTCGACGTGCGCCTTCGCGGCGCGCACGCAGTCGGCGAGCGGCGCGAGCGGCGCCGCGCCGACCTTCGTGCGCTCCTGGTTGATCAGCGTCACCACCTGCGTCGCGAGCGCCTCCTCGGCCGAGGTGTGCACCTTGAGCGGGTTGCCGAAGGTGTCGCGCTGGTACCAGAAGCGAGAGCCCTGCGTGTTGCCGGTCGCCGGCGCCGGCGCGGCGGTGGCGGGCGCGGTCGCGGGGAGCGTCGCGGCGGCGGCCGCCGCCGCGGCCGGGTCGTCGTAGGCGTCGGCGCCGGGGTCGAAGCCCGGGTCGAGGTCGAAGCCGCCCGCCCCGAAGGCGCTCGGGTCGAAGGCGCTCGGGTCGAAGGGCAGCCCGGCCGGGGTGGCGCCCGGGGTCGTCGTCGTCGCGGCGCCGTTCGCCGCCGCGGCCTCCGCCGCCAGGCCCTTGGCCACCCAGTCCGCGTCGAGGAACGAGGCCTTGCGGCTGCCCCCGCCGACCCGGTTCGAGCGCGACCCCGAGTTGCACCCGCTCGCCAGCCCGCCGACCGCCAGGGCCACGACCCCGCTGCACACGACCGCCTTCAACCTCACGGGAGGCCTCCTTCCAGAGAGGCCCGGGTGCGACCGCCATGCCGCCGTCGCAAGCCCAGCGAGGGCAACGACTCGACCGTGCCGCCTGTCCGCGCGCGGACCGAGACGTTCCAGGGACGGACGTTGCCTCCACCCGCACCCATCGCGAACATGGGGCGCCGTCATGAGCGAGGCCCCGCGGATCGGTCGTTACCGCCTCGTGCGCCCCCTGGGCCAGGGCGCCAGCGGCGCCGTCTACGAGGCGGTCGCCGAGCCCGACCTCACGCCGGTGGCGCTCAAGCGCCTGCTCCCGCAGGCGCTCCTGCGAGACCCCCGGGCCGCCGAGCGGCTGGGCCGCGAGCTGGCCGCGGCGCGGTCGCTCGACCATCCCGGGGTCGTGCGCCCGCTCGACGCCGGGGAGGTGGCCGGCGTGCCGTACGTCGTCTACGAGCTCGTGGCGGGGGCGCGCCCGATCACGGCGGCGTTCGCCGGCCGGCCGCTCGCCGACCGCGTCGCCCTCGTGCGCGAGGCGGCGCGCGCGCTCGGGGCGGCGCACGCGCGCGGGGTCGTCCACCGCGACGTCTCGCCCGGCAACGTCCTCGTCGACGCGGCCGGCCGCGTGCGCGTCACCGACTTCGGCCTCGCCCTCGTGCCCGGCCACCGGACGCTCACCCGGGCGGGCGAGGCCCTCGGCACGCCCACGACGCTCGCCCCCGAGGCGCTCCTCGAGGGGAGCCACGCCCTGACGCCGCGGGCCGACGTCTGGGCGCTGGGGGCGCTCCTCTTCCACGCGCTCACGGGCGCCTGGCCCTACCCCGACGTCGCCGCGCTCGAGCGCGGCGCGCGCGAGGGGCGCCCGCCGCCGGGCCCCGCCGAGCTCGCGCCGGGCGTCCCGGCGGGCCTCGACGCCGTGTGCCGCCGCGCCCTCTCGCTCCGCCCCGCCGAGCGCCACGAGGACGGCGAGGCGCTCGCCCGGGACCTCGGCGCCGCGGTCGCCCGCACGAGCACGGGGCGCGCGGCCGCGCTGCCGTTCGCGGGGGCGGCGACGCCCGACGTCGGCGCCCGCCTCGGCCGCTGCGTGCTCACGGACCGGATCGGCGCCGGCGGCATGGGGCAGGTCTTCCGCGGCCGCGACGAGGAGGCCGGGCGCGACGTGGCGGTGAAGGTCCTCCCCGCCGACGCCAGCGACGAGCGCCGCCGGCGCTTCCTGCGCGAGGCGCAGGCGGCCGCGCGCGTGCGCCACCCCCACGTGGTCGCGGTCCACGACGCGGGCGAGTGCGGCGGCGCGCTCTACCTGGTCATGGACCTCGTCGACGGCCAGCCGCTCGACGCCCTGCTCGCGCAGGGCGCCCTCGAGCCGCGCCGCGCGGTCGAGGTCGTCGCGCGCCTGTGCGACGCGGTCGAGGCCCTCCACGCCCACGGCGTCCTCCACCGCGACCTCAAGCCGGGCAACGTTCTCGTCGACGCCTCGGGCGCGCCGCGGCTCACCGACTTCGGCGTCGCCGCCCTCGCCGGGGCCGAGCGGCTCACGCGCACGCACCAGGGCGTCGGCACGCCGCTCTACATGGCGCCCGAGCAGCTCGACGGGAGCGGCGCCGACGAGCGCGTCGACGTCTACGGCCTGGGCGCGCTCCTCTACGAGGCGCTCACGGGGGTCCAGCCGTTCAACGAGTCGACCTCGATCGTCCACCTGGCGACGCTCAAGGCGGACGGGCCCCTCCCGCCCTCGCGGCGCCGCCCCGGCCTCGATCCAGCGCTCGACGCGGTGTGCCTGCGCGCGCTCGCCTGCGCCCCCGACGACCGCTTCCCCTCCGCGCGCGCGCTCGGCGACGACCTCGCCCGCTGGCTGGCCGGCGAGCGCGTGCTCGCGACGGCGCCGCGCCGCCGTCGCCGGCGCGCGCTCCTCGCCGCGGCGGCCGCGCTGCTGCTCGCCCCCCTCGGCGGGGCCCTCCTCGGCGCGCGCACGACCGCGCCCGACGCCATGCGCCTGGCGGAGGCCCGGCGCGCGCTCGAGGCCAGCGCGCAGGGGGCGGGGCGGCTGGCCGAGCTGGACGTGGAGGAGGCGCGCGCGCTCCTGGCGCGCGCCCCCGGCGCCGACCCCGAGGCGGCGCGCGAGCGGACCGCGCTCGCCGCGTGGGTGGGCCTCGCGCACCTCGCGCGCGGCGAGGCGCCCGAGGCGAGCGCGACCGCCGCCGCGGTCGGCTCCGACGCCGCCCTGCCCCCCCGCCTGGACCCCCGCCCGGGGGCGCGGGAGGGCCAACCGGGGGCGTCCCTACCCCAGGGCGACGAGGCGCGCCGCGCCGGGCTCGACGCCCCGAGCTCCAGGGCTGGCGGCTCCTGGCCTGGCCGCGCGCGGCCTCGCGCGAGGACGCGCTCGCCGTCCTGCGGGAGCTCCCGGCCGCCCGGCGGCGCGGCGCCCTCGACGACGCGGCTCCCGCCCCGGTCGCGGCCGCCCCGCCCGCGGCGCCCGCCGGCGGCGCCGCGGCCGAGGCCGCCCTGGCGCGCGTCGCCGCCGCCCCGCCGGCGCTCCGCTGGGCCGTGGCGCTCCTCGCCGTGGAGGAGGCGGTCGCGCGCGACCAGCCCGGCGCGGCGCTCGCGGCGCTCCAGGGGCTCGCCCCGCCGCCCGGCCCGCCGCGCCCGCGCGAGCTGGCGCTGGCCCGACGCATCGCGGAGGGGCTCACCCCCCGCGTCCAGGACGCGGAGCGGCGCCAGGCCACGCTCGAGCCCGGCTCGCCGCTGACCCCCTGGCTCGAGCTGCACGCGCGCGTGGTCCCGGGCGCCTCGCCGCCCGACGACCTGCACGCCGCGCTCCTGCGGCTGGCCATCCGCTCGCAGGCGGCCGCCATGTCCCACGAGGTGATCTCGCTCTCGCTGATCATCTGCGTGCTGTGGCCCGAGGACCCGCTGGCCCACGGGCTCGCGCTCAACTGCCTCGCCGCGGGCTCGACCGGCAAGATCGACCTGGACCGCGCGGCGACCGTCGCCCTCCAGGGGGCGAGGCTGAACGCGGGCGGGCCGGGCGAGGCCGCCGCGCACCTCGCGGCCCTGCGCGTCCTGATCGACGCCGGTCGCCTCGACGAGGCGCGGGCGGCCGAGGCGCGGGCGGAGGCGGCGGTCGACGCGGCCGCCCACGACGCGTCGTTCGACGCCGCCGACGCCGCCGGGTTCCGGGGGCGCCTCGAGCTGCAGCGCTCGCGCCTCCGCCGCCAGTCGGGCGACCACGCGGGCGCCCTGGCCGCGCTGGACGCCGCGGCCGCCCTCCCCGAGCTGATCCCGGGGGAGCGCCTCCTCGCGCGCCTCGAGGTGCTGGTCGAGGCGGGCCGCGAGGACGAGGCCCTGCACCTGGCCGAGGAGTACGCCGCCGCGCCCCTCACGGTCGGGCCGAACCGCAAGCACGTGGCCGAGCTCATCTGGCACCTGGCCGTGCGGCGGGGCCGCTTCGAGCTCCTGCGGCCGCTCCTCGAGACCATGGTCGTCGAGCAGCGGGTGGACGGCTGGGGCCAGTGGGGCCTGCGGCTGGCCCTGGTCCGCGCGCGCGAGGGCGACCTGCCCGGCGCCGCCCGGGCGCTCCAGGAGACCTCCGCCCGCAGCCTCGCGCCGGCCAAGCTCGCCGCCCGGCTCGAGGCCGGCCGACCCGAGGCCCTGTCGGAGCTGGCGCGCCTCGCCGAGGA
This sequence comes from Planctomycetota bacterium, assembly GCA_023954375.1. Taxonomy (GTDB): domain Bacteria; phylum Planctomycetota; class J058; order J058; family J058; genus JAMLIC01. Next base: position 146,788 of record JAMLIC010000003.1, read on the forward strand.
GGACCCCGCGGTGTGGGTCAGCCCCGCTGCGCCGCGGCGGCCGTGAAGGCGACCGCGCGGGCGAGCGCGGCCATGTCGGGCCGCTCGGCCGGCTCCACCCGCAGGGCGTCGAGGAGCAGGCCGTCGATCAGGGCGGCGACGTCCTCGGAGACGGGCAGCCCCGCGCCGCGCAGCCCGCGGAACCCCGCCCGCGCCCTGCCGAGCCAGGCGCCGAGCGTCGGCGCGTCGGCGTAGGGGGGCTTGCCCACGAGCAGCGCGTGGAGGAGGGCGCCCACGGCCCACACGTCGGCCTTCGCGTCGGCCCTCGCGGCGCCCCCCACCTGCTCGGGCGCGGCGTAGCCGAGGCTGCCGAGGAGCGCCCCGGACCCCGTGAGGTCGCCCGCGCGGCCGGCGTCGCGGGCCAGGCCGAAGTCGACCACGCGCGGCAGCCCCTGCGCGTCGAGGAGCACGTTCGAGGGCTTGAGGTCGCGGTGGATCACGCCGGCGGCGTGGGCGTGGGCCAGCGCGTGGGCCACGCGCGCGGCCAGGACGAGCGCGCGGCCGGGCGGCTGCGGGAGGAGGCCCTCGAGCGACCCGCCCGGCAGCGCCTCGGTGACGAGCCAGGGCGCGCCGTCCTCCTCGCCGGCGTCGACCAGCCGGACGACCCCGGGGTGGTCGAGGCGGGCCAGGAGGCGCGCCTCGCGCAGGAGGCGCGCCGCGTCGAGCCCGGCCGCGTTCTCGCCCCCCGGCGCCCGCAGCACCTTGAGCGCGACGGGCAGCCCGTCGAGCTGCCGGCGCGCCCAGTAGACGACGCCGTGCACGCCGCGGCCGGCCTCGCCGAGCACGTCGAGGTCGCGCCAGGGCAGCGCCTGGGCCGGCCCGCGCGCGGCGGCGGCCACGTCCTCGGGCTCGACGAGGCGCCGCGCGAGGAGGACCTCGACGAAGGAGAGGCCGGCCGCGCGCGCGAGCGGCGCGTCGCGCTCGAGCGTCGCGCGCAGGGCCGGCCGCGCGGCCACGAGCCGCGCGCAGACCTCCGCCTCCCGCCGCTCCTGGACCTCGCGCAGCCGCACGCCCACCCTTTACCACGGCCGGGCGCCCCGCACACGGGCGCGGCGTCCGTCCCGCTGTCTATAGTAGGCCCCGTGGCAGACTCGCGCGCGACCTTCCCCGTCCCCGCGGCACCGGCCGACCTCCGCGAGCTGGTGACGATCCCCGAGCGCGTCGGCGCGGCGCTGGTCGCGGCCGACGTGGCCCAGGCGCTCGACCTGGCCCGGGCCCTGTCCGGACACCCGCGGGCGGGCCTGCGCCTGCTCGGCCGGGCGCCGGAGGGCGACCTCGCCCCGCCGACGACCGAGCCCGAGGCGCCCGGCGCGGCCACGCTCGACGACGGGACGCGCGCCCTCGTGGCCCCCCTGCGCGTGGCCCTGGCGCCGGACGGGAGCGGGCTGGCGCGCAGCTTCGGCCTCCTGGCCGTGGGCCCGCTGACCGACGACCCGCCGCCCGAGGCGGCCGAGGCGCTGGCCCAGCACGTGGCGACGCTGCTCGTCGAGCGGGCCCTCACCCGCCGCGGGGGCGTCGACCGCCTCACGGGCCTCCTCGCCCGCCCGGCGTTCGAGCGCGGGCTCCCGGCGTTCACCGAGCGGGTCGCGCGGGGCGAGCCGGCGGCCGTCGCGCTCCTCGACCTCGACCGGCTGCGCCAGATCAACGCCCTCGGCGGGCCGCCGGCGGGCGACGAGGTCCTCGCCGCGCTGGGGGCCGCCGCGGCCGCCGTCGCGGCCGCCCCCGAGCGCGCCTGCCGCTGGGGCGCCGACGAGGTGGCGCTCCTCCTCCCCGGGCACGACGCGGAGCGCGCCGCGGCGGCGCTGCGGCGGGTCGCCGAGGCGCTCGCGGCGGCGCCGTCCCCGGGCGGGCCGGCGACCTTCTCGGCCGGCGTGGCCTGCGCGCCCGGGCACGCGCGCGACGCGGAGGCGCTCCTGTTCCACGCCGACCAGGCGCTGGCCCACGCGAAGCGCGAGGGGCCCGGCAAGGTCGTCGTGTGGGACGAGGCCCTGCGCGGCTCGCGCGGGCGCGACCGGGTCGGGGGCGTCCTCACGGGGCAGGCGACGCGCGACTACCGCAACGTCCAGGCGCTGCTCGAGGCCGTGTCGACCGTCTCGCGCCTGGCGCCGCTCGAGCAGACGCTCGAGGCGCTGCTCGAGCGCGTCGCCGACGTCACCGGCGCCGAGCGCGGGCTGGTGATCCTGCGCGAGGGCGACGGCTGGCAGGTCGCCGCGTCGCACGGCCGCAAGGGCGCGCCGAGCCCGCCGACCGGCTTCGCGACCTCGGCGGTCGAGGCGGCGCTCGAGGCGGGCCGCGCCGTGCACATGCTGGCGGAGGAGGAGGGCGCGCCCCCGATCTCGCCCAGCGCCGACCGCCTGGGGCTGCGCGCCGTCCTCTGCGCGCCGCTCGTGGGCGAGGACGTGCCGCCCGGCGTGGTCTACGTCGACTCGCGCGACCCGCGCCGCTTCGACCCGCCGACGCTGGCGTTCTTCGACGCGCTGGTCTCGGCCCTGGCCACGGCCCTGCGCAACGCCGCCCTCTACGACCGGCTGCGCGGGCGCGCCGAGCGCCTGGCCGCCGACGTCACGGGCCGCGAGGCCGAGCTGGCCCGCGTGCGGCGCCGCCTGGAGAAGGCCCGCCCGCCCGAGCCGGCCGCGAGGGGCGACGCCTACGCCGGGATCGTCGGCGCCTCGCCCTCCATGCAGGAGCTGTTCACCACGCTCCGCAGCCTCGAGGGCACGACCGTCCCCGTGGTGATCGAGGGCGAGAGCGGCACGGGCAAGGAGCTCGTCGCGAGGGCGATCCATGCCCGCTCGCCGCGCGCGCAGGGGCCGCTGGTGGCGGTCAACTGCGGCGCGATCCCGGAGTCGCTCGTCGAGTCGGAGCTGTTCGGCCACGTCAAGGGCTCGTTCACGGGCGCCCACGCCGACCGCGCCGGCCTGATCGAGGTCGCCGACGGCGGGACGCTGTTCCTCGACGAGCTGGGCGAGCTGCCGCTCGACGCGCAGGCCAAGCTCCTGCGCGTGCTCGAGTCGGGCGAGGTGCGCCGCGTGGGCTCGGGCGACGTGCGCACGGTCGACGTGCGCGTCGTCGCCGCGACCAACCGCGACCTCAAGCGGGCCATCGCCGAGGGCGGCTTCCGCGAGGACCTGTTCTACCGGCTGGCCGTGTTCCGCCTGCGCCTGCCGCCCCTGCGCGAGCGGCCGCAGGACGTCCCGCGCCTCGTCGCCCACACGCTCTCGGCGCTGGGGCGCCCCGACGCCACGGTCGAGCCCGAGGCCATGCGCGTGCTCGTCGGGCGCCGCTGGCCCGGCAACGTGCGCGAGCTGAAGAACGTCCTCGAGCGCGCGCTGGCGCTCTCGAGCGGGCAGATCGACGCGGCGCACGTGGCCCCCGAGGAGCCCGAGTCGAGCGGCGGCGGGCCCGGCCGCGACGAGGACCTCTACGACCTGCCGCTGCAGGACGCGCGGGCGCTCTTCTCGCTCCGCTACGCGCGCCGGGCGATCGAGCGGGCCGACGGCTCGGTGCCCGAGGCGGCGCGTCGCTCGGGCGTCTCGCGGCAGACCTTCTACCGGGCGATCGCCGACGGGCAGCGCGTGCTCGAGGGCACCCCGGCGCCCGACGCCCAGGCCGAGTAGGCGCAACGCTTTCGAGGCGCCCGCCCCCGTCCGCGGCCGGTCCGTCCCGGTCCGAAGGCGGACCCCCCGGCCGTGCAATCAACGGCGAACAACAGACTTGCGTCGGGCACGAGGCTCGCTCCTCCTCCTCGCGGAAGGAAGGAGGAATCCTCCATGACGAACCCTCTCCCGACCTTGCCGGCGGGGCGTCGACGGTCGACGCCCCGCCGGCTCGCTCTCCCGCTGGCGGCCCTCGCCGTCGCGGCGATCTGGACCTCCCCCGCGTTCGCCCAGGCGGTGTCGGTGACGCCGACCGCCCGCACCAACGCCGTGATCACGGCCAGCGCGCTGAACGTGCGCACCGGCCCGGGGACGAGCTACCGGATCCTCGGATCGCTGCCGCGCGGGACGCAGGTGGTGATCGTGGGCACCTCGGGCAACTGGCGGCAGATCGAGCTCGGGCCCGACACCCGGGGCTGGGTCTACTTCGCGTACCTGGCGGCGGCCCCGGGGGCGGCCTCGACCGCCCCCGCCCCGGCGGCCCCGGCGGCGCCGCCGGCCCCGAGCGCCGCCGCTCCGGCGGCCCCGGCGGCCGGGACGACCCCGACGAACGGCAACCAGCTGGCCGCCCTCCTGAACGGTCTGCGCAACACCGGCGGGAGCCAGACGACGAGGCCGGCGCCCACGACGAGCCCGGCCACGACGAGCCCGGCCACGACGAGCCCGGCCACGACGAGCCCGGCCACGACGAGCCCGACGACCCTGCCTCCGGCCACGGGGAACCAGCCCAGCCAGGTCACCAGCGCGCCCTCGAAGGCCGGCTACATCCAGCTCCCGGCCTCGGGCTCCGGCTACTACGGCTACCGCGGGGCGAACGCCCGCTGGGGGCAGCCCCGCCTGGTCTACGGGATCGAGCGGATCGGGCGCCGCTTCGCCGGGGCGAACGCGGGCGACATGGGCGTCGGCGACCTGAGCCTGCAGAACGGCGGGCCGATCCCGGGGCACAAGAGCCACCAGGTCGGGATCGACGTGGACGTGCGGCCGGTCCGGACGGACAAGGCGAGGCAGCCGGTGACGATCAACGACAAGGAGTACAGCCAGCAGCACACGCGCACGCTGATCGGCCTTTTCCAGTCGGAGCTGCAGATCGCCCTGATCCTCTTCAACGACTCGAAGATCCCCGGCGTCCGCCACTGGCCGAACCACCACAACCACTTCCACGCCCGGGTCCGGTGAGGTCATGAAGAAGAGCCGCCTGACCGTGCACGTCCTGCGTGAGCTGGGGGTCGCCTGCGCCGGCGCCGTGGTGGGCGCGGTGCTCGTCGGGGTGCTGACGCCGACGCCCGAGCCGGCCGCCGCGCCCCGCGCCGCCGCGGCCCCGCGGCGACCCCGCGCCGCGCGCCCGCGCCAGGCGGCGCTCGCGCCGACCGGCTGCGCCCACGGCGCCACGCGCCGGCGGGCGCGTCGGCGCACGCGGCCGCCGACGACGGCGAGGCCGCGGCGGAGCGCGCCCTGGCGCTGATCGACGTGGCCCTGGCGGCGCACCGCCGGGCGCTCGACGAGGACGGCGACACGTGCGAGGCGAACCAGGAGGCCGACGCGGCGCACGCCGCGCTCACGGCGGCCATGCAGGCCGACCCCCGCACCGTCGAGCGCGTCGCGGGGCGGCTCCAGACCACGCGCGACCCGCTCGAGGCGGAGGTCCTGGCGGCCCTGCTCGGCCAGTTCGCCGACCCGGCCGTCGAGCAGGCCGCGCTCGAGCTGGCCGCGAAGAGCGCCGACCCGGCCCTGCGGGTCGTCGGCTTCGACCTGCTCGACGCGCTCGACCTGCCGTCGGCGCGCCCGGTCGCGCTCGCCGCGCTCGACCGCGAGGTCGACACGGACGTGCGCCGCGCGGCGCTCCACGCCCTCCCGCCGCCGGACGGCGCGTCGATCGACGAGGCCGTCGAGGTCGTCAGCCGCCTCGTGCGCGTCGTCGCCCAGGACGCCGACCCCGAGACGCGGCGCCGCGCGGCGCGCGTCCTCGGCGACTGGAGCCCCGCGCCCGAGGCGCTCGAGGGCCTCGTCGCGGCGCTGCGCCGCGACGCCGCCCCCGAGGTGCGCGCCGGCGCCGCGTTCGGGCTCGAGCTGGCGCGCACGGCCGACCCGCGCGCCCGCGCGGCGCTCGTGGCGGCGCTCGAGGACGAGGACGAGCTCGTGCGCGAGAACGCGTGGCGGGCCCTCGGCGCGGCCGCCCCGCTGAACCGGGCCGAGCACGCGGCCTGGGTCGCCTATCGCGACGCGCGCGAGTCGCTCGGGTACTGACCCCTCTCCCTCCCCTCCACCGGCACGGTCTGTGCGCGCACCCTCCCGGGCCGGGGAGGGCGACGGCCGCAGCGTCGCGGGCGAGACGCCGGCGGCGCGTCGGGACGCCCGCGACCCCGCAGCGGAGGTGCGCGTGAGGGCCAGCGGCCGTGAGGGATGGTGGTCGGCGTACGGCGACCGGGGCCAGGTCGTCGTGATCACCGGCGCCTCGGCGGGCGTCGGGCGGGCCACGGCGCGGGCCTTCGCCGACCGCGGGGCGCGGATCGGGCTGATCGCGCGCGGCGTCGAGCGCCTGCGCGCCACCGCCCGCGAGGTGGAGGAGCGCGGCGGCAAGGCGCTGGTGCTCCCGCTGGACGTCGCCGACGCCGACCGCGTCGAGGACGCGGCCGCGCGCGTCGAGGAGACGTTCGGCCCGATCGACGTGTGGGTCAACAACGCCATGACCACCGTGTTCGCGCCGGTCAAGGACATGACCCCCGACGAGGTCCGGCGCGTGACCGAGGTCACCTACCTGGGCTACGTCCACGGGACCCTCGCGGCGCTGCGGCGCATGCTCCCGCGCGACCGGGGGACGATCGTGCAGGTCGGGTCGGCGCTCGCCTACCGGGCGATCCCCCTGCAGAGCGCTTACTGCGCGGCGAAGCACGCGGTCGAGGGCTTCACCGAGGCGCTGCGCACCGAGCTCATGCACGACGGCGCCGGGGTCAAGGTGACGTCGGTGCACCTGCCGGCCGTGAACACGCCGCAGTTCGAGTGGGTCAAGTCGAAGATGCCCCGCCGCGCGCAGCCCGTGCCGCCGATCTACGAGCCCGAGGTCGCCGCGCGCGCGATCGCCTGGGCGGCCCACCACCCCGACCGCCGCGACCTGAAGGTCGGCTGGCCCACCCTGCGGGCGATCTTCGGCACCCGGATCGCCCCGGCGGTGGCCGACCGCGTCCTGGCGCGCTCGGGGTTCGACGCGCAGCAGACCGACGAGCCGGAGGACCCGCACCGGCCGCACAACCTGTGGCGCCCGGTCCCCGGCGAGTTCGCCGCGCGCGGGCGCTTCAGCGACCGGGCCGCGCGGCGGAGCCCGCTCACCTGGGCCAGCATGCACCGGGGCGCGCTGGCGGTGGCCGCCGGCGGCGCCGCGGCGGTGCTCGTCGCCGTGGCGGGCCGGCGCCTGCTCGGCGCGCCGCTGCCCGGGTGGACCTGAGCGGCGGCGACGGATCGAGGGGGGGCAGGAGACCTGCGACATGCCTCGAGCGATCGGGCGGCGGCGCTGGGCGATTCCGGAGGGGTACATTCCGGCCTGGAGCACGGGCCCCGAGCCCCAGATGACCAGCCACGAGACGCTGTGCCTGCTGAACGCCTCGGACGAGGACGCCCACCTGGAGCTCATGGTCTTCTTCGAGGGGCGCGACCCGTGCGGCCCGTACCGGCTGACCCTGCCGGCGCGGCGGACGAAGCACGTGCGCCTGAACGAGCTCCAGGACCCCGAGCCGCTGCCGCGCGACACCGACTTCGCGACGGTGGTCGAGAGCGACCAGCCGATCGTCGTGCAGCACACGCGGCTGGACTCGCGGCAGGCGGCGAACGCCCTCATGACGACCCTGGCGTTCGCGGACGAGTAGGACCACCGACGACACCCGACGCGGAGGCGACATGGCGTACCGGCCGATCGACGCGCACGGCCTCGTGGGGAACATGCACACGGCCGCGCTGGTCACCGACGACGGGTCGATCGACTGGCTGTGCCTGCCGCGGTTCGACGCGCCGAGCGTCTTCGCCGCGCTGCTCGACGACCGCAAGGGCGGCTGCTTCCGGATCGCGCCCGACCTGCCGGACCTGGTGACGCGGCAGTTCTACCTGCCCGACACCAACGTGCTCGTGACCCGGTTCGTCTCGCCGGCGTGCCTCGCCGAGGTCGTCGACTTCATGCCGGTCTCTCGCGCGCGCCACGCCCAGGCGAGCCGGCCGGACCTCGTCCGCATGCTCCGGATCGAGTTCGGGCAGGGGACGTTCCGGCTCGAGTGCCGGCCGGCCTTCGACTACGCGCGCGCGCCGCACCGGGCTGCGCGCACCGACGGCGGGGTCGCCTTCGACGCCGGCGACGGGCGCCGGCTCATGCTCAGCAGCACGTCGCCGCTCGACGTCGACGACCAAGGCGGGGCCGTCGCCTCGCTCCCCCTGGCGGCGGGGCAGCAGGTGGTCCTCTCGCTCAACTGGGGCGACGACCTCCCCGAGCCCTACCGGCGCGTGACCCACGAGGAGGCGGACGACCTGCTGATCGACACGATCGAGTACTGGCGGGCCTGGATCGCGCGCTGCACCTACGGCGGCCACTGGCAGGACCGTGTGCGGCGCTCGGCCCTGGCGCTCAAGCTGCTCACCTACGAGCCCACGGGCGCGATCGTCGCCGCGCCGACGACGAGCCTGCCCGAGTGGGTCGGCGGGGCGCGCAACTGGGACTACCGGTTCACGTGGCTCCGCGACGCCGCCTTCACGGTGTTCGCGCTCATGCGCATCGGCTTCACGGAGGAGGCCGCGCGCTTCATGGCCTGGCTGGAGCAGCGCAGCCACGAGCTGGAGCCCGGGCGCATGCTCCGCCCGCTCTACGGGATCGACGGGCGCCACGAGACGGTCGAGGAGGAGCTCCCGCACCTCGAGGGCTACAAGGGCTCCCGCCCGGTGCGCATCGGCAACGCCGCCTACGACCAGCTGCAGCTCGACGTCTTCGGCACGGTCATGGACGCGGCCTACCTGCACGACCGCCACGCCGCCCCGCTCTCGCACGGGCTGTGGCTCGAGCTGCGCCAGCTCGTCGACCGCGTCGCCCGCCACTGGCGCGACACCGACCACGGCCCGTGGGAGGTGCGCAGCGAGACGCTGAACTTCACCTACTCGAAGGTCATGTGCTGGGTGGCGCTCGACCGCGGCCTGCGCCTCTCCCGCGACCGCGGCCTCCCGGCCGACGTCGACCGCTGGCGCCAGGAGCGCGACGCCGTCTACGAGGAGGTGATGAAGCGCGGGTGGGACCCGCGGCAGCGCACGTTCACGGCCGCCTTCGAGACGCCGGGGCTCGACGCCTCCTGCCTGATCTTCCCGATCGTCTCCTTCCTCGCGCCCAACGACCCGCTCATGATCGACACGCTGCGGGCGATCGACCGGCCGAAGGCCATGGGCGGGCTCATGTCCGACTTCATGGTCCACCGCTACGACACCGACGCGACCGACGACGGCGTCGGCGGCCCCGAGGGCGCGTTCAACATGTGCACCTTCTGGCTGGTCGAGGCGCTGACCAAGGCCGGCCGCACGGACCACCGGCTCCTCGACCGCGCCCACCTGATCTTCGACCGGCTCATGGCCGAGGCCAACCACCTGGGCCTCTTCGCCGAGCAGACCAGCGCCAGGGGCGAGGCCCTGGGCAACTTCCCCCAGGGCCTCACGCACCTGTCGTTCATCACCGCCGCCTGCGAGCTCGACGGCGCGCTCGGGGCCCTGCGGACGGGCAGGACGCGGCCGGAGCGGGCGGTGTGAGGCTCACCAGCGGATACCGGTGATCCTACGCACGCGGAAGTTGGTGCGGTCGACGAGCACCAGGCGGCCCTCGGCGTCGATCGCGAGGCCCTGGGGGCTGCTCACGCGCGCTTGCCGCGAGGGGCCGCCGTCGCCCTGGTACTCCGGCCAGCCCGGGGTGCCCGTGAGCCGGCTCACGATCCCCTCGACATCGATGCGGTAGACGACGTGCCAGGAGCCGTCCGAGACGTACACCGTCCCGTCCGCGTCCACCGCCACGCCCCAGCCGCCGTTGCCGGCGAAGGTGGTGATCACGCCGGTGGCCGCCGACATCCGGCGGACGCGGCGGTTGTCGAGGTCGACGACGAACAGGTCGCCCGCGGGTCCGACCGCGAGGTCCGCGGGCCGCGCCAGCGCCGCGCCCGTCGCGGGGCCGCCGTCACCCGAGAACCCGTACGCCCCGGTGCCGGCGACCGTGGTCACCACGCCCGTGACGGCGTCCACGCGCCGGATGCGGTGGTTCTCCGTGTCCGCGATCAACAGGTTGCCCGTGGCGTCGAACGCGAGACCCTGGGGCCGATCGAGCTGGGTCTCCGTCGCGGCGAGCCCGTCGCCATTGAAGCCGTAGGCGCCCGTGCCGGCGACGACCACGGCCGCGCCGCTCTGGGCGTCGATCCGGACGATCACGCTCTGCCCGGGCAGCGCGACGTGGACCTCCCCGGCGGGGCTCACGGCCACCCCGGCGGGGTAGCTCTGGGCCGGGAGCGTCGCGAGCGAGTCGATGAGCCCGTCGACGACGAAGCGGCGGAGCCGGAGGTTGTTCGAGTCGACGACGAGGACCGCCTCGTCCGGCCCGATCGCCACGCCCCAGGGCTGGTCGAAGCGGGCCAGGGAGGCCGGGCCGCCGTCGCCCGCGAAGCCCGCGATCCCGTCGCCGGCGATCGTCTCGATCACCGGCTCGGCCGGCGTGCGCACCGTCACCGCATCGGACGGCGCCGAGCCGGTGTTGGTGTTCCAGTCCCAGGCGAGGACCCGGTAGTCGTACTCCGTGTCGGCCGCGGCGCTCTGGTCGAGGCCCCAGGGCACACCGGGGCTCGCCCAGCCGACGTCCGCGAAGGTCCCTTCACCGGCGGGGCTGCGCTGGATGACGTGGTCCGTCTGGCTCGAGGCGGTCCACGTGAGCCGCACGACGCCGGGGCTGATCGCGCGGCCCGCGACGTCCGTCGGCGGCGCCAGCGAGCCGGGGCCCTGGCCGCCCGTGGCGGCGCTGGCCACGTTCGACGGCGCGGAGCGGACGCCGCCCGCGTACTCGGCCAGGACCCGGTACTCGTAGGTCGTACCCGGCGGGAGCCACGTGTCCTCGTAGAAGGTCGTGTTCGCCGGCACCGAGGTGAGGAAGAAGAACTCGCCCGGCGGCTCGCGGCGCTCGATGACGAACGAGGTCTCCTCGTGCGAGGGGTCGCTCCAGGTGAGCCCGATCCGGTCGTCCGCCAGGAGGAACGCCGAGAGCCCCGAGGGGGCGGGGACGGCCGGCGTGACGATCGCGACGACCGAGGACGGCGTCATGGGCTGGCTGAAGTAGAGCGCGCGGACGCGATACTGGTACTCGGTGCCGCCCTGGAGGCCCTGATCGAGGTAGTTCGACGCCCCCGACGGCACCCAGCCCACCGCCAGCCACTGCTCGAGCTCCGCGCTGTAGCGCTCGATCTGGAAGCCCGACTCGTCCCACGAGGTGTTCGTCCAGCTCACGAACGCCTGGCTCCAGGACGAGGCCCAGACCGTGACGTTCGCGGGCGCCGGGTAGACGGGCGTCGTGACCGACACGACCTCGGAGGGGGTCATGGGTTGGGTCGCGTAGACGGCACGCACGCGGTACTGGTAGTCGAAGCCGCCCTGGAGGCCCTGGTCGAGGTAGCTGCTCGCCCCGGACGGCGCCCAGCCCACCGCCAGCCACTGCTCGAGCTCCGCGCTGTAGCGCTCGATCTGGAAGCTCGACTCGTCCCACGAGGTGTTCGTCCAGCTCAGGAACACCTGGTTCCAGGCGAAGGCCTGCGCCGAGACGTTCGTCGGCGTTGGGTAGACCGGCGTCGTGACGTGGACGACCTCGGAGGGGGTCATGGGCTGACCCGCGAGGAGGGCCCGCACGCGGTACTCGTACGAGGTGGCCTCGGCCAGTGCTTCGTCCAGGTGGCTGCTGGCGTTCGCCGGCAGGTCGGCGACTCCCACGAACTCGGTCACGCCGCCGCCGCGCCGCTCGACCCGAAAGCCCGACTCATCGCTCGACGTGTTGGTCCAGGTCAGCAGCACCCGGTTCCACGCGGTCGCCTGGGCGCCGATCCCGGCGGGGGCGGGGTAGGCCGGCGTGGTGACGGTCGAGCCCGCCGAGGGCGGCGACTCCACGCCCGAGGCGTGACGCGCGACCACCCGATACTCATACGACGTCTCACCCAGGAGCCCGCCGTGCTGAAATGTGGTCAGGTTGGCAGCGGTGTTGCCCGCCGCCGAGAACTCTCCGACGCCGGCCGGTGAGCGGACCTCGACCCGGAACTCCGCCTCGTCGGAGGTCGTGTCGATCCAGCTCACCTGCACGGCGTTCCACGCCGTCGCCACGGCGGTCACCCCGGTCGGACTCGGGTAGGCGGCGGTCGTCGCTTCCGCCACGTTCGAGGGCTGCGACGTCTGGCCGGAGTTGTTGGCCGCGAGGACCCGCCACTCGTAGGCGGTCGACGCGGTCACGCCCAGGTCCACGTACGACGTGGAGTTCGCGGGGAGCGTCGCGATCTGCGCGAACTGCCCGCCGACCGGTCGTCGCTGGACCCGGTACTCCGTCTCCTTCTTGGCGTTGTCCATCCAGGACAGCGACACCTGATTCCACGCCTGCGGCGTGGCGACCAGGTTGGTCGGCGCCTGGAGCCCGCCGGCCTGCGCCTTCGCCGGCTCCGTGGCTGCCAGAGCGATCAGACCAGCGACGACCCAGAAGCCGCCGCATGGACGCGAGTTCAAGCCCCACCCCCTTACCGCGGTGTTGTGGCAGGGGCGCCAGGTGCATGCAAGCAGACCTGCAGTCAACCACTCCGAAGGTTGTGCGATCAAGGTTTGCGGAGGGGCGCGGACAGCGCGGGCCCAGCCTCGATCCCAGGCAGTGACCGGCGAGTGCTGCGCGCACCCGAGGGGCGGACGAAGGCCCCTCCGCCGGATCCGCGACGTGCCTCGCCAGGTCTCACGAGGTGCGCCGCACGACGAGCTCGGGGTTGAGCTCGGCGATGCGCTCACCATAGGACCGGTTGCCGAAGCCCACCTTGAAGTCGTCGCCCTTGAACGCGAGGCGCAGGGGGCGGTGCGGGGCGCAGCGCGGGCCGCGGCGCGAGAGGAGCGAGGAGAGGACCAGGCCGAGGACGACGAGGAGGAGCGCCCACGCGAGCGCGGCGAACGTGACCGCCTTCAGGGAGTCGACGCCGAGCCTGGCGAGGGTGGCGATCATGCCGACCAGGCAGGCGCCGCCGGCGAGGATCCACGCCAGCTCGTTCGAGGTCTCGTGCTTGTAGCACCGCGCGCACGCGGCGACCCGCAGGATCACCGTCTCCTCGTGCCGCGTGCGGACCCAGCCGCGCTCGAAGATGAAGAGCGCCGCGAGGCCGAGCGTGGTCGAGGCGACGCTCTCCCAGTCCATCTGCGAGGCCGCCGCCTGGACCGCCCGCGGGCCCGGCGGCTCGAGGCAGCACACGCACGCGTGCGGCGCCTGCAGGCTGAGGCCGCGCAGGATCAGCGTGACCGGCGGCGCGTCGGGCGGGTTGGGGCGCAGGGGGCGCGTGGGGTCGCCGGCGAGGGCCGCGGTCGCGTGGCCCAGCCGCGTCGACGGCCGCTTCGTCGGCTCCGGCGCCGGCGGGCCCGGCGGCGAGACGGGGTCCGGCGGCGGGATCAGGCCCGCGCTGCGCGAGCGGCGGCCCGAGACGGGGCGGGGCGGCGCGGAGGCCTCGGCGACGGACTTGCGCACGTTCTCGTGCGCGAGGTCCAGGGCCGAGGGCCCGCCGCCGAAGGCCGCCTTGAGGCGCTCGTCGGTGGTGTCCTCGCGGACGCTGACGACGGTGAGGGCCGCGTCGTGCGCGGCGAGGCGGTCGCCGAGCCGCGCTCGCCACAGCTGGTAGAGCACCCGCGAGAGCAGGTCCGCGCCCGACTGGTTCGAGCGCTCGGTGACGTTGCCGCCGCCGCCGGTGACGATGAAGTGCCCCTTGCCGGCCAGGCCGTGCAGGCAGTCCTGGACCCGGCCGGGGTGCTGCAGGAGGGCGTCGTTCCAGGTCACGTCCGGAAAGCGGCGCAGGAGCGCGAGCGCGCTCTGGAAGTTCGTGCGGCGGGTCGGCGTCCGCGCCGACCCCAGGAAGTCCCAGTCCTCGATCCCCGTCTCGACGAGCTCGATCGGGTCCACCCAGCCGCCGGCGTAGAGGTGCCCGAAGGGCACCATGTCGACGGCCTCGGCGCGGCGAAAGCCCGCCTGCAGGACCGCCTTGAAGTCGAAGCGCCCGCCGACGAGCAGCACCGGCTGACGCAGGTCGACGACGACCTCGCCGCGCGGCCCCTCGACGTGCAGGCGATCGCCGTCGAGGCGCAGGCGCTGCGCGGGGTAGGGGCGCAGGGGGCCGAGGAGAGGCGCGGCGTCGAGGGTCTCCACGCCCACGCCCGCCGCGCGCAGCACGCCGACGCAGGCCGTGACCTCGTCCGCCGGACCGACGGTGGCGACGCGCGGCAGCGGCTCGCGCAGGCGCAGGCGCGCCTCGTAGGGCGTGAGGCCGAGCGCGGCGGCCGCCGCCTCGGCCATGGCGTTCGTCGGCTCGCCGCCGGGGAGGAGCACGAGCGCGACCTCGCCCGGCGGCGCCGCGGCGAGCGACGGCGCCTCGATCGCCGGGAGGGCCTCCGGCGCGGGCGCGGGCGCCGCCGCCTCGCCTCGCCTCCCGATCAGCCGCCCCGAAGGCAGCGCGGCGCCGTCCGCCATGTGTCCTCCCCGACCGGGGGGAACCATAGCTGAGCCACACCGTGGCAACAAGCCGGTCACCCGAGGGGCGCGACCAGGCCCCCCGGAGGGGGGCGCGCGGCGAAGCGCGCCGCGCGTCCGTGCCCCTTCCTGCCGATCCTCGGGCCGCGCAGGCGCGCGTGTGGGCGCCCGCCGCCGACGACGAGGCGGGCGCGTGCCGCGGTACACTCGACGGGATGCCCGACCCCTGGTCGATCGCCGCGCTCGTCGCGATCCCCGTGCTCCTCGTGCTGAGCGCGGTGCTCGTGTCGGCCGAGATCGCGATCGTCACGGTCCGGCGCACGGAGCTCGACGAGCTGGCCCGCGGGGGCGATGCGCGCGCGGCGGCGGCGCGGGGGGTCGTCGAGCGGCTCGACCTGGCGATCGCGTCGATCCAGATCGGGATCACGTCGATCGGGCTGCTGCTCGGCTGGCTGGGCCTGTCGCAGCTCGCCGAGGCGCTGCGCGGGCTCCTGCCCGAGGTCGACGGCGGGGTGACCGCCGCGCTGGCCGGCGGGCTGGTGCTCGCCCTGCTCACGGCCGTGCAGGTGGTGCTGGGCGAGCTGGCGCCGAAGGCGGTCGCGCTCCAGCACCCGCGCCGCGTGGCGCTGACGCTCGCCCGCCCGCTGCTGGCGTTCTCGCGCGCGCTCGGGCCGCTCGTTTGGCTGCTCAACGGCGGCGCGGCGCTGTTCCTGCGCCTGCTCCGCGTCCGCCCCGTGCCGCCGCACGCGCGCGCGCACTCGGTGGCCGAGCTGGCCATGCTCGTCGACGAGACGCAGCGGGCCGGGTTCCTGGCCGCCGAGCAGGCCGACGTCCTGCGCAACGTCTTCCGCCTCTCGGGGCGCACGGCGCGCGAGATGATGGTCCCGCTCGACCGCGTCGGCCTCCTCGACCTGCGCTGGCCGCCCGCGCGCGTGCTCGACGCGGTGATCGAGGGCGCGCACACGCGCATGCCCGTCTGCGACGGCGAGCGGGCGCGCCTCGTCGGCCTCGTGAACACGAAGGACCTGTTCCGCGTGCTCGTCCGCGACGGCGCGCCGGACGTCCGCGCCGTGCTGCGCCCGCTCACGTTCGTCGAGGCCGGCGCCCGCGCCGAGGACCTCCTGCGCGACATGCGCCGGCGCCGCGTGCACCTCGCCGTCGTGCGCGAGGGCGGCGCCCCGCTCGGGGTCGTGACGCTCGAGGACGTGCTCGAGGAGATCGTCGGCGAGATCGAGGACGAGCACGACCGTCAGTAGCACCGCTCGCGTCGGCCGCCGTCTCCCTCGCGGCCGCGATCACGGAGCTTCGCCGATGCCGCGGTGCTGCCAGCGGTCCTGCGTCACGACCGGCGGTCCTCGCTCCATGTCGTCCTCCGTGAAGGGCGACGTCGGCCGCACGACGCGCGCAGGGGTCACCATGCGCACGTCGCCCCACGCGTCGAAGAACGGGATGCGCTCGCCCGCGGGGATGCCGACCCAGACCATGCCGTCGCGCACGTCGACCTGGTAGGGCACGGGCCCCTCGACGACGAAGCCGCCGCCGGGGAGCGGCCGCACCGGGCCGTCGACGACGGCCTGCGCGCCGGTGAGCGGGTCGTAGAGCTCGATCACGTCCGTCAGCAGCCCGTCCGGGCTGGGCGGCGGGCGGTCGGGGGCGTCGAGCTCCTCCGCCAGACGCACGCGGTACGACTCCGCGTGCGGCGGGTCGAGGAGCACGGCCGCGTCCCCCTGCGAGAAGGCGCGCGGCCGCCCCGCGCAGCCGGCGAGCAGCAGCAGCGCGCCGAGCCCCAGCCCGACGAGCGGGGCGCGCCGCCGAAGGTCGTGACGCATCGATCACCCCTCCGCATCCATCCGTAACCCAGGATGACGCGGCGTGGTGCCCGGGGGAGCGGCTACACGCCGCGCAGGGCGGCGACGAGGGCCGCGACGACGACGAGGGCCGCGAGCGCGACCAGCGCCGCCCGGACGAGGCGCCCGCGCCGCGCCGCGGCGCGGGCGGCGGCGAGCTCGCGGCCGAAGGCCTCCAGCGCGTCGGCCGCGGCCGCGGCGGTCGGGCGCTCCTCCCGCGGGCGCCGCAGGCAGGCCACGCAGAGCGCCTCGAGCTCGGGGGACACGTCGGGGCAGACCGCCCGCAGCGGCGGGGGCTGCTGGGTCGCCACGCGCTCGATCACCTCCATGGGGGTCGCGCCGCTGAACGGCGTCTTCCCGGCGAAGGTGAAGAACATGACCACCCCGAGCGCCCAGACGTCGGTCCACGGCCCGACCAGCGCGGGGTCGCCGGTCATCTGCTCCGGTGCCATGTAGGCCGGCGTGCCGAGGACCTCGCCCGGAGCGGTGATCGGCGCCTGACCCGAGAGGCGCGCGAGGCCGAAGTCGGCCAGCTTGGCCTGACCGGACGCGTCGAAGAGGATGTTCGGCGGCTTGAGGTCGCGGTGGAGCACCCCGCGCGCGTGCAGGTGCGCCAGCCCCCGTGCCACCCCCGCGAGGACGCGGACCTTGTCCTCGAGCCCGAGGCGGCCCGCCTCGAGCAGGTCGTCGAGGTCGCCCCCCTCGACCAGCTCCATGATGAGATACGGGCGCCCGTGGGCATCCCCCACCCCGAAGGCGCGCGCCACGTTCGCGTGCCCGTCGACGCGCGCCTGCGCCTCCGCCTCGCGCCGGAAGCGCTCGAGGAGCTCGTGGTCGGGCTCCCCGCGCAGGGTCTTGATCGCGCGTCGCTCGCCGGTGCTCGCGTGCCGGGCGAGGTAGACCAGGCCCATGCCCCCGGCGCCGAGCTGCCGCTCGAGCACGTGCTCCCCGATCCGTGCGCCCGGCGCCCAGCCCGACGGGTCGGGCTCGTCCGGCTCGCTCCCCGGCCTGGCCGGCTGCGTCTCGCTGCCCCCGCCCTTCTTCCGCACCACGCGCGTCTCGGCGTCCTCGTCGACCCGCGGCGCCGCGGCCTCCTCGGAGGCGGGGGTGCGCCCGGCCCACGTCGAGCCCCGCTGCAAGGCCGCCCAGGCCTCGACGAGGGCCCGCTCGTCCCGCGCGCCGGTCGTCGACTGCCCGAGGCCCTCGACCAGGCGCGCGGCCTCGGCGGCGTCCAGCACGCCGCGGCCGACGAGGAGCCGCGCCAGGGTCGGGCCGCCTTCGGCGCGCGCCTGCCGGACCTCGTCGAGCGTGCCCCTCAGCGTCGGCGGGTCGACGCGCTGACGCAGCGCCAGCGCGAGCTCGGTGTCGCGGCCCGGGCGGTCGATCGTCGCGTCGCTCACGGCACCCCGCCCAGGAGGGTAGCCGGTCTCCTGCTGGCGCGCCTCCGTCATGGCGGCGCGTCGGCCAGCAGGGCCACGAGCGCGGCCACGTCCACGGGCTTGACCCGGTGGTGGTCGAACCCCGCCTCGCGGCACCTGCGCACGTCGTCGTCCTGGCCGTACCCGGTGAGGGCCACGAGGACGACGCGCGGATGCTCCGCCCGCAGCCGCCGCGCGACCTCGTAGCCGTTCATTCCGGGCAGCCCGATGTCCAGGAGCACCACCTCCGGCGGCGCCTCGCGCGCCGCCTCGAGCGCCCGGGCCCCGTCGTGCACCGCGCGCGCTGCGTGGCCGTAGACCCCGAGCAGCTCGGCCAGCGTGTCCGCCGCGTCGACGTTGTCGTCGACCACGAGCACCCGCCGCCCGGCGCCCTCCGGCGCGTCGGCGGGCGCCGGCGCGGCGGGCGCCGGCGGGTCGGCGAGCAGCGGGAGCCGCACGACCAGCTCCGCCCCCGGGGGCGGCGACCCCGCCCGCGCGCGCAGGCTGCCGCCGTGCAGCTCGACCAGCCGGCGCGCGAGCGTCAGCCCGATCCCCAGCCCGCCCTGGGCCCGGTCGAGCGAGCGGTCCACCTGCGTGAACAGCTCGAAGACCTTCTCCAGCATCTCGGGCGGGATCCCCGGCCCGGTGTCCCGCACGGTGATCACGGCCTCGACCCCGTCGCGCGCGAGCCCGAGCGTGACCCGCCCGCCCTCGGGCGTGTACTTGGCGGCGTTGTTGAGGAGGTTCGCGAGCACCTGCGCCAGGCGGATCGGGTCGCCCTCGCACCTGAGCGGACGGTCGGGCGCCGTCACGTCCAGGACGTGCCGCCGGGCCTCGAGCATCGGCCGGCTGGCCTCGACCGCCCGGGCGACCACGGCGTCGAGCGCGACGGGCTCCCGCTTGAGGCGGATCTTGCCGCTCGTGATCCGCGACACCTCGAGCAGGTCGTCGACCAGCCGGGTCAGGTGCTCGGCCTGCCGCTCGATCACGCCGCGGATCCGCTCGAGCTCGGCCCCCTGCCCGCGCAGGCGCAGGAGCTGCACCGCCGCGCGGATCGGGGCCAGGGGGTTGCGCAGCTCGTGCGCGAGCATGGCCAGGAACTCGTCCTTGCGCCGGTCCGCGTCGTGCAGCGCCTGCTGGGCGCGCTTCTGCTCGGTGATCTCCAGGCAGGCGCCCGACATGTAGGTCGGCAGGCCGGCGTCGTCGCGGACCATCTTGGCCCGGTCGAGCAGCCAGTGGACGCTCCCGTCCGGCCAGACGACGCGGTACTCGATGTCGAGGTCCGCGCCGTCGCGCGCGCTGCGCTCGAGGGCCGAGCGCCAGGCGCCCCGGTCGTCGTCGTGGACCCGCAGGGCGAAGTCGTCGATGTGCCCGCCCTCGCTCGGCGAGGAGAAGGCGAACAGCCGGCGCACCCCCTCGTCGTGGTGCATCCGGTTCGAGCGCAGGTCCCAGAAGTAGGTCCCCGTGCCCGAGGCCCACACGGCCGTGCGCAGGCGCTCGTCGCTGGCCCGCAGGGCCTCCTCGGCGCGCTTGCGCTCGGTGATGTCGAAGATCGCGCCGGTCATCACCGCCGGGGCCCCGTCCTCGTCGCACAGCACCCGCCCGCGGTGGCGCAGCCAGCGCAGCCCGCCGTCGGGGCGCACGACCCGGCACTCGACGTCGCACTCGCCCCGGCGCTCGACCGCGCGCGCGACCTCCTCGGCGACCCGCGCGCGGTCGGCCGGGTGCACGCGCCGCAGGAGGTCGTCGAAGGGCGCGGTGACCTCCGCCGCCTCCAGCCCGAGCAGGCGGTTCAACCCGGCGTCGCGCGTGCAGCGGTCGGTGCGCAGGTCGCGCCGCCACGTGCCCATGTCGGCGGCCTCGAGGGCGTCGCGCAGCGCCGCCATCGTCCGCGCCGCCTCGCGCTCCGCGCGGGCCGCCCCCGCGATCGCGCCGCGCGCGCGCGCGGCGCCAAGCGCCGCGGCCGTCACCCGCGCGGCGGCGTCGAGGAAGGCGCGCTGGCCGCCGTCGAGCGGGCGCAGCCGGTCGAGGCCGAGCGCGAGGGCGGCGGCCGGCCGCGCGTCGCCGGGCGCGACGAGGGGCAGCGCGAGCGCCTGGGCCGGCGGCGCGGCGCCCTCGAGCGCGCGCGCGCCGCCGCGAGGGCGCCGGCGAGCGGCGCGCCCGCCTGCCCGGCCGCGGCCCCGTCGGCCGAGGCGGCCAGGGCCGAGGCGACCCCGACCGCGCCCGCGACCAGCGCCGCGCAGGCGCCCGCCAGCACCTCGTCCGGAGCGCCCTCGAGCGCCGCGAGGGCCGCGAGCGTCGCGGCGCGGCGCTCCGCGAGCACGCGCGGCGTGGCGTCCTCGAGCGCGACGTGGAGGCCGACCCGCGCGCCGTCGGCCTCGCGCACCGGGGCGCAGCCGCAGCGCACGTGCACCTCCTCGCGCGCCTCGCCGCGCGCGCGGACGAAGGGGCGGTCGGGCAGCGACGCGCCGCGGTCGTGGGCGGCGGCGGCCTCGAGGAGGGCCCGCAGGAAGGGCGGCCCCCAGCGCGCGCCGACGGCGCCCGGCGCCGGCGCGTCGTCGCCCAGGAGGTCGCGTGCGGCGGCGTTGGGGAGCACGACCCGCTCCGGGCCCCAGACGAGGAGCGCCGGCGCGGGCGCCCCCAGGCACGAGGCCAGGGCGGCGCGCAGCGCCGGCGACCAGCCCGCCGGCGGGCCCAGCGGGGTCCTCGCCCAGTCGACCGCGTGATACCCGCGGGCCAGCGGCCCGGCCTCCGCGAAGAGGGCCTCGAGCGGCACGCGCTCCCTCCGACCTTCTCCTCCCCGGCTTCACGATGGCACGCGCGCGCCGCTCTGGAAGGGAGCGCCTGGGCGTGGTTACCTGGGCGCCACCCGCATGAAGAGAGAGCTCGAGAACTTTTCGTTCCGCCGCTCGTACTCGACCCGCCAAGGCGAGCGATGGGGAGGCGCGGAACGGGCCGAACGCCCTGGCCCGGGCACTCGCGCCGATCGCGCCCCCCTCGCGAGCGCATCCGAGAGAGAGAGACCATGAGCCGCACCCTCCCCCTGGCCTTCGCGCTGCTGGCCCCGCTGGCCCTCGCGGCCTCGGCCACGATCTACGACCTGTCGCTCGAGGACCTCGAGGGGCAGCCCTTCGACGCCCGCGCCCTGCGCGGCAAGGTGGTCCTCGTCGTCAACACCGCCTCGCGCTGCGGGCTGACGCCGCAGTACGAGCAGCTCGAGGCCCTGCACCGGCGCTTCAAGGACAGGGGCCTCGTCGTCCTCGGCGTGCCCTCGAACGACTTCGGCGCGCAGGAGCCGGGCACGCCCGAGGAGATCCGGGAGTTCTGCGCGCGCCGCTTCGAGGTGAGCTTCCCGCTCCTGGCCAAGGCGAAGGTCACGGGGGACGAGAAGTGCCTGCTCTATCGCCTGCTCACGGAGAGCGAGGGGCACGCGGGCGAGGTGCGCTGGAACTTCACCAAGTTCCTGGTCGACCGCGATGGCCGCGTCGTGGGCCGCTTCGAGCCCCGCGTCGCGCCGGACGACCCCGCGCTGGTCGCGGCGGTGGAGCGGGCGCTGGGCGAAGCGCGCTGAGGGTTCAGGCCGCCAGGGCCGCGACGATCGCGTCGAGCGCGGCCGGCTTGACCAGGTGCGCGTCGAAGCCCGCCTCGCGCGTGCGGACGCGGTCGTTGTCCTGGCCGTAGCCGGTGAGCGCCACGAGGCGCAGGCCGAGGCCGTCCTGGCGGAGGCGCCGCGCCAGCTCGAACCCGTCGATCCCCGGCATGCCGAGGTCGACGAGGGCCACGTCGGGCGCGAAGGGCCGGGCCAGGTCGAGGGCGCCGTCGGCGCCGTGGGCCACCGCCACCTCGAAGCCGAGCCCGCGCAGGGCCTCGCCCAGGAGGTCGGCCGCGTCGACGTTGTCGTCGACGACCAGGACGCGCCGGTGCCGCGGGGGCTCGGGCGGCGGCTGCGCGGGGAGGGCCGCGGGCTCGGCCGACGGCAGGCGAACGGTGAAGAGGCTCCCGCCGCCCGGGCCGGAGCTCGCGGCAGTCAGCGCGCCGCCGTGCAGGGCCGCCAGGCTGCGCGCCACGGCCAGGCCGATCCCCAGCCCCCCGCCGGGGCGGTCGAGGGCGCGCGGGCCCTGCACGAACGGCTCGAAGGCCCGCTGCAGGAGGTCGGGCGAGAGCCCGACGCCGTCGTCCTCGACGTCGATGCGCACCCGGTCGCCCTCGCGCGCCGCGCGCACCTGCACGTGGCCCACGTCCGGGGTGTAGCGGGCCGCGTTGGCCACGAGCTGCCCGAGGGCCTGCGCCAGCCGCGCCGGATCGGCCCGGACGCGCAGGTCCGGCGGGACGTCGACCGTGAGCGCGTGGCGGCCCCGGTCGAGGAACGGGCGCGCGTGCGCCACGGCCCGCTCCACCGCGGCGGCCACCGGCACGCTCTCGAGCGCCAGCTCGAGCTTGCCGCGCTCGAGCCGCGACAGGTCGAGGAGGTCGTCGAGGAGGCGCGCCAGGTGCCGCGCCTGCCGCTCGATGATCGTCCGCTCGCGCGAGGCGCTCCCCTCGGCGCGCCGCTCCATGAGCTCGAGCGCGGTGAGGATCGGCGCCAGGGGGTTGCGCAGCTCGTGGCCGAGCATGGCCAGGAACTCGTCGCGCCGCCGCTCCGCCTGCCGCTGGCGCTCGACGGCCGCGCGGGCCTCGTCGCGCAGGTGGGCGGCCTCGAGGGCCGCGGCCGCGCGGGCCGCGAGCTCGTCGGCGAGCGCCAGGTCGGCCGGCTCGGGGCCGTCGCGGCGGAGGAGCGTCAGGGTCCCGACGAGCCGGGACGGCGTCCGCAGCGGGACCCGGAGCGGCGCCGCCGCGGCGAGGCGGGCCGCCTCGGCGGGGGCGGCGCCGCGCGCGAAGCGCCCCTCCCACGGCGGCAGCAGCTCGAGGTGCGCGACGTCGACCAGGGCCGGCACGGTCAGGTCGAGGAGCGCCTCGGCCACCACGCGCGCGTCGCCGGCGCCCTCGAGGGCGTCGCCCGCGCGCTGGAGCAAGGCCAGCCCCTCCTCCAGGCGGCGGCGCCGTTCGCGCTCCCGCCCGAGGTCGAGGGCGTCGCGCTCGAGGCGGACCACGCGCCGGCGCGCCGCCGGGTCGACCACGGCGGCGAGGTCAGGGCCGAGGACGACGTCCGAGTGCGCGTCGCACACCTCGTCGAACGTCGTCGCCCCGGGCTCGCCGGAGAAGCGGTGCAGGGCGTAGCCGCAGCGCAGGGTCACCGGGCGCGCGGCGAGCGCCTCGGTCCACGCGGCCTCGAGCCGCACGGCCCCGTCCGGGTCGCCGCGCTCGAGGAGCAGGTCGACGAGCTCGCCGTAGGCGCGCACCGGGCCGCCGGCGCCCAGCGCGTCCAGGAGGGGCAGGACGCCTGCCACGAAGGCCCGCACGTCGCCGCCGTCCACGACGCGCGCGAGCGCCTCGTCCGCGTCGAGGACGACGAGCCTACCCGCGGCGCGACGGCGCTCCGGGTCGAGCCCGTCCGCGGCCAGGCGCGCGGCGATCCGCGCCCAGCGCTCCGGCCGGGCGAGGACCAGCGCGCCCTCGCCGGCGGCGAGCCCCTCGCCCAGGAAGGCGCCGAGCGCGGCCACGACGTCGTCGCCGTCCCCGTGGAACAGGACGTCGTGGCGGGCCGGACAGGTCGCAGGGGGGGCGGCCATGGACCCCCAGCTTCCTCCAAGGAGGGGGGAGCGCAAGGCTTCCGCCCGGGAAACGTCACGGCGGAGACACACCCCCGTGGCGGGAGCGCGCGCTTCGTCGCGGTTACGCCCCGGAGAAGCGGCGCATGAGCCAGCGGTACCGGTAGGCCATGACGGCCGTGCGCGTCGTCGTGTGCGTGAAGTGGAAGTTGAGCCCGGCGCCGACCGCCCCGCCGAGGAGGGGGATCGCCTGCAACATCTTCTGCCGCGCGATCCGGCTGGCGACCTCGGCCGCCGCCTCGTGCAGGGCCAGCGCGCCGCGGCCGGCGGGGCGCGCGGCGCCCGGCCGCGCGCCGAGGCGCTCGCCCTCGTCCTCGTCGAGGACGAGGCGCTGCCGCAGGGCGTCGGCGCCGCCGGCGAGGAGGCCGACGGCGAAGTCGCGCTCGGCGGCCTGGGCGGCGTCGAACCCGTAGGTGGTGGCGACCGCGGCGATCGCGTTGAGGTTCACGAGCAGGAGCATGGGCAGGTCGAGCAGCACGAGCGTCGGCCCGCCGAGCCCGCAGCCGAGCCCCTCGAGCGCGGCGGCCACGCGGTTCTCGAGCGTGATCGACCAGGCCACCTCGTCGAGGAGCTCGAGCGGCGCGTCGCGGATGCGGTCGAGCGTGCGCAGGGCCGGGTCGCGCCGCGCCAGCTCGGCCACGATCCGCTCGCGGCGCAGGGCGGCGCTGGCCCCCGTGACCGCCAGGCGCAGCGCGTCCTCGATCGTGGCGGTGGCCGCGCGCATCAGGGTCTCCGGGACCACGACGTCGACCAGGTCGCCGACCGTGCGCGACACGTCGTCGAGGACCGTCGGCGCGTCCCCCTGCTCGAGGAAGCGCAGCACCTCGAAGTAGGCGGTGCGCTCGTAGGTCGTCAGGCGCGCGCCGGCCGCCTCGACGCGGGCGCGGAAGGCCTCGACGCGCGCCTCGATCTCCACCGACTGCACGTAGAGCGCGTGCAGCTCCTGCACCGAGACGTCGGCCGGGATCCCGGCGGCGTGGATCGCCTCGACCAGCTCGGGCGCGCCCGGCGCGCGCGCGACCAGGGCGTGGACGAGGCTGCGCGCGTGGCCCGAGCCCTCGAGCGTGGCCGCGTAGAGCCCGGCCAGGTAGTGCGCCGCCCAGGCCTCGGGGGCGTCGGGCGGGGGCGGCGGGTCTCGCTCGAGGTGGCGGTGGATCGCCGAGCGCACGTTGCTGGTCGGGTCGCCGAAGTACCAGTCCGCGTGAGCGCGCACGAGGACCATCTCGCACAGGCGCTGCGCCGCCACGAGGCTGCCGTTGCGGGTGTGCCGGCGGATCAGGGCGCTCAGGGCGTCGGCGTCGAGCGCCGCGACCTGCGCGTGCAGGTGGGCGTAGGGGTAGTCGAAGCAGTCGCGGTCCACGTACTCGCGGAAGCCGATCGCCTCCTCGGGCCCGAGCAGGTGGGCCTCCTCGCCCTCGATCACGGCGAGGACGTGGTCGCGCGCGCGCAGGTCGACGAAGCCGCCCTTGACGTAGGCCCGCGCGAGGAGCACCGCGAGCTCCTGCAGCTCCTGCGGGCGCTCGGCGCGGTAGCTCCGCAGGGCCGACTCGATGTTCGGCAGCGCCGGCCCGACGTACCAGTCGTCGAGCGCGCGCACGAGGCGCAGCTCGCACACCTGCGCCGCGAGCGACGGGTTGCCCCGCGCGAGCTGCTCGCTCGCCAGCGCCGCGGCGCGCTCGAGCGAGACGTCCTTCACCAGCTCGTAGACGTACTCGGCGCTGGGGAGGAAGAGCGCGCGCTCGAGGTGCCGGGCGGCTTCCTGCGCGTAGGCCTCGGCCGGGTGCGGCAGCCCGGTGCCGGCGACGCGCGCGGCGAGGCGGGTCAGGCGGTGCGCGTCGTCGTCGATGCGCCCGAGCCGCGCCCAGGCCGCGGCCAGCCGCAGGGCGAGCTCGAGGGCCAGCCCGTCGTGGAGCGCGCCCTCGACCTTGCGCACGGCGCGGCGGATGTTCGGCTGCGCCGGCCCCGTCCACCACGGGTCGAGCCGCGCGACGAGGGCCATCTCGCACAGGCGCGCCGTCTCCTCGAGCCGCTCGCCGAGGTCCTTGTCGGCGGCGGCGAGGACGCGGTCGAGCTCCTCGCAGAGGCTCGACGGGTCCTCGCCGATCAGCCGGCGGGCGCGGGCGTAGTGCTCCTCGTAGGAGGTCACGGCCGCCATGTTAACGGGCGTCCGGGGCGTCCCGCGACGGCCCGGGTTACGATCCCGGCATGACGACCTCGAGGCGGCCGGAGATCCGGTCCACGACGATCTGCGCCGTGCGCCACGGGGGCAAGGTGGCCCTGGGCGGCGACGGGCAGGTGACCGTCGGGCAGACGGTCATGAAGCGCGACGCGCGCAAGGTGCGGACGCTCGCCGAGGGCAAGGTGCTCGTCGGCTTCGCCGGCTCGGCCGCCGACGCGTTCGCCCTGCTCGAGCGCTTCGAGGCGCGCCTCAAGGAGAGCAGCGGGCGCGTGCGCCGCGCCGCGGTCGAGCTCGCCCGCGACTGGCGCACCGACCGGGCGCTGCGGCGGCTCGAGGCGCTCCTGGCCGTCGTCGACGCCGAGGCCTCGCTGGTCATCTCCGGCAGCGGCGACGTGATCGAGCCCGAGGACGGCGTGATCGGGATCGGCTCGGGCGGGGCCTTCGCGGCCTCGGCCGCCAAGGCGCTCCTGCGCCACGCGAAGACCCTCGACGCGGCCACCGTCGTCGAGGAGGCGCTCAAGATCGCCGCCGAGGTGTGCATCTACACCAACGACAGCATCACCGTGCTCGAGATCGAGGCCGGCGAGGCGTAGCGTGGACCTGACCCCGCGCGAGCTCGTCGCCGAGCTCGACAAGTTCATCGTCGGCCAGGCCGCGGCGAAGCGCGCCGTGGCGATCGCCGTGCGCAACCGGTGGCGGCGCAAGCGCCTCCCGGCGGCGCTCCGGGACGAGGTCGCGCCGAAGAACATCATCATGATCGGGCCGACGGGGGTGGGGAAGACCGAGATCGCCCGGCGCCTCGCGGCGCTCGTCCGCTCGCCCCTGGTGAAGGTCGAGGCGACGAAGTTCACCGAGGTCGGCTACGTCGGCCGCGACGTCGAAGGGATGATCCGCGACCTGGCCGACGCGGGCGTGAACATGGTCCGGGCGGAGATGCGCCGCGCCGTCGAGGCGGAGTGCGGGCCCGCGGTCGAGGACCGGCTGCTCGACCTGCTCCTCCCCGAGGCCGAGGACGAGGTCACGGCGCCCGCCGAGGGCGAGCGGGAGCGGCGCCGCCGCTCGCGCGAGCGCTTCCGCGAGATGCTCCGGGCGGGGCAGCTCGAGGGGCGCGAGGTCGAGGTCACCTACGAGCAGCGCTCGGGCGGGCCGGCGCCCGACCCGTTCGCCCCCGGCGCGGGCGGGCAGATGGGCCTCGACCTGCGCGGCCTGCTCGCCGGGATGAGCGGCCGGGGGCGGGTCACGCGCAAGGTGAAGCTGACCGAGGCCCGCTCGATCCTCCTCGCCGAGGAGGCCGAGAAGCGGATCGACGCCGACAAGGCGCGCGACGAGGGGCTGGCGCGCGCGCAGGCGGACGGGGTCGTGTTCCTCGACGAGCTCGACAAGCTCGCCGTGCCCGAGGGGCGCGCGCCCGGCGGCCCCGACGTCTCGCGTCAGGGGGTGCAGCGCGACCTCCTGCCGATCGTCGAGGGCACGACCGTGCAGACGCGCCACGGGCCGGTGAAGACCGACCACGTCCTGTTCATCGCCGCCGGCGCCTTCCACATGGCGAAGCCGTCCGACCTCATGCCGGAGCTCCAGGGCCGCTTCCCCCTGCGCGTCGAGCTCCAGGCGCTCGGCAAGGACGAGTTCCGCCGGATCCTGACCGAGCCGGAGGCGGCGCTCACGAAG
Organism: Planctomycetota bacterium; assembly: GCA_023954375.1. Taxonomy (GTDB): domain Bacteria; phylum Planctomycetota; class J058; order J058; family J058; genus JAMLIC01. Next base: position 174,032 of record JAMLIC010000003.1, read on the forward strand.
CAGTACTCGGCGCTCCTCGCCACCGAGGGCGTGACGGTCGACTGGGCGCCCGACGGGGTCGAGGCCCTGGCGGAGCTGGCGCGCGACGTGAACGAGCGCACGCAGGACATAGGCGCCCGGCGGCTGCACACCCTCGTGGAGAAGCTGCTCGAGGACCTCCTGTTCGAGGCGCCGGACCGCCGCGGCCACACGGTGACCGTCACGCGCGACCACGTGCTGGCGCGGCTCCAGGGCCTCGTCCAGGATGAGGACCTGGCGCGGTTCATCCTCTGACAGGCAGGTCGGCCCGGCGCGTGAACCCTCGTTGCCCCTACTGCCTGGACGACATCCACCCCGACGACGAGCCGGTCCGCTGCGCCAAGTGCCGCACGCCGCACCACGCCGGGTGCTTCCAGGAGAACCAGGTGTGCGTGGCCTACGGCTGCCTGTCGACCGAGGAGGTCCCGGCCGGGCTGTCGCTCTTCCGCAAGCCGCTGATCACCGTGCACCACCGGCCGACGCGCGAGGAGGCGCTGGGGCCGTTCACGCTCGGCTGGCGCGCCCTGCCGCGGGTCCCCGAGCAGCGGCCGCCGTCGCGCTGCCCGCCGCACTACGCGCGCATGAGCCTCGAGGGGCGCGAGGTGCGCGAGGGCGAGGTCGTGCGCGGGCGGGCCGTGCTCTACACGCCCATGCGGCTCGAGTTCAAGCGGGTCGAGCTGGTGCTCCTGCAGGGGATCAGCCGGCCGGAGGCGGTCGGGCGCGTCACGCTCGCCGGCCCGGACGACCTCGGCCTGAAGGAGGCGATCCTGCCCGTCGGCTCGCACCCCTTCTACCTGGAGATCCGCGCCCCCCTGACCACGGGCCCCGTGGACCCGTTCCTGTTCGAGGTGGTCCTGGTGCGCGGGCTCCTGCGCGCGCCGCGCGAGGTGCGCTCGCTGCCCATGCACCTGTTCCTGCTCGAGCAGCGCTACGCGCCGCCCGCGCGGCCCGAGCCGCCCGCGGCGATCCGGCTCGCGCCGCGCGAGCCGGAGGGTCCGCGCGCGCGCTCGGGCCGCGCGCCGCGGGTGGCGGCGCCCGAGGACGGCTGGCGCGAGCTGCCGGTGGTCGCCCCGTCGGGGATCTTCGCCCCCGACGAGCCGACGGGGCAGACGGTCGCGGCGCGGTTCGTCCCGGGCGCCGGCGCGGGCGAGCCGCTGGCGCTGCAGGTCCCGCCCACGCTGGCCGGCGACGAGTTCCGCCTGCGGGTCACGGGCGACGCGCGGCTGAGCGCCTTGACGGTCGCGATCCACTACGAGCTCGTGCGCCCCGGCGGCGGCGAGGTGGCGGCGCCGGGCTTCCCCGCGACCGAGGAGGCGCGCGTGCTCGGCGCGGGCGCGCTCGACCCGGCGCGCTTCGGGGGAGAGGCGCTCGAGCTGCGCGTCCGCGTGCCCCGGCGCCGCTTCACCGCGCTGGCGCGCGCGCGCCAGGAGGGCGCGCACAACGCCACGCTGCGCCTGCGGCTGGCGCTCGACGCGATCGAGCCCGGCGGGCGGGTGGTGGGCGCGCCGTCGCGGACGATCACCTACACGGGGCCGGTGGCGGGGGTGTGACCGTGACTCACCCCTTCTCCGGCTCGTCCCCCAGCGACGCCCCGCAGTGGTGGCAGAACCACGCGCCGTCGTCCTCCGCCTCCTCGGCGTCGAGCGCCGCGCCGCACGCCGGGCAGCGGGTCGGCCGCGGCCCCGTCACGACCGGCGCCGGCCCCGAGGCGGTCTCGCGGCGCATCTCGGCCAGGATCGGCGCCATGGGGTCGGGGACGGCGAGGCCCAGCGAGGCCATGAGCTCGCGCTCCTGATGCGGGTCGCGGCGGTTGCGGCGCGGCGGGAGGATCAGGGCGCCGAGCGCGGTCAGGCCGACGAAGACCAGCACGGCGAGCGCGAGCGCGGTGAGCGGGTCGAGGGCGCCGGCCACAGGCAGGCACACGGTGAGCAGCGCCAGCCCCCCGCGGACCCAGGTCAGGGCGGTGTGCGCGACGACGGGCCAGCGGCGCGGCCGGGCCAGGCGCTCCATGCGGGCGGGGTCGCGGGCCACCTGCGCCAGGTCGTCGAGGCGGAGGAGCGTGGCGCCGACGGCCATGTCCTTGCCCGCGCACCCGGTGGCCGAGCAGCCGCCGCCCTCGACGGCGCACTCGGCGTGGTGCTCGGCGCCGCAGGCGCCGCAGGTCACGCGCTCGTGCAGGGCGCCCTCGGGCAGGGCGTCGTGGCAGTAGGGGCAGCGGAGCCGCCGCCGCTCGCCGCGGTCGGCCTCGCGCTCGGCCACGGCTACAGCGTGCGCGAGCGCAGCTGCGGGGCGACGGCCGGCATGCGCGTCGGCACCGGGTTGCGCCGGAGGGCCACGTCGATCAGCCGCCGGTAGACGTCGCGCAGGCTCCAGCCGGCCGCCTTGGCGGCGACGGGGAACATGCACGAGTCGCGGACGCTCCCCTCGGCCCACTCGAGCGAGCAGTTCGGGTTGACCTCGAGGACGCGCGGGCCGCCGGCGCCGATGCGCAGGTCGACGCGGCCGTAGCCGGTGCCGCCGATCGACTGGTAGGCGGCGCGGGCCGCCTCGATCACCGTGCGCTCCTCGTCGGCGCCGAGGCGCGCCGGGCAGCTCAGCTCGTAGCCGCGGTAGAGGGGCGAGGCCGGGTCGAACTTCGACTCGAACGTCTGGATGCGGCAGGTGGTCGGGTAGGCCGGGCCGAAGCGCAGCTCGACGGGCGGGAAGATCGTCAGGTCGTCGCCGTCGCCGATGATCGCCACGCTCAGCTCGCGCCCCTCGACGTACTCCTCGACGAGCGCCGGCCCGTAGAGGGGGATCACCGCCTGGAGGCGGCGGCGCAGGGCGGCCTCGTCGTCGACGCGCGACTCGAGCGACACGCCGACGCTGCCGGCCGTGTCGCAGGGCTTCACGAACAGCGGGAACTCCAGGCGCGGGTCGATCGCCTCGTCGGGGTCGCCGAAGACCTGGAAGCGCGGCGTGGGCACCCCTGCGTTGAGGAAGTGCACCTTCATGCGCACCTTGTCGCTGCCGATCCAGTAGGCGAGGCGGCGCGCGCCGGTGTACGGGATCCCGCGGGCCTCGAGCGCGTCGAGGACCTCGACGCCGGGCTCGCCGTCGAGCGTGCAGCCGTCGCAGAGGTTGACCGCGACGTCGCACTGGAGGGCGTCGATCCGGTCGAGCGTGGCGAAGTCGAGCCCGACCTCGACCACCTCGAAGCCCTCGGCCGCGAGGGTGCGGAGCATGTAACCGTAGGCGTCGCCGCTCCAGCCCGAGGTGCGCGCCTCGTCGCCGCGTGCGCCCGGGGAGGGCTCCTGCGACGAGTCGGGGTGGCTCGACTCGGGGTAGAGGACGGCGACCTGCAGGCGGCGTCGTCGCGTCAACCGGGTGCCCTCCCCCTGGAGTGTGCGTCGCCGCGGGCGGCGCACCGAGACGTGCGCGCCGCCGACGGCGGCGCACCGGACCTCGCCTCGACCGCGCGACCCCCATGCGCGACCGTGCTTCAAGAGTTACAACACGCTCGCGCGGACACAAGCGCTTTTTCCGATTTTCCTTGGCTCCGCCCGCGCGCGCGACCGCCGGAGGCCGACCCCATGCGACCGACGACCTGCCTCCCGCTCGCCCTCGTCCTCGCCGCGGCTCCGGCGCTCGGGCAGGACCTCGGCGGCCTCTACCGCGTGACCGGCGACCTGCCCGGTCCGGGCGGCGCGTTCGAGGGCGTCGCCGCCCTCGCGTCGTCGGGCGCCGCCGGCGTGCGGGTGCAGGTCGAGGCCCGCACGGCCGAGGGGCGGGCCGTGCGCCTGACCGGCCTCGGAAGGCGGATCGGCGGGCGCCTCGAGGTGCGCTACCGGGCGACCGGTGGCCTGGCCGGGGCGCTCGACGGCACCTCGCTCGAGGGCCTGGTCGGCCGGCACCGCCCGGGGCCGGACGGCGCCCTGGTGGGTCCGCTGTCGGTGACGGGCCAGAGCGCCGGGCAGGCGCGGTTCGTCCGCGCCCCCCTGCCCGAGGTCACCTTCGTCCCCGACCGGGTCGAGGGGGAGGGGCCGCTCGAGGCGAGGCTGCGGGGCGAGCACCTGGGCTTCGTGACCGTGCGCGCGCCGGGGAAGGTCCGGCTGACGGGGAGCGGCGCGACGCGGCGGGTCACGCTCACGGACCTGCCGCCGGGCGAGCACGTCGTCACGGCGCACCTGGGCACGTCCCGGGGGCCGGTGGTCGCCCGGCTGACCGTCGTCGTCCGCGGGTCGGTCCTCGACGCGGTCGCCGCCGGGGTGGGCGCGGTCGAGCGTCCGGTCGTCGTGTTCGACCTCGACGACACGCTGTTCGAGACGCGGACCCGGTCGGCCACGATCCTGCGCGAGTTCGCCGCCGCCCACGGGGAGCCGCGTCTGGCCGGGGCCCGGAGCGAGCACGTCCGCTTCGGGATCGACGACACGCTGCTCGCGGTCGGCCTGACCCCGGCCGAGGTCACGGGCGACCTCGGCCGGCGGGTGCGGCGGTTCTGGTCGCCCCGGTTCTTCGAGGGCAGCCACTACCACCACGACGCCCCGCTCCCGGGCGCCGTGGCCTACGTGCGGCGCCTGCACGACCTGGGCGCGCACCTCGTCTACCTGACCGGGCGCAAGACCTCGGCCGGGCCGGCGACCCGGGCGGCGCTCGAGGCGGCCGGGTTCCCGGTCGACGGTCAGACGACGCTCCTCCTCAAGCCCGACCCGGCGCCGGGCGAGCCGCGGCTGGACACGGCCGAGTGGAAGGGCCTCATGGCCGGGACGACGATCGCCGCCCTGGGGACGGTCGTCGGCGCGTTCGACAACGAGCCGGTCAACTGCAACGCGTTGCGCGAGCACCTCCCGGCCGCCACGCACGTCGTGTTCCTGGACACGCTCTACAAGCCCGACTCGCCGGCCCTGCTGGGCGGGGTCGTGACGCTCGTCGACTTCGAATGACCTGCGAGCTCTGCCAGGCGCCGGGGGGCGAGGTCCTCCTGACCGACCCGGGCGGCCGGTGGCGGGTGGTCCTCGTCGCGGGCGAGCCGGCTTACCCGGGCTTCTGTCGGGTGATTTCTACGGCCCATGTGCGGGAGGTCACCGACCTGCCGCCGGCCGAGCGGCGCGGGCTGCTGGAGGCGGTCCTCGCCTGCGAGGAGGCGGTGCGCGAGGTCGTGGCGCCCGACAAGGTGAACCTGGCGAGCCTCGGCAACGTGGTCCCGCACGTCCACTGGCACGTGATCCCCCGCTGGCACGACGACCCCTGCTTTCCGGCGCCGATCTGGGCGCCGCCGCGGCGGGAGGTGGGGATCAGGGCGGCGCCGGACGAGCTGGCCGGGCGGCTCCGGGCGGCGCTCCTGCGGCGCCTCGGATGAGCGACGCCGGCCTGCGGGCGCTCGAGCGCGCCTGGCGCGACGGCGGCGGGGCCGAGGCGCACGCGGCCTGGCTGCGGACGGCGGTTCGGTCGGGGGAGGTGGATCCGGGGCGGCTCGAGCTCGCCGCCCGGATCGGCCACCCGGCGGCGCGGCTGGCGTGCCCGGGGGCGGAGGGGGTCGGGGACGAGGACCAGGTGGACTGGCTGCTGGAGCGGCTCCGGGAGGAGCTGGCCCCGGGCGTCGTCGAGCTCGAGGACCCCTCTGCCGACTTCGACGAGGAGACCTACTATCATGTCCTGGACCGTCTCTGGCCTCAGGTCGGCCTGGCCCTGGCCCGGGCGCTCGCCCCGGCCGTCGGCGCGAACGGCCTCCTCGCCGCCGTCGAGCGCTGGGTCCGCCAATCCAGCCAACCGCACCCCGACTTCACCTACCGACGAGAGCTCGAACGCGCCCAGCGAGGGCTCGACTCGGGCTGCGCTCTCCTCCAGGAGATCGTCACACTTCTGCTGCATGAGAAACTCGCAGACCTCTGGACCCAGACACGCCAGCAGGTCGTGTCCGCGGTGGGCGAGGACATGCGGCGCCGATCCCTCGCCCTGACCCTCGGGGATTGGCTCCTCGAACCGACCTGGCCGGAGCCGGCGCCAGCTCCCCTGCCGCCGGTGCCGGGCGAGCTCCTGGCCGCCGTGACATCGCAGGTCCGCTCGGACGCGCTCCCACCCGAGCAGATGCGTCTGGCCGCCTACCTCGGTCATCCACTGGCCGCTGAGCGCGTCGGCCCCTTGGCGCCTCGTGAGGACGCGGACGTCGCCGTCTTCGTGCGCGGGCTCGAGCCCTGGGGCAAGGCCACGCTCGTCCGGGCCTGCCTCGTCTGGGCGCAAGATGAGGGCGGCCCCTTCCCGTGGTTCGACGAGCAGCGGGGGGCGGTCCCGCGAGCCGCGAAGGCCGTCCAGGACTGGCTGACGGACCCGTCGCCCGACACGGAGCGACGGGCCGCCAAGGAGGGGACACGCTTGCGCGAGGAGCTGGGCGACGGCTGGTGGGCCGCTCTGAGCTGGACCGCCGTGGCCTGCGCCCGGACCGGAGCCCGCCTGACCCAGGCCGTGGACGAGGTCTTCTGCCGCCCCGCCCGGGCGCCTCACCTGCGCCGGGCGATCGAGGTGGCGCTCCTGGAGCACCTCGCCGGCCGCGCCCCCGACGATCCCCCTCTGCCTCCACCCTCGCTGTAGGGCTGAGCCAGCGGCCTACCGGGATCTTCCGGCGGCGCTCGAGCCACTCCGTGGCCTGCTGCGAGGCAACGTTGGGCGGGTCGGCGTGGGTCGCCGCTCGTCGACGAGGAGGTCGAGGGCGGGACCTCGCGAGCAGCGTCGCGCGCTTGACCGCGGCCCGCGGTCGTCGACGAGGAGGTCGAGGGCGGGATCCCGTGAGCAGCGTCGCGCGCTTGACCGCGGCCCGCGGTCGTCGACGTGGAGGTCGAGGACCGGCACGATCCCGTGAGCAGGGTCGCGCGCGTCGGCGCGGGCCGGCGGCCGTCGACGAGGAGGTCGAAGGGCGGGATCCCGTGAGCAGCGTCGCGCGCGTCGGCGCGGGCCGGCGGCCGTCGACGAGGAGGTGCCGGCGCGATCCCGTGAGCAGCGTCGCGCACGTCGGCGCGGGGCCGGCGGTCGTCGACGAGGAGGTCGGTCGAAGGGCGGGATCCCGCGAGCAGCGTCGCGCGGGCCAGCCTCGGCCGGCGGTCGTCGACGAGGAGGTCGAAGGCGGGATCCCGTGAGCAGCGGGTCGGTGCGGGCCGGCGGTCGTCGACGAGGAGGTCGAAGGGCGGGATCCCGTGAGCAGCGTCACGCGGGTCGGCGCGGGCCGGTTCGGGCCAGGCCTCAGCGGCCTCCCGGAGGCTACGCCGACCGGGCGTCGGACTGCACCTGCTCGCCCCCACGCCCGATCAGGCCGTCGCCGACGACCCGCAACGCCTCCGCCGTGAGCGCCTCGACCGTGCGCTCCTCGCCCCGCGCGGCGAGCCGCTCGCCGGCGCGGCGAACGAGCTCGCGCGCCTCGGTCTTCGTGCACTCGAGGCCGACGAGCGCCAGCGCGGCCACGCGGGCCGGCTCGTCGTCCGTCGCGGGCGGCGTGCTCACACGGGTCGCTGGGCCGGGGCGCCGCGCCCGTGAGCTCCGTCCCGTCGGCGAGGAAGAAGCGGAAGCCGACCTTCGCGTCGCCGCGGATCTCGAGGAACCCGACGTGGCGGTCCGGGTGGTGGCAATCACATTATGCCGACCTCCGGATTATGCCGACTTGGCGGGCTGCGTGACGGCGGCCTATGGATGTCGCGCGGCATAATCAGAGGCTCGAGAGGAACGCGAGCAGCCGATCGCCGGGCGCGTAACGACGAGCCGCGCGGCTGTTCGTGGGCCGGGTCTTCTCGAGCGCCGCCTCCTTCGTCGACAGGTCGGCGTCCAGGTACATCTGCGTCGTCTCGACCGACTCGTGCCCGAGCCAGAGGGCGATCACGGAGCGGTCGACCCCTGCCTGGAGGAGATGCACGGCAGTCGTGTGGCGAAGCACGTGCGGCGTCACCCGCTTCTTGGCGAGCGAGTGGCAGGTCGCGCTCGCGGCCTGCGTGTACTTCGCGACGAGCCGCTCGACGGCGTCACGGCTCAGGCGCGCCGCGGCGGGTCGGGAAGAGCGGGTCAGCGGGACCGCCGGCTCGCTCGTTGAGCCACGCTCGGAGGGCCTTGGTCGCCTGCTTCGTGAGCGGGGTAGCGCCCTTGCGCCCCTTCCCACGACAGCGCACGTGCGGACCGGTGGTGAGCACGAGTTGCTCGGCGCACAGGCCAACGGCGCTTCGACACGCGCAGGCCCGTCTGGACTGCGACGAGCAGCAGTGATCGCGGCGGCCTATCCACGTCGACGTGTCAGGGGCCGAGAGCAAGGCGTCGACCTCCAGCCGGTTAAGGAAGCCGATCAAGTTGCGGTCCGATCGCTTCTGCGGGATCCCCAGCACGCGCTGATGTGCGCCGCGTGTCCTGGCTCTTCGAGGGACAGGTAGCGGAAGAACGAGCGGATCGCTGCGAGCCTCGCGCTGCGAGTTCGCACGCTGTTGCCGCGCTTGCCCTGGAGCTGGTCCAGGAAGGCGCTGACGAAGGGCGCGTCGAGGTCCTTGAGCTCCAACTGCGACGGGGTCCTGCCGAGCTTCTGCTGGGCGAAGGTGAGTAGTAGGCGAAACGTGTCCCGGTATGCGCTGATCGTGTGGGGCTGGCCTGTCGCTGCTTGAACAGCCGCTCCGTGAAGAACGCTTCGAGGAGAGGTGCGAGCGGCGTCATGGGAGCGTCCCCAGCGCGCGCTCCAGGCCGCGCAGCAAGCCCCATGAGCTCGGGCGTCGTTGACAGCACCAGCACGTCGACGCCGGGCTGACGTGACCGAGGGTATGTCGACAGGACTGGAAGCCGCTTCGATGTCGGCTTTGGCGCGGTACCAGTCCGTCAGTGTCCGCACGGCAAAGGTGTGGCGGAGATCGTGGAGTCGCGGTCGACGGCTCAAGTCTCCGACCGCCGCGTCAGCCAGCAGCCGGCTGAACGTGAGCTGCACATTGTTGTAGATGAGCCGTGTGCCGGCGTGCGACACGAAGAAGCTGTCGGCCTTGGAGCGCCCACGGAAGAACCGGTCACGCGCCCTGGCGCATCGTCTTCGGCGTCGCGTGTTGTCAGTGCAACGCGACCTCCGCGATTTGCCGAACTTCCCACGACGGATCGTGAGCATGTCGTCCGCGAGGTCGACATCGTCGCCGTCGAGCGCGATCGCCTCGCCCACACGCATGCCCGTGCACGCGAGCAGCCCAATCAACGTCGTGCACAGGTGCGAACGTAGTCCTCTCAGCTCCCTGGCGGCGCGCATGACCGCCAGCACGTCGGCGTCCGAGCACACGCACGGCACTCGGCGGACGGAGCGATGAGGAAGGAGATCGGGCCGTGGACCTCGTGACGGGGGTCTCGCGCGCGAACGTACTCGGCGAATCCACGCACGATGCTGAGACGTGCAGCGTGGTAGTCCGGTGCACCCCTCGGCTGCGTCGCCCACGCGGCGGCATTCGCGTTCGTGATCCGGCGAGGCCTGGACTTTTCGACGAACGTCACGAAGCCGGGGAGGACTTGACCGTCCCGGACCAGCTTGAAGCCGAGTGAGCGTCGGAGTTCGAGGTAGTCGGAGAGCAATCCACGAAGAGCGCTCACTCCGCTGCTCCGGGCCAAGAGCGAACGAGGGTGCGGAGCGATCCGCGGTCGACCTTCGCGTAGATCGCCGTGGTGTCGATGGCGCGATGGCGGAGGACCTGGCCGATCTCCGGCAGCGATGCGCCGCGGCGAAGCATCTCGCATGCGGCCGTATGGCGGAGGCGATGAGCCCCAACGGGGACATGCCGAGGCTTCGCCCCGCCTTCGTCACGATCCTTCACCGCTCCGGCCGTGAGGTCGACATGAGGCCTGCGTGCGCACGAACAGCGCTCGCGAAGCGGTCTTGGGCGACCGCGCTGGAGATACGCCACGATGGCCTGGCCGACGTCCTCTGGCATGGGCAGCCGGTCCCTGCGGGCGCCCTTGCCCCGCATGAGCACCTCGCCGCGCTGCCAATCGATGTCCTCGAGCCTGCTGGCCGCGACTTCGCCAACGCGCAAGCCAAGCCGAAGCAGGAGGAGGAGCACGGCAGTCACGGAGCCCGCATGGGCTCCTTCGATCGCGCTGCCGAGCAATCGTTTCGGCACGTCAGCCGGCAACGCCTTGGGCAGCCCGGCGAGGCGCCACCCGGCGATGGCTGGGACTGCAAGCGCCAGATCGTAGGAACCAGCCCTCCACGAACGCGTAGCGAAGGAACGAACGGAGCGCTGTGACCTTCAGTGTCACCTGAGCGACGCTGATCGATCGTGCCTCGCGCAGGACGAAGGCCGTCACGTCAGCAGCCTTGAGGCGCCTCAGCCCGAGGCTGGTAGCACTGCCCGGGGAGCCAAGAACTCGCGCGCGACCCGGCGTACCAGTTCACCGTGCTCAGCCTGAGCTCTCGCTCCCGAACGAGGTAGGCCTCGCACTGGCGTAGGAGCCGACCGAGGGGGTCGCGTCCGCCTTCGGTGGATCTGCGGGCGGAACGGCGCCGGTGCTCCGAAGAAAGCGAAGACCGGCTCGACTCCGCGAAGGGAGCGGAAGACCGAATAGCCTTCGCGTCGATACGCGACGAACTCCAAGACACGGCCAGACGAGAACTCGCCAGGCGCGAGCCGCCTCTCGTCAAGCCAGCGGCTCAGGCTGGCCATCAGCCGGAGCAGGTTCCTCGCGGACAACGGTGTGTAGCCGCGCTCCAGCAAGTCAGCCCAAAGGCCCTCACCGAAGCGGGCCAACGGACCGGTCAAGCGAACGTCTGACGGACCGACCATCTCTCCCCCTTCCGGCCACTCGGCCGGTCGGAGGCGACGATCGCCTGGCGTCGGATTATGCCGCTCGCGTCACCGCCACTTGCTCAAGGCAGCGAGGCTCTGCCCGCCGAGTCGGCATAACCCGGAGGTCGGCATAATGCGATTTATGCCGCGCGCGGCATAAATCACACAAGAGAGTCATGCGATCGGGGTCATGGCCGGTGACCGCGCGGCCGGGCTCGTGGTGCACGTGGAGGCTCCCCTGCCGGCCGCAGCCCGGGACCGCGCACACGCCGCGGTCGCGGTCGTAGACCAGCCGCCGGACGCGCTCGGGGATCGCCTTCGTCACCTTGCCGGTGCCCGTGCGCAGGTCGTGCACCTCGGCGGCGCGCGTCGCCGCCGCCTCGGCGGCCGGCGACAGCGGCACGGGCCCGTCGCGCCCCTGGAGCGTCGCGGGCGCGCCGCACTCGCACTTGTGGAGCACGATCCGGTAGGCCGGCCCCGCGCGGCCTCCTCGCCGGGCCACGTCCTCGGCGTAGCCCCGGCACACGACCTCGAGCGCCTCCTCCTCGGTGAGCGGCCGGTCGCTGTTCTGGCGCGCCAGGCGAAGGGCCTCTTCGAGCCAGACCGCCTGCTCCTTCGTCTGCTTCAACGTCCGGCGCACGGGCGCCGGCTCGCCCTTCGCCTCGGCGACGAGCACCTCGAGCTGACGGCTCGTGCGCGTCTGCGCTCGCTCGAGCCAGTCGGCCTCGGTCTCCGCCGTGGCCACCCGCGCGACGGTCCGCGCCTTCGTCCACGCCACCTCGCCCTCGCGGAACGCGACGCGCAGGCGCGGCAGGCGCTCGAGCTCGCGCGCGAGCGCGATCAGCTCGCGGGCCTTGCGGTCGGACGAGACGAAGCCGCGCGCGACAGCGTACTGCCCGATCCGCGCGTGGCCGAGCGAGCGGTGCACCTCGAGCCGTTCGGCGTGGGAGAGGAGATACGCCAGCTCGGCCGTGGCCCTCCGCTCGCGGCGGGCGACGAGGTCGAGTTGGGCGTCGATCCGCCGCGCCTCGTCGAGTCGCGCCTCGAGGTCGGCCTTCGGGAGGGGCTGGGACGAGGCGGAGCCTCGGCGCGAGGTCGTCTTCACGGGGCCTCCTGTGAGCTGGTCGGGGTGGTTCGTGGGAGAGGGCGGCGGCTCCGGCCGATCGGCCTGGCGTGCCACGCCAACACTCAAGAATACCGGACCTTGTGTCACATTGCGAGTTTCAAATGTGTGCATTATGTGGCTCGTCGCGGCGGGCCGTGCGCTCCGCGGCTCGTCGACCGTCGCTCAGGCGTCGGAGCCGGCCGTCGACGCCGCGACGGCCCTGGTGGCCGGCGCCCCTCGTGCTCACGGGCACCCGCCTGCCCCGCCTTCGTCGACGAACCGCCTGCGCCGTCCTCCCCGCGAGCGTGCTCACGGGCACCCGTCCGCCCCCGCCTTCGTCGACGAACCGTCGGCGCCGTCCTCCCCGCGAGCGTGCTCACGGGCACCCGCCCGCCCCCGCCTTCGTCGACGACCGCCGGCGCCGTCCGCGCGAACCGGCGCTCACGGGCACGAGCTCGTCGCCCTCTCACGAGCCTGAGCCGAACCAGCGCGTGCGAGGCGGACTTATACTCGCAGGGTGAATCGCGTCCACGACACCGGCCCCCCGCCCGGGCTCGAGCCCGCCTTCGACGCGCACGCCCTGCGCGTGCTCGAGGCGCGCTACCTGCGCCGGGACGAGCGCGGCGAGGTGGTCGAGACGCCATTGGCGCTCCTCTGGCGCGTCGCCCGCGCCGTCGCCGCGGCCGAGGCGGCGCACGGCGGGGACCCCGAGGCGCAGGCGCGCGCCTTCTACGAGGCGCTGGCCCGGCTCGAGTTCCTGCCGAACTCGCCCACGCTCATGAACGCCGGGCGCCCGCGGGGGCAGCTCAGCGCCTGCTTCGTCCTGCCGGTCGAGGACGAGCTCGAGGCGATCTTCGACACGGTCAAGCACGCGGCCCGGATCCACCAGACGGGCGGCGGCACCGGCTTCGCCTTCTCGCGCCTGCGCCCGCGCCACGCGCGGCTCTCGTCGGGCGGCGAGGCGTCGGGGCCGGTGTCGTTCATGAAGGTGTTCGACGCGGCCACGGCCGCCGTCTACCAGGGCGGCGTGCGGCGCGGGGCCAACATGGGGATCCTCCGCGTCGACCACCCCGACGTCCTCGAGTTCATCGACGCCAAGCGCGAGCCCGGCGTCCTCACGCACTTCAACATCTCGGTCGCGATCACCGACGCCTTCATGCAGGCCCTCGAGCAGGGCGGCCGCTACGACCTCCTCGACGCGGCCACGCGCCAGCCCGTCGGCAGCCAGGACGCGCGCACCGTCTGGGAGCGGATCGTGCGCTCGGCCTGGGCGACCGGCGACCCCGGGCTCGTGTTCATCGACCGGATCAACGCGCTCCACCCGACGCCCAACCTGGGCGAGATCGAGAGCACGAACCCCTGTGGTGAGCTCCCCCTGCTCCCCTACGAGTCGTGCAACCTCGGCTCCGTCGACATCCACAAGCACCTGCTCCCCGACGCCTCCGGCCTCGACCGGGAGCGCCTGCGCCGCACGGTGCACCTCGGCGTGCGCTTCCTCGACGACGTGATCGACAGCAACGTCTACCCCCTGCCGCAGATCGCCGAGGTCACGCGCACCAACCGCAAGATCGGCCTGGGCGTCATGGGGCTCGCCGACGCGCTGATCGCCCTCGGGATCCCCTACGCCAGCGAGCGCGCCGTCGCGCTGGCCCATGAGGTGATGGCGTTCGTCCTGGCCGAGGCGCGGGCGGCCTCGCGGGCGCTCGCGCGCGAGCGCGGGCCGTTCCTGGCCTGGGAGGGCTCGCGGCCCGAGCAGGCGGGCGAGGCGCCGCTCCGCAACGCGACCGTGACCACGATCGCGCCCACCGGGACGATCGCGCTCCTCGCCGGCTGCTCGAGCGGGATCGAGCCGCTGTACGCCGTCGCCTACGTGCGCCGCGCCCTCGACGGCAAGGCGCGCCTCGAGATCTTCCACCCGCAGCTCGAGCGCGTCGCCCGCGCCCGGGGCTTCTGGTCCGAGGACCTGCGCGCGCACGTGCTCGCCACGGGCACCCTCGAGGGCGCGCCGGGCGTGCCCGACGACGTCCGAGCGCTCTTCGCGACGGCGCACGAGATCGCGCCCGAGTGGCACGTGCGCATGCAGGCCGCCTTCCAGGCGCACGTGGAGAACTCGGTCTCCAAGACGATCAACCTGCCCCGCGGCAGCCGGCCCGACGACGTGGCCGAGGCCTACCTCCTCGCCTACCGCCTCGGCTGCAAGGGGATCACCGTCTACCGCGACGGCAGCCGCGAGGGGCAGGTCCTGGCCACGCAGCCCGACGGCAAGCCCGTGGCCGCGTCGCCCGAGCACGAGCCCAGCCCCCTGCCGCCGGCCAACTGCCCGGAGTGCGCACCCACGGACGTGCCCTGACGTCCAGCCTCCCGGGCCCCTTGATCCCGGGGGCCCGTCCCCCGATCATCCACGGGGGAGCGATCGGGTGGCCAACACGAAGCAAGACGTCAGCCTGGCGATCTGCGGCCACGCGTGGCACGGCAAGTCCACGCTCCTGGGCAAGGTCGTGGCCGAGAGCGGCATGGCGACCGCCCGCGAGATCGAGGAGGCCAAGCGCCTCGCCAGCGAGGGGCGCGACCACTCGCTCGTGTTCGCGCAGCTCGTCTTCCGCAGCAAGGACGTCCACATCCAGGACTCCGAGGCCGCGCGCGGGATCACGATCCTGCCCTCGATCGTGCGCTTCGACTTCCCCGAGCACCGCGTGACGGTGATCGACACCCCCGGCCAGGAGACCTACGCCAACAACCGCTTCTTCGGCATGTTCCAGGCCGACTGCGCCATGCTCGTCGTCGACGTCGAGGACGGCCTGCGCCCGATCACCTACCAGGTGCTCAGGATCCTCAAGGGCTTCGAGATCCCGCTCCACGCCGTCGCGCTGACGAAGATGGACCGCGTGCGCTACGAGGAGGCGGCCTTCGAGGCCCGCGTCGACGAGCTGCGCCGCGCGTGCGACGAGTACGGGGTCGACGCCAGCCGCGCCGTGTTCATCCCCACGTCCGCCTACGCCCCCGGCCGCGACCTGCACGAGGCCGGCGAGGGGATCAGCTCCTACAAGCAGCTCACCTGGTTCAAGGGGCCGACGGTCCGCGACTTCCTCCGCGACCTCGACTTCCGCCGGATCGTCCCCCAGGACCTGCCGCTGCGGCTCCTGATCCACGGCAGCGAGGTCTACGACAACGTGCCCGGGATCGGCAAGGCGGCCACGGCCCTCGTCGAGACGGGCGTGGTGAAGCCCGAGCAGACGCTCGTCTTCGAGCCGCTCTCGGCCGAGCGCAACCACCAGGTCACGGCGCGCGTGCGCTCGGTCCAGCTCACCAAGGGGCACATCGCCACCCCCGGCGTCCCGATCGAGGAGGGCGTCCCGCGCCAGCTCGTCGGCGTGTCGTTCAGGGCGCTCTCGGAGAAGGACTCGCTGCGCGAGCTGTTCAAGGGCCGCGGCGTGATCGCCGGCACGGCCGACGCGCCGCCGCGCGTCGCGCGGCGCATGCTGATCGAGATGACGGTCTTCGACCCCGAGACCATGCTCAAGGTCGGCGACGAGTGGACCATGCACCCCCACGTCGACCGCGTGGCGATCCACATCGACCGGATCGAGGCCAAGCGCGACCTGCTGCAGGGCCCCTGGGAGCCCACCACCGACGAGCTGCTCGCGCCCGGCGAGTGGGGCCGCCTCGAGGTCACCTGCGTCACGCGGCCCGTGGCGATCGAGGAGGCCGGCACGCTCCCGGCGCTGTCGAAGTTCGTCGTGCGCAAGGAGCACAAGGCGATCGCCTACGGGCGGGTCGTCAAGATCATCGAGTAGGGTCGAAGCCCGCGTCGCGCACGCTCCGCAGCGGCAGGAACAGCGGGTCGGGCAGGGCCTCCCACACGAACCAGTCCCAGCGCTCGCACTTCTGCGGCTCGCGCACGGTCAGCACGCCGCCGGTCGGCCGCGTGACGGCGAACAGCGTCACGTAGTGGCGCCCCTCCGGGAACACGTCGCTCGTGTAGGGCCCCAGGCGCACCTCGGCCACCTCGAGGCCGGTCTCCTCGAGCACCTCGCGCCGCGCGCAGGCCTCGATCGACTCGCCGTGCTCGAGGTGCCCGCCCGGCAGCCCCCACGTGCCCGCGCCGTGGGCGCCGCGGCGCCGGCCGAGGAGCACCCGCCCCTGCTGGACGACGAACACGCCCACACCCACGCGGGGCGGGGTGAGGTGCAGCCGATCGGAGTAGGACGACGCCAGGCCCACGCCCCGATCGTAGCGAAGCCGGGGACCGCGGCGGAGCGCGACGGTCAGGGGTCGCGGCACACACGGAAGCCGACCTCTCTCCCCGGCTCGCCGTGCGTGCGGGTCGACGCGCGCGAGAGCTGCGCGGGGGAGCGGAACGAGCCGCCGCGCACCAGGCGCTGGTCGCCCGGGCCTGCGGGAGCCCGCGGGTCGACGCGCTGCCCCCCCGGGTAGGCGTGCGGCGCGTCCTGCACCCACTCCCACACGTTGCCGGCCATGTCGAGGCAGCCCCACGGCGAGGCGCCGGCAGGGTGCGCGCCGACCGGCGCGGGGCGCTCCTTGAACTTCGACCGCGTGTAGCCGATCGCGCCCTCGGGCCCGACCGGCGGCGCGTCGCCCCAGGGGTACACGCGCCCGTCCGGCCCGCGCGCCGCCCACTCCCACTCCGCCTCGGTGGGCAGGCGCAGCCCCGCCCAGGCCGCATAGGCGTCGGCGTCGGCGGCGGTCACGTTCACCACCGGAAGGTCGTCGGTCACCGGGAAGTCGGGGGGCGGCGGGGCGTCCCGGCCCGCCGCCGCGCAGAAGCGCAGGAACTGCCCCCAGGTCACCTCGTGCTTGCCCATGAACACGCCGCGCGTGAGGACGACCCGGTGCGACGGCCCCTCCCCGGGCTGCTCGCTGCCCATCATGAACTCGCCCGGCGGGACCCACACGAGCACGGAGCCGTCGGCCGCGTGGACGTAGTCGCCGGCCGCCGCGCCGAACTCGAGCCCGTCGGGCAGCGGCAGGGCGGGCCGACGCTCGGCGCCCACGTCGACCCACCAGGCGGGGAGGGCGACGACTCGCATCGTGTGCTCGAGCCGCGCCTCGCCGCCGCCGGCGTCCAGGGCGGCGATCACGACCACCTGCTCACCCGCCGTGAGGTCGACGCGGGCCGTGAACGGCCGTCCTGGCCGGACGCGCTGCGCCCGGGGCCCCACCCGCACCTCGACGAGGCGGTCCTCGTCGGCCGCGTCGACGCGCACCTCGAGCGCGACCTCGCCCGCGGCGACGACGGCGCCCGCGGCGGGCGCGAGCACCGTGAGCCGCGGCCCGGCCGCCGCAACCGATGGCAGGGGCTCCGGCGCGCGGGGGGCGAGGAGGACCGCCCCGGTGACGAGCGCGAGCGAGCCGGCGAGGGCGGCGCCGCCCAGGAACAGGCCCCGACGCCGCCGCAGCCGCGCGGCGAGCGACCGCCTGGCCGAGACCGGCTCGCCGCGGAGGAAGGCGTCGAGGTCGGCCGCCAGGGCGCCGGCGTCGGGGTAGCGCCGGGCGGGGTCCCCCTCGAGCGCGCGCAGGACGACCGCCTCGAGGTCGGTCGCGAGCGCCGGGTCGAGCGTCCGCGGCGGCGTCGGGTCGGCGGCGCAGATGCGGACGAGGAGCTGCTGCAGCGTGTCGCCGTCGAACGGCAGCCGGTCGACGAGCGCCTCGTAGAGCATGACCCCGAGCGCCCACACGTCGGCCGGCGGCCCGACGTCGCGCGTCCCGGCGGCCTGCTCGGGGGCCATGTACTGCGGCGTGCCGACGATCGCCCCGGTCCTCGTCAGCCGGTCCTGCGAGTCGCCCGTGAGGCGCGCCATGCCGAAGTCGGCCACCCGCGCGCGCGGGACGTCGCCGGACGAGCGGTCGACGAGCACGTTGGCCGGCTTGAGGTCGCGGTGCACCACCCCCCGGGCGTGGGCGTGCCCGACCGCCGCCGCCGCGTCACGGAGGAGCCGCAGGCGGAGCGAGCGATCGAGCTTCGGCAGCCCCTCGGCGAGCGTCTCGCCCCCGGGCACGAGCTCGTAGGCGAGGAACGGCCGGCCGCCGAGGACGCCCGACGCGTGCACGCGGACGATCCCGGGGTGGTCGAGCGCCGCCGTGACCTCCCCCTCGCGGGCGAAGCGCGCCAGGCGCGTGGGGTCGGGCCGCTCGAGGAGGACCTTGAGCGCCACCTCGCGCCCGCTCTCCTCCTCGACGGCGCGGTAGACGGCGCCGACGGCGCCGCGGCCGAGCTCCGCGACGATCCGGAAGCGCGCCGCCGGGTCCGGCGTCGGTCCGAGCATGCCGGAGGGTACGCCCTGCAACGCCCCGTGGGCAAGCCTGTCCCGCCGGCGGCGGGGTACGATGCGGCCCATGGGACTCGAGGACACGCGCCCGTTCGACCGCGAGCGACCGCCACGCACCGCCGACGACGAGGACGACGCTGGGCCGCGCGTGCAGGTCAAGGCCGAGGCGACGTGCCCCCTGTGCCTCGAGGCGCTCACGAGCCTGCCCAGGCTCGAGGTCTGCCCCGGGTGCCGCACGATCCACCACGCCGGCTGCGTGGACGAGTTCCGCCGCTGCGGCACCCCCGGCTGCCGCGGGCTCTCGGCGCCGCGCGCGACCGTCGCCGAGCGGGGCGACCCCGAGGAGACGAGCGAGCGCTCCGTCGCCGCCGTGGCCCACCTGGCCAACGTGCTGGGCGTCGGGCTCCTCCTGCCGCTCGTGATCTACTGGCTCACGCGCGAGCGGCAGGCCTTCGCCTCCCACCACGCCTGGCGCGCCCTCGTCTTCTCCCTCTGGTCGATCCCGCTCACCTTCGTGACGCTGGGGCTCTGGGTGCCGGTGATGATCGTCCTCAACGTCCGCGCCGCCCTGCGGGCGTGGCGCGGCGAGTGGGTGCCCTACGCGCGGCGCCGGGTCCCCTCGAGCGACCGCGCGCTCGAGAAGACCTGATCGCGCGCTCGCCCCGCCGGGAGCACGCGCGCGCCAGGCCCAGCGAGAGGCCGGCCGCGAGCAGCGTCAGCGCGGCGAACGCGAGCGACGGGCGCCCGGCCTCGAGGCGCAGGAGCGAGATCGCCGCCGGCCAGGCGAAGAAGGCCCCCAGGTTCAGGGCCGCCAGCCGCCGAGCGCGTGGGACTTCATGGGCCCGATGAGATCGGCAGCTCGAGCGGTGGTAGCGCCCCAGGGGGGCCACTACACTGCGCGGCGATGACCTGGACGCACTGCACGAACGCCGAGATCGCCGACACGCTCGACTGCCCGACCTGCGGCCTGTCGAAGGCCGCCTGGACGGTCACGCTGAACGCGACCCGCACCTTCGTCGTGGCGAAGCGCTCGACGGGCCGGGCGAAGACCTCCTGGCTGGAGGTCGAGCTGCCCGGCCTGCCGGGGGCCGCGGTCGAGGTGGAGCTGCCCGACGGACGCGTCGTCGCGGCGCGCCTCGACGGCGCCGGCCGGCACCGCGAGGAGGGGCTCTACCCCGGCGACTGCCGCGTACGCTTCCCCGAGCGCGCCGCGACGTGGACGAGCGCCGCGAGCGACGAGGAGCGGGCCGTCCACGCCCCCGACGACGAGGGCTGGATCACCTGCGCGACCGACCGGCGCCACGTGTTCGCCGCCGCCGCGCCGGGCGTCCGGCTGACCTGGCCCCCGGCGGGGGAGCATCGGCAGTGGGTCAACCTCGGCGCCGACGCCGCGCGCCCGGAGCGCGGCAGCCGCCTGAAGGTGCAGGTCGCCACGGACGGGCCGGCCTTCGCCCGCGTGCTCCCCGGCCCCGACAACAGCCGGCGCGACCGACCGCGCCCCGGGGTCGTCGCCCCGCCGCCGGGCGAGGACGGCGTGATCGACCTCGGCGCGCCGAGGGGCGAGGTCACGCTCGAGGTCGAGCTCGGGCTCGCCGGCGGCGACGTGTTCGAGGTGCAGGTCGGCGCCACGCGCGCGTGCGCCGACGCGTCGGTCCGGGTGACCACCTGGCGGCGGCTCGACTACCAGCTCACGCGCTCGGC
This sequence comes from Planctomycetota bacterium, assembly GCA_023954375.1. Classification (GTDB taxonomy): domain Bacteria; phylum Planctomycetota; class J058; order J058; family J058; genus JAMLIC01. Next base: position 193,897 of record JAMLIC010000003.1, read on the forward strand.
CGCGCAGCCCCCGTTCGACCTCGCCCCCGCGCGCGAGGCGTTCGCCCGCGTGTTCGTCGACCTCCAGCAGGTGCACGAGGTGGTCCTCGCCCCCGACCGCCCGGGGACGCCGCCCGGGGCGTGGCTGCCCGACACGGCCCTGCCCGCGGACGACCCGCCGCGGCCAGCGGGGCCCCGGCTGGTCTACGGCAACCACAACCACCGCTGGTTCGACGGCCTCTTCGCCGGGCCGCCCGGGCCGGCGCCCTGCGCCCACGTGGTCGTCGTCGACGGGGTCTACGACGGCAACCAACCCGGCGGCGCCCCGCACCGCCAGACGCTCGAGTTCACCCTCACCTCGCCCGAGGACCCGGGCCGGTCGATCGAGCGCTCGGCCGAGACGCGCCTCCTCCCCGTGGCCGTGCAGGACGGGCGGCACTGCCTGATCGAGGGCGTCTGGGCGAGCGAGGCGCCGCCGGGCCACCCGGACCACGGTCGGACGGGCGTCGTCCGCCCCGACGACCTGACGATCAAGTGGCGCCTCCGGGTCGCCGTGAAGCTCGCCGGCGTCGTCGCGGGCGACGGCGCGCCGCCCCCCGGCGCCGCGCCGACCGACGCCGCGACCCGCCACCCGGTCCGGGTGCGGCTCGACCTGCACGTCGCCCTGGGGCCGAAGGAGGGCCGGAGCATGGGCGCCCTGGCGGCGGTCGTGTTCACGCCGACGCCCGGCTGGATCAGCCCGACCGTCGTGCACGAGCTCGGCCACGCCCTGCGGCAGGCGGGCACCGTCGCCCCCCCGGGGCTGGACCTGGCCGACCACGGCCGCTTCTACAAGGGCAAGACGCACAACGGACCGCACTGCGCCCACGGGCTCACCGACGAGCAGTTCGCGGAGCGGAGCTTCTCCGCCTTCCAGGGCGCCTGCGTGATGTGGGGCAGCAAGGACGAGACCCGGCCGCCGACCCTCCACTTCTGCCCCCGCTGCGCCCCGTTCGTCCGCGCCGACCACTTCACCGGCTTCGGGGTCCTCGCCGAGGATCCCTGACCGGTGATGTGATCGAGGGTCCACCGTGTGGGCTCTTCATGGGACACGGAGGCGACGAAGGTCCACGAAGACACGGAGGTCTCGTCCCTACCTCCCCTCCGTGACCTCCGTCGTTCTCCGTTGCCTCCGCGTCCAATGAAGAGCCGATCCGTGGTTCGTGGTCACCCCATGAGCGCGCGCAGCGCCTGCCCGAGCGCCCGCGCGCTCGGCGGGCGGCGGTCGAAGGGGTCCTTCTGCAGGAGGCCGTGGACGAGGTCGGCGACCGCCGGCGGGCAGTCCGGGCGCGCCGCCGCGAGGGGCGGCGGCGGCGCGGCGAGGGAGCGCTCGAGGTCCTCGACGCTGCGCGGGTCGAACGGCGGGCGCCCGGCCAGCATGTGGTAGAGCGTGGCCCCGAGGCCGTAGAGGTCGGCGCGCGGGTCGACCCGCTTGGCGTCCCACACCTGCTCGGGGGCCATGTAGGCCATGGTCCCCAGGCCCTGGCCGGTGCGCGTGAGCGAGCGGCCGCCCGGGGCCAGGCTGCGGGCCACGCCGAAGTCGGCCAGCTTCGCCGCCCCGTCCGGCGCGAGCAGGACGTTGGCCGGCTTGACGTCGCGGTGCACGACCCCCGCGGCGGCGGTGACGGCGAGCGCGGCCGCGACGTGCGCGGCCACCCGCAGCGCCTCCGCGACCGGGAGCGCGCCGCGCGCGCGCAGGACGGCCTCGAGCGAGGGCCCCTCGACGAGCTCCATGACGATCAGCGCCGCGCCCCCCGGCGTGACCCGCGCCTCCAGGAGCTCCACGACGTGCGGGCTGCGCAGCCCGGCCGCGAGCCGCCCCTCGCGGAGGAAGCGCTCGTGCTCGGGGGACCCTGGGGCGACCGGCTCGGCCAGGAGCTTGAGGGCGACCAGCCGGCCGTCCGCGCGGCGGCGCGCCACGAGGACGACGCCGGCCGCGCCCCGGCCGAGCGGCCGCAGGACCTCGAACTCGTCCGGGACCTCCGCCGGCGCGGCGCCCGCCGGCCGCGGGCAGGGGCGCCCGTCGTCGCCCGTGAGCTCGACGCGGAGCACGTGCGCGCCCAGGCGCAGGGCGTCGCCGTCCCAGGCCTCGCGCGGGGCGTGCGGCGGCAACGGCGCGTCGTTGAGGAAGGTGCCCGCGCCGCCGCCGAGGTCCACGACGAGGAGCCGGCCCCCCTCCAGCTTGACGGCCGCGTGCCGCGGCGCGACCGCGGGGTCTTCGAGCGGCAGGTCGGCCGCCGGCCGCCGCCCGAGCGTGCGCGGGCGGCCCGGCTGCAGGGCGTGGACCGCGCCCGCGCCCGCCCCCTCCTCGACCCTGAGCTGCGCCTCCACGGGGACCCCCGCGCGGCCCCCGCGGGGGCCCGCGTATGATGCGCGCTCATGGGCCTCCCCGGCAAGATCGGCCCCTACCCCGTCGTCCGCGTTCTGGGCCAGGGCGGCATGGGGGTGGTCTACGAGGTCACCGACCCCCGGCTCGGGCGGCCCCTCGCCCTGAAGCTGCTGCGCGGGGTCGGCGGCGCGGGCTCGACCGCGAGCGAGCGCTTCTGGCGCGAGGCGGAGGCGCTGGGCCGCGTCCAGCACCCGGGGGTCGTGAAGGTCCACTTCGTCGGCCGGACGCCCGCCGGCCCCTACATGGTGCAGGAGCTCGTCGCGGGCGAGCCGCTCGACCGGGTCCTCGCGCGCGGCCCGCTCGCGCCGCGCCGCGCCGCGGAGGTCGCCCGCGACCTGGCGCAGGCGCTGGCGGCCGTGCACGAGCAGGGGCTCCTGCACCGCGACCTCAAGCCGTCGAACGTGATCCTGCGCCCCGACGGCGCCCCGGTGCTGATCGACTTCGGCCTGGCGTGGGACGCGCAGGCCGAGACGCTCACGCGGACGGGCGCGCTCCTGGGCACGCCCGCCTACATGGCCCCCGAGCAGGCGCGCGGGGAGCCCAGCGCCGGGCTCGACGCGCGCTGCGACGTCTACGGCGTCGGCGTGATCCTCTACGAGCTGCTCACCGGGCAGGCGCCCTTCGAGGCGGACTCGGCGGTGGCGCTCCTCGCGCAGGTCCTCGCGGCGGAGCCCGAGTGGCCCGGCGCGAGGAGACCGGAGGTCCCGGCCGACCTCGACGCGGTCTGCCGGCGGGCCATGGCCAGGGCGCGCGAGCAGCGCTACCCGTCGGCGACCGCCCTGCGCGACGACCTGGCGCGCCACCTCCGCGGCGAGCCCGTCGAGGCGCTCCCGGCGGCGGCCGGGCGCCGCTCCGCGCGCGAGGCCGCCCGGCAGGTGGCGCGCGCAGCGCGGCGACGACCGCTCGCGGCCGTCGGGGTGGCCCTCGCCCTGCTGGCGGCGGTGGGCGGCGGCGCCGCTGCGGTCGCCGCGCGGGCGGGCGCGCGGGCCCGGGCGGTCGAGGCGCTCGTCGGCGACCTGGAGGCCTGGACGCCGACCCTCGGGCCGGCGAGCGGGCCGCGCCTCCTCGAGCAGGTCGCGCGCGCGCTGGCCGAGGCCGCCCGTCTGCGCGCCACGGGCGCGGGCGGGCCGCTGGTCGAGCGCCTCGAGGCGGCCGAGGCCGCCGCCAGCCGGGCGCTCGACCGCGCCCTGGCCCTGCGCGCCGCCGCGCCGCTCGCCCCGCTGCCGGCCGCGGTCCCGCCGGCGGCGCTTCGAGGCGGCGCTCGCGGCGGCGGCGCGGAGCGCCCCGGGGTCGCCGCCCGACGTCGACGTCGAGGAGGCGCGCGGCGTCGCGCTGCTCCTCGCGGGCCAGGCCGACGCCGCGCGCGTGGCGCTGACCCGGGCGGAGCACGCCTGCGCGCCCGCGCCGCTGCCGGAGGTCGACGACCCGCGCGCCTGGCTCGCCCACCCCGCCGCCCGGCGCGCCTGGCTCCTGGCCTGGGCCGTCCTGGCCTCGGGCGACCCGGCGCAGGCGCTGACCCTCGTCGCCCCCGCGCCGCCGCTCCTCCGGGCCCGCCTGGCCGCGGCCGCCGCGGGGCTGGCCGCCGACGCGGACGCGCCGGCGGTCCGCGCGGCCGCCCTGGCGCTCGTGCCCGACGAGGGCGCCCCGGAGGGGCGCCTCGTGGCCCTGACGCTCGAGGTCGACGCCGCGCGTCGGCGGCGCGACATCGAGGACGACGCGCTCCTCGACCTGCTCGCGCAGGTGCGCGCCCTCTCGCTCCCGCCCGCGCCCGACCGGGTCCCGTCCCCGGTGCAGGCGGAGGCCTGCCTGCTCGAGGGCGAGGTGGCCCTCGCGCTGGGCTGGCCGCCCTCGGCGGCGGAGGCGTTCTCGCGCCACGCCCGCCTCGCGGGCGACGGGCCGGCGCCCTCGCCGCTCGTCGTCGTGATGGCCGCCGACGGGGGCGCGGCGCTCGCCCCACCCGACCTGGCGGCGCAGGTCGGCGAGGCCCGGGCGCGCGCGCTGTGGCTCGACGAGGCGGGGGCGGCGGCCGCCGCCGGCGCCGCCCGCGCGCGGGGTCGCTGGCACCCGCGGCTCGGCGCCGTCAGCGACCCCGCGCCGGACGCCCGCGTGGCCGCCCGACTGACCGCGGAGGGGCTGGCGTGGCTGACCGTGGCCGGAGACGACGCGGCGGCGCTCGCCCCGGCGCGGCGGGCGCTCCTGCTCGCGCTCCGGGCGTCGCCCGAGGACCCCGCCGCCTGGGCGGGCCTCGCGCGGCTGGAGGCGCTGGCGGGGCGCCTCGACGCGGCGCAGGCGGCGCTCGCGCGCGCGCGACGCGCCGCCCCCGACGGCTGGGCGACCCTGGAGGCGGCGGCGCTCGAGGCGCTCGTCGCCGGGGCGCCCGCGCGGGCGCGCGACGAGGTGCAGGCGGCGCTGGCGGCGCTCGACGGCGCGGACCGCCGGCCGGCGGAGCGGGCGCTGCGCGCCTTCTGCCTGCTGCGCGAGGTCCACGCCCGGCTGGAGGCCGCCGGCTGCGACGTCGATGCGCTGGCCCTGCTCGACCTCCGCTCTCGCCGCGCCGACGCGGACCTCCTGCCCCCGGCCCTGCGCAAGGAGCTCCACCAGGCGCTGGGCGAGGCGGCGGCGGGCCTGGCCCGGGCCGACCTGGCCGCCGCCGCGGCGGAGCGGCTCGCCGCGGCGGAGCAGCTCGGGCGCGACGTCGACCGCGCGCGGCGGCAGATCGCGGCCGAGCTGCGCCGGCGCAGGAGCCTGATCGAGGTCCTGGCGCAGGACGAGGTCCGCCTCACGCTCGGGGCCTCTCCCCTGTCGGCCCGCGGCTACCTCGACGACCACAACCTCGGCGGGCGGCTGCGCGCGGGCGGGTTCGACGCGCTGGCGCTGGCCTTCGAGCTCGACCCGCCCGCGGCGCTGACCTACATGACCAGCTTCGACCCCCGCAACGTCTCCCCCGAGGTCGCGGCGACCACGCGCGCCTCGATCGCGGCGCTGGCCGAGCCCGGCCCGCGCGACGAGACGCTCCCCCTGGCGCGCGACGAGGCCCTGCGCGCGGCGCTGGGGGTGCTCTACGCGCTCGAGGTCCGGGCGCCGCTGACGCCGGCGGCCGTGCGCGCCGGGCACGCGGCGGCCGTGGAGTTCGCGGCGCGGCGCCCCGAGGCGCTCGCGGCGGCCCTCGCCCTGGCCCGCCTGCAGGTGGCCGTCGGCGACCACGCCGGGGCGCTGGCCACGCTGCCGCGCGCGGCGGCGGCCTCGCCCCCCCTGCGCCTCCGGAGCGGCGGCGGGGACGCCGCCTGGGTCCTGTTCTACAGCGCGCTTGCGCACGGCGGGCTGCGCCAGTGGGACGAGGCGCGGCGGTGCCTCGAGCGCCTGGTCGAGGTCTCGCCGGCCGCGCGGTACACCCTCCGCGGGCATCGCGTGCGCGACGAGCCGCTCTTCTGGGCGGACCGCGACGTCCCGGGCACGTGCCCCGCCTGGGCGCTCGACCTGGCCCAGGCGCTCGACGCGCGCTGACCTCGGCCATGGCCGGCGCCGCCTGACCGGGCGGGGTAGCATCCGTTCACCCGGAGGTCGCCGCGTGACCCGACCCGACCTGGGCCTGACCCACGTCGCCCTGACCGTGCGAGACGTCGACGCCAGCGCGGCCTTCTACGGGCGCTACGCCGCCATGAAGGTGGTCCACGCCCGCGGCGAGGCGCCCGGGCGGCGGGTCGTGTGGCTGAGCGACGCCACGCGGCCGTTCGTGATCGTGCTGATCGAGGCGCGCGAGGTCGGGGCGCGCCTCGACGGGATCGCGCACCTCGGCGTCGGCTGCGCGAGCCGCGAGGAGGTCGACCGCCTCGCGGCGGACGCGAAGGCCGAGGGGCGCCTGCGCCTGGGACCGCTCGACGAGGGGCCGCCGGTGGGCTATTACGCCCTGATCGCGGACCCCGACGGGCACAACCTGGAGGTGTCGTTTGGCCAGGAGGTCGGGCTCACCGTCGAGCGCTCCTGACGCGCTCGAGCAGGCCCTGCGCGACCGCGTCCTCGAGGCGCTGCCCGACGTGAGCGAGGCGCCCTCGCGCTTCGGCGGCGGCCTGGCGTTCCGGCGCGGCGCGCGGGAGTTCGCCCACTTCCACCCGGGCGGCGAGGTCGACCTGCGGCTGCCGCGCGCCGCCCAGCGCGCCCTGCGCGACGACCCGCGCGCCGTCCCGCGCCCGCGGGCGTCCGACTGGATCGCCTACCGGCTCGAGGCGCCGGCCGACGTGGACCGCGCCCTCGAGCTGATCCACGCCGCCTGGGAGGCGGCCGGCGGCTGACCGCTACCGCTCGCGCTCGTCGAGGCGCCGGTTGGCCTCGAGGAGGAGCTCCGTGAGCGAGCCGCGGATCGTCTGCGGCCCCGGCTCGGCCGCGGCGAGGACCCGGAACTGCCCGGCGCGCAGGAGGGCGAGGGCGAGGACGGCCTCGTCGTCGACGAGGTCGCCCATGCGCGCGTGCACGGGGCGGCCCTCGATGATCGTCAGGACCCCCTCCACGCCGTCGGGCGTGATCACGTGGAAGGTGCCGGTCTTCGCGTGGAACTCGAACCCCTGCAGGACCTCGAGGGCGGGGACGCGCTCGAGGCTGCCCGCCATGGCGGTCGCCTCGGGGTCGACGAGCGGGACCTTCATCTGCCGGGTGCCCTCGCCGCTGTCCTGACCGCCCTGGGCGGCCACCACGCGCAGCTCGTAGGGGCCGATCGCGATGCGGTCGCCCGCCTGGAGCTCCCGCGTGCTCACGCGCTGGCCGTTGATGAACGTGCCGAAGGTCGAGCGGTCCTCGATCAGGATCGTGCGCCCGAGGACGCGCACGATCGCGTGCTCGCGCGAGACGCCCGTGTGCGGCAGGACCAGGCCGCACTCGCGGCCCCGGCCGATCGACAGCGTGGGCACGGCGCCCAGCGGCACGGGGTCGAACGGGTCGCACACGAGCCAGGCCACCGTGCGGCGGCGCAGGGTGTCGGTGAGCTGGTCGGGGACCCGCTCCGGCGCGGGCGGCCGGACCCCCGGCAGGCCGCGCGGCATGAGGAGGCGCTCGGTGGCCGGGTCGTCGTCGTGCGCGCCGGGGAGCGGCGCCTTGCACGTGAGGCACACGAGCGACCCGGGGAGGTTCGGGAACCGGCAGCCGGGGCAGGCGACGTGCTTCGACGACGTGGTCAACGGCGGTCCCGCGTTCCCCCGCTCGCAGGGTAGGCGTGTGGCGCGCCCGACACAAGGCCGCCAGCGCCCGGGCCGCGCCAGCAAGCCCAATGCCCGGCCCCTGGACAGCGGCCGGAGATCGGGTATCCTGTCTCGCTTCGTGGGGATGCCCGTGGTCGGCATCCCCACGTCCTTTCGACGTGCTGCCTGCGGGCGGCACACCGCACTCGATCCGGAGAGGCCGCGCCGTGGACCTTCAGCGTTGGGATCGCGCCAAGGAACTCGTCGGGAACACGTTCGAGCTCACGGTGCTGATCCAGAAGCGGTGCCGCGAGCTCGTCAAGGGCAAGCAGCGCAAGCTGGTCGACCTCGAGTCGCGCAACCCGATCCAGATCGCGCTCGAGGAGGTCCTCCAGCGCAAGATCCACCTCGCGCCGCCGCCGCCGCCCGAGGTCCTAGCGCAGGAGATGGCCACGCAGCAGGTCGAGGCCGTCGGCCAGGCCAGCCCGCCGGCCGAGACGCCCATCGAGGTCAAGATCGACTGAACGCGCGCTCACCGCGCGCGGGAGAGCGGTCACCGAGGTCGCCGAGCGCCCTCGGTGATCGCCGTCTCAGCAGGTCATGACAGGGGTGGCTGTGCGACGGTCGCCTCGCGCGGTACGCTCGACGTGCGATGACCGCGGCCCTCCTGAACCTCAAGGACCTCGACCGCGAGGGGCTGCGCGCCGCGCTGGCGGCGCGGGGGCACCCCGCGTACCGCGGCGACCAGGTGTTCCGCTGGGTGTGGCGGCGCCTCGCCGACTCGGTCGACGTGATGTCCGACCTCCCGGCGGCGCTGCGCGACGACCTGCGGGCGAGCGCGCGCCTGCCGCGGCTCGAGGCGACCGACGCCCGGGCCGCCGCCGACGGGACGATCAAGATGCTCCTCGCGCTCGAGGACGGGCGCGACGTCGAGTGCGTGATCATCCCCGAGGGCGAGCGCCGCACGCTCTGCGTCTCGACCCAGGTCGGCTGCGCCATGGGCTGCAGCTTCTGCCGCACGGCCACGATGGGCCTCGTGCGCGACCTCGCCGCCTGGGAGATCACCGAGCAGGTGCTCGCCGCCGAGCGCGTGCTGGTCGCCCGCGGCGACGCGCGCGTGCTCAAGATGGGCCGCGGGCAGGGCGGGGAGGTCCATCGGCGGCTGACGAACCTCGTGTTCATGGGCATGGGCGAGCCCCTGCACAACATCGAGGCCACCGTCACCGCCCTGCGCGTCCTCACGGACGACGCGGGCCTGGCCTTCCCGCCCCGGCGGATCACCGTCTCGACCGTCGGCCTCGTCGAGCGGATCCCCGAGTTCCTCGAGCGCACCGGCGTGAACCTGGCGATCTCGCTCCACGCGCCCGACGACGAGGTCCGCGGCCGCCTCATGCCGGTCAACCGCCGGCACGACGTGGGCGAGATCTTCGACCTCCTGCGGACGCTCCCCCTGCCGCGCCGGCGCCGCGTGACGTTCGAGTACGTGCTCCTCGCGGGCGTGAACGACGAGCCCGCGCACGCGCGCACCCTCGCCCGCCGCTGCCGCGAGGTCCTCGACCGCGTGAAGGTGAACCTGATCCCGTTCAACCCGCACGAGGGCGCGCCCTACGCGCGCCCGACCCCCGAGCGCGTGGCCGCCTTCCAGGCCGCCCTGCAGGCGGGCGGCGTGGAGAACGTCACCGTCCGCCGCGCGCGCGGCGACGACATCCTCGCCGCGTGCGGACAGCTGGCGCTCGAGAAGCTCGCCGGCCGACGGAAGCTCCCGGCGGCCGGTCGCTGAGCAGGCCGCGCCCCTACGAGCCCTGCCGCCTGCGGATCAGGTTCAGCGCCGAGCCGGCCTTGAACCACTCGATCTGCTCGGCCGTGAAGGTGTGCTTCACGGGCACCCGGTCCTCCGTCCCGTCCTGGTGCTTCAGGAGGAGGGTGAGCGGCTCGCCGGGCGTGAACGAGGTCAGGCCGAGGATCGAGACGCGGTCGTCCTCGCGCACCTTCTCGTAGTGGGCCGGGTCGACGAAGGTCAGCGGCAGGACGCCCTGCTTCTTGAGGTTCGTCTCGTGGATGCGCGCGAAGCTGCGCACGACGACGGCCCGGCAGCCGAGGAAGCGCGGGCTCATGGCCGCGTGCTCACGCGACGAGCCCTCGCCGTAGTTCGAGTCGCCGACGACGATCCAGCCCTGACCGGCGGCCTTGTAGCGCTTGGCCAGGTCAGGGAACGACTTGCCCCGCGAGCCGTCGAGCGCGTCGACGCCCGTGCTGTCGCCGGTGAAGGCGTTGACGGCGGTGAGCAGGGTGTTGTCGCTGATGTTCTGCAAGTGGCCGCGGAACTTCAGCCACGGCCCGGCCGCCGAGATGTGGTCGGTCGTGCACTTGCCGCCCGCCTTGAGCAGCACGACCAGGTCTTCGAGGTCCTTGCCCTCCCAGGGCGCGAACGGCTCGAGGAGCTGCAGGCGCTCGCTCGTGGGGGAGACCTTCACCTGCGTGTCCTTGCCGGCCGGCTCCGGCGCGACGTAGCCGGCGTCGCCGGCGGCGAAGCCCTTCGACGGGAGCTCGTCGCCGTACGGCGCCTCGAGCGTGACCCCCGCGCCGGGCAGCGGGTCGGTCATGGGGTTCCAGTCGAAGGTCCCCGAGAAGGCGTAGGCCGTGACCACCTCGGGGCTGGCGATGAACGCGTGCGTGCCCGGGTTCGCGTCGTTGCGGCTCTTGAAGTTGCGGTTGAAGCTCGTGATGATCGAGTTCTTCTCGCCCTGCTGGATGTCCTCGCGCTTCCACTGGCCGATGCACGGCCCGCAGGCGTTGGCGAGCACGGTCGCGCCCACGTCGAGCAGGTCCTTGAGCTGCCCGTCGCGCTCGATCGTGGCGCGGATCTGCTCCGAGCCCGGGCTCACCAGCAGCGGCACCTTGGCCTTGAGGCCCTTGGCGCGCGCCTGGCGGGCGAGGCTGGCCGCGCGCGAGATGTCCTCGTAGGACGAGTTCGTGCACGAGCCGATGAGCGCGGCCTTGAGCTCGACCGGCCAGCCGTTCTTCTTCGCGTCCTCGCCCAGGCGCGACACCGGCCGGGCCAGGTCGGGCGTGTAGGGGCCGACGACGTGCGGCTCGAGCGTCGAGAGGTCGAGCTCGATCACCTGGTCGTAGCAGCGCCCCGGGTCCTGCTCGACCTCGGGGTCCGCGACGAGGAACGCGCGGTGCATCTCGGCCAGGGCCGCGACGTCGGCGCGGCCGGTGGCGCGCAGGTAGGTCGCCGTGCGCTCGTCGAAGGGGAAGACCGACGTGGTGGCGCCGACCTCGGCGCCCATGTTCGTGATCGTGGCCCGGCCCGTGAGGCTGATCGAGCGCACGCCGGGGCCGAAGTACTCGATGATCTTGTTCGTGCCGCCCTCGACCGTGAGGATCTCGGCCATCTTCAGGATCACGTCCTTGGGCGAGGTCCAGCCGGAGAGCTGGCCGGTGAGCCTCACGCCGATCAGGCGCGGGCAGAGCACCTCCCAGGGCAGGCCGACCATGGCGTCGACGGCGTCGGAGCCGCCCACGCCGACCGCCAGCATGCCCATGCCGCCGGCGTTGGGCGTGTGCGAGTCGGTGCCGATCATGAGGCCGCCCGGGAACGCGTAGTTCTCGAGCACGACCTGGTGGATGATCCCCGACCCCGGCTTCCAGAAGCCGATCCCGTAGCGGCGCGAGACCGACTCGAGGAAGTCGTAGACCTCGCGGTTGGTGGTCGTGGCCTCGCTCAGGTCCTTGGCCGCGCCGACGCGCGCCTGGATCAGGTGGTCGCAGTGGACCGTCGTGGGGACGGCGGCCTCGTCCTTGCCGGCGAGCATGAACTGCAGGAGCGCCATCTGCGCCGTCGCGTCCTGCATGGCGACGCGGTCGGGGTGCAGCTCGAGGAACGACGCGCCGCGCTCGGGCAGCGGGCCCTCGACGTCGCGCATGTGCGCCCAGAGGACCTTCTCGGCCAGGGTCAGGGGACGGCCCAGCCGCTCGCGGGCGCGGGCGTGGCGGGCGGCCGACGACTGGTAGAGGGCCTCGATCCGGGCGGTGTCCTGGCTCACGTGGGGTGTCCTCCTCGCTCGCGCGCCCGCGGGGGGGCGGGGGGTCAAGAAGGGGAGAGTCTAACAGGGGCCGGGAGGCGCTGAAGACCCGTCGGCCGCGCCCGGGCTGCCGGCCGCTACGTGCGCTTCTTCTTGGTCGTGACGCGGCACTGGATCTTGGCCTCCTTGAAGAGGGCCTCCGCCTCGTCGACCTCCGCCTTGGTCCCCTTCTTGATCACCGGCACGACCGGCGACCGGCACAGGTCGCGGGCCTCGTCCTCGCTCATGCCGCGGACCCGCATGATGATCTGCACGGCCGCGTCGCGCTTCGACGGCAGGCTCAGGCCCGAGACGACGAGGCCGAACTCGTCCTCGGCCTGCTGCTTCTTCCCGCGCGCGCCGCCGCCCGCCTTGGCGGCGGGCTTGGCCGCCTTGGTCGGCGCCGGGGCCGGTGGCGGGGCCTTCGGCTGCTCGACCTCCTCCGAGAGCCACAGCCCGCCCGCCGAGACGGACCGGTCGTCCTGGGCGGCGAACGGGTCGGCGCCCTGCGCCGCGGCGAACGGGTCGGCGCCCTGCGCCGCGGCGAACGGGTCGGCGCCCTGCGCCGCGGCGAACGGGTCGGCGGCCGCGGCGAACGGGTCCACGCCCATGGGAGGCGCGGCGAACGGGTCGGCCGCCCCCGGCGGCAGCGCGAACGGGTCAGCCGCCGCGCCGAAGGGGTCGGCGGGCTGGGCGGCGAACGGGTCGGCGAAGCCCGGCGCCGGAGCGGAGAACGGGTCGGCGGGAGCGGCGAACGGCCCGCGCGTCGGCGGGGCCGCGGGCCGACCCGGGGCGCCCCGACCCTGGCCGCCCGCGGCGGGCCGACCCTGAGGCGCCGCCGGCTTCTTCGGCGCCGGCTTCGGAGCCTTCTTCGTGCCGGCGCCGCTCCCCATCAGGTTCTCGAGCAGCGCCAGCGCCTCGGACGGGTCGAGCGGCTCCTCCTCGTCCTCCTCGGCGGGGGCCGCCGCGAACGGGTCGGGCGCGAAGCCAGCCGGCATGGCGAAGGGATCTGCGCCCGCAGGGGCGGCGAACGGATCACCGAGCGGGGCGCCGAACGGATCGGCGCCCGCGGGCGCACCGAACGGGTCGCCGAGCGGGGCGCCGAACGGGTCCCCCCCGGCGGGCGCCCCGAACGGGTCGCCGAGCGGGGCGCCGAACGGGTCGGCCCCGGCAGGCGCTCCGAACGGGTCGCCGAACGGGTCGGCCCCGGCAGGCGCCCCGAACGGGTCGGCCCCGGCAGGCGCCCCGAACGGATCGGCCCCGGCAGGCGCCCCGAACGGATCGGCCCCGGCGGGCGCCCCGAACGGATCCGCCCCGGCAGGCGCCCCGAACGGGTCGGCCCCGGCAGGCGCCCCGAACGGATCGGCCCCGACGGGCGCCCCGAACGGGTCCGCCCCGGCAGGCGCCCCGAACGGGTCGGCGCCGACGGGCGCCCCGAACGGGTCCCCCGTGGCCGGGGCGAACGGGTCGGCGGCGCCGGCCGCGGCGAAGGGCTCGGCCTGGTGGGCCGCGAACGGATCGTCGAACGGGTCGGGCGCGGCGACCTGCGGCGCGGCCGTCGGCGCCGGCCGGGGCGGCTCCGCGCGCGGGGGCGCCGCGGGGGCGCGCGCCGAGGGCCTGCGCGCCGGCGCGGGCTCGTCGGGGAGCGCCTGCGCCTCCTCGAGCAGGCGCTGCGCCTCGTCCGCCGACGGGCGGCGCGCCGCGTCCTTGTCGAGGCAGCGCATGACGACGTCGCGCAGCGCGGTCGGCAGCAGCGCCGGGTCGGCCGGCCGCGGGGGCGCGCCCGTCGCCAGCTTGTAGAGGACGGCGCCGAGCGAGTAGACGTCGGCCGCCGGGCTCGACGCCTCCACGCCGCCGCGGACCACCTCGGGCGCCGTGAACGTCGCGAACGCCTCCGCGATCACCCGGCCGGCGCGCGACCAGGCGAGCAGGCGGCGCACGCCCTGCACCCGGCCGGGGGCCGCCATGAGCACGTTGGGGACGCACGGGTCGAGGAGCGTGACCGAGAGGCCCTCCTCGCCCGCGCCGACGCGCACGTTGCCCGGCTTGAGGTTGTTGTGGACGAGCCCCGCCGCGTGGAGGTCGCGCAGCGTCCCGGCGACCTTCTCGCCGATCATCGCCACGACCGAGCCGGGCGTGTCGCCGCCGCGCATCTCGCGGAAGCGGTCGAGGTCGTCGCCCTCGACGTGCGCCGTGACGACGTAGGGGAACTCCTTGAGGTGCACGCCGAGGTGCAGGAGGCGCGGGAAGCCGCCCACGCCCGCGCGCGCCAGCTCGGCGAGCGGCTTGAGGCCCGGCCGCGGGTCGACGACGCGCACCGCGTCCCACAGGCACTTGACCACCGCCTCCTCGCCGGCCTCGCCCTCGGGGCGGTCGACGAGGAACACCGGGCCGCCGCCGCCCGCGCCGAGGATCGCCCTGGGCGGGTAGCGGCCGAGGTCGAACGGCGCGAAGCGCTCGGGGCTGAGGCTCGCGGCGACCTTGAGGTGCTCGAGCGCCGCGGGGAAGTCCTGCGAGAAGAGCTCGACCAGGAACAGGCCGTACTCGGCGGTCGCGCGGTCGGCGCCGAACGCCGCCGCCTCCCGGTAGTAGCGCTCGGCGGCCCGCGGGCCGACGAGCGGCAGGAGCGCGCCCGCGAGCTGCAGGGCCGCGTCGCCGTAGTCGGGCCCCTGCCAGTGGCTGCGGCGGAAGTCGCGCCGCGCGCGCCGCAGGACGTCGACCGCGCCGGGGGCCGGCTGCGCCATCGCGTCGGAGAGGCGGCCGACGGGCGTCGTCCCCAGCCGGTCGTGGATCTTCGCCACCGCGGCGGCCACGATCTTCGGCAGGTCGTGCCCCGAGATCGGCTTGCCCTTGAGGAGGTCGCTCTCGACCGCCTCCTCGGTCTCCTCGAGGCGGTCGGCGATGTCGAACAGCCACTCGCGGTTGGGCAGGACCTCGCCCGTCCGCTCCTGGTAGAGCGCGCGCCGCTCGCCGAGGTCGCGCAGGAGGGCCACCCGCTCGCGCCCCTCGTCGTCGCGCGAGGCGATCGCCCGCGCCTCGACGCGGTCGAGGCGCTCGGGGTCGGTCGCGTCGAGGTAGCGCGACCAGCTCGGGTGCCCGCGGACGACGTCCGTGAAGTGCCAGTGGAGCCCGTCGGCCAGCAGGTCCTGCCAGCAGCCGAAGCGGATGATCGGGTGCTCCTCCTCGAGCTGCGCGTGCTCGAGGAGCCCGCGCTGGATCGCCTCGGTGGCGCGCGCGGCGAGCTCGTGCGCGGGCACGACGGCGGCGGCGTCGAGGAGCTGCGCGAAGAGCTGCGGCCCGTCCATGTCGGGCAGGCCGAGGATCGACGTGCCGGCCTCGCGCGCCGTGTCGTAGTCGAGGAAGAAGCCGTCGAGGAAGTCGATGAACAGGCGCCCCTCGAGGCCGGACTCGGCCGCGAACGGGCCGCGCAGGTGCTCGCCGAAGGCCTCGCACAGGTCGCGGCCGTCGGCGGTCTCCATGGAGCCGACCAGCCAGGCCTGCTTGAGGCCGATCACGAGCGTCTGGAGGCTGCGCTCGAAGGCCTCCTCCAGCGCCCCCTTGAGCTCGTCGGGCCCGCCGAAGATGTGCGAGAGGTCCTCGAGCATCTCCTCGCGCGGGGTGTCCTGCAGCGCGTCGCCGTGCAGCGCGCGGACCCCCGCGGCGAGCGTCGCCAGGGCGAAGCGCAGGGCGTCGGAGCCGACGTCGGCGACCCCCGAGGCGCCGCGCGCGCCGCCGGACGCTGTGAAGTCGTGGGGCATGGGGACCTTCAGGCAACGCACGAGCTTAGCCCCTCCGGCCGGGCCGGGCAAACGGCGGCGGCGAACATCGGCGGCGGTCATCGCGGCCTCCCGCCTCGTTTGACACGGCTCGGCGCGAAAGGTACGACCTCAGGTCGTAGCGTCCGGGGGGAGCATGCCGAGGAAGGTCGTCGCCGCCGTCGAGCAGGTCCACGACTGCCCGATCTTCAAGGTCGGCGACCGGATGACCCTCTCGCTCCCCGAGGTGGTCACCGACGAGAGCGACGCCATCTGCGCGATCGCCCTGGCCGACCTGCTCCCCTGGACGATCAAGCTCACGGCGGGCGCGGGCGCGGCGGACAGCGTGCTCCTGTGCCGGGGCTGCCGCGGCGGGCGGGCGCAGGCCGGCTTCCAGCTGGAGAGCATGGGCGAGGTCAAGCGCGACCCGCAGAAGACCCGCCGCCTCGTGTCGCTCCGGTCGATCCCGCTCTTCGCGTCGCTGCCCGACCGGCAGCTCGACAAGATCAGCCCCATGATCCGCGACACCGAGCACGCGCCGGGCGAGCGGATCATCACCTACGGCGAGCCGGGCCGCGCCCTGTCGATCATCGTCAAGGGCCAGGTCGAGGTGCTCAAGCCGGGCGACGACGGGCAGGAGAAGCTGCTCGGGATCCTGTCGGTGGGCGAGTGCTTCGGCGAGATGTCGCTGCTCACGGGCGACCCGTGCAGCGCCACGATCCGCGCGCGCGACGAGGTCAAGACGCTCACGGTCCTCAAGGCCGACTTCGACGCGCTCCTGGCCAGGAACCCGGTGCTGAACCGCTACTTCTCCAAGCTGCTCGCCCTGCGGCTCAACAAGCTCTCGAAGCAGTTCAGCGACGAGACGGGGAAGGCCGTCACGGGCAACCTGACGATGATCGGCCCGACGGAGCTGATCCAGGCGATCACCGTGACCGCCCGCACCGGCGCCCTCAAGATCACCGAGGGCGCGCGCACGCTCGAGGTGTTCTTCCACGAGGGCCAGATCTGGAGCCTGGGCGCCACCTGGACCGAGCCCGAGGAGGGGTTCTACGAGTTCCTCACCTGGACCTCGGGCCAGTTCGGCTTCGAGCCGGCCGAGCGGCCGGAGGGCGAGCGGAGCTTCTTCAAGGACACGACCTCGCTCCTGCTCGAGGGCATGCGGCGCCTCGACGACATCCAGTCGGGGCGGCTGCCGGTGCAGAAGGCCTGAGGAGCTGTCCTCCCGCGCCGCGCCGGGCACGTCAGCCGATGAGCCCCTGGCGACCGGGTATCGCCCCCCAGGGCTAGCCACACCAGCACCTCGCGGACCGCGAGCAGACCCGCCAGCCCGCGGACGCCGGCGGCGAGCGCCGCGACGCCGATCCGGAAGGCGCCGGGCCCCGCGGCGGCGTCGCTCACCGGCGCCCGTCCAGGTCGAGCTGCGCCAGCCGCGCGGCGGCCCACGCGTGCTGCGCCCAGCGGCGCTGGCCGAAGGCCACGCTCGTCGCGTAGCGCGCGCGGGCGGCGTCGAGGTCCCCCGCGCGCTCGGCGGCGAGCCCGAGCACGCAGTGGACGACGCACAGGCGCGAGACTTGAGGGTCCTTGCCCGGCGCGGCGAGCGCGGCCGCGAGCAGGCCCCGGTCGTCGACCTCGCCCCGGCCGTGGCGCACGAGCACCCCCACCCAGCCCCGCGCGGGCGCGACTCGCAGGCGCCGCGCGTCGCCCGTGAGCCAGGCCAGCCACAGGGCGGCCCAGGGCTCCCCGCGCTCGAGACCGGCTGCCCGCGCGAGGTCGTCGAGGCCGCCCGCGCGGTCGCCCAGGAGCACCCGCAGCCGGCCGCGCAGGCCGAGCGTCACGTCGCGGCGCGGGTCGAGCGCGAGGGCCTGCGAGCAGTCGTCGAGCGCCTCCTCGAGCGCCCCGCACGACGCGCGGAGCCAGGCGCGCGACGCACGCGCCTCGTCGTTGGCCGGCCCGTGCAGCAGGGCCTCGGTGTAACCCTGCAGGGCGAGGGCGTCCTCGCCGGCCGCCCGTCGCCGGTCGGCGGCCCGCAGCAGCCGGTGCGAGTGCCAACCGCGCGCGTCGTCGAGGTGCACGGCCCAGGTGACCCCACGCTCGGCGAGCATCCGCTCGACCGCGGCCCGCGACGTCCGCAGGACCGGGTCGTCGGCGAGGGAGGTCGCGAGGTGCAGCCGGCGGAGGGCCGAGTACGCCCAGCGGCCCGTGTGATGCCCGCCGCGCAGCAGCAGCAGGACCTCGCAGGCGGCGAGGTTCACGTCGGTCGAGGGATCGCCGGGCCACGCCCGCTCGGCCCGACGCAGGTATGCGGCGGCCACCTGCACCCGGGCGTGGGTCAGCGCCGGCCGCGCGAGCCCCTCGCCGAGGTAGAGCGCTGCCATGACGTTGTTCGCGACCACGTCCGTCGGGTCCTGCGCCAGGGCCCGCTCGGCGAGCGCGCGCGCCGGCGCCGCCTGGCGGAGCTCGAGGAGCCGCACGGCCGCGTCGAGCTCGGGAGGCAGGTCTCCCGCGAAGCGGAGCACGGGCCGCAGCGCCTGGAGGCCGGCGGTGGAGAGGCTACGGTCGTCCTCGAGCGCGTCGAGGAACGTGTCGTCCGAGGCGCGCCGCAGGTCGGGGCGCTCGAGGAGCAGCTCGTGGAGGTCGTCGCGGATCTCGGCCCGCCGCGGGCCCAGGCGCCGGCCCCAGGCGGCCGCCTCATGGAGGTCGCGGCGGCGCCGCAGGTGTCCGAAGAGGTCCTGAGCGGCCTCATCGGCGCCCCGCTCGGCCGCCGTGCGGAGCCAGCCCAGGCCCTCGCGCGCCAGGGCCTCGCGCTCGTCTGGCTCGACCGTCAAGAGCAGGTTGGACCCCGGCCGCCAGTGCGAACGGTCCTCCCAGCCGTCGAGGAGGCGCCCGCCGAGTCGGCGCATGGCCTCGACGTCATCCGCGTCGGCGGCGCGCCGGAGCCAGGCGACGCACTCGCGCCGCTCGTCGTACGTCGGCGGCGCCCGGAACCCCGAGAACCCTGCGGTGACGTCCCCGCCGAGCGCCGCGTCCAGCGCCAGCATGGACGGGACGTGCCCCCGCGCCGCGGCGAGCCGGTCGAGGCGCACCGCCTCTCGGAGCCGCGCTTCCGGGTGCCTGTACAGCGCGCGGTGATAGATGCCGGTCCCCGCGTGTGGCCATGCGGCCCACGGTGGCGCCACGACCCGGCGCGAGCCGACGAGCGCCGCCGCGCGCGCCCGGAGCCCCGCGGGCGAGGCCAGCGGGGCCTGCGCCCGCGCTGCGACCACGGCCCAGGGCTGCTCGCGCGCGGCGAACGCCGCGCTCCACGCGGCCAGCGCGACGACGGCGACGGCGCGGGCCCGCCACCCGCCCGGTCGGCGCGGACGGGGGCGGGGCGCCTGCCCGAGCGCCCGCAGGGCCAGCCGCGCCAGGAGGTCGCCCAGGGCCAGCGCGAGCGGCAAGGCGACGCCGCGCGCCCCGAGGAGGAGGGCCAGGTCGCCCGGCGTCAGCGCCTGGGCCGGCCCCGGCCAGGCCAGGAGCGTGAGGGCGCACGCGAGGCCTCCGGCGGCGGCAGCGGCGGCCTGCCCGACGAGGCTCGCGCCGCGCCAGCGCGCCAGGAGGAGGGGGCCCAGGGCGAGCGCCGCGAACCCGGCGAGCGCGGCGGCGGCGCCCCGCTCGAGCCCGGCGACCGCGCGGCCGGTGGCCGCGGGCACGCTCAGGTCTTGCAGCCACTCGACCGCGTAGGCCCCGCCGAGCAGGGCGAGCGGCGCCGCGACGACCAGCGCCACGAGGCCCACGACGCGCCCGAAGCGCCAGCCGAGCGCCTCGCCCAACCCGAGCGCCAGGCCGAGGCCCAGGCCGAAGCCGGCGGCCGCGGCCACGCGCGCGACGGACGGGCTCCACGGACCGAGGCTCGCCGCGAAGGCCTCCGCCAGCAGGACCTCGGTCACGACCCCGGCGACCAGCGCGGCCGCGACCACCCGGAACGCGCCGGGCGCGCGCGCGCGGACCTCGTCCGTCTCGGCCGCGACGTCCACGCGAGGATCGTAGCCTCGCCCCCGGCGACCTGCCGCGGCGCGCCCGCAACGCCCGGCGTCTCCACGGCCTGCGCGCCGGCTGCTACCCTGCCTGCGCGTGACGAAGAACGCCTGGCTCGCCTGCGCGCTGGTCCTGCTGCTGGGCGGGATGAGCTACCGCGCCGTCGTCCTCTCGCGGCGCGGGGCCGCGCCCCCGGCGCACGCGCCGGGCGTGGCTCCGGGCGAGTGGTGCGACGAGCACGGTGTGGCCGAGGCCGACTGCTTCGTGTGCTCGCCCGCCCTCGTGCAGGCGCGCGGCGCGTGCGGCGCGCACGGGGTGCCGGCGGCCATGTGCACGCGCTGCCGGCCGGACCTGGCCGCGGTCTTCCAGGCGGTCGGCGACTGGTGCCGCGAGCACGCCCTGCCGGAGTCGCAGTGCACGGCCTGCCGGCCGACGCGGGCGCCGCCGGCGCCGGAGCGCTCGCTCACGGTCGTCCACGACCCGACCGGCGCCGACCGGAGCGCCCGGCCGCCGAGCCCGGCCTGCCTCACGCACACGCTGCGCGTGCGCCTGAAGACCCCCGAGGTCGCGCGCGAGGTGGGCCTCGAGGTGGTCGCCGCCGAGCGGCGCCCGTTCCGCGAGGTGCTCACGTGCAACGCGCGCGTCGCGTGGGACGCCGACCGCTTCGCCCACGTGGCCGCGCGCGCGCCGGGCGTGATCGTGTCGGTCGCGGCGGACCTCGGCCGCCGCGTGGCCGCGGGCGACGTCCTGCTCACGCTCGACTCGGCCGCCGTCGGCGAGGCCGAGTCGGCCCTCGCCGAGGCGAGCGCGCTGGCCGCGCTGTGGGCGCGGAACCACGCGCGCGAGGTCGGCCTGGCCGAGCGGGGCGTCGGCACGCAGCGCGCGGTGGTCGACGCCGAGACGCGCCTGACCGAGGCGCAGGTGGCGCTCGTGCGCGCGCGGCAGCGCCTGCAGAACCTCGGCCTCGAGGCGGCGCGCCTCGAGGCGCTCGCGGCGGGCGCGGCGCCCGGGCCGCTCCTGACCGTTCGGGCGCCCTTCGCCGGCGAGGTCGTCGAGCGCCACGCCGTCGTGGGCGAGGTCGTGCAGGCGGGCGAGGCGCTGCTCGTCGTCGCCGACCCCTCGCGCATGTGGGCCCTGATCGACGTGCCCGAGGAGGAGCACCCGCGCGTGCGGCCGGGCCAGGCGGTCGTTGTCACCGTCGAGGCCCCCCGGGGGCTCGCGGTCGCGGGCAAGCTCGACTGGGTCAGCCCGGCGGTCGACGCGCGCACGCGCACCGTGCCGGCGCGCGCGGTCCTCGAGAACCAGGACGGCCGCCTCCGCGCCAACCTGTTCGGCAAGGCCCGGATCACGCTCCACCAGGAGGACGACGTCGTCCTGGTCCCGCGCGAGGCCGTGCAGTGGGAGGGGTGCTGCAACGTCGTCTTCGTGCGCCAGAGCGACACCGTCTACGAGCCGCGCAAGGTGACCCTCGGCTGCGCGACGCCGGGGGCGTACGAGGTGCTGGACGGCCTCGAGGCCGGCGAGCCGGTGGTGACGACGGGGAGCTTCCTGCTGAAGACGGAGATCCTGAAGGGGAGCATCGGGGCGGGGTGCTGCGAGGGCGAGGAGTAGTGAGCGCCTCCCCGCTCCTGGACGCCCCGTGACCCACGACGACGCCCCCGACCTCCTCACGCGCGTCGTCGACGCGTCGCTGCAGCACCGCGCCGTCGTCCTCCTCCTCACCGGCCTCCTCGTCGTGGCCGGCCTCGTCGCCCTGCGCGACCTGCCGCTCGACGCCTTCCCCGACACGACCCCGGTGCAGGTGACCGTCAACACCGTCGCGCCGAACCTCTCGCCCGAGGAGGTCGAGCGGCAGATCACGTTCCCGGTCGAGCAGGTGCTCTCGGGGCTGCCGGGCCTCCTCGAGGTGCGCTCGATCTCCAAGTTCGCGCTCTCGCAGGTGACGCTGATCTTCGAGGACGGGAGCGACGTGTGGCGCGCCCGGCAGGTCGTGGGCGAGCGCCTGCACGAGGCGGCGCTCCCCGACGGCGTCGGCCCGCCGGTCCTCGGCCCGGTGGCGACGGGCCTGGGCGAGGCGTTCCACTACCTGGTGAAGGGCGAGGGCAAGACGCTCGAGGAGCTGCGCACGGCCCACGACTGGATCGTGCGCCCCCAGCTCAGGTCGGTGCGCGGCGTGGCCGAGGTCAACGCCTGGGGCGGCGCGGTCAAGCAGGTCCACGTCGTCCTCGACCCCGACCTGCTGGTGAAGCACGACCTGACCTGCGACGACGTCGTGGACGCCCTGCGCCAGAACAACCAGAGCGCCGGCGGCGGCGTCCTCACCGCGCCCTCGGGCGAGGCCATGCTGGTCCAGGGCCTCGGCCTGGCGAGCACCACGGACGACGTGGCCGGGATCGTGCTCCGCGCGCGCGACGGCGCGCCGGTGCGCGTGCGCGACGTGGCGAAGGTCGAGGAGGGCCACGAGGTCCGCCGCGGCGCCGTCACGGCCGACGGCCGGGGCGAGGTGGTCCTGGGGCTCGGCTTCGTGCTCTCGGGCGAGAACGGGCGCGCCGTGACCCTGCGCCTGGCCGAGCGCCTCGAGCAGGCGAAGAAGAGCCTGCCTCCAGGGATCGAGGTCGAGCCGGTCTACCAGCGCACGACGCTCGTCGACCAGGTGCTCGAGACGGTGCGCACGAACCTGCTCGAGGGCGCCCTGCTCGTCGTGGCCGTGCTGTTCGTGTTCCTGGGCAGCGTGCGGGCCGGGCTGATCGTGGCGCTGGCGATCCCGCTCTCCATGCTCTGCGCGTTCGACCTCATGCTCCGCGCCGGCGTGGCCGGGAGCCTCATGAGCCTGGGCGCGATCGACTTCGGCCTCGTCGTCGACAGCTCGGTGATCATGGTCGAGAACGCCAAGCGCCGCCTCGACGAGGACCGGAGCGGGCGCTCCGTGCTCCAGGTCGTGCGCGACGCCGCCGTCGAGGTGCGCCGCCCGACGCTCTTCGGGGAGATGATCATCGCGATCGTCTACCTGCCGATCCTCACGCTCGAGGGCGTCGAGGGGAAGCTCTTCCGGCCCATGGCGCTGACGGTGATCTTCGCGCTCCTGGGCTCCATGGTCCTCTCGCTCACGCTCATGCCGGTGCTCGCCAGCCTGGGCCTGCGGCGCGGCGCCGGGGCGGGCGACGAGCGCCCGCGCCTCGTGCGCGCCCTCGAGGCGCTCTACCGGCCGGTCCTGCGCGCCGCCCTCGACCGGCCGCTCGTCGTGCTGGCGGTCGCCTGCGCGGCGCTCGCCGGCGGGAGCCTCCTCGCGACGCGCCTCGGGGCCGAGTTCGTGCCGCGGCTGCGCGAGGGCGCGGTCGTGATCAACACGGTGCGCCTGGCGTCGGTCTCGCTCGAGGAGAGCGTGCGCTACGGCCTGAGGATCGAGAAGGTCCTGCTGGAGGCGTTCCCCGACGAGGTCGAGCGCGTGTGGACGCGCACGGGCACGGCCGAGGTGGCGACCGATCCCATGGGGGTCGAGCTCTCGGACGTGTTCGTGACCCTGCGCCCGAGGGCCGGCTGGACGAAGGCGCGCACGCAGGACGACCTCGTCCGCGCCATGTCGGCCGTCGTCGGGCGGCTGCCCGGCATGCGGGCGATCTTCAGCCAGCCGATCGAGATGCGCGTCAACGAGATGATCGCCGGGATCCGCGGCGACCTGGGCGTGAAGGTCTTCGGCGACGACCTCGAGGTCCTGCGCGAGAAGGCGCAGGAGGTGGCCGCCGTGATCGCCCGCGTCCCGGGCGCGGCCGACGTGGCCGCCGAGCAGGTCACGGGCGCGCCCGTCCTGCGGATCACCGTCGACCGCGAGGCCTGCTCGCGCCTGGGCGTGCCGGTGAGCCGCGTGCTCGACGCCGTGGCCATGGTCGGCACGAAGGTCGTGGGCGAGGTGATCCAGGGCCAGCAGCGGTTCGACCTCGCCGTGCGCCTCGACCCGCGCTACCGCACCGACCCCGTGGCGCTCGGGCGCGTGCTCGTCGCCGCCCCGACGGGCGAGCGCGTGGCGCTCTCGCGCCTGGCCACCATGGAGGTCGTCGACGGCCCGTCGACGGTCCACCGCGAGTGGGGCCGGCGCCGCGTCGTCGTGCAGGCCAACGCCCGCGGCCGCGACGTGGCCGGCTTCGTGGCCGACGTCGAGGCCGCCCTCGCCGAGCAGGTCCCCCTCCCGCCCGGCTACCACGTCGACTTCGGCGGCCAGTTCGAGCACCTCGTCCGCGCGCGCCGGCGCCTCCTGGTCGTCGTCCCCCTGGCGCTCGGCCTCGTGCTCGCGCTCCTCTACCTGACCTACGGCCGGCTCGTCGACGCCCTGCGCGTGTTCACGGGCGTCCCGCTGGCCGCCGTGGGCGGGGTGGCCGCCCTGTGGCTGCGCGGGCTGCCCTTCAGCATCTCGGCCGCCGTCGGCTTCGTGGCCCTGTGCGGCGTCTCGGTCCTCGCCGACATGGTCCTCGTGTCGACGATCCGTCAGCGCCTGGCCGACGGCCTCCCCCTGCGCGAGGCGGTCGAGCAGGCCGCCATCGGCCGCCTGCGGCCAGTGCTCATGACCTCGCTCGTCGCCAGCCTGGGCTTCCTGCCCATGGCGCTCAACACGGGCGTCGGCGCCGAGGTGCAGCGCCCGCTGGCCACCGTCGTGATCGGCGGCGTGCTCACGTCGACGGCGCTGACCCTCGTCGTCTTGCCGGTGCTCTACGCGGCGCTGGGGCGCCGGGACGACGCGCCGGTCACCTGACGGCCGGCGGCGTGGACGAGCGAGACGTGCGCCCGAGCGCGAAGGCGGCGATCGCCAGCACGAGGCCGCCGAGCAGCACGCCCGGCACCGAGAGCGGAGAGGGCGCGCCTTCGACCGGCGTCCCGGCCGGCGCGGGCTCCCGCGGCTCCTTCCGCGCCGCCTCGAGCTCGCGCCGGAGCGCGTCGAGGTCGCGCCGGAGCGCGTCGAGGTCACCGCCGCCGCCCGCGTCCTGCCGCTCGGCGCGGAGGGCGTCGAGCGCCTCACGGACGTGCGCCAGCTCGGCCGTGAGCGAGGTCACGCGCTGCCCGCCCTCCAGGCGCACGACGTCGAGCTCGTGCCGCAGCGCCTGGAGCGCCGCCGCCGCGCCGGGCTCACCCGCCGCCTGCTGCTGCAGCGCCTGCTGCCGCCGCTCCGCGGCGGCGCGCGCCTCGATGGCCTCCCACGCGGCCGTGACCTCCGCCATGGGGCCCTGGACGACCGCGACGACCGCGGTCGACGCCTGTTGCTGCCTGGCGTCGCGAGCGGCGACGCGGGCCTCGACGAACACGAGGAACGAGTCGTCATCGAGCCCGAGGAGCTTGCAATACGGGCGGACGCGGTCGTCCTGCCAGCCCGGGGGCCCCTTGATCGAGCTCAAGAAGTGCCGCCACGCGGCCCCGGGATCGACCGTCACGGCGCCGTTCGCGGCATCGACGGTCACGCCGGGGACGGCCCCCTCGAGCGAGAAGCGCACCTCGGCCGCGCCACCCCCCGCGGCGACCGGGAGCGTGGCCGGCGGATCCGTATGGCGGAGCGTCGGCGGCCGCTCGAACGCGGGCTCCAGCTCGAGCGGCCGAGGGACCGCGCCGAGCCGCTCCACCGGCAACGACAGCACGTGGACCCGGTCTCCCACCGCGATCACGACGCGGTCCCCGGCGGCCGCGATCGGAGGGGTCCAGTCGCTGTGGACCGGGTTGTACCTCCCGCTCACGCGGCTGACGGGGAGCTCGAGCACGACCCTGTCCTCGATCAGGTCGCGGACCTCGAGCATCACGTGGAGGCGCTGGTCCTTCGCCACGCTCCTGGCCGTGAAGGCCACGGGCAGCGAGGGGTGCCGCGGGGCGTAGTAGGGGCGGCCCCCCTCGCGGCCGGGGTGCGACGGCGCCGGCGGCGCGGTGAGCGCGGCGGCGTGGAGGAGGTGCCTGGAGAGCCCACGCAGCTCGCCGTCGGCCCGGACGTACGCGCCCCCGAGCAGCAGCCCGCCGCTGAGCGTCCTCGCCAACCCGGGGCTGCTCGAGCCCCCTGGAGCCGGGACGCGCCACACCTCCGCGAGCGTGCCGGCGTCGAGCGCCACGGCGGCCCCTTCGCGCGACGGGTCGAGGAGCCCGACCACCCTGCGCCCCAGGACGGCGGCGTCGACGACGCCCGGGTGGAACGACTGGCCCTGGTCGGCGAGGTCCGACGCGCTCAGGCGGCGCGCGATGTCGGGGCCGCGCAGGAAGACGAAGACGGTCTCTTCGGTGAGCGCGAGCGCGCTCGCGTCGCGCTCGAGCTCGAGCTCGCCACCCAGCGTCGCCCGGCCGAGGTCGACGACGGCGAGCCGGGGCGCGCGCTCCCGGCTCCTCGAGGCCCAAGTCGCCGCCGTCGACACGAGCGCGCGCTGGCCCGCGGCATCGACCACGATCCGGCCGACCTGGAAGCTCACCCGGACCGACGGGAGGCGGACGTGGACGAACACGCCGGCCTCGTGCTGCTCCGCGCCGCGTCGGCCCGCGACGCGAAGTTGGTGCAGCCCGACGTGCTCCGGCGAAGGCGTCCAGGTCAGGCCCTCGCCCGTCAGCGAGACCCCCGAGGGCGGGTCGACGAGCGTCAGCTCGGCAGCCGCCTCGCCCGCGCTCGACGCGACTTGGACGGAGATCCGCTCGCCTGGCCGCGCGACCACGACTTGAGGGGTGACCGTGAGCGTCAACGGGGTCGAGACCTGCACGTGGGCGAGGCTCACGACGCGGGCGCCCCGTTCATGGGTCAACAGCGCGCGCTCGCGCACGGCGTCGACCTGAGCGCGGATCCCGTGATCCGAGAAGAGGGCGTCCGGAATCGTGGCGATCTCCTCGTCGGAGCTGGCGCGGCGGAGCTGGAGCGAGTGTCCCCGCGCGCACAGGCTCAGGTCACGACGCGGATGGAAGGCCAGGAACCCGGCGGTGGCATGGCCGCTCGGGGACCCGAGGTCCGCCGCGAGCACGCGCCCGCAGGTGACCCACTCGCCGCTCCGCGGATCGCGGTCGATCGGCCCCGGCCGCAGCGCCATGTCGTCGAAGGACCGGATCAGGCACGCCCCCTCGTCGTCCCCCTCCAGGCTGAACAGGTGCGCGCGGTAGGTGTCCGTCACGAGGAGCAGCCGCCCGTCGGGCGAGAGGCTCGCGCCCCTGAAGTCCCTCGCCCCGAGCTCGATCGACGCGACCGCCGCCGCGGCGCCGGCGACGACGTCCACCCTCACGAGCTTGACGTCGCCGCGGTCCGTCCCCGTGAGCAGCCAGATCCACGGCTCCGGTCGAGCCGCGGCGATGAGGAGGGGCGAGATCAGCGGCGCGCCGAGCTGGAGCTCGAACGTCCGCTCGCCCGTCGCGATGTCGAAGCCGAGCACCGAGGGCTCGCTGAGATGTCCGACGACCAGGCGACCGCCCTTGAAGGTGAAGTCCGTCCCCCACCGCAGCAGCCTGCACCCGAACGACCGGCGCTCCGCGCCGGTCTCCGGGTCGAACTCCACCACCCGCCCCGTGGCCGGCAGCGCGCCGTAGATCCCGCCGGTCGCCTCGTCGATCGCCCAGGCGGTGAACTTCCGCTCGCCGGTGGCCAGCGGCACCACGTCCGCCGCGCCCGCGCTCGCGGGCGCGACGAGGGCGAGGAGGAGTAGTGCGCTCGACGTCCGCATCCGCGTCCTCCCCCGGATGAACCGGACCAAGGTGCTCACATGTTGGCAACACGCCGCACGTCGAACCAGCCGGCGTGGGATCGGGGAGCCCCGCCGCTCCCCGCGCGGTTGCTACGATCCTCCCCCGGAGGCGTCATGACCCGCTGCCTGTCCGCGCTCGCGCTCGCGGCGCTGCTCCTCGCGCCGGCGCGCGCCGACACGCCGGCGGTCGCGACCGAGCGGCACTACGAGATCCTCCGCAACGGTCAGAAGGTCGGCTACTGCTCGGTGACCTGGGCGCCGTCGACCTGGCAGGGGAAGCGGACGGTGCACGACACGACGACGATCGTGCGCCGCTCGGTGCGCAACATGATGGGCGTCAAGGACACGTTCTCCACGACGACCACGATCGACCTCGAGCGCGACGAGGACGGGACGCTCTGGTGGCAGCGGATCCGCGTCGACGAGGGGGCGCGCGTGCTCGTCGAGGAGGCGACCTGGACCGGCGCCGGCTACGAGCACGTGAGCACGGTCGACGGCGTCGAGCACAAGCGCGTGTCGATCGCGCTCGACGCGCCCGTCATGGCCGACTCGGAGGCGTTCATCGGCCCGCGCGTGCGCCGGGGCGAGGTGAAGCCGGGCGACGCGCTCGAGCTGCGCGAGCTCGACGTGCGCGCGCAGGGGGCGCACGTGACGCGGCTCGTGGTCCTGCCGCCCGAGGAGGTCGAGGGCGAGGCGGGCAAGGTGCGCTGCACGCCGGTGCGCCAGGAGGACCCGGGCTCGGGGTCGGAGCTCGTCCTGTGGATCGACGCGGACGGCGCGTTCGTCCAGCTCCGCGACGACCAGGGCAACCACTACCGCCGCGCGACCCGCGCCGCAGCGGAGGAGATGCCGGTCAAGCCGGCCGAGTACCCGGTCACGACCCCGTCCACGCCCACGGTCGAGCGGATCTTCACGGCCGCGAGGGTGACGGTCGACGTCCACCTCCAGGGCGACCCGCACCGGAAGCTCCCGGACCTCCCCGCCTCCCCCTGGTCGCGCGCCGGCGAGGCGCGCGGGAGCGACGAGGCGGGCTGGGTGATCCCGGTCGAGCTCTCGGCCTACGACGACCTCGCCGCGAAGGCCACGTTCGACGACGTGGACCGCGCCGCGTTCGCCCGCGACCTCGAGCCCACCGTCCTCATGCCCTGCGACCACCCCGACCTGGTGCGCACGGCGAAGCAGGTCGTCGGCGACGCCGTGACCCTGCGCGAGGCGGCCCACCGGCTCGTGCGCTGGGTCTACACGCGGCTGCAGAAGCAGAGCCCCGACGTCGCCGACGCCACCGCGCTCGAGATCCTGCGCGACATGCAGGGCGACTGCTCGGAGCACTGCGTCCTGTTCGTGGCCCTCTGCAGGGCGGCCGGGATCCCGGCGCGCCGCTGCAGCGGCTACGTGTGCCTCGGCACGCAGTGGGGCGCCCACGCCTGGGCCGAGATCTGGGTGGGGGCGTGGGTGAGCGCCGACCCGACCACGGGCGAGATCGGCGGCGGCGCGCGCTACCTGTTCTTCGGCTACCAGGACCGCCCCGACAGCTACCCGGGCGTCGTCTCGTCGCGGATCACGGGGCGGATCCGCCTGGTCACGACGTCGCTCACGGCGCCCGAGGCGGAGGGCGGCGCCACCTACGACCTGACCGACCCGAAGGCCCACCGCGTCGCCGACGCCGCGGCCGGCCGCTACGTCAACGCCCTCGCCGGGATCGTCGCCCACGAGGTGCCCGACGGGTGGACCGTCCGCCACTCCGGCGCCGCCGGCCTGCTGCTCCAGGGCCCCGGGCTCTACTGCTCGCTCTCGGTCATGGCCGACCAGGGCGCCGACCTCGCCATGTGGGGCGGCGGCAACGGCAGCTTCTGCGGCGTCCCGGCGCGGGTCAGCGCCTACGGGAAGCGCCGCTCGATCATCGTCCACAGCCGCCGCCGGATCGTGCAGGTCTCGGTCGCCGAGGCCACGGACGAGGCCTACGAGGCGCTGCAGCGGGTCCTCGCGCCCACGTTCGGCGGCGCGCCGTGAACCGCCTGGTCACGATCGCGGTCTCGCACTTCTGCGAGAAGGCCCGCTGGGCGCTCGACCGCGCCGGCCTCCCCTACGTCGAGGAGGCGCAGGCCCCGCTGCTCCACTGGGCGGCGGCGTGGCGCGCCGGCGGCGGCCGCACGGTGCCCGTCCTCGTCACCGACGACGGGGTCTCGCTCGCCGACTCGACGGACATCCTCAGGTGGGTCGACGCGCGCGCGGGCGGGGGCCTCTACCCGGCCGATCCGGCGGCGCGGCGGGAGGTCGACGACCTCGAGGACCTGTTCGACGAGACGCTCGGCCCCCACGTGCGGCGCTGGGTCTACGCGTTCGTGCTCGACGACCCGGCCCTCACGCGGCGCCTGCTCACCGTGAACGTCCCCGGCCCGGCGCGCCTCGCCTACCGCCTGACCCGGCCGGCGATCACGGCGGCCATGCGGAAGGGGATGAACATCACCGCCGCCTCGGCCGAGCGGTCGAGGGTCAAGGTCGAGGCGGTCTTCGACCGCGTCGACGCGCTCCTCGCCGACGGCCGGCCGTTCCTCGCCGGCGACCGCTTCACCGCGGCCGACCTGACCTTCGCCGCCCTGGCCGCGCCGGCCACGGGCGTCGACGGCTACGGCCCGCCTGGCCTCCCCGGCCCCGAGGCCCTGCCCGCGGCGCTGCGCGAGGCGATCGCGCCCCTGCAGGGGCGCCCCGCCGGGGCCCACGTCGCGCGCCTCTACCGCGACGAGCGGCGCCGCCGGGCCTGACCGCCCAGCGGCGCGCCAGGATCCGCGGCGCGCCGGCGCCACGCCCCGCTTGCGCACCACGTTCTCGGCGAGATGCGGGAAGGGCGGCCCGACCCCCTCGCATCCCCCGGCAGGGTCAGCCGCAGCCCGGGCACGGCGCGTGATGCGTGCCCACTGGAACGGGGGCCGCGACGCGACGCGTCACGCCGGAGGGAGTGGGCCATGAGCGAGCGCACGAGGCGCCAGGAGTCGGGGCGCAGCGAGGTGATCCGCCACGACGGCGGCGCCTGCGTCGTGGCGACGGAGCGGGTCGACGCCGACGGCGTGGCCTGGATCAGCTTCAGTCGCTACGACGACCCGGGCGTGGAGAGCGAGGAGGCGCGGCGGCTGCCGTCGTCGTCGTAGCCGCCGCCTCGAGCGCTCGGTGCACCGCCGGGTCGGCCTCCACGATCGCCCGCTCCCGGAGCGCCTCCGGCTCGTCGGCCAGGGCGCCGGCCGCGGCGGCCCGCACGGCCGGCGCCGCGTCCCAGAGCAGGCGGCGGAGGGTGGCCCGGGCCTCGGGCCCGCGCCCGGCGAGCGCCGTCGCCGCGAGCGCGCGCGCCGCGTCGTCGCAGCGGCAGGCGGCCTCGAGCAGGAGCGCCTCCGCCTGCCCCGTGGCCACGCCGCCGAGCGCCGCCGCCGCGGCCGAGCGAACGGCCCACGGGCGCGTCGGGTCGAGCAGCAGGGTCAGCTGCTCGGCGAGGACCTGCGGGGCGCGCGCGGCCGCGATCGCCTCGAGGTCGGGCTCCGCCGCGTCGGCCAGCGCCAGGGGCGAGGCCCGGAGCGCGTCCAGGCGGGCGGCGCGGCCGGGCGCCGTCGGCGCCGCCTGCGCCGGCCTCGCCGGGCCCGGCCGCCAGACGGGCGCCGGCGCGCCGCCGCCCTGCCGGGCCGGCCGCGCCGTCGGCGCGTCCGCCCCCGCCGGAGCGGAGACCGCGCCCGACGCGCCGCCCGCGCTCGCCCCTGGCCCTGCCGCAGGCGCGTCCGCCCCCGCCGCCGGAGCGGGGGCGCGGGGGGCGCCGCCGCTCCGGCCCGCGGTCCCCGGGTCGGTGGGGGTGAGGACCGACCCGAGGGCGACTGCCAGCGCGACCGCGAGGGTCAGCCCGCCCGCCGCCTCGCGCCTCACGGAGCGAACGCCCCGTAGCGCGCGTGGACCTTCGTCGGCGAGCCGGTGGCGTAGCCGATCAGCGCGTGGCCGTCGCGGAGGTCCACCGCGCCGACCCGCGCCTGCGCGTCGAGCGTCACGGCCTCGCCGAAGGTCTCGCCGCCGTCGCTGCTCCGCCGCAGGAACAGCCCGTTCGTCCCCGTGGCGCCGTGGACGAGCAGCACCGTCTTCCCCGCGGCGGCGAGCCGCGGCGTGGACCGGCCGGTCGTCGAGCCCGCCGCGAGCGGCTCGCTCCACGTCGCGCCGCCGTCGGTGCTCCGGCTGACGAGGATCCGCCGCGAGCCGCTCGTCTCGTCCGACCAGGCGCACAGGGCCAGGTCGCCCGAGATCGCCTGCGCCGGCCCCGCCGCCGCGGGCCAGCCGCGGCGGCTCGAGCCGTCGCAGCCGGCCGCCAGGACCCCGGCCAGCGCCAGCGCGCCGACCCCGAACAACGTCCGCCCCCTCGCCCCGTGCATGTCGCACCTCCGGGGGCGACCCAGCGCAGCGGACGTGCCTCGGACGCGGGACGACGCAAGCGCCTGGCGCGTCGAGCCCTCCGGCCCGGCCGCGCGGGCCCCTCGCGTCGAGTTCCTCGACGAGGCGTCTACGAACGCCGGAGCGAGATCGTCCGCGCGACGGGCCGCGAGCCCTCGACGGCGCCGACCAGCCGGAAGGTCACGCTCGCCGGCCCGCCGGGCGGCCAGGCCAGCCGCGCGGTGCCGTCGCCGCGGTCGACGAGCGCGAGGCCCGGCGGCGCGCCCTCGAGGCGGAAGCGCACGCGCGCGCCCTCGGGGTCGGCCGCGACGACCTCGTGGGTCCAGGCCGCGCCCGCGGCGACGGCCCCGGCGGGCGCCGGCGTGAGCCACACCGCGTCCTCGTCGAGCGGTCGCGCCCACACGGCGAGCGCCGTGCTCACCCCGCGCTCGCCCGCGCGGTCCGGCTTGCGGTTGTCGCACGGGTGGTTGACGACGCCGCCGAAGGGCTCGCCCCGCACCCACAGGGCCGTGCTCCCGCCGCCGTCGAGGTTGAGCGCGTCGCGGCAGCCGAGCCAGGCCATCCACTGCGCCAGCTCGTCGAGCTTCATGCCGGCCCCGGCGGCCGTGCGCCCGTCCACGGTCGCGAGCACGAGGCCGCCCTGGGGCGTGACCCCGACCGCCGTGCGCGGGTGGCGGGAGGTCGCGAACGACGCCTGCGACTGCTCGGCGCCCGGCCGGATCACGACCGCGCCGCCGTCGAGGAGGCGGCCGAGGCCGCCCAGGGCGTGCGTCGCCTGCGGCCAGTCCTGGCCGGCGGCGACGAGGGCGATCGACGCCCGCCCCCGCGCGTCGAACCCCAGGGCCGAGCGGTCCCGCGCGTTCGTCGCCCACACGGCGCCGTCGACCTTGGCCAGCGAGACCGACGCGCAGGACCCGTCGAAGAACCCGCCGTTGATCGCGGCGACCGCGCCGGCGCGGCGGCCGAGGGCGGACGGGGTGGCGCAGCCCTGCGAGACGATCGGCTTCACGACGACGCCCGGCGCGGCCAGGTCCACGTCGAGGACGCTGCCGGTCTGCGGCGCGCCGAACAGCGCCGGGTAGCGCTTCGTGCGCAGCCGCACCCCCTGCGCCACCGGGCGCTCGTACCAGGCGTCGTCGGGGGCGACGTCGATCCGGAGCGTGTAGGCGCCGGCGCGGTCGAACGAGGTGTAGGTGTCCACGACCACGTAGTAGGTCCCGGCCTCGACCTCGACCTCCACGGCGACGTCGTCGCGCGCCAGGCAGGCGACCGCCTGCCCGCTCGCGTCGAGCTCGAGCGAGCGCAGGACGTGCACGTCGACGTCGACCGTCTGGCCGGCCGCGGCCGGCGCCCCGTCGCCCTGCACCCACGCCGTCAGCCGGCCCCTCGCCGGGACGTCCACGCGGTAGACGACCTCCGGCCCCTCCTGCGACACGGTCGGCCGGGCCGAGTAGCGCGTCGCCAGCGAGCGCCGGCCGGCGGTGGTCGAGGCATGGACGAAGGGCGTCCGCGGGACGACGAGCGGCGCCGACCAGTCGCCCGGGCGCGCCTCGTCGGCCGCCGGGCCGGTCGGGTGGTCGCGATGGAGCGCCTCGCCGGGCGCCGTCAGGCGGAGCTGCCCGCCCTCGTCCTGCAGCGCGTAGCGCACGGGCACCCTCGACCCGGGCGCGCCGCCCACCGCGCCGGCGAGCCCTGGCGGGGCGGTGCGCTGGCCCTCGACCACGGCGCCGGCGACGCGGGCCTCGAGCCGGGCGGCCAGGCGGGCCCCGGTCGGCTCGAGCGCGCCGGTCGCCGTGACCCGGAGGCGCTCCAGCTCGAGCGGGCCCTCGAGGCGGTCCTGCGCGTGGGTGAGCGTCGCGTGGCCGCGGTAGGGGCCCTCGGCGTCGCGACCGGCGACGGTCCAGCGGCCGGAGAGGTCCTGGGCGCGGGCGGGCGCGAGGAGGAGCAGGCAGATGCAGGCGACGCGGCGCAGCACGGGGACCCCCACCCGTCCAACTATGGACTGGATCGGGCCCGGAGGGAACCGCTGTCCGGCGATGGACGCTGGCCGCCGCCCGCGCCGGTCGGTAGCCTCTCCGGCCTGACGGAGGTGCCCCGTGAGGCGCTCGCCGCTCGTGCTCGTCTTCCCGCTCGTCCTCGCCTTCACGCCGGTCGCCCGCGCGCAGGACGCGATCGACCCCGACGCGCTCGCCGCGGCGATCGCGCGCGGCGCCGCCTACGTCAAGGGGCTCCAGCAGCCCGACGGGTCGTTCCAGCTCCCGCCGGCGGCGGACACGTTGGAGACGAACTTCCCGCTGGGCTACTGCGCGCTGGCGACGCTGACGCTCCTCAAGTGCGGCGTGGCGCCCGACGACCCGGCGATCGAGCGCGCGTTCGAGCACATGTACCGCCTGCCGCTGCGCAAGACCTACGAGGTCTCGACGCTGGTCCTGGCGATCGAGGCGCGCTTCGCGCCGCCCGACGACCAGCTCGATCCGGAGAAGAGGAGCTACACGACGGTCGCGCGGCGCTTCTTCGGCCGGCACGCGCGGAAGGTCGACCGCGACAAGCTGCAGGCGTGCGTCGACTGGCTGGTCGCGCACCGCTCGAAGCAGTTCGAGGGCGGCGGCTGGCGCTACCCCGAGGGGGCGATCGACCTCGACAACTCGAACACGCAGTACGCCATGCTGGCGCTGAAGAGCGCGCGGCGGCTCGGCGCCGAGGTGCCGCTCGACCTGTTCGCGAAGGTCGCCGACTACTTCGTCGCGCAGCAGGACGCGACCGGCCCCGAGGTCCCGTGGTTCGCGGTGCCCGCGGCCGACGGGCCGATCGGGGAGATGCTCGGGCTCGAGGAGCGCCGCAAGCTCGACCGGCAGCGGGCGCAGCGCGCCGAGCGCGAGGCGGCGGCGGCCGCGACGCGCGAGCGGCGCGGGGGCGGCGAGGCGCTGGAGACCGCCGAGCGGATGCGCATGTTCGCCCGCGGCTGGAGCTACGAGCCGCGCGAGGTGCCCAAGGGGCCGCCGCCGGAGAGCCGCGAGGGGCCGCCGCCGCCGCAGACCGGGACGAAGGTGTCGACGGGCAGCATGACCTGCTCGGGGATCGCGGCGCTGTGCATCGCCAAGAGCGAGCTGGAGAACACCCCGGCCCTGTGGCGGCCGCGCGCGGCGGCGGTCGACGCGGCGATCCGCGACGGCGTGGCCTTCATGGCGCACCACTTCTCGCCGCGCGACAACCCGCGCGTCGACGGCGGCGCGAGCGGCTGGAAGTACTACTACCTCTACAGCGTCGAGCGCGCCGGGGTGCTCGCCGGGACCTACCGCTTCGGCACGCACGACTGGTGGGAGGAGGGCGCCGCGCACCTGCTGACGCTGCAGGAGGCGGCGGGCTCGTGGCCCGACACCAAGGGCCTCTCGCGCCTGGCGCACTCGTGCTTCGCGCTGCTGTTCCTCAAGCGCTCGACGATCCCGCTCATGCCGCTGCCGCCGAAGCGGGTGATGACCGGGGCGGGCGCGCGGTAGCTCACGCCGCGCGGCGGACGACCTCGCGCTCGTCCGGGACCAGGAACGCGTCGACGAGGGCGTGGAAGCGCGCCGGGTCCTCCTCGTGCGCGCAGTGGGCGCAGTCGTCGAAGACCTCGAGCCGCGCCGCCGGCAGGAGGCGCGCGACCCGCTCGCCGTAGCGCAGGGGGAGGACCCCGTCGTGGCGGCCCCACACGAGGAGGGCCGGGGTGGCGAGGTCGGGGAGGCGCGCCTCGATCGACGCCGACGCGGCGCCGAGGGCGGCGGCCATGGCGGTGGCCGTGAGCAGGCTGCCGGGGCGGGCGAGGGGCGCGAAGCCGTGCAGGACCTCGGCGTCGACGGCGCGGCGCCGGTAGGCCACGAGGCCGAGGGCGCGGCGGACGAACGCCGCGTTGCCGGCCGTGGCGCGGAAGAGCGGCTCGAACGCGGGCAGGGCGAGGAGCCGGAAGGGCAGCGCCGGGACGGCGAAGCGGGCCGCGAGGGGGCTGACGAGGACGAGGCGCCCGACCTGTCCGGGCGCGCGCAGGGCGAGGTCGAGCGCCAGCGCGCCGCCGAGCGAGTTGCCCACGACGGCGTGGAGGGGCCCGGCGTCGAGGGTCGCGAGGAGGCCCTGGACCCAGCGGGTCAGGCCCTCGAGCGTGTAGTCGCCCGGGCCCCGGTCGCTCCAGCCGCAGCCGTGGAGGTCCGGCGCGATCACGCGGTGGCGCGCCGCGAGCGCGTCGATCGTCGTGCGCCAGGTGAACGACGAGTGCAGGAACCCGTGCAGGAGGAGCACCGGCGGGCCCTGGCCGGCGTCGACGACGTGGGCGCGGCGTCCGTCGACCTCGACGAAGCGGCCCTGCGGGTGCCAGCTGATCCGGGGCATGAGGTCGATGATGACACCGCCCTGCGCGTCCCTCCAGCGTAAGATCGACGGCCGGAGGAGACCCGTGCCGATCCAGGAGCTTCCCCCCGAGCAGTGCCACGACCTGCGCGAGACGGACCCGTCGATCGTGCACCTCGACGTGCGGACGCCCGACGAGTTCGCGGCCGGCCACCCGGAGGGCGCCCTGAACGTGCCGATCTTCCTGCCCGGCGCCGGGGGGCTGACGCCGAACCCCGAGTTCACGCAGGTCGCCGAGCGCCTGGCCCCCGACAAGGACCAGCGGGTCGTGCTCTCGTGCGCCATGGGCGGCCGCTCCATGCGCGCGTGCCACGCGCTCGAGCAGGCCGGCTACACGCGGCTCGTGAACATGGTGGGCGGCTTCTCCGGCTTCCGCGGGCCCGGGGGCGAGCTGGTCGTCGGCGGCTGGCAGGACGCCGGCCTGCCCGTGTCGACCGACGCGTCCCAGGGCGCGTGGGAGCGGCTGCGCGGCGCGTGAGCCCCGGGCGGCTGGCGGTCGGGTTCCTCGCGGGCCTCGTCGTGACCGGGCTGGCCGCGGCCGCGGTGCTGCACCCGGCGACCGCGCGGGCCTGGGCGAGAGCGCGGCACGGCGGCGTGCCCGGGCCCACCGGCGTGGCGCTCGTCCTCGCGCCGGCGCCCGACGGGACGGCCGGCGCCGGCCCCGGGCCGCACGTCGTCGTGTGGTACGTGAACGCCGGCCGCGCGCCCGCGCCCGTGTGCTGGTCGGACCCGCCGGGCGAGGAGCTGAGCTTCGAGGTGACGCCGGCGGGCGGCGAGGCCTTGCCGCCCGTGCGCGGCCCGGGCGACGCGACCGTCTCCGCGCCGGTGCGGCTCCTGCGACGGTGGCTGGAGCCCGGCGAGCGGCTCGGCGTCGTGTGCGACCTGTCGCGCTGGGTGACGCTCCCGGGCCCAGGGGTCTACGAGGTCCGCGCGGCGCGCGCGCCCCTGGGCGACCCGGTCGGCGGGTTCGACGGGCTGCGCGCGGTGAGCGAGCCGGCGCGGGTGGTGCTGAGGTGAGCGACGCGGCGCTGCGGGACCTCGAGCGGCGGTGGCGGGCGTCGCGGGCGCTCGCGGACGAGGTCGCCTGGCTGGCGGAGCGCCTCCGGGCGGGCGTCGTCGAGCGGGACCAGGTGCACCTCGCCGCCTACCTCGGCGACGAGGCGAGCGTGCGCGTGTGCGCCGGGGTCGACCTGGCGCGGTGGATGGCCGAGGTCGGCGTGATCGAGCCCGGCGTGGGCGTCGGCCCGCTCCGGCTCGGGGTCCTCGTCGATCGCGACGGTCCCCTCGTGACCCGGTCGCGGGTCGAGGTCCGGGAGGGGTGCGTCGTCCATCACGCGCGCAACCTGCGGGTCTTCGTGGACGCGACCACCGGGCTCGTGAGCCAGGTGATCGCGGGCGGTCGGTTCGAGGGGGCGTTCCTCGGCCGGATCCGGGTCGGGACGACCCTCCGGGACGTCGTGCGGGTCGCCGGCCCGATCGAGGAGGACGAGGAGGACAACCTCGTCCTCCGTGACCACCCCGGGCTCGTCGTCGAGGCAGACGGCCTCGCGCCCGAGTCGCGGGTGGTGGCGCTCGGTGTGTTCCGGGCGTGACCCCTGGCCATGGCGCGGGATCCCGGGAGCAGGGTCTTCCGGGTCGTCGGCGGGTCGCCGTTCGTCGACGAGGAGGTCGCGGGGCGGGATCCCGTGAGCAGGGTCGACCGGGTCGGCGCTGGCCGGCGGTCGTCGACGAGGAGGTCGCGGGGCGGGATCCCGTGAGC
Organism: Planctomycetota bacterium; assembly: GCA_023954375.1. GTDB lineage: Bacteria > Planctomycetota > J058 > J058 > J058 > JAMLIC01. The sequence continues at coordinate 231,542 of JAMLIC010000003.1, forward strand.
AGGGTCGACCGGGTCGGCGCTGGCCGGCGGTCGTCGACGAGAGTCGAAGGGTGCGATCCCCTGAGCAGCGCCGCGCGCGTCGGCGCGGGCCGGCGGTCGTCGACGAGGAGTCGAAGGGTGCGATCTCCTGAGCAGCGTCGCGCCGTCGGCGCGGCCCGGCGATCGTCGGCGAGGTGGTCGAAGTGCTAGATTCCGTGAGCAGCGTCGCGCGCGTCGGCGCCGGCCGGCGGTCGTCGACGAAGGGTCGAGGGGCTGGATCCCGTGAGCAGGGTCGACCGGGTCGGCGCCGGCCAGCGGTCGTCGGCGAGGTGGTCGAAGTGCTGGATCCCGTGAGCAGGGTCGCGCGTGTCGGCGCCGGCTGGCGATCGTCGCCGAGAGGTCGAGGGGCTGGATCCCGTGAGCAGGGTCGCGCGCGTCGGCGCGGGCCGGCGGTCGCCGGCGAGGTGGTCTGAGGGCGGGATCCCGTGAGCAGCGTCACGCGGGTCGGCGCGGGCCGGCGTTCGTCGACGACGAACCGCCTGCGACGTCCTCCCCGCGATCGTGCTCACGGGCACCCGCCTGCCCCCGCCGTCGTCGACGAACCGCCGGCGACGTCCTCCGACGAGGTCGTGCTCACGGGCACGAGCCAGCCCCCGCCGTCGTCGACGAACCGCCGACGACGTCCTCCCCAGGTCGGCGCAGACCGTGCGTCCCGCGAGCACCGACCGGCCCGCGCCGAACAGGAACTGAAAGGCTCGCCCGCCTCGCCCTGCGCCGCCTCAACGCCTGCCCTCCACGCGACTTGCGTCACCCGTCCGCCCCCCTCCCGCGGATGGGTCCCGCCCTTGCCCAGGGTCGGGCGAAGGAGGTCGCGATGCGGAGCGGACGACTCGGGCTGGGTGTGGGCGCGGCGGTGGTGGCGGCGATCGTCGGCTGCGGCGGCAGCGGCGGCTCGTCGTCGAACCGGGGGCAGGCGGCGGCGCCGGTGAGCCCGGTCACCACGGGGACGCTGCCCGGGACGCCGCCCTCGATCAGCGTGCAGACGCCGCTCGCGCCGGTCGTCAGCGCGACGGTCGCCTTCCAGGTGGTGATCACCGACTTCGAGGGCGACCCGGCGCACGCGCTCGCCGAGTTCTCCGTCGACGAGGGCCGGACGTTCTGGCCGGCGACCCTGGCGAGCGCCGGCCCGCTGACGACGAGCCCGACGGGCGAGGCGCACGCGCTCGTCTGGGACGCCGCGCAGGACGTCGGCCGCACGCTCCGCCACTTCGTCCGCCTCCGCGTGAGCGCGCTCGACCCCGACGGCGTCAGCGCGCCGGCCGAGACGGCCACCTTCACGCTCGACGCGACCGCCCTCCCGGTGGGCCTCGCGAACCTCGTCGTGCCGCTCGACCCCGCCGGCCCGGACCGCGTCGTCGCCTATGACGTCGCCAGCCAGGGCGCCCTCACCCGCCGCGCCGTCCAGCCCGCGACCAGCGGCCGCGGGCGCCAGATGAGCTCGGCCAGCGGGATCGTGAGCACGCCGCGCGGCCACCTCCTGGTCGTCGGCCACAACGACAGCGCCGAGCTCGACGTCTACGGCGTCGGCCCCACGGGCGAGCTGGCGAAGGTCGCGGGGTCGCCCTTCGCGTGCGCCGGCAACCCGACCAGCCTCGTCATGCACCCGGGCGGGCGCTTCGTCTACACGACCAACGGCGCCCGCCTCGAGGCCTTCGCCCTCGACCCGGTGAGCGGCGCGCTCACGCCCCTGCCCGGCTCGCCCTTCGACGTCGGCTCGTCGCCGCGCGACCTGGCCGTCGACCCGCGCGGCGACGCGCTCTACACGGGCCACATGTTCGGCGCCGAGACGGGCGTCCGCGTCCACCGCCTCGACCCGACGACGGGCGTCCCGACCTTCGCCTCGGCCCTGACCCTGCCCGGCGCCAGCCGCCCCGGGAAGGCGATCGAAGTCGACGCGAAGGGCGAGCGCCTCTTCTGCCTCGACCTCGACGCGGGCCTCTACGTGGCCACGATCGACCCGCAGACGCGCGCCCTCACGCTCGTCACCGGCGCCGCGCCGCGCGCCCTCGGCGGGTTCGCCCACGGCCTCGCGCTCGCGACCCGCGGCGACAAGGTCTACGCCACGGTGCAGGGCGTCGGTCTCCTCGGCTTCCGCGTCGGACCGACCGGCGCGCTCACCGCCGTCCCGGGCTCGCCCGTGACGAACGTCGGCGCGACCTCGCTCTACCTGCTCGCCGACCCGACCGACCGCTTCCTCTTCGTCTCGTCGCGCGGCGCGGACCAGCTCCACACCTACGCCGTCGAGCCGGTCACCGGCGCGGTCGTCGAGGTCCCGGGCTCGCCGCGGCTCGACACGACGGTCGGCGCGATCGTCGGGCCGCTCGTCGCGATGCCGGCCCGCTAACTAAGCCGGGATCATTCACGAGCACCGCAAAGCTCTGGCAGAAGAAGAAGAACTTGAACCGCCAAGACGCCACGCGCGCACGCGGGGACCCGCTTCGCGGGTCCCCGCGTGCGCGTGCGCCAAGGGAGGAAAGTAGGTAAGAACGAAGAGCTTGTGGCGGAGCATCTCTCACCCCCTTGGCGCTCGGTCGCGGGCCCGGGGCCCGCGCAGCGGGTCCCGGGTCAGCGACCGAGTGGCGTCTTGGCGGTTCAATTCTTCGCCTTGGCGGTGTCGCGGCGCGAACATTCGTGAAAACGAAGGTCTGTCGACGATCCTGGCCTGTCACCGGTCGTTCTTGGCGGTTGCATGGCCTCGCTCATGCATGATCCAGGCTAACGGAGCGGCCCGGTCGGGTCGGCCACCAGGAGCCCCAGGAGCAGGGGCAGGTAGACCAGGCTGGCCACGAACAGCCGCCGCGCGGCCTCGCGCGTGCGCGTCAGGTGCAAGGCCGCGCCGAGGCCCAGGAAGGCGAGGCCGAGCGCCAGGGCGCCCGCGAGGTAGAGGTAGCCGCCCAGGCCCACGACGACGGCCATGAGCGTGAGCGGCACGAGCGCCAGGCAGTAGAGGACGGCCAGGCGGCCGGTCATGGCGCCCGACGGGTCCACCGACGAGATCATGCGGAAGCCGCCGCGCGCGTAGTCCTCGCGGTGGACCCAGTCGATCGCCAGGAAGTGCGGGATCTGCCACACGAACAGGATCGCGAACAGGACCCAGGCGCCCGGGTCGAGCGCCCCGCGCGCCGCGGCCCAGCCGATCATGGGCGGGATCGCGCCGCACACGGCGCCCACCTGCGTGCAGAGCGAGCTGCGCTGCTTGAGCGGCGTGTAGAGGACGACGTAGAGCGCGGCGACGGTCAGGGCGAGCGCGGCCGCGAGCAGGTTGGCGGCCCACGCCAGCGCCAGGCCGCCGCCGGCGAGGAGCAGGCCCGACACGGCGAGCGCCTCGCCGCGCCCGACGCGCCCCGACGGGAGCGGCCGCGTGCGCGTGCGGTCCATGCGCTGGTCCCACGGGCACTCGGCCCACTGGTTCAGCGCGCTGGCGCCGAAGGCGCACAGCGCCGTGCCCAGCAGCGTCCACAGGAGCAGGTCGATCCGCAGCGGCCCGCGCTCGCCGAGGACGAAGCCCACGGCCGTCGTGAGGAGCACGAGGCTGCTCAGGCGCCACTTCGAGAGCTCGGCGTAGGCGTGGACGCGGGCGACGACGGGGGTCATGGGGCTCCTGCGGCGGCAGACCTTATCACGGCCATCCCGGGGTCGCCGGTGCGGCGAAATGTCGCGGCCGGGGCCCTTGGGCCCGGGGCCCCCGGTGCGATACTCGCCGCCCGATGGAAGCCCTCGCGGAGAAGCCCCTCCCCGCCGCCCCGCCCGGCGCCGCCCGCCGCGACGCGCCCGCGGTCCTGACCCTCGGCTTCGGCGCGGCCGTGGCCATGTGGGCGCTGGGCTACGTCGGCCGCCTCCCCGGCCTGCTCGAGCTCCCCCCGTCCGTCCTGGCCCTCGGCTTCGTCGCCGTGCTCCTCGCGGCCGGCGCCCTGGCCGGCCGCGCGCTCGGGCGCGTCCTGCCGGGCGCGCTCGCCGGCGCCGTCGCAGGGGCGATCAACGTCCTGATCATCGCCAGCGTCGCGCGCGGCAGCCCGCTCGCCATTCCGGGCTCGATCGCCGCCGGCGCCCTCCTCGGCGCGGTCGGCGCCGCGGCCGCCCGCCGCCCGGGCGCAGCGCCGCTCCCGGCGACCACGTGGACCGGCCGCTTCGCACGGGTCGCCGTCGCGGCGACGCTCCTCCTCCTGGCCGTCGGCGGGCTGGTCACGAGCCACGCCGCCGGGCTGGACGTGCCCGACTGGCCGAACACGTTCGGCTCGAACATGTTTTTGTTCCCGCTCGAGCGCATGACGGGCGGGATCTACTACGAGCACGCCCACCGGCTCTTCGGCGCCCTGGTCGGTCTGACGACGGTGACCTTCGCCGGCCTCGTGCTGGCGACCGACGACCGGCGCTGGACCAAGGGCCTCGCCCTCCTGGCCGTCGTCCTCGTCGTCACCCAGGGCGTCCTCGGCGGCCTCCGCGTCACCGGCCGCCCGACCCTCAGCCTCGCCGCCGAGGACCTCTCGCCTCAGCTCTGGCTCGCCGTGGCCCACGGCATCCTCGGCCAGCTCTTCTTCGCCCTGCTCGTCGTCCTCGCCGCCGCGACCTCGGTCACCTGGCGCCAGGCCCCGCCCCCCGCGCCGCGCGCGAGCGGGGAGACCGACCTCGACCTCGGCGCCTGGTTCGTCGCCGCCGTCGTCGTGCAGCTCGTCCTGGGCGCGCTCCTCCGCCACTACAAGATCGACCCGACCTGGCACGTCTGCATGGCCGTGGTCGTGGTCACCCTGGGCGGCTTCGCCGGCGTGCGCGCGTGGGGGCTCTACCCCGACCTCCCCGTCCTGCGCCGCGCCGGCCTGGCGCTCGCGCACCTGGTCGCCCTGCAGCTCCTCCTGGGGATCGGCGCCCTCGTCGTCACGACCATGGAGCGCCCCGAGGGGACCCGGGTCGCCTGGCACGCGCCGATCGCGACCGCCCACCAGACGACGGGCGCCGTGATCCTCGGCTGCGCCGTGCTCCTGCGGATCTGGTTCGGCCGGCTCGTCGCGCGCGAGCCCGCCGCCTGACCCGGGAGGCCGGGTTTGTCTCCGGCCCGGCCGCTCACTAGGATTCGAGCCATGACCACGGCGGACGGCCCAGGTCGGCGGCAGTACGACATCTACCTGCACGAGACCCGCAAGGACAGGCGGATCGTCGTCGGCGACGCGACGACCAACCTCCGGCTGGTCCGCGCGCGCAGGATCCGGGCGGCCGAGGTCCCCGCGGCGGCCGGCTTCCAGGACGGGCCGACCGTGATCGGCGGCCTCCGCGGGGGCGGCGGACCGACCGCCGCGCTCGCCGTGGTGACCGCCGCCCTGCGCCACGTCGCCGCCGCGCCCGAGGACGCGCTCCTCGTCCTCGGCCACGGCCCCGACGAGGCGCTCTCGGCGGCCCGCGCGCGCAGCCTGCTCGCGGTCCTGCGCGGGGACGAGGCGGCGTGGGTCGCGGAGGCCGCCGCGCGCGGGACCGCGCGCGAGCTGCAGGCCATCCTGGCGTGGGCGGCCGCCGCCTTCGGCTGGCCGTGCGACCCTGGCCCGGCCGACGGGGTCGTCGGCCCGGCGACCCGCCAGGCGCTGCACCGGCTCCGCAAGGCCTACAACGAGGCGCACGGCGCGACGCTGCCGCTCAACGCGCCGCTCGGTCCGGACGACTGGCGCGCGCTCTTCCGCTGCTACCAGGCCGACCTCGAGCGCCGCCTCGCGGAGGACGCGGCCGGCCTGCGCGCTCGCCAGGCCGCCGTCCGCCTCCACGGCGAGGGCGCCCACGGCTGCGGGCCCGCCTGGTCGCTCGCGCGCGTCCGGCTCGAGGGGCTCCCGGCCACCGCCGACGAGCGGGTCGACGTGCTCGCGTTCGCCCCGGACGACCCGCCGAAGCTCGCCTGCCACGCCGAGGGGCCGTGCGCGCCCAAGGTGTGCGACGTCTACCGCAAGGGCAAGTACCGGGCCGCGCCGCTGGCGGCGCCCCCGGACGCAGGGCCCAGGGTGCGCGTCCGGCTGGTCCTGCGCAACGTGAACGACGCGCCGATCGCCGGGCGCGCCTGCGAGCTCGAGGTGGCCGGCGCGCGGACGGCGCTCACGACGGCGGCCGACGGCGAGCTCGTGTTCGAGGTGCCGGCCGACGCGCGCGACGCGAGCCTGCGGCTGCTCGACCCCGAGGCGCCGGCCACGGTGATCGTCCCGCTGCGGCTCCACGCGCTGGCCCCGCCCGACGGCCTCCGCGGGCAGCAGGAGCGCCTGCGCAACCTCGGCTACTACCTCGGCGACCTCGAGGGCGAGGACCAGCTCGACGAGGACGCGCCGGACGCCTGGCGCTCCGCCGTCGAGGAGTTCCAGTGCGACCAGGGCCTCCCCGTCAGCGGCATGTGCGACGCCGCCACCCGGGCGCGGCTCGTCGAGGTGCACGGCGGATGAGCGACCCCATCGCGAGCGCGCTGCACCCCGAGCAGCGGACCTACGAGGCCCACGCCGGGCCGACGTCGGGCGCGGAGCGGGCCACGATCCGCGCGGCGATCCTCCCCTTCGCCTGCTGGCGCGTCGACGACGTGCGCTTCGAGCACGACTCCTCGATCGTGCGGCCCGACGTCGCGCCGTCGCTCGCGGCGCTGGCCGCCCTGCTCGAGCAGAACCGGGTCGGCGACCGGCGGCCGACCCTCGCCGTGTTCGGCCACGCCGACTCGACCGGGTCCGACGCCTACAACAAGACGCTCAGCGGCCGCCGCGCCCAGGCGATCTACGCGCTGCTCGCCCGGCGGGTGGACCTGTGGGAGGCGCTGTACACCCGGCCGCACGGCGGCGACGACTGGGCCGCGGACAGGGCGGTCCCGCTCTACCTGGGCCTGCTCGGCTACGGGGCCGACGTGGGCGAGCGGCGCCGCTTCCAGGCCGACCGGGGGCTCGCGGTCGACGGCATCATCGGCCCCAGGTCCAGGGCGGCGCTCTTCGGCGCGGCCATGGACGCGATGTGCCCCGTGGTGATCCCGCCGGAGGGCTTCCTCGGCCGCGGCCTCGACCCGCAGGGGAAGGCCGACTACCAGGGCTGCGGCGAGCTCAACCTGGCGCTCGTCCTCTCCCAGGCCGAGGAGGCCGCCCTGGCGAGCAAGCCCAAGGAGCGGGCGGCGCAGCACGCGCCCAACCGCCGGGTCATGGTGTTCCTCTTCCGCCCCGGCACCCACGTCGACCCGGCCCGCTGGCCGTGCCCGCGCGCGGGCGAGGGCGGCGCCGCCTGCGCGAAGCGGCGCTGGTCGGACGGCGAGGCGCGGCGCGCGCCCGGGCCGGCGCGCCGCCGGTTCGCCGAGACGCAGGACACCTTCGCCTGCCGCTTCTACCACCGCCTCGCCGACCGCTCGCCGTGCGAGGGGGTCCTGCCGGCGCTGCGGCTCCGCCTCTACGGCGAGGACGGCCGCTTCGTCCCGCACGCGCCCTACCGCGTCGTGGTGGCGGGGGTGGTGCGCGCCGGCCAGACCGACGCGCGCGGCGTCCTCGTCGAGCGGTTCTCGACCCTGCCGCCGGACTGCACGGTCGAGTGGGGCGACGCGGGCGGGCCCGCCCCCCCGGCGGTCGGGCCGCCGCTGGCGCACTCGGCGAGCATCCACCTCGACATCGACCCGCTCGACGACACCGACGAGCGCGCCGCGCAGCGGCTGCGCAACCTCGGCTACAAGCGCGGCGCGACCCTGTCGGACGACGTGCTCTCGTTCCAGCACGACCAGCAGGCGGCCTACGGCCTGCAGCTCACGGGGCTGCTCGACCCGCCCACCCGGGCGGCCCTGCGCGACCTGCACGGCCGCTGCCCCGACGCGCTGGTGACCGCGTGAGCCGCTCGCGCGCCGCCCCGGAGGAGGGCTGATGGCTTCGCCGACCCCGGCCGCCCCGGCCAAGGGCACCCCGCTCAAGCGGGCGCGCCTCCTCGTCCGCGTCGTCACCCCGACCGGCTTCGCCGTGCCTGGCTTCGGGCTGGAGGTGTGGAGCGTCGCGGGCGGCCTCAAGACGGGGAAGTGGAAGGACGGCTGGAAGGTCACCACGGACAAGAAGGGGGTCCACGACTTCGGCGAGATCGCCATCCCGGCGAACGGCATGTGGCACATCAAGGGCGGGAAGTACGGCTTCGGGCGCGACGTCGACGACCCCGCCTGGACGGAGGGCGAGGTGACCATGGACGTCACGCCGACCCCCGGGAAGGCGCACGACGTCAAGCTCCTCGTGCGCGGCTGGGCCGACTGCGTGGTGCAGGTCAAGACGCCCGGCGGCAAGCCCGTCGACGACGTCGAGGTCGAGCTCTGGGCCCTCGCCCTGCAGAAGGGCGTCAAGAAGGGGGTCGTGCACCTCGGTCGGCGCGAGGTGGTCTACGGCGACCCGTGGCAGCGGCGGCCCTGGTACGTGAAGGTGCGCAAGCCCGGCTGGGGGCGCCCCACCGCCACCGCCGGCGAGTTCGCCCCCGGCGAGGTCATGGTCGAGTACCCGGTGAAGCCGGACGAGAAGGCCGTGATCCTGGTCCCGCTCGCGACCGACCGCGCCGACCTCACCGTGACGGTGAAGAACGCGGCCGACGGCAAGCCCCTCCCCGGGGCGAGCGTCGAGGTGTGGGCGCTGGCCAACGGGATCGGCACGCCGGGCGAGCGCCTGACCGACGCGAAGGGGCAGCTGCGCTTCGAGGACCTCGCGCTCCGCGCCGGCCCGAAGAGCGAGAACCGCTGGGTGGTCAAGGTCGCCAAGAAGGGGTTCGGCCCGCCGCCCAAGAAGCCAGGGGACGAGGTCCCCGCCTCGCCTGTCGAGCGGACGGTCGACGGACCCGCGCCGGGGCAGCATCGGACGCTCGAGGTGAAGCTGGCGCCGGACGCGGCCGAGCTCGCCGTCACGGTCACCGACGCCGGCGGCAAGCCGCTCGCGGAGGCCGAGGTCGAGGTCGTCGGCAAGCACCTGGCCAAGACGGACAAGACGGGCAAGGTCGTGATCCCCGCCCTGGCGCTCGGGACCTGGAGCCTCAAGGTGCGCCTCGCCGGGTGGGGCCCCGTGCCGACCGGCGGGAAGCCCTTCCTCGCCGGCGAGCACGCGCAGCAGCTCGTCCACGCCAAGGCGCAGGCCCTGACCGTCAAGCTGATGCAGGGCAAGGCGAGCTTCGCCTGGCCGACGCCGGCCGCCGGCGCCGCGCACGTGCAGTGGGTGAACCTCGCGGCGGACCCGGCCCGGCGCGAGCTCGGGAGCGTCTGCAAGCTGAAGGTCCGCCTCGACGGCGGACCGGCGGGGGCGCCCGTCTACGTGCGGACGCGCTACGAGCCCGCCAAGGTGAGCCCGCGCTCGTCCCACGTCCGGGGGCTCCGCGCCCCCGACGCGCCCCTGCCCGCCTGGGCCGGCCCGGCGCCCGCGACGGGGAAGAAGGTGGCCGTCGCGGCCGTCGGGAGCCACTTCGAGGCCGACGTCGAGGTCGAGTGCGGCCTGGCCGGGCTCGACGAGCTGACGGTCGAGGTCGGCGCCACGGAGGCCTGCAAGGACGCGAAGCTCGTCATCAAGAACATGCGCAGGGTCAAGCTCGAGGAGATCAAGCCGGTCGCGGCGATCTCCTCGTACGCGGGCGCGGGCGTGAACCCGGGGACCACCGCCCTGCTCCGCGCGCGCTTCGCGCCCGTCGGCGTCGACTTCGAGGTCGCCCGCACCGCGACGTACGCCCTCTCGGACCTCGTCCCCCAGAACGTCGTCGACGGCCCGTACGTCGGGCTGCCGGCGGGGAAGAAGCTCGTGTTCGTCACCGACACGACCGCCGACGCGGTCCGGATCGCGAAGTCGACCCAGGGCGCGGTGAGGGACACGCAGACGATCGCCTGGTTCGACACCATCGTCGAGACGCGCGAGGCGGGGCCCGGCGGGACGGACCTGCTCCGCAGCGCGGTCCTCCCCGAGAAGTGGCTCGGGACGGGGGCCATGGAGAAGACGCAGATGGTGCCCGCCCCGTTCCGCTGCTTCCCGCACGACTGGGAGAACCCGTCGCGCCCGTCCGTGACCGAGATCAAGTGGCGGGCGCACTCCTACAAGGACGCCAGCGGGACCTGGAAGCCGGTGGCCACGGGCACGCCCGGCGCGGCGAAGAAGGACTGGCAGACCGTGTCCGTCGCCACGGCGGCGGACGTGGCCAAGTACGTCACGTTCGTCGACTGGACGACCATCCGCATCAAGCTCCCGACGGCGGACGCGGCCGACGCCGGGAACTTCGTGACCGACGGCGGCGCGCAGGTCTCGATCGGTGTGCAGATCAAGCTGCACCTGTGCTCGGTCGACACGCTGGCCTCCGCCCTGCGCGGCGACATCACCATGTCGACCGCGAGCGGGACGGCGACGGACCCGGGCTCGGCCGAGGTGATCCTCCACGAGATCGGCCACAACATGGGGCAGAGCGTCGTCGACCGCTCCCAGCCCGGAGCGACCCAGACGATCCTGTCGACCGGCAGGAGCGTCAACTTCGGCCGCTCGACGGCGGTCCCCGGCCTGACGTTCGCCAAGCCCCCGAGCCACAGCACGGCCTTCCCGGCGATCGTGCCCGCGGGGTTCATGTACACGGGCAAGGAGCACCAGGGGCCCCACTGCGCGCGCGGGCTCACGGCGGCCCAGCGGGCGCAGACGTCGTACGGCGGGCTGCCCGGCACCTGCCTCATGTTCGGCGAGACGGACATGGCGAGGACCTCGGCGCGGACCTACTGCCCCGAGTGCGAGCGGCTCATCCGCGGCGAGGACCTGGCCGACTTCCGCCGGGCCTGGGCGGTCTGATGCCGCGCCGCGCCTTGCCCGGGGGCTCGCCGGCCCGCCCGGCCCGGAGGTGACATGGCGAGCGACGAGCGACCCTTCGGGCTCCCGGACGCGGCGTTCTGGGAGGACATGTGGGCCAACGAGCAGGCGGTCCTCGACCAGGCCTACCTGACGACCCGGGCGCTGATCGCCGACGGGCCGCGGGCCGTGGACCTCGCGCGCCGCGACAGCGTCCCCGTCGGGGTCCTGCACTACGCCCCCACGCTGCACCACGCCCGCGCGCCCTACGCGAACCACGCCCTGGTCGTCGCCCTGCGCGCGGAGGACGGGCTCCTCGTGGCGGGCGGCGCCGCGCAGCGCCTCACGACCGTCCCGGCGGTCCCGCCGGGCCTGAAGGAGGAGGACGGGCACTCCGTCTTCCGGCGCGCCGTCGACCTGTTCGTGCGCCCCGGCGTCCCGCGCGGCCCGGGGTCGTGGCACGTGTGGTTCGTGCTGGGGGACCTCGTCTCGAACCGGGTCGTCGTCGACCTCGTGGGCGAGCGCCCCTTCGCGCCCGCGCCGCTCGCCCGGGACCCCTGGCCGGCGCCCGGCGACCCGTGGCCCGCCTACGACGTGGCCGCGCCCCCCGCGCCGCCGCGGGGGGTCTCGCTCGAGGCGCCCCCCCGCGCGCGGCTCGCCCGGGGCGCGACGGGGGAGGTCGCGGCGGAGGGGCCGATCGTCGTCCGCGGCGCGGCGCGCCTCGCCTGGCCGCCGGCCGGCGCCGCGCCGCCGCCGCCAGGCGAGCCGGTCTGCGTCCCCCTCTCGCTCCTGGTGACCGGGAGCCTGCGGCGAGGCCCGACGGTCCTCGCCCTCCAGGTCCCTGCGCGCGAGGTCGAGCCGGGCGTCGCCGAGGCGACCTTCGCCGTCGACCTGGCCTCGTTCCTGGAGGTCCCGACCGACGCGGCGCAGACGCTCCACGTGTTCGCGTTCGCCCCGGGCGGACACATGACGGGTCCGGCGGCGGTCGAGCTCCTGCTGGAGGAGGGTGAGTAGCGCCGCGAGGCCTCGCTACCGCATCGCCTCCGCCACCTCGAGCGCCATCGAGATCCGCCCGAGCGGCGCCGAGACCTGCAGGCCGGCCACCTCGTCCTTGAGCTGCTCGACGATCTCGCGGGCGATCCTGACGCCCTCGGCCATGGCCTCGTCCTTGCCGCGCTCCTGCGCCCGCGCCATGCGCGCGACGACGGCGTCGGGGACGACCACGCCGGGGACCTCGTTCTTCATGAACTCGGCGTTGCGCAGGCTGATCAGCGGCCAGATCCCGGCGACGACGGGGATCGTCTTGCCCTCGCGCCGGATGCGGCCGACGAACGCCTTCAGGGCCTCCACGTCGAACACCGGCTGCGTGACGGCGTACTCGGCGCCGGCGTCGACCTTCCAGTGGAAGCGCCGGTGCTCGCGCTCGAGGTCGATCGCGCCCGGGTTGGCGCCGACGCCCAGCACGAACCCGGTCGGCTGCCCCAGCGCGTTGTTGCCCAGGTCGCGCCCGTGGTTCAGGCGGCTCACGACGCCGGTGAGGCCGATCGAGTCCACGTCGAACACGGCCGTGGCGTCCGGGTAGTCGCCGAGCTTGGGCGGGTCGCCGGTGATGATGATCAGGTTCTTCACCCCGAGGGCGTAGGCGCCGAGGAGGTCGCCCTGCATGCCGAGGAGGTTGCGGTCGCGGCAGCAGTAGTGGAGCACCGCCTCGATCCCGACCGCGTTCTGGATGCACACCGCCGTGGCCAGCGCGCTCATGCGCGCCGACGCGCGCGGGCCGTCCGGGATGTTGATCGCGTCGGCCCCGCCCTCGTGCGCCTGGCGGGCCTTCTTGATCACCGCCTGCACCTCGGCGCCGCGCGGCGGGGTGAGCTCGACGAGCAGGACCTTCTCGCCCCGCGCGAGCTTGCCCGCCAGCCGCGTGCGCTCGGCGAAGGGGATCGGCTGCGCCTCTTCGGCCGGAGAGGCCGGCGCGGCCGGGAGCGCCGCCTGCGCGCCCGACGGCTCGTCGTTGAGGAACGTCTTCAGCATGCGCGCGCCGCCGACGATCTGCCGGATGTGCTCGGGGGTCGTGCCGCAGCAGCCGCCGACGATCTTGGCGCCCACCTGGATGAACTTGCGCGCGTAGCTGCCCATGTACTCGGGCGAGCACAGGTAGAGCGTGCGCCCCTCGACGACGCGCGGCAGCCCGGCGTTGGGCTGCGCCGAGAGCGGGCGGCGCGTGACCTGCGCCATGCGCTCGACCGCCCGGAGCATGGGCGCCGGCCCGACCGAGCAGTTGACGCCGATCACGTCGGCGCCCCAGGCGTCCATGCGCGCGGCGAACACCTCCGGCGGCGTGCCGTAGAGGCCGCAGCCGTCCTCGTCGATCGTCATCTGCGCCACGACCGGCAGGTGCGGCGCGACCTCGCGGGCGGCCTTGATCGCCTCGCCCATCTCGTTCAAGTCCGCGAACGTCTCCAGGCACACGAGGTCGACGCCGCCCTCGACGAGCGCGGCCACCTGCTCGGCGAAGAGCGCCCGCGCCTCCTCGCGCGACGTGGGCCCCCAGGGCTCGATCTTCAGCCCGAGCGGGCCGACGGCGCCGGCCACGAACACCGGGCGGCCGCCGTTGCCGGCGGCGGCCGCCGCCCGGGCGAGGCGCGCGCCGGCGACGTTGATGTCGCGCAGGCGGTCGGCCAGGCCGTGCGGCGTGAGCTTGGCGCGGTTGGCGGAGAAGGTGTTGGTCTCGAGGACGTCGGCGCCGGCGCGCACGTACTCCTCGTGCACCTGCTGCACGAGGTCGGGGCGCGTGAGGTTGACCTCGTCGAAGCTCTTGTTGATGAACACGCCCTTGTCGTAGAGGCGCGTCCCCATGGCCCCGTCGAAGACGAGGACGCGGCCGGCGACCGCCTCGAGGAAGGGATGCCTCCCCTGGGCCGTCACCGCCGTGGACGTCTGCGTCACCTTCGTTGGTCCCTCCGGGCCTCGCCGGCCGCGCACCGTAGCACGCGCGGCCGACCGCGGCCGGCCCGGCCGCCGTCCCGCCGGCCGGCGCCGTCTGCTATGGTCGCACGGCGCGCGCGCCCGCGCCGGACGCCCCTGAGCCGGGCCCCGTCGCCGGACCGGGTTGCGGCGCGGCGAGGAGTCGTCATGGCGAACCCTGCGGCACCCTCCCCGACGCCGGCCGCGCCGGCCGCCGAGCCCCCGGCGGGCATGGTGCGGGTCCCCGCCGGCCCCTTCAAGTTCGGCCCGCGCGGCGACGAGGTGTCGCTCGGCGAGTTCTGGATCGACCTGACGCCGGTGACGAACAAGCAGTACGCGGCGTTCGTCGCCGCGACGGGCCGCCGCAACCCGAACCACTGGGGCCCCGACGGCTACGACGAGAAGGAGGCCGACCACCCGGTCGTGTGCGTGACCTTCGCCGACGCCGAGGCCTACGCGAAGTGGGCCGGCAAGGCCCTCCCCACCCCGGCGCAGGTCGAGAAGGCCGCGCGCGGGACCGACGGGCGCAAGTACCCCTGGGGCGACTCGGTCGGGCTGCGCACCGGCAACACGCGCGAGGCCGGGGTCGGGCGCACCACGCCCGTCGAGGCCTACCCGCGCGGGCGCTCGCCGTTGGGCTGCTTCGACCTCGCCGGCAACGTGCTGCACTGGACGCGCGGCCCGTACGACAAGGAGAAGGGGACGCTGACCCTCAAGGGCTGCTCGTTCCGCCACTACCTGGGCCCGGTCGCCTGGACCTACGAGGCGCCGCCCGACCAGCGGCAGGACTGCGTGGGCTTCCGCTGCGTGTGGTCCCCGCCGCCCGGCTGACCGCGACCCGCCGGGGGCAAAATTTCCCTGGCCACCGCCCTCGCCCCGCCGCCGCGGGCTGACTATCGTAGGGGCCGGGAAGGGCTTACCGCGCGTGGTCGGGCCGCAGAAGAAGGTCTACTTCTTCTTCCTCTCCGGGGCCAAGAAGGGGAAGATCGAGGGCGTCCCGGCGACCGGGGCGATCCGGATCGGCCGGCAGCACGACGCCTCGATCCAGCTCGACCCCTACGAGGACATCCCCGCCTCCGGCGACCACGCGCAGGTCGTCTGCGAGGGCGACGAGCGCTTCTTCCTCGAGGACCGCGGCAGCTCGTGGGGGACGTTCAAGAACGACATCCCCGTCGTCAGCCGCGTGCCGCTCACGACGGGCGACGTGATCACCTGCGGCCAGGACGACCAGGGCCGGCAGGGGCCGCGGATCAAGTTCTACCTGGAGAAGGACGTCCTCCGCTGCCCGGGCTGCGACGGGCCCGTCTACAAGCGCCACTTCAAGTGCCCCGGGTGCCGGCGGAAGTTCTGCCTGCGGTGCATCGACTTCAAGACGAAGAGCTGCAAGCCGTGCGCGCCGGCGGTGGTCACGGCGCCGGCGCGCGCGGCCACGGGCGACACCGGGTTCGAGGTCGTGGAGGACGACGAGGAGATCGACGCGAAGCGGCCGGCGCGCGTCGTCGTCTCGGGCCGCGACGCGAAGCGGTTCAAGCGCGCGCAGGAGAAGAAGAAGGACGGCGCGCCCGCGAAGCGGCCGGCCGACCCGGGCGTGGTCGCGGAGCCCGTGGACCTCGACGCGCCGTTCTGCGCGGTGTGCTGCGAGTTCGCGGACGGCCCGACCTTCACCTGCCCCGCCTGCCGCCAGACCTGCTGCGTGGCCCATCGCCACGGCGTCGTGTGCCCGCCCTGCGCGGGCATCGCCGGCAGCGACGTCGTCTCGCGCGCCAGCGAGCCCGAGCTCAAGATCCCGGACCTCGACGTGGACGCGGCGACGGCGCGCCCGGTGCGCGGCCCCGAGGCATCGGGGCGACGGACGGTCGAGGCGTCCGGCCGGCGCGGGCCCGAGGCGTCCGGCCGGCGCGGGCCCGAGGCGTCCGGCCGGCGCGCCGCCCCGCCTCCCAGCGGCGCGGACCGGCTCGGCGCCGGCCCAGGCTCCGGCGTCGGCTCCGGCCCCGGCGCCGGCGTCGACCGTCCGGCGCCAGGCAGCGGCGCGGCCCGCCTCGGCTCCGGCCCCGACCGCCTGGCGCCCGGCAGCGGCGCGGGTCGCGTCGGCTCCGGCCTCGGCTCGGGCGCCGACCGCGCCGCGCTCCCGCCGACGATGCGTCACCCCGGCCCGCCCCCCGGCTCCGCGCCCGACGTCGTGCTCGCCCGGCCCGACCCCCTCGCGCCCACCGGCGCCCCGCCGCCGGCGCTACGCGCCGAGCCGCTCCGCCCGCCCGCGCCGCCGCCCCGCCCGCCGGCGCCCGAGCCGCCGCGCCCGCCCGGGCCGCCGCGCCCGACCGAGCCGGGCGGCCGCGCGCCGTCGCCGGGGTCGGACCCGCTCCTCACCCGCAGCAAGATCGACGCCCGGCGCCCGCCCGCGATCCCCTGCGAGCGGTGCGCGTCGCCGCTCTCCGCGACGAGCTTCTTCATCTGCGAGCGCTGCCGCGCGCGCCTGTGCGGCGACCACCGCTCGGCCGGGCGCGCGACCCTCTGCGACCGCTGCGGCGCGGGCCCCTCGCCGTTCGACGCCGCGCGCGCCCCGCTCCCTTACGCGTCCACCGGCGGCGCGCCGGGGCTGCCGCCGCCCCGCCCGCCGGCCGGCTGGCCCGCGCCCCCCGTCCGACCCGTGACGCCTGCGCCGCGCGTGCCCCAGGACCTGATCGAGACGGCCGGCGACGACGTCCTCCCGCCGCTCGAGCCGCCCCCCACGCCACGCGCCGCGCCGCCGCCGCCGCGGCCTGGCGGCCCGCTCGGCCTCTCGGGGCAGGGCGCCGCGCCGATGATGGTCTCCGGCGCGGCCGTTCACTTCGAGTGCCCCTACTGCGACGAGGCGATCCCGCCCACGGCGACGCGCTGCCCCCGCTGCGCGCGGGAGCTGTGACGGCGACGGCCGCTCTCAGACACCCACGCCGATGGGGCAGGCGACCCCCGTCCCCCCGATCCCGCAGTAGCCGTTCGGGTTCTTCGCCAGGTACTGCTGGTGGTACTCCTCGGCGAAGTAGAACGGGCCGGCGGCCGCGACCTCGGTCGTGATCTCGCCCAGCCCGGCCGCCGTCAGCCGCTCCTGGTAGCGCTCGCGCGTCGCCTCGGCCGCCTCGCGCTGCGCCTCGTCGTGCGTGTAGATCGCCGAGCGGTACTGCGTGCCGACGTCGTTGCCCTGGCGGAAGCCCTGGGTCGGGTCGTGGTTCTCCCAGAAGACCTTCAGGAGCGCCTCGTAGCCGACCTTCGCCGGGTCGAACACGACCTGCACGACCTCGGTGTGGCCGGTGCGCCCCGAGCAGACCTCCTCGTAGGTCGGGTTGGGCGTAAGCCCGCCCGCGTAGCCGGCGGCGGTCGAGAGCACGCCGGGCACCTGCCAGAACTTCCGCTCGACGCCCCAGAAGCAGCCCATGCCGAACGTCGCCAGGCGCGCGCCCGGCGGGAACGGGCCGCGCATGGGCGTCCCGAGGACGAAGTGAACGTCGGGGACGGGCATGGGGTCGGTCCGCCCGGGCAGGGCCTGGGTCGGCGTGGGCAGGGTGCACTTGTTGCCGAAGATCATGCGGCGCTCCTGTCGACCATCGTATCGCAGCGCCGGGCACGCGCGTTGCCGACGATGCGGCCGGAGGAGATATGACGCGCGGCGTGATCGTGATCGGCGGCGGCCTGGCCGGGCTGGCGGCCGCCCGGCGCCTGCGCGCGGCCGGCGAGGAGGTGGTCCTGGTCGAGGCGCGCGACCGGCTGGGCGGGCGCGTGCTGACCGCGTGGGACGAGGCCGTCCCCTGGCCGGCCGAGCTGGGCGCGGAGCTGATCGAGGAGCCCGACGGCCCCTTCGCGACCACCCTGCGCGAGGCCGGCGCGGCGACCTACGCCGCCGAGGGCGACGTGTGGCGCCTGCGCGACGGCGCGCTCGAGCGCGCGCCCGACCTGGGCGCGGTCGTCGCGGCCACGCTCGCGCGCGCGCGGCCCCCCGGCGGCCCCGACCCGGACGGCGACGAGGCGCTCGGGGCGGCGCTCGCGCGGCGCTGCGCCGGCCCGCGCTGGGCGGCCGCGCGGGCGCTCGTCGGGCACTACGTCGAGGGCTACCACGCGGCCGACGTCGAGCGCGTCAGCGCCCGCTGGGCGGCCGCGGTCGAGGAGGCGGAGGGCGGCGTCGACCCGGCGCAGGCGCGCGGCCTCGGCTTCCTCCACGCGGCCGGCGGCCTGTCGAGGGCCGTCGACCTGCTCGCGGCCGACCTCGTCGCGGGCGGCGTCGTGCACCTCGCCACGCCGGTCGTCGGCGTGCGCTGGCGGCCCGGGCGGGTCGAGGTCGAGGCGCGCGGGCGCGCGGGCGAGCCGCGGAGGTTCGAGGCGCGCGCGGCGATCGTCACCCTGCCGCTCGGCGTGCTGAAGGCCGGGGCGGTCGCCTTCGACCCGCCCCTGCGCGACAAGGCCCCGGCGCTCGCGCACCTCGAGACGGGCGACGTGGTCAAGCTCGTCCTGCGCTTCGACGCCTCGCCGCTCGAGGGCGCCCGCGCGCCCGGCGGCGCGCTCGACGGCGCCAAGCTCCTGTTCGCCCCGGACGAGCCCCTGCCGACCTGGTGGACGCCCGCCCCGGTGCGCGCGCCGGTGCTCGTGGCCTGGGCCGGCGGCCGCGCCGCCCGCGCGCTCGACGGGCGCGCGCTCGACGCGCAGGTCGCGGCGGCGCTGACGACGCTCGGGCGCCTGCTCGACCGGCCCGCCGACGACCTGCGCGCGCGCCTGCGCGCCGCCCGCGCGCACCCCTGGGCGCAGGACCCGTTCGCGCGCGGCGCCTACTCGTGGCTCGTCGCCGGCGGCGGCGGCGCCCCGCGCGACCTCGGCCGGCCGCTGGGCGACGCGCTGTTCTTCGCCGGCGAAGCCACCGCCGCGGACGGCGACAACGCCACCGTCGAGGGGGCGATGCGCTCGGGCGAACGCGCGGCGCGCGAGGTGCTTGCGGCGTCGCCGTGACGAGCCCGCCGCGCCGCGGTCTGACCCCGGCGGAGGAGGGCGCCATGGAGCACGCCTACAAGGTCGCGGCCAGGCTGGGCCGCGCGCTGATCGAGCGGGACCGCCCGGAGGACGCGCGGCACCTGACCGCGACGCAGGTCGTCGTCGTGCGCGGCGAGTACGACCGCGGCGAGGCGATCTTCGGCCTGTGCGACATCCGGCACACGACGGTCGACCCGCGCGACGTCGCCGGGGTCGGCCTCGACCCCGACCAGATCGTGTTCGTCAACTGCCCGGGCAACCTCGACGCGCGCGGCCTCGAGAAGGTGCGCTCGTTCGTCGAGCAGGGGGGCATGCTCGTGACGACCGACTGGGCCCTGCGCGGGGTGGTCGAGAAGGCCTTCCCCGGCGTGATCGAGTACAACGGCCGCGCCACGGCCGACGACGTGGTGCGCGTCGTGTTCGAGCGCGGCGTCGAGGACGGCTTCCTCGACGGCCTCCTCGACCCGAACGACGACCCGCTGTGGTGGCTCGAGGGCTCGAGCTACCCGATCCGGCTCCTCCAGCCCGAGCGCGTGAAGGTGCTCGTGTCGTCGCAGGAGATGGCCGCGAAGTACGGCGAGGCCCCGATCGTGACCACGTTCGAGGTCGGCCAGGGGCAGGTCTACCACCTGACGTCGCACTTCTACCTGCAGCGCACAGAGACCCGCACGCAGCGCCACGCCGCGGGCGCGGCCGACTACCTGGCGCAGAAGAAGGCGCGGGCGGACGGGTTCGCCGCCGCCGACCTGGCGGGCGCGAACCTGACGCAGGTGCAGTCGGCCTACACGTCGGCGCGCGCCATGCAGAACCTGTGCATCGCGCAGAGCAAGCGGGTGACCTCGCGCAAGGGGCTCGGTCACTAGCAGCAGCGGCCGAAGATCAGCAGGCTCCCGACCAGCGCGAACCACACGCCGGCGGCGAGGCCCGACCACGCCAGGGCCCAGCCGCCGGGGCGCGGCCTCACGGCCAGCCAGAGCCAGAGGAAGACCCCGCCGAACAGGCCGAGGAGGAAGGGCGGGAAGGCGCCGATCACGGGCGCCGTCGGCAGGGCGGCCCAGAGCGTCAGCGCGCAGGCGTGCAGGAACGCGGCCAGGACCGAGGCCGGGGGCTCGGCCGGCCGCGCCGGGGGGCGGCGGACGTCCGGCCCCCGGCAGCCGAGCGTCGGGCAGCGCCGCGCCTCGTGCCAGCAGGGGCGGTGCAGGACCGCGGCGCACCCGCGGCAGGAGAAGGGCTCCTCGCCGCCGCGCGCGAAAGGCCCGTGGCAGTAGGCGCAGCGCGCGTCGGGGCCGAGGGCGACGATCCGCCGGGCGCGGAGGCGGCGCGACGAGACGCACAGGCGAGGCCGCGCGCCGTCGTCCGGAGCCGCGGGCGCGGCGTCGGCGACGGGCGCCGGCTTGGCGGGCTCAGCGGTCGTCGTCAGCACGCGGGTCCTCGGCGGGCGCGGCGCCGCCCGGGATCTTCGAGGTGATGCCGTCGCTCCAGCCCGCCGCGTCGGCGCCGACCCAGCTCGGCCGGGGGCTGAACGCGTCGGGGTCCGCGACCCGGGAGCCAGCCGAGGCGTACTCGACCCCGCCGGCCTCGCGGAGCGCCCGGGCGATCTCCGCCTCGCGCTCGGCCCGCGCCTCCACCACCGAGCGCGCCGCGCCGGGTCGCCCGTGGGTCGGCGCGACGGTCATGAAGCCCACGAACCCGAAGAAGGCGCTCACGCCGTACAGGCCGAGCGACACGAGCACGCCGCCGACCTCGGAGCGCGGCGGCGGCGCCGCCGCCGGCGCGGGCGCGAAGCCCTCGAACGGCCGCGGGACGAGCGGGCCCTCGTCCCGCCCGTCCCGCGGCGCACAGGCGAGCGGCGGCGGCGTCCCCCCGACCTCTGGAGCCTGCTCGGTCATCTCGCCTCCTGTCCTCACCGTCACAGCGCGCCCGCCCGCTCGAGCGGCCACACCCTCGCCAGCACGCGCCCGCGCACGCGCTCGAGCGGGAACGCGCCCTCGAAGCGGCTGTCCTGCGAGTCGCGCGTCTCGTCCCCCATGAGGTAGACGTGCCCCTCGGGGACCTGGAAGACCGACCCGCCGCGCAGGTTGCCGAACGGCAGGTAGCGCGCGACCCCGTCGGGCAGCGCCACCGGCGCGCCGTCGATCAGGAGACCGCCCTCGCGCGTCAAGCTCACGGCCTCGCCCGGAAGGCCGACCACGCGCTTCACCACGACCTCGTGATGGCGCGTCTCCGCGAGCACCACGGCGAAGCGGCCCGGGGCGGCCCCGGCGGTGAACCGCGTCTCGGCGAGGATCCGGTCGGCGTCGCCGTCCTCGGGCCCGCGAAGGAGCGGCGCCATGGAGCCGCTCGTCACGCGCGCCACCTCGAAGAAGCCGTGGTAGACGAGGAACAGCGCGCCCGTGCAGGCGAGCGCGTGGACCCCGTGCCGCCAGGCGCGCCGGACGAAGCTCGCCACGGGCCCTCCCGAGGGAAGGACGCGCCCGACGACGGGCGTGTTGCATCGACCCGGGTGGTCACGGCGCTCGAGCACCCCGCTCCTACCCGCGGGCCCCCGGCGTGGTTCGGTCCGCGCGTAAGCTCCGCGACCGTGGGCCGATTCGGTCCCCCCCGCGCCAGGGCGCTAGAATTCGTCCTCGCCCCGCCTCGCGCGGAGGAGGTGCCCATGCCCCCCCTGCCCCGCTTCGTCGCCCGGTCGGCCCCCGGCTCGATCCGCGGCTACTCGGCCGCCGTGGCGCGCCTCGCCAACGGCGCCGAGGTCCGGGACTGCGTCTCGGCGCTCACCTACAACCACCTGGACCCGGCGGGGCGGCCCTGCAACATCCGCTCGCGGACGACGGTCCGCCTCGACCGCCAGCCGAACGCCGGCTCGGGCGACAACGTGGCGTCCAACTTCCAGCTCCAGGTCAACGCCGCCGCCGGCGTCGTCGGCGCCGGGACGACGATCGGGCAGGTGCTCGTGCCCCTGACGACGTTCCTGGTCGCCCACCACCACCCCGAACAGAACCTGCGGCGGCAGCTCGAGAGCGTCGTCCGCGGCGCCCTGAACCGGAGCGCGACCAGCAACGGGGTCTGGTTCATCGTCCACGTCGAGTAGCCCGGCCACGCGTCCCCGCGAGGGGGAAGCGAAATGTGCCCGGCGTTGCCGGGACAGAGGTTGTGACTGGCTCGGCGCTTGCCCTGGGGACCTCCACGGAGGAGGGACCCATGCCCCTTACGACCGCCCGCACGACCTGGCTCGCGACCGCGTTGACGCTCCTCCTGGCCGGCGCGAGCGCCGCCCAGGAGATCACGGGCACCTACGACATCGACCCGGGCCCCGGCTGGGGCCGCGTCCGCGCCGAGGGCGCCGACCTGGTGCTCGAGGCGGTGGTCGACGGCCGGGCGCGGCCGATCGCGCGGGCGAGCGCCGCGCCGCAGGGCGGGCGCTGGCTGTTCCGCGCCGGCGCGGCGACGACGCGCGGCGTGGTCGGGGCCGTCGGCGACCTGCTCGGCGGCGGCGGCGGCGGGAGCGGCGGCGCCGCCGCGACCGAGGTGGAGGTCTCGCGCCTGGGCGCCGACTGCCTGCGCGTCGTCGTGCGCGAGGGCGGCCGCGTCGTCCTCCGCGAGCGCTGGTCGCCGCGCGAGGGCGCCTTCGCCGTGACCGCGGTGCCGCCGGAGCGCGCCGCCTTCTGCCCGTATCGCACGGAGGGCCCGAACACGGTCACCGTCCCCTGGCAGGTGGAGCCGGCGGACGCGCGCGCCGAGGTCGAGGTGCGGGTGGTCGACCGGACCGGCGCCGAGGTCGTGCGCCGCGCCCTGGGGCAGGTCGACGCCGCGGGCGCCTTCACCTGGGACGGGCGGCAGCGCGACGGGCGCTGCGTCGACGCGCGCCGCTCGCCCTTCCGCGTGACGTTCACCGCGCGGCGCGCGGGCGAGGCGGCCGAGAGCGCGCCGGTCGAGGTGGTCGCGGTCCCGCGCCTCGACGCCGCCTGGGTCGTCTCGCGCGTCGACGGCGGCGCCGCGACGAGCGCGAACAAGGTCGTCGCGCACGACGCGAAGGTGGAGCTGATCGCGGTCGTGCGCGCCGTGGTCGCCGGCGCGCGGCCGGAGGAGCCGGGCCGCACCGAGCGGGTCGTCTACGTGGGCGTGGAGGGCGTGAGCGCGGTCACGCTGCCGCAGGTGGGCCGCGTCGCGGTCGAGCGCTGGGACGAAGCGCTGTGGCCGGCGCTCGCGCCGCGCTGGCAGGAGGTGCGCGCGCTCGGGCTGCACCGGGCTGCCTACCGCGTGACGCAGAACCTCCGCCGCGCCACGACCAACGGCCAGTTCACGAACGTCGTCAGCAACGGCCCCGACGAGGGCAAGTGGATCGGCCGCGACACGATGGAGTACGAGCACGTCGATCGCCCGGCCGCCCCGACCCTCGAGCACCAGGCCGCCCCGGGGACGCTGCGCTACCGGTTCGACGCCGACCTGGCCGACCCCGCCCTCGCCCTGGGCGACCGCGCGCCCGGCACGCCCGGCCGCGCCGACCCGCGGCCGACGACCGCCACCGAGGTGCGCAGCGGGCTCCTCGACGGCTTCTCCCCCGACCTCGGCGGCGCCGGGACGACGATCCACCGCATCTCCCGGCGCGGGGCCAGCGCGCACCCGCTCCTCAGCCACCTCGAGGCCTACCGCGGCGTCCCCTGGCTCTACGGGAGCCTCGGCCAGCAGGTGCAGGAGTTCGTCGGCTACGACTGCGCCGACCTCGTCTTCGCCGCGGCCCGCCGCGCCGGGCTGACGACGCGCAACCAGTTCACGAACGCGGACATCATGTGCAAGACCTACACGAAGCCCGTGGTCGCGACCGTCCGCTTCGAGGAGGGCCGGGCGTACGACCTCAAGACCGGCTCGCCCGCGGACCTGTCGGCCGCCCGCCCCGGCGACGTCGTGTTCTTCGACTGGGACGGCGACGGCAAGTGGGACCACACGACCGTGCTCTGGGACCTGCCGTCGGGCGCGGTCGACCTGACCTCGCGCCTGGCGTGGGCCGGCCACGGCCCGCTGGCGACCGACGGCTTCAAGCTCGGCGCGCTCGGCCTCCTCGCCCGCGAGGGGACGCGCATGATCGTCCGCAGGTTCTAGCGCTTGAGCGCCTGCGCGTAGAAGCGCGCCGCGTCGGCCTTGAGCGCCACGAGGTCGGCGCGGCGCAGGTACATCATGTGCCCCGACGGGTAGTAGGTCTGGAGCACGCGCGCGCGGCGCGCGGGGTCGAGCCCGAGGTGCGAGACGGTGTAGTCGGCCGCGAAGTAGGGCGTCGCCAGATCGGTGTAGCCCGAGGCCACCCACGTGTGGAGGCCGGGGTTCTTGGTCATCGCCCCGGCCAGGCGGTCGCTCACGTTCACGTAGCGGTTCTGCGCCGGGAAGGTCCAGGGGTGGACGCGCCCGGTGAGGACCTCGTAGGGCAGCTCGATCTCGTAGCCCAGCTCGCGCCGCACGTAGTCGTTGAACGTCGCCGTGTAGGGGCCGAGGATCGCCGAGTAGCTGGGGTCGTAGCCGGGCGTCTGGCCGATGTCGGTGGCGTCGCGGCCGAGGTAGCGGCCGTCGAAGCGCCCGACGGTGCGGCCGTCGCCGCGCAGGAGCTCCTTCTGGAAGGTGCCGCCGGTGACGCGCAGGCGCGCGCGCCGGAGGAACTCGACCGAGAGGCCGGTGTAGCGCGCGAGGCCGCGCGCGACGCGCTCGAGGTCGCCCGGCGGCAGGTCGGCGCCGCGGGCGAGCGCCTGCAGGTACTCGGTCCGCGCCCAGGCCTCGGCCTCGTCGAGCACGGCGCGCAGGGGCTTGCCCTGGAGCGCCGGCTCGAGGCGGCGGTGGTGCCAGGCGACCGCCGTGTACGAGGGGAGGAACAGCCAGAAGGGCTGGTCGTTGCCGGGGTCGAAGCGGATCGTCGAGAAGTCGAGCACCGCCGAGACGAGGACCACGCCGTTGAGGAACATGCCGTGCGAGTCCTGGAGGTGCGCGGCGAGCGCCGCCGCGCGCGTCGTGCCGTAGCTCTCGCCGACGAGGAACTTGGGGCTGGCCCAGCGGCGGTGCTGCGTCACGTAGGCGCGGATGAACTCGCTCATCCAGGCCACGTCCTCCTCGAGGCCGTGGAACTGCTTCGCCTGCTCGCCCTCGACCGGGCGGCTGTAGCCGGTGCTCACGGGGTCGATGAACACGAGGTCGGTCAGGTCGAGCCACGCGCCCTCGTTGTCGACCAGGCGGTAGGGCGGCGGGACCTCCTCGCCCTCCTCGCCGAGCGCGACGCGCCGCGGGCCGAGCGCGCCCATGTGCAGCCACACGGCCGACGAGCCCGGGCCGCCGTTGAAGGCGAACGTGATCGGCCGCGCCGCCGGGTCGTCCAGCCCCTCGCGCGCGTAGGCCACGTAGAACACGCGCGCCCTGGGCTTGCCCTCGTAGTCGCGCAGGGTCATGCGCCCCGCGGTCGCCACGTAGGCCACCTCCGCGCCGCCGAGCGCGATCCGGTGCGCGCTCGTGACCGGCGGCTCGTCGACCGGCGGCTTCTTGTCGTCGGCCCGGGCCGGGAGCAGGAGGAGCGGGAAGAGGAGCAGGAGCGACGACGCGCGCATGGCGGACCCCCGGGAGGGGGCCCAGGATACGTCAGGCCTGCTCGACGACGACCTCGCAGCGGACCGATCGGCCGACGAAGCAGTTGTCGTGCGCCTTGCGGTGCAGGTCGCGCACCTTCTCCGCCGACGGCGCCTCGCCCGCGAACGTGACCCTGGGCCGCAGGACGACCTTCGTCACCGCCGGCTTGCCGTCCGCGTCCTTGCCGAGCGTCGCCTCGGCCTCGTCCTCGTAGGCGTCGACGACGAGGCGGCTCCGCGCGGCGATCGCCAGGAAGGTGAGCATGTGGCAGCTCGCCAGGGCGGCCGCGAGCATCTCCTCGGGGTTCGCCTTCGCCGGGTCGCCCTTGTAGTCGGGCGCGGCCGAGCCCTGGAGCGCCTGGCCGCCGGGGAAGCGGACCTCGTGGGTCCGGTCGTAGGTGTCGTAGGCGAAGTCGGGCGTGGCGCGCCGCCAGGCGACGCGCGCGAGGTGCTGGGACACGAGGCCTCCTCTCTCGCCAGGCTAACGCCGGCCGCGCCCGGGCGAGTCCCCGGACCGGGGGCGCTGACGTATCCTCTCGCCCGATGAAGACCCCCGCCCTGCTCGTCGCCCTCCTGCTCCTCCTGCCTCCCGTCACCCTCGCCCAGGACGAGGCGCCGCCCGCCTGGGGCGAGGCGCGCAAGGTCTGCGACCTCGAGGACAGGCAGATCAAGGAGAGCAGCGGCCTCGCGGCCAGCCGGCGCCATGCGGGCGTGTTCTGGACGCACAACGACTCGGGCGACAGCGCGCGGCTGTTCGCGATCGACGCCGAGGGGCGCACGCGCGCCACGCTGGCGGTCGAGGGGGCCGAGGCGGTCGACTGGGAGGACATCGCCGCCTTCACCTGGCGCGAGCGGGCCTGGCTCCTCGTCGCCGACACGGGCGACAACGGCCGCGTGCGCGAGCACGTGGTCCTCTACCTGGTCGAGGAGCCCGCGGACCTGCCGGCGACCGGCAGCCTGCGCGTCGCGGCGCGCGTCGAGGTGCGCTACGAGGACGGCGCGCACGACTGCGAGTCGGTGGCCGTCGACGAGACCTCGGGGACGGTGCTGCTGGTGACCAAGCAGCGCCTGAGCGGGCGCCCGGGCCTCTACCTCTTCCCCCTGCCGGAGGACCTCGCGCGGCCTGCGCCCGTCCTCGCCCGCAAGGCGGTCGACCTCGAGGTCCCGCCGCTGACCACGGCGATGGACGTGTCGCCCGACGGCCGGCTGGCCGTCGTCCTCACCTACGGCGACGCCTACGCGTTCCCGCGCCGCGATGGCGAGGGCTGGGAGCAGGCGCTCGGCCGGGCGCCGATCGTCGTGAAGCTGCCGCCGCGCCGTCAGGGCGAGGCGCTGTGCTTCGGACACGACGGGCGCTCGCTGTGGCTCACGAGCGAGAAGCGGCCGACGCCGCTGTTCGAGGTCCCCAGGCGCTAGGGCTTGTCCTCGAACCCGATCGCCTCGCCATTCAGGCCCGGCGCGAGCCGCCTCCGAGCACACCTCACCGCGCCTTCGCAGCGAGAGCCCCAGGCGAGGCGGAGGAGGGCGAGGCGATGCCGCGCGAAGGCGACCGATGGCGGCCTCCTGGCCGCCGAGGCCTGAGCGGCCATGGTGTCGCGCGAAGCGCGACACCATGGCGAACGGCAGCGCCCGCCATCCTCCGCCGCAGCCGCGATCACACCTGGGGACACCGACGCGGGGTCTCGCGCAGGGTCCGGCCGCGCGTGTCGCGCAGGTGACGCGCAACCTTTGTCGCAACAAGAGGGCGTCACCTCCGGGGCTCCGGTCTGATCCTTGCGCCCGGGCCCGGCGGAAGGAAGGAGGCTTCAACCGATGGGCCCGACCCCGACGATCCTTTTGGCTTGCCACGGCGACGTCCCGCAGGCGCGCGCGCTGCACGAACAGCTCGAACGCGAGGGGCTGCTGGTGGTCGTCGGGCGCACCCTGAACGACGTGCGGGCGCGTCTGCGCGCCGCGGACGCGGCCGTGGCCTTCCACGCGCCTGGCCCCTGGACGCCGCTCGACGTGCTCGAGCCGGAGGCCCGGCGGATCCCCGTCGCCGTGGTCGCCCTCGAGCCGGAGATCGAGGAGGCGCTCGCCGCGCTCCGCGCCGGGTTCATCCACTACGCGCCACCCACCGCGGCGCCGATCGACCTCGTCGCGCGCCTGCGCGAGGCGCTGGCCCGCCGCGGCCCGACGACGCGGAGCGGCCCGCCCTCGATCGAGCCCCCGGCGATCGTCGGCCGGTCGCGCGTGCTCGCGGAGATCCAGGCGCTCCTGCGCCGCGTCGCCACCAGCGCCGCCTCGACCGTGCTGATCACCGGCGAGAGCGGCACCGGCAAGGACGTGCTCGCGCGCGCGATCCACGCCCACAGCGCGCGCGCGGCCGGGCCGTTCATGAACATCACCTGCTCGGCGATCCCCGAGACGCTGCTCGAGAGCGAGCTGTTCGGCCACGAGCGCGGGGCCTTCACCGACGCGCGCGAGCGCAAGCTCGGCCTCCTCGAGCAGGCGACCGGCGGGACCGTGTTCCTGGACGAGATCGGCGAGATGTCGCTCCAGCTCCAGGCCAAGCTCCTGCGCGTGCTCGAGGAGCGCGCCTTCCGCCGCGTCGGCGGGCGCGAGGAGATCCGCCCCGACGTGCGCATCGTCGCGGCCACCAACCGCGACCTGCGGGCCCGGGTGCGCGAGGGGCAGTTCCGCGCCGACCTCTACTTCCGCCTGGCGGTCGTCGAGCTCTCGCTGCCGCCGCTGCGCGAGCGGCCGGAGGACGTCGAGCCGCTGGCCCGCCACTTCATCGAGCGCTTCGGCATAGAGCTGCGCAGCCCCGTGCGCCGGCTCTCGGCCGACGCCGTGCGCCTCCTGCAGCGCTACCCGTGGCCCGGCAACGTGCGCGAGCTGCGCAACACGATCGAGCGCGCCGTCCTCCTCTGCGACGGGCCCGAGCTCGACGCCGAGCACCTGCACCTCGACCTCGCCCGCGCGTCGCGCGCGCTCGAGCCAGGCTTCCGCCTCCCCGACGGCGGGATCGTCCTGCGCGACCTCGAGCGCGACCTGCTCCAGCAGGCGCTCGAGCACGCGCGCGGCAACCAGACCGAGGCGGCGCGCCTCCTCGGCATGAGCCGCGACCAGGTGCGCTACCGCGTCGAGAAGCACGGCCTGATCGCCGGCTGGCGCCGCGCCGACCACGGCTCGGCCGAGGAGCCCATCGTGAACTCGCTCCTCGACCCGGAGCTCGCCCCGGAGCCGACCGACACGCTCGCCGACCCGCTCCGCCGCCCGGAGCATTGCCACGAGCGCCGCGAAGCCGCCTGACGCGGACGACTCCGCGCCCGCGCGCGGCATTTCCCGCGACCGCGCGGAAAATGTCGCGCGCGCCGGGAGTCGGGCCTCGGGCGCCGTCACCCGCCCGGCACGTGCACCCTCGCGCGATGGCGCCGCGCCCTCGGGTCGTGCTATCACCACGTTCGAGCTGGATGCGCGACCTGCAAGGCACCCAACGGACGAGCGGGCTCGTCGACCTGCTGGACCGGGTCCTGGACAAGGGCCTGGTCATCGCGGGCGACGTGAAGATCTCCCTGGCGGAGGTCGAGCTCCTCACCATCCGCGTGCGCCTGCTCGTGTGCTCCGTCGACAAGGCCGAGCAGATCGGCCTCGACTGGTGGCGTCACGACAAGCACCTCTCGGGCACCGGGAAGGGGCTCCTGCAGGAGAACGAGGCGCTGCGCGAGCAGGTGCGGCGCCTCGAGGCGCGCGTGGCGAGTCTCGGCGGGAAGGCGCTCGAGGGGCGAGCGAGACCGAACGGGTCGGACGAGGACGGGGCGGGGACGCGGAAGCGCGCGCCTCGATCGCGCGGACCAGGCGCGAGGAAGGTGAACCGTGGCCAACGTTGAGCGTACCTCGGGTGGGTCCAGCCTCATCGACGTGCTGGACCGCGTCCTGGACAAGGGCATCGTCATCGACGCCTGGGTCCGCGTGTCGCTCGTGGGCATCGACCTGATCACGGTCGAGGCGCGCGTCGTCGTGGCGTCGATCGACACGTACATCAAGTACTCGGAGGCCGTCGGCCAGACGAGCCCCATGTCGCGCCCGCAGGTCGAGTCGCGCTCGACCGAGGCGCTCATGGCCGAGAACGCCGAGCTGCGGGCGCAGCTCGAGGTCGAGGCGGGCAACGGCCAGGGGACCTACCGCCCGCGCAAGCGCGCGCGCGCCGCCGGCCGCAACTAGGCCCGGTCCGGCCGTGCCGCGCGAGCCCCACATCCCGCTCCTCGCCAGCGCCGAGGCGCGCGCCGAGCTCGCCGACGCGGTCCTCGCGGCGGCGGACGCCCCGGCGGCGGCCCGCCTCACCCTGTCGTGGATGGGCCGCCACGCGGGCGTCGAGCGGACGGTGTGCCTGCTCACCCACGACGAGGAGAAGCGCCTGGTCGGCGTCGCGGGGGACGGCGTCGCCTCGGCCCGGGTCGCGGCGCTGTCGCTCGACCTCGGCGACGGCGACAACCCGCTCGTCATGGCGCTCGGCGGCGGCGAGCCGGTGCTCTTCGGCCGCGGGCGCGCGCGCGGCCGCGCCCGCGCCGCGCCCGACACGCCGCTCGACGACGAGACCTTCTGGAGCATCCCCCTGCGCCGGCCGGAGATGAGCCCGCAGGAGCCCGCCCTGGGCCTCCTCCTCCTGGGCGGGCTCGACGAGGAGGAGCCCAACGCCGACGTGCGCTGGGCGGCGACCATCCTGTCGGCCCGCCTCCTCTGCGCGCGCTACGGCCAGGCGCGGGGGGCGGAGCGCAAGCTCATGCGCGAGCGCGGGCTCCTCTACGGGATCCTCGACGCGGTGACCGACCCGATCCTCCTCACCGACGGCGAGGGGCGCATGCTCATCGCCAACAGCCACGCCGAGGCCCTGTTCACCGCCCCGCAGGAGGCCAGCGAGGGCCTGCGCCGCGCCGTCACGCTCAACAACATGCTCTTCTCCGCCTCGCTGTTCACGGCGGCCGAGCAGGGGACGGGCCGGCGCGAGCTGCTCCTCGTCGACCCGCGCGCGGGCGAGGACCTGCTGTTCGAGCTGATCAGCACGACGCTCGACGACCGGCGCACCGGCGCCGACGTCGTCAGCGTCCTGCGCAACGTCAACGACCTGCGCCGCGCGACCGAGGAGATCGAGGAGAACTACCGCCGCCTGCGCATGGCCGAGGCCGAGGTGCGCGCCGAGCGCGACCGCCTGGACCTGATCCTCGACTCGGTGGCCGACCCGATCCTCGTCACCGACACGCACGGCAACATCGTCCGCATGAACCCGCCCGCCGAGCGCCTGTTCACGGCGCCGGGCGGGAGCACCGACGAGGCGGAGCGGCGCGTGCGCAGCAACGACGCCGTGTTCACCTCGTCGGTGACGAACCTGTTCGCCGGCCAGGCGCTGCGCTGGCGCGGCGAGCTCGAGCTGACCGACCCGCGGACGGGGACGTCGCTGCCCTTCGAGGCGCTCGCGGGCAAGGTGGTCAGCAAGCACGGGGCGGACACGGCCGTCGTGACGATCCTCCACGACCGCAGCGAGGCGGAGGAGAAGGCGCGCCTCTACGAGCAGGTCATGCGCCACTCGCTCGAGCTGAAGGAGCGCGTGCGCGAGGCCACGGCCGAGCTCGTGTCGCAGAACGAGGTCCTGCAGCGGCAGAAGCTGGCGCTGGAGCAGGCGTCGCACCTCAAGAGCCAGTTCCTGGCCAACATGTCGCACGAGCTGCGCACGCCGCTCAACGCGATCCTGGGCTACACGCACCTCCTCTTGCAGGGGATCAGCGGCCCGCTCGCCCCCAGGCAGCACGAGAAGCTCCAGCGCGTCGACAGCAACGCCCGCCACCTCCTGTCGATCATCAACGACCTGCTCGACATCGCGCGCATCGAGGCCGGCAAGATGCCCGTCCACTCGGAGCGCTTCGCCCTGGGCGACCTCGTCGACGAGGTCCTCTCCGAGATGGAGCCCGTGATCGCGCGGACGCGGCTCAAGGTCACGGCCGAGGTCCCGCGGGCCCTCCCGCAGGTCCGGAGCGACCGGCAGAAGGTCAAGCAGGTGCTCATGAACCTGCTGTCGAACGCGCTGAAGTTCACGCCCGAGGGCTTCGTCCGCGTCCAGGCGGCGCACGACGTGCCCTCGGACGCGCTCGCGATCAGCGTGGCCGACACGGGGATCGGCATCTCCGCCGACCAGCAGCGGACGATCTTCGAGGACTTCCACCAGGCCGACGACTCGTTCACGCGGCAGTACGGCGGCACGGGCCTGGGCCTCTCGATCTGCCGCCGGCTGGCCCACACGCTCGGCGGGCGGATCTCGCTGGTGAGCAGCCCCGGCGTCGGCTCGACCTTCACGCTCCACGTGCCGCGGCGGCTGAAGGCGAGGCGGCGGTGAGCGCGCCCGCAAACCCGCTGGTCCTGGTGGTCGACGACTTCGCCGACGGGCGCGAGCTCGTGGCCGAGGTCCTGGCCTGCGCCGGGTTCCGCACGGCCGAGGCGGCCTCCGGGCCCGAGGCCCTGGCGAAGGCGGCGGCCCTGCGCCCGGACCTCGTGCTGCTCGACCTGTCCCTGCCCGGCATGGACGGCTGGGAGATCGCCCGGCGCCTCCGCGCCGACCAGGGCGGCGAGCGCGTGAGGATCCTGGCCCTGACCGCCCACTCGAACCGGAAGCCGCTGACCGACGCCCTGCGCGCCGGCTGCGACGCCGTGATCACCAAGCCCTGCGTCCCGGACGACCTGATCGGCCGGGTGCGGGCGCTGCTCGCCGAGGCCCCGCCCGGCCTCGAGGACGCGACCCCCGCATGAGCCAGCGCACTCCACGCAAGAAGGCCGCGGGCGCGCGCCGGCCCGCCCACGCGCTCGAGGCGCGCCGGCGCGACGACCCGCCGAGCGGCCCGACCCGACGCGCCCGCGACACCGGCCGGCGCAAGGCCGGCGGGCCGCTGGTGCTGGTCGTCGACGACTTCAAGGACGGGCGCGACCTCGTCGTCGAGACCCTCGAGCACGCCGGCTTCCGCACGGCCGAGGCCGCGGACGGGCCGGAGGCGCTGAGCAAGTGCCGCGACCTTCGCCCCGACCTCGTCCTCATGGACCTGTCGCTCCCCGGCATCGACGGCTGGGAGGTCACGCGCCGCCTTCGCGCCGACCCTGGCACGCGCGGCCTCAAGGTCCTTGCGCTCACGGCCCACGCGCAGGTCGACGCCCTGGAGCGCGCGCGCGGGGCCGGGGTGGACGGCGTGATCACGAAGCCCTGCCTCCCCAACCAGGTGGTGGCGCGGGTGCAGGAGGCCCTCGGCGGGCGAACGCAGCCGGTGGCGGAGGGGAGCAGCTGATGGCCAGGAAGGCCACGAACGGGAAGGACGGCGGCGTGGCCCCCCTCCCTGGCAAGACGAAGCGCGCCGCCAAGGCCACGAGCGCCAAGGCCACGAGCGCCAAGGCCACGAGCGCCAAGGCCACGAACGGCAAGGCCACGAGCGCCAAGGCCACGAACGGCAAGGCCACGAGCGCCAAGGCCACGAGCGCCAAGGCCACGAGCGCCAAGGCCGCCAATGGCAGGGCCGTGGCGGCGGAGGGGGCCGACCTGCTCGAGGCCCCGCGCCGGTCGGCGGCCCGGACGCCGCGGTCGCAGCTGGGCGTCGTCCGCGCCGGCGGCGAGAAGAGCGGCAAGTACGTCTACTGCATCATCCCGGCGTCCGAGCCGCTCAAGTTCGGCCACATCGGCATCGGCGCGGAGCCGGCCGAGGTCCACACGGTGAACTACAAGGAGATCGCCGCCGTGGTCTCCGACACGCCGATCGAGGTCTACGACCCGACGCGCGAGAACGTCCTCGCCCACGAGCGGGTCAACGAGCTCGTCATGCGGGACCACACCGTGATCCCCATGTCGTTCGGGACGGTGTTCAAGACGCGGGAGGACATCCTCGAGCTCCTGCGCTCGGCCTACCAGGCGTTCAAGGACGTGCTGGTGAAGATGCAGGGCAAGCTCGAGTTCGGCCTCAAGGTCCTCTGGGACCCGGAGACCGTGATCCGGGAGCTCGAGAAGGAGGACGAGAGCATCCGCCGGCTGAAGAAGGAGATCTCGTCGCAGAAGGGGTCGACCTACTTCGCGCGCATGCAGTACGGCCGCCTGGTCGACGCGCAGCTGCAGGAGCGCTCCGAGCGCTACGTGACCGAGATCGCCAACCACCTGCGCGACGTGTCGGTGGCCTCGCGCAGCAACAAGGTGATCGGCGACCGCATGATCATGAACTTCGCCTTCCTCGTGCCGCGGGAGCAGGAGGCGGCGTTCGACGCCAAGGTGAAGGAGATCGGCGCCCGGCTCGACCACCTGACGTTCAAGTACACCGGCCCGTGGCCGCCCTACAACTTCGTGAACATCCGCCTGAAGCTCGAGCGGGCCAGGAGCTGACGTGTTCATCTTCGACCGGATGCTCGTCGGCGGCCTGCGCTTCGTGCTCGACAAGCTGGCGCAGGTGGCCGACGGCGAGCTGAACGACGGCGAGCGGCTGCGCGAGCGGCTGCTCGACGCGCAGCTCCGCCACGAGCTCGGCGAGCTGTCCGACGAGGACCTCGCGCAGGTCGAGCGCGACGTGCTCGCCCGCCTGCGCGAGCTGGAGGAGGCCCGCCGCGCGGCGGCCGGCGACGCGGGCGGCGGGCCGCTGCCGCCCGACGCGAAGGTCACGGGGATCGAGGTGACCTTCGGCGGCGACGAGGGCTGACCGCGGTCGTCGATGAGTGATGCGCTCGCGAGGGGGGCGCGATCGGCGCAGGTACCCGGGCGACGGTGTTTGGCCCGTTCCGCGCCTCCCCATCGCTCGCTCTGGCGGGTCGAGCACATGCAGCGGGAGGAAGAGTTCTCGAGCTCTCCGTGCCCTTCATGCACCTCCGCTTGCCTCCGTGTCCCATGTGAGCCGGCGGGCCCTCGATCACGTCGACCGCCCGGGCGCTGGATAGGATCGCGCCGTGACCAGGTGGCGCCTGTTCGCGGGCAAGGGGGGCGTGGGCAAGACGACCTGCGCCGCGGCGGCGGCCCTGGACGCGGCGGGACGCGGCGCGCGCGTGCTGCTCGTGTCGACCGACCCGGCCCACTCGCTCGGCGACGCGCTCGGGCGCCGGCTCGGGCCGCGCCCGGCGCGGGTGGCGGGCCTCCACGCGTGCGAGCTCGACGCGCCGGCGGCGCTCGCCCGGTGGCTCGAGGCGCGCCGGGGGGCGCTGGTGCAGGCCGCGGCGCGCGGGACCGTCCTGCGCGAGGACGAGGCGGAGCGGCTGCTCGAGCTGGCGGTGCCGGGGGCCGACGAGCTCATGGGCCTGCTCGAGGTCGACCGGCTGGCGCGCGAGGGCGGCCACGACCTGGTGGTCGTCGACACGGCGCCGACCGGGCACACGCTCCGGCTGCTCGACGCGCCCGAGGCGCTCGGGCGCCTGGCGCGCGTCCTCGACGGGCTCCTGGCGAAGCACCGCTGGCTGGCCGCGCGCTTCGGGCGCGGGCACCGCGCCGACGCGGCCGACGCGCTGGTGGCGGAGCTGGCCGGCGACGCCGCGCGCCTCACGGCGCGGCTGCGCGACCCCGCCGCGTGCGCCGTCACCTGGGTGCTCGGGCCCGAGGACCTGCCGGTCGCCGAGACGAGGGCGGGGCTGCGCGCGCTCGCCGACCTGGGGGTGACCACGGCGGAGGTGGTCGTGAACCGCCTGACGCGCGCCGCCCGCGGCTGCGCGGCCTGCCGGGCGCGGGCCGCCGCGGAGCGCGAGAGCCTGCGGCGCCTGCGCCCGCTCCTGGGGGGGCGGCCCCTGCGGGTGGTGCCGGCGCTCGACGAGGAGCCCCGCGGGCCCGCGGCGCTCCTGCAGGTGGCCGTGCACCTGCGCGCGCGGGCGCGCCTGGCGGCCGCCCCGCGGGTCGCCCGCCGGCGCGGGCGCGGCGGGCGCCGGCCGCCCCCTACTGGGTCGAGCGCCTCGCGCCCCGCGAGCGGCGGCTGCTCCTCGCGGGCGGCAAGGGCGGCGTGGGGAAGACGAGCGTGGCCGCGACCCTGGCGCTGGCGCTCGCCCGGGCCGCGCCGCCGCGCGAGGTCCTCCTCCTCTCGCTCGACCCGGCGCACTCCACGTCGGACGCCCTGGCCCTGCCGCGCGGCGGGGGCCGGCGCCTCGGGCCGCGGCTGGCGCTGCGCGAGCTCGACGCCCGCGCCGCGTTCGCGCGCGCGAGGGACCGCTGGCGCGGCGCGCTCGACGCGCTGTTCGAGGCGATCGCCGGGGGCGGGCTCGACGCCACGCTCGACCGCCGCGCCGCGGAGGAGCTGGTCGACCTGGCCCCGCCCGGCCTCGACGAGCTCCTGGGCGCCATGGAGGTGGTCGACGACCTGCTCGGCGACGAGGCGGCGGGCCGGCCGCCCGCGTGCGACCTGCTGGTCGTGGACACGCCGCCGACCGGCCACGCGCTGCGCCTGCTGGAGGCGCCGGGCGTGGCGCTCGGGTGGACGCGCGCCTGCCTCGAGGTCCTGCGCGACCACGGCGGGCTCGGGGCGCTGACACGCGACCTCCTGGCCACCGCCCGCAGCCTGCGGCGGCTGCAGGAGCTGCTCGTCGACCCGGCCCGGACCGGGTTCGTCGCGGTCACGCGCCCCGGCCATCTGCCGGTGGCCGAGACCCGCCGCCTGCTCGACGCGCTCGCCGGGCTGCGCGTGCCCGTCGCGGCGGTCGTGCTCAACGCGACGCCGCCGCCGGAGGACGCGGGGGGCTGCGCGCGCTGCCGGGGGGAGGCCGCCGCCGCGGCGGCGGCCCTGGCCGCCCTCCGGCGGGCGTCCCGCGCCGCGGGCGGCGCGTCGCCGCCCCCCTGGGCTATGATCCTGGCGCCACGGACCACCCCGCCGCCGCGCGGGGCGGCGGCGCTCGGCGCGTGGGGGCTCACCTGGCGGCTCGAAGGACCAGCGGCGGCGGGCGACGGGACGGCGCGCGGCGGGGCCGGTCGGCGGCCGCCGCGGCGCCCCGCGCCGGCGGAGTGAGGCGCGCGGCCGCG
Organism: Planctomycetota bacterium; assembly: GCA_023954375.1. Taxonomy (GTDB): domain Bacteria; phylum Planctomycetota; class J058; order J058; family J058; genus JAMLIC01. The sequence continues at coordinate 267,862 of JAMLIC010000003.1, forward strand.
GCGCCCGCGACCTACGTCTACTGCCTCGTCGCGGCGGCGCGGCGCCCGTCGCTGGCCGGGGCGCCGGCGGGGCTCGAGGGCCTCGGGGCGCCGCGCCTCCTCGCCGTGGCGCCTGGCCTCTGGGCGGTCGCGGCGGACGCGCCGACCGACCGCTTCGACGCGGCGGCGATCGAGCGCGGCCTGCGCGACCTGGACTGGGTCGCAAAGCAGGCCGCCGCCCACGAGGCCGTCGTCGAGCGCTGGCTCGACCGGGGGGTCGTGCCGCTCCGGCTGTTCACGCTCTTCAGCGGCGAGGACCGCGCCCTCGAGCACCTGCGCGCCCGGGCGGCCGAGGTCCGCGCGGCGGCGGCCGCGGCGAAGGGGTGCCGCGAGTGGACCTTGCGGGTGCTCGTCGACCCGGCGCGCGCGCGGGCGGCGGCGCGCGCCCGCGCGGAGGACGCCGCGTCAGGGGACGCGGCGGCGAGCGCCGGTCAGGCCTTCCTCCTGCGAAAGCGCCGGGAGCGCGACGCGCAGCGGGCCGCCAGCGCCGACGTCCGGGCCGAGGCGCGGACCGCCGTGGAGGCGCTCTCCGACCGCGCCCGACGGACGTTCCTCGACCCGGCCCCGTCGGCCGCCGAGCGCCTCGTGGCCGAGGCGACGTTCCTCGTCCCGCGCGCCGGCGAGCGCCGGTTCCTGAGCGAGGCCGAGGCCGCCTGCGCCCGCCTCGAGGCGGTGGGCTGCGAGGGGCGCCTGAGCGGGCCGTGGCCGCCCTACCGGGCGGCCCGCGCCGTCGCGGCGCCGGAGGCCGCGCCGTGAGCGCGCCCGACCTGCCCGACGAGGTCGAGGTCGACGACATCGAGGTCGTGGGCCGCGACGCCCTGATCGAGGGCGCCGACGGCTCGCTCCTCGAGCTCGTCGACCACGTGCTCGACAAGGGCGCGGTGATCGAGGGCGAGCTGATCCTCGGGCTGGCCGACGTCGACCTGATCTACGTGCGCCTCTCGGCCCTCCTGTGCGCGGCCGAGCGGGTGCTACCCCGGCCGGACGGCCTCGACCGCGCGCCGTGAGCGGCCTCTGGCTGTACGCGTTCGTCGACCAGGTCGGCGCGGGGGACCTCGGCAACGGCCTCGCGGGCGAGCCGCTGCGGGCCGTGTCGCCCGGCGGCCTGCAGGCGGTCGTGGGGGTCCTCTCCGCCGCGCCGTCGGGGACGTCACCGGAGGGCCTGCGCGGGCACGACGCCGTCGTGCGGCGGCTGGCGGACGTGGCGGCCGCCGTCCTCCCGGCGCGCTTCGGCCAGACCGCGCCCGACGAGGGCGCGCTGGCGGACCGGGTGAGGCCGCGCGCCGACGCGCTGCGGCGCGCCCTCGACCTCGTGCGCGGGCGCGAGCAGATGACCCTCCGGCTGTTCGGAGCCGGCGCGGCGCCGGTCGAGCCCGCGCCCCCCGACGACGCGGCGCTGGGGCCGGGCGCGCGCTACCTCGCGCGCCGGCGCGCCGCCCTGGGCGTGCCGGAGGCGGCGGACCTGCTGGCGGCGCTCGGGCCGGCCGTCCGGGCGTCGCGCGTCGAGCGGCCGGCGCCGGGCCGGGCGGCCGGGGCGCTCCTGGCGAGCGTCTACCACCTCGTCGACCGCGGGGCGGCCGACGTCTACCGCGCGCGCGTCGAGGCCCTCGCCCCCGCGCTCGCGCCGCGGCGCGTGCGCGTCAGCGGGCCCTGGCCGGCATACGCCTTCGCCGGGGAGGGGCCATGACGACGGAGCGGGAGGGGCGGACGCCGCCTCGGGTGGTCGACCTCGAGCTGCAGGAGCTCGAGGCGCTGCGCCGCGAGCTCGAGCGGCGGGCCGGCGACGCCGGCCCCCTGCGCTGGAACGCGGAGCCCGAGGAGGTCCGGCGCGCCGTGCTCAAGCTCGTGCTGACGCTCGTCGACTTCGTGCGGCAGCTGCTCGAGCGCCAGGCGCTCCGCCGCATGGAGCACGAGACGCTCACGCCCGACGAGGCCGAGCGCGTGGGCCTGGCCCTCATGCGCCTCGAGGAGACGATCCACGACCTGGCGCGGCAGTTCGGGATCTCGCCCGACGAGCTGAACCTGGACCTCGGGCCGCTCGGGACGCTGACCTGAGCGGGAGGCGGAGCGGTCGATGGGGCTCGGGAGGAACCGCGTCGAAGCCTTCACCCGGATCCGCGACGCGCTGTACGCCGCCCGCCAGCTGCGCATCGTGCTCGAGTGCCCGAGCTGCGGCCACCCGGCGCTGCAGACCTGGCTCGAGGTCGCGGACGGCCGCGGGTCCCTGCAGATCCACTGCACGCACTGCGGGCTGGTCGACCACATGAGCAGGCTGGTGTTGCCGCCCTGGGCCTCCGACCCGCAACCATGACGAGCTCGGGGACCTGACCTCCAGCCGGGCCGTCAGCCGCCATCGACGGCGGCGTCCGACGCGCTCTCCTCGATGATCTTCTGGATCATGGCGGTGAGGTCGTTGGCGTTGCGACGGATCGCCTTGAGCTGGTTCCCGCCGTTCTCGGCGGGCAGCCGCGAGATGAGGATGTCCGCCGCCAGCGAGATCGCGGCGGCGGGGTTGATCAGGTCGTGGCCGAGCGTCGAGAGCATCCGCTCGCGCGTGTGGACCGCCTGGCGCAGCCGCCGCTGGGTCCACAGCCGGTCGAGCACGAGGGCGGCGCGGCGCACGAGCGCCTCGGCGACATCGAGGTCCGCCGGCTCGAGCGCGTCGCGCTCGCCGGCGCGGGCGACCGCCAGCACGGCGACGCCGCCGCGCAGCCGGAACGGGACGAGGGCGAGCGAGCGGACGTCCAGGTCGCGGACCAGGTCGGCCACCTCGGGGGCGCCCGCGACCTCACCGGCGAGGGCGGGCGTCAGGTCGGTGACGAGCCGGGCGCGCTCGAGGCGCAGGACCGCGCGCCCCGGGGGCGGCGCGGCGGGCCCGACCACCGGGAGGAGCGGCTCGAGCGCCCAGAGGGCGGCCTCCTGCTCGGGGTCGCGGTGCGTGCGGGCGGTCACGGCGCCGTCGCGCTCGAGCACGCGCACCATGGCGAGGTCGCCCAGGGTCGGCACCAGCGCCTCGACGAGCACGCGGGCGGCCTCCTCGACCGACTCGGCCGCGCCGATCCGCTCGAGCCCGTCGAGCGCGCGCGCCCGCCCGGCGGCGCGCGCGCGCGCCGCCTCGTCGGTGAGCACGACCACGGCCCCCGTCGCCGCGCCCCCGGCAGGCCCCGCCGCGATCGGCTCCAGGCGCACCTCGACCGGGCCCGCCGGCGACCGCACCGTGCGCCGCGCGGTCGCGGCGTCGCCGGCGAGCACCCGCCGCAGGTCGTCCGCGAGCGCCGCGCCGTCCTGCGCCGCGAGCCCGAGCGCCTGCGGGAGCGGACGGCCCACCGCCTCGCCTCGCCGCGCGCCGCCCAGCGCCTCGGCCGCCGCGCTCAGGTAGCTCACCAGGCCCTGCGCGTCGACCGTCAGCACCGCCGGCGCGCGGTCGTCCGGGCGAGGGTCGGGCGCGCGGAGGTCGGACACGACGACCGCGCGGGACTCCTGCGCCGGGTCGACGTGGACCGTCACGCCCACGGCCCCCCGCACCGACGCCGGGGAGGTCTCCACTCGACTCAAGGGTCCCCCTCTCCGAGCAAAGCGATGCGCGCCGCATCACGGGTCGGCGGCCAACGGGGTCATCTCTCGATGGCCGCCGCGGGCGAACCACGCCGCGAGCCGGCGCGCAGGCTGACGAACTCGTCTCGACGACGCGATTCTACCGCGCGCGCGCACGTCGGGTCGCGGACCTCGCCGTCACTCGCGTGACCCGAACCCCGTCGGAAGGGTTGACGTCCGCGCGATCCATTGCAGGCACGCGCGAGCCGTCACATCACGGGGCGAGCGCGGTCACTCCGACCAGGCGGGCAGCCGCGCCGGGTCGAGGCCGGAGAGCGGCGGGTTCTTCTGGTCGCGAGGGGAGAGGAGCGGCGGGCCGTCGGCGACGAGCGGCCAGGCGATCGCCAGCTCGGGGTCGTCCCAGGCCACGCCGAGCTCGTCCTCGGGGTCGTAGGTGCGGTCGACGAGGTAGGTCATCGTCGAGCGCACGAGCGCGTAGTAGCCGTGGGCCACGCCCGGCGGGATGTAGACGCCCACGTCGCGTCCGTCACCGATCTCGAGCGTGGCCACGCGGCCCCGCGTCGGCGAGCCGAGCCGGAGGTCGGCGAGGGCCACGAACACCCGGCCGGCCGGCACGTACCAGTAGTCGGCCTGCTTCAGGTGGTAGTGGAGCCCCCTCAGGACGTGCGGCTCCGAGTCCGAGCGGTTGCCCTGGACCATGGCGGGCCGCCCGGGGAACCACTCCTGCCGGAAGGTCTCGATGAAGCGGCCGCGCGCGTCGGCGTGCGGCTGGAGCTGCACCACCCGGACCCCCGGGATCCCCTCGGCGGCGAGGGCGTGGTCGGCCACGCTGCTCATGGCTGCTCCTCCTCCACGTCGTCCGACGACTCCTGCGCGTGGTCGTGCCCGACCACACCGGACAGGTTCTGCGGGTCCTTCACGTACAGCTCGGAGTAGCCGCAGCGCCGGCACACGTAGACCTCGAACTGCCCCACCTCCTTGGCGGAGATGGCGTCCGCGCGGCCGATCGCCAGGCACAGGGCCACGTTGCCGCTGCCCCGGTCCATGATGCACGGCGAGTAGAAGATCCGCCGGCTCCCGCACTTGACGCAGCGCTTGGTGACCTTCACGTCTCACTCCCCGGCGGGCACGGCATCGACCGCCTGGGCGAGCGATGGGGACGGGCGGAACGCCCGGGCCTCACTCCGACCGCTCGCCGCCCCTCGCGAGCGCTTCCTCACGTCGCAGGGTGCCTCGCACCGATCGGACCGCGACGCGCGCCCACTGTAACTCACGGCGACGCGAGGTGACGACGGGTCAGATCCCCCGCCGCCGGGCACACCCGCCCGTACGGACCGACGCCCCGGCCAGAGGCCGGGGCGTCGCTGCTGTGAAGGTCCGCGAGGCGTCGTCGGCGCTGGCTAGCGGCGCCAGACCGTCGAGACGTCGGCCGGCCCGAGGCCGGTCAGGCCCATGAGCGAGTTGACCGTGCGCGTCTGCTTCTGCGTGACGGCCATGTCGCCCATGATCGCGTTGGCCGAGCAGATCAGGTTCGGGTCGTGGGCGACCGCGACGCTCCAGATGCCGAACGCGGGCAGGTTCAGGCCGTTGAGCGCCTGCTGGCTGACGCCGGCGTAGGCCAGGAAGCCCGTGAGCAGGCCGTTGACGAGCGCGCCGGGCGACAGCAGGCTGCTCGAGCTGCCCAGGAGCAGGTTGCCGAACGAGCCCGGGTTGCTCAGGCCGGTCGTGTAGCCCTGGAGGAAGGAGTTCAGCAGGTTCATGACGCTGTTGCCGCCGGTGGCGGGCAGCGTGATGCCCATCTGCGCCAGGAGCGAGGTCACCGACAGGCCCGCGGGGAGCGTGTCGATGATCACGTCGGCCGCGGTGTCGATCACCGAGATGTCGCCGCTGAACGCGTTGGCGACGTAGACCCGGTCCTCGGCCATGTTCGTCGCCGCGTCGATCGGCAGCATGCCGCCGCGGATCCGGGCGCGGATCTGGCCGGTCACGAGGTCGACGACCACCGTCTCCTGCGACATGGCGCAGGCCACGTAGGCCTTGTTGCGGGCGATCGTCACGCCGATCGGCGCGCGGCCGACGTCGATGTAGTCGATCACCTGGTCCTGCCGGGCGTCGATCCGCATCAGCTTGCCCGTGATCAGGCAGGTGACGACCGCGACGTCGTTGTTGCAGGCGACCTTCGCCATGCCGAGGCCCGGGATCGGCGACGCCATGAACGAGTTCAGCGCGCCGCTCGGGTTCGCCAGGATGTTGCCGAGGTTGATCGGCGCGATGCCGATGATCGACTTCGTCGGCTGGTTCGTCGTCGTGTTGATCACGGTGACGTTGAGGAGGTTGGCCGAGAAGGCCTTCGTCCCCAGCGGCGTGACGGCGATGCCCGTCGGCCGGACCATCGGCTTGAGGATCCCGTCGAGGAAGCTCAGGAACGACACGCCGGTGATCGGCTGCGAGGTGACGTCGATCGTGCCGGCGACGTTGTTGGCGAGCCGGTCGATGACCGTCACGTCCTGGCTGAGGGCGTTCGCCACGTAGGCGTCGTTGCCCCAGTTGGCGACGTCGACCGGGCCGTTACCCACCGACCAGCGGTTCCCGGGCTGGCCGGTCGCCGCATCGACGTGGATCAGCTCGTCGAGGTTGAACGACGAGACCAGCGCGTCCGACAGCAGGCCCGAGCCCGGGTTGCCGGGGCCGCCCGGGTTGGTGCCCGAGGTCACGCCGCCGGGCGTGCCGCTGTTGACCGGCGCCGTCGCCGAGCCACGGCTGCTCTTCCCGCCGCCGCCGTTGCAACCGGTCAGCACGAGCAGGGTAGCGCAGATCGTCAGAGCGTTGCGAGCGCGCAAGGGAACCTCCTCAGCAGTGCCCAACCCCAGGCTTGCGTGCCCAGATTCTAGTGATCGGCGTCGCCATAAACAAATGGAATCCAGGAATCTGTAGCCTTTCGCTTGCTTTTCGTCAGAAATCGGAATCCCTGTTCTGGACAAAGGGCTTAGGGATGGGTGCGACGATCCGTGGAACGAAAGGGATGGGCAACGCCCGCCCGTCCACGCCCTCGCCGACCGACGCGACACCCGATCTGGCCAGGCGGCTGCCTCGCTCACGTGCACGCGTGCGACGGCACTCCATGGCCGTGAAGGCGCCCCGCAACGGCCTCGCGGCCGGCGCGTCAGGCGCGCCGCCGCCGTCGCCTCACGTCACCGTCCGCCGCCGCGCCCCCGAGCACACCACCCCGGGCGTTCGCAGCCAGAGCCTCAGGCGAGGGTGAGGAGGGCGAGGCGAGGCAGCGCGAAGGCGAGGGAAGGCGGCCTCCTGGCCGCCGACCGAGCCTGAGCGGTCGAGGGGGGGGGGGGGGCCCCCCCCCCCCCCCCCCCCCCCCCCCCCCCCCCCGATCGGGGTAGGCCGGGGGTTGCCCCCCCAGGCCCCCCACAGATCCGGACGTGCCCGATTCGGGCATCCGGCTCCTCGGGTCACGCCTTCGCTGCGTGGCGGAGGACGGAGCGGGTCGCTCTCGCTGGCGGGAGCGGATAGCGCTCCAGCATGGCGTTGAACTTGGCCCACCCCATCCGAGCGCGCTGGGAGCGGCGGTCCAGCCACCGCCTCCAGCTGCCCAGAACCCAGAAGCGGAAGCGGGAGAGGGCGGTCGAGTTCCCGGTGATCCCGTAGAACGCGAAGTGCCCCCGGAGCTTCTGCGCCAGGGCCTGTTGCTGCTCCTTGAGCGACCAGTGGCGGTGCCGGCGACACCAGTCGTCGACGGCCTTCAAGGCACGGCGGAAACGGCTCGCGGCCGTGTTCTGCTTGACGACCCACCCGCCCTTCCTCGTCCGCGCCCAGAAGTGGCGAAAGCCGAGGAAGTCGAAGTCCTGCGGTTGAGTGCCGAAGGGGTCTTCGCCCTTTCCGGTGGACCGGTACGTCGGCCGCCTGAATGGGACCAGGCGGGTCTTCTCGGGGTGGAGCGTGAGGCCGTACACCCCGAATCGCTCGGGGAGGGCGGCCTTGACCCGGCGCGCGTCGTTCACCGAAGCGAAGACGATCACCAGGTCGTCCGCGTAGCGGACCAGGAAGGCCTTGCCTTCCAGACTGGGTCGGATCTCGCTCTCGAACCACGTGTCCACGACCGTGTGGAGGTAGACGTTGGCGAGGAGAGGCGAGATCACTCCACCTTGAGGAGTGCCTTCGTCGGGGATCTCGAGCGTCCCCTCTTCGAGCACACCTGCCTTGAGCCACTTGTCGATCGTGCGGCGCAGCACGCCGTCACGCACCCGCTGGTCGAGGATCGCTCGGAGATGGGCGTGGTCCAGGGAGTCGAAGAACTTCCTGATGTCCACCTCGAGCACCCAGCCCCCGTCCATGTCCATCGCTCCTTTCCAGAGGGTCTGGAGCGCCTGGTGTACTGACCGCTTGGGCCGAAAGCCGTACGAACAGTCCAGGAAGTCCTGCTCGTAGACGGCCTCCAGCGCCATGGTCACCGCCCTCTGGAGGATCTTGTCCTCGATGGTCGGGATCCCTATGGGTCGGGTTTCTGTGCCGTCCCCTTTGGGAATGTGTACACGCCTCACCGGAGGGGCCCTGTAGGTGCCAGCCTTGAAGCGTTCCAGCAGGTTCCGGAGGTTGCCCTCCAGACCCTTTGCATACTGGGCCGCCGTCTGGCCATCCACCCCAGGAGCCCCGTCCTTGCGAGTGCGCCGATAGGCCTCGTGGAGGAAGTCGAAGTCGATATGGTGCGAGAGCGAGGTGAACGCCATGTCCGGGGCGTTCCTCGCCAGTTCCGCGATCCGTCGAAGTTTCGTGGAGACGGTTGCGGGGCCCTGCATCCCCTGCCTTCTTTCCTTCCGACGGTGCGTGAGGCCGGCCAGTCGGCCGGCTTCTTCCCGGCGCCCCCTTCGCTCCGCGGGCTCCCCTCGGGGAGGGTTACCCCGCCTCCTCGCTACTATGGGGCGCTCTGACCTCTGCTCTCCTTCCCCCCTCGCTCGGTCGCCTTCGCTCGGGGGTACCTGCCCTGCTGCCCTGTGTTCGCTCCCGCGGGTACGGGCTGCGGACCCCCGCGGGCCTGGGTGTTGATAGACCGGTCCCCACCGGTCCGTGAGGCAGGAGACGAGCAGAGCCTCCCAGGTTCCTGGGGAACCCTCGTGCACATGCCGCGGTCTACGACCCCGCCGAGCCCACGTGCCTGGCATCCGTCACGTGGGTGCTGCCTTCCGCTCAGCTGAAAGCGTCGGCCTCGGGTTGGATCTTTCGGGGCTCAATACGCGGCCTACGCACTCCCTGTCTACGCCTCGCAGCGTCCCGTCGCCGGTAGCTGCGCAAGACTCGGTTCCGGCGGTCGCCATCTTTGCCGGGTGGTCGCCCGGGCCTTCTAGCTTCGGGGTCTGCCCACTGGGTTCCGACAGGGGGTTTCAGCGTGACCCTACCCGGTCATGGCGTCCTCCCCCTCCAGGCTTCGCCTGGCGCACCAGCCGCGATCACACCGATCACACCGAGCCGCGATCACACCGAACTGCGATGAGGGTGATGTCGTCGTGCTGCTCGGCCCCGGCGGCGTGCGCCTCGAGCTCCGCGAGGACCGCCGCGACGAGCTTCGCCGACGGGAGGTGGCCGTCCCGGCCCAGGACGTCGATCAGCCGCTCGATCCCGAACTGGGCCCCGCGCGGGTCGACGGCCTCGGTGACGCCGTCGGTGTAGAAGAGGATCTGGTCGCCTGGGCCCAGCGCGAGGCGCTGCTCCTCGAGGTGCGGGCCGATGTCCGAGACGACGCCGAGCACCAGGCCGCCCGTGTCGACCTTCTCCACCCTCCGCGTCGCCGCGCGGTAGACGAGGGGGCGCTCGTGGCCGCAGCCGGCGAGCAGGAGGCGGCCGGTCGCCACGTCGATGTAGGCCAGGAGCAGGGACATGAACATGCCCGGCTTGAGGTCCTGCTTGAGGATCGCGTTGGTCTCGCGCAGCACCGCGCGCGGGAGCCCGCCGCGGGCGACGAGCGAGCGCAGGACGCTCCGGGCCATGACCATGACGAGGCCGGCGGGGACGCCCTTCCCCGAGACGTCGCCGATCGCCACGTAGAGGTTGCGGACGCCCTGGACGGTCGGCCCCCAGATGTAGTCGAAGTAGTCGCCGCCCACCTGCTGGGCGGTCTTCATCCGCCCGGAGAGCTCGAGCCCGGGGACCTCCGGGTCGCCGCGCGGCAGGAGCGCCACCTGGATGCGGCTGGCGACGCGCAGCTCGGAGAGGATCGACTCCTTCTCCTTGGCCTCGCGCAGGAGCCGCGCGTTCTCGATCGCGATCGCCGCCTGGTCGCCGAACGCCATGATCAGGTCGCGGCCCTCGTCGTCGAACTGCCCGGTGTTCGACTGGGAGTCGAGGTAGAGCGTGCCGATCACGCGGCCGCGGGCGCGCAGGGGCACGCACAGGAGCGAGCGGAGCTCGAGCGCGGCGATGCTCTTGAGGTCCCGCAGGTCGAACTGGGCGTTCGAGGTGAGGATCGGCTCGCCCGTCTTGACCACGCGGCGGATCACCGAGCTCGAGATCTTGAACTCGGGGCTCTGGACGACGCCGTAGTCGATGTTGCGCGCGACCTTGAACTCGAGCTGCTGGTCGCGGACCAGGATCAGGAAGCCGCGGGCGGCGCCGATCAGGTGGATCGCCGTGTCCATGATGAGCTCGAGCAGCACCGAGAGGTCGGTCTCGCTGTTGAGCTCCTTGTTGATCTCCTGCAGGATCAGGAGGTTGGAGAGGCGGCGCGCGGTGACGTCGTCGTCCTTGCCGCCGGCCGGGACGAACAGGACCACCGTCTGGCCGAGCCGGATGCGGTCGCCGTAGCGCAGGGAGGTCGTCTCCGACACGTGAGTGCCGTTGACGAACGTGCCCGTGCGCGAGCCCTTGTCGCGGACGGCCCAGGCGCCCTTGCTCTCGGAGATCGTGCAGTGCCAGCGCGAGACGTCGGGGTCGCCCTCGACGACGATGTCGTTGTCGGCGTGGGCGCCGATGCGGGTGCGCGGGCCGCGGAGGTCGTGGAAGCGGTGGTGGAGCCCCCCGCGCATGACGATGACCCGCGGCATGGGCGCCACGATACCCCTCGGGGTGGGCGCCGCGGAAGCCCGCCGCCCGCGGGGCGGCAGCGCTTTGCCGGCCGCCGCGCAGCGTGGTAGAGTGCGCCGCGTGACCGAGCGCGGCGAGTTCACCCGCAAGTTCGACCGCGAGATCCTCCACGACGCCTCGGCGGAGGCGGAGGAGCGCGAGGTCCAGCGTCGCCGCCTCGCGGCCGAGGACTCCGCCCTCGAGGCCGAGTTCCTCAAGGTCCTCAACATCCTCGAGCACCGCGGCGGCTGGCTCCGCGAGCGCTTCCCGCGCCTGCGCGAGCCCAAGTCCCTCGACTTCCGGGGGCGCCGCTTCGAGTTCGCCGACGCCGGCGGCACGGTCGTCGGCTGGATCGAGTTCCGCACCCGGCTGAGCGACAGCCAGCAGGCGATCGTCATCGAGTCGTTCATGCAGCTCGACGACGTCTTCACCCGGCGCTACGACTACGTCAGCTTCCCCAAGGAGAGCGTGAGCGTCGACCGCGCGCGGCGCTTCGTCGAGTCGAAGCTGCTGGAGTTCGCGGGGCCCTACCAGGACCGCTACGGGGCGAGCGCCACGAGGTGAGCCCGGCCGTCGCGGCGGCCGAGCGGCGGCGGACGCTCGAGGTCCTCGACCGCCTGGAGCGCGCCTACCCCGACGCGCGCTGCGCCCTCGACTTCCACACCCCGCTCCAGCTGCTGATCGCCACGATCCTCGCCGCGCAGGCGCAGGACAAGCACATCAACACGGTCACGCCGGGGCTGTTCGCGAAGTACCGCACGGCCCGCGACTGGGCGGAGGCGCCCCTCGAGCAGCTCGAGGTCGACCTGAAGCCGACCGGCTTCTTCCGGAACAAGGCCAAGGCCGTGAAGGCCACCTGCCAGGCGCTCGTCGAGCGCCACGGCGGGGAGGTCCCGGAGGACCTCGAGGCGCTCGTCGCCCTGCCCGGGGTGGGGCGCAAGACCGCCAACGTGGTCCTGGGCAACGCCTTCCGCCACCCCGACCGCGTGGCCACCGACACGCACGTGCTCCGGCTGGCGGCGCGGCTGGGCTTCACCGAGCAGACCGACGCGGCGAAGGTCGAGGCCGACCTCGAGGCCCGCTGGCCGGCCGAGCGCCGCACCCGCGCCTGCCACCTGCTGCAGTTCCACGGGCGGCAGGTGTGCGTGGCCCGGCGGCCGCGCTGCGACGCCTGCCCGGTGAACGACCTCTGCCCCTCCGCCTTCAAGGTCGACGCCGAGGTGAAGGAGGAGAGGGTCGCCCGCGCCGCCGCGCGCAAGCCGGCGGCGACGCGCGCCAAGAAGGCGGCGAAGGCCGGCAAGGCCCCGCGCCGGGGACGATAGCGCGGCGCCGGGGGGGCGCGTCCTCCGGCGCACCACCGGGGGCCGGCCCCCTGGTAACATCCGCCCACGAGGAGTGAGGGGGGCGCCGCCGGCGACCCCCGGGGAGAGCCGCCCTGCCTCAGGTATCGCTCGACGGCATCGAGATCCAGCTCACCCACGACCGGCCCGCCGACGAGGTCGCCGCCGACCTCGAGCGCTTCGCGCAGGACGTGGCGCGCAACCGCTTCCCCGAGTGGGGCGTCCAGCTCGTGCGGGAGGGAGAGCGCATGCGCCTGCTCGGCCAGCGCGACGGCTCCCGCTTCGAGGCCACGGTCGTGAGCGACGGCTCCCGCGTGGTCCTGTCGCTCCGCGGCATCGCCGAGCTCGGGTTCCTCAAGTACACCGCCGCCGGGGGCGCCGAGGGGGTGCGCGAGCGCGTGCGCGCGTCGCTCCTCGCCTCGCTCCGCCAGCAGTTCGGCGCCTAGAGGGACAGCGCGTGGACGCGGCGGGACGCGAGCAGCTCTTCGTGCAGATCGGGGTGCAGCAGCGCCTCTTCACGCGCGAGCAGGTCGAGGACGTCCGGCGCGGCGCCCCTGGCGCCGCCCTCGCCGAGGCCCTCGTGGCCCGCGGCGTCCTCGCCCGCGAGCAGGCCCGCGGGCTCGAGCGAGCGGTCGTCTACCGGCTCGGCCGCGACGAGGACAAGCGGATCGCGCAGATCATCGTAGACAGCGGCTACTGCCCCGAGGCGCGGGTGCAGGAGGCGCTCCGCCGCCAGAAGGACCTCTACGCCCGCTCGGGCGACCTCGTGCGCCTGGGCACGCTCCTCATGGGCGACGGGGCGCTCACCGACTCGCAGCACATCGCCGCGGCGAAGATCTTCCAGATCGAGCGGACGAACCTCCGCCCCGGCACCCTGGAGGTGTGATCGACGGCTGCGGCCGCGGATGCCGGTCAGGCCCGTCCTCCAGCGTTCGTCCCCTGAGACGTCGTGCTCCGCACGACGGGGCGATGCGGCGCGCGCGCGGGTCGTAGGATCCGGCTCGACGTGCTGCGCCCTCGAGGGCGCCCAGACTCATGCGAGCCGCGCCCCCCGCGGCCCGCACGCGCGCCGCCCGGCGTCGTGTGATCGTGCGGCGGCGAGGCTACTCGAAGCGGACGAGGGCGTAGCGCCCGTCGCGTCGGGCGAGGGTCGCGAGGAGCGTGACGGGCGGGTCGCCGGCGAGGCCCTCGACGTGGACCGTCACGGCGAGGTCGTCCGAGCCGGGGGCGGCGAGGGCGTAGCGCACCGTCGCGCGGAGCCCCTGGTCGAGCAGGAGCTCGCCCGTGCCGTCAGCGGCGCCGGTCGCCTCGGCGTCCCGCGCCGCCCAGGCCACGGCCGCGAAGGCCGCCTCGCGGGCGGCGCTCTTGCGCGCCGTCAGGCCGGCGAGCTGGACGCCGTGGCCCGCCGAGCGGAGGAAGATCCCGGCGCTGACGAGGAGCAGCGTGGACGTGGCCAGCGCGACGAGCGTGAAGGTCGCCCCGCGGCGACGGCGCGGCCGGCTCATGGGGTCAGCTCCCCGCGCGGCGCGGCGACGCGGCGGTGGGCCCGCCGCACCGGCCCGGCGCGCCCCTGGTCGACGAACACCGCCTCGACGGTCACGACGGGCGGACCCTCGAGCGCCGCATCGAGCGCCACCCGCAGCTCGGCGTTGCGCGGGTAGGCGACCCGCCGCTCGCCCGCGCCCGGGGCCTCCACGCGCAGGCCGGCCTCGTAGCGCACCGCCACCCCGTCGTGGCGGACGAGGACGAGCGCGCCGCGCTCGACCTCCAGCCGCCGGGCCGCCTCGACGTCCCGCCGCAGCGCGCCGAGGAGGCCGCTCGCCTCGAGGTCGAGGTCGATCAGCGCCTGCTGCAGCGCCAGGCTGCGCTGCGCCATGGCCTCGAGGCCGACCAGGACGACCATGCCCGAGGAGATCAGGCCCAGGTAGACCATGAGCTCGACGAGGGTCGTCCCGCGCCGGCGCGCGCGTGTGCTCATCGCCGCTCCTCCCACGCCGGCGCCGCCGCGACCGTCGACAGGCGCACGCGGGCGCGCCGCCCGGGCGCGTCCTGCCAGGTGACGACGACCCGGACCTCGAACAGGCCGCGCGCGTCCCCCGCGGACAGCCTGAGGCCGCGCGCCTCGACGCGCCCCTCCGGCCGGGCGAGGCCGTGGCCCGCGGACGGGACGAACGCGCCGACCAGGCGGAAGCCCTCGGGGTCGGCGTCGCCGTGCGGCAGGCGCGGGAGCCCCTCGAGCCGCACGCGGTCGACCGCCTCCTCGGCCGCGGCGACGGCGCGGGCGTGCTGGTCGCCCGCGGCGATCGCATCGAACTTGGCGCGCGTGATCGACGCGAACGCCCCCAGGGCGCCGGCGAGCAGCAGCATGCCGGTGACGAAGTCGGCCAGGGCCACCCCGCGCCGACGGCGCGGGACGCCCGCCACGGACGCCCGACGGCTCACATGGCCTCCCGCAGGCTCACGTTGCGCAGGACCTCCTCGAAGGTCGTCAGCCCCTGGGCCGCCTTCGCCAGCCCGTCGTCGAGCAGGGTGTGCCACCCGCGCTCGACGAGGTGGCGCCTGATCGTGCTCGTGCGCGCCTTCTCCAGCACCAGGCTCCGGACCTCCTCGTCGACGTCGAGGAACTCCGCCAGCGGGACGCGCCCGACGAAGCCGGTGAACTGGCAGGCCTCGCAGCCCCGGCCGCGGTAGAAGGCGAGCGACTCGGCGTCCTCGCCGCGGTAGAGGCGCCGGATGAGCTCGACCTTGCTCGGGTCGAACTCGACCTGCTCCTTGCAGTCGCCGCAGAGGCGACGCACGAGCCGCTGGGCGATCGTCCCGGTGAGCGCCGACGCGACCACGAACGGCTCGAGGTCCATGTTGACGAGCCGCGTGACCGTCTCGGGCGCCGACCCCGAGTGGAGGGTCGACAGGACCAGGTGCCCGGTGAGCCCGGCGCGGAGGGCCACCTCGGCCGTCTCCACGTCGCGGATCTCGCCGACCATGATCACCTCGGGGTCCTGGCGCAGCGCCGCCTTGAGGCCGGCGGCGAAGTCCAGCCCCACCTGGCGGTTGACCTGCATCTGCGACCACAGCCCGAACTCGAACTCGACCGGGTCCTCGATCGTGATGATCGAGGCGTAGGCGTCGAGCTCCTGGGCGACCTCGTTGAGCAGCGCGTAGAGCGTGGTGGTCTTGCCGGACCCCGACGGCCCCGTGAGCAGGAACAGGCCCTCGAGGTCGAAGATGATGCTGCGGATCCGCCGCTGCATCGCCGGGTCGTAGCCGATCTGGTCGAGGCGGAAGAGCGACTTCTCGGACGAGAAGATGCGCGCGACGACCTTCTCGCCCCCGACGGTCGGGACGATCGAGACGCGCAGGTCGGTGCGCCCCTCCCCCGCGTCGAGGCTGATGCGCCCCTCCTGCACGATCTCGCGCCGGTGCGAGAGGAGGTCGGCCAGGACCTTGACGCGCGAGACGAGCTGGTCGTGGAGGTCGATCGGCAGGTAGGCGGCGTCCTGGAACACGCCGTCGATGCGGTAGCGGACGCGCGACCCCCGCAGGGTCGGCTCGATGTGGATGTCGCTGACCCGCGCGATCACGGCCTTCTTCAGCAGGACGTCGCACACCTCGGAGATGCGGAACGCGTCCTTCGAGGTCACGCCCTGGATGTGCCGCGCGACGTCCGAGAGCGACGCGCGCCGGAGCTCGTCGAGCTGCACGCGGTCACCCGCCGTACATGTTGGTGAGCGGGACGAAGCAGGCCAGGAACATGAGGAAGACGATGCCGCCCATGAAGATCAGCAGGAGCGGGGAGAGGAACTTCGTGATCATCGTCGTCTGCTGGTCGACGGCGAGGTCGAACTCCTGCGCCAGCTCCGCGAGCGCCTCCTCGATGATGCCCTTCTCCTCGGCCATCTGGAGCTTCCAGACCATGGTCTCGGGGAAGACGTCCCCGCCGGCGAGGTTCCGCGAGAAGGAGCCGCCCTCCTCGACCGCGGCGCGCAGCTCGTCGAGCTTCCGGGCGATCCGGTTGTCACCGACGGTGCGGGCCGTCAGGCGCAGCGTCTCGACCATCGAGACGCCGTTGAGGAGCAGGTCCCGCATGGTGCGCGTGACCTTCATCAGCGCCGCCCGCTCGAACAGCTTGCCGAAGAGCGGGACCGAGAGGAGCACGTCGTCGTACTCCTCGCCCATGCGGCGCACCTTGCGCAGCCCGACGAAGGCCAGGCCGACCACGGCGGCGACCACCCCGAGGGCCACGACGGGGACGCCGAGCAGCTGGGCGCCGACGACGTTGCTCACGACGAACAGCACGCGCGTGCTCGTGGGGAGCTTCAGCCCGGGCTCGCCCGGGGCGGCCTCGACGGCGCCGGCGAGGGCGTCGCGCTTGACGAGCATCTCCTCGAACTGGGGGGCGACGAAGACCAGGAAGAAGAGCACGAAGAGGAAGATCGCCGTCGAGATCACGGCCGGGTAGGTGATCGCCTCGACCACCCGGTTCTTGACCCGGGCCATCGCCTCGGTGTGCGAGTTGAGCTCGTCGAGGATCACCGCCAGGTTCCCGGTCGACTCGCCGGCGCGGACGATCTCGAGGTGCAGGTTCGAGAAGGTCTCCGGGTGCTTCGAGAGCGCCTCCTGCAGGCTGCGCCCCTCGTCGAGGTCCTGCTGCACCTCCTCGACGAGCCGCCGGAAGTTGTCGTCCTTGATCTCCCGGGCCAGGATCCTCAACCCCTTGGCGATCGGCATGTTGAGCCGAGCCATCGAGGCGAGCTGCCGGTTGAAGAACAGCACGTCCTCCGGCTCGAGCCGGATCGGTGCGCGCGTGGTCGAGGCGTTCTCGGTCATCGTCCTTCGAGCCTTCCCCAGCAACCAGAGGACGTGCGCGCGTGGCGCGTCCGCCGGAGCCGACGGAGAGCCATGCGCCGCAAAGACTTGAGCCGGCAGAACCTACCACGCGCCCCGGAGAATGTCAATTTGCCCGTGCTGCGCCCCCGGGGGCGTTGGCCGCCCCGGAGGGCGCTCGCCGACGGCGCAGGGGCCCGCCGGCGCTTCGCTTGCGGCGTCAGGAGCACGGTGCTAACCTCACGCACGTTCCGCCCGGGATCCGCGGCGCGCGGGCGGAGACGGTGACACACGTCGTCGAGGGTGGACCCGCCGGAGCGGCGGCGGGACGCACGACGTCGGACTTCTCGGACGTCGATGGGCCCGCCCATCGAGCAGACCCGGGTGAGGCGATCCCGCAGTGCGAGTCGGAACGTATGCGGTGCGCGCGAGCGCGCGCTCGAGCCGGCCACCGACCTGAGCAGGAGCACCATGCCCCGCAACGACGACCCGTTCGACTTCGACATCGACTACGGCGACCCGAAGCCCGCCGCCAACCCCTTCGCCGGCGCGCCCCCGGCGCGCGGTGGTGGCCCCGCGCCCGCCTTCGGCAACGACCCGTTCGGCGATCCCTTCGGCCCGCCCCCGGGCGCGCCGGGCCGCGGCGCGCCGCCCCCGCCGCCCGGCGGCGACCCGTTCGGGGGGGACCCGTTCGGCGGCGACCCGTTCGGCGGTCCGCCCCCCGCGCCCGCGTTCGGCCCGCCGCCCGGCGGCGCTCCCGACCCCTTCGGCGACCCCTTCGGCGGGGACCCCTTCGGCGGGCCGCCCCCCGGGGGCCCCACGCCCTTCGGGCCCGCCCCGGGCGCCGGCTTCCCGCCCCCCGCCCGTGGCGGCCCCGCGCCGGCGCCGGGTCGGCCCGGCCCGGCGCCCGTGGACCCGTTCGGCGCCGACCCGTTCGGGGGCGATCCCTTCGGCCCCGCCCCCGGCGCGGCTCCCGCCGGCGGTCAGGCCGTCGACCCGTTCGGCGATCCGTTCGGCGATCCGTTCGCGAGCCCACCCGCCGGTCCTCCGCCGGGCGTCGCGGCGAAGGCGCCCGCGGCCGACCCCTTCGGCGGTGACCCGTTCGGCGACTTCGGCGCGGCCGCGGCGCCCCCGCCCGCTCCGCGCGGCGGCCCTGCTGCTCAGGGGGGCCTCGTCCTCGGCGGCCTCGACATGGGCCAGACGGCCCCGGCGCCCCGGCCGCCGGCCCCCCCGAAGGCCGCGGGCGGCACGGCCAAGCTCGGCGGCGCGCAGGGCGGCGACTTCCTCGACGACCTCTTCGGCGACGACCTCCTCGGCGACTCCGGCGGTGCGCCGCCCGCGCCGCCGCCCCCGCCGGCCCCGCCCAAGGCGGCGCCCGCCCCGCCGGCGCCGCCGAAGGGCGCCGCCGCCCCTGCGACGAAGAAGCTCAAGCTGGACGCGTCGGGGCCCTGGGCCGCGGCCTTCAGGAACGTGGACCTCGGCATCGAGGACGGGACGACCGACGACGCCGGCCGGGTCGCCGCCATGCGGCGCTTCGGCCTCGGCGGGCTGGGCAAGGACGCGCTGCTCGCGCTCATCGCCCAGGCGCGCTGACACCACCCCCAGAGGAGAGCCGTGCCGACACTCGAGATCCTCAGCGGCGCCCACGCCGGCCAGACCTTCAACTTCTCGGAGGAGGCCAAGATCGGCAAGGACGAGAGCTGCCTGGTCAAGATCAACGACCCGGGCGTCTCTCGCTTCCACGCCCGGATCGTGAAGGACGGCGGCGGGCTCCACATCGAGGACATGGGCTCGTCGAACGGCACCTACGTCAACTTCAAGAAGCGGGCCCAGGGCGAGAAGACCGCCCTCACCGACCGCGACATCATCTTCTTCGGCCGCACGGTCACGAAGTTCTGGACCGAGGCGCCCCCCGACAAGGGCGCCGGCGTGACGCTCGACTTCCTGCGCGAGACGTTCCCGATCAAGGGCTTCAGCTGCCCGCACTGCGACAAGAACCTCGAGCCCGACCTCCGCGCGCGCGTGCGCGAGCAGGAGCAGATCGAGGTGATCCGGCGGCTGGGGCTGCACCAGGTGGATGCGGGGACGCTGGAGCGGCTGATCTCGCTCTCTCGTTAGTAGTACTTCAGGGGAATCCGCCGGTCACGCGCACGTCGTCGCCAGAGCGGGCCAGCGTCCCGCATCTCCAGAGCCCGCTTATCTTTCCCCGGAACCTGGCAGACCCTCCCACCCCCGCCGCGTAGCATCGCGGTAACGGGGGGCCTGGAGGTCTCCGATGCGACTCGGCGTGATCCTCGGGCTCGCGCTCGCGATGCTCGTCGTGCTGCTCGCGATGATGATCTGGATCGAGCCCGCGAGCTTCGACCTGCGGTTCAACGGGTTCATCAGCCCGAAGTGACCCGTGGCTGCTGTCGATGTCGGCGGGCGGCCCGCTCCGCTGCTGGCCGGTCGACGTCGGCCCCGCAGCCTTGGACCACGCGCGCGCCGGCGGGCGCTGCGCCCTCTCTGGACGGAGAACTTCAACCCGCCAGAGCGAGCGATGGGGAGGCGCGGAACGAGCCGAGCTCCATAGCCCGGGCACTTGCGCCGATCGCGCCCCCCTCGCGAGCGCATCGCTCATCGCAGGTCTGAGCTCGAGAGAGATCGCGCAGCGATTTCTCGAGCTCAGTGCGCCCGCCGGCGCGCGCGTAGACCGGCGGATTCCCGCTGAAGCTGAGCGTACATGGGAACACCCCAGCCTCTCGACCGGGGTGCTCCGAACGAACCGCGAACTAGGTGCTAGTTGCGGCTCTTGGGGACGTCGGCGCCACCCGTCGGGTTGCCGTCGCCACCGTAGCCGGCGCGCGCCTTCGGGTGGAGGAACCCACCGAAGCGCAGGTCGATCTTGCCGAGCGGCGTGCTGAGGACGCCGAAGTCGTTGCCGAGGATGATCGTGCCCTTGCCCTCGCCGACGTAGCCACCGCCCATGACACGGCCGCCCTCGATGAGGTAGGCGATGTTGTGGAACTGGTCGCTGGCGAAGACCTGGCCGAGCAGCGTCGTGCCGCCGCCGATGCGGTACTCGTAGAGGTACTTGTCGACCTCACCGCGCTCGCCGGTCTGCGGGTTGAAGTACTGGGTGCCCAGGTAGACGATGTTGTCCGGGGCGCCGTGCTTCATGATCACCTCGCCCTCCGACGCACCAGGCGCCAGGGTCTCGGTGATCTCACAGCCGTACATCGTGGTCGAAATGCACCCGTTCGCGGCCGCCGCGGCGACCAGGAGGGCGCTCAGAGCGATGAACTTACGCACAGTGTCTCTCCTGTATCCCTGATGGCCTTAGTGGTTTCCCCGGCCCGACTCGCCGTACGAGCCGGCCCAGCCCGGATCACCGCCGTAGCCGGCGCGGACACGGTTGTGCATGGCGCCGGTCAGAGCCATGAGGATGGCGCTGCCGTTGCCCTCACCGACGTAACCACCGTTCACGACCTTGCCGTTCTCGACGAGATAGGCAATGTTCGAGAACCGATCGCTCTGCATGAGCGTGCCGAGCAGCTTGTGGCCCTCAGCGATGCGATACACGACGAGATACTTGTTCCAGTGCTTGATGTTCGGACCGACCGAGTTGCCGATCTCGATGATCTGGTCCGGGCACCCGTGCTGGGTGTAGATCTCACCCTCCGGGCTCCCGGCCGCGACCACAGTGGTGTGCTCGCAGCCATACGTGTGGTCCGAAATGCAGCCCACGGCGGTCACCGACGTCAGCGCCAGGACAGCAGCGAGCGCGCAAAGCTTCCTGAACATCCTGCCCCCTTTCCTTGTCTCGAGGAGCGCCTGTCGCCCCTCCTCACAACGTGGAGGACACACGTCCGATGTGTCCCGCCCCGAAGATGGTTGTGGCCGCGAAAGAGAACATATCGGCCGATGCCGTGTCAACGGCGAAGTCGATTTCGGCGTCCACGCAACCCACAAGAGCGTAGCGCCCTGCGGCACAAACACTTGAGCCCTCCCGCCGGGCCCTCGCTGCGTGTCGCGCAGGCTCGTCGGGCGTGCGGTGAGCGCGCCGCCGGGCGGCTAAGATCTTCGTCGCGTCGCGCGCGCGGCGCGACCAGGCGGCCACCGGGACCTGCGTGGAGGCGACGCACGGGTGCGCTCGAGTCCTCGACCCCCCGCCGACGCGAGCGACGACCTCGCGCTCGTCACCCGCTGCGCCGACGGCGACGACGACGCGTGGGCGGAGTTCTTGCGCCGCTACGGCAACTTCCTCGACTTCATGATCCGCCGCGCGCTCGCCAGCCAGGGCGGGCGCCTGCCCGGGCCCGACGAGGTCGCCGACATCCGCGACGAGATCGTCGCGTGGCTGGTCGAGAACGACGGCCGGGTGATGCGGACCTACCGCGGCGAGAGCCGCCTCACGAGCTGGATCGGGGTGGTCATCGGCCGCCGCGCGCGGCGGATCGCGCGCCGCGGCGCGGGCCTGGGGGCGAAGACCGTCTCGCTCGACGCGCTCACCCCGGAGGCGACGAGCCACCTGGCGGTCGAGACCAGGAGCGACCAGGGCGACCCCCGGCAGGAGGCGCTGGGGCGACTCGGCGCCGCCCTCGAGGCCCTCCCCGAGCGGGACCGGCGCCTCCTGACCGGGGCCTTCTACGACAAGCGCTCCTACCAGGAGCTGGCCGACGAGCTCGGCGTAAGGCCTGACAGCGTCGGGCAGCTCCTGTTCAGGGCCAAGCAACGCCTGAAGAAGCAGCTGGGCGACCTGGCCTCGCTCGAGCACCTGTCCTGTTTGCTCATCGCCCTGCTCTCCTTGGTCGAGAGGCGCTGCTGATGCCCTGCCCCGACCCGATCGAGCTCTCCCGCCACGCGGACGGCGACGTCGCCGTCTCCGACGGCGATCGCCGCGCCCTCGAGCGCCACCTGCGCGAGTGCGCCGCCTGCCGCGAGGCGGTCGACGACGACCTGGCCGTCGCCCTGGCCCTCGGCAAGGCCCCGTGCCCCGACGCCGAGAGCCTGGCCCTGTTCATCGACGACGACCTGGGCCCGCCGCGCCTGGACCTCGTCGCCGCGCACGTCCTCGCCTGCGCGCCCTGCCGCGAGGTCGTGGCCTGGACGCGCGAGGCCGCCCACAAGGCCGACGAGCGCCAGGGCGAGCGCGTGGGCGCCCGCAGCGGCCGCCGGCGCGCGCGCATCCGCCCGCGGTCCGCCATCCCCGGCTGGGTGCCGGCCCTCGTCGGCGCGGCGGCGGCCGTCCTGATCGTCGCCATCATTATCGGGCCGGACCGCACCTCGCCCGACCCGCAGCAGGCGCGCACCCCCGAGCCGCAGCGGACGCCGACGCCGACGCCCCCGGCGCCCGAGCCCGAGCGGCCGCGGCCGCCCGCGCCCGACGCGGAGGTCGTCGCGCCGCCGCCCGCGGTGATCCCCGACGAGCCGGCGCCGGACACGACCGAGGTCGAGCCGCCGCCGCCGCCCGCCCCGACGACCCCCGCGCCCACCCCGGCGACGCCGGACCCGGCGCCCGCCCCGACGACGGCGCCCACGCCGGCGCCCGCCGCCCCGGCGCCGACCCCGGTGCAGGTCGCGGCCCTCGCCGGCGCGCCCCTGCGCTACCGCGCCCCGGATGGAGCCGAGGGCGAGCTGTCGGGCGCCACTTCGCTCCCGGCCGGCACGCGCCTCGTCGCCGGGCGGCAGGGCGGCGCCCTGCGCGTGGGCGACGCCGCCTGCTTCGTCGACGCCCAGGGCGCCCTGGCCCTGCGCGAGCCGGCCGGCGACGTGACGCGCGTCGAGGTCCTCGAGGGGCAGGTGTCGTTCGACGCGCCGCGGCCCTCGATCGAGGTCGCGTGCGGCCCGGCGGTCGTCCGCCCGGCCGCGGCGGGCGTCTACATGGTCGTGGCGACCGACGGCCCCGAGCGCGCGCTCCTGTGCGTCGTCTCGGGCGAGGCCGTCCTCGGCGGGGCGCACGCCCAGGCCGGGCGCCTGGGCCCGGGCGACGCGGCCCGGATCGACCGCGACCGCGTGCGGCCGGCCCGCGACGCGCGCGTGGCCCGCGCCGAGGACCTGGCCACGGCGGCCGCCCTGGCCCAGGGGGTCGACTTCCCCGGCGGCGTGCGCGTGCGCCGCGTCCTGGCCGCGGCGGCGGGCGACCTCGCCCACGCCGACGCCGAGCGGCGGGCCTGGGCCGCCTACGCGGTCCTCTCCGTCGCCGGCGCCGGCCCGCGGCTGGCGCGGCTCGCCGAGCCCCACCTCCCGCAGGCGCGCCGCGCGCTCGACGACCTCCTGGCCCTCCCGCCCGACGCGCGCGCCGCCGCGCCGCTCGTCCTCGCCCTCGCCGCGGGCGGCCGCGGCGACGGCGTGGCGACGCTGGCCGAGGCGCTCGCCGCGCGCCCGCCGCTCGACCTCGCCCAGGACGTCGAGGCGCTCCTGGCCCTGCGCGTCGCCGAGCGCCTGACCTCGTTCCGCGCGCCGCGCCCGGTGTGGGCGGCGGCCGCCGCCCAGCCGCTCGAGGGCCCGTCCGCCGGCGCGCGCGCCGCCCTCGCCCGCCGGCCGCTCGACGCGGCGGCGCGCCGGCAGGTGCTCGCCGACCTCGACGCGCGCCTCGCGCAGGACCCGCTCGCCAGCCCGCTCGAGCCGGCGGCCGTCCTCCAGGCCGAGCGCTCGCTGGCGCTCATCGGCGCCCTCACCGACGAGCGGCGCGCCCGCCTC
The DNA here is from genome assembly GCA_023954375.1 of Planctomycetota bacterium. GTDB lineage: Bacteria > Planctomycetota > J058 > J058 > J058 > JAMLIC01. The sequence goes on from JAMLIC010000003.1 coordinate 291,366, forward strand.
CTCGGCCACGCCGGCGCCCCCGACCGCGCCGACCCGCGCCTGGCGATCGCGGCGGCGCACGACACGGCGCGCGCCGTCGGCCAGCCCGACCCGACGCGCGCCGACGCGCCGGCCTCGATCGTCGTCGTGCCGCAGCCGGACGGCCGCTTCCGCGTGACGTTCGTCTTCTCGAGCCCCCGCCGCCCGAAGCAGGCCCTGCTGCACGGCTCGTGGGACCAGTGGGCCGAGCCCGGGGTCGCCCTGCGCGAGCGGGCCGACGGGACGTTCACCGCCACGCTCCTCCTGCCGGCCGGCCGTCACGAGTACAAGGTGCGCCTCGGCGTGGGCGGCGTCTGGGAGCACGACGCCGGCAACCCGCTGACGACCGCCGACGGCATGGGCGGGATCAACTCGGTGTTGCTGCTGGAGTAGCTCCTACTCCAGCAGGTCGAGCACCCTCAGCAGGTCGACGACGACCCGCCCCGTCGCGCCCCAGATCGTCTCGCCCTCCCACTCGAAGAAGGGCACCTGCCACGTGCGGCCGGCGTGCTCGAACGGGCGCACCTCCAGCCGCCCGGCGAGGCCGGCGAGCGGCGCCGTGAACGCGTGCGCCACCTCGGCCGGGTCGAGGACGAGCGGCACGTCCTGCGTGACGCGCCCGACGACGGGCGTCATCACGACGCCCGACCCGGCCACCTCCACGTCGTGCAGGAGCCCGAGCGGCTCGACGACCCGCGGCGGCAGCCCGACCTCCTCCTCGGCCTCACGCAAGGCGCCGGCGAGCGCGTCCTCGCCCGGGTGCAACCCGCCGCCCGGGAACGAGACCTGCCCGGGGTGCGCGCGGAGCGTCTCGGGGCGGCGCGTGAACAGGGCCACGAGCGCGCCCTCGCGCTCGAGCAGCGGCACGAGCACCGCGGCGCGCCGGGGGCTGGCGGCGCGCGACGCGCGCCGCGGGAGCCGCCCCAGCCGGGCGCGCAGGTCAGGCCAGTCTACGCCTCCCACCAGAACGGCTGCCCGTTGCTCTCGACCAGCCGCTTGAGGAAGGCGACGAAGGAGTCGGCGACCTTCTTCTTCACCTCGCCGCCGTACCACCAGACGAGCGGGTGCTCGCCGGTCTTGGTCTCCCGGGCCATGTCGAGGGCCAGGTAGTCGCCGCAGCCGAGGTCGACGACGGGCAGGTAGGGGCGGACCATGCGGCCGCAGAGCGGGCCGCGCAGCTCCGCGTGCAGCTCGAGCGCGGGGACGATGCGGATCGCGCCGAACTCGTGCACGAAGAGGAGCCCGCCGCCCCACTCGAGCGAGAAGTCCCAGTAGGAGGGCGGCAGCTGCGCCCCCAGCCGCGCCTCGAGCCGCTCGAGCTCCTCCGGAGCCGGCCCCGGCGAGAGCTCGTGGCGCAGCCGCTTGTGCGCGCGGCGCCAGAGCCCGTGCGGGTCGCGCGGGTCGTCCTCCGGGCGGTCGAGCTCCTCGCGCATGAAGGCGAACAGGTCGCGCGGCGAGCGGCGCAGCGACTCGGTGAGCGCCGGCGCGTCGTCGGCGACGAGCCCCTCGCTGCGGCGCTCCTCGGCCGCCTCCGCCGCGGCCTCGGCCGCCTCGAACTGGATCGTCGTCTTCTCGGACGAGATCGCCCACACCGACGCGCGGGCGGCCTCGGCCATGCGCGCCGACGTGCTCTGCGGGATGATGACGTCCAGGACCCGCTGCCGCTTGACCCGCGACGAGGTCTCGAGGGCCATCGCCGCCAGCTCCGGCCGGACGAGCGGGGGCGCCGCGGCCGCGGGCGGGGCGGGGGCCTCGTCCGGCTTGCGCTTGGCCTTCCCCGAGGCGCCAGGCGCCTTCGCCGCGGGCTGGGGCTTCCCGGCCGGAGGCTTCGCCTCGCCGGCGGACGCCCGCGTGGGCGTCTTCCCGGCCTGGCTGGCCGACTTCGACGACGTGGGCGTCTTGGAGGTCGTCACCGACGAACCCTTGGACACGGGACCACCCTCTCGCGTGCTCGGCGCCACGGGGACTCGGGCGCGCATGCTATCACGACCCCCCGGGTGTCCACCCTTGACACGTCGCGCCACGGCGCCCTAGTGTCTCGGCGGGCGCGGGCCATCCCCGCCCGGGAGGCGGAGATGGGCGCCACGACCCTGGCAGGACGCCGGCACATCCGGGCGGTCGACGCGGCGACCGGGGAGGAGCTGGGCCAGGTCCCGTGCGTCACCCCGGAGCAGGTGCGGGACGCCGTGCGCCGGGCCCGGTCGGCGCAGGCCGACTGGGGGGCCCGCCCGGCGCGCGAGCGGGCGCGGGCGCTCCGGCCGCTGCTCGACGTCGTGATCGACCGGCGCGACCAGCTCGCGCAGCTGATCTCGCGCGAGGTGGGGAAGCCGCGCTTCGAGGCGCTCTCGGCGGAGGTGCTCCCGACGCTCGACCTCCTCGACTACTACCTGCGCCACGCCCACGCGGTCCTGGCGCCGCAGCCCCTCAAGCACCGGCTGCTGTTCACCGCCCGCAGCACGCTCCACCACGAGCCCTACGGCGTGGTCGGCCTGATCACGCCGTGGAACTACCCCTTCTTCCTCACGGCCGGGATCGCGCTCGGCGCGCTCTTCGCGGGCAACGCGGTCGTCAACAAGCCGAGCGAGCACACCCCGCTGGTCGGCCTCGAGGTGGAGAAGCTCCTCCGCGACGCCGGGCTCCCGCCGGCGCTCTACCAGTGCCTGCCGGGCTACGGCGACGTGGGCGCGGCGCTCGTCGAGGCGGGCTGCGACAAGGTCAGCTTCACCGGCTCGGTGGCCACCGGGCGCAAGGTGGCCGTCGCCTGCGCCGAGCGGCTCACGCCCGTGTCGCTCGAGCTCGGCGGCAAGGACCCGGCGATCGTCCTCGACGACGCCGACCTCGAGCGCGCCGTGCGCTCGCTCACCTGGGGCGCCTTCACCAACGCCGGGCAGGTGTGCGCGTCGATCGAGCGGATCTACGTCCACGAGGCGGTGGCCCGCCCGTTCACCGAGCGCCTCGTCGAGGAGACGCGCCGCCTGCGCCAGGGCGCCGACCGCGCCTACGACGTGGACGTCGGCGCCATGGCCAACCGCCTGCAGTTCGAGGTCGTGCGCCGGCAGGTCGACGAGGCCCGCCAGCGCGGCGCGCGCGTGCTCACGGGCGGCGAGGGGCGCGAGGGCGAGGGCGAGAAGGGCCGCTACTACTACGCGCCCACGATCCTCACCGGCGTCACCCCCGACATGGACGTCCAGCGCGAGGAGACCTTCGGGCCCGTGGTCACGGTCGTCCCGGTCACCGGCGAGGACGAGGCGGTGCGTCTGGCCAACGACTCGCGCTTCGGCCTGACCGCGTCCGTCTGGACGCGCGACGAGGCGCGCGCCGAGCGCCTGGCGCGCAAGCTGCACTTCGGCTCGGTCTTCGTGAACGACGCCCTCGTGCCCAGCGGCGCCGGCGAGGCGCCCTGGGGCGGCGTCAAGGAGAGCGGCTTCGGCAAGACGCGCGGCCCGCAGGGGCTGACGGAGTTCAGCCGCCTGAAGCACGTCGCCCGCGACCGCTTCAACCTGCGCGACGCGCCCGTCTGGTTCCCCTACACGCCCGAGAAGTACCGCCTCCTCTCCGACCTCGTCCCGGCGCTGTTCGGCGTCTCGCCCGTGCGCCGGGTCAAGGCCGGGATCGACGGCCTGGGCCGGGCGCTCGGCATGTGGATGACGAACGGACGCTGAAAGTCACCAAAAGTCACCTTGCCGGATCGACTTGCGCCGGCGAGCGGCGAGCGCCACCGTCACCTGACGACGTCGTCGTGCGAGGTGTCGGATGAAGGGCTCGACGCGGTTGATCGCCTTCGCGTGCGCGGGGCTGCTCGCCCTGGGCGGCTGCAACACGGGGTCGCGCGGCAAGCGCAAGGAGGCGTCCAGCGGGTCCGGCGGGCCGACGTCGGGCGGGCCGTCGTCGGGCGGGCCGTCGTCGGGCGGGCCGGCGACCGTCACGCGGCTCGGCCCCAACGACCCCGGGGTGCAGACGGGGCTCGCGCTCCTGCGCGGCCAGATCACGGCGGCCGACGCGGAGGCCGCGTGGACGGCGGACGGGGTCACGCCCGCGCAGGCGCTCGACCTCCTCGGCCGCCTGCCGCTGACGGCGGCGCCCGGCGCGGGCACGCACCAGGACGCGATCACCGACGGCTTCGGGCGCACGACGGACATCCGCGTCGTCGTCCCCGCCGCGGCGCCGCCGGCGGCCGGCTACCCGGTCATGGTCTTCCTGCACGGCATGAACGGGAGCTCGGCCGCCGTCTCGAACCTGGCGCAGCACCTCCCCGACTTCCTCTCCGTCGGCCCCACCGCGCAGCCGCCGCCGGCCGGGGTGACCTACGAGGACGCCCCGCCGGTCGCGACGCCGCTCGAGCAGGTCTCGCCGAACTGGTGGGTCTACCGCGACCACGCGTTCGCCGCGCGCGCGCTCGACTGGCTGCGCGAGCGCTACCCGATCGACACGAACCGGATCATCATCGCCGGCGTGAGCATGGGCGGCTTCGGCGCGTGGAACGTCGGGCTGCGCCTCCACGACCGCTTCGCCGGCCTGGTCACCGGCGCCGGCGGGATCTCGCGCCTGGAGTACGCCCTGGGCAAGGACGTCGCCAACCGGCGCCTCCTGGAGAACGCGGCCATGATCCCCACGTGGTTCTCGCATGGCGACCAGGACACCGTGATCGTCCCCGTCCAGTTCAGCCGCTGGACCGACGAGGACCTGACCGCGGCCGGGGTCCCGCACACCTACCGCGAGATCGCCGGCGGCGGCCACGACAACGCCTCGTTCACGGGCAACCCGGCGCTCATGGCCGAGCTGTCCGACTGGATGAACGCCCGCACGCGCAGCGCGAGCCCCGCGCAGGTGACCCACCGCGCCCTCGGCGACTACCACGCGGGCGCCTACTGGGTGGAGCTGAAGGGGCCCGGCGGCACGGTCCAGGCGAGCGCGAACGGCGCCGTCGTCACCGTGGCCACGGGCGACGGGGCCACGGGCGCCGCGGTCTACCTGGACCCGAACGTCGTCGACGTGACCGCGCCGGTCACCGTCGTGGTGAACGGCGTGCAGGTGTTCCAGGGCGTCCCCACGCCGACCCTCGCGGCCGTGGCCCGGTCGTTCGCGCGCACCCGCGACCCGCAGCTCACCTACCTCTACCTGGTGGAGTGACCGCGGGGTCGCATCAGAAGTCGACCGTCACCTGCGTCACGGCCCGCCCCTCGACGCGCGGCTTGCGCAGGAGGAGCGCCTTGAACTCGGGCGGCTTGAGGCCGAGGACGCGCTGCCCGCACGGGGTGAAGCGCACGCCCTCGAGCCGGTCGAGCTCGACCTTGCCCGCGAGCAGGTCGCGCAGCATGTCCTCGGTGTAGGCGACCTTCTCCAGCCTGACGCCCTGCGAGGCCAGGAACGCGCGCAGCGTGTCGAAGAACGACTGCGTGGTCTGGAGGACCTTCACCCGCCCGTCGAGCTCGAGCACGCTCGCGAGGTCCTCGACGCTGGCCTCGAGCCCGAGCGCGGCGGCCGCCGCGCGCAGGTGGCCGAAGTGGATCGAGAACTCGGGGTGGTCGAGGTGCGTCGACTGCTCGGGGTAGTGCGTGAGCGAGCCGAACTCGCTGAGGAAGGCCGCCCCGCCCGGCCGGAGGACGCGGGCGCACTCCTCGACCAGGCGGATCGCGCCGACGTTGACGTGGAACAGCCCCGGCGCGTCTTCGACGGGCAGGCCGTAGCGGCGCACGACGTCGGCGCCGGGCCCGCCCTCGCCGCGCTCGAGCTCCTCGCGGCGCACCGGGAGCACCGGCAGGTCGGCGATCATCTCGTTGGCCACGAGCAGGTCGACGCTCGCGTCGGGCAGCGGGAGCGCCTCGGCGTCGCCGCCGACGATCCGCACCTTGTCGCGGTGCGGCGCCGTGCGCTCCTTCTGCGAGGCGCGCAGCGCCGGCGCGAGGTCGCAGATCACGTAGCGGGCGCGGTTGTAGACGCGCGGCGCGCGCAGGGCGAGGCCGTCGAGGAAGGCGCGGGCGAAGAAGCCCGTGCCGCCGCCGACCTCGACCAGGAGCATGGGCGAGCGGCCGCCGTCGTCGGGCACGGCGTCGCGGGCGACGAGGACGCGGGCCAGCTGCCCGCCGTAGGTGCGGCCCTCGAGGGCCGGGTGCGGCACGCGGAACGCGTGGGAGAGCGTCGTCTCGCGCCGCTCGAACTGCTCGTCGGCGGAGGTGATCTCCAGCTTGTGGTAGTCGCGGAGCGACGGCTCGGGCGCCGGGCCCTCGGAGGCGCGCATGCGCGGGTAGGGCATGGTGCTGTGCACGTAGGGCGGCAGCCCCACCAGCTCGAAGGCCGAGCGCGGGCGCGGGAGCAGCTTGAGGAGCTGGCGGTCGGAGTGGGTCCAGGCGCGGACCGTGTCCATGACCTTCTTCTCGAGGTCCTGCTCCTGCGGCAGCTCCTTCTTCAGCCGCGCGACGACCTCGGGGAGCGACAGGTCGCCCTGGCACAAGGACCACAGGCGCCCGAGGAGCGGGGAGAGCCGCTCGAGCACGGGCTGGCCGTCGCGGCGGTCCTTGTAGCAGAGCACCGGCGCCCCGCTCTTCGGCCGGTGGGCGAGGACCCACGGCCCCTGCACGGGGTACCACGCGGCCGTGAGCGCCAGGTCGTCCTCTCCCTCGCCGAGGAGGACGAGGTGCTGGCGCAGGACCTCGAAGAAGGCGTCCAGGTCGCCCTGGAGGAACTCCTGCGCGAACGCGGCGCGCGCCGCCGACTCGCGCCGCGGCGCGGCGAAGTGGTCGATGAACCCGATCACCTTCTCGTGGAGCTGCATGATGTCGCCCACGAGGTCGTGGTAGACGAACACGTCGCCCGCGCGGCGGAAGAACGAGATGTAGGCCGAGCGGCGCAGGAGCGGGTCCTCCTCGGCGGCGCCCCGGACCTCCTCGTTGGGGCCCACGTCGGGCACGTCGCCCTCGCCCCGGTCGAGCCGCGCCAGGACGTCGCGCGCCGTCGCCTCGAGCGCCTCGGCGGCCGCGGCCGGCGCCCGCTCGCGGACGATCGGGAGCAGGTCGTCGAGCGCCTCGGCCACGTAGCCGCGCTTCTTCGCCTCCGGCCAGCGCGCCACCAGCAGGTCGCGCAGGTTCGCCACCCGGTCGGCGGCCTTGATCACCGCCGCGCCCGGCGGCGCCTCGCGCAGCCGCGCGAGGTAGGCGCGGTCGCGCTCGGCCTTCCGCGCCGCGCGCTCGTCGTCGGGCAGGTCGGCGGGCACGGCCGGCTTCGTCAGGGCGTCGACGAGCGCCCGCACCTCCGGCCCGAAGGCCCCCTCCACCTCGTCGAGCGTGAGCGGGCTGTCCTCGACCGCGTCGTGGAGGAGGCCCGCGACGACCAGGTCGCCGTCCTGCTGCCCCCACTCGCCCAGGAGGACCTTCGCCACGTCCAGCGGGTGCTTCAGGTAGGGCGACCCGTCGCTCCGCGTCTGCCGCGCGTGCGCCCGCGCCGCGAGGCGGAGCGCCGCCTCGACGCGCTCGGCCTGGTCGCCGAGGCCGTGCGCGGCCAGGGCGCCGAGGAGGTCGGCGAGCTCGTGGTCTTCGTTGAAACTCATGGGAGCTCCGCAGGCCGCGCGCGGCGCGCGCGCCGGCGACAGGACTCTACCCGACCGTCCCCGTTCTTCCCGCCCGCCGCGACCGCGCCGCGCGCGATCGAGGCGAGCCGGTATCGTGGTCGGCATGCGCCGCCCCCCCGACGACCGCGCACCGCCCCGACCGCGCCTGCTCCTCGCGGTCGGCCTCGCCCTCGTCGTCGCGGCGCTCGCCCTCTCCGCGGCCGCCCCGCTCCGCCGGTCGCCCCCGCCCGCCGACGACCCCGCCGCCCCCGACGCGCTCCCGCTCCTCCCGCCCGGCGCCGCCACGCCCGAGGTCCTGGCCGCCTGCCGCGCGCTCCTCGGCGCCCCGCGCGTCTACGAGGGCGCCGACCTCGACGCGCTCGACCCGGCCCTCGGCCGCCTCGCGCCCGAGCGGGTCGTCGTGGGCGCCCGGGCCGTCTTCGTCGAGCTGGATCCGATCTCGACGCTCGTGGCGCTGGCCGAGGGCGCGCACTGGAGGGACGTCGAGCCGTTCGTCGAGCCCATGGCGGTCGACGAGCTGCTCGACGGCCTCTGGCTCGTCACGCCCTGGTAGGCGGCGCAGCGGACACGGAGCCCCTGGCGGGTCATCGTCATCGAGGGCGGCTCTGGATCGTCGACGCGCGGCGGATCCGCGAGCTCGAAGGGCGCGATCCCCCGGACGGCGAGACCCGGTAGGCCCTGCTACGGGCGCAGGCCCGACCGCAGGACCGCCTGCGTCAGCTCGACGTCGCGCAGGCGCCCCTTCGTGCGCCCGACGAGCTCCAGCCCGAACACGGCGCCCTGCTGCGGCAGCTGCGGCGGGTTGCGCAGGCGCACCCCGTCCACGACGACCGACACGGCCTTGCCGCGCAGGTCGAAGCGCACGACGACCTCGCGGAAGCGCTCCGGGTCCGGGTTGAGGAGGCCGGGCAGGGGCCACACGGCCCCGCCCGACGTGGCGTTCGTCGGGCGCAGGACGAGCCGCGCCCCCGGGCCGTCGTCGAGCGCCAGCCGCAGGCGCAGGGTCCCCGTGTCCGCCCAGGCGGCGAGCCGCGCCGCGGCGCCCGCCCCGGCGACGAGGGCGTCGCCGCCCGCCTCCCACGGCCCGTCGAGGACGAGCGCCGTCGGCCGCGCCGGGTCGAGCGCGCACAGGACGTGCGAGTCCTTGCCCGCGTCGTCCACGAGGCGCTCGACCAGCCGGCGCTCGACCAGCCGCCGGGTCAGCCGCTGCGCCCGCTCGCGCTCGTTCTCGTCGGGGCGCCAGGCGAGCTGGAGCGCGGCCAGGCGCAGGTCGCCCAGCGCCTGCGCCCCCAGCGCCGGGTCGCGGCCGCGCAGGCGGGCGGCGTCGGCCAGCGGCATGGTGATCGACTGCGGCGCGAGGCGGAACACGCGGTCCGTGTCGTTGCGGTCGAAGATCACCGGCCGCGGGGTGGTCATGGGGCGCTTGCGCGGGTCGTTGCCGACCACGCGGCCCTCCGCCTTCACGGTCCACGCGCCGTCCGCCTCGATCTCCTGCGCGAACGGCCCCAGGAAGGCCACCACCTGACTCGCCCGCGTGCCGAGCTCCACCTGGGCCGTGTCGGCGACGAGGTCGTCGAGGTCGAACGCCACGCGCGCGTTCTCCACCGCCACGGCGGACGTCTGCGCCTCGACGCGGAACGGGCGCGCGGGGTCGACGGGCTCGGCCTCGAAGTCGAGCACCGCGTCGCGCGCGAGGGGCTTCCAGGTCACCTGCGGCTGCCCGCGGCGCTGCACGCCCGCGACGAGGTCGGGCCAGCTCCGCCGCTCGACCGCCGCGCGCACCCACTCCTCGCGCCGCGCCCGGAACGCGGCCGTGCGCCCGTGGGCCTTCACGTAGTCGTCGAGCCCCGCGAGGAGCTGCGCGTCGGTCCGGCGGCCCGTGTGCAGCTCGCGCCAGGCCGCCTCGGCCTCGTCCTCGAGGGCCCGCCACACCTCGGCGCGCGCCGCCGCGAGCCACGCGGCGAGCTTGCGGCGCCGGGCCGCGGCGGGGGCGTCGCCGGCGGCGGCCAGGTCGGCCTCCAGCGCCTGCTCGTCGAGCCCGCGGTAGAGCCCGAGCGCCGCCAGCGCGTAGCGCGCCCCGGGGTGGTCGACGGCGGGGTCGACGACGAGCTGGCGCAGGGCCGAGAGCTCCAGCGCCAGCGGGTCGAGCAGGCCCGGGCCCAGGCGCAGCCAGCCGCCCTCCGCCGCCTCGCCCGGCGCGACGCGCAGGCGCTCGCCGCCGTACACCTCCGCGCCCACCCGCAGCCGGCGCGGGTCCTCGGCGACGCGGGCGCCCGCCAGCGCCCGCAGGCCGCGCAGGGCCTCGGCGTCGCGCTCGACCTCGGCGACGAGCTCGCTCACCTGCAGGCTGGCGACGGCGCGCAGCGCCTGCGCGCCCGCGACGGCGCGGTCGAGGGCCCCCTGCGCCATGGGCGCGAGGACCCGCGCCTCGAGGCCCAGGACCAGCGCGCGCCGCGCGGCGGGCGTCCGGTGCGCGTTCTCCGCCTGGTCCGCGCCGGAGGCGGCCGCCGACTCCAGCGGGACGACGAGCGCCGCCCGCGCCGCCTCCACCGGCGTCAAGGTCGGCGACGCCGGCTCGGGCGTCGGCGGCGTCGGCTCGGGCGTCGGCGGCGTCGGCTCGGGCGCCGGCGGCGTCGGCTCGGGCGTCGGCGGCGTCGGCTCGGGCGTCGGCGGCGTCGGCTCGGGCGTCGGCGGCGGCTCCGGCGGCGGCGTCGGCTCCGGCGTCGGCGTGGGTCCGGGCGTCGTCGTGGCCGGCTCGGGCGGCGGCTCCGGCGGCGTCGTCGTCTCCGTCGGCTCCACCGGGGGCGGCGCCTCGGTCGACGCCGACGGACCGACGGCCACCGGCCGCTCGGGGCGGGTCATCGCCACGACGACGAGGAACGCCGGCACGAGCACGACCGACGCGACCAGCCCGCCGATCAGCCCCGCGCGGTTCCTGGCGGCCCAGCGCCGGACCTCCGCCCCGAGCCCGTGCACCTCCTTCGCCGCCGCCGCGCCCAGCCCCTTCTTGTGCCGGCGCAGGTCCTCGAGCAGCGCGCCCGCGTCGGCGTAGCGGCGCTCCGGGTCCTTCTCCAGCGCCTTGAGGCAGATCGCGTCCAGGTCCGGGTGGACGGCCTTCTTCACCTTCGACGGGCGCACCGGGTCGTCGTTCAGGATCCGCTGCCCCACCTCGGCCGCCGTCTCGCCGAGGAAGGGGCGCTGGCCGACGACGATCTCGTAGAGCATGACGCCCAGGGCGAAGACGTCGGCGCGCGCGTCGATGTGCTTCGCGCTCTTCAGCTGCTCGGGCGCCATGTAGTAGGGCGTGCCGAGGGTCGACCCGGTGCGCGTCATGCCGCCGCCCTGGTCGAGGAGCTTGGCCAGCCCGAAGTCGAGCACGTGTCCGCGTCCCTGCGCGTCGACGAGCACGTTCTGCGGCTTGACGTCGCGGTGCACGACGCTGCGCTCGTGCGCGTGGGCCAGCGCGTCGCACACGTCGTGGAAGACCTCCAGCCGCTCCTGCGGCTCGAGCGCCCCCTCGAGCAGCAGGCGCTCGAAGTCCTTCCCCTCGACGAAGGTCATCGTGTACCAGTCGTACGACCCCTCGCGGCCGTAGTCGTGCACGCGCACGATGTTCGGGTGGTCCAGGCGGCGGAGCGCCTCGAACTCGCAGCGGAAGCGCTGCCGTCGGCGCTCCACGCCCGGGTCATTGACGCCGAGGAGCACCTTCAGCGCCACGACCTCGTCCTGCCCCTGCCGACGCGCCGTGTAGATCACGCCCATGCCGCCGCGCCCGAGCACCCTGAGCAGCTCGTGCCCGCCGAGGACCGCCCCGGGCTGCGGCTCCGGGACCGGCGCCGCCGCCTCCTCGCTCGAGAGCGAGAGCTCCTCGCCCGCGAGGTCGTCGGCCGACGCCGGCCCGAGCGCGAAGCCGCCCGACCCCAGGCCGAGCGCGCCGGTGGCGCCGCTCCCGGGGGTGCGCGAGTCGGTCGTGGACCTCACGCGCGGGCCGCCCGCGCCGCGCGGGGCGTCGCCGACGAGCGACAGCGGCAGGTCCAGCACGTCCGACGAGGGCACGGTCTCGGCGTCGAGCAGCGGCGGCTCGGGCGTCCGCGCGGGCGGGGCCAGCACCGGCAGCGCCAGCTCGTCGCCCGACTCGAGCCCGCCGCCCACGAGCGCCTCGAGCGACGGCCCGCCCTCCGGGTCGTCCGAGTCGAGGAGGCCCGGCGGCGGGGCGATCACCCGCTGGAAGACCATGGTCGACCCGCCCAGGGCCTCGACGTCGTCGTCCGGGGCGGAGACCACGTTCGAGAGCTCGGCCGTCTGCTCGGACGTGCCCGCCGCCTGCCCGGGCGGCAGCCGGAACACCTGGCTCGCGGCGCTGGCAGACTGGAGCCGCGCGGGGTCCGGGGGCACGGCCGCCTGCAGGCGGTCGAAGCCCGCGCGGTCGATCGCCCCCCGGACGAGCAGGAGCTGCGAGAACGTGCCGCGCGGCCCGATCCGCCCCAGGAGCTCGCCGTACTCCTGGAAGTGCCTGCGCACCGTCTCGACCGGGGCGAGGCCCGCGGCCACGACCTCGCGCGCGACGGCGCGGGCGTGCTCGGCGGCGTAGTCGCTCGGCCCGGAGTCCACGTAAGACCTTAGCTCCCGGGCGGCCGGGCGCGCAAACGCGACCGGTCCCCGCCGGCCTCCGGTCGCGCAGAGCACGACACGGACGCGCGGCGGCGCCGCCTCAGGCACTTCACCCCGGAGACCGACATCGTCCTGCGCGTGGCGCTCCCGCCGGGCCGAACGCCGTAAAGCGCCCCGGCAGGTCGGCAAGTCGTCCCCGCGCGCGGCGCGCATCCCTCGCCGCGGCGGGCCGGGCACGCTCGGTGCTCGGCCTCGCCGCGGGGAGGTGCACCGTGGAGCGACGGCACGCCGCCGACGACGAGCCGGGCCACTTCAGCTTCTCGAGGCCGAAGGCCGCGCCGGCGCGCGCGACCGCCGCGGCCGCCCCGGACCCCGAGCGCGGCGCGCGGCGCCGGCTGCGCCTCTCGCTGGCGCTCGCCGCGGTGGCCCTGGCCTACGTCTGGGGCGACCTCGCCGCCGCGGTCGCGCCCGGACCGGCGGCGTGGCTCGACGCGGGGACGGCGCCCGCGCGCGCCCGGCTGTGGGCCTCGCCCGACCTCGCGCGCGTCCTCGGCGGCGCCGCGCTCGCCGGCGCCGCGCTCGTCGGCGCCGCCGTGGCTCGCCGGCCGCGCGCCGCGCCGCCCCTTCGGCGCCGCGTCGTCGGCGCTCGCCCTCCCCGCGGCCCTCGCCGGGGTCCTCCCGCTCGGGCACGAGCGGACGCTCCGCGACGAGCGCGACGCCCTGACCGCCGAGCGCGACGACCTCGCCGCGGCGCGCGGCGACCTGGCCTGCGAGCGCGACGCGCTCGTCGCGCGCCTGACGCCGCCGCCGCGCGCGGCCGACCTCGCCCTCGCGGGCGAGGTCGACCGGCGGCGCGCCGCCGACGCCGACGGCCGGGTCGCGGCCCTCTCGAACGCGTGCGGCGCGCTCCGCGAGCAGCTCGCCGCGCGGACGGCGCGCGCGGCCGCGCTCGAGCGCGGCTGGCGGCGGACGCTCGCCGAGCGCAAGGCGCAGGACGCCGCGCTCGCCGAGCTCCGCGCCGAGCGCGACGCGCTGGCGCTCGAGCTCGAGGGCCTGCGGGCCGCCTCCTTGATGGTGCGCCCCGCCGTGCGGGCGGCCTCGACCGCCGGGCGGCCTTAGCGTTCGTGCTCCCCGTCAGGCCGTCCGCCGCACCACGACCTCCACCAGCAAGAGCGCGCAGGCGAGCAGGAGGAGCGGCGGCGCGAGCGAGCGGGTCGCGTGGCGCCGCGGCGCCGGGGCCGGCTGGCCGGCCGCCGCGATCGCCTCGAGCGCGGCCGGGTCGGGGCCGAGGTCCTGCGCGACCTCGGCCTGGAGCCAGGGGCCGAGGGGCACGAGGCGCTCGGCGAGCGTCCGGCCGCCGCCCGTGACCCGCGCCCGGTAGAGCCCGTCGGGCGGGCGCGCCGCGGCGCCGACCCAAACGTCGACCGCGACCTCGTGCAGCGCCGCCGCGAGCGGCGCGCCGCCGTCGACGGGCTCGAGGGTCAGCGCCTCGGCGCCCGCGACCTCGGCCCGCGCGCGCAGGCGGTCGCCCTCGAGCCACACGCGCAGGGCGTCGCCGGCGCGCGCCTCGGCCGGCGGGCGGGCCACGGCGCGCACGAGCTGCCCCCACAGCCGCGTGAAGCCGTCCCAGCCGACGCAGGCCCTCGCCCAGCGGGCCCCCGCGTCGGAGGTCCAGGCGGCCGCGCGCCCGTGGCCCACGTCCCACACGGCGAGGAGCGGGCGGTCGTCGGGGCCGGCGAGGAGGACCTCCGCCGCGGCCCGCGCCTCGGCCGGCTGGAGCCCGGTGAGCGTCGGCCCCTGATCGAACGCCACGCCGTCGAGCGCGCGCGCGGCGCGGACGACCCTCGGGCGGAACGGGTCGGTCGAGGCCGAGCGCCTCGCGGCGTCGAGCGCCTCGCCAACGACCACGCGCGGCAACGTCGCGAGGTCGGACGTCGCGTGGAAGCGGCCGCCGCCCCGCTCCGCCACCTTGCGCAGCGCGTCCTGGTCGGCGTCGGGGCCCACGGCCACGGACGACGTGGTCACGTCCTCGCGCCGCAGGGCGTCGACGAGGTCCATGACCTGCTGCATGCGCGGCGCGATCCCGTCGGAGAGGACGACCACGTGCTTCACGCGCGCGGGCGAGGCCGTGAGCGCCTCGCGCGCCAGCGTCAGCGGCGGGAGGAGGTCGGTGCCGCCGCCGGCCGCCGACGTGTCGGTGGCGCGCCGCACGAGCGCCGCCGGCGCGCCCCGCGTCGGCTCGAGCAGCCAGTCGGCGTCGGCGCGGAAGCCGACGATCCCCAGCACGTCGCGCGGCGAGAGGAACGTGGCCGCCTCGCGCGCGGCGACCTTGGCCATCTCCAGCTTCGAGCCGCGGCCCATGGAGCCCGAGCGGTCGACGAGCAGCACGAGCGCCACGTCGGGGACCTCGGCCCAGGCGGGCGGCTCGGCGCGCAGGGGCAGCGCCTCCTCGAGGGCGCTGCCGCGGTAGCCGCCGGGGCCGAAGGCGCGCTCGCCGCCGACCACGACGAGGCCGCCGCCGGCGCGGGCGTGCTCGGCGAAGGCTCGCTGCGCGGCGGCGGTCAGCGCGGGCGGCCCGCCCGACTCGCGGCGCGCCGGGACGTCGACGAGCACCACGGCGTCGAAGCGCGCCAGGTCGGCCGCGGCCTCGGGCGCCGCGTCGACCGCCGCCGCCTCGACCGCGAAGCCGGCCGCGCGCAGCGCCGGCAGGACCGCGCCCGCCCCCTCGACCCCGTCCGAGACGACGAGGACGCGCGGGCCGCCGCGCACCTCGAGCGCGAGGTGCGCCTCGTCGTTGCGGGGCTCGACGTCGCCGGGCGCGCGCACGACGAGGCGGTAGCGCTGCAGGCCCGGCGCGTCGGCCCGGTCGGCGAAGGTCAGCGGCACGACCGCCGGGCCGAGCGTCACGCGCCGCGTCCAGCCCTCGCGCGCGGCGCCGTCGCGCTCGAGCGTCACCTCCGCCTCGACCTGCCCCTCGGCCGGGCCGACCACGCGCGCCGTGAGGAGGACCCCGGCGCCCTCCTCGACGACCGGCGCCTGCGCCGCGAGGTCGACCGCCCGGACGTCCGGCCCGGCGCGCCCGACCGCCAGCGTCCGCACCGCCACGCCGCCGGCCGCCAGGCGCGCCGCCTCGACGGCCGGGTCGTCGTCGTCGTCGGTGGCGCGGCCGTCGCTCACCAGCTCGACCTCGCCGCGCCCGTCGGCGGCCAGGCCGGCGCGCGCGAGGCGGAGGCCCGCGGCCAGGCGGCTCGCGTCGCGCGCGCCGACGTCGACGGACGCGAGCGCCTCGCGCAGGGCGGCCACGTCGAGCCCGCGCGCGGGCGGCGCGAGCCACACGGTCGACCCGGCCGCCGCGACGACGCCGGCGCGCCCCCGCACCCGGCGCAGGTCGCCCTCGAGCGCCGCGAGGGCGGCCGCCGGGTCGACGCTCGAGGAGGCGTCGAGCACGTAGACGGTCGTGCGCGGACCTGGCCGCGCCGGCCGCGTGACGCCGGGGCCGGCCGCGGCGAGGACGAGGGCCGCCAGGAGCAGGGCGCGCAGGGTCGTGACGGCGCCGAGGCGCCAGCCGCGGACGCGCCGCTGGCGCGTGGTCAGCGCCAGCGCCACGACGAGCGGGACGAGCGCCAGGAGCGCCAGGAGGTCGGGGCGCGCCACGCTCACGGCAGCCCCCGCCGGTGGAACAGGCCCGCCTCGAGGACGAGGCAGAGCAGGGCCAGGAGCACGCACCCGCGGGCGAGGTCGCGGGCGCCCGCCTCGACCGGGGCCGCCGGCGCGGTCGAGGTCGCCAGGGGCGGCGCCTCGACCGGCCGGGGGAGCGCGCGCGCGGCGACGAGCGCGTCGCCGGCCGTGGCCTCGACCGCGTAGACGCCGGGGCCCCGGTCAAGGCGCAGGGCGGCCCGGCCGTCGGGCAGGCGCGCGAGCGGCGCCGGCGCCCCGTCCGGCGCGCGCGCGCGCGCGCCGCCGTCGACCACGGCGACCTCGCCGGCGCGCGTCCAGCGCGGCGGGGCCGGGTCGTGGCGCGCGGCCCCGCGCAGGGCGCGCGCGAGGAGGAGCGGGAAGGCGCGGCCGAGGACGAGGTCGCCGTCGGCCGGGTCGAAGGCGAGCGCCACCTCGCGGCGGCCGTCGACGTCGCGCGCGAGGACGAGCGGCGGCCCGCCCTCGCCTGCGAGCGCGAGCGGACGCCACGTCGCGTCCGCCTCGACGCGCGCCGCTCGGGCCACGAGGCGGTCCTCGAGGTCGAGGCCGACCAGGTCCAGGCCCGCGTCGGCGCCGGGCGCGAGGCGCGGCGCGCACGGGCCGACCTCACCCGTCACCGCCAGGCCGGGCGCCCCGGCGAGCGCGCGCGGACCGACGCGCACCACGGCCGGCGCCTCGCCGCCGGCGAGCGTCGTCACCAGCGCCGCGGCGTCGCCGTCGGCGGCGACCAGGTCCACGAGCGGGTCGGCCTCGAGGGCCGCGCGCAGGAACCGGCTCCCGCCAGGGTCGCGCAGGGCCGCGCGCAGGCGCCGGGCCGGCGGCACGACCCAGGCGAGCGCCGCGTCCGGCCCATCGACCCCGACCAGAGCCACCTCGAGCACGCCGCCCGCCGGGCAGGGCAGGTCGCGCGGCGGGAAGCTCACCCGGTCGCCGGGCGTGACCGGCTGGGGCGCCTCGCGCACGACGGGCGCGCCGTCGAGGCGCACCTCGAGGAGCGCGGCGGCCGCGCGCGCGCCGCGGTTGTCGACCGTCGCCTGCAGGCGCACGTGGCGCGCGTCGAGGCGGGTCAGGCGCCCGTCGAGGGCGAGGTCGCGCGCGGGCGCCGGCGGCGCGCGCAGGTCGACGGCGCGCGCGCCGCCGGGCGCGTCGCCCGAGGCGCCGAGCACGACGACCTCGCCCGCGACGCCGGCCAGCGCGAGCGCCTCGCGCGCCAGCGCCACGGCCGCCTCGAGGTCGGCGCGCCCGCCCTCGAGCCCGGGCGCGCCGGGCGGCAGGGCGTCGTCGGGCCCGGCGACGACGGACGGCGCCGCGCCGGCGGCGATCACCCACCGGCGCCCCTGCGGGCCCAGGTCCGCCTCCAGGCGGGCGAGCGCCTCGCGGGCGCGCTCGAGGCGCGCCTGCCGCGGCAGGCCGTCGCGCACGGCCATCGCCGCGCCCACGTCGACCACGAACGCCGCCGCGCGCGCCTCGCCCGGCGCCTCGCCCGGCCGCGCCAGGCCGAGCACGACGCCCGCCAGCGCGAGCAGGAAGAGGAGCAGCGCCAGCAGGCGCTCGTCGAGGCGCCCGAGCAGGCGCCGCCCCGGGGTGCGGGCCGGACCGGCGATCGCGGTCCACAGGTGCAGGGCCGGCACCCGCACGACCGGCCGCCGCGGCCGCCGCGTGTAGAGGGCGACGAGCGGCGCCGCGAGCAGGAGGAGCCACAGCCAGTGGACGGCGCCGAAGGTCACACCGCATGATGACGGAGGGTGCGCGTTCGCGCGGGGCGAGGAGGCGCAAGACACTGCGAAGGTGGGACTTGTGCCGCCGGGCGGTCCACACGGGCGCCTCTTCCCCGGCCCTCACGCCCCGCTCTTCTTCACGTGCCCGTGCCCGTGCCCGCTCGTCACAGGACGCCTGCGCGTCGTGGGCGGGCACGGACACGGGCACGGGCACGGGCACGTGAAGAGTCGACGTCGGCCCCGTCGCTCCGCCGGGGCCCAGCGAGACCGTTCCGACGGCGCGAACGCAACCATGGCCCCGCCGGCCCAAGGCCGCTATCAAGGTCCAGGGGCCAGGCGCCTTGAGCGGGGCGGGCGGACGACACATCGGGCTGTTCGGCGCCACCGGGATCGGCGTGGGCGCGATCGTCGGCGGCGGGATCCTGGCCCTGGCCGGGACCGCCTTCGCCACGACCGGCCCGGGCGCGCTCGTGGCCTTCGCCCTCAACGGGGTGATCTCGATCGTCACGGCCCTGAGCCTGGCCGAGCTGGCGAGCGCCTACCCGCAGTCGGGCGGGACCTACGTGGCCGCGC
This sequence comes from Planctomycetota bacterium, assembly GCA_023954375.1. Taxonomy (GTDB): domain Bacteria; phylum Planctomycetota; class J058; order J058; family J058; genus JAMLIC01. The sequence goes on from JAMLIC010000003.1 coordinate 309,546, forward strand.
GGCGCGTGCTCTCCGTGGGCGCGGCGTTCAACGTCGGCTGGATCGTGTGGTTCGCGTCGATCGTGGCCGCGGCGCTCTACGCCCTCGGCTTCGCCTCGTTCGCCCTCGGGTCGATCGCCGCGCTGGCGCCGGACCTGACCTGGGCCGGCCGGCCCGGCGTGGTCACGGCCACGGCCGTCGCCACGACCGCCCTCTGCACGCTGCTCCTCTGCCGCTCGCCGGGCTCGGGCGGGAACGGGGTCAACGTGCTCAAGGTCGTCGTGTTCTCCGCGCTGATCCTCGGCGGGGCGTGGGCCTGGTGGCGCGACGCCCCGCCGGCGCTCGAGCGCCTGCAGCCCCTCTTCCCCGGCGGCGCCGCCGGCCTGTTCACCGCCATGGGTTACACCTACATCGCGCTGCAGGGCTTCGACCTGATCGCGGCCGTCGCCGGCGAGGTGAAGGAGCCGCGCCGCGTCCTGCCGCGCGCCATGCTCCTGTCGCTCGCGATCTCGCTCGCCGTCTATCTGCCGCTGCTCCTGCTGATCCCGGTCGTCGGCGTGCCCTCCGGCGAGACGCTGGCGAGCATGGCCGCCCGTCACCCCGAGGGCCTCGTGGCGCGCGCGGCGGGCGCGTTCCTCGGCCCGACCGGCTTCTGGCTGGTCATGGGCGCGGGCGTGCTGTCCATGCTCTCGGCGCTCCTGGCCAACCTGTTCGCGGCCTCGCGCATCGCGCAGGCCATGGCGCGCGACCGCACCCTGCCCGTGGCCCTCGAGCGCGTCGACGCCGATCGCGGCACCCCGGCGGTCGCCCTGGCGATCACCGGGGCGATCGTGGGCGCGACGCTGCTCGTCGTCAGCGACGTGGCCAGCGCCGGCGCCGCGTCGTCGCTGATCTTCCTCGTGACCTTCGCCCTCGCGCACCTCCTGTGCATCGTGGCCCGCGTGCGCCGGCCGGACCACGAAGGGTTCCGCGCCCCGGGCTGGCCGGCGCTCCCCGCCATGGGCGCGCTGGCCTGCGGGGCCCTGGCCGTGTTCCAGGGCGTCACCGTCCCCGCGGCCGGCGTGATCACCGGCGCCTGGCTCGTCCTCGGCGCGGTCGCCTACCTGGGCGTCCTCGCCCCGCGCGCGCGGATCGTCGACGCCGCGAGCGAGGCCGCCGACCCCGAGCTCCTGGCCCTGCGCGGGCGCAGCCCGCTCGTGCTCGTACCCGTCGCCAACCCGGTCAACGCCCCCACCCTGGCCGCCGTCGCCGCGTGCCTCTCGCCGCCGCGCCTCGGCCGCATCCTCCTCCTCAACGTCGTGGCGCCCCCCGCGTCGCTCGAGGACGCCGAGCACGACCTCGCGCCCATGTCGCGGGCGCTGAGCCAGTCGCTCGCCGCGTCGCTCCGCGCCGGCGTGACCCGCGTCGAGTGCATGGCCACGGTGTCCGGCGAGCCCTGGCCCGAGATCGCCCGCGTCTCGGCCCTGCACCGCTGCGACGTGACGCTCCTGGGCATGTCGAGCCTGAGCGACCCCGCCGTGCGCGCCCGGCTGGAGGACTTCGCCGGCCGCATGCCCGGGAACCTGGCGATCCTGCGCGCCGCGCCCGGCTGGCAGCCCGCGCTCGTGCGCCGGGTCCTCGTCCCCATGGGGGGCCGCGGCGTGAACAACGCCCTGCGCGCGCGCCTGCTCACCGCCCTGCACGGCGCGAGCGACGACGCGCTCGAGGTGCGCTACCTGGTCGTCGTCCCCCCGGGCACCACGGAGGCGCGGCGCGCGGCGCTGGCCGACGTGTGGACCGAGCTGGTCAAGGAGGAGAGCGAGGCGCGCTCGACGGTGGAGGTGGTCGAGGGCGCCGACGTGGCCGGCCTCGTCCTGGCGCGCGCCGCCGACAGCGACCTCCTCGTCCTGGGGATCAACCGGGTGGACCGGAGCCGCCGCGTGTTCGGCCCCGTGATCACGCGCCTCGTCGACGACGCGCCCGGGGCGGTGATGGTGATCGGCCAGCGCGAGTAGTGTGATCGCGGCTGCGGCCGAGGATGGCGGGCGCTGGGGGGGCCGACTTCGTCGGCCTCGACCGCTCAGGCTCGGTCGGCGGCCAGGAGGCCGCCTTCCCTCGCCTTCGCGCCGCATCGCCTCGCCCTCCTCGGCCTCGCCTGACGCTCCTGCTGCGGAAGCGCGGTGAGGTGTGCTCGGAGGCGGCTCCGCCGCTTGCGAAGACGGGGGTCGAGGACAGGCCCTGGCCTGAATGAGCGGGCGCAACAGGCGCACTCCGGAGTCGCTGGAGCTGGATCGAGGGTGCGATCCGGAGCGGTTCGACGCCCGTCGAACCACTCCGGATCGTGCTCCTCGATCTGGCGGCGAGCACACTCAACGCACGGGCCCGCCGTGCCGGTAGGGGCCCGGCGGCGCCTGCTCGGTCGGCGTCACGCCCTGCACCGGCTCGGCCGGCAGGTGCTCCGTCGCCGGAGGCGCCGGGGCGCGCAGGCGCACGGCGAGGACCTCCGCCTGGCGGCTGTAGTCGATCGACTCGCCGAGCAGGCGCGCCGCCTCCTGGTCGGCGTGGAAGCCGCGCGAGTTCTCGCTGCTGACGAAGTCGAGCCGCCACATCGCCTTGCGCTGGAGCGCCAGCGCCGGCGCCAGCGCCTCGGGGCTGACGCCCGCGGCCTGCGCCTCGCGGATCGCATCCAGCATGCTGGTCATCGCCTCGGCCGCGCGGTCGATCAGCGCCTTCGTCCGGTCCTGGATCGCGTGGACGCGCGCGACGAGCTCGCCCTCGGGGACGTGGTGGCAGCTCTGGCAGGCCTTGCTCACGTTGAGGAGCGGGCTGCGCACCCAGTGGCTGCTGACCTTCATCGCCCCCTCCCGCTCGTAGGGCATGTGGCAGTCGGCGCAGCTCACGCCGGCCCTCGCGTGGATCCCCTGGCTCCACATCTCGAACTCCGGGTGCTGCGCCTTGAAGGCCGGGGCGCCCGTCTCGCCGTGGATCCAGTCGTGGAAGGGCGTCCCGTCCGGGAAGCGCCGCGCCTCGAGGTCCGCCTCGATCTGCTCGGCCTTGAGCCCCTGGCTCCAGGGGAAGAACAGCGTCTCCTTGGGCCCGCAGTAGTACTCGACGTGGCACTGCGCGCACACGAGCGAGCGCATCTCCTGGCGGCTCGCGTCGACGTTCGGGTCGAAGTCGCGGCGCTGGTCGCCCCGGCGCCAGCGCTCGATCGACGGCAGGTGCGGCACCGGGTCGTCGCTCCGCGCCAGCGCGGCGACGCCGACCATGAAGCCCGGCCGGGTCACGCGCGGCGCCATGGTCCGCGGGTCGTGGCAGTCGACGCAGCTCACCGGATGCGCCCGCCCGCCGTGCGCCGCGAGCGCCCGCGCCGTGGGCGAGTCGTCGGCCGGCGCGCCCGGGACGGCCTCGGCCGGGAGCGGCGGGGCGGCGCCGGGCAAGGAGCCGTCCGGCGTGCGGGTGAGCTCGCGGTGGGCGTCGACGTAGGGCATGGTGCTCGTGAGCTCGAAGCCCTTCATCACCGCCGGCCAGTCGAACGCCGCCCCGAGCGCGTCGGGCCCCGCCGGCTTGCCCAGGGCCTCGAGCCCGAGCCGCCGCCAGGTGGGGACCACGCTGGCGTGGCAGTGGAGGCAGGCGCCGGGCTGCTGCCGCTGCGTCACGCGCTCGGTGTGCTCCTGGTCGTAGAGCATGTAGGCGTGGCCGCGCGCCTCGCGGTAGTCGAGCGAGAAGGCGTAGCCGGCGTAGAGCCGCCGCAGCCACGGCTCCTGCTCGAGGCGCTGCTCCGGCATGGCGCTCGAGCCGCCGTAGCGGGTCCGCTCCGTGTCGACCGTGCGCCGGTAGCTGTCGTACTGGCGCGGCCAGTTCATCCCCCAGGGCTCCGGATCGGTCGTCGTCTCGTCGACCTCGACCAGGCGCACGAACGGGCTGCGCGCCTCCTGGCGGTGCTCGACGATCGTCACCAGGAGCGCCGTGACGGCGAACGTGACCACCGCCACGACCGCGAGCACCGCCGCGGCGATCAACGCGCGACGCGGCGCCTCCGGCGCCGGGGGCGGCGCCCCCGACGCCGGCGGCGCCGGCGCGGGCTCGCCCGTGGGCGTCGCCGGCGGCGTCGCCCCGGGCGTCGGTCCGGACGTCGATCCGGGTTCCTCGCTCATCGCCAGTCGCCTCCTCTCATGAGGGTGCCCGAGGGGTCGCCCGGACGTCCCGCGTGCCCCACGTCGGCGTGGCAGCGGACGCACAGCGGCGGCTCGCCGCGCACGTCGAGCGGGAGCATCTGGTGCACCGTCTCGCGGTGGCAGTCGACGCAGGCGCTCTGCGTGACCCGCCGGTTGCGCGCCTTGATCTGGATCGGCTCGGGGAAGTCGCCGAGCGTGAACGCCAGCCCGTGGAAGAAGCCGTTGTCGGCCTTCGTCACCCACTTGCCGATCGAGTCGTGCGGGAGGTGGCAGTCGTTGCACGTGGCGACGTGGTGGTGACCGCTCGCCTGCCACGACTCGTAGTGCCCCTGCATCACGTGGCAGTTGGCGCACACCTTCGGGTCGTCGACCAGGTAGCTGGCGCCCTGGCCGTAGCCGAACGTGAACAGCCCGACGCCGCCGAGCACGCCGAGCAGCCCGGCCAGCGCCAGCGGGAAGGGGCCGATCGCGCGCACGAGGCGCGACCAGCCGCGACGGAGGTCCCGCGCCTCGCCCTCCGCCCACTGCTCCGCCTCGCCCACCCGCGCCTCCAGGCCCGACCATACCCGCCAGGGCGACGCGAGGGACCTCCACCAGCGGCAGGTTGCGCGACGGTCACCAGGGTCACATGTCGCCGGACGGAGATGGGCCGCGCCGCTTGACGCCCCCGGGCGACCCCCCGAAGATCCCGCCATGCTCCCGTCGGCGGCAGGCCGCGGTCTCGCGGGGCGCGCGGGCCTCGCCGGCGGGGCCGTGGCCCTGGCCGCGCTGGCCCTGGCGCTGCACGCGCCGCTGCTCCTGCGCGGCGAGACCTTCGGCGCCTGGGCGCCGTTCGGCGCGCAGCCGCCCTGGGGCGAGCCGACGTCGCGGCGGCTCGGGCTCGCGGACCACGACGTCGTGGTGCTCGAGCTGCCCGAGGGCGCCGTCGTCCACGAGACCGGCGCCCTCTGGAACCCGCGGGTGGGCCTCGGCGAGCCGATCGGCCTCGCCGGGTGGCCCACCGTCACGCACCCGGCGGCCTGGCCGCTCTACCGCGCGCTCGAGCCGGGGCGCGCGGTCGTGTGGGCCTCGCTCCTGCACGTCCTCGCCGGCGGGCTGGCGAGCTTCCTCCACCTGCGCTGGCGCGGGCTCGGCCGGGCGGCGCTCGCCGGGGCGGTCGCCTTCGAGCTCGCCCCCCTGTTCACCACCTGGCTCGCCCGGCCGTTCGTCACGGCGGCCATGCCGTGGGGGGCGCTCGCCCTGTGGGCCGCCGACGCGCTCGCCCGCCGGCCCGGCCCCCGCCCGGCCGCGGCGCTCGGCGCCGCGGTCGGCGGCGGGCTCCTGTGCGCGTTCCCGCAGCTGGCGCTGGCGCTCGGCCCTCGCCGCGGCGCTGGCCGTCGCGGGCGCCCCGCGCGGCGCGCGCGCCCGCGCCGCCGGCTGGGTCGTGCTCGCGCTCGGCCTCGGCGCCGCGCTGGCGGCGCCGCGCCTCCTGCCGCTCGGCGCGCTCATGGCGTGGTCGACGCGCGCCGCGATCCCGTTCGACGTCTGGCACGAGAGCACCGCGCGGCTCGGCCCGGGCGCCCTCCTCGGCCTCGTCGTGCCCGACGCGCTGGGGCACCCGGCGCGCGGGTTCCTCCTCGGGACGCGCCTCTACGAGAACTTCCAGGAGCTGCGCCTCTACCTGGGGCTGCCGGCGCTCGTGCTGGCGGCCGCCGGCGCGCTCACCGCGCGGCGCCACGCCCTGGCCGTCGTGGCGGTCTTCGCGCTGGCCGCGCCCACGCCGCTGGCGCTCGCCCTGTGGCTGCTCCCCGGCTTCGCCGGCACGGGCGCGGCGCGGGTGCTCTGGCTCCTGCCGTTCCTCGCGCCCGTGCTCGTGGCCCACGGCGCGCGCGCCCTCCTGCGCGGCGAGCGGGCGCCGCGGGTGGCGGCGGCGCTCGCCGTCGCCCTCGCCCTCGCCGCGGCCGTGCACCTCGGCCGGGCCGAGCCGCGGCGCCTGGGGCCGCTCGGGAGCGGCCTGACGCCCGGCGGTCCGCCGGGCGTGCACCTCTCACCCGGGGCCGCGTGGCCGGCGGGGCCCTGGCTGCTCGCGCCCACGCTGGGCCCGCTCCTCCTCGCGGCGGTGACCCTCGGCCTGACCCTCCTCGCGCGCCGGCCGGGCGCGCGGCGCGGCGCCGCGGCGCTCCTCGTCGGGCTCGCGGCGGCGGAGCTCCTGCGCGAGGGGCACCTCTACCTCTCGACCTCGCCCGTCGGCGCGCACCATCCCGACACGCCCGCCCTCCGCGCCGCGCGCGACGCGGCGGGCGACGGGCGCGCGCTCACCCGCACGCCGCTCATGCCGAACCTGCTGACCGGCGGCGGGCTGCGCGTGGTCGGCGCCTACGGCGCGCTGCACTCGGCGCGCCTCCTGGCGCTGCTCGACGCGCTGGGCGAGCGCCGCTGGGCGCGCCAGCTCCTCGTCCCGAGCGAGCTCCCCGCGGCGTGGCGCGACGCGCTCGGCGTGCGCGTCGTCCTCGACGCGCCGGGCGCGCCGCCCGCGCGCGACCACGAGGGGCTCGTCCTCATGCGCGACGGGGCGGACCTGCGCCTGTGGGCGGCGCCCGGCGCCCTGCCGCGCGCGCGCCTCCACCCGCCGGAGGCGGTCGTCGAGGTGGCGGACCGCGCGGCGGCGCTGGCCCGGATCGCGAGCCCGGGCTTCGACCCGCGACGCCACGCGCTCCTGGAGACCGGGCGCGACGGGCCGCCGCCCGCCCCCGACGCGCCCGCGCCGGAGCCGGTCGAGGTGCTCGAGGACGCGCCGGCGCGCGTCGTCCTGCGCGTCGACGCGCCCGCGGGCGGCGCGCTCGTCCTCGCCGACTCGTTCGCCCCGGGCTGGACCTGCGAGGTCGACCGCGGCCGGCGCCTGGAGGTCCTGCCGGCGCTGGTGGCCGTGCGGGGCGTGCTGCTCGAGCCGGGCTTCTCGGGCGTCGTGACCTTCCGCTACCGCCCGCCGCAGCTGCTCGCCGGCGTCGTCGTCGGGCTGGCGGCGCTCGCCGCCCTGGTGGCGCTCGGCCGACCTCTCAAGGCTTGAGCAGCCCGGCCTGCAGGCCCGCCCACCACAGCCCCTGCCAGAGGAGGAGCTGTCCGACGCAGCCCGCCACGAGGAGGACCAGCGGGCCCGCCGCCGGGGCCGGCCCGCTCGCCCGCGGCGTTCGCCGCCACAGCGACAGGGCGAGCGCGGTCGCCACCCACGTCCACAGGTGGTTCCACGGGCAGAAGGGGCACAGGTGGTCGAGGTGGACGAGCAGCCACCAGAAGCGCAGGGTGAAGCCGCTGGCGACCACGAGCCAGAAGGCCAGCGCCGCGGTCACGTAGGGCCGGTAGCGCGCGTCGAGCACGCGCCGGCCGAGCGTCCACCAGGCGAGGCAGCCGAGGAAGAAGCCCAGGCCCAGCGTGGCGTTCGGGACGAAGAGCGCGCGCGCCTGCGGCGTCGAGAGCACCTGGTCGCAGTCGATCCACGACGTCCACGAGCACAGGCCCGTGCCCGGCGCGACGAGGTCCGCCTTGAGCGCCACGAAGCGCCACGCCAGGTAGGCGCAGTCGAGCGTCGTGAGCAGGAGGACGAGCGTCAGGGCGCGCTCGAGGCGAGGCGCGCTCACCGCCGGCGTCGCCGGGGCGCCGGCGGCTCGTCCTCGTCGAGGACCACGCCCTTGGCCCGGAGCGCCCGCTTGAACGCCGAGAGCTTGGCCGGGTTCACCGCCAGGGCGTGCCCCTGGAGGAGCACGTCCTTGCCGGCGTGCGAGCGGATCGTCAGCGCCGTCTCCTCGTCGTCCGCGAGGAGCACCGGCACGTAGGCCACGCGCGCGCGGCGCACCGCCTTCGCCCAGTCCTGGAGCGTGCGCGCGACGTTGAGCGGGACCTCGGCGCCCTGGGCGGCCTCGACCAGCGCCCGCAGGACGTCGTCGGGGCGCAGCCCCGAGGCGACGAGGTCGACCACGCGGTCCTTGGCGAGCACGAAGGTCTGCGCCGGCCCCGACTCGCCCCCGCGCGGGGCGGCGAGGGCGGCCAGGCGCAGGCGCGCCGCCGGCGCGCGGCCGATCACCAGGACCTCGAGGTTGGGCTGGACGACGACCTTCCCGGGCGGGTCGTCCGCGAGGTCGACCCGCGGGAAGCGCGGCTCGAGCCCGAGGTAGTGGCGCCCGACCGGCGTGAGCGCGAGGACGGGGCTCGGCCCGCCCAGGCCGCCGATCTCCACGCCGCCGACGAGCGTCAGCCGGACGAGCAGCCCGACGAGGCCGCGGGCGTAGGCCCGGTCGAGCGCGGTCATGGGGTCGCGCAGGTCGGGCTCGTCGATCGTGTAGCGGAGCTGGGTCTGGAGGAGCGGCCGCCAGTCGGCGAGGTCGACGCCGCGCTCCTGCTGGCGCTCGACGAAGAGCCGGAAGAGCGGGTTCTGCTCCCCGGCGTGCGCGGCGAGGAGGGCGCGCAGGTCGACGAAGCGCCCGGGCTCGAGCGCGAGCAGCGGCGCGGCCGCGCGCGCGGTCCGCTCGCGCGTCACGGGCCACCCGCCGAGGCGCGCGGCGAGCGCGTCGAGGACGCCGCCCAGCCAGTCGTGCCGCTCCTCGACGAGGAGGAGCTCGAGGGCCGCACGCCAGCGGTCCGCGAGGGGCCGGGCGAGGAAGTCGCCGGCGTCGGGGGCGGGCCGGAGGAGGCGCGGCCCGCGCGGGCCGCCGGGGTCGACCTCGTGCACGAGGCCGAGCTCGGCCGCGAGCTCGAACGCCAGGCCGGTCCGCAGCTCGACCGGGGCGCCGCGGCTCGGCCGCGCGGCGAGCGCGGCGTGGACCTGCGCCGCGTCGTCGACGTAGAGCTCGCCCCGCTGCGAGGTGCGGACCCGCGTCTCGGCGAGGACGTGGAGGAGCGCCTCGAGGTCGTGGAGCACGAGCGGCGCGCCGGTGGCGTCGAGGTCGGCCGGGCGCGGGACCGTCGGAACGACGGCCGGCGCCGGCTTCGCCTTGCCCTTCCTCTTCGGGGGCGGCGCGGGCTCCTCCTCCTCCTCCTCCTCCTCGGCGGCGACGCGCCCCGGGAACAGCCCCACCATGAGCCGCCGGCTCTCGGGCTCGAGCCCCTCGAAGGCGACCAGGTGGGCGACGAGCAGGTCGAGCGCCGGGTAGGCCTCGGCGCCCACCTCCTCGCAGAAGGCGGCGAGCGGCACGGGCGCCCCCGCGCGCGCGAGCAGCGACAGGGCGGCGCGGACGCCCGGCTGCCGCTCGAGCAGGGGGACCAGCCGCCGCAGCCACTCGGGCCGGCGCACGGCGCGCTCCGGGTGGTAGCGGAGCCCCTCCACCGGGTCGGGGCCGGGCACGAGCCCCCGCGCGGCGAGCACGATGAACCCGGAGGGCACGACCACCGACAGCGCCGTCTCCTGCAGGTCCTCGTCGCTCCCCTGGTAGAGCGCGGGCGCCTCGTGCAGGCGGGCGATCCGGTCGACGAAGTGCTCGGCGCCCGGCGCGGCGTCGAGGCGCCCCCGGCGGCCGGGGGCGAGCAGGCCCTGCGCGACGAAGAGCTCCCGGTCCGCGGCGGCGACCTCCTGCCGCCGCTGCTCCTCGCTCACGAGGGCCACGAACGCGCGGCGCGCCGGCGCGGGCAGCCGCTCCCAGATCGCGTCGAACCACGGGAGGCGCGCCCGCCGGGGGTCGACCGGCGGGGCCTCGGGCGCGCCCGTCCGCCGCGGGCTCACGCGCCGCCCCCCAGCACGGCCGAGGCGTCGACGATCCCGTAGCGGTAGCCCTGCTCGGTGAGGAAGCGCTGGCGGTTCATGGCGAAGTCGGTCTCGGTCGTCCCCTCGGTGACGAGCGTGTAGAAGGCCGCCGCGCGGCCGTCCTCCTTGGGGCGCAGGACGCGCCCGAGCCGCTGCGCCTCCTCCTGGCGCGAGCCGAACATGCCCGAGACCTGGATCAGGACCGACGCCTCGGGCAGGTCGAGCGAGTAGTTGCCCACGCTCGACAGGAGCAGCAGGTTGAGCTGCCCGGCGCGGAAGAGCGCGCACAGCCGCTCGCGCTCCTTCGCCGGCGTCTTGCCCGTGATCTGCGGCGCGCCCGTGAGCTGGGCCACCGCCTCGAGCTGCTCGAGGTAGGTGCCGATCACGAGCGTCGGCTCCGCGCGGTGGCGCTCGAGGAGCGCGAAGAGCACGTCGAGCTTGGCCGGGCTGGCCGCGGCGACGCGGAACTTCTCCTTCTGCGGGGCGAGGGCGTATTCGCGGCGGAGCGCGTCGGACATGGGCACGCGCACCTCCGTGCACGTCGCCTGCGCGATCCAGCCCTTCTGCTCGAGGACCTTCCAGGGGACGTCGTAGCGCTTGGGGCCGATCAGGCTGAAGACGTCGCTCGCCCGGCCGTCCTCGCGCACGAGCGTGGCCGTGAGGCCCAGGCGCCGCACGCCCTGCACCTCGCACGCCATGCGGAACACGGGGGCCGGCAGGAGGTGGACCTCGTCGTAGATGATCAGCCCCCACGGGTGCGCGCGCACGAGGTCCATGGCCGGGCAGGCCTCGACCTGCTTGCTCTTCCGGTGCGTGAGGAGCTGGTAGGTCGTGAGCGTGACCGGGCCGAGCTCCTTGCGCTTGCCCGTGAGCTCGCAGACGTCCATGGGCGCGAGCGTCGTCTTGTCGATCAGCTCGCGCTCCCACTGGCGCACGGCCATGTCGGAGGTGCAGACGATCAGCGTCTGCTGGCCGACCGTCGCCAGGGCGGCGAGCCCGACGATCGTCTTGCCCGCGCCGCAGGGGAGCACGACGACGCCCGAGCCGCCGCCGCTCGCGCCGCCCTTGTGGAACGCCTCGACGGCCCGGCGCTGGTAGTCGCGCGGCCCGAAGGGCGCCCCGTCCTGCGTGACGTCTCTCAGGGCCACCTCGAGCCGGGCGCCCTCCTGGTAGCCGGCGAGGTCCTCGACGGGCCAGCCGAGGGCGGTCAGCTCCTGCTTGAGGCGCCCGCGCCCGTCCTCGCGGATCACGAGCGCGCCCGGGCGCCGCTCGGCCACGAACGCCTGCACCGGCGCGTGGGCCCACGCCTCGTCGAGCGCCAGCGGCTCCGACTCGTGCGCGGAGAGCAGCAGCGCCCCGTCGCCCGCGCGCGTGAGGCGCAGCTTGCCGTAGCGGGCCATGTGCGTCCTGATCGCGTCGATCACGTTTGCGGGGACGGGGAAGCGCGACAGCCGCTCGAGCGCCGCGAGGACCTCGTCGGCCGTGTGGCCGGCCGACGCCGCGTTCCAGAGCGACAGCGCGGTGAGCCGGTAGGTGTGCACGTACTCGGGCGCCTTGACCAGCTCGGCGAAGGGCACGAGCGCGTCGCGCGCGTCCTCGTAGGCGGGCCCCCCCGTCTCGAGCAGGATCGTGTGGTCGTTCTGGACGATCACCGGCCGGTCGGCCGCCGTGCTGGCTCCCATGGCGGGGATCACCCTACCAGGCGCCACCCCCATCGCCCGATCCGGAGCGCTCCGGAGCGCTGGTCGCACGACCGCCGGCCTGGTCCACTCAGGCGATGCCACGCCTCAGGGACGTGCTCGTCGACCGCCCGCGGGTCCTGTTCGTGGGGATCAACCCCGGGTCCCGCTCGGGCGCGGTCGGCCATCACTTCGCCGGCAAGGGCAACCCGTTCTGGCGCCTCCTGCACGCCAGCGGCCTCACGCCCGTCCAGCTCGCGCCCGAAGAGGACCAGCGCCTGGCGGAGTTCGGCCTGGCGCTCACCAACGTCTGCCCGCGGACGACGCGGACGGCCGCCGAGCTCACGCCGGCCGAGCTGAAGGCCGGCGCGCGCACGCTGAAGAAGAAGGTCGCCAGGCTGCGCCCGCAGGTCGTCGCGCTCGTCGGCCTGACGATCTACCCGCTCCTCTTCGGCGCGCCCTCCGGCGGCGCCGGGCTCAAGGAGGTCGACCTCGCGGGCGCGCGCGTGTTCGTCCTGCCGAACCCGAGCGGGCTCAACGCCAGCTTCCCGGGGTTCGAGCACAAGCTGGTGTGGTTCCGGGCCCTGCGCGAGCTCCTCGACGAGGCCGGCCCGTGATCGACTTCGACGCCAAGTTCGACCGTCGGGCGCCCCGCCCGACGCCGAGCGCGGCCGAGGTCGCGGCGCTGCTCGACGTCGAGGTGGAGGCGCTCGAGCCGCTCGCCGGCGGCTACACGAACACCAACCTGCGCGTGCGCCTCGCGGGCGACCCCGCCTGGAAGGTCCTGCGCCTCCCCGAGCGCGACCCGGACGGCCTCTCTCGCGAGGTGGCCCTCCTGGAGCGCGTCGCCGAGCGCGTGCCCGCGCCGCGGGTCCTCGCGCACGGCGGCGCGCCGGGTCGCCCATGGGCGCTCCTCGCCTGGGTCGACGGCCGGTCGCTGGCCGACGCCCTCGCCGACGAGCGCCTGGGGCCGCCCGGCTGGGCGGCGGGGGCCCGGGCGACGGGGGAGGTCCTGGCCCGGGTCCACGAGGTCCGCTTCGCGGCGGCCGGGTTCCTCGACGCGCGCCTCGAGGTCGCCCGGCCGCTCGGCGACCTGGCCGCCGCCTTCCTCGACTTCGCGGCGAAGGCGCTGGCCGACGCGCGCGCCTCGGCGCGTCTCGGCCCCGCGCTCGTCGAGCGGACCCGCGCCCACGTGCGCCGGCACGGCGGCCTCCTCGCCGACCTCGAGGAGACGGCGGCGCTGGTCCACTCGGACTTCAACGCCAAGAACGTCCTCGTGCGCGAGGTCGACGACCGGGTGGAGGTCGCGGCCGTGCTCGACTGGGAGTTCGCCTTCTCGGGCTGCCCGCTGGTGGACCTGGGCAACTTCCTGCGCTTCGCGCACGAGCGGCCGCCCGAGGTCGAGGCCGCCTTCGTCGCCGGCTACGAGGCCGCGCGCGGCGCGCGCCTCCCACGCGGGTGGCGGCGCGCCGCGACGCTGCTCGACCTGACGGCGCTCCTCGAGATGCTCACCCGCGAGCAGGCGGGTCCGCGCACGCTGAGCACGGCGCGCGACGCCATCGCGCGGGCCGTGGACGGGTGACCGCGCTCGTCGACTTGGCCGGCCGCGTCAGCGTGTGTATCCTGCTGATGAGGAGGAGGTCCCCGCCCCGGGGGTCAGCCCGGGACGGGGTGCCGGTCCTACCGGCGGATCACGATCGTCACCTTCCAGTGTCCGATCGTGACCGTCACGCGAACCGTCATTCGCGTTTCCTCCTTTGGTTGCCGGCCGACAGGCCCGAGCACGCGCTCGGTCCCACCTGTCGGCCGGTTGCCTTTCGGCTTCCGTTCGGGCCCGAGTCTACGGAGACGCCCCGACAGGTCGGGCGCACGTGCGGCTGAACCCGGCCGCCTCCTCGGCGTCGAGTTCTCGGTGACCGAGCGCCTCGCCCTTCGCCCGCTCCCGAGCGCCGACCTGCGCTGCGCCTACTGCCACGGCTCCGCGGCGGACGCGGCGACCTGCGCCGGGTGCGGGACGTGGACGCACCCGGGCTGCCTCACGGAGGCGGGCGCCTGCCCCACGCTCGGCTGCCCGGAGGCGGCGCCCCGCCCGCCGCGCCGCGTCCGACGGCGGGCGCGCCCGGTCGGCTTCGTCGCGTGGTGGACCAGGAACCGCCGGCTCGCGGCTGCCGCATCGGCGATCTGGACCGTCGTGGCCACCGCCGGTCTGTTCCTCGTCCGCGACACGATGCTCGTCGTCCCGTAGAACCTCGGCGTTCGACACGACACCGCAGGCAGCGCCCGCAAGGTGGCGCAGCAGCAGCGCGTGAACTCCTGGCGTCGGTCCGCTCTCAGGCGCACGCCACGTGCGTTCGCAGCCGGAGCACCAGGCGAGGCCGACGATGGCGGCCGCAGCCGCTAACCTCCAAGGATGGACCCGCCCCTCCTCACCCGCCCGTTCCTGCTCCTCGTCGCGGCGCACTTCCTGCAGGGGCTGGGCTTCGCGTCCATGCTCCTCCTGCCGCTCTACCTCGACCACCTGGGCGCCAGCCGGGCGGAGGTCGGCCTCGTCATGGCCGTCGCCGGCGTCGGCTCGCTCCTGGCGCGCCCGCTGGTCGCCTGGTCGCTCGACCGCGTGGGCCGGCGGCCGACGTTGATCGTCGGCACCGGGCTGGTCGTGCTCGGGATGACGCTGCTCGCGCTCGTGACCTCGACCGGCCCGCTCGTCTACGCCGTGCGCGTCGTCTTCGGCCTGGGCCAGGGGGCGCTCTTCGCCGGCTACTTCACGGTGGCCGCGGACATCGTCCCCGAAGCGCGCCGCACGGAGGGGATCGCGCTGTTCGGGATCTCGGGCCTCGTGCCGCTGGCGCTCAACGGCTTCGTGGCGCTCGCGCGCCTCGACGCCGACGCGCTCCGGTGGCTCTACCCCGTCGCCGCCCTGCTCGTCGCGTCGTCGCTCCTGTTCGTCGTGCGCCTGCCGGAGCCCCCGCCGCACCCGCCGGCCGGCGACGACGAGGGGAGCGTGTGGGAGGCGCTCCGCCAGCGGCGCCTCGTCCCCGTGTGGCTGGCGACGGCGACCTTCGCCGCGAGCATGGCCGTGTTCATGGCCTTCGTCACCGTGATCGCCGAGGCGCGGGGCGTGAACTGGCCGGCGGCGGTGTGGCTGCCCTACGCGGCGGGCGCCGTGTCGGTGCGCCTCGTCGGCGCGCGCCTCCCCGACCGCCTCGGCCCCGAGAACCTCGTCGCGCCCGCCGTCGGCCTGTTCGCCCTGGCCCTGCTCCTCGCCGGGCGAGGGACCACGGACGCCAGCTTCCTCCTGGCCGGCCTCGTGGGCGGCCTGGCGCACGGCCTGGCCTTCCCGATCGTCGCCGGCCAGGCCGTCAGCCGCGCGCCGGCGCGCTGGCGCGGGTCGGTGATGTCGTTGTTCACCGCGGTGTGGCAGGCGGCGGAGATGGTCGCCCCGCCGATCGGCGGCCTCGTCGCCGACCGCGCCGGCGACGCGCGCATGACGGGACTCGTCGCCCTCGCCGCGGCCGTGAGCCTGCTCCCGTGGTTGGCGCTCGAGCGCCGGTTCGGCGGGCGCGCGGTCGGTCGCTGACGTGTTTCGCGCGCGGCACGCCTCGCTGGGGCGTCTCGCCACACCCGGCGCGCGGCGTGGTCGGCCGCCGCCGAGGCCGCTACCCTGGCCGGCGAGAGGGGTGCGATGCCCGACCACGCGGCCGCCCAGGAGACGCGGGACGCCGGCGGCGACGGCCCGGCGAAGACGGTGATCCTGTCGCACGCGCCGGCCGAGGCGCTCGGCGAGTTCGAGCTGCTCGAGGAGCTCGGGCGCGGCGGCATGGGCGTCGTCTACCGGGCGCGGCAGCGCTCGCTCGGTCGCGAGGTGGCGCTCAAGGTCCTGTCGCCCGCCTGCTCCGCCGACCCCGAGGCCAGCGCGCGCTTCCTGCGCGAGGCGCGGGCGGCGGCCGCGATCAGCCACCCCAACGTGATCACCTGCTACGCGGCCGGCGAGGACGGCGGGCGCCTCTACCTGGCCATGGAGCTCATGCGCGGGGGCGACGCCCAGCGCCTGGCCGAGCAGGCGGGCGGGCGGCTGCCGGAGCGGCGCGCGCTCGAGGTGATCCGCGACGCGGCGCGCGGCCTGGGCGCGCTCGAGCGCGCGGGGCTCCTGCACCGCGACATCAAGCCGGCGAACATCTTCGTCACCGAGGACGGGGTCGCCAAGCTGGCCGACCTCGGGCTGGCGCGCACCCGCGCGGGCGACGACCGCATGACCCACGCGGGCACGATCATGGGCACGCCGGCGTTCATGTCGCCCGAGCAGGCGGAGGCCGCCGACGACCTCGACATCCGCAGCGACGTCTACGCGCTCGGGGCCTCGCTGTTCACGCTCGTCACGGGCCGCGCCCCCTTCGACGGGCGGAGCGCCCTCGCCGTCATGAGCAAGGTCCTGCAGGAGCCGCCGCCCGACCCGCGCGCGCTCGCGCCCGGCCTCTCGGACGCCGCGGCGGCGCTGATCCTCCGCGCCATGGCGAAGGAGCGCGAGCGGCGCTTCCCGGGCGCGGCCGCGCTGCTCGAGGCGCTCGAGGCCGCCCTCGCGGCGCCGACCGCGCCGCGGCCCGCCCCGGCGCGCGGCTGGCAGGTCGCCGCCGGGGCCCTCGGGGTGGTCGCCGCCGTGAGCGTGGCCCTCAGCCTCGTCGGGGGG
Source organism: Planctomycetota bacterium (assembly GCA_023954375.1). GTDB lineage: Bacteria > Planctomycetota > J058 > J058 > J058 > JAMLIC01. The sequence continues at coordinate 325,755 of JAMLIC010000003.1, forward strand.
CGCGCGCCCGAGGCCGGCGCCTCGGCGCCGCCGGTCGCCGCCGGGCCGTCGGCCACGGCCCCGGCCGAGGCGCCGCCGGTCCCCCCCGAGCCGGCCCCCGTCGCCGCCGGGGACGCCGAGCCGCCGAGCCCCGACGACGACGTGCAGGGCCCGCTCCGCCCGCGCGCCGCCCCGCCCTCGTCGTGGTCCGTTCGCGACGGCTGGCTCGCGCTCGCGCCGGCGGACGCGGGCGGCCGCGTGTCGCTCCTCGACGCCGAGGCGGCGCCGCGCCGGCTGCCCCTGCGGGTCGTGTGGCGCCTCCGCGGCGTGCACGTCTCCCGCGAGGGGAGCCCGGGGCTCGTCTACCACCTCGGCCTGCGCGCGCGGAACGACGAGGTGGAGGGCGCCGCGGCGCTGCGCGGGGCGGTGTGGCTGACGCTCTCCGTCGAGCGCGACCGGGCGCGAGGGCTCCTCCTCTGCGCCGACCACCGGCGACGTCCGGGCGACGAGGTGCCGCCGCGCGGCGGGCCGCCGCCCGACGGGCTGGACCGGCTGCACGAGTTCGTCGTCGCCCCGTTCGGGCCCGACGACGCGCTCGAGCTCGAGCTGGCGTTGACGCGCAGCACGTGGCGGTTCGAGCTGCGGCGCCCGGGCGAGGGCCCGCAGGGGCGGTCGGGCCGCTTCGACCAGAGCCGGACCACCTCGATGGCGAGCGCGCTCTCGCCCGGCGTGTTCCTCTGGGGCGAGGTCGCCGCCGCGGGCGGCGGGGGCGGGCGCGGCGAGCTCTCCTGCGAGCTCCTGCCGCCGCCGCCGGAGCCCGCCGAGCCCGCGCGCCCCGCGGAGCCGCGGCCGCCCACGGCGGGCGACGTGATCGACCGCCTGCGGCGGGTCGGGCGCTGATCAGTCCGCCCGGCTCCAGTCCTCCTCGTGGTACCTGACCAGCACCTGGTCGGAGAGGCGGTTCACCTCCAGCCCCGGCGGCGGCCCCATGTCGGGCGGGAAGACGAACAGCGCGCGCAGGACGTCGTCGTCGAGGAAGCGGAGCTTCCCGCGCACCGCCTCGTGCAGCCGCGTCGGCGCCGGCCGCCGCGGCGGGCCGTCGCCCGGCTCGAGCGGCACGGGCGGGCGCGGCAGGGCCAGCACGTAGCCCCAGTCGCCGAACGACGGCACGTGGGCGTGGTAGGGGTGCGTGTCGTAGCCCGCGTCCGTGATCGTCTTCACCACGCACCAGAAGGCGCGCGGGGCGCCGAAGGGCGAGGTCGACTGCACGACCAGGGCGCCGCGCTCGGCGAGGTGGCGGCGCACGAGCCGGTAGAACTCGTAGCTGTAGAGCTTGCCGAGCGAGAAGTTGCGCGGGTCGGGCAGGTCGATCACGACGAGGTCGAAGACGTCGTCGTGCTCCTCGAGCCACGTCATGGCGTCGGTGTTGATGACCGTCACCCGCGGGTCGGCGTAGGCGCCCTGGTTGAGGGCCACGAGCGTCGGGTCGGTCGAGAACAGCTCGAGCATGATCGGGTCGAGGTCGACGAGCGTCACGCGCTCGAGCGTCGGGTAGCGCAGGAGCTCGCGCAGGCCCAGGCCGTCGCCGCCGCCGAGGACCAGGGCCGCCTTCGGCTCGCCGCGCACGGCGGCCACGGCCGGGTGGACGAGCGCCTCGTGGTAGCGATGCTCGTCCTTGCTGCTGAACTGGAGGTGCCCGTCGAGCCACAGGCGCACGTCGTCGCGCCAGCGGGTGATCACGACCGTCTGGTAGGGCGACTTCTTCTTGAACAGCACCGGCGCGTCGTAGAGCGCCCGCTCGGCCACCAGCTCCACGTGGTTCGTGCCGACGAACGCCAGCGCCAGCAGCCCGGTGGCGAGCAGCGCCTCGAGCGCCAGGCCGCGCCGCCGGCGCCCCAGGCGCTCGGCGAACACGCGCGTGAGCGCCAGGCCGACGAGGCCGTTCAGGATCCCGAACAGGAGCGCCGTGCGCGGCAGCCCCAGCGCCGGCACGAGCAGCAGCGGGAAGAGGAGGCTCGCCGCGAGCGCGCCCAGGTAGTCGAAGGCGAGCACCCTCGCGACGAGGTCGGCGAAGGCCACGCGGTCCTTCAGCACGCGCATGAGGAGCGGGATCTCGAGGCCGACGAGCGTGCCGACGACGAGCACGAGCCCGAACAGCACCGGCCGCACGTGGCCGAGGAACGCGTGGGCGAGGAGGAGCAGGAGCGCCGACAGGCCGCCCACGAGGCCGACGAGGACCTCGATGCGGATGAACCGCACGAGCAGGTCGCCCTGGACGTACTTCGACAGGTAGGAGCCCAGGCCCATGGCCGAGAGGTAGAGCCCGATCACGAGCGAGAACTGGGTGATCGAGTCGCCGAGCAGGTAGCTGCCCATGGCCGCCGCGACGAGCTCGTAGATCAGCCCGCAGGTGGCCACGACGAAGGTGGCGAGGAACAGCGCGGCCACGGCCAGCGGCTGCACCGCCTCGTGCGAGGCGACGGCCGGCGGCACCTCGAGATCGGGCGCGGGCGCGGGCGCGGCGGGCGGCGGGTCGTCGGGCGCGGTCATGGCGCGAGAGACCTTAACCCCGTCCCCGCCGCTCGTCGTCAGTCAGCTCAGCTGCCGTGGACGGCCGCGGCGATGATGATCGCCAGGCCGATCACGATCGAGCCCATGATGATCGCCAGCGACGTGTTCTGGTCCTCCTCGATCTCCTTGCGCACGGAGAACGGGGTGAGCTTCGTCATGACGACGAAGGCGATCCCGAACACGATCACGCCGAACACGGTGTAGATCGCCGCCGCCAGCAGGTGCTGGCCGAGCGAGGCCATCCAGGGCGGCACGCCCGACTGAGCCAGGAGCTCGATCACGTCACTTCCCCCCGCCGAAGCCACCCACGAACACGTACCGCCCGCGCCCGCCCGGGCCCGCGCCCGGGTCGCGCTGCACCGGCCCGCGCTCGGCCGCCAGGCCGACGCCGGCCGGCGCGGCCCAGGCCACCGTCAGCAGCCCGAGCGCGATGAAGAAGATGTGCAAGACCTTCACGCCGCCCTCCTCACGCGCTCACCCGTGGTCGCTCTCGGCCCAGCGCTTCTGCTCGAACGTCGAAGACCGGATCGCGGCGACGATCGGCACGATCAGGAACAGGATGAAGCTGCAGCACACGTAGCGGAACGCCGTCACGTCCTCGCGCACGAGCAGCGTGACGTTGCCCTTGTACGTCGACTCGGGGTGGTGCGTGAGCTGCAGGAGGTAGCGGCCCGGCGCGACCCCGCCGATGAGGGTCGAGGCGCTGCGCGAGCCCTCGGTCCAGTCGGGTCCGCTGTAGTAGGACACCTCGAGCCCGGCGTACTGCGCCTCCTCGCTGACCTCCTGCGGGCCGACGAGCATGGCGTTCACGAACACCCACGAGTTGCTGCAGGGCGCGTCGGCCTGGAACTCGACCGTGCCCCCGTGCCGCAGCTCGACCTCCTGCGTCAGGCCGTCGAGCGGCACCGTCCCCGACCACACCGGGACCGACCGGGTGGAGACCATGTAGCCGAACGAGACGAGCAGCCAGAGCACCAGGGCGACGCCCGTGCTCATGAGCATCCAGTCGAGGAGCGGGCGGTGCGGGTTGGGCTGGCAGGCGTGCACGCCCTTGCGCTGCGCCACGGCGCGGGCGGGCTTGCCGAAGGCCTTCAGGATGACGTCCGGCTCGACGTACTCGCCCCGCGACCAGGTGACCTCGTCCTCCGTCTCCTCCTTGGAGAGGACGAGCGGCGGGGCCACGTAGTCGTCGGTCTTGGCCGTGTCGCCGCGGCGCACCTCCCAGGGGAACTCGCCCAGGACCTCCTCGACGATCGCCTTGCCGGTGGAGAAGTGCTTGTAGGTCTTGTCCTCGTAGGCCGCCGACATGGGGCGCGCGGTGGCCACGCCGGGGAGCGGCGTGACGAAGACGAAGTGGCCGTCCTGGTAGACGAGGTAGCGGAAGCCCTCGTAGGGGTTGTAGAGGAGGTGCTCCTCCCAGGTGAACTTCTGGCCGTAGGCGCGCACGTAGCGCGAGCACCAGCCGATCACCTCCCACTTCACGCCCATGAGCTCGCCGCGCGTGCCGAGGGCGAAGCGCGGGCGGGCGTTGTAGGCGCCCTCGACCTTCTCGACGAGCTGCCAGTGCTCGCCCGAGGTGTCGATCACCGACCCGCAGTGCTCGCAGGCGAGCGTGCGCGTGGTGTTGAAGCCGCGCATGGTCCACGGCGCCCCGCAGTTGAGGCACCGCAGCTCGCGGGCGGTGACGACGGCGGGCTCCGGCTCACCAACCATGGAACCGCCTGTGGCCGCGCAGGTTCAGGTCCTTCCACGAGACGCAGCGGCCGATGAACACGAGCGGGGTGTCCTCGGAGTAGTCGAGCGTGGCGAACCCCGCGTCGGGCCGGCGCAGGTCGGCGTAGGGCAATTCGTAGCCGTCCCCCACGGCGAAGGGCGTCTCTCCCTGCGTGCCCGTGGCGCGGGCGATGTTCTTGTCGGTGACCGTGTAGGGCTTGCCGCCGAGCGACCAGCGCTGGCCGGGGGCCACCTGGTCCCAGGGCGGCACCTTGCCCGGGTCCTTCTCGCCCTCGGCCGGGAACGTGACCATGTACTGCCCGAGCGCCTCGCCCAGCCAGCCGGTGCGGCGGTCGGCCCACTGCAGGAACCACTCGTTCCAGAAGCCCGTGGGGTGCTGGACCTGCAGGCGGCCGAGGACCAGGAACTCGACGCCGAAGCACGTGCCCGCGGCGCCGACGACGATCGGCGAGGCGTCGTCGACGACGTGCGAGATCTTGCCCAGGTCCTTCAGCGCGTCGCCGCGGTCGGTCCGCGCGACCGTCGTGTCGCAGTAGGCGCACACGGCGGCCACGGAGCGGGCGTTCTTGAACTCGACCGGCGCGCCGCACGAGGGGCAGCCCGCCTCGCCGGTCTTCGGCGTGGGCGGCCTCCGCTTCGGCGGGGCGGAGAGCGACACGGACGGCCGCGCCGGCGGCGCGCCCGGGAGCGGCGGCGGCGCGCCCCCGCCGCCCAGGTCGGGGAGGGGCGAAGGGTCGAGCATGGCGTCGAGCGCGGACGGCGCCACGCCGAACGACGGCGCCAGGCGACCGAGGCACGTGCGCTCCTGCGGCGTGACGACGCCGTCTGCCAGGGCCACGCGTACGAGGTCCTGGAACAGGGCCCGCCGCTCGGCGGGGTCCGCGGGCGGCGCGAGGTTCGTGATCCGGCCGCCCTGGAGCATCTCCCGGATGATCCCCTCGGCGTCGGCCCCGTCGAGGCCGTAGCCCCTGGCCGCGCGGAGGAGCACCTGCTGCTCCTCCGCCTCCAGGCGCTGGTCGACCAGGGCGACCGCGGTGAGGAGACGGAACCGGTCCCGCGCGTCCATGAGAGGACGGAGTATACGCCTCCGCGGGGTCCGGGACCAACCGCCCCCGCGGAGGCGCGCCTCGGCAGGAGATCGGCGCGGCGACCTCGGCGCGCCGGCGGGGCGCGGGGTCGAGCGCCTCGAGCGTCGCCAGGGCGAGGGATGCGTGGTCCGGTCACTCCAGGCTGGCCACGAGCACCGTCGCGTCGTCCGCGGCCCCCGCGTGCGCGGCGAAGAGCTGGCACGCCCCGGCCAGGAGGTCCTCGCGCCGCGGGGGCCCGGCGAGGCGGGCCCGCGGCGAGAGGCCGTCGGTCGACAGGACCAGGGCCGCGCCGGGCCGGAGCGCCAGCGCCTCGATGCGCGGGGCGGGCGAGGCGCCGTGCCCGACCACGCCGGGCACGCCGACCACGGACCGCCGCCCCTCCGGCCCGAGCACCTCGAGCCGGCAGTTCCCGATGACCGCGGCCTGCGCGGCGCGGCGGACCTCGTCGACGTCGACGACCGCCAGCGCCGCGCCGCGGGTGCCGGCGGCGGCCGCGTGCGTCGCGCGCAGCGCCACCTCGAGCGGGGCGTCGAGCGCCCGCGCGAGCGCGCGAAGGCAGGCGAGCGCGGCCTCGGCGGCGGCGGGCCCGTGGCCGAGGCCGTCGACGACGGCGAGGCGCGCGCCGCCCTGCCGCCGCTCGACCGCGGCGGCGTCGCCGCAGACGCGCTCGCCCTGCCGCGCGCGCTGCACGATCGCGGCCCGGAGCGGCGCCCGTCGCCGCGGCCCGTCGGCCGCGGGGGCCCAGCGCCGCCCCCACGCCAGCAGCCCGTCGGCGGACGCGAGCGTCGTCACGTCCATGAGGCGCCCGAGCGTGGGCAGGCCGCCGCCCCGCCCCGGGGCCGAGGGGACCCCGACCCGCGCCGGGTCGAGCCCGCCCCCGGCGTCCTGCGCCCCGACCTCGATGAACGCGCCGTCAGGGGCGGCGACCACCATGACCGAGCCGCGCGCCCGGCCGTGGTCGACGACGTTCATCGCCAGCTCGCTGGCGCAGAGCGCCAGCTCCTCGCGCGCCTCCGCCGGCCAGGCCAGCGCGTCGGCCACCCGGCGCGCCTCGGCGCGCGCCGCCGCCGCCGCGGACGCGTCGCGCACCGCGATGAGGGCGCACGGCGGCTGCGCGTCCACGCTCATGACCCGCGCTCCAGCCGGGCGAGCGCGTCGTCGAGGTCCAGCGCGGCCTCGAACCCCGAGGCCGCGAACCCCATGTCGGTGAGGGTGAGGGCGATCTCCGGGCGCATGCCGGTGACGATCGTCCGCGCGCCCATGAGGCGCGCCATGTGCGCCGTCTGGGCGACCGCGCGCGCCGTGTAGGTGTCGACGAGCTCGATGCCCGTGAGGTCCACGACGACGCCCCGCGCCGGCGCCCCCTCGAGCGCGCAGAGGATGGCCTCCTGCAGGTCCGCGACGCCAGCGTCGTGCAGGTCGCCCTCGAGGGAGACGAGCAGGACGCCCCGCACGCGGAGGATCGCGCGCCCCCTCACGCGGGGCGCCCGTCCACCTCGTCGCGCATCCGCTCGCCGAGCGGCCGCGCCGCCTCCGCGCCCCCGCGCGGCGCCTCGACCACGCGCTGCCCGAGCAGCTCGAGCGCCGAGCGGAGCCCGTCGACGAGCCGGGCCTGGGTGCGCAGCTGGGCGGTGTCGATCCCCAGGCTGACGACCGTCTGCGCGATCGCGGGGCGGATCCCGGTGACGATCGCCGTCGCCCCCAGGAGCTCGACGGCCCGGATGGCCTTGAAGATGTGATTCGCCGTGGACGTGTCCATCACCGGCAGGCCCGTGATGTCGAGGATCACCACCCGCGCGCGCCGCTCCATGACCGCGGTCAGGAGGGACTCGGTCACGTCCTGCGCCCGGTGCGTGTCCATCGTGCCCACGAGCGGGAGCACGAGGGTCCGCTCCCACACCTCGATCACCGGCGCCGAGAGCTCGCGGAGCGCCGCCTCCTGGTTGCGGGTCGTCTCCACCAGCGCGTCGATGTAGACGTCGTTGGCGATGCTCATGTCGAAGAACACGAGCTTCGTGAGGGCGCCGGCCAGCTCCCACGCGCCGAGCGCGTCCACGCCCAACCGCGTCCGGACCGGCTCCTCCTGGAGGAAGCCGCCGATCGCCTGGATGTAGAAGCAGAAGGCGCCCGTGTACCACTTGAGCGGCATGCCGAGCCGCTCGTGCGTCCGGCCGACCTGCGCGCGGGACTCGACGTACGCCGCATCGACGTTGCCCGCCGCGAGCTGCCGGAAGTACTCCGCCTGCGTCACCCGCAGGGCGTCCACGCGCCCCCGGATCAGCGCCGCCGAGGCGGGGTAGCGCTGGAGGTGCTCGTAGAACAGCCCCGCAAAGCGCTCGGCGAGCTCCTCGAGGACGGGGCCGGCGCGGCGCACGAGGTCGAGGTCGGCGTCCGTGATGCAGAGGAAGCCGAGCCGCTCGCGCACCTCCGCCTCGGTCAGCCGCCTGCCCTCGGGGACGCCTTGCAGCAGGTCCGCCGCGCGTGAGCGTACTTCGATCATCGTCACCTCGCCTCTCCTTCAGATGGTGTTGGGTGGGACCGGCGCCGCGGAGATCGGCGGGCGCATGGCGTAGAACAGCGCCTGGACGCGCGTGCCCTGGCCCGGCGCGGACTCCACGGAGAAGGCGTCGGCCACCGCCTGCACGCCGCGCAGGCCGAGGCCCAGCCCCGAGCGGGACCGGTAGGTCCCGGCGAGCACGGCCTGGAGCTCGGCGATCCCGGGGCCCTCGTCGACCGCCTCGACCTGCACGGCCGCGCCGGGGGGCAGGTGGGCGCCCAGCCGCACCTCGCCGCGCCCGGCGTACATGCCGATGTTCCGGGCGAGCTCCGAGACCGCGGTCATCAGCTTCATGCGCTTGACCGCGCCGAAGCCGAGCTTGGCCGCCAGCCGACCGGCGGCGCGGCGGGCCTCGACCGCGGCCTCCTCGCGATCGATGAGGACGACCTCGTCGCGCGGCGAGAGGCCGAGCGCGTGGCCGGTGACCCGGTCGAGCTCCCCGGCCACCTCGAGCGCCTGCGCGCCCAGGCAGGCCCAGAGGTAATGGCTCAGCGTCGTGATGAACTCGTCGAGGCGCTGGGGCGAGGGGTCCGCCGGGAGGCTGACGAGCATCTGCCGCAGCTGCGGCGAGACGATGATGCGCGGCGAGAGGACGCGGAGCAGCAGCGGACCGACCGGCTCGGGGCGCCGGTCGGCCAGCGATCGCGCGATCAGCACCTGGGAGCACCTTCCTGGTCCGCCCCCGGCCGCCCCGCGATCCCCGAGCGGGCGGCCGGCCCCTCCGCAGGGCGGCCGGGCTACGCGCAGTGCACCTCACAGGCCGAGCCGTGCTCGGCGTGGTGCGATTGACTTACGTCAGACGACGTCGCGCTCGCGTGACGTGTCGCTGCCGTGAGGGTCACGCCGCCGTGACGCGCGTCCGGGTCGTCGTCTCCGAGGCCATCTTCTCCCCGGGCGCGCGCTACCTCCCGGCCCCGCAGGCGTGCCTTATCATGCGGCCCTCGCTGGAGGTGACCCATGCGCCGCGCGACGCTCGCGCTCTCTCTCGCCCTGGCCCTGTCGACCCCGCTCGTCGCCCAGGAGGGCGCGCCGCCCGAGGCCGACACCCTGCCCCAGGACGCGCGCGGCCTCGAGGACGGCCTCTACGCGCGCCTCGAGACGAACAAGGGCGTCATGATCCTGCGCCTCGAGCACGCCCGGGCGCCGGAGACGGTGGCCAACTTCGTCGGGCTGATCGAGGGGAGCAAGCCCTGGACCGACCCGAAGACGCGCCAGAAGGTCACGCGGCCGTTCTACGACGGGCTGACCTTCCACCGCGTGATCGACGGCTTCATGATCCAGGGCGGCTGCCCGCTGGGGAACGGCCAGGGCGGCCCCGGCTACCAGTTCCGCGACGAGTTCCATCCGAACCTGCGCCACGACGGCCCGGGCGTCCTGTCGATGGCCAACGCGGGCCCGGGGACGAACGGGTCGCAGTTCTTCATCACGCTCGGCCCCACGCCGCACCTCGACAACAAGCACTCCGTCTTCGGCCGCGTCGTGCGCGGCCAGGACGTGCTCACGGCGATCGGCAAGGTGCGCACGGGCGCGGCCGACAAGCCGGTCGAGCCGGTCGTGATCCGCCGGGCGACGGTCCTGCGCGTGGGCGACGCCGGCCACGGCCGCAAGGCGGTGCCGGAGCCCGAGGGCGCGCCCGACCCGGCGCGCGTGCCGGCCGCCGACCAGCCGCAGCGCGACGAGGTGGCGGTCAAGCTGATCTGCGTCCACTACCGCGGCGCGCGGCGCGCGAGCATGCTCGCCACGCTGACCCGCGAGGAGGCGGCCGACGTCGCCCGCCGGATCGTGGCCCACGCGCGGCTCCCCGGGGCCGACTTCGACGCCCTGGCCCGCCGCTGGAGCGACCTGCCGCCCACCGCCTACACCCTCGAGCGCGCCGGCACCGACCCGTCGTTCGCCCCGGCCTTCCGGCTGAAGGCCGGGCAGGTGAGCGACGCCGTGGTCACGCCCTACGGGGTGATGATCTTCCTGGCGCAGTAGCCCGCGTGCGCGTCCTCCACCTGTTCGCGAACCACAAGGTCACCGGGCCGGCCGAGCTCGCGCTCGAGACGGCCCGGGCCCTCGTCGCCCGCGGCGTGGACGCGCGCTTCTACTCCAGCCACGTGCGCGCGACGAAGGCGCGCGACCGCTGGCTCCAGCGCCTGTGCCGGGCGCGCGGCGTGCCCGAGGCCGCGCTCGACGGCGTGGCCCTGCGCAAGCACCTGAACCCGCTCGTGGCCTTCTTCGACGTGCGGCGCCTGGCGCGGCACCTCGCGCGGGAGCGCTTCGACCTCGTCCACTGCCACCTGCCGGGCGACCACCACCTGGCCGTCGGCGCGCTCCGCCGCGCCGGGCTGACGACGCCCGTCGTGCGCACGGTCTACGACGACGTCGCGCCCCCGCCGACGCGGCGCACGCGGGCCATGCTGCGCGCGACCGCGCGCGTGCTGGCGCTCTCGCGGGCGGCCGGCGCCGGCCTGCGGGCCCGCGCGGCCGACCACGGGCTCCACCCTGACCAGGTGATCGACCTCGACCCGCCGATCGACACGGCCCGCTTCGACCCGGGCCGCGGCGTGGCCCCCTGCCGCGCCGGCGGCCCCGGCGAGGCCTGCCTGGGGATCGTCGCGCGCATGCAGACGCACCGCCGCTTCGAGGTCCTGCTCGAGGCGGTGCGCCGGGCCCGCGCCGAGGTGCCCGCGCTGCGGCTCGTCGTCGTCGGCCGCGGCACGAACCAGGACGCCGTCGCCCGCGCGCCGGTCAAGGCCATGGGGCTCCAGGACGCGGTGACGTTCACCGGCTACGTCGAGGGCGAGGACTACGTGGGCACGCTCGCCGGCTTCGACGCCAAGGTGTTCCTCGTCCCCGGCTCCGACGGCACCTGCCGCGCCGTGCGCGAGGCGCTGTCCATGGGCGTGCCGGTGATCACGAGCGGCGTGGGGATCCTCCCCGAGCTCGTGCGCCACGAGGAGACCGGCCTCGTGCTCTCGCCCGACCCCGGCGCCGACGAGCTGGCGGCGGCGCTGGTCCGCCTCGCGGGCGACCCCGCCCTGCGAGGGCGCCTGGGCGCCGCCGCGCGGGCGGACGCGGTGGCCCGCTTCTCCTTCCCGCGCTTCGCCGAGCGCGTCGAGGCGGTCTACCGCGAGGTGCTCGGGCGCGCGGCGGCGAGCGCGTAGCGTGTCCGAGCCCCTCACGCGCGTCACGCTGTTCGTCCCCGGCGCGCCGTCGTCGGAGGAGGCCTGGGGCGCGGCGCTGGAGCGGCGCGGCGTCCGCCTCGAAGGAGGCGAGCTGCGCTGCGAGGGGCAGGAGGTCACCGCGCAGGGCGAGTGGGTCGAGAACGACGGCGCGTTCGGCGCGGCCTTCTCGTTCGGCACCGTGTCGCCCCGGGTCGTCGAGGAGCTCGCGGGGTGCCCGGGCGCGCTCGTCCTGCGCTGGCCCGTCGACCTGCGCGAGGGGCGCGAGGCGATCGTCGCCGTCGTCGAGCGGCTGCGCGACGCGGGGGCGATCGCCGTGCGCCTCGAGCAGTCGAAGGTGGGCTGGGAGGCCGCGCGCTGGCTGGAGCTCTTCTCGTCCGACGACCCGTGGCAGTGGCACCGCGGCGCGGTCGCGTTCCTCTCCGACGACGGGGCGCTCCAGTCCTGCGGCATGCACGCCTTCTCGCTCCCCGACGTGCGCGTCGCGCTCGACGGCGAGGACGCCGGCGCGCTCCAGGAGCTCGCGTCCGTCCTCGACGTCTACCAGCTCGCCGAGGACCCGCCGCTCCGCTCCGGACAGACCTTCTCGCCGGACGCCGGGGCGCCCCGCCGCGTCGTCGAGCGCTGGCCCGACGCCGGGTATCCCGAGGGGCACCCGTGCCACAACGAGTACGGCGTGTGGCGGCTCGGCCCCCCGGGCGGCCGCGCGCGCCGGCTCGGCGACGTCGTCCTCGTGTTCATGCCGACGCTGCGCGTGACGCTCGAGGCGCTCGAGGCGGAGCAGGGGACGCCGCTCACGAGGGAGCAGGTCGAGGCCGCGCGCGACCGGAGCCCGTGCATCGCCATGGAGCCCCGGGACGCGCAGCGGGTCGAGCGCGCCCGCGGCTACTCCGACCTCGACCCCGACCTCGCGTGGGAGCAGTGGCGGCTCGTGCGCCGCCGGGGCACCTGAGCGCCAACTCGTTCAGCCCAGCGCCGCGACGAGGTCGCGCGGGTCGGGGTGCTCGCCGGCGCCCGACGCCACGAACGCGAGGCGCACCTCCCCCGGCGGCGCGATCACGAAGGCGCCGCCCTGCTGCCAGGGGTCGCCCTCGACCGCCGTCTGCGAGAAGCCGCCGGCCATGGCCCGCGCCGCCCGGAGCGCGACCGCGGGGTTGAGCGTGGCCAGCCGCCCGCGCTTCAGGCCCGCCGCCTTGTAAGCCCGCAGGCCGGGGTCGACGAGCAGCGGGAAGTCGAGCTCGCGCTCGTCGCGGAAGGCCTTCGCCATGAACGGCTGGCCGTTGCCGACCACGACCAGCTCGGCCCCCTTCGCGCGGATCTCGGTGAGGTGGTCGCGCAACTGCGCGACCTGCTGCTTGCAGAACAGTCAGCCGAAGTGGCGGATGAACACCAGCACGACCGGCCGCTCCTGCCAGAGCGAGCCCAGCCGCACCTCGCGGCCGTCGGGGTCCTGGAGGACGAGGTCGGCGATCTCCTGCGCGGCGCTCATGGCCGCGTTGTACGTCAGTTCGCGCCGAGGAGCCAGGGCACGACCGCGGCCCGCAGCTCGGCCAGGACGCGCGCCTGGCAGGCCGCCTTGAACCGCGCCATGGCCTCGGCCCAGCGCTCGACCTCGTCGTCGACCGCGTCGCGCGGCTTGCCCCGGCGCTCGCGCCCGCCGTGCCCGCCGCCCATGTAGGGCTCGAGCATGCGGCCGGCGGCCTCGGGCGAGGGGTCGGCCGGCCGGTCCGCGCGAGCGGCGTGCATCTCGGCCGCCACGGCGTTGCCAAGCACGTGGCCGACGAGCTCGCTGACCGGCATGGGCGAGTCGGGCTGGTCCTCGACCGGTGCGCGGACGGCGAGCGCCACGGCTCCGACCGCGAGCACGACCTGGACCCGGCGCTCCATGTCCTCCAGACGCTCCTCGGCGTCCGGGGCGCCGAGGTCGATGTCGAACAGGCCCTCGCTCAGCGCGCGGACCGCCTCCTCGGCGGCGCCGCAAGGCGCGGCGTGCTCCGGGCAGGGGCAGGCCAGCCAGGCGTCGACCGCGCCGAGGGCGCCCGTGAGCGGCTCCGGCGCCTCCCCGCCCCAGCGCGCGAGCGTCACCCGGGCGGCGGCGAGCATGATGCGCACCCCCGCCTCGTGCCCGCTCCGGCGCAGCGCCTCGCGCGGCCGCTCGACCTCCCGCCCGAGCGCCACCTGCGCCGGCTCGTGCCCGAGCCACGCGGCGACCTCCAGCCGCTCCGGCGGCAGGGCGCCCGCGGCGACGCGCGCCTTCAGCGCGGCGGCCTCCTCGGCGACAGCAGGTGACGAGGGCGCCGGCGGCGCGCCCTCCTCCTGCGCGAGCGCCGGCGTGAGGGCGAGGAGCAGGATGAGGACGGCGGTCGACCGCGGCATGGGTCCTCCGGGGGGCAGGCTACACGCGCCCGGAGGGCCCTCGCCAACCTACTCGCCGGCCAGGCGGCGCAGCCGCGCGGCGGCGGCCGCGTAGGCGCGCGCGGCCCGCCCGTCGCCCTCGTGCAGGGCCGCGAGCGCGCGGCGCTCGTGGTCCTCGGCGACGCGCAGGAGCCCGTCGCGGCGCGGGACCTCCACCTCGACGCCGGCCGCCCTGAAGACGCCCACGACGTCGGCCCGGCGACGACGCACCGCGTCGCCGTCGGGCGCCAGCGCCTCGGCCACGGCGAGGCGCGCCAGGGCCCGCCGCGCCCACCCGCGGTCGCCGTCGACGTGCAGGACGGCGCGCACGGCGTCGCACAGGGCGCCCTGGAGGAGCAGGTGCGGGTCGGCCGGGAGGCGCCGCTCGACCGCGGCGAGGTGCTGCTCGGCGACCTCGACGTGACCGTGCACCGCGGGACGCCGGCCCGGAGCGAGCACAAACGGGTCGCGGACGTCGTCCGCGGGCTCCGTCCGCGGGCGCGCCGCCGCGCGCAGGTGGAACGCGGCCAGCAACGCGCACGCGCCCGGGTGGCCCGGGTCGCGGACCAGGGCCGCCAGCGCCTGCCGGCGCGCTGCGTCCGGGTCGTGCGGCCACAGGGCCCGTGCGCTCTTCGCCAGCGCGTCAGCCGGGCCGACGACCTCGGTCACGGCCGGCGGGTCGGCGGGCGCGAGCGCGGCCAGCCACGCGCCGGGCACGTCGCGCATCCACGACGCCGGCGGCGCCACGAGGCGGTCGTCGTCGGGCAGGCGCAGGCCGCGGTGGGTCGCGAGGAGCTCCCGCAGCGCCGAGGCGGCCTTGGGGTCGCGCTCGGCGAGCAGGCGGGCGAAGCGCACGGCGTCGGCCGGCGACTCCGCCGCGAGCGCCAGCGCCGCGCGGTCGGCCCGGGCGTGCTCCCAGCGCCAGGCCCGCCGCGTCGACCGCCACGAGGGCGACGGCGGGGCCGCGGGCGCCCGCGCCGCCCGGCGGGCCCACGACCGCGCCTCCGCGCGCTCCGCCGGCGTCGCGATCCAGCCCGTGCCCCACCACGCCCGGACCGAAGGGTCCGGCCGTGTCCCCTGATGCAGGACGCCGGCCAGGGCGATCATCGCGTCGACGTCGCCGCCCCGGGCCGCGTCGCGCAGGCAGGCGACGGCCGCCGCGTGCAGCGGAAGGCGAGCCGGGGGGTCGTCGGCCAGGACGGCGGCGACGTCGGCGGGACCCGCCAGGAGCCGCCGGGACAGGAACGAGGGCGGCGGCGTGGGCCCAGGGACCCAGCCGCCGCGGGGGCCCGGCTGCCAGGCTCTCCCGCCGGGCGCCGGCGCGACCAGCGCCGCCGGCGCCGGCGCGCGCACCCCCTCGGAGATCAGGCGACGGGCCAGCGCCAGGCGCTCGCCCGGCTGGCGGGTGGTGAGGCGCGCCCACGTGACGTCGATCGGCTCGCCCTGGCCCTCCCCGACCACCCCGAGGACGAGCCCCGAGAGCGCGGCGAGCGCCGCCAGGGGCGCCGCCCGCCGCGGTCGAACGGTGTCCGCCGGCCGCGCGCCCTCCGCGTCCTCCCTGCGCACGACCCGCACCAGCCCGGCGCCGAGCCGGTCGCCCAGGGCCAGCCCGAGCGGCAGGGCGACCGCCCGCACGAGCAGCAGGCCGGCGCACCCCGCGGTCGAGAGGACCGCGCCGCCGAGCGCGTGCCAGAGGACGCCGAACGCCGTGAGCGACCAGGCCGCGACGGCGATCTGTCCGAGCAGGCCGACGCCGCGGCGGCGCGCCAGGACCGCGGGCGCGTAGCCCAGGAGCGCCAGGGCCAGGACCTCGAGCACCGTCGGGTCGAACAGGCGCGGCACCGCCCCCAGGGCGCAGCGGGTGGCCTGCGCGACGTCCCACGAGCCGGCGAGGTCGAGCGCGTACCAGCCGCCGAGCGGCGCGAGCGGCGACAGGGCCAGCCCCACCGCGACCCCGAGGTGGGGCCCGCGCGCGGCGACGGTCCGCTCCGCGGCGGCCAGGGCGACCGCCGCGCCGAGCGCCAGGGCGAGCGCATGCGCCAGCCCACGGCCCGCCGTGGCCCAGGTGGGGTCGCCGCCGAGCCCCCGGACGAGGAGCAGCGCCGCGGCGAAGGTCGCGAGCTCGGTCGCCCCTGCGCCGAGCAGGGCGCGGCCGCCGAGCCGCAGGGGGTGGTCCGGGCCGCTCGTCTCCACCCCCGCAGCCAAGCGCGCCCCCGCCGACGGGTCAAGGCAGGAGGTCGGCCACCCGCCAGCGCGCGCCGCGCCGGCGCGGCAGGGCGACGCGGTCGTCGTCGCCGAGGACGGTCGTCGCGCCGTAGGCGCCGCGCGGGTCGGGCCCCGTGTGGACCTCGAGCCGGCGGCGCCGCACGTCGAGGACCCACACGACGGAGACGCCGGCCCGGGCGTAGATCGGCAGCTTGCGCCGGGCGTCGGCGAGCGTGGTCACCGCGACCTCGACGACGAGCAGGAGGTCGGGCCCGGCCGGGTGGCGCTCGAGGTAGTCGCGCGGCTCACCGCGCACCACGGCGAGGTCGGGCTCCGGGCGGCTGCGCGGGCCGGCGTCGATCGGCGTCTGCACCCGGAGGTGCGCGGCGTCGCCGTACGCGCGGGAGAGCAGCCGGTCGAGCACGCTGACGATCGCCGCGTGCGCCACCCCCTGCGGGCTCACGACGACCAGCTCCCCGTCGAGGAGCTCGACGGGCTCGTCGGCGCCGAGGATCCCGACCTCCACCATGCGCTCGACCTCGTCGGCGGTGAACTTCCGCCGGGGTGCTGCGAGCCGCGCGCCCATGTCGCCTCCGGGTTCAGGGTACCACCCGCAGGGTCACGCGCCGACCGGCACCGGCGCCGAGCGGGCGGCCAGCGCCTCGGCGGCGCCGGGCAGGCCGTCGAGCCGCACCACCGCGGTCGGCTCGCCCACGCCCGCCGACAGCGCGGCCCGCGGCGCCAGGCGCCAGCGCGCGTAGGCGTGCGCGTAGGCGGCGGCGAGGAGGACCTGCGCCGGCGCGAGGCGGTCGCTCGCCCACGCGACCAGGGCGACCACGCCGACGGCCACCGCCACCTCGAGCGCCACCCGCGCGAGCGGCGGCCCCTCCTGCAAGCGCGCCGAGCGCCAGCGGCGGCCCGCGCCGAACCGCGGCGCGACGCGCACCTCGCCCGGCGCGAGCACCAGGCGGTGCGGCCGGCGGAACAGCGCCACGCCGATCGCGGTCAGGACGACGCCGACGCCCACGCCCGCCGCCCACGCGCCCGGCGACGCCTCGACCCCCGTCCCCGCCGCGGCGCCGACCGCAGCCAGCGTCAGCGCCCCCGCCGCGAACGGGATCCCCCCCAGCGGCCGCTCCCGGACGAACTCCTGCTCGTGCGTCATGACACCCTCCGTGCGGGGCGGCGGAGCACGACCCGGACCGACGCAAGCCACGCCGGCGCGGGCGGGCCGACGGCGCGCGGCGCCGGCGCGCCTGCGCCGCGGGCAGGACCTGCCCGCGCGGGGCCCGCGGCGGTCCCGATCAGCCGGCGCGGGTGATCGCGAGCACCTGCGCCGCGCCGTCGGTCCGCACGGCGACGACCTCGCGCGGGGCGCCGGTGGGGCGCACGCACAGGAGGTCGCCGCCCGGGCCGTCGAACGTGCCGCGGTGCTCGACCGTGCCCGCGCCGACCTCGTAGACGCGGCCCTCGGTCGACGTGAGCGCGACGAGCAGGCCGTCGGGCGTGAAGGTCAGCCGCGGCGCGTCCAGCCCCTCGCCGAAGCGGCGGGGCGGCGCGTCGTCGTCGAAGAAGACGCGGCCGCCGTCGTCGAGCGACACCGCGGCCGCGAACGGCTGATGGAGGAGCGCGAGGTCGCGCGCCGGCCGGTCGAGCCCCCAGCGGGCGACGGGGTGGGTGCCGGAGAAGCGCAGGAGCTGGCGCCCGATCGCCAGGACCGCCCGCGCGTCGCGGCCGGCGCGGAGGAGCGGGGCGTCGTCGACCGCGTCGTCCTCCTCCACCCGCGCGCCCGGCGGGGCGCCGTCGAGGACCGCGCAGGTGCCCAGCAGCCGCCCGCCGGTGGCGGCGTCGTACGCGCCGAGGACCAGCCCCCGGCTCGCGGCGTCCTCGAACAACGCCCACACGATCCCCTGCTCGTTGCTGGCGAGGGCGTACAGCCGGTCCGGCAGCCAGCCGGGGGTGCCGACCTCGACGGGACCCGAGACGGTCGTCAGCGTCAGCCGCTCGTGACCGGCGCTGACGAGCGCCCGGGCGTCGGCAGCCCAGGGTGGGACCAGCAGCAGCGGGGCCCGGCCGTCCCACCGGCAGCGCCCGCCCTCCGGTTGATCGCTCCGGTCGACCAGCGGCGTCCAGGCGCAGTGGACCCGGTGCCGCCCCTGGAGCAGCATCGTCCACAACACGCCCGCGGCCACCTCGGCCACGTGGACCGTTGCGCCGACCGGAACCCAGCTCCGCAGCTCCGCCCGCACCACCGGCCCCCACCCGCCGCGCGCCAGCCGCCGCGCCGGCGCGCGCGCGCGCGCCGCGTCGCGCCGCGCCTGCGCGCCGAAGCGGCCGACGTCGCGCGCGAGCAGGCGGTCGGTCGGGTCGAGGCGCGAGAGCGCGTGCAGGAGCGCCTCGGTCTCGTCGGGCCCGGCGCCGCCGGCGAGCCGCTCGCCCGCGACGACGCGCGCGAGGTCCCGCGCGCGGGCCTGCACGCCGTGCTCGGGGTAGCGCGCGGCCGACGCGCCGAGCGCCCGGGCGAGGACGAGGGCGTGCCGCCCCGCCCGCGGGTCGTCGCGCAGGCGCGCGAGCAGGCGCCGGGCGTCGTCGTGGCGCGCGTGCCGCCCGAGGAGCGCGAGGCGGTCCTCGAGGCACAGGCCGGCCTGCGCGTGGCCGGGCCAGGTGTCGGCGAGGACCTCCAGGGCGTCGTCGACGCGGTCGAGCTTCGTCTCGAGCAGCCGCGCCGCCGAGAGCGGGTCGTCCTGCGCCAGGCGCGCCGCCACCGCGAGCCCGTAGGCGCGCTCCGCGTCGGCCCCGCGCTCGAGGCGCGACCAGGCGTCGCCCGCCTCCACCCAGCGCCCCTGCGCCTCGTAGAGCGCGGCCGCCTCCTGCAGGAGCCCGCCGCGCTCGAGGCAGCGCGCCGCCTCGAGCGGGCGCGCGAGCCGGTCGCGGTAGAGCGCCGCCGCCTCGCGGTGGTGCCGCCCCTGCTCGAGGGCCGACGCCGCCGACGCCAGGTCGCCGAGGAGCTCGGCGTAGACGTAGGCCGCGCGGCGGTAGCGCCCGAGGCGCAGCTCGCGCCCGGCGAGCTCGCGGTAGCGCGCGACGAGCGCCAGGTGCGTCCTCGGGTCGAGCTCCCACGCGTCGCCGGGCCCTCGCGGCCGCGCGCCGCCCTTGTAGTCGACGTCGCGCGGCGGCAGCGACGCCCCGGGCCGCGCCGGCGGCCCGCCGCCCGGCTCGCCGCGGAGCGGCAGGGCGTAGCGCAGCCCCTCGTCGGGGTCCCGGTCGAGCAGGTGCAGGAGCCGCTCGAGCTCCCGCTGCCGCGCGTCCTTCACCTGCGCGAGCGTGTCGTCGGACCAGCGCACGAGCCGGTCGAGGAGGCCGTCGCCTCTCGGCGCGTCCTCCTGCGGCTTGCCGGCCGCCCACTGGACGAGGCGAGCCGCCTGCTGCCCGAGCCAGCCGCTCCCCTGCTGCTCGCCCGGCGCCGGCGGCGCCTCGGACGGCGGGGCCGAGCCGACGTCGCCCGCCCCGTCGCGCAGGAACGCCTCGAGGGGCGGCGGGTCCTGCACCTCCACCGACACGAGGCGCAGCGGCGCCGTCGGCGGCTCGAGGTCGGTCCGCCAGGGCCGCGCGACCTGCCGCGGGGTGACGACGAGGTCGGCGAGGCCCAGCCGTGCGTCCTCCGCGAGGCGCACCAGGCCGGCGACGGGGTGGAGGAGGTGGCGCCCTGGCGCGAGCAGCCGGTCGACCTCCGCCGCGGTGACGTCGGGGGTCAGGGTGCCGTCGACCGGCAGGAGGAGCCGCTCGCCCAGCCTGCCGTAGGCAAGCGCGCGGCCGGGCGGCGCGTGCGCCGGCGGCGCGGCCGGCAGGGCGACCAGGCCGGCGCCGCCGGGGAGCGCCCACAGGTCGAACGCGCCGGCGCTGACGCCGAGCCCGGCCGCGAGGTCGGCGAGGCCCTCGAGCCAGCCCGCCGGGTCCGCGCCCGGCACGACGAAGGCCGCGGGCGAGCGGACCTCGCGCCCGGCGGGGGTCAGGGCGAGCGGGAAGGTCAGGGGCGCCGTCACCCGATCCCCTCGCAGAAGCGGGCCACGTGCTCGAGGACCGCCTCGGCCGCCGCGCGCGGGACGTCGCCGCCGGGGACGCCCGTGAAGTAGCGCGGGCCCACGAGCTCTCCCTGTGACGTCCAGGCGGCGAGCGGGCCCTCGGCCAGGGCGAGCGTGACCTCGACGCCCCGCGCCGGCACGAGGTGCAGGAGCCCGCGCCCGTCGAGGAAGGCGCGGCTGCCGTCGGTCCAGGCGGCGACGGCGAGCGACCAGCCCGCCCCGGCGTAGGGCTCGCGCGCCTGGAACGAGCGCCAGGCGCTCAGCCGGGCCTCGCCCGGGTGGAGCGAGCGGAGGCGGAGGCTCCCGTCGAAGCCGAGCTCGAGCGCGTGCAGGCGGCGGCGCCGCGAGACGAGCACGAGCTCGCCGCGCCCGCCCACCGCCAGCCCGCCCAGGCGCGTGCGCACCTGCGGGGCGCCCTCGAGCGCCCGGCCGAGCGCGGGCTCGACGAGGGACCGCGGGTCGAGCCGCGGGCCCGCCGGCAGCGCCGGCCGGCGCGTGCCGGCCTCGACCTCGTGGACCTCGAGGGTCATGGCGTCGCCGGCGACCGTGTAGAGGAGCAGCCGCTCGCCGTCGGACGAGACGGCCCCCACCCCCGCGTAGGAGGTGTCGCCCTCGCCCAGCCGCTCGATCCTGGCCACCGGCGCGCCCGAGAGCAGGCTGCCGTCGGCCTCGACCGCCCAGGGCCCCTCGCGCGCGCGTCGGTCCCAGAGCGCGAGCGCCCGGCGCGGGTAGCCCGAGAGCGGCTCGAGCGCCGGCCGCAGGCCGTCGGCGCCGAGCGCCAGCCAGCCGCGGTCGTCGGTGAAGAACCGCCCCATGCGCCAGGAGAGGCCGGCCGGCAGCTCGAGGCCGGGCGCCGGGGCCCCGGTCGCGAGCGCGAGCACGTCGACGTGGCGCGGGTGGACGAGGAGCAGCGCCGGCCCCTGGCGCACGACCGCCAGCGGAGGTGACGGGCAGGGGGCCCGCGCCAGCCGCGCGGGCTCGCCCGGGGCGTCGAGCGAGGCGCGCAGGAGCGTGACCTCGCCCGCGCAGGGGCCGACGAGCGCGCCGACCCGCCCCTCGTCGTCGACCTCCAGCCACACGAGCGGCCCCGCCGGGAGCTGGTCCGTGAGCTCGACCCCGCCCGTGGCGCCGAGCGGCGCCTGGAACCAGAGGAGGCGCCCGTCGCCGGTCGCGGCGACGACCCCGTGCTCCGGGTGCGCGACGGCGCGCGCCGGGTCGAACGCCGCCGGCAGGCGCAGCGGCAGCGGCCTGAGGGCGAAGATCGCCGGCGCCCTCGCCTCGCCCGCCAGCGGCGGGGCGGCCGGGCGCGGCGGCTCGAGGAGGCCGCGCAGGTCGAGGCGCGCCTGCGAGAGCGGCTTCGCGCCGCGGGCGGTGACGGCCCGCAGGCGGTAGGTCCCGTCGCGGGCCACCGTGGCCACGAGGAGCGGCGCGCTGCGGGCGGCCTGCTCGAGGGCGGGGCGGAGGTCGTCGAGCGCGTCCTCGTGGGTGACGAGCAGGCGCTCGCCGTCGCCCGCGCGCTCGGCGAACGCCGCGAGCGCCGCGCCCGGATGCGGCGCCGGGTCGAGCGCCTCGAGGTGCGCGAGGAGCCCCTCGCGCGTCGTCAGGTCGAGCGGCGCGAGCGCGCCCCGGCGCGCGGTGAACGCCTGGACCGCGCGGCGCCCGGCGCCGGCGGCGGCGGCGAGCGCGACGGCGGTGGCGAACACGCGGCCGACGCCCCACAGGCGCACCCCGGCGTCGACGAGGAGCGCGCGCCCGCCCTCGGGGGCGCGCGGCGGGGCCTCCCTGCGCAGGAAGAGCGCCTCGCCCGTGGCCACGCGCACGACGAAGGTCTCGTCGTCGTGGGCCAGCTCGCTCACGAGGAGGCGGTCGAGCGGGCCGCGGTTGGTGATGTCCGAGACGCCGCCGAGCGGCAGGTCGTCGGCCTGCGAGACGGCGCGCGGGACGTGCACGGCCGCGCGCAGGTCGCGCGCCAGGCGGGCCAGCGGGCCGAGCTCCGGGTCGGCCTGCAGCGCGTCGAGGAGCCGCCCGACGCGCAGGGCCGGCGGCTCCTCGACCTCGACCGGCGCCGGGCGCGGCGGCGCGTCGAGGCCGGTGCGGCGGCGCGCCTCGAGGAGCGCCGCCAGCTCGGCCGAGGTGCGCCGCTCGAGCCCGGCCGTGACCGCCTCGAGGTCGCGCGCGAGCGCCTCGACCCGGGGCGTGAGCGCGTCGCCGCGCTCGGCCGGGACGGCGCCCCACTCGAGCGCCTTCGCGACGGCGGGCGCGAGGTCCGGGTCGACGCGGGCCGGGGCCCCCTCGAGGACGACCTCGACCAGCGTGGCGCGGGCGTCGGGGCCGGCGCGCAGCGCGGCGGGCAGGCGGGTCACGGCCGTGAGCGCCTCGAGCGCGCGGGCGAGCCGCGGGACGAGCGGCGAGCCGCCCTCGCCCGTGACCTCGAGCGCCGCGATCACGCGGGCGAACGAGGCGTCGGCCGCCTCGAGCCACCCCTCGCGGCAGGCGCCCAGGAGGAGGACGACCGCCTGGAAGCTCGGCAGCCCCTGCGGGGCGAGGCGCGCGAGCGCGAGCGCGACCTCGGGCGCGAAGGCGATCGTGGCCCCTCCCGACGCCCCCGAGGCGGCCCACGAGAGGACCTGCCCGCCCTCGTCCCAGCCCCAGAACGTGAGCCCGTCCGGGGCCACGTAGCCGCTCGCCAGCGCCAGGACGCCCGGGTCGGTCACGACACGCTCCGGGCGAGCGACCGCGTGAGCGGGGCGAACGCGGCGTGGGCGACGCGCTCGACCGCCGCCGCGTCGCCGACGTCGCCCGACACGAGCGCCAGGTCGCCGGGCGCGAGGTCGAACAGCGCCGCCAGCGCCGCCGGGTCCAGCGCGGGCGCCAGGGCCAGGCCGGCCGGGACGGCGACGCCGCCGCGGACGACGAGGCGGGCTCCGGGGAGCGGCGGCAGGGGGCGCCCGCGCACGAGCGCCTCGGGGGCGTCGGCGCGGCGGGCGACCTCGAGCCGCACGAGGCGCGCCTGCGACGCCGTGGCCGCCCAGGCGGCGAGGGCCTCCGCGGCCACGAGGAGGGCGGTCGGCGCCTCGGGCGCGGCGGGGTCGCGCACGAGGCGCAGGGGCGCGCGGGCGCCGGGCGCCGCGTCGCGCGCCACCGCCTCGGCCGGCGCGAGCAGCGCCGCGAGCGGGCGCCAGGGGCCGGCGGGCAGGCGCCCGACGGGGAGGCGCCGGCCGGGCGGCCGCAGGGCGCCGTCCGGCGCCACCTCGAAGCGCTGGCCGCCGGTCGCGCGCAGGCGGCGGTCGAGGTCGGGGTCGAGCGCCTCGCCGCGCAGCCAGACGACGACCTCGTCGCCGCGGGCGAGGGCGCCCGCGGCCGGGTCGCCGTCGACGCAGGCCGCGACGCCCGAGGCGAGGCGCAAGGGGCCCAGCCGCGCGACGAGGCGAGCGGGGGGGCCGTCCACGCGCAGGGCCCAGGCGCCGCTCACGGCGCGTCGGGCGCCAGGCGCGGCCACAGCGCCTCGACCCGCCGCTCGAGCGCGGCGCGCTGGTCGTCGTCGCGCACCCAGGGGCAGCGCGCGGCGAGCGCGCCGAGGCGGTCGCGCAGGGCCGCGCGCTCGGCCGTCGGGGGCGCCTCGCCCATGCGGCGCTCGAGCCCCTCGAGGTCGCGCGCGAGCGCCTCGGCGTCGGGCGCGGCCGACGCCGCCCGCGGGTGGTCGCCCGGCGCGGCCGGCGCGTCGCCGAGGGCGTCCTGCACCAGCGCCGCGAGCACCTCGACCTGCTCCTCGGTGTCCCACACGTGGCGCACGACCCACAGGTCCGAGCGGCGCGCCGCGCCGCGACCGCAGAGGAGGGCGCTCGCGGCCACGAGGCGCTGCAGCTTGACGGCGCGCCGGTCGGAGACGGCGATCCCGGCCGCGCGCAGCCGGCGGACCAGCGCCGCGAGCGGCGCGCGGACCTCGGCGAGGTCGACCTCGCGCAGGCGCGCCTGGAGGGCGCGGACCTCGTCGACCGAGACGGTCGGCGCGTCGTCGCGCCGCGCCTCGAGCGTCCAGCCTGCCTCGAGCACCTCGGCCAGGCGGTCCTCGGGGACGTTGTCGCACCGCGCCCGCAGGAGGAAGCGGTCGTAGAGGGCGCCGAGCGCGTCGTCCTCGGGCAGGTGGTTGCTCGCGCCGACGACGGCGAGCGTCGGCAGGGCGCGCGTCTCCCGGCCGCGCCGGAAGGCGCGCTCGTTGAGGACCGTGAGCAGGCTGTTGAGGATCGCGCTGTTGGCGTTCAGGAGCTCGTCCAGGAACACCAGGTCGGCCTCGGGGAGCATGCCCTCCGTGTTCGTCACCAGGTCGCCCTCGCGCAGGCGCCGGATGTCGAAGGGCCCGAACAGCTCGCTCGGCTCGGTGAAGCGCGTGAGCAGGTAGTCGAACGTCCGCCCGCCGAGGCGCCGCCCGAGCGCGTGCACGAGCGCGCTCTTGGCCGTCCCCGGCGGGCCGAGGAGGAACAGGTTCTCGCCCGCGACGAGCGCCACGCCGAGGAGGTCGACCACGTCGTCCTTGCCCACGAACGCGCGCTTGAGCGGCTCGAGGACCTGTCGGGCCAGGCGCGGGCCCGGCGGCTCCTGCGGCGCGGTCACGCGGCGGCCTCGAGCAGGCCGAGCGCGCGCGCCACCTCGGGGGAGAGCTCGGGGCAGGCGCCCAGCGCCTCGCGCAGGGCGTCGTCGACGCGCGGGTCGCCCACCCGCGAGCGGTCGCCGCGCAGGAGGACGCGGTCGGCGTAGAGGGCGAGGAGGCCGGGGTCACGGGCGAACGCGTCGACCGGCCAGGGCCCCGGGCCGAGCGGCGCGCCGACCGACGACAGCGGCCAGGCGCGCCCGACCGCCCGGAGCCCGACGGTCAGCGCGTCGTCGTCGCCCAGGCCGCGCGCGAGGCGCAGGAGGTCGGGAAGGACCTGGAGGACGAGGTCGGCGGAGAAGACCGCCCGCGGCCCCGGCGCCGACGGGCAGGGGCGCGCGAGGGCGCCCTGGACCTCGGCGGCGGCGAGGCTCCGGTGCGCCAGCGCCTGGCAGGCGTCGAACACGAGCCACGCCGCCCAGCGCGCCGCGGGGAGGTCGAGGGCCGGGGCCGCGCCCGCGAGGTCGGCGGCCGCCCGCGCGTGCAGGGCGGCGAGCCGCGCGTCAGCGTCGTCGCCGTCGCCGGGGGCGAGGCGCGGCGCGGCCGGGACGAGGACCCGGCCGGACTCCTCCAGCGCGACGAGGAACGCGGAGAGCGACACGCCGTCTAGCGGCGACGGCCCGGCGCCCCCGCCTTGCCGCTGGCCTTCTTCGGCCGGGCCGCGCGGGCGGCGGGCTTCTTGGCGGCCGGCTTCTTCGCCGCCTTGGCCGCCGGCTTCTTCGCGGCCTTGGCCGCCGGCTTCTTGCCCGCCTTGGCCGGCGACGCCTTCGGCGCGGCCTTGGTCTTCGACTTCGCCGGGGCCTTCGCCGGGGCCGCGGCCTTGGCCGGCTTGGCCTTGGCGGCGGGCGCGGCCGCGACCTTCGCCGGGGCCGCCTTGCGCGCCGGGGCGACCGGGCGCGGCGCCGCGCCGTTGGCGGCCGGCCGGGCCTTGAGGCTCGCGGCGGCCGAGATCGCCCGGGCCGCCGCCGCGGCGGGCGACGTGATCGGCTTGCTCGCCGGGGCGGGCCGCGGCGCCGGGGCCGGCGCCTTCTTCTGCCCGCCGAGCTCCGGCTGGTTGACGTTCGTCAGGTCCTTCGGGGCGTCGCCCAGGAGGTCGAGGAACTCGGCGAAGCTATCGCCCAGGCGCTGCACCGCGCCCTGGTCCTCCCACTTCGACTTGGCCGACGGCTTGAGGAACACGCGGCCGGCGCCCGACAGCTCCATGTAGACGAGCGGCTTCTCGGGCGAGTCGGCGTAGGCCACGGGCATGAAGCCCTGCGGCAGCTTGCCCGACTTGCGCAGCTTCTCCGCCAGGCCCGCGGCGTCGGCGAAGGGGAAGAAGCCCCCGATCTGCCACTCCTGCTCGTTGGCGCGGAAGCCGCCGCGGCCGATCCGCCCGCCGTCGACCTGCGAGAGGAACACACGGTACGTCTCGGGGAGCGGCGCGCCGATGCGCAGCGTCGCGGCGTCGAGGACGGTCTGCGGGAGCCGCGGCCCACGGCTGCGCCAGTGCAGCTCCTTGAGATCTCGCATGGTGGAGTTCACCAAGTTGCCCTGCCCCCTCGGCTGAGGAGTTGGCCGAGGAGGGGGCTACGCGGCAGCAACACCCCGCCCCGGGCCCCCCCCGGCGGTTCCAAGCGGCCATGCCGCCGAGGGCGATCACCGTCCGCGGGCAGCACAGCTCGACTCCCTGCGTCAAGCACGAAGCATGGAGCGGAGAAAGTTTATCCAACACGGCAGCAGACCGCAAGACATAGCGGAGACGTGCGATCGACGGCTGCGGCCGCGGATGACGGGCCCTCGGCGGCCCACCGGGGCCCCCGGCGAACACAGCGGGCCCGGGCGTTGCTACCCTCGTCGCCCGTGAGCCCGGAGCCGCCGCAAGCCCAACCGCCGAGCCCGCCCCCTGCCGGACCCCCGGCGGAGACGCGGCGGCTCGACCGCCGGGCGCGCCGCAGCCTCGTGCGCCAGGGGCTCAGCGCCCGGCTCCTGACGACGTTCGCCCTGCTCCTGGCCGGCGTGAGCAGCCTCGTGTTCCTGGCCACGGGGCTCCTGATCCACCACACGACCACGCAGGCGCTCGAGCAGGAGCTGGCCCGGCACCTCGAGGCCGTGGCCGAGCTCGCCGCGGCCCGGCAGCTGATCGGCACCTACACGGCCGCCGCGCTCCAGGGCTCGCCCCAGGCGCGCGCGTTCCTCGACGACGAGGCGCAGGCGGTCAGGCGCGCGGCGAAGGTCAGCGAGGTCACCGTGTTCGTCCTCGACGAGGAGGGCGAGGTGACGATCCTCGCCGCCACGCGCGCGGACCGCGCCGGGCGCGACCGGCTCCTCGGCCGGCTCCTCGCCGACGCGGTGGCGATCGAGGCCGCCGGGCGAGAGGGGAGGGCCGCCTCGTCGTCGCTCTACCGCGACCCGCTGGCGGCCAGCGACGGCGACGAGCGGCAGGTCCTCTCGAAGGCGGCCTACGCGCCGGTGACGGACGGGGACGGCCGCACGCTCGCCGTCGTCGGCGTCGAGCTGCCGGCGGACTTCAAGGCCGCGCGCGAGGCCGTGTTCATGCGCATCACCGTCCTGGGCGCGCTGGCGCTCGTGAGCGTGCTGGCCACGGCCGTGTTCATCGTCCGGCAGCGCGTCCACGTGCCGCTCTACCGCCTCGTGCGCGCCATGCAGGGCGACGGCGAGGAGGGCGCCCCGCGCAAGGCCAAGGTGCGCCACCCCGACGAGATCGGCGTCCTCACCGAGCACTACAACCGCATGGTCGACCGCCTGGCGGAGAAGGACGAGAAGCTGCGCGAGCTCTACGCCCGGGCCCGCGAGACGGCCGACTACCTGCAGGGCTACTCGAACCACCTCGTGGCCGGCGTGCCGTCGGGCGTCGTCGCCGTCGACACGAAGGGCGCGGTCACGGTGTGGAACCGCTCGGCCTGCCACATCCTGCGCAAGGAGGGGCGCGTGGGGGCGCCCGCGCGCGGGCAGCTCGGCCCGGCGCACCCGCTCCTGCGCGCGCTCGACGCGGCGCTCGCGGGCTCCATGACGGACCAGGCGCTGATCGTGCTCGACGACCCGGGCAGCGGCGAGGCACACGAGGACGACGACCCGACGCGCATGGTCGAGCTCACCTGCGCGCCGTTCCACGGCGGCAGGGGCGAGCTGCTCGGCGCCGTCGCGCTGGTGACCGACCGGACGGAGCTCGAGCGCTTCCGCCGCTCGGCCTCGCGCAACGAGCGCCTGGCGGCGATCGGCACGCTCGGCGCCGGCCTGGCCCACGAGATCAAGAACCCGCTCGGGGCGATCTCGGGCTTCGCCGAGCTGATCGAGCGCAAGGAGGGCGCCGACGCGGCGCGCCTCGCCGGGCGGCTGCGCGGCGAGGTCGAGGACCTCAACCGCTTCCTGGGCGAGTTCCTCGCCTTCGCCCGCGACGACACGATCCGGCGCGAGCCGCACGACCTGCGCGAGCTCGTCCGCCGCGGGGTGACGACCGGCCTCCAGGGCGCCGGCCTCGACGCGGAGGCCGCCCAGCGGGCGATCGACGGCGAGGCGGTCGCCACGGCCGAGGGCGAGCTGAGGGTCGAGCTGGCCCTCCAGGAGCTGCCGCCCATGGCCGTCGACGGGCCGCTCCTGCGGGCGGCCTTCGCCAACCTGACGCGCAACGCCGTCCAGGCCATGGGGGCGCGCGGAGGCGCGTTCACCGCGCGCCTCAGCCGCCTCGAGGACGTCGTGTTCCTGCGCTTCCGCGACCAGGGGCCCGGGATCCCCCTGGAGATCCGGGAGCGGGTCTTCGACCCGCTGTTCACGACCCGGGCCGAGGGCACGGGCCTCGGCCTGGCGATCACGCACAAGACGGTCACCGCGCACGGCGGGAAGATCAGCGTCCGCGACGCCCCGGGGGGGGGCGCGGAGCTGGTGATCCGGCTGCCGTTCGTGGGGGCGGCGCAGGCGGCCCCGCACGAGGGGCAGCCCGCGCAGGTGGGGGGGTAGCGAGTGGCGCGGATCCTGATCGCCGACGACCACGCCGGGCTGCGCGACGTGCTCGTGGAGACGCTCGGCTCGAGCGGCCACGAGGTGAAGGGCGTGGCCACGGGCGACGCCGCGCGCGACGCCCTGGAGGTCGAGGACTGGGACCTCCTGGTCACCGACCTGCGGATGCCCGGGCTCGACGGCCTGGCCCTCCTGCAGCACGTGCGCGCCCGGGGCAACCCGGTGCAGACGATCGTCATGACCGCGCACGGCACGGTCGAGACGGCCGTGCGGGCCATGCACCTGGGCGCCCTCGACTACGTGGAGAAGCCCTTCCCGCTCTCGGCCATGGAGGCCAAGGTGCAGAAGGCGCTGGAGAAGATCTCGCTCCAGGAGGAGAACCGGCGCCTGCGCGACGCCGAGGACGCGCACTTCGGCCAGCTCACGGGCGCCTCGCCGCCCATGCGGCACGTGTTCGACCTGATCTCGCGCGTGGCCGAGACGCCGACGCCCGTGCTGATCCTGGGCGAGAGCGGCACGGGCAAGGAGCTGGTGTCGCGCGAGATCCACCGCCGCTCGCCGCGGCGCGACGGGCCGTTCGTGGCCGTCAACTGCGCGGCGCTGGCCGAGGGCGTGCTCGAGAGCGAGCTGTTCGGCCACGAGCGCGGGGCCTTCACCGGCGCCACGCAGCTCAAGCGCGGCAAGTTCGAGCTGGCCGACAAGGGGACCCTGTTCCTCGACGAGGTGGGCGAGATCCCGCCGGCGACGCAGGTGAAGCTCCTGCGCTTCCTGCAGGAGAAGGAGGTCGAGCGCGTCGGCGGGAGCAAGGTGATCAAGGTCGACGTGCGCATCGTGTGCGCCACGAACCGCGACCTCAAGGCGGAGATCGAGCGCGGCCGCTTCCGCGAGGACCTCTTCTACCGGATCAACGTGATCTCGATCGTCCTGCCGCCCCTGCGCGAGCGGCGCGAGGACATCCCGCTCCTCGTGGACGCGCTGCTGGCGGGCCACTCGCAGTCGACGGGGCTCCAGGGCTCCGTGACCGAGGACGCCATGACGCTCCTGCAGATGTACGAGTGGCCGGGCAACGTGCGCGAGCTGGAGAACGTGCTCGAGCGGGCGCTCGTCCTCTCGAGCCCGGGCCCCGACGGACACCGGCGCATCTCGCCCGTCGACCTGCCGCAGGAGATCCGCGGCGGCGAGGGCGACGCGGGCGCGCAGCGGGAGTACCTCGAGGCGACCGGCCTCATGGCGCAGATCGAGCGGATCGAGCGCGAGATCATCCGCAAGGCGCTCGAGGAGCACGCCTGGAACCAGAGCAAGGCGGCCAAGGCCCTGCACCTGAAGCGCTCGAGCCTGCAGTACAAGATGAAGAAGTACAACCTGGAGAAGCGGCCGGAGGGCGGCGCGGCGTGAGGCGGCGGGGCGGAGGGGGGCTGGTCGTGGCGGCGGCGGTCGCGCTCGCCGCGTCGGGCTGGCTCCTCGTCCCCCCGGCGGCGGCGCAGGAGCGGCGCGAGCAGCGCACCCCGACCGAGCCCGAGCTCAAGGCGGCGCGCGACCGGGCGATGAACGCGTTCGGCTACGCCAACGCGCGCCTCGAGCGGGCGCGGCGCGAGTTCGAGGCGCAGCGCGCGCGGCGCGCGGCGCTCCTCGACGACCAGCGCCGGCTCTCGGCCGAGCCGGCGGGCTTCATGCGCGACCGCAACCTCGAGCGCGTGCGGCAGGAGCTGCGGCTCATGGCCGAGGACCTGCGCGCGGCGCAGCACCAGCTCGAGGACGCGCGCAGCGAGGAGCGCGTGCGCAAGCTGGAGCTGATCCGCGCCGCGTGGGCCTGGGTCGGGCGGCTGCTGGAGGTGGCCGACCGCGTGCACGACGAGCGGCCGCTCGACGCGCAGCGCCTGGCGAGCAAGGCGGCGGAGGAGCTCAGGCTGATCGAGGACCTCGAGCACGGCCTCGAGCCGGTGCCGGCGGTCGAGGTGCCGCCGCTCGAGGACCCGGCCGGGCTGCCGACGGAGCAGGTGACGCGGCTGCTCGGGCTGTTCATGGAGCTGGCCGAGCGGGCGGAGCAGCGGGCGCGCGACCTCGAGCCCGAGCGGGTGAAGCTCGACGAGCGCGTGCGGCGCCTCGACAAGCTGGTCAACGACCGCAAGGTCCGGGAGCTGAGCGAGCGCCTCGACAAGGCGCGCACCGACCTCGCGCAGGTGGCGGACCTCGTCGAGGCGGAGCAGTCCCGGGCAGGCGACTACCGGGCGCGCGTGAAGACGCTCGAGGTGGAGCTCGACGGGCGGCGCAAGGAGGGCGGCGGGCGGCCGGGGGAGCGGCGGTGACCCGGGCCGCGCTGGCCGCGCTGCTCCTGGTCGGGCTCGCCGCGCTCGCGCGCGCGCAGGACCCGGCGCCGGCGCTCAAGGCGGCGCGCGACGCGGCGCACACGGCCTGGACAGCGGCCGAGGTGGCGGTGCGCGGCGCGCGGGCGCGCGCGGCGGAGGCGCGCGCCCGCTACCAGGCCGAGGTCGCGCGCGAGCGCGACCTCGACCAGGCGCCCTGGTGGCTGCCGCGCGTCCTCGTCGACGCCCGGCGCGCGGCGATCCGGGCGGCGGAGCACGAGGCGTCGGCGCAGGTGGTCGAGGCCGAGCAGCGCCTGCAGAGCGCGGTCGCCTGGGAGCGGGTGGCGCGCCTGGCGCTCCTGGCGGCCGCGCAGGACTGGGCGGTGCATCTGCTGGAGGTGGGCGGCGAGGCGGCGGAGGAGCTGCGGCTGATCCAGGGGCTGGCCGCGGGGGTGGACCTGCGCCCCCCCGACGGGGCGCCGCTCGACGTGCCGCGCCTGGCGAGCATGTCGGCGGCCGACCTCGAGCGCCTGGCCCTGTGCTTCGAGGACCTGGCGCGGGAGGCCGACCGCCGCGGCCAGGCCGTGGCGCGGCTCCAGGCGCGGGCGGAGCGGCTGGTGCGGTCGCTCGAGCGGCGCGTCGGCCAGTCGGCGGCCGGCGTGGAGGAGCCGCTCGTCCGCGAGCGCGCCCGGCGCGACCGGCTCGTCGCCTGGCGCGAGGGCGAGCGGAGGCTGGCGGCGGGCTACCGCGACCACGTCCGCGCGGTCGAGGCGGCGCAGCGCCGGGCCGAGGCCCGCGAGCGGGCGGCACAAGTCTCGCCGCCGGAGCGCCGATGAATGGGAGCGGTCGTCGTCGCGACCCTGACTCCCCCGGCCGGGCGCCGCTCGATGCGGTCGGTTCCACCGGGTATGCTTTGCGGCTCACGCGGAGAGGACGAGGCATGCGGCTGCAGATCGCGCTGATGCTCGGGCTCGTCACCGGCGGCCTCGCCGGCTGCTCGTCGCTCGACGCGCCCGTGCTGACGGAGGACGGGCGCTCGCTCGATCCCCTCGAGGCGCGGCGCGAGGCCACGGCGCGCCTGGCCCACGGCGACCGCCTCCTCCGCGAGGCGCGCCGCACCGGCGGCCGGCTCGACCCGGCGATCCGCGCCTACCAGTCCGCCCTGGCGCTCGATCCGCTCCTCGCCGACGCCCACCTGCGGCTGGCGCACTGCTACTACCTCGCCCGGGAGCCGGAGCTCGAGCACTCCGAGTATCTCAAGTGCCTGGCGATCCACCCCGGCCACGTCGAGGCGCTGGAGCGCCTGGGCCACGCCCGCCTGGCCCAGGACGACCTGCTCGGCGCGCGCGAGGCTTACGAGCGGGTCCTGGCGATCGAGCCCCGCCACGAGGTCGTGCTGTTCAACCTGCACTTCGTGGAGAGCGACCTCGGCGACGACGCCCGGGCCCGGGCGCTGCTCGAGCAGGTCCACGACCTCGCGCGCGAGCGCCGGCCGGACCTGATCGCCTCCGATTAGGCCGGGGTCCCGCCGCTCGCCCTCTGGCCACGACCCGTCGCCCGGCAGCGCCGATCACGGAGCGCATCACTCCGCGCGGCGACATAACCCCTTGTCCGGGGCGTCCAGGCGCTCACCTGGATGCGCCCAGGCGACGGGGCTATGCTTCAATGCTCGACCCCGGGGA
The DNA here is from genome assembly GCA_023954375.1 of Planctomycetota bacterium. Taxonomy (GTDB): domain Bacteria; phylum Planctomycetota; class J058; order J058; family J058; genus JAMLIC01. The sequence continues at coordinate 358,122 of JAMLIC010000003.1, forward strand.
AGGGGGGGGGGCCTTGACCGCGAACCGCTCATCACTCGCTCGACCGGCGCCCGCGCTGGTGCTGACGACGCTCTCCCTCCTCGCGGGCTGCGTGGCGGGGCCGGAGACCGGTCAGGCTCGCGCCCCCGGGCACGGCGCCCCGAAGGTCGCGGTCGACGTGGAGGACGACGACAACCTCCCGGTCGTGCCCACGACCGACCCCGAGCGGACCCGGATCGCCCGCGAGATGTACCTGCGCGGCGTGCGCCTCCTCTCGGGCAGCCCCCGCATCGACGAGGCGATCCGGGAGTTCCAGCAGTCGCTGGAGATCGACCCGCTCTTCTACCGGGCGCACTTCAAGCTGGGGATCTGCTACTACATGAAGGGGCAGTACCCGCTGGAGATCAACGAGTACAAGAAGTGCCTGGCGATCAACCCGCAGTACGTGCCCGCGTGGCTGAACCTGGGCCACGCCTACCTGGCGCGTGACGGCCTCGAGCAGGCGCGCGCCGCCTACGAGCGGGTGCTGGAGATCAACCCGCACCACGCCGTGGCCCTCTACAACAAGGCGCTGATCGAGTTCGACCTGCACAACGAGCCCGAGTCGCGCCGGCTGTTCGAGCAGTTCCTCCACGTGGACGGCGAGGGGGAGATGGGCGAGCGGGCGCGGCAGTACCTGTCGGAGCTGCAGCGGCGCGAGGTGCCCGCGCCGCCGCCGGCGCGGCGGGCGGGGGGGTAGCGATGACGGCTTTCTGGCTGTGGCACCGCTCCCCATGCCGGATTCCTGGCGGGGACAACCGGGAGGTCGCCTGGTGAGGGAGACCGCACGAGTTGCCGGCGAAGACGTTGCGAACGAGGGCGCTCCGGCCGCGCCTGGAACGGGATTCGTTCTGTCCAGGCGGGGTTGGAGGTCCGTCGAGCCGATGGCGCATCGCGTCCTGACCACCGCCGCGACGGTCGTGCTGCCGGCCATCCTGCTGGCGCCGCTGGCAGCGCCGACGGCCCGGGCCGGCGAGCCGCCGGCGCTGCCCGCTCCGCGGGGGGCGGACGGCGGGCTCAAGGCCGAGCCCCGCTGGCCGGCCGAGCTCCAGCACCGCAACGCCCGCTACGCCTCGCTGACGCGCGTCGACGACTCCGAGGGCGACCTCCGCGTGCGGCTCATGGCGCACCTGCAGACGGCCCGGGTCGACGACCGCCTGGGCGATTTCGAGGAGGTGCGCCGCAAGCGCGCCGCCGAGCACGTCCCGCCGCGGGCGATCCTCTACGCGCAGGTCCGCCGCGAGGGCGACCTGGACGGCGACACGCGCGAGGAGGTCCTGGCCTCGATCCGCAACGAGCGGCGCTTCGCCGAGACCCGCCGGTTCCGCGACCTCGGCGGGGACTCCGAGCAGCTGGCGATCCACCGCCGGGCCGTGCGCGAGCGCCGCATCGAGCAGGAGGACCGGATCGTCCACGCGACGGAGCGCCAGACGCGCCTGCCGATCATCGATCGGCGCGACGACGAGGCGGCGGTCGACCGGCGGGCGACCCCCCGCGACCTGGAGCGCGTGGACGAGCACGACTTCGAGAAGCTCGAGGACCGGGACCGGGGGCTCGGCGGGGACGAGGACCGCTGGAACCGCACTCGTGACATGGACGATCGCGACGACCGCGACCGCGGCGGGCGCGAGGACCGCGACGAGGACCGCGACCTCGACCGGATCGAGGAGGCCAACGAGAAGTCGGCCGACCTGCGCCAGGACCGCCTCCTCGAGCGCCAGCAGGAGCTGCAGAACGAGCGCGAGGAGGCGAACGCGCCGGGCGGCTCGTAGGCCGGCCGAAGAGCGTTCGCGACGGCGGCGGGAGGGCGAACGGCCCTCCCGCACGCGTTCCGGACCGCCCGCTCAGGACGCGGCGGGGGGCGCCGGAGGCGGGGACGCGGGCTCGGGCTCGGGCGCGACGTCGGCCGCCGCCGCAGCAGCGGCCGCCGCGTCGAGCCCGCGCAGCTCCTCGTCGACCTTCGCCAGCCGCTCGTGGAGCTCGAGCACGCGCCCCTCGAGGAAGCGGATCTCGTCCTCGAGCGCCCGGTGGGTGCGCCGGTACTCGTAGAGGCGGGTCCGCGTGACGTAGAGCCCGCGGGCGATCCGGGCGCTCCGGTCGTCCTCGAGCCACTCGCCCAGCTTGAACGCCCGGTACGCGGCGAAGGCCGCCGTCGGCCCGACGATCGAGAGCATGTGCAGGTCGATCTTGCCCTCGATCAGGCGCTCGTGGAGCGAGCGCCCCTGCTCGACGAGGCGCCGGTGGGCGGCCGCGACCTGCTCGTCGCCGGCCGCGGCGGCGCCCAGGACGAGGCGCACGAAGTAGCGCTCGGCCGGGGCGGCGTCGCCGAGGGCCAGGACGGCCAGCCGGTCGCAGAGGAGGTGCTGGCGCAGGCCGACGACCAGGTTCGTCTTGCGGATCATCTGGTCGTTGACGCTGCGGGCCAGCTCGATCCCGCGCGAGATCGTGTTGCCGATCGCCGGGAGCATGCCCAGGCCGCGGGCGATCAGCCCGCTCATGCTGGGCATCTTGTCCAGCACCTCCATGAGGCGGTGGAAGGCGAAGATCCGCAGGTTGCCGAAGAACACGTGGCCCAGGGTGGTCGCCAGGACGAAGCGGGCCTCGTCGTCGTCGAGGCCGGCGAGCGCCATGTGGTCGAGGACGACGAACGGCTCCTTGCAGCCGAGCACGCGGGCGCCGCCGCTCGAGGAGAGGTAGAGCGGCACGTCGCGCTCGACGTCCCAGGCGCGCAGCGCGGCGTCGCGCCAGCCGAGGAGGCGGTCCCAGGGCCCGCCCTCGACGACGCGGTAATGGTTGGCGTCGGAGAAGCCGCGGAAGGTGGCGTCGAGCTGCGAGAGGAGCGCCTCGCTGCCGGGGAAGCCGTCGATGATCCGCTGGGCGACGGCGACCAGCCAGCTCTGCTCCTCCGCCTCCTCGAAGTTGAACGGGTCGAGGTCGGGGAAGCGGCCCGCCCCGGCGCCGGGCACGGGCCCGTCCGGGAAGAGCGCCTCGACGCGCGTGCGCCGCTTCTCCTCGAGCATGCTCCGGCGCTGCTCGAGCCCCTCGAGGACCCGCACACGCTCGGCCAGGAGCTCCGCCCGACGATCGGTCGGCTCGCCGGAGATCGCGCGCTTCAGCGATTCGAACACCGGGCCCTCCCCGCGTCACGACCTTGACCCGCCATGGTGAGCAGCGCAAGGCTGCGGGCCCCCCTGAGCGGAAGCGCTCGCCGGAGCTGTCGCCGCACGGACACGCTCGAGGCGCAAATTCGTTCGTCGTTCAGGAGTTGCGGTAATGGCCCAGGAGGTGCGGTAGAGCCCACCGAACCCCACGAACACCGGAGCCGAGAGCCATGAAGAAGATCGTCGCCGCCCTCCTCGTCGCCGTCAGCGTCTCGGGCCTCAACGTCTTCGCCTGCGGCGGCATGACCCAGATCGACCCGCCCTCGCTCATGCTCCAGACCGGCCCCTCCGAGCAGCCCCTCGAGAGCATCCTCGACGAGATCAGCGAGGTCCTCGTCATCTGCTAGCCGTCCTCACCACGAAGACGGTCTCCGCGCGCAGCCGGCCCCCTCGGGCCGGCTGCCGTCGTTTCCTCGCAGCCAGCCCCCTGGCGCCGTCACCGGTGGGCGGAAGCGCTCACGCGCGCTGTCGCCAGGCGGACACCACTGGAGAGCAAGTTCTCTCGGCGATCACGGGTTACGGCGTTGGCCCAGGAGGTGCGATAGAGCCCACCGAACCCCACGAACACCGGAGCCGAGAGCCATGAAGAAGATCGTCGCCGCCCTCCTCGTCGCCGTCAGCGTCTCGGGCCTCAACGTCTTCGCCTGCGGCGGCATGACCCAGATCGACCCGCCCTCGCTCATGCTCCAGACCGGCCCCTCCGAGCAGCCCCTCGAGAGCATCCTCGACGAGATCAGCGAGGTCCTCGTCATCTGCTAGCCGTCCTCACCACGAAGACGGTCTCCGCGCGCAGCCGGCCCCCTCGGGCCGGCTGCCGTCGTTTTTCCTCGCAGCCAGCCCCCTGGCGCCGTCACCGGTGGGCGGAAGCGCTCACGCGCGCTGTCGCCAGGCGGACACCACTGGAGAGCAAGTTCTCTCGGCGATCACGGGTTACGGCAATGGCCCAGGAGGTGCGATAGAGCCCACCGAACCCCACGAACACCGGAGCCGAGAGCCATGAAGAAGATCGTCGCCGCCCTCCTCGTCGCCGTCAGCGTCTCGGGCCTCAACGTCTTCGCCTGCGGCGGCATGACCCAGATCGACCCGCCCTCGCTCATGCTCCAGACCGGCCCCTCCGAGCAGCCCCTCGAGAGCATCCTCGACGAGATCAGCGAGGTCCTCGTCATCTGCTAGCCGTCCTCACCACGAAGACGGTCTCCGCGCAGCCGGCCCCCTCGGGCCGGCTGTGTGCGTTTCCGCGCCCGTGACCGCTGAAGTGAACGCGCTCACCGCTTGATCTGCGAGCGAAGCGAGCAGATCGAGCGGTGGCGCGCATCCCCGAGCGGAGGCCGCGTAGCGGCCGGAGCGAGGGCGACAGGTGCCTCACTGCGGATCGGAGCATCGAGCCGCGCGCCCGGACGTGGACATCAGAACAAGCGACGGCCGCTGTGAGTCAGGTGGGCAAGGTGAACGTGAACTTCGACCCCACGCCCTTCTTGCTCTCCACCCAGATCCGCCCGCCGTGGAGCTCGACCAGCTTCTTGGCGATCGCCAGGCCGAGGCCCGAGCCGCGCTCGCCGGCGGTGGGCTGGGCGCTCGTCTGCTCGAACTGACCGAAGATCCGGTCGATCTCCGACGGCTCGATCCCCTGGCCGGTGTCGGTGACCGAGACCTCGACGGCGCCGTCCACCTCGCGCGCCGAGAGGGTGATCGCGCCGCCCTTGCTCGAGAACTTCACGGCGTTCGAGACGAGGTTGTTCAGGATCTGCTGCACGCGGCGGGCGTCGACGCGCGCGCGGGGCAGCGGCCCGCGCAGGGCCAGGCGGAAGGCGATCCCCTTGGCCTGCGCCCACAGGTCGTAGCGGCGACGCCCCTCGCCGAGGACCTGCGCGAGGTCGACCTCCTGGAGCGCGAGGCGGATCTTGCCGGCCTCGAACTTGGCCACGTCGAGGAGGTCCGAGAGGAGCTCGTTCATCTCCAGCGCCGTGGTGCGGATCACGTCGAGGTCCTCGCGCACCGGGCCGCCGGTGTCGAGGTCGACGAGGGCCACCTCCGCGAAGCCGAGGAGGCCCGTGAGCGGCGTGCGCAGGTCGTGGGCCACCATGCCCAGGAGCTGGTCCTTCTGCTGGTGGAGGTCGGCGATCTTCGCCGCCTGCGCCTGGACCTCGCGCGTGCGCTGCTCGACCTTGTGCTCGAGCTCCTGGTTCCAGCGGAGGATCTCGTCGCGCGCCGCCTCGAGCTCGCGGTTGGCCCGCGTGATCTGGTCGATCAGCCGCGCGTTGGCCAGGGCCGCGGCGACCTGCTGGGCCACGATCACGGCCAGCTGCAGGTCGTCCTGGTCGAACGGCTTGCGCGACTCGCGCTTGTCGAGGTGCAGGGCGCCCAGCACCTCGTCGTGCACGCGCAGCGGCACGACGAGCGCCGACCTGATGCCGAAGGTGTGGATCGACTGGTTGGCGGCGACGCGGTGGTCGAACTGCGCGTCGCGGATCAGGATCGCCTCGCCGCCCTGCAGCGCCTGGGCGAGGAGGCCGCGCGAGGCGCCGCCGCGGCCGCGCCCCTCGGAGACGGCCTCGACGAGCTGCCCGGCGCCGTCGCGCAGGAAGATCGAGCCGCGGTCGGCCTCGACCGCCTCGAGGAGCAGGCCCACCGCGTCGCGCAGGAGCGCCTGGGCGTCGAACGAGCGGGCCAGGAGCGTCATGCGGTAGAGGACCCCGAGGCGGCGCTGGAGGCTCCTGGCCTCCGCCTCCTGGCCGGCGAGGTCCAGCAGGCCCTGCTCCAGGTCCTGCAGCTTGAACTTGACCGTCTGCGGCCCGCCCAGCTCCTCGTCGAGGCGCCACGACTCCGGTTCGAAGCGCTCCGCGCGGTCGGTGACCCCGCCCAGGGCGGGGCCGGCCGCGGTCGGAGGGGTGGCCTCGAGCGGGGTCGGGTCCCACGCCAGGCCGTCCGGCTCGCGGTCGGTGTAGAGCACCCGCGTGTTGCCGAAGAGGATCTCGTCGTCGGCCGCGAGGAGCCGGACCCCCTGGACCAGCTCGCCGTTGACGTAGGTCCCGTTGGTGCTCCCCAGGTCGCGGATCCGGTAGCCGCCCTGGATCGGCTCGAGGAGCGCGTGGGCGCTCGAGATCTTGCGGTCGGGGATGCACAGGTCCTGGTCGGTGCCGCGGCCCACCGACAGGCGCTCGTCGTGGAGCAGGATGACGCGGTCCGCGCCGAGCGCGCTCGACCGGACGATCAGCTTGAGGCCGCTGCCCACGCCGGCGCCGCCGTCAGCCGTCGAGCGTCTGCGTGAGGCGGCTCGAGCGCCTGCTCGACACGAAGCCCTGCCACATGCGCAGCTCCTCGGGCTTCGACATGGGCGCGAGGCGCTTGAGCTTGTGCTGCCGGATCTCCTCGAGGTACCCCTTCACGAGGCCGACGCTCTGGGCGGCGCGGCTGCGGACCTCCTCGCCGCCCGGGCCGAGCGCCTCGGCCTTCTGCTGCGCCTCCTCGAACTTCTTGAGGGCGTCCCGGTAGGTCTTCTGCTCCGAGTCGAAGACCTTCTCGAAGCTCACGCCGTTGATCTGGTAGACGACCCCCGGCTTGCCGTTCGTCGGCGGGAAGTAGAGCGCGAGCTGCTCGTGCAGGTCGCCCGCGATCCGCGCCAGCTTGGCCCCGGCGTTGTAGGCGCGCTTGGCCTCGGCGGCGGCGCGCAGGTCCACCTGGCCGGCGAAGCGGCTGCGCTGATCGCGCGCCGTGTCGGGCGGCGGCGTCGGCGGCGTCGCGGCCTCACCAGAGCGACCCCACGCCGAGGCCGGCCGCCCGCCCGGGGTCGTCGAGCCGCCGCGCGCCCAGGGCGACGCCGGCCGCGCCGGCTCGGCCGTCGACGGCTCGTAGCTGTTGCTGAAGTCGTAGAAGCGGCCCCGCTGGATCTTCGTCCCCCCGTCGGGCGGCGCCGGCGGCGCCGGACGGGCCGGGGCCGGGCGGCGGAGCGCCTCCTGCCGCGCGGGCGGCGGCGCCGGGGTCGAAGGGCCCCGCGGTCCGGCGGGGATCGCCTCGGCCTCGTCGGAGAAGGCGGGCTCGTCGCCGTCGTACGACTCCCCCTCCTCCTCCTGCTGATGGTGGCCGGTGTACTCGTCGGCGTAGGCCGGCTCCTCGTCGTCGTCGACGTAGGGCTCGTCGTCGGGGAGCCCGGTGTCCGCGTGCGTGGCCGAGGGGTCGTCGTCGGGGTCGCCGAGCTGCGGCGGCGCCGTCCGGGTCGGCGGAGGCGGCGCCGCCGTCTGGATCGTCGCGTTGTTCGCCTTCGCCTGCTCCTGGATGACCGCCACGGCCTGGTCGCGCGAGAGCCCGTCGCCGACCCCCTTCTGGATCAGGGTCTCGAAGACCGCGTGCGGGACGACGCCCATGGCCATGAGCGGCTGCACGAACGCCTTGAAGTTGGCCAGGGCGTCGGCGACGAGCGACTCGTCGTACGCCTTGCGCCGCTCCGCGTTGGTCAGGGTGAGCCGGGCCGTCCGCAGCTCCTCCTTCAAGAACTCCAGGAACCCCTTGTCCTTGGAGGTCTTGACCTGCTGGAGCTTCTTCATCTGGGACTTGTAGGACTCCTCGATCACCGTGAGGTCGGTGACCGAGCGGTCGATGACGAGCAGCTCGTAGTGCGTCGGGGTCTCGCCCGAGGGCTCGATCCCCAGCAGCTTGCGGTAACGCTCGTCAGCCGCCACGGGTCCTCGAAGTCCTGCCCAGCGTCCGTCCAGGTCGTGGCCGGCCCGCCACGGCGGCGGACCGGCGCGTCGTCACGCGATCAGCGGTGCGAGTCGGCGCTGTCGGCGAAGCCCTCGCCCTCGGCGTACCCCTCGCCCTCGTAGCCCTCGGCGTACCCCTCGCCCTCGGCGTAGCCCTCGCCCTCGGCGTACCCCTGGTCGGCGTAACCACCCTCGGCGTAGCCCGCCTGGTCGCCCTCGGCGTAGCCGCCCTCGGCGTAGCCCTGGTCACCCTCGGCGTAGCCGCCCTCGGCGTAGCCCTGGTCGCCCTCGGCGTAGCCGCCCTCGGCGTAGCCCGCCTGGTCGCCCTCGGCGTAGCCGCCCTCGGCGTAGCCCGCCTGGTCGCCCTCGGCGTAGCCGCCCTCGGCGTAGCCGCCGCCCTCGGCGTAGCCCTGGTCACCGCCCTCGGCGTAGCCCTGGTCGGCGTAGCCCTGGTCGGCGTAGCCGCCCTCGGCGTAGCCCTGGTCGTCCCCGCCGCCGGCCCCGTCGCCCTCGTCGGCCCCCTGCTCGAGCAGGCGCGCGATCTCCTCGCCCTTCTGGGCCATCTCCTCCTCGGTCAGGCCCTGCGCCTCGCGCTTGATCTCCGTCTTGACCATCTGCGAGGTCTGGTGGTCCTTCGCCGTGACGTGGATGCGGCCGTCCTCGCTGTAGTGGTAGGTGACCGACACCTTCGAGCCCTTCGGGCGGCTCGGCGGCAGGTCCGAGATCACGCAGGTGCCGATCTCGCTGCACTCCTCGGGGTCCTCGCTCTCGCCCTCGAGGATCTTCACCTCGACCGTGACCTGGTTGTCCATGTAGGTGCCGAAGACCTTGGTCACCGTCGCCGGGAGCGGGGTCTGCTCCGGGATCATGATCAGGTTCTTCTTCGCCCCGGTCTTGTCGATCGTGACGATGCCCAGCGAGTGCGAGTTGACGTTCTGGACGACGACGCCGCCCAGCATGCCCACGATCTCCTCGGGCACCGCCTCCTCGACCGCCGCCGCCGCCTCGGTCTGCTTGGCCTTCTCCTCCTCGGTGGCCACGCCCTGCTGGATCTTCTCGGCCAGCGTGTTGGCCTCGCGGACCATGAGGATCGCGGCCCAGTAGGCCGCGCCGACCGCGACGCACTCGTCGGGGTTGACGCCCTTCTCCAGCTTCTTGCCCGTGACGCGCTCGAGCGTCTGGGTGATCGCCGGGACGCGCGTCATGCCGCCGACCGGGATCACGACGTCGATCTGGTCCCAGCTCAGGTCGGCCTTCTTGAGCACGACGTCGAGGTAGGTCTCGGTCTGCTCGAGGAGGGGCCGCGTCAGCTCCTCGAACTCCTCGCGCGTGACCTGCATCTTCAGGCTCTTGCCGCCGCACTGGGCGAAGATCTTCGCCAGGGGCTTCTTCGAGAGCGTCTTCTTGGCCTCCTCGACCTTGATCACCAGGTCCTGGTAGGCCTCGGCGTCCTCGCGCGGGTCGATCTTGTGCTCGTCGATGAACTTCTCGGCCACGTGGTTGAGGAGCATGTCGTCCCAGTCCTTGCCGCCGAGGCGCCGCTCGCCGTCGGTCGCGAGGACCTTCACGTTGTTGCCGTCGATGTGCAGGATCGTGACGTCGAAGGTGCCGCCGCCGAGGTCGTAGACCAGCGCCTTCACGTCGCGGTCGAGGTTGTTCATGCCGTAGGCGATCGCGGCGGCCGTCGGCTCGTTGATGATGCCGATGACGCTCAGGCCGGCGATCTTGCCGGCGTCCATCGTCGCCTTGCGCTCGTTGTCGTTGAAGTACGCCGGGCAGGTGATCACGACGTCCGTGATCGGCTCGCCGATCTGGTCCTCGGCGTCCGACACGATGCGCTTGAGGATGATCGCCGAGAGGATCTCGGGCGTGTACTCGCGCCCGTTGATCACGCGCACCCAGTCCGGCTCGCCCATGTGGCGCTTCACGAACTGGACGACGTTCTCGGGGTTCGAGACCGCCTGGTTCTTGGCGATCTTGCCGACGATGACCTCTTCATCCTCGAACAGGATCACCGAGGGCGTAATGCGCTCGTTGTCGCTGTTCGGGATGATGTCGACCTTGCCGTACTCGTCGAAGTGGGCGATCGCCGAGTAGGTCGTCCCGAGGTCGATCCCCGCGATCTTCCGCTTCTTGCCGGCGTCGGACATTACTGGGTCTCTCTTTCCTTGGTGTTGCTCGCGGTGCACCGCTTGACGACGACCTCCTGCGCGCGGAGGACGGCGCCGCCCCAGCGGAACCCTTCTCGAACGACCTGCACGATGTCGCGGTCCTCGTCGGCGTTGTCCGTGTCGACCCGCGTCACCGGCTTCTGGAAGTTGATGTCGAGCTTCTTCGGGGTCTCATCGATCCGCTCGATGTCCCTGCGATAGAGCAGCTCGAGGATCTCGTCGCGCGTGTGCGTCAGGGCGTCGACGACCATCTGGCGGGTGACCTTCTCGTCGGGCAGCTCCGCGAAGTTGGCGATGGTCCGGGCGACCCCGTCGAACAGGAGGATCAGGTCCAGGAAGACGGGCTTCTGCGCCGCCTTGAGGAAGTTGTCCTTGTACTGCCGCAGCTCCTCGTAGAGCTGGTCGTAGGCCTGGTCCTTGCGCTTGCCGTCCTTCGCCAGCTTCTGGTAGGCCTCGGCCACCTTGACGATGTGGACCTCGACGCCGCCCACGGCCTTGCGCAGCCGGTCGAGCTCGCCCGTGACCCGGTCGAGCTCGGCCTTGAGGCCGACCGCCGCCGGCGCGGGCGGGCCGCCGAGGCCCGCCGGGATCGGGACGACGCCGCTCGGGGGCCGCCGCGGCGGCGCGGCGGCGGGCTTCCCGGGGGCGGGCCGGGGCGCCGGCCGCGGAGGCGTCCCCTCCTGCGGCTTGTTGGGCGGGCGCACGGCGGGCACCCGCTCGCTCGCGGTCCCGGGCCGACGGGCCGCGGGCGCGGGCGGGCGCTCCGCCAGCGGCGACGGGGAGGCGCGGGTCGGATCGACCCCAGGCCGGGCCTGAGCCTGCTCGGCCGCGGGCGCCTGCTCGGCCACGGGCGCCTGCTCGGCCACGGGCGCCTGCTCGGCCACGGGCGCCTGCTCGGCCACGGGCGCCTGCTCGGCCACGGGCGCCTCCGCCTGCTCGGCCGGCGGCGACTCCGCGATCGCATCGGCGGGCGGGGCCTCGGCCTGCGACGGATCGCCCCCGTCGCCCGGAGAACCATCGGCGCCCGGAGAACCATCGGCGCCCGGAGAACCATCGGCGCCCGGGGCCTCGCTGCTCGCCTGGGTCGCGTCGTCGGGCCCAGGCTCCCGGGCCTCGTCGTCGCCGCCCGCACCCTGCGTAGGATCGTCGGCGGCCGGCGCCGCCTCGCCGCCCTCCCCCGGCGTGACTGCCACGGCGCCCTCGCCCTTCTGGAGCCGCTCGGTCGCGCGGCGGCGCAGGCGGTCGAGCCGCGAGCGCAGCCCGCCGTCGGCGTCCGTCACGCCGTCGATGAGGCGCACCACCCCCTGGAGGTCGCCGTTCATGTAGGCGTCGAGCGCGCGATGGTAGCTGGCCTCACCCTCGCTCGTGGCCGCCGCGTCCGCCGCGGCGCCCGCCTGCTGGGGACCGCCCGCGGGCTCCGGGCTCGCCTCGGGCGCCCCGTGGGCGACCTCATCGACGGTGGCTCCGTCGACCGTGCGATCCTCCGGCGTCATGAGGCGTCCTCTCGGAGACAGCGACCTGGTTCGAGGGAGGCTTCGCCGCGACCCCCCGGGATCGGGCCGGGGCAGTATAGCGCCGGTGGCCCGCCGGGGCGAATGCCCGGGGAGCCGGGGCCGCGACGAAACGAGGGCGGCGGCGACCCGGTGGGTCGCCGCCGCCTGGCGGTCTTCAGGAACGGATCCGGCGCCTACCTCGGGGTCGCCGGCGGGGGCGTGGCCCCCGGCGGGCTGCTCCCCGGCTGCGCGCGCTGGTCCTCATGGATCTGCAGGCTGCGCATGCAGGCCTTGAAGAGGATCTCCAGGCCGCTGAAGTCCCGCTCGTCGGCATAGGCGGAGAAGAAGTAGGTCTTCTTGTCGCGGAAGCTCACCTGCCGCAGGCTGAAGACCGTGCGCTCGCCGCGCGTGGTCGAGGTCAGGAGCTCCTGATCGAAGCCGCCGCGCGCCGGCTTGAGGCGGCCGCTCTCGCGCACCTCGAACTTGTTGCCGCTCCCCTGGCCCAGGCGCGCGATCTCGCGCTGCACCCACTCGACCTGCTTCTCGGTGGACTCCTTCGGCAGGGACGGCACGGCGAAGACGTGGATGCGGGCGCGGTAGCCGTCGATGCCGGCCTGGTCCGAGACGAAGATGATGATCCCGTCCTCGTTGGCCGAGGTCCAGCCGTCCGGCTTGCGGATCTCGAAGTCGCTCGTCTGCACCGGCACCGGGCTGAGCTTGCCGCGCGGCGAGTCGAAGCCCTCGAAGACGAGCACGTCGTGCCCCTCCGTCTGCGAGCGCCTGCGGATGCGCCACTTCTCGAGGCTCGGCATCCACTTCGAGTCGATGTTCTCGTTCTCGTACTTCTCCCAGTAGGCGTCGGTCGGCTCGTCCGCGTCGCGGTCGTACCACCGGATGCGGAACTTGGGGATCTTGATCTCCCCGCGGTCGGTCCGCTCCTTGTACGGCCAGCGCATGATGAGCTCTTCCTGCGTGTCCTCGTCGGCGCGGATCCGGCCGATGAGGACCTCGCCGTTCTTGAGCACGATCACGCCCGCCTCGCTCGGGGCGGCGGCGGCGAAGACGGCGGCCGCCACCAGGGCGGCGCTGATCGAGAGCCTGGCGCGACGCTTCACTGACCACCTCCCACGGGGGCGACGGCCGGCTTGGCGGCGGTCGGCGGCACGTCCTTGGGCTGCACGCCGAACGCCTTGGCCTCGCTGAGGACGACCATCTCGAGCAGCTTCTTGCGCGCGACCTCGTTGGGGTCGATCGGTTCGACGATCGTCGGCGGGGCCACGACCTCCTCGGGCGGCAGCCAGACCATGTAGGGCCGCAGGCCAGGGAACTCCTTCGCGATCTGCTCGCCGAAGAAGCCCACCGCCATGGCCGCGATGATCAGCAGCGTGAGGAAGATCGGCCACAGGCGCACCCCGCCGCCGACCTCGGTCAGCTTGGGCGGCGGCGCGACCGCCGGCTTCTTCTCGGTCGCGGACTCGGGCGGCAGGATCCGCTTCGTGGTGATCCGCCGGATGATGCTCTCGGCGTCCTGCTGCGAGATCGTCTTGGGCTGGTCGGCGTCCTCCTGCCCGTAGTCGTCGGCCCCGTACTCCTCGGCCGGCGGCGCCTCGTCGGTCGCCGTCCCGCCGTGGGCCATGCTCTCGAAGTACGACGGGTCGGTGTCCGCCGAGGCCGCGGCGTCGTAGCCCTCGTAGTCGCCGTAGCCGGCCGCCTCGCCGGCCGGCGCCCCGTAGGGGTCGGAGTACGGGTCGGCGTAGGGGTCGGCCTGCTCCTGGACCTCCGAGTCCAGGAAGTCGCGGGCCGAGTAGGACTCGTGCGACTCCTGCGGCGGGAGGGCGGGGAGCGCCTCGTCGTCGGCCGCGCCGCCGAGGTACCCGTCGACCTCCTCGCCGTCGGGCGGGGGCCGCTTGCCCCCCTGGTCTCCGCCGAGATAGGCCACCGGCTCGTCGGACATTCCGCCTTCCTTCCTCGAGGATGCGCCCGCCCCGGCGCGCGCCGGGGCACCCCCGTCAGCCGGGGGCTCGCGTGGGAGCGGGATCGTAGACACCCCGCCCCGGCCTGACAAGGATCGCCCAAGGGTCGGCGCCCGACCCTAAGCGCGCGATCGTCAACGTGTTGAACCCCCTCGCCGGGACGCGGCGGGAGGAGACGCGTTTTGTACTTGAACTCTCGGGAGCGCGTCCGAAAAATCCCCCACAGCCCTGGTGTCGGGCGGGCGGCGACGTGATGGTCGCCGGGGGGAACACATGAGCCAGCTGACCTGCAAGGCCTGCAAGAAGCCCATGGACTTCGTGTACGACGTGGTCGAGCGCGAGACCGCGTTCGTGCTCTGGGAGTGCACGTGCGGGCACAAGGAGCTCGAGCGCAAGCCCGCCGATCAGGCGAGCCGCCCGGCCGTCGCGGTCGCCACCGCCGGCGAGTAGGGGCCGCCGAGCCTTCTGCGGAGGGGTCTTCGTCGCGGTCGTCATCGCGGTCCCTGTCGCCCGGCCACCGGCCGGGCGTCGTCGCGTACGGCGTCCTGCCCCCGATTACGGACCGCACGCCGGGCCCGTTACGCGGCCATAAGCCCTTGCAGGAACCGCGCTCCTGCGCGGTGGCCGGGGCGGCCGGGGCGCCAGGGACCCCGTCCTGCTCGGGTGCGCTAGGCTGATCGCCCTCCTGCAAGGCCGGGCGCGAGCCGCGCCCCGGCCGAGCCGGCTGAACCCACCCCCGTCCTAGGGGCCGAGATGCCACGACCCAGTCCGTCCCGCCGACCGGCGCTCGCCGCGAGCGCGCCGCTCCTGCTCCTCCTCGCCGCCTGCGCCGGCGGGCCGCCGCCCGAGCGCGACGCCGCGGGCCGGCGGGTCACGCGCGCGGAGGAGAAGAAGCCGGACCCGGCGATCGCCCGGGCCATGCGCGCCATGGAGACCGGCGACGTCGCCACGGCGCGGCGCGAGCTCGAGGCGCACCTCGCCGACGAGCCGGACGACGCGCAGGCGCGCTACATCCTCGCGCGGGCCCTCTCCGCCCAGGGCGAGCTGCGCGCCGCGCGGCGCGAGGTCGAGCGCGCCCTCGCGAAGGACGCGAGCAACGCCCTGGCCTGGGCGCTCCTCGCGCAGGTCTCGGAGCAGATGGGCGAGCACCGTCGGGCCCTGCAGGCCTACGGGCGCGTGCACGAGCTCGTCCCGGAGTCGCTCGACCCGCTCCACGGCCTCGCCCGCTGCCTCCTCTACACCGGCCAGGCCGAGAGCGCCCTGGCCACCCTGTCCGCCGCCCGCGAGCGGCCCGTCAAGGACCCGGGGACCGAGTTCCTGGCCTTCCAGGCCCTCCGCCGCCTCGGCCGCTCCGAGCAGGCCGAGGGGATCGGCCGCGCCTACCTCGAGCTCGTGCAGGGGCGAAACCAGGACGAGCGCGCGGCGCAGGCGGACAACCTGGCCGAGGTGCGCCGCTGGCTCGAGCAGCGCAGCGAGCCGCTCGACCAGGAGACGCGCCGCGTGATGGTCGACGCCGTGCGCGCCGCGATCCGCCTCCGCCTGCCCGGGGCGGCGGACCCGGAGGACGAGGTCCTCGCCCAGGGACCGCCGCGGCTGTTCTCGTTCGACGAGCGCCCGGTGTTCGTGACCGTCTACACGGCCACGGGCGCCGGTGGCGGCGGGAGGGTCTTCCGCGGGCGCGGCCGGGGCAAGAACCTGGCGGCGGCCCTCAAGGGGGCGATCCAGGGCGTCCTCGAGCGGCCCGGCTACACGCCGATCTCGGTGAAGGACGGCGCGGTCCAGGTCGAGGTCGGCCACACGCTCGAGGCCGTGACGATCCTCACCGGCCGGCGGGGCGAGCTCGAGACCGACCCGCCCCTGCGCCGCGGCGTGCACGGGCTGGCCCTGCGGGTCGACCGCCAGGAGGCGTACTGCCTCCCGTCCGAGCCGCTCACCGCGGCCCTGGCCGACCTGCCGGCCATGCTCTCGCACGCCACGCGCAGCGCCGGCCTCTCGGCCGAGGCCTGGCAGGGGGCGCCCAGCGCCTTCCGCTTCGAGACCGACGCCTGGCTCTCGCCCGCGCCGGGCGTCGCCGCCGTGCGCCTCGAGCGCGGCGAGCCCACGCCGCTCCCGCAGGGCCTGCCCGGCGAGCTGCGCGAGGCCGCGCACGCCGGCGCTCGCTGGCTGACGACGCAGCTCCGCCCGGAGCCGGAGGAGGGCGACGAGGAAGGCCCGCCACGTCCGCGGGGGACCACCCTCCTGGCCCGCAGCCACGACCCCACGGGGCGCACGCTCGACCCCGAGGAGGCGGCCCCGGCCGAGGCCGCCCGCGTGGCGCTGGCCTGCGCCTGGGCCCACGTCGAGTCGAGCGACCCGGTGCTCCTGTCCGCGGCGGAGCACCTCGTGCGGCAGCTCCTGCCGCTCCTCCCGCCGGCGTCCCGGGGGGCCGCGCACGACGACCCCGCGGCGCAGGCGACGCTCGAGGCCGCCGCGCTGGCCACCGTCGTCCAGCTCGGCGCCCAGGGGCGGGGCCCGGGCGGCGAGGTCACGCGGGCGCTGGCGACCCGCCTCCACGCCGCCGCCACCCCGCCCACCCGCGCCATGGCGCTGCTCGGGCTCCTCGCCCAGCCGGAGCCCGACCGGGCGGCGCTGCTCGACCTCGCCGGCCTCGCCCGCGAGGAGCCGAAGGACCCGCTGGCCGTGCAGGCGCTCGTGGCGCTCGAGGCCGTCCTGCCGGAGTCCGGCGCCGGCGACCGCGCCCTCGCCTGGGGGCGCGCGCAGCTCTCGGCCGGGAGCCTCGACGACGACGCCGACGCCGTGACCCGCGCCCGCCGCCTGACCGCGCTGGCCCGCGTCGCCCGGCTCGCCGCGCGCCGCGGCCACCCGGACGCCGAGGCGCTCCGCGCGCGCACCCTCGACGAGGCCCGCGGCGTCCTGGCCCTCCAGCTCGCCCCCCGGCACCGCCACTTCGTCCGCAACACCGGCCTGTCGCTGGGCGCCTTCCGGTCGCACCTCAGCCGCGCCGAGCTGCGGCCGGGGGTCACGGCGGAGTGCGTGCTGGCGCTGATCGCCTGCGCCGAGCTCCTCGAGGGCTGAGGGCGACGGCCTCACGCGCCCACCCGCACGTAGCCCGCCGCCGACGCCCGCACCCGCCCGGCGAGCTCGAGGCGCCCCAGCGCCGTCATCACCTCCTCCACCCGGAGCGTCGTCGTCGCGGCCAGCCGCTCGAGCGTCCGCGGGTCGCGCGCGGCCAGCGCGCCGAGCACCCGGGCGGAGACCGCGTCGAGGCCGCCCGTCACGGCCGGGGCGTCGTCCTCGGTCCGCTCGCACAGGAGCGCGCCCAGCCCGTCCTCGCGCGGCCCGACGCCGAAGAGCACGTCGAGGACGTCGGCCGCCGACTCGACGAGGTGCGCGCCCTCGCGCAGGAGGCGGTGCGGGCCGCGGCTCAGCGGCTCGAGCACCGAGCCCGGCACGGCGAACAGCTCGCGGCCGACCTGCATGGCGAGGTCGGCCGTGATCAGGGCGCCGCTGCGGGGGCCGGCCTCGACCACGACGACGCCGAGCGACAGCGCGGCGACGATCCGGTTCCGCTGCGGGAAGGTGTGCCGCGAGGGCGCCGCGTCGGGCTCGAGCTCGCTCACCACGGCGCCGGCGAGGGCGATGCGCTCGGCGAGCCCCGCGTGCTGCGGCGGGTAGGGGTTGGCGACGCCGGAGCCGAGGACCGCGATCGTGCGGCCGCCGGCGGCGAGCGCGCCCTCGTGGGCGGCGCGGTCGACCCCGCGCGCGAGGCCGCTGACGACCGTGACGCCCGCCGCCGCGAGGTCGGCCGCGAGCCCGCGGGCGACCTCGACGCCCGCCGGCGTCGCGCGCCGCGCGCCGACGATCGCCACGGCCCGGGCGTCGTCCGGGGCGATGCCGCCGCGGACGGAGAGCGTGACCGGCGGGTCATGGAGCGCGTGGAGGGCCTCGGGGTAGCCCGGCAGACCCGCGCCGAGGAGCGTGGCGCCGAGCGCCCGGAGCCGGAGGAGCTCGGCCTCGGCGCGGCGCGCGAGGGCGGGGTCGCCGAGGGCGCGCGCGACCCGCGGCGGCACGCCCCGCGCCTCGAGGTCGGGCGGGGACGCATCGAGGAGCGGGTCGAGCGAGCCGAGGAGCTCGTGCAAGAGGAGCACGGCGCGCGGGCCGACGCCGCGGGCGCGCGCGAGACGGAGGCGGAGGAGCAGGTCGCGGTCGTCCATGCGCGGCCTGTGGGCAAGGGGCGGGCCGGCGCGCTGGACGGGGGCTGCGGAGGTTGGACCGCGGAGAGGGCGCGAGGATCGGGAAGCTGGCGAGCGGTTGCCGCCGGCGGCAGGGCCGAACGCGAAACTCTGCCGGGAAGCGGGTAGGGCTCGAGGCCAGGGATTCGCGTTTAACTCGGACAACTGACCGTGAGAGGGACCAAGCGGCTTGCGCCGTCGGCCTCACCCGCAGCACCCATGACCGAAGCGCATAAGCACCCATGAATGCGAGCGGTTGCTGTCGGGGTAACCCTCGTGCTACCGTCGATCCACGCAACGTTGCGCATTGGAACCAGGGACTCAACACCTGCCCACCCCCCCCTCCTTGGTCCTGAGCTGCGCGCGGGAGCTCGGCGCAGCTCTGACCATCGGGACGCGGGAAGAGGAGAGGGCCATGAGTCAGGATGGGGTGATCGAACTCGACGAACTGCATGTCGTGTCAGACCTTCACCTCGGCGGAGCACCCGGATTCCAGATCTTCAACCAGGCCCCCGCCCTGGCCTGGACGATCGACAAGATCGGGGCGAGTGACAAAAGTCGACGCGTGGGGCTCTGTCTCAACGGTGACATCGTCGACTTCCTCGCCGAACCAGGCGCCAGCTACTTCAGCGCGGCGACCGCGGTGTCCATACTGCGACGGATCAGGAGCGATCCGGCCTTCAGCCCCGTCTTCGACGCGCTTCAGAGGTTCGTTGCGCGTCCGAACCGCCTCCTCGTCCTGGTCCTCGGCAATCACGACATCGAGCTCTCGGTCCCCGCGGTGCACGAGAGCTTGGTCGTCGACCTGACGCAGGGCAACCACGGCGCACGCGCCCGGGTCCACCTGCGCCTCGACGGCGTCGGATTTCGCTGCCGCATCGGCGGTCGAGAGGTCCTCTGCGTCCACGGCAACGAGGTCGACTCCTTCAACGTGATCGACCTGGGCATGCTGCATCGAGCGTCGCGAGACGTGACCATGGGCCGTCCAGCTCCGCCCTGGGTCCCCTGCGCGGGCACGCGACTGGTGATCGACGTCATGAACGACGTCAAGCGACGGTTCCCGTGGGTGGACCTGCTCAAGCCCGAGTGGGAGCTCCCCGTGGCGCTCGCCTTGGCCCTCGACCCGACGAAGCTCAAGCACGTCGGCGGGCTGATCCCGGTCGGGTTGCGTCGCGTCGTGGACGGCCGAAGGCGCGCCCGCGGCCTCCTCGCTGACGAAATCGAGGAGGACGCCGAGCAGGAACTCGACCACGGTCCGCGCGACGACCTGCTCGTTCTCGAGGACGTCCTCTCGACGGCACTCGACCTGGACGCCTACCCCAGGAGCCCGGGCCGGGGCCGAGAGCTGGACCCCTTCAAGGAACTCTACGGCGACCCCCGACCTCCGCTCGAGTTCCTGGCCTTCAAGGCGGGATCGGACGGCGCGCTTCTCGGCCCCGGAACGACCGCACCGCAGCTCCTCGGGCCCACCGACTGGTGGCGGCGGGTCACGCGGGGCCTGACGACGCCGGAGGTCGTCCGGAAGCTCCTGAGGAAGTGGCTGGAGGAGGGGCTCAAGGGAACGTTCTCGCCCTGGACGCCGGACGAGACGTTCGAGCAGCTGGACGCTCGCGTCGACCCGGGCATCGATGTCTTGATCGCCGGTCACACGCATCTGCACCGCGCGCTCCGTCGCTCACACGGCAGGGGCTGGTACGTCAACACGGGCACATGGATCCGCCTCATGGAGGCCACCTGGCTCGACGACGAGGACGCGTTCGCGAGGGCCTGGGACGTCCTCTGCCACGGCGTCAAGCCGCCCATGGGCATGGACGCCCTCGATGATCCAGGTCGCTTCAAACCGGAGTACGCCGACATCAAGATGATCAAGCACGTCCGCTCCGTGGCCAGCGTCTCGAGCACCCCGCAAGGAACCGTGACGCGTCTGTATGTCATCGAGGAGCACGAGAACGCGGACAAGTCCAAGGGCTGGCGGGAGCGGGAGGTAGCGTCGTCATGAGCGCTCGAGCCGGCCTCCAGGTGCGAGAGATCGAACTGGAGCTGATCCGCCAGGGTCCCTCGCACAACCAGCTCGTCTCGCCGCTGACCCCCTACCTGGCGCTCAGCGGCCGCCACGAGGCGTGCACGATCCACCTGCCGTTCGAGCACGCCCGCCTCATGGACCGGCTCCAGGCGCTGCGCTATGACCCCGGCCGGGAGGGCTCGCGGCCGGGCGCCCTCCAGGAGCTCGCCGAGGCCATGGGGGCGCTGCTCGGCGCCGTCCCGGGCCTCCTCGCAGACCTGTGCACCGACGGCGGCAAGCGCCTCACCCACGTGAAGCTGATCTTCTCATCGCAGGAGCTCTCCCTCCTTCCCTTCGAGCTGGCCCGGTCCCCGCGCGGGTTCCCCGGGGAGGGGCGCCCCCTCTTCCTTCAGGCCGACGGACCGCTGTCGATCTCGCGCCAGACGCGCTGCGCCCAGCGCGGCACGGACTGGCGCGCCACGCCGAAGATCCTCTTCGCCTGGTCGGGGGTCGAGCCCGAGCTCGTCAAGGCCCACCTTCAGGCGCTCCGCCTCGCGCTCGCCCCCCAGCTCCGTGACGAGCGGAAACACCTCCGGGACCACATCACGGTCCTCGAGCAGGCAACCTGGCAGGACATCGAACAGGCCTGCCGGCGGACGAGCTTCACGCACGTCCACCTGCTGGCGCACGGGGTCGTGGTCCGGGACAGCGGCGATGAACGCTTCGGCCTCGCCCTGAGCGCGGCCCGGGGTGCGGGCGGCTCGATCGACCGCGTCTCCGCCGACCGACTGGCCTGCGCCCTGCGCATTCCGGCCAGCGGAGGGTCGCGCTCGCAACCGATCGTCGTGAGCATTGCGGCCTGCGACAGCGGCCAGCAGCGCGCGGTCCTGCTCCCGGGCGGCAGCCTCGCCCACACCTTGCACGAGGAGGGCGTACCGCTCGTCGTCGCATCCCAGTTCCCGCTCACCTACGAAGGCTCGGTGCGGATGACCGAGATCCTCTACGCCGGGCTGCTCCGGGGAGACGACCCCAGGGCCGTGCTGCACGCCGTGCGCTGCGCGCTCGCCGGGACCACACACCGCAACCACGACTGGGCAAGCCTCCTCGCCTATCTCGCCGTTCCGGACGATCTCGAGGAGCAGCTCCTCCATGTCCGATACGAGGCGGCGCAGAGGACGACGACCGCGGCCATGGACCGCGCACGAGGACCGATCGAGGAGCCCCCGGCGGACCCCGACGAGGCCAAGGCGGCATTCGAACTGGGCATCGAGGGCCTCGACCACGCGATCCAGCCGCTCGAGGCGCTCGCCCGATCGGCGCCGCGCTCGGAAGCCGCCATGCGAGACGTCGTGCGGTCCTTCAACTTCATCGGCGCGGCCCGGAAGCGAATGGCCGAGTTCCTTCACATGAGAGCGACCCGGGTCGCCGCCGAGGCTACCGGGCGGAGCAAGCGGGAGCACGAGTGCCTCGTCGCCGCGCACGACGCCTACCGTGCCGCCCTCGGGCGGGCGCCGAGGGGAACGGAGAGCTGGCGCGCCGGCTACAACACCCTCGCGCTCGGACGCGTCCTCGGCGACCCCCTGGCCTACGAGCTCTGGTGCACCGTTCACTACGGGCTCGGACAAGACCACCACGCGACCGCCGTTGACACGGCCTGGAACCTCAGCACTCGCATCGTCATCGACTTGCTCGCACTGGGCGAGACCGCGCTCGTGACCTTCGTCTCCAGCAGGTCGCCGGGCTACTCCCCCGCAGCCTCGGCCCGAGCCGCGGCGCAGGAGCTCGCACGGCGGTGCGGCTTCCGCGACGCGGAACACCGCTCCACACGCCGCGAGCTCGAGCGCTATGTCGAGTGGTGGCGACGACCGCTTGGCGACGAGCGTGCCAGACTGGCGAAGGAGCTCCTCGAGTCTCTCGTCCCGCCGGAGGAGACGCCTGCGCCCCCTCCGGCGGCCGAGCCCGAGCAGCCGAGGACGGTCAGTCGGCGTCGCCGGCGCCCGCGAGGGGAGTGACGCGTGGCCTCGGAGCACGATCGCCTCCTTCGCGCCCTCTCGCTCGGCCCCGACTCCCCCTCCGCCGAGCTCATCCACGCGCTCGGCGACCTGGACGAGCTGCTCGAGCGCCACCTCTTGGTCCAGCGGACCATCCCGCTCGAGGGCAGCGCGAGCCTCCTCGTCGCCGGACCCGCAGGCGAGCCGGACGTCACCGAGGTCTTCGTCGTCACGACCGAGGGCCGCGTCCAGGCGCTGCGGATCGTCGACCGCGAAGGAGGGGACGTCGCGCACGACCCGCTGTGGTCCGCCTCGCTGGACGACTTCGACCCCGCGCGCGATCGGCTCCTCGGGCTGTTTCCCACGCGCGCCGCCAACCCGTTCCGGGCGTCGCGGTCGCTGGTCGTGGCGGTCGAGACGAGCGCGACCCCCACGGGCGTCCGCATCTACGACTGCTCCATCGAGGGCGATCGCCCCGCGAGCTTCGCCCCCCAAGGTGATCGCGCCCCGCCCTGGATGCTCACGTGTCACGTCGCGGGGCCACACGACCGGGACCTCGTCTCGACGCCGCCCCCTCGGCCGCCCGGGAACGCCACGTGCGCCGCGCTGCTCGGCGACGCACTCTGGTCGACCGTGTCCTCCGTCGAGGTCGGGTCCTCGCACGCGCTCGAAGGGCTGGCCATCGCCTCTCTCGGCGAAGGCGGCGCGGTGGTGTCCCGGGACCAGTCCCTCGTGGGCTTCGACGACGCAGATACCCTGGCGGCAGGTACGCCGTCCTGGACCTGGACGCTCACGTGGCAGCCCGGCGCGCTCGCCCCGGTGAAGCCCACGCGGTCCGGAGAGCCGCGGCTCCTCGTCGCCACCGACGAGCCCCGCGTGCACCTGGTCGTCCGCGTGTCACCCACGGAGACCGAGCGCTGCTACGGCGCCCTCGTCGACGCCCTCGCCGAGCGGCACTCCTTGCGCACGCTCGCGGACTGGATCGCGTGGTGCGAGCAGAGCCCTCCGGGCGAACGGCTGCGATCCGGCCAGCTCGCCCTGCTCCTGGATCGAGCCCTCGCGGAGCCCGCGCCACACGACCACGGCTCGCGTCTTGCAGAGCTCTTCATTCAGCCGCTCGAGGAGCCCTCCCTGCGCCCGATCTTCCGGGTCGTCCAGCGGCATCTCGGCCAGTGGACCGCGGATGCCTGGCCGGGTGCCGCGACGCTGCTCGAGGTCTACAAGATCCTCCCTTACGGCCTCCAGGCGCGGATCGACCTCGAGCTGAACCGCCTCCCACGCGAGGCGATTCCCGAGCCACCGCTGACCGAGCTGTCGACGGAGGCGGCCGACGCTCGCGTCGCCGACGACCGGACGGCTGCGGCCCACCTGCGGTTCCATGCCCATGTCTGCCGGACCGAGCTCCGCACAAAGTCGAGCAAGCCCTGCGCGATCGCCGCCATGCACGCAGAGGACTGGTGGGAGCGGTTCGCGCTCGAAGCGATCATCCCGTCGATCTCTGATCACGTGGCCCTGGTGCGGCCTGCCCCTGGGGGGATCGTTCTCGTCTCGAAGGGCGGGCTCCACAAGCTCGATCACGACCGGTGGACCGAACTCGTGGACGTCACTCCGACGGACTGGTTCGCGCCCAGGACCGCCGTCGCGCTCGCCGACATGCGGCTGGCGCTCGCGAGCGACACCGACCTTCGGATCGGCGATCTGACGAACCGACCGGCCACGCTGAGCCCGCCGCGGAAGGCTCCCCCTGGGGTCTTCTTCCGCGCTGTCGCCCCTGGCCCCACGAGCCTGTGGGTGCTCCTGCAGGACCGCGAAGGGAAGCGCGCGCAGCTGTCGCCCTGGAGCGGCGACGAGCTGGCCGCTCCATTCGCAGTCGACCTCCCCCGCCCGTGGCCCACGATGCTGGCCACCGTCGCGCGCAGTCCAGCAAGTTGGCTCCTGGCGCTCTCGTGGGGAGGGCCGGGCGTGGAGCTCGTCGAGGTCCAGGAGACCGGACACGGCCTCACCAGCCGTCTCGTGTGCCGGCGGCGCATGCCAGGTCGGGTTCGGGCGCTGGCCGCCAGTGGAGGGGAGGGCGCACCGAACGTCGTCGTCGGAACGAGCTCGGGCTACGTCGTGTCTCTCACACTCTCGAACGACCGCACCGAACTCGTCCCGTGCTGGGAGAACCGGCGAGCAAGTGCGGTTCGCCATCTGGCCTGCTCGCCCTTGCCCGGCGGACATCTCCTGGTCGTGACGACCTCCGGGGAGGTTGCGTTGCTGGCGCCGGAGGACGGCAGCACCCTCTGGTCGCGGCAGCACTTCTTTCCGGTCAAGAGCGGCGCGGTGACTCTCCACCAGGACCGCGCGACGATGACGCTCGTCGACTTCGCCGGATCGGTCTCCGTGTACCGGCACGTCGACGAGTCGGCGGCCCTCGCCAAGGCTCGACGTGCCCTGCTCGACTGCCAGGCCACCCGGATCGAGCCTCCCGACGCCCTCCGCTACGAGGCGGCGCAGGCCCTGGCCTGGGCGGAGCAACCCGCGAAGTCGTCGTGGAGCCCTCGGACCCCGCTGGGGCGAGGCGTCGTCCTCAAGCGCCTCTGCCAGGCCTCCGACCGGCCCGACACGGTCGCTCTCGCCACGCCCTTCCTCCGGCAGGCGACCTGGCGAGAGCTCCAACAGCTCGCTCGCCTTCGCGCGCCGGACGACCTTGAGCGCACGGAGGCGCTCGTCTCGGAGCTGTTTGCTCGGGTGACCGAGCTCGCCTCCCAGAACCCGCCCACGGCAGAGTCGGTCGTCGCCGACGCGCTGCGCGGGTTCGGCGCTCGGCTCATCAAGCGCAGGTGGGTCCAGAACAGACGCTCGGCATGGCAGCGACTCGCCCCCTCCCTTCAGGAGGCGCGATCGGTTCAGGTCGCGCTCCTGCAGGGCCTGCCGCGGTCCGCCAGCGAGACGCGGATCGATGAGCAGGTGCTCGACGCCTTGTGGATCGGCCCCGGAGCCGTCGGCGCCCTCGCGTCGCTCGTCGCCGGCGCCGACCTCGCGTTGGTGGACGACCTGGCCCGGGGACTGAACCTCGCGACCTCGCCCGCCGATCCGGACGTGCTCGCCAGACTCCGGATGCGTGCAGCCAGTGCTTCGAGCCGGGAGGTCGCCAGCGTCTACCGACTCCTTGCCTTCCTCGCCAGTCCGACGGCGACCTGGGAGGACCTGCAGCGACTCGCGGAGGGCGCTGAGTGGCTCGGGCGCTCCGCGCCCCTGCCCGAGCCGCTACTCGAGGCCATCCACTTCGCCCGGCCGTTCCTCGAAGCGCCCCAGCTGCAGGAACAGCCGCGGGACGTCCATCTGCAGTGGCTCGACGACTTGAAGACGCCGCCGGTGCCGCCAAGGTCAGCCCTGGGATGGGGGCCATGGCTCACCGCCGCCCATGAGCGCTTCTGCCGGCACCTCGGCGCCGCGATCGACGTGCGGCGCGGAGCGGTGCGCAGACGACTGCGGCTGCGGATCGACAACCCGGTGCGGACCTGGCGCGGACCTCGCCTGGTGGAGGTCCTGCTCGACCTCTCGGTCGACGGAGACATGGTCCCGGGTGCCCGCTTCTCACTCCACTTCTCGTCGTCGTCGCTTCGTCAGGTGACGACCCCCCTGCACTACTCCTGGGACGCGCCCTCCCTCCCCCGCCACCTCAAAGTGGTCGGAGGCGTCGACGACGCAACTCGTCCCCTGGAGGTCTTCGTCGCCACCACTGCCCCGCCCGAACGACGTCACGAGCAGCGCTGGCTCGTTCCCCTCCCGAAGGACGAGCACGTCCAGCTCGAAACTCCACCGGAGCTGTTCGCTGCCTTCGCGAAGCAGCTCGAGTCGATCTCGCGGGGCATGCACGTCCTGGCCATGGATCCGCGCCTCGGTCATGGTGGGCTCGTCGCCGAGCTGATCAAGCTCCGGGGCACTCGGCACGTGGCCTTGGACGACAAGCAAGACGCCTTTACCGCCGGAACCGAGCCGGTATCAGCGCTGCTTACGGCACTCGGTGCCCGGCAGAACGGCAGGCGCTGGGCGCCCCCCGCCGGGTGCACCCGGATCGTCATCTCGAACGGCGACCGCGTCGCCCGCGAGCTTCTCACGTCGAACCAGCGCCTCGGCGAAATGGCCTCCGCCGTTCCGAACGAGCACTGGCCCGCCCTTCTTTGGCTCATGCCCACGCCCCTGGCTTGCGAGCTCCAGGCAGCCGTTCCAGGCCCGAGCCCTCGAGAGGTTCGGATCACGCTCCATGCGCTCAACCGCTTCAGACCCGAGCTCGACGAGAAGATGCGGAACGCCCTGTCGGGCACCTTCTTCCGCGAGCATCCGCTGCTAGAGGGCCTGGCGAGGACCGTGTTCGACGCCCTCGATCGTCGTCTGGAGCTCGTCCTCGAGTGGGCGTCGAGCTTCAATCCCTCCGACATCTTCCGCCACGAGGACGTGCTCGCCGGGCCTGTGAACGATGTCATGGCGTCTTATCTGGCGGGTCTCGGCGCCCTACAACTCGCCCTCGTGGTGCTGGCCGCCCGCACGAAGATCCAGCTCGATGGTTCGAGCTTGGCCGCGGGGATGGTGGCCGCTTTGGACGGAAGTGCGAGACCCGAACGTGGCCAGTTAGAGAGGTTCCGTGAGGGACACGGGCTATCCGAAGCCGCGGTGAACGCACTCCGGGAGGACGCCGCGGCGCGCATTCGCTTCCGGGTGGAGGGTTATCTCCCTCCGAGAAGGGGAGTGGGCCTCGAGGTCCCTCCGGGCCTCGCCGCCCTTCACGGCATGGTCCGGCACAGGCTCGACCTGATCGCGCGAACGCACGAACTCCTCCGGCAGCGCGGCATCTTCACGACCGCGGGAGGGGTCGCCGCCCTCCGTGAGCCGTTTCGCACCTGGGTGCGCGTCAAGCTCGAGAGGGGACGGGGAATCTCGGGACAGGCCTTCATGGAGCAGGTGTTGGGTGGGCCCCTCGTTTCCCTGCTGTCACTAGAGGAGCTGGCGCAGGCAGGTGACGACCTCCACTTTCTCAGTGAGGATTTAGAACAAAAGGCGGCCAGCTTGGTGGTAGAGCTCGGCCGAATCTTCGGGGGAACGGTCGCCCAAGCAGCAAGAGGCGCCGATGGGGTGAGGCGAGCACTCGAGCACCTCACCGGCTGTGCACCACGTGAGGCGGGCCCGGCGCACGCTGCACTCGTCACGCAGCTTCGACAGGAGCTCGGAAGCGAGCACGTCTATCATGTCTACGGTCCGGGGAGCCGGGAGCCCGTGCACCTCATCGCTCTGCTCCTGAGGCCTCCGCGGCGCGGGAAGCACGCGATCCTGCAGCTCCTCCGCTCAAGCGAAGTGCACGGTGTCGTCTTGACGACGCTTGGCCCGGGCTCCGACGCCGTAGCCCAGACCCTTGAGCCCAACGAGGTTCTCTCTGCCTTGACCCAGCCTGAGCTCAAGGAGCTCCTCGTCAGCCGCGACATTCCCGCTGCGTTCTGGCGAGCGGTGCGCAACCGGGTAGGCCTCATGACCTTCTCGCCCTTTCAGGTCGGCAACCAGCTCCCTCCAGGAAGCCCCGTGTTCGTGGGCCGAGAGACGGAGACGGCGGAGATCCTCGAAGGGATCGGCAGGACGAGCTACCTCATTGTCGGAGGACGCCGCATCGGAAAGACGAGCCTGCTCCGCCACCTCGAGGCCCAGCTCCGCGATCGCGGCTACACGGCGATCTGGCTCGACGCAGCTGGCCTCGGGAGCGCGGCGCGACTCCTCCGCGAGCTTCGTCACGCGAGCAAGCGGCTCGCGTTCCAGGTCTCCAAGAACCCTGACCCCGTGCTCGCATTCGAGGAGACCCTGCGCGCCGCCATCCGCCCCGTGCTCCTCGTGAACGAGGTCGACGAACTCTGCGCCTCGGCCACCGACCTCCTTCAACGTCTGCGCTCGCTGGCAGAGGAAGGCGTGTGCCAGTCCGTCTTCGTGGGCTATCACCGCGCCTACATCGACACCATGGACCCCCACCAGCCGTTCAACCATTGGGTCAAGGGTCGTGGAATCGCCAAGGCTTTCGTCCTCGAGCGCCTCGGCACGGACGCCGCGCGGCAGCTGATCGACCGACTGGAGCAGCCACCCCTCGAGCTGCGCTGGGAGAGTGAAGCTGCTCGCGAGCAGGCACACGCCCTGTTCCTCGAGCGCTCGAGGTGCATCCCCGTGCTCCTTCAGTCCCTCTGCCAGACCTTGGTCGAGCGCCTCCACCGCCGGCGGCAGCACACGACGATCACCCTGCGAGACGCTCGGGAGGCCATCGACCATGTCGGCAACCCCGTTTGGCAATACCTCCAGGAGACCCGACTCCCGATCGACGAGGACCTGCGCGAGCGCGACAACCCGGTCGCCATGCACTTCTCGGACCTCATGTTCGTCGTGCTGGTCCGCCGCCTCTACGTGCCGGGAGGAGGGACCACCATCGAGGTGCCCGACCCCGACTCCGACGACCGGCGCTATCACTTCAGCGTGACCGACGCCTGCGATTTCGTGGCCGAGACCCTGCGGTCGAATCCCGTGCTCAAGCACGAGCTGTTCCGATTCAGCGCGCGATTCACGCCGCTGCACTACCAGCGGCTGCTCGACGGGAACTGCCTGACGGTATTCCTCAGCCCCGTCCCCGGTGGGAGTCGGCGGTATCGATTCACAGGGCACATTTATCCGCTCGAGCTCGCTCGGCACGTCGAGCGCGAGGGCATCTCGATCGACCAGCACCTCACGCACAAGCTCTCGGACCTGATCGCAATCCTGAACCGCACGCCAACCGGAAGAAAGCAGAGGCCCTCGTGAATGACATCGAAGGCCTGTTCTACGCCAAGCCCCGCGCCCCCCACATCCAGGACTGGCCATCCGACACCTACCGGCTCGAGTCGGTCACCGGTCTGCCAGGTGTTCTCCGCGTACCGCCGGCGTCCAGCCGCGCGCTGCCACGCTCCAGCCTTCCGAGGGACATGATCGTCGTCGGCGAGCGACGCGGCGGCATGAGCACCTTCCTGAATTGGCTCACCAGGAGCTCGCGACGAGGGGGAAAGAAGAAGGCTGGCCGCTCGACGGCGGAGTGGGAGTTCTGCGAGACCGGGAAGCAGGTCGACGCCGCGCTGGAGCAGCAGCGGGAGTCGGGCGCGCAGGTCCGGCTCGTCCTCGACCGGACCCGGCCAGAGTGGGCGCGCGAGGGCGACCAGATCCTGAGGAGGCTCGCGGCGGCCGTCGAGTCGGACCGGTGGCGCGAGACCGGGTGCGCCGTCGTCGTCGCCACACACGAAGTCGGGGCGCTGAGGTCGGACACACTGTGCTCCGCCATCTTCACCCGAGGGAAGGCCTTCCGGCTGCCGCACTTCGACCCCTCCGAGCTCGAGCGCTGGGTCGAGCTCCTGCTCACGAAGAAGAAGGCCGCGCGGTCGCTCGCGGCGAATCGCGCGAAGATCGGCGCGCTCGCCCGCCGCGTGAAGGCCCTTGTCGGCGGACAGCCGTTGCTGACCCACATGGTCTTCCGCGCGGTGGACGACACCTTGCCGAGCGTGAGGACGTTCGACGCGCTGGAGGCGTCGTTCACGGCGGCGGGCCGGAGCCTCGAGCAGAACCCTCCTCACATCGTGGAGCGCTGGAAGCCCGAGCTCCTGAAGCTCCTGGTGACCCCCGCATGCCGTCGGCTGCTCGAGGTCTACGTGGGGGGAGACGCGAAGAGCGTCGACGAGACGACGCAGCTCCCTGACGACGACGCCCTCCTGTTCATGGCGGGCTGGGTGGGTCTGACGGAGCCCGGGAGGTGGGGGATCCGCTCCCAGTGCCACCGGGCCTGGGCGCGCACGATCCTGCGGGAGCGGTCGGCGTGAGCGCACAGGACGCCGAGAAGCTCCCGGAGCTCGTGGACGAGCAGCGGGTGATCCTCCACGCGGCGCGCCGGTTCGTGGTGGACGAACGCGGGCGCGCCCAGCGCCCGCGAGTGCCCGCCGTGGGGCCGCTGCCCAACGTGATCGCGGTGTGCGGACGCCGCGGCACGGGCAAGACCACCATCCTCGAGCATCTCCGACGCAGCCTGACCTGCTCGCCGCACGTCCTCTGCACCGGGGTCCTGGACGCCGCCACGATCGAGCGAGACCTGGGGATCATGGCGGCGGTGATCCAGTGCGCTTACGACAAACGTCCCGCGGACCTCGGCGCGAAGGAGCGCGCCGATCTCGAGCGAGAGCACCGGCGCTGTCTGGAGTCCGCGCTGTCGCTGGAGGAGCCGCATCGCGCCCTGGCCAGGGAGATGGCCATGAGCAGCGCCCACTACGAGCAGAGCGTGATGAAGGCGACGCTCAAGCGGCGGGAGTCGCCTGATCACTGGAAGTCGTTCATTGGCGCTCTGGCGGCATCGCTGCCCCGCCCGGAAGGGGACGGTCTCGCATCGAAGCACGTGGTCGTCCTCCTAGACGACCTCGACCTGTGCCCGGCCACGGACACCCTGGAGCGCTGGGTCGTCAGCATGGTCAACCGCACCCACGGCGGCGACTGCGAGCTCGCCGCCGTGACCTGGGTCGTGTCGTTCGACCGCGAGCGCCTGATCAAGCGCCTCTCGCCTCCCTCGTCGCACGACGCCCGACCCGGGCGCGACGATCCGCGCCCAGCCGCACTGGACGAGGTCGTCGGTCAGGCGCTCCTCTCCAAGCTGGTCCCGTTCGACCGCCAGCACCAGCTGCGCCCCTGGCCCTTCGAGCGGCGCGGAGCCTTCCGCGGCGGAGGGCGCACGGAGACCGTGGGCGAGCTGCTGTCCCGCACCGGACGCCCCGAGCTCCTCCCGTCACTCCCGTCGCATCCGCGCGGCCTCGAAGGGATCCACGCGTGGCTGGGGCGCACGCTCGACGGAGGCGCGGCCGTCGAGCCGCAGGAGCTCGTCCAGCGGCTGGCGACGCTGCGCGGCGAACCGGAGCTCGCGAGCCTCCTCGACATGGGGCCGGCGCGCTGGGTGAACCTCCTCGAGTGGGAGGAGGAGGCCACGCTGGGCAGCGCCGCCTGGCCGACCCTGGTCAAGGCCGCGCGGGCGGACGAGCCCCTGTGGGGGATCCCGATCCCGCGTGCCCTCTCTCCCCATATCC
Source organism: Planctomycetota bacterium (assembly GCA_023954375.1). GTDB lineage: Bacteria > Planctomycetota > J058 > J058 > J058 > JAMLIC01. The sequence continues at coordinate 388,955 of JAMLIC010000003.1, forward strand.
GCGGGAGCGAACCAGAAGGGATCCTCGAGGCGCTGGTCGACCTGGCGCTGGCGCGCGGTCATCTCACCCCCTACCAGCTCCTGAGGCGGATGCCCTTCGCCTCGTCGCGGCTGGACGAGGCCAGCGTGAGGTTCACGTTCATCGAGGCCGAGACCATCCACTACATGGAGCGTCGCTCCCGCCACGTGACCCCCGCCTTCGAGTGGCAGGAGTGGGCCGGAGAGGCCACCGCCGGCGGGCTCTGGGCCGTGACGATCGGCCCGCAGAGCCTGTGGGCGGCGCAGGGCGGACTACGCAGGCCCGAGCCCACGGAGCTCCTGCGATCCCTCTACTTGCCCCAGCCTGCGCCTCGACCGCTCGAGCGCGGCGTGATCCCCCTGCCCTGCAGCTTCCGCGCCCTCGTCCTGCTCGTCGACGCCCTGGCCTCGATGCCGTGGAAGGAGCTGAGCAGCGTGCGACGCATCTGGTCCCCGCTCGCCGCTACGCGCGGCGTCGCCATGCTCACGCTTCAGGCTTACTCTGCCGCGGCCGGGACCAAGCCTGCCCGGGAGGACTTCACGGCGCTGGACGAGGACGGCGTCGCAGCGCACTACGGCGAGCTGCTCGACTCATTGGACGCTCCCCGACCAACCACGAGGACGCGTCGCGCTCGCCGCCCCCCTTCCGAACAGACAGAGCCCTTGACGGTCACCGGCGTCGCCCGGGCCCGCATGCGGGAGGCGCTCACCAATCTCCTCGGCCGCGACGGCGTGCAGGGTCTCAGGCCATGACCGCCGTCGATCGCTCCCCGGCGGTCGCGCTCGTCCGGGCCGCTCGCCTGCTCGCGCACGAGCTCGTCGACGGCTCGGTCACACGGGAAACGTCGCGGGAGGCCGAGGCACGATCCCTCGCCGACCACCTCCTGCGCTCGGAGCTGATCGACGAGGGACGAACCGCGCACGACGTGGTCCAGCACGTCCTCCGGGAGGACGGCGACCCGCTCACGGGGTTGTCGAGGCTCGCCGGGCAGGTCGTCCAGCGAAGGAACGGGATCCCTGGCTGCGCAGCCCCAGACATCCTGCGCGTCGTGGGTCGCGAGGTCGACACGGACCTGCTCGTCGCGGCGCACCTCGCCGCCAGCCATGCGCCCGACATGCGGGTCGAGCGCCGGACCCCGCTGATCAAGAGCCTCGAGTGGCCGAGCGCGCTCGGCTGCGAGTCGTTCCTCGTCGAGTCGCTGTTTCGCCGGGTCGTGGTGGACACCCACGTGCACCTGGCCGGCGCCCTGCCGGCCAGCTTCTACTGGCTCGCGGTCATGGCCGGCTTCGTCCCCGAGGACCGCTACGAGTCCTGGTCTCCCGACCCACGGACGTGGTCCGACGCCATCGGCGAGGCCATGGACCTACGCCAGGAGCTCGCCCGGCTGCTCGGCGTCCCGCCCAGCACCTGCCCGCCGCGCTGGAGTGACGGCGACCCGGACGACCCGCCGGAGCCGTTCCTCGATCCCGTGCTCGAGGCGCTGCTCCCGGACCCTCGCGCGCGCGTCCGCCACAACCCTGTCCTCGGGGAGCGGCTCGTCCTGTGGGGGAGCCTGGCACTGGCCCTCGAGCCTCCAGGCCGCGAGGGCCCGAGCCAGCGTCTGACGCGCTACCTGGAGGTCCGGAATGCGTTCGTCCGTCACCTGACGTACCAGGCCGGTGCCCGCGGACTCCAGCGGTTCTCGCGCTCCCTGCGGCGCCATCACCTGCTCCTCCCCGAGTGGACCCGCGGATATGGCAGGACGCCGGAGCAGCGCCGTCGCGTCCAGCGCCAGGTGGTCTCCATCGAGCGGTTCCGGGTACGCCACGCCCTCCGCTATCAGTTCTCCGACCCGACGGACGCGCCCTGGGCGCGCGACCAGGGCCGAGGACTCGAGGGGCATACCCTGGGCTGTGGCGTTCGCCACTCCGCACCGACCGACGTCCAGGGCTGCAATGGGTCCTCAGGGCTCGAGGGCGTGAAGCCCGTCCCTCGCACCGAGTGGCGACCGCCCCGCCAGATCGAGATCCGGATCACCCCGAGGCCGGATCGGCTGCAGGCGCGCTCCCTGTTCGAGCAGCTCCGCGGCGTGCGAGACTTCGTCTGTCACGACCTCGATGCCTCCCCGATCCGCGTCGGGTTCGTGTTTCAGCTCCGCCGCACGGCCCGAGAGAGCTTCCGGGAGGAGGCGCTCCACCAGGTGGACGGTATCCTCCACCTGCTCGACGACGTGCCGAGCTTGCGCCCGTTCGTGGTCGGGGTCGACGCGGCGAGCCAGGAGCAGGGGACGCCGCCGCGCGAGCTCACCCTGGCGTTTCGACGCGTGCTCGAGCACACACGGCATCAACCGAGCCGCCCGGGGCTCCCGCCGATCCGCCTGGGGCGGACGTGCCACGCCGGCGAGGATTTCAAGGACCTGCTCACGGGGCTCCGGTTCGTCGACGACGCCGTTCACCTGCTCGACCTGCGGCCGGGCGAACGGATCGGCCACGGCCTTGCCCTGGCGATCGCCCCCGCAGCGTGGTACCCGCGTCGGACCACGACGTATCCGCGCCGCGGGGACCGGATCCTCGACCTCCTTTGGGGACGTCATTTGGCGCGCCTGAGGAGCCCAGATACAGGTCTGGAGAGCGACCTCGCGCTGGACGCCTCGATCCAGGCGCTGCTCGAGGACCTCCTCGGACCCTGCCGAGCCAGGGAGCGGCTCGAGGCGGTCGTGGTCCACTACGAGTGCGCGACCTCAGAAGAAGACGTGCACGGCTACCTCGACACGACCGGCCGCGACGACCCGATCCACGTCCCTTCGACCTCTCGCCACGTGCAGCTCGTGGCCGCGCTCCGGCGGCGGGTCCGTGCACGCTGCGCAGCTCGCGAGGTGATCGTCGAGTGCTGCCCCACGTCGAACCTCCTGGTCGGCGCCTTCCCCGACTACGGGGACCTCCCCTATCAGGACCTCGTCCCGCTGCCGAGGACGCCCGCGCAGGACGCCCCGATCGTCCCCTTCTCGATCAACAGCGATGACCCCGGGCTCTTCCAGACGACGGTCGAAAACGAGTACCTATTGCTCGCGGAGGGCCTCATGGCGCGCGGACACGCACGCCGGGACGTCGTCAACTGGCTCGACCAGGCGCGGGTCACCGGGATCGAGAGCTCGTTCATTCCGCCCTGGAGCCCACCGACGCGCGAGGAGCTGGTCGCCGCCATCGATCGCCTCGACACCGAGACGCATGATGGCGACGTGTTCCTGGCCACCATCCCGCCGAGCTCGCCGAGCCGCTGTCCGCGACCCGACGAATGCCCCTTCTCCGGGGGCAACTGATTACGTTTCGCTACTTCGGGAAGAGGTCCTTGCGGGCGGCGAAGACGCCCAGGGCCGCGCCGACGAGGGCGCCGACGGCGAAGCGGGTCCAGCGGGCGCGCGAGGACTCGTCCATGAAGCCCTCGCCGACCTCGTGGCCGAGGTCCTGACGCAGCTCGCGGCCGCGGAAGGACTCGTAGCGCCCCTGCGGCGTCGTGACGGAGACCAGGGCCAGGAGGAAGGGGCCGAACGCGGCGAGGAGGCCCACGACGACGGCGAGGAAGGCGCTCACGAACAGGGCCTCGGCGCGCTTGCGCTCCGGGGAGCGCTCGTCGCGACCCGGGCGGCGCACGGTCCAGTTCGGCTCGTCGTCGCTCATGGGGGGAGGGTAGCAGCCGGGTCGGGATGATGCAGGTTGGTGGCCCGCGGTGGCGCTGGCGGGTCGACGCCGGCCCCGCAGCCTTGTTCCACGCGCGCTCCGCGGCGCGGCGGGTCGGCGGGTCGGCGAGCGGCCCGGAGACGTGTGAAGACGCGCCGCGGAGCGCGCGTGGACTGCGGATTCCCCCTGTCGTGTACAGGAGAGCAGAAAGGCGAGGAGCCACACCGACTCGACGTCGGCGTGGCTCCCCAGGACGCGTGAAACACGCAGGCTACCGGTGGATCCCCCGGTGCTGTCGCGTGCCGGGCGCGGGGCCGGGCACTGCCCGAACCATGGCAGCGCCCGGCGGCGACTTCAAGGGCGCCGCCGCAAGTCCCGGCTACTCCTCCGCGCCCTCGTCCTCGTCCGTCTCCTCGGCCGCGTCCGCCGTGGGCGGGGGCGCCGCCGGGCGCGCGGGCTTGTCGGCCATGGCCTCGGCCTCGGCCTCCTCGGCCACGACCTTGGCGACGGCGACGACGCGCTCGCCCTCCTCGACCTTGATGATCCGCACGCCCTGCGTGTTGCGGCCGATGCTCGGGATCTCCTCGACGCGCACGCGGATCGTCTTGCCCGACGAGGTGATGATCATCACCTGGTCGCTCTGCTGCACGGCGACGACGCCCACGACGCTGCCGTTGCGGCCGCCCGTCTTGATGTTGATGATCCCCTTGCCGCCGCGGTTCGTCTCCCGGTAGTCCTCGACGGGCGTGCGCTTGCCGTGGCCGAAGTCGCACACCGTCAGCAGCTCGGGCCCGTCCTCGCCCACGACGACCAGCGAGCACACGAGGTCGCCGTCCTCGAGGACCATGCCCTTCACGCCGCGCGCGGCGCGGCCCATGGCCCGCACCGTCTCCTCGGGGAAGCGGATCGCCTTGCCCTCGCGCGTGGCCATGACGAGCTCGCGCTTGCCGTCGGTGACGCGGACGCCGACGAGCGTGTCGCCCTCGTCGAGCGACACGGCCACGATCCCGCCCTTCTTCGGCCGCGCGAAGGCGGAGAGCTGCGTCTTCTTGACCACGCCCTGCGCCGTGCACATGACGAGGATGCGCCCCTCGTCGAACTGGTCGATCGGGATCAGGCTCGTCACCTGCTCCTCGGGCAGGAGCGAGATCAGGTTGCGCAGGCTGCGCCCGCGCGCCGTGCGCGAGCCCTCGGGGATCTGGTGCACCTTGACCCAGTGCACGCGCCCCCTCGAGGTGAAGCAGAGCACGTAGTTCTTGGTCGACGCCTGGAAGATCTGGCTGACGAAGTCGTCGTCGCGCGTCGTCGCCCCGTAGACGCCCTTGCCGGCGCGCCCCTGGAGGCGGTACTGGTCGAGCGCCGTGCGCTTGATGTATCCCTCGTGCGTGACGCTGACGATCGCCGCCTCGTCGGCGATCAGGTCCTCGATGTCGATCTCGGCCGCCTCGTCGATCTCGATCGCGGTGCGCCGCTTGTCGCCGTAGGCGCGGCGCAGGTGCTCCATCTCGTCGACGAAGATGCCCACGACGCGCTCGTGGCGCTCGAGGATGTCGGCGAGGTCGGCGGCGATCGTCCGCTGCTCGGTCAGGTCGGCCGTGAGCTTGTCGCGCTCGAGGCCGGTGAGCCGCTGCAGCTGCATGGCGAGGATCGCGTTGGCCTGCTTCTCGCTGATCGGCTCCTTGTTGCTGGGCTGCTTGAGCCGCGCGCGCAGGGCCTGGCGCGCCTCGTCGGGCGACTTCGCGCCGCGGACGATCTTGATCACGTCGTCGATCGCGTCGACGGCCGCCTGCAGCCCCTCGAGGATGTGGATCTTGTCGCGCGCCTGCTCGAGGAGGAACTTCGTGCGCCGGCGGATGACCTCGTAGCGGTGCTCGACGAACGCCTCGAGCATCTCCTTGAGGTTGAAGACGCGCGGGCGGTTGCCCTTGTCCAGCGCCAGCATGATCACCGAGAAGGTGTCCTGCAGCGGCGTGAACTTGTAGAGCTGGTTGACGATGACGTTCGGGTCCTCGCCCTTCTTGCACTCGAGGACGATCCGGATCCCGCCCTTGGAGTAGTCCTTGATGTCCGACAGGCCGTCGATGCGGCCGGCCTTGTAGGCCTCCTGGATCTTCTCCTTGAGCAGCTCCGTCGTGACCTGGTAGGGCAGCTCGGTGATGACGATCGTCGCCCGGTCCTTCTTGGTCTCGATCTCCACCTTGCCGCGCACGGTCAGGTGGCCGCGCCCGGTCGTGTAGGCCTGGCGGATCCCGGCCCGGCCGCAGATCGTCCCGGCCGTGGGGAAGTCGGGGCCGGGGATGAGCTTCATGAGCGCCTCGATCGGCGTCTCGGGCGCGCGGGCGAGCGTCACCAGCGCGTCGCACACCTCGGTCAGGTTGTGCGGCGGGATGCTCGTGGCCATGCCGACGGCGATCCCCTGCGAGCCGTTGCAGAGGAGGTTCGGGAACTTCGACGGCAGGACGACGGGCTCGACCTCGCGCTCGTCGTAGTTCGGCGTCATGTCGACCGTGTTGCGGTCGATGTCGGCCACCATGTCGACGGCGGCCTGCGCCATGCGGCACTCGGTGTATCGCATGGCGGCCGGCGTCGGGTCGCTGATCGAGCCGAAGTTGCCCTTCGGGTCGACGAGCTGGTAGCGGGTCGCGAACGGCTGGGCCATGCGCACGAGCGTGGCGTAGATCGCCTGGTCGCCGTGCGGGTGGTACTTGCCCATGCACTCGCCGACCACGCGGGCCGACTTCATGCGCTGGCTGCGCGGGCCGATCCCGAGGCCCTGCATCGTGTAGAGCACGCGGCGCTGCGAGGGCTTGAGCCCGTCGCGGATGTCCGGGAGCGCCCGCGACTTGATGACGCTCATCGCGTACTGCAGGTAGCTCTCGTGCATCTCGGTCGACAGGTCCTTGTCGACCACGTTGTGCGCCGGCGCGTCGCTCGGGGTGTCGGACATTCGCTCTCTACTCCTGGGCGCGGCCCTGGCCGCCCCCGTGTGCCGTGAGCTCCTCCCTGGCCGCGACGAGGCGGGCCAGGAGCTCGTTGACCGGCGCCGCCACGCCGGCCTCGCGGGCCGCCGCGGCGACGGCGCCGTTTATAGCATTCACCTCCGTCGGCCGGCCGCGGCGCAGGTCCTGCAGCGTCGACGAGGCGTTGTCGGCGGTCGCCCGCGCGACCGCCTCCCAGCGGGCCCCGGCGGCCGCGGCGCTCCAGTCGCCTGCCACGCCGAGGCTTCGGGCGACGGCGCCGACCTCGGCGGCGGCCGCCCCGGCCAGCGCGCGGGCCGACGGCGCCACGAGCAGGCGGCCGTTGTTGCACCCGAGGAGCCCCGTCAGGGCGTTGATCGCGGCGTTGACCTGGAGCTTCTCCCAGACGAGGCGCGCCGGGTCGTCCACGACCTCGGCCTCGAGGCCGGCCGCCGCGAGCGCGCGGGCGACCGCCGCCGCCCGGGCCTTGCCGGCGGGGGTCAGGGCGCCCAGCCGCGTCGGCCCGTGGCCGGCGTGGCGCAGCCGCCCGTCCTGCTCGAGCGTGGCCCCCTGGCTGGTCAGGGCGGCGACGACGCGGTCGGGGTCGCCCAGCAGGCGCGCGACCTCCTCGGCGCGGCCGAGGCCGTTCTGGAGCACGACGAGCGTCGGCGCGCCCGGCAGCGCCGCGGCGCGCGCGACCGCCGCGGCGGTGTCGCGCGCCTTCACGCACAGGAGCACGGCCTCGACGGGCCGGTCCGGGGCGTCCTCGGGCCCGAGCGCCGCGACCTCCACGACCCGCAACGGGCGCTCGTCCGGGCCCGAGACGTGGAGCCCCTCGCGCAGCCGCGCGGCCCGCCCGGCCGTGGGCGCGAGCAGGGCCACCTCCGCGCCGCCCTCGGTCAGGAGGGCGGCGAGGAGCCCGCCGAGGGCGCCTGGACCGAGGACACACAGCATGCCGGGACCGTCGCGCGGAGCACGGCCCCTGCGGCGACGCTCGATTCTACCCGCGGCGCGCCGGGCGAGGACGGGTCACCGAGGGCGCGGAGCTCGCCCCAGCCGCTCGAGCTCGTCGCGCACCTCTCCCTGCAGGATGCGCTCCGCCGCGTGGGCGAGCTCGCTCTCCTCGTCCGCCCACGGGGCCTGCGCCAGCTCGCGCGAGAGCCGCTGCGCCTGGTCGGGCGACGGGCGCCAGCGGCCCTGGACCGCGGCGCTCGCCAGGCCCAGCGCGGCCCACCCCCGCAGGTCGGCGTCCGTCTCGTCGAGCGCCTGCCAGGCCCGAGCGCGCGCGTCGTCGTCGGCCGCCCCCAGGCCGAGCGCGAGCAGCACGGGCCCCCGGACCGCGGGGTCCGGGTCGTCGACCGCGTCCAGGAACGCCGGGGCGTTCTGCGGGCACGCGACCGCCTGGAGCGCGCGGATCAGGACCCACCCCTCCGGCCCCTCCGGGCGGGCGCGGAGCACCTCGATCAGGGCCGGGGCCGTGGCGTGCACGGTGATGCCGGCGTCCAGGACGATGAACAGCGCACGCATCCGCCGCGCCGGGTCGCGCAGGCGCTCGCTCAGCCCTGGCGACGCCCGCGCGCCGTACGAGGCCACGATCGACGACAGCCTCCCCGAGGCGTCCCGGTCGAGGCGGTCCAGCAAGAGCTCCGCGCTGCCGGGCCAGGGATCGCCGTCCACGCGCTCGGTCAGCAGGCGGTGGGCGAACACCCACACCCGCATGTCCTCGTGTTCCGCCGCGACGAGCAGCACCTCCAGGGCGGCCGGGGTCCGCGGGAGCACGCCGAGCGCCTCCGGGAGCCACGAGCGCCCGACGTCCGGCCGCCGGAAGCGCTCCTCGAGCAGGGCCGTCCCGCGCGCGCCCGCCTTGGCCAGCGCCAGGACGGCGGCCGGGCGAAACGAGTGCGCGTCCAGGAAGGGCGCCAGCGCGGGCACCGCCGCCGGGTCGACCGACGGGTGCTCGGCCAGTCGCCGCACCGCCTCATAACTGCCGCGCTCGATCTCGACGAGGAGCTCGGCAGTGGTGGGCTCGTAGCCGATGGCGCCCTGCAGGTCACGGAGCTCCTGCTGCCGCCGGTCGGACTGACTCGTGAGCAGCTCCGCGTGGAGGAGGCTCGGTCCGGCCGCGCGCGCGCGCGGCCCGAGCGCGACGAGCGCGCGTCGCGCCGCGCCGGAGACCTCGAAGTCCCGAGCCGTCGCGGCGGCGGCGAGGGCCGCCACGGCCTCCGACCCCGCCGCCCCGATGCGATGCAGCAGCTCGGCCGCACGCCGCCGCGTCCCTGGCGAGTTCGTCCGGTCCCGCAGGGCCGCGGCGAGCGCGCCGACCGCCCGTGGATCGTCGGGATCCGTGCGCACGAGGACCCGGAGCCCGGCCGTACCGTACCGGTCCAGCCGGGCGATGAGCCAGGCCACGTCCCCGGCCCCGGGCGCGCGGCGGCCGGACCACCCGAGCAGGAGGACCGCTCCGGCGGCCAGCGCGAGCGGCGCCGCGAGCCCGCGGCGCGGCGACTCGACCTCACCGTCGGCGGCGGCGCGGCCCAGGCGTCGCCGCAGCGCGTCGCCCAGCGCGGCGCAGGCCGGGACGAGGCAGGCGAGCAGGAGGGCCACCACGAGCGCCTCGCCGCCCGCGCTGCCCCCGACGGGCACCTCCTCGAGCTCGAAGCGCCGGATGCCGCTCGGCAGCGCGAGCTGCGGGGCGGAGACCGCGGGCCGCACGGCGAGCAGGTGGGAGCCGAAGGCCCCCTCCCGGGCGAGGAGCGGCCCGCCGGTGAGCGCGAGGGCGGCCATCGTGGCGGCCCAGGCGCGGCGGTGCGTCCGCGCGAGCACGGACCCGGCGAGCGCGCCCGCCCAGAGGACGACGATCGGCCCGGTGAGCGGGTCGTGGAGCGCGAGCCACAGGCCCTCGTGGACGTCGTCGATCGTCGCGGCGGGCCCGAGCGCCAGCGCGCGCTCCGTGTACGCGGCCTGAGCCGCCGCCCACAGGACGCCGGGCAGCGCCAGCGCCATGGCCCAGGCCAGCCCCCGCGGCAGGGCCCCGCGCCGCGCGATCGCCTCCGGGAAGCTCAGCGCGGCGGCCACCAGCCCCAGGCTCGCGCCGAGGGCGACGAACATGGGGTCGACCGCGCCGCACCACCACCGACCCCAGGCCCCCAGGGCCAGCGCGAGCGAGGGAACGCACACGACCGCCCGCCACAGCGCGACGCGGCCCGGCGCGATCACCCCGGCCGCATCGAAGGGCGCCGCGGTCACGGGGTCACACCGGCTCGTCGTCCGGCGTCGGCGCGATCAGGCCGTCGGCCACGGCGCCGCGCGTGGGCAAGGACAGGCTGGCCGGGAGCTTCTGGTCCTCGCCCTCGGACATCTGGAAGCAGTGCTCGGCCGCCGGGAAGGCGCCCGACTGCACCTCGCCCACGAACTCCTGGATCGCGCCCACGGCGAGCGTGGCCAGGTCGGCGTAGCGCTTGACGAAGCGCGGCGAGTGGCCGCCGCGCGACAGGCCGAGGAGGTCGTGGAACACGAGCACCTGCCCGTCGCAGTGCGCGCCGGCGCCGATCCCGATCGTGGGCACCTCGAGCCGCTCGGTGACCTCGCGCGCGACGTCGGTCGGGACGCACTCGAGGACGAGGGCGAACACGCCCGCCTCCTCGAGGCCCAGGGCCGCGTCGATGATCGCCCGCGCGGCGAGCGCCGAGCGGCCCTGCACCCGGTAGCCGCCGAGCATGGAGACGGTCTGCGGCGTGAGCCCCAGGTGGCCCATGACCGGGATCCCGGCGCGCACGATCGCGCGGACCGTGTCCTTGACCTCCTCGCCGCCCTCGAGCTTGACCGCGTCGGCGCCGGCCTCCTTGAGGAAGCGGCCCGCGTTGCGCACGGCCTCGGGCTCCGAGACCGTGTAGCTGAGGAAGGGCATGTCGCCCACGACGAGCGCGCGCTCGATCCCGCGGCGCACGGCGGCCGTGTGGTAGACCATCTGGTCCATGGTCACGGGCAGGGTCGAGTCGTGCCCGAGGCACACGTTCGCCACCGAGTCGCCGACGAGGACCATGTCGACGCCCCCGGCGTCGGCGATCCGCGCGTGGTCGTAGGTGTAGGCGGTGACCATCGACAGGCGCTTGCCGCCCTTCCGGCGACGGATCGCCGGGACGGTCTGGCGCTTCTCCTTCTGCGGGGCGTGCGACGACATGGCTAGTAGTAGAAGACGTCCGAGAGGGCGTTGCGGAGCTTCATGTTCGTCGTGCGCATGCGCGCCGCGAGCACGTTGGCCACGTTGCGCATGATCCGGTAGCCGATCCGCGGGTCCTGCTCCATGAGCGCCTCGAGGGCGGTGTTCTCGAAGCTCAGCACCTCGGTGGGCTCGACGGCGCGGGCCGTGGCGCTGCGCAGGAAGCCGTCGACGAGCGAGAGCTCGCCGAACATCTCGCCCACCTTGAGCGTGGCTATCCGCTGGGGTCCGCGCCCGGCGAACGGGGCGCGGATCTCGATGTCCACGCGGCCGGCGAGGAGGAAGTGGCAGTCCGTGCCGCGCTGGTCCTCCTCGATGATCGTCTGCCCCTCGGAGAAGACCTGCGGGCGGGCCAGCTCCAGCACGCGGGCGAGCTGCTCGTCGCTCAGCCCGCCGAAGATGTCGCTGCGCTTGAGCAGCTCGAGGTTGCGGATCATGGCGCTCTCCCGCGGCGATCCTAACCCTGGGCCGCGTCGGTGTCTCCAGGCGCCGGGCGAGCCCCCCGGCCGGGAGCTAGAGTGGCTCTCCAGGAGGGGCCCCCATGAGAGAGCGAACCGGCGGGCGCGCGCTCGCGGCGCTCGCCCTGGCCCTCGCGCTGGGGACCCGCGCGGCGGCCGACGAGCTGGCCTGGAAGCTGGACGGCGCCACCTGCCGCTACGACCTCGAGGTCGAGGGCCCGACCCCCGCGCCGTCGCGCGCGCCGCTGTTCGCGCCGCTGGTCCTGCTCGGCCCGGGCGAGTTCCCCGACGGGCGGCGCCCGCGCCGCGCGATCGAGGACGTGGGCGACCTCGTGTGGTTCTACGCCCTGGCCCTCCCCGAGGGGAACGTCGACGGCAAGGCGAAGGACGTGGCCTTCGAGGACGCGCACACCTTCCCCAGGGGCGGCGTGACGCTCCGCGCGCGCGGCGTCCACAACGCCCGGCTGCAGGGCCGGCGCGCGGCCCTCCGCACGACCGTCTCGTTCTCCGCGCAGCCCGACGACCACTGGGCCCGGAGCGGCCAGCTCGTCGTCGAGCGGACCTTCGCCGCCCGCGACGGGCGGCTCGAGGGCGCCACGTTCACGCTCGACCTGGAGCTCGCCGCCGGCACCCCGCCCGTCGTGTCGCGGGCGACCTGGCGCGGTCGGATCTCGCCCTCGCGCGACGAGCTGCGCGTCGACGACCGCGGCTTCCACGTCCAGGTGCAGCAGTCGATCGACAAGGCCGTCACCTGGCTCAAGCGGGCGACGAACGAGCGGCTCAACACGTTCAAGGCGACGCCTTCGCTCGGCCACCAGGCCCAGGGGCAGGTCGCCCTGCCCGCCTTCGCCCTCCTGCGCTCGGGCGTCGCCGTGGCGGACGTCGAGCACCTGTTCGACTGGCTCCACCGCCAGCCGTTCCGGGCCGTCTACTCGGTGTCGCTCTACCTCATGGCGCTCGAGGCGCGGACGGTCGAGCGGACGCCGCTCCCGGCCCAGGCGCGCACGCGGAGCGTCGCCCGCTACGACCGCCGGCCGCCCCCGGCGGCCGACGTCGAGCACATGCGCCAGGCGCTGCGCTGGCTCCTCGCCGCGCGCAAGGCCGAGGAGGGCTGGTGGAGCTACGGGGCGAAGCCGGTCGAGGCGGGCAGCCCCGAGCGGCGCACGGGCCCGCCGCCGGGGCCGCTCGGGCACGACCTCGTCGGCGAGGCCAAGAGCGGCGACCGCTCGAACAGCCAGTTCGCGGTCCTCGCGCTGCACTCGGCCATGGCCGCCGGGATCGAGGTCCCGGGCGAGGTGTGGGAGGAGCTCCTCGCCGAGCTGGTGGGGGCGCAGGAGAAGGACGGCGCGGCGGTCGACCTGTCGGGCTCCGTCTTCGGCGGGACGTCGCCCCTGGCCTACGACCCTCGCGACGTGCCGCTCGAGACCACGGCCGAGCGCCCGCAGGGCGGGCTGCCCACGGCCGAGCGCGCGGCGGCCATCGCCCGCGGCTGGGGCTACGCCACGAAGCGCCGCACGCGCCCCGACGAGGCCTACGGCTCCATGACGGCGGCGGGGCTGTCGTCGGTGGCCGTCGTGCGCGAGGGGCTCGCCGAGACGCGCCGGCTCTCGGGCGAGCGCGACCGCCAGGCGCTGGTCTCCATGCGCGACGGGCTGGGCTGGTTCGCCGTGCACTTCGACCCGGCGCGCAACGTGGGCCGCAACGCGTCGTGGTTCTACTACTACCTCTACAGCGTCGAGAAGGCCATGGACCTGTGCGGCGTCGAGCGCGTCGGACCGCACGAGTGGTGGCGCGACGGCGCCGCCGAGCTGCTGGTGCGCCAGCAGCCCAACGGCAGCTGGGAGGGGAGCGTCGACGAGACGGCGCTGGCGCTCCTGTTCCTCAACCGCGCCACGCTCCCGGCGCGCCTCGAGGTCGAGGCGGCGAGGCGCGTGGCCACCGGCCAGGCCGCCGACCCGAGCGCCTGGGACAAGGTCAACGTGCCGGGCACGGGCGTCGTCGGCCTGCGCCAGGTGCTCCAGACGCTCCTCACGGTCGGTCCGCGCGAGGCGGGCGAGCGGCTGGCGCTGGCCCAGGCGGCGCTGGCGCAGTTCGACGAGGTCGACCGCCCGCGCCTCCTGCCCGAGCTCGCGGCGCTCCTCGACTCCCCGCACCGCGCGGTGAAGAAGTGGGCGCGCGACACCTGCCTCGCCGTCGCCGGCGCCGACGCGCCCGAGCCGATCGCCGCCTTCTCGCGCCGCTGGGACGAGCTCCGGCGCGGGTGGGAGGCCCAGGACCCGGGCGCGGTCGCCCGCGCGCAGGCGACGCTCGTCGAGGTCGACGCGCCCGTCCCGCTCAAGCGCGCGGCGCTCGTCGGCCTGGCGCGCCTGCGCGGGGTCGAGGCGCTGGGCGAGGTGATCGCGCTCCTCGACCACCGCGACGCCGGCCTGCGCGCGCAGGCCGGCCAGACCGTCGTCGCCCTCGCCGGCCCGCGCGAGGAGTACGACCCGGCCGCCGCGCCGGCGGTCCGCAAGCGGCAGGCGGACGCCTGGCGCGCCTGGTGGCTGAAGGACGGCCCGGCGCTGGTCACGTCCGACCGCGTGCGCAGGGCCGTGCAGGACCTCGCGGTCGACGCCCGCGCCGGCGAGGCGACGAAGGCCCTGCGCGCGGTCGGGCGCCCGGCCGTGCGCGGCCTGATCGACGGCTTGCGGCCCGAGGCCAGCCGGGCGCGCGCGCACGGGCTCCTGAAGGAGCTCACCGGGCAGGACCTGCCGGCGGACGTGGGCCCCTGGCTCGAGTGGTGGGAGAAGCAGGGCGGCTGACGTGCGGCGCGTCGGCCCCTACGAGCTCCACGAGCAGCTCGGCCGCGGCGGCATGGGCGCCGTGCACCGGGCCACCGACACACGCACGGGGCAGGAGGTCGCGCTGAAGCTGCTCGTCGGCGTCGACGAGCGCGCGCGCCGGCGCCTGGCCCTCGAGGTGCGCGCGATGGCTCGCCTCCGCCACGAGCACGTGGTCGCGCTCCTCGACGCCGGGGAGGAGCGCGGCGCGCCGTGGCTCGCCATGGAGCTCGTGCGCGGCCGCTCGCTGCAGGCGCGCCTCGACCGCGAGGGCGTCCTCCCGCCGCGGGGGGCCGCCCTGCTCATCCGTGACCTGGCCCTCGCGGTCGCGCACGCCCACCGCCTCGGGGTCCTCCACCGCGACCTCAAGCCGGACAACGTGCTCCTGCCGGCCGACGGCGGCCCGCCCAGGCTGACCGACTTCGGGCTGGCGGGGTTCCGCTTCGACCTGAGCCAGAGCCGTCTCTCGGCCACCGGTGTGCTCCTCGGGACCCCCGGCTACTGGGCACCCGAGCAGGCCAGAGGCGACGCGGGGGCGTTCGGCCCGCACACGGACGTCTACGGCCTCGGCGCGCTGCTCCACGCCTGCCTCACCGGCCGCCCGCCGATCGAGGGCGAGTCGCTCCCGGATGTCCTCGTGGCCACGGAGCAGCGACGGCCCTCGCCCTCGGGGGAGGACCCGCTCCTCGACGCCCTCGCCATGCGCTGCCTCGAGAAGGCGCCCGCGGATCGGCCCCCCTCGGCCGAAGCCGTCGCGCGCGAGCTCACCCGCTACCTGGCCGGAGGTCCTCCCCGCCGACGGCTCCGCCGCGGCGCCCGGGCCTTCGGGGCCCGGCTGGGCCTCGCGCTCGCCGCCGCGGGCGCGACCGCCGCCGTCGCCGCCGCGGTGTACGCGCGCCGGACGCCGAGCGGCGCGCCGGCCGAGCGACCCGGCGCGGTCGGGAGCTCCTCCACGGAGACGGCCCCCGAGGCGGCGGGCGCCGCCGCGCCGGCGCCCGCCGACGCCTCCGTGCCCGAGCTCATCGCGCGCGCCGACACGCGCTGGCGCGCGGGTGACTTCCGGGGCGCCCTCGCCGACTACGACGCCGTCCTCGACCTCGACCCGCGTCAGGTCACCGCGCTCGTCCACCGCGGCTGCTCGAGGGTGGAGCTCGGCGACCTTCAGGGCGCCCGCGCCGACTTCGACGCCGCCCTCGTCCTCGACCCACGCCGCGCCAGCGCCCTCTACAACCGCGGCCTCGCCCGGGAGGCGCTCGGCGACCTGCAGGGCGCCCTCGCCGACCTCGACGCCGCCCTCGAGGTCGAGCCGCACCTCGTCTTGGCCCTCGGGTTACGCGGCACCATCAAGCGGGCGCTCGGCGACCTGCGAGGCGCCCTCGCCGACTACGACGCCGCCCTCCAGCTCGACCCGGGACGCGTCACCTCGCTCGTCAACCGGGGCGCCCTCAAGGAGATGCTCGGCGACCCGCGGGGCGCCCTCGCCGACGCCGACGCCGCCCTCCGCCTCGACCCGGACAACGCCAACGCCCTCGTCCACCGCGGAAACGCGAGGCAGGCGCTCGGTGACCTGCAGGGCGCCCTCGCTGACCAGGACGCGGCCCTCCGGATCGACCCGCTACACGCCAACGCCCTCTACAACCGCGCCCTCGTCCGCGACGACCTCGGTGACCTGCGGGGCGCCCTCGCCGACTACGACGCCGCCCTCGAGGTCGATCCCCGCCGCGCCGACGCCTTCGTCAACCGCGGCGTCGTCAAGGAGCGGCTCGGCGACCTGCAGGGCGCCCTCGCCGACTACGACGCCGCCCTCCAGCTCGATCCCCGCCATGCCGGCGCCCTCGTCAACCGGGGCAACGCCCGGAGGAACCTCGGCGACCTGCAGGGCGCCCTCGCCGACCTCGACGCCGCCCTCCAGCTCGACCCCCGCCGCCTCACCGCCTTCATCGGCCGCGGCAACGCCAAGCGGGCGCTCGGCGACCTCCAGGGCGCCCTCGCCGACCTCGACGCCGCCCTCCAGCTCGATCCGCGCCACGTCATCGGCCTCGTCAACCGTGGGAACGTCAAGGAGCAGCTCGGTGACCAGCAGGGCGCGCTCGCCGACCTCGACGCCGCCGTCCGCCTCGACCCCCGCAGCGCGGGCGCCCTCAACAACCGCGGCAACGTCAAGGCGAAGCTCGGCGACCCGCGAGGCGCCCTCGCCGACCACGACGCCGCCGTCCGCCTCGCCCCTGGCAGCCCCGACGCCCTCATCAACCGCGGCAACGACCGGGAGGCGCTCGGCGACCTGCGCGGCGCCCTCGCGGACTACGAGGCGGCGCTGCGCCTGGCCCCGGACGCTCCCGTGGCCGCCCAGGCTCGCCAGCAGGCCGCGCGGATCCGCGCTCGGCTCGCCGACGAGTGACCGTGACGACCCCCGAGCCGCGCGCGACCGACCGGCGACGCCGTGGCCCGAGTGGTGCACCCGAGAGCCCGGACTGGCGCCAGCCGGTGAGCCCGGTCACGCTGGCGGCGATGAGGCGGGTCGGGCCCTACGAGGTCCACGAGCAGCTCGGCCGCGGCGGCATGGGCGCCGTGCACCGGGCCACGGACGCGCGCACCGGCGAGCAGGTGGCCCTCAAGCTCCTGGCCGCCGCCGACGAGCGGGCGCGCCGGCGCCTGGCGCTCGAGGCGCGCGCGCTGGCGCGGCTGCGCCACGAGCACGTGGTCGCGCTGCTCGACGTCGGCGAGGAGCGCGGCGCGCCGTGGCTGGCCATGGAGCTCGTGCGCGGCCGCTCGCTGCAGGAGCGCGTCGACCGCGAGGGGCCGCTCCCGCCGCGCCGGGCCGCCGAGCTCGTCCGCGACGTGGCCCTGGGGCTGGCGCACGCGCACGCCCTCGGGGTGCTCCACCGCGACCTCAAGCCGGCAAACGTGCTCCTGCCCGACGGCGGCGGCCCGCCCAGGCTCACGGACTTCGGCCTGGCCGGCTTCTCGTTCGACCTGAGCCGGAGCCGCCTCACCGCCACGGGCACCTTCCTGGGCACCCCCGGCTACTGGGCCCCCGAGCAGGCCGCCGGCCGCCCGGACGCGCTCGGGACGCACACCGACGTCTACGGCCTCGGGGCGCTCCTCCACGCCTGCCTCACCGGCCGCCCGCCGATCGAGGGCGACTCCCTCGTCGAGGTCCTCGCGGCCACCGAGCGCTGGCGCCCCGAGCCGACGCGCGCGGACCCCGCGCTCGACGCGCTGCTCCTGCGCTGCCTGGAGAAGGACCCCGCCCGGCGGCCGCCGTCCGTCAACGCCGTGGTCCGCGAGCTCACCCGCTACCTCGCCGCGCCGCCCCGGGCGGCGGGCGTCCCGCGCCGCCGCGCCGTCGTCGCCTCCCTCGCGCTCCTGGGCCTCGGAGGGGCGGCGGCGCTCACCGCCGTCGTGCGCGCGCCAGCGCCGACCGCCGGGGCCCACGCGCCTCCCGCCGCCCTCTCGCCGGCCCGCTCCCCGACGGCGCCCGACGCGACCGGGACCTCCGCGGCCCTCGCCGAGCTGCTCGAGCGCGCCCGGGCCAGGTGGAGCGAGGGCGACCTCCCGGGCGCCCTCGTCGACTGTGACCGCGTCCTCGAGCTCGCCCCTCACCACGTCGATGCGCTCGCGGGCCGCGGCGCCGTCAAGGCCCTGCTCGGCGACCACCAGGGCGCCCTCGCGGACCTCGACGCCGCCCTCCACCTCGACCCTCGTCACGTCGACGCGCTCGAGAGCCGCGGCATCGCCAGGGGTCGGCTGGGCGACCACCAGGGCGCCCTCGCGGACCTCGACGCCGCCCTCCAGCTCGACCCTCACCACGTCGACGCCCTCGCTGGCCGCGGCGCCGTCAAGGCGCTGCTCGGTGATCGTCAGGGCGCCCTCGTCGACCTCGACGCCGCCCTCCACCTCGACCCTCGCCACCTCCTGTCCCTCGCCAACCGCGGCGGCGTCAAGGCGCAGGTCGGCGACCACGAGGGCGCCCTCACCGACCTCGACGCCGCCCTCGAGCTCGACCCTCACCAGCTCATGACCCTCGCCAACCGCGCCGTCGTCAGGGAGCGGCTCGGGAACCTCCGCGGCGCCCTCGCCGACCTCGACGCCGCCCTCCAGCTCGACCCCCGCCACGTCCAGGCCCTCGCCCTCCGCGCCGCCGTCAGGGAGCGGCTCGAGGACCTCCGCGGCGCCCGCGCCGACCTCGACGCCGCCCTCCACCTCGACCCTCGCCACCCCGAAGCCCTCGCGAACCGCGGCGCCCTCAAGGAACGGCTGGGGGACCTCCGCGGCGCCCTCGTCGACCTCGACGCCGCCCTCCAGCTCGACCCTCGCCGCCCCGAAGCACTCGCGAACCGCAGCAACGTCAAGGTGCTGCTCGGCGACCTCGAGGGCGCCCTCACGGACCTCGACCACGCCGTCGAGCTCGCCCCTCGCCATCCCGACCCCCTCACCAACCGCGGCAACGTGAAGGGACTGATCGGCGACCTTCGGGGGGCCCTCGTCGACCTCGACGCCGCCCTCCACCTCGACCCTCGCCACCCGCGGGCCATCGGAAACCGCGGCGTCATCAAGGAGCGGCTGGGGGACCTCCGCGGCGCCCTCGCCGACCTCGACGCCGCCCTCCAGCTCGACCCTGGCGACGTCCGACTCCGCGCCATCCGCGGCCGCGTCAAGGCGCTGCTCGGCGACCCCCGCGGCGCCCTCGCCGACCTCGACGCCGCCCTCCAGCTCGACCCTCACCACGTCGACGCCCTCGAAGGCCGCGGACGCGCCAGGGCGCTGCTCGACGACCACCAGGGCGCCCTCACGGACTACCAGGAGGCGCTGCGCCACACCTCGGACGAGGCGCGGGCCGACGAGCTCCGGCAGGAGGTCGCGCGTCTGCGCGCCCGGCTCGCCGGCGAGTGACCACCCTGGCGCCCGCCCGTGCTCCGGGCCACGCTGCGGGGGTGAGACGCGTCGGCCCCTACGAGGTCCACGAGCAGCTCGGCAAGGGCGGCATGGGCGCCGTGCACCGGGCCACCGACACACGCACGGGGCAGGAGGTCGCGCTCAAGCTGCTCGTCAGCGCCGACGACCGGGCGCGCCGGCGGCTGGCGCTGGAGGTGCGCGCCCTGGCCCGCCTGCGACACGACAACCTGGTCGCGCTCCTCGACGCCGGCGAGCACGGGGGCTCGCCCTGGCTGGCCCTCGAGCTGGTCCGCGGGCGCTCGCTGCAGGAGCGGCTCGACCAGGAGGGCCCCCTGCCGCCGCGCGAGGCGGCCGCCCTGGTGCGCGACATGGCGCTGGCGCTCGACCACGCGCACCGCCAGGGGGTCCTGCACCGCGACATCAAGCCGGCCAACGTGCTCCTGCCGGCGGGCGGCGGGCCGCCCAAGCTCACCGACTTCGGCCTGGCCGGGTTCTCGTTCGACCTGAGCCAGAGCCGCCTGTCCGTGAACGGCATGTTCCTCGGCTCGCCGGGCTACTGGGCCCCCGAGCAGGCGCGCGGCGACACCGACGCGCTCGGGCCCCACACCGACGTCTACGGCCTCGGCGCGCTGCTCCACGCCTGCCTCTGCAACCGGCCGCCGGTGGCGGCCGACTCGCTGTTCGAGGCGCTCGCGGCCGCGGAGACGCAGCGCCCCGCGCCGACCGGAGCGGACCCGGCGCTGGACGCCCTGGCCCTGCGCTGCCTGGAGAAGCTGCCCGCGGAGCGACCGGCCTCCGTGAGCGCCGTCGCGCGCCAGCTCACGCAGTTCCTGGCCGGCCGACCGCCCGGCCCGCGCAGGGCGGAGTTCGCCCGGCGGCCGGGGCGGCGGCTGATCGCGTCGCTCGGAGCGGCCGCGGCGCTCGGCGCCGGCCTGGTCGGAGCGCTCCACTGGCGCTCCTCCTCTCGCGGCCCCGGGCTCGTCCCCGCCTCCGACGCCCCGCCGGCGCTCGAGACGTCACCCTCCGCACCGGACAGCTCAGCCGCGCGCGACGACCCACCGCTCGTCGAGGACCCACGAGACGCCGACGCCCTCGCCGAGCGCGGCCTGGACAAGGCGGCGCTCGGCGAGCTCCAGGGCGCCCTCGCCGACCTCGACCTCGCCGTCGAGCGCGACCCGAGCCACATGAAGGCCCTCGCCGCTCGCGGCAGGGTCAGGAGGAAGCTCGGCGACCTCCAGGGCGCCCTCGCCGACCTCGACCGCGCCCTCACCCTCGACCCCCAGGACGCGAACGCCCTGGCCGAGCACGCCCTGGTCAAGGTCGAGGTCGGCGACATGCAGGGCGCCCTCGCCGACCTCGACCGCGCCCTCACCCTCGACCCCGACCACGTGCCCACGGTCTACAACCGCAGCACGGTCAGGGCTCGCCTCGACGACCTCCAGGGCGCCCTCGACGACCTCGACCGCGCCCTCACCCTCGACCCTCACAACGCGCAAGCGCTGCGGAACCGCGGCGCCATCAAGCAGAGGCTCGGCGACGACCACCGCGGCGCCCTCGCCGACCTCGACCGCGCCCTCGAGCTCGACCCCGACCACGTGACCGCCCTCACCAACCGCGGCGCGGTCAAGGAGGTGCTCGGCGACCTCCAGGGCGCCCTCGCCGACCTCGACCGCGCCCTCGAGCTCGACCCCGACCACGTGACCTCCCTCGCCAACCGCGGCAGAGCCAGGGAGAAGCTCGGCGACCTCCAGGGCGCCCGCGCCGACCTCGACCGCGCCCTCGAGCTCGACCCCGACCACGCCAACGCCCTGGCCAGCCGCGGCAAGACGAGGGGGAAGCTCGGCGACCTCGAGGGCGCTCGCGCCGACCTCGAGCGAGCCCTCGAGCTCGACCCTCGCGACCTGGTCGCCCTCGCCAACCGCGGCGCGATCGAGGAGCGACGCGGCGACCTCGAGGGCGCCCTCGCCGACTACGACCGCGCCCTCGCCGTCGACCCCGACCACGTGCCCACCCTCGCCAACCGCGGCGCGATCAAGGCGAGGCTCGGCGACCTCCAGGGCGCGCTCGCGGACATCGATCGAGCCCTCTCCCTCGGCCTCGAGAGCGCGGCGACCCTCGCCAACCGCGGCGCGATCAAGGAGAAGCTCGGCGACCTCCAGGGCGCCGTGACCGACCTCGACCGGGCCGTCGCCCTCGCCCCGCGCGACGTGGACACCATCTTCAACCGGAGCGTGGTGAAGACGCGCCTCGGCGACCTGCCGGGCGCCCTCGCGGACCTCGACCAGGTCCTCGAGCTGGACCCCGACCTCGTGGACGCCCTCCCCAACCGCGGCCTCCTCAAGGCACACCTCGGCGATCTCCCGGGCGCGCGCGCGGACCTGGAGCAGGCCCTGCACCTCGCGCCCGACGCGCCGTGGGCGGCGCTGGTGCGGCGGGAGCTCGCCCGGCTCCAGGCCCAGCTCACCCGCGAGTGACCGCGTTCGCCGCGCGCGAGCGCGGGGGGACCGTGGGGGCGTAAGCCGCGCGCCCTCGTCGGCCGCGCCCCCGAGACGAGTGACCGGCGGCTACACGTCCAGGTTCCGCGCCTCGGCCGCGTGCGCCTCGATGTAGTCGCGCCGCGGCTCGACCTTCGTGCCCATGAGGATGTTGAAGATCCGGTTGGCCTCGGCCATGTCCTCGAGCGTCACGCGCAGGAGCGTGCGCCGCGCGGGGTCCATGGTCGTCTCCTCCAGCTCTTCCTTGTCCATCTCGCCCAGGCCCTTGTAGCGCTGGATCTGGATCCCCCGGGCGCCGAGCTTCTTGATCGCCTCGGGCAGCTCGCGCAGGCCGTCGAAGCGCAGGGGGTCCTTGTCCTTGTCGCGCTGCAGGGCGAAGCGGGGCTCGAAGCCGTCGGCGTCGTGGTCAGCGCGCGGCCGCGGCGAGAAGAGCTCCCACGAGACGCCCAGCTTCTCCAGCTCGCGCAGGATCTGCTCCAGGCGGACCTTGCCCGAGAAGCGCGTGATCTCCACGTCCGACCCCTCGCGGTCCCCGAGGGGATCCGTGTGCAGCCAGATCCTGAGCGACTCGGCGCGCGCCTTGGCGACCACCTGGTCCAGCTCGGCCTCGGTGTAGACCGGCGGCGCCTGCTTCGTCCCGCGGAAGAAGACCTTCGCCAGCGGCAGGAGGCCCTCCTTGTTGCGGCGGCCCAGGTACTTGCCGAACTCGAGGCCGAGCTTCTCGATCTCGCGGCCCAGCTTGACCATGTCGGCCATGAGCTCGGAGAGGCGCTTCACCTCGGCCATCGACAGGGTCCGGCTCGTCGTCCCGTCGGGGGCGCGCAGGTCGAGCCGCGCGTCGTCGAGGCCCTGCTCGACCATGATCCGGTCGAACTCGGCGTCGTTCGTGATGTAGAGCTCGCGCTTCTTCTGCGGCTTCGCGCCCTTCTTGCCCTTCGCCGGCGCCTCGACCGCCTCCTCCTCGCCCTCGTCGCTCTCGGCCTCGGCGCTGACCTCGGCGCCCTCGCCCTTCTTCGGGCGCGTGCCCTTGTAGGTGATCTTGTACAGCGGCGGCTGGGCGATGTAGACGCGCCCCTGGCGGATCAGGTCGGGCATCTGCCGGAAGAAGAAGGTGAGGATCAGCGTGCGGATGTGGCTGCCGTCGACGTCGGCGTCGCACATGATCACCACCTTGCCGTACTGCAGCTTGGTGATGTCGAACTCGTCGAGGATCCCCGTCCCGAGCGCCTGGATCATGGTCGCGATCTCGGCGTGCGAGAGCATCTTGTCGTGCGTGGCCTTCCACACGTTGAGGATCTTGCCCTTGAGGCCCAGCACCGCCTGGGTGTCCGGGTTGCGCGCCTCGCCGGCGGTGCCGCCTGCCGAGTCACCCTCGACCAGGTAGAGCTCGCACTCCTCGGGGTCGTCCGACTGCGCGTGCTTGAGCTTGGCGATCCCGCCGCCGCGCAGCGAGTCCTTCTTGCGCGCCATCTCCTTGGCCTTCTTGGCCGCCAGGCGCACGCGCCGGGCCTCCTGGGCCTTGGCCACGATCTTCTTCGTCTCGCCCGGGTGCTGGTCGGTCCACGCGCGCAGGTACTCGCCGACCACGTTCTGCACGATCCCGGCCACGTCCGAGTTGCCCAGCTTCGTCTTGGTCTGGCCCTCGAACTGGGGCTCCGGGATCTTCACCGAGATCGCCGCGACGAGCCCCTCGCGGTAGTCGTCGCCGGTGGGGCGCTCCTCCTCCTTGTCCTTGCCCTTCTCGTTCTGCCTCAGCCAGTTGTTGAGCGTCGTCGTGAGCGCCGTGCGGAACCCGGTCTCGTGGGTGCCGCCCTCGATCGTGTTGATGTTGTTGGCGTAGCTGACGATCGTGTCCGAGTAGGTGTCGTTGTACTGGATCGCGATCTCGACCTCGACGCGCCCGCCCGACTCGGGGCTGTCGGCGCCGCCCTTGAGGTGGATCGGCTTCGAGAGGAGCACGTTCTCCGAGGTGGAGAGCGCGTTGACGAAGTCGACGAGGCCGTTGGGCGAGTGGTACTCCTCGACCTTGCCCTCGCCCCGCTCGTCGCGCAGCGTGATCAGGAGCCCGGCGTTCAGGAACGCCAGCTCGCGCAGGCGCTTCGACAGGCGCTCGAACTTGAACTCCTGCGACTGCTTGAAGATCTCCGGGTCCGGCTTGAACGTGATCTTCGTGCCGCGGCGCGGCGACGGCCCGAGCTCCTCCAGCGGCTTGACGGTCTGGCCGCGGCTGAAGCGGATCGAGTGGCTCTTGCCGTCGCGGTAGACCTCGCACTCGAGCCACTCGGAGAGGGCGTTCACGCACGAGACGCCGACGCCGTGGAGGCCGCCCGAGATCTTGTACGAGCCCTTGTCGAACTTCCCGCCCGCCCCGATGATCGTCAGGCACACCTCGACCGTCGGCTTCTTGGCCTTCGGGTGCATGCCCACGGGGATCCCGCGGCCGTCGTCGAGGATCGTGATCGAGCCGTCGCCGTGGACGGTGACGTCGATCTTCGTGCAGAAGCCGGCCAGCGCCTCGTCGACCGAGTTGTCCACGACCTCGTTGACGAGGTGGTGCAGCCCGCGCTCGTAGATGTCGCCGATGTACATGGCCGGGCGCGAGCGCACGTGCTCCATGCCCTCGCGCACCTGGATGCTGTCGGCGTCGTAGCTGCTGTCCGGCGCGAGCGTGCCGGCCGCCGCCCGCGGCTCGTCCTGGTCCACCTTCGGCATGTCGACTCCTTCAGCGCCCCCGCGGCCCGCCCGGCGAGCGGTCCTCGTCGGGGGCCCCGGTGACCTTGCACCTGAGGTCGGTGATCGGGATCGAGGTCTGCTCTCGAAGCCGGCTCAGCAGATCGCGCCGATAGTAGACCATGAGCTCGTGCGCGAGCGCAGCCGACCCGACCAGGACCGTCAGGACCCCTCCTCGTAAACCCTGGACCTCCGTCTGGGCCGCGATCTCGCGCCCGACGGCCTCACGCCACGCCTTCACCACGACCGACTTCTGGGAGCCCCGGTCGAGCCCTGCCGCCTCGACGACCTTCGCGACCAGGTCGCCCACGGGGGCGGCCGGAAGCGATCGGGATCGGACGTGTGGACTCCCTGTCGAGCCGAGGTGCTGGTCCCGTGGCTTACCCATGATAGCACAGGCGCTTCGGTCATGTGGCCCGGACGGGGTGACCCCGTGGTCCCCCTGTGGAGAACGCGTCCGGACGGGTGGCGGAGGGGGGGAGAGGGGGAGCGTCAAGCGCCCAGGTTCAGGGGCATGACCAGGTAGACGAAGAGCCCGCCGTCCTTGTCCTGCTCCTGCACGACGGCCGCGCTGCGGGTGTCCTTGAGCTGCAGCACGAACTCGGTCGTGGTGAGGACCTTCAGCACGTCGGCGAAGAACGCCGGGTTGAAGCCGATCGTCAGCTCGTCGAACGGGTAGTCGAGCGGGAACTGCACGCGGCTCTCGCCGACCTCGGGCACGCGCGCCGTGAGCTCGAGCCCCTCGCGGGCGAAGCGGAAGCGGACCGCCTGGCTGTCCTTGGTCGCCAGGAGCGACGCGCGGCGCAGCGCCGAGAGGAAGCCCTCCCGGGGCAGCTGCAGCTTCTTGTCGTGGCTCTTCGGCAGGACGTCCTCGTAGGGCGGGAAGTGCCCCTCGATCAGCCGCGCCATGACCGTCGCCTGGGCCGTGCGGAACTGGACCTGCGCCGGCTCGACCGACACCTCGACGTGCTCCTCGCCCGAGCCCACGACGCGCTGGAGGAGCTGCATGGCCTTCGTCGGCACGACCACGAACACGGGCGACTTGACCGCGGCCTCGTCCGTCGGGCGCTCGCACATGCTCAGCCGCTTGCCGTCGGTCGCGACGAGCCGGAGGCGCTGGTCCTTGAGGTCGATCAGGATGCCGTTCATCGCGTAGCGCGTCTTCTCGGGGTGCGCCGCGAAGTGCGTCCGACGGATCATCTCGACCAGCCGCGAGGCGGGCAGCTGGAACGTCCCCTCGCCCTTCCAGGCGGCGAGCTCCGGGAAGTCCTCGGGCTCCTCGCCCATGACGTGGAACCGCGAGTCGCCGGTGCTGATGATGCACCCCGCCCGCTCGTCGGTCTCGATCTCGACCTGCTCGCCCACGAGCTCGCGCAGGATCTGCTGGAAGCGCGCCGCGTTGACCAGGACGCGGCCCTCGCTGGCCACGTCGACGCGCTCGCTCCGCACGCGGATCGCCACGTCGAGGTCGGTGCCGGTGACCTCGAGCACGCCGTCGCGGGCGTCGAGCAGGAGGTTCTGCAGCACGGGCCGGGGGCTCTTCGCCGGCGCCACCGACGCGGCGATCCCGATCGCCTCGGCGAGCTCCTTGGCGTCGCCGCGGACCTTCAGGCACGTCTTCTCGACCATGACGCTCATGAGGCTCTCCTGGGCGGGATCATACGGGGCGCCACCGACAGCCCCGGACCGTCCGCGCGACCGCTCGCGCGCGCCGGGGAGGCGCACACCAGGCCGCCCCGGGCGGCGGGCCTGCGGTCCGGGGCGGGCCCGGTTCGAGTCGGCTCGGTTCGGGTCGTGTGCGGGGCCCCTCGCCGCCCGCCTGTGGCCACGATTCTAGCGCCGCGCCCCGACGACGACGATGGAATTCTCTCGCGCGTGACCTCGTGTCGCGTCGAGCTGACGCTCCTCCTCGTCGTGCTCTTGCTCCGCCTCTCTCTGAGATGGATGAACCTCTTCGTCATCTTCTTAGAGCTTGTCGTCGTGTGGAGAGCGCGACGGCCAGGGGCGCGCAGGAGGCGACGCCCGCGCTGGTTGCGTCGGCGCCAGGCGCCCTCGCGGGCGTGAGGAGAGCGCGGGTGAGCGCGCGGAGAACCGCCCCCGGTTCTCGACGTTGCCATCGCAACCCTCGTCGCCGTCGTCGAGCGCTCCCCAGGTCGCTCCGGCGCGCTGAAAGGGCGACCGGGACTCTCGACGCGTTGTCCCGCGGGTTCCCCTCGCGCCGGTTGAAGGCCGGGGCGCGCTTGCGCACAGGCGTTCCACGGGCCGCTGAAAGCGCCTCGCGTCATGGGCGTGTGAAACGCCGCGTGCCCGTCGCGTCGCGATGGACGCCGCGTGACCGCGAGGAGCGGGCGGGCGGGGGCTCGATCGAGGGGAGGGCAGGCTCGGTTCGAGTCGAGCGGCGCTGCCCGACGCGCCATGGAGCGGGCGTTGGGGAGGCGCGGAGCGGCCCAGGCGCCGTCGCCCGGGCGCTCAGCGATCGCGCCCCCTCGCGAGCGCGTCACGGCAGGCGCGGGCGACCCCGAGCGGGCCGTCGTCGTTACCGGGACTGGCCGCGGAGGGAGCGCGAGTCGCGGCGCAGGTCCTCGACGAGCTGCGCGAGCTCCGGCTCGGCCTTGATTCGCTCCTCGATCCGCTCGATCGCGTAGATCACGGTCGTGTGGTCGCGACCGCCGAAGTGCGCGCCGATGTCGGAGAGGGTCAGGTCGGTCATGTCCCGGGCCAGGAACATGCAGAGCTGGCGCGGGAAGGCGATGCGCTTGGTCCGCTTCTTCGACTGCATGTCGGAGAGCTTGACCTTGAGGCGGTTCACCACGGCGTCGCAGATGTCCTGGATCTGCACGCGCGAGACCTCGGTCCCGAGCATGTCGGCCAGGACCTGCTGCGCGAACGGGAGGTCGATCCGCCGGTTCATGAGCGACGCGGTGCCGACGAGGCGGTTGATCGCCCCCTCGAGCTCGCGGATGTTCGACTCCATGCGCGAGGCGAGGAAGCCGACGACCTCGTCGTCGAGGCGCGTGCCCTTGGCCTCGCCCTTCTGCTTGATGATCGCGGCGCGCGTCTCGAACTCGGGCGGGTCGATGCGGGCCACGAGGCCCCACTTGAAGCGCGAGACCAGCCGGTCCTCGAGCGTCGGGATCTCGCTCGGCGCGCAGTCGGCCGAGAGGATGATCTGCTTCTGAGCGTTGTAGAGGGTGTTGAAGGTGTGGAAGAACTCCTCCTGGATGCGCTCCTTGTCCGCCAGGAAGTGGATGTCGTCGATCACCAGGACGTCGACGTTGCGGTACTTGTAGCGGAACTGCTCCAGCTCGCCGTCCTTGACCGCCTCGATGAACCTGTTCACGAAGTCTTCGCACGACAGGTACAGGATCTTCGCGCGCGGGGAGTGCTTGCCCAGGAGGGCGTGGCAGACGCCCTGCAGCAGGTGGGTCTTGCCCAGGCCCACGGCGCTGTGCACGAACAGCGGGTTGTAGGCCTGGCCCGGCGACTCGGCGACGGCCAGCGCGGCGGCGTGCGCCAGGCGGTTGTTCGGGCCGACGATGTAGGTCTGGAAGGTGTAGTCGTCCTTGAGCTGGATGCTCGAGTCCTGCTCGAGCAGCCCGGGCGGGGCCGCGCTCGGCGCCGGCTCGAGCGCGGACGCCGGGGCCAGGGCGGGGTCGTCGTCGGTGGAGGCGTCCTCGTCGCGGCGCGTGATGAGCAGCTCGGGCGTGAGGTTCCGCTCGAACCCGACGCGCACCGCATCGCACAGCGTGTGCATCAGGTCCGACTCCTCGATCCAGCGCTTGACGAAGGGGTTCGGCGTGCCGATGCGCACGACGTCCTCGTCGACCCCGATGAGCTCGAGGTTGCGGAACCAGGTGTCGTAGATGGGCTTCTTGGTGCGGGCCTGCACGTGCTCCAGCACCCGCTGGAACCGAGGGTCGGCCTGGGCGAGGGGGACGGCGGCGCTCTCGGAGCTCTGCGGCACAGGCAAGTCCTTCGCCGATCACTCGACGCGTCCCCGGGGGAGCGCGGAGTACGATCACGGGTCGCATGCGGGCTCGCCCGTGCGGGCCCGACAGCGGCATCCGGAAGTACGTGTGCGATGATTCGCCGCGGCGTCGCGGCCGTGGGGAAAGTTATCAGGGGCCGCGGCACCTTTCCACCGCCTTTTTTCTCGCGCCGCAACCCACCATCGCGCCGACGTCGGCGCCCATCGCGCGTCGCCGCGCCGCGCGGCGCCCTCGTTGCATCGGAGTGACGCCACGGCTACCATCCCCGCCCGCGATGGATGGCCCGGCCGCGGCGACGGGGGGCCCTCGTCCGGAGGCGGCCCCACCGAATGATCCGCGTCGAGCTGTCCGCGATCGTCATCAACGAGCGCTCCGACGAGCAGGTGATCGCCCTGCGCGAGGTCGAGGGCGAGCGGCAGTTCCCCATCGTCATCGGGATGTTCGAGGCCTTCGCGATCGACCGGATCGTCAAGGGGCGCGCCAGCGAGCGCCCGCTCACGCACGACCTCCTCGCCAACATGGTCGGCGCGCTGGGCGGCCGGGTCGTGCGGGTGGCGATCGACGACCTCCGCGACGAGACCTACTACGCCAAGGTCGTGGTGCGCCGGGGCGACGAGGAGGAGGTCTTCGTCGATGCGCGCCCGTCGGATGCGATCACGCTCGCCCTGAAGGTGAGCGTGCCCATCTTCGTCGCCGAGCGCGTGATGAACGCGGCTGCTCCCGGGTAGGATGGCCCGGCGACACGGGAGGGTTGGCAGAGCGGACGAATGCACCTGATTTGAAATCAGGAGTCCCTTCGGGGATCGGGGGTTCGAATCCCTCACCCTCCACTTTTGATGCGCTCGCGAGGGGGGCGCGATCGGAGCGAGTCCCGGACTGGCACGATCTGGCCCGCTCCGCGCCTCCCCATCGCTCGCTTGGGCGGGTCGAGGGTGTGCAGCGGCGCTCGCGAGGGGGGCGCGATCGGAGCGAGTCCCGGACTGGCACGGCCTGGCCCGTTCGTCCCGCGCCTCCCCAACGCTCGCTCTGGTGGGGCGAGCGCGAGCGCTCCCGGCCGTTGCAGGAGCCCCGCGAGGGGCTAGAATGCGACCCGTCCACCGTGGGAGAGGTGGCAGAGTGGTCGATTGCGGCGGCTTGCTAAGCCGTTGAAGGTGTATTAACGCCTTCCGGGGGTTCGAATCCCCCCCTCTCCGTGACGCCGCGCGGGCCCCGTGCGGCGTCGCTTCATGTACGTGACATCCCTTGGCACGCGCGTCGGCGCGGCATGGTCCCATGGGGCGCCATGAGGACCTCCGCGACCCTGCTCCTCCTGGCCCTGGCCGCGTGCGCGCCGGGGTGCGTCGAGCGACAGCTGGTGATCGAGACCGACCCGCCCGGGGCCGAGCTGTTCGTCGACGGCCGCGAGGTGGGGACGACGGCCGAGGGCGCGCCGGTGCGCGTGACGTTCGACGCCTACGGCACGCGCACGGTCGTCGCCCGCCGGCGCGGCCACGTGCCCCTGCGGCGGACGGTGACCCTCGACCCGCCCTGGTGGCAGCTCTTCCCGTTCGACGTGTTCACCGACCTGCTCTGGCTGGGCACGCTCCGCGACGAGCACCGCCTCGAGCTGGCGCTCACGCCGCGCGCGGCCCCCGACGAGCCGGAGGCCCTCGAGGCGCGCGCGCGGCACATGGGCCTCCACGAGGAGAAGCGGCCGTGAGCCTCGCCGGCAAGCGCGTGACCGTGCTCGGCCTCGGGGGCTTCGGCGGCGGCGCGGCCGCCGCGCGCTTCCTCGTCGCGCAGGGGGCGCAGGTGACCGTCACCGACCTCAAGCCCCCCGAGGAGCTCGCCGCCGCGGTCGCCGCCCTCGACGGGCTGCCCGTGCGGTTCGTCCTCGGCGAGCACCGGCTCGAGGACGTGACGGAGGTCGACCTCGTGGTGAAGAACCCGGCGATCCCGCCCGCGTCCGGGTGGGTCGCCGCGGCGCGCCGCGCCGGCGTGCCGATCACCAGCGAGCTGGCGCTCGGCCTCGAGCGGCTCGAGGCGCCGTTCGCCATGGTGACCGGCTCGAAGGGCAAGTCGACGACGGCGGGCCTGCTCGGGGCCATGCTCTCGGCCGTCGTCGCCGGCAACAACGAGCGGCCGCTCCTCGACGCGCTCGGGCGGATCGGGCCCGGGGCGCGCGTCGTCCTCGAGGTCTCGTCGTTCATGGCCGAGGACCTCGTCGCGATCCGGCCGGCCGCGCGGCTGCCGCGCCCGCGCGCCCTCGTCTTCACGCACCTCGAGCCCGAGCACCTCAACTGGCACGGGACGCTCGAGGCCTACTACGGCGCCAAGCTGTCGCTCCTCGACCTCGGCCCCGAGGTGGTCGTGATCCCCGAGGGGCAGCCCGAGCTCGAGGCGCGCGTCCCGCCGCGCCTGCCGCCCGGCGCGCGGCTCGTGCGGGCGTCGGCGACCCGCCCGGCCGCCGACCTGTCGGGGCTGCGCCTCCTCGGCCGCCACAACCTCGACAACGCCGCGCTCGCGGCAGAGGCCGCCCTCGCCATGGGCGCCGCCCCCGACGAGGTCGCCCGCGCGGCGGCGGCGTTCGAGCCGCTGCCGCATCGGCTCGAGACCGTCGCCGTCTCGCCCGCGGGCGTGCGCTTCGTCAACGACTCCATGGCCACCACGCCGGCCGCCGCGCTCGCGGCGCTCGCGGCCGTGCCGGCGCCGGTCGTCCTCCTGCTCGGCGGGTCGGACAAGGGCCACGACTTCGCCGCGCTGGGCGCCGCGGCCGCCCGCGCGCACGCCGTGGTGTGCCTGGGCGCGGTCCGCGACAAGGTCGCCGCCGCCGTCGAGGCCGCCGGCGGCCGCCCGCTCCGCGCCGGCAGCTTCGAGGAGGCCTTCGCGCTGGCCGTCGAGCGCTGCCCCCCGGGCGGGGCGGTGCTCCTGTCCCCCGCAGCGGCGAGCTATGACATGTTCCCCAGCTTCAAGGCGCGCGGCGAGCGCTTCCGGGCCCTGGCGACCGCCCGCGCCCTACCGGCGGCGACCGGGCAGGGATAGCCTGGGCAGCGGTGGGGACGCAGATCGGGCTCGAGATCAAGCTCCTGCGGGAGCGCCTGAAGCTCAGCGCCAAGGACCTGGCCGAGCGGATCGGGCTGAGCCCGTCGCAGATGTCCCGCCTCGAGAGCGGCCAGCGGCGCGTCGACGCCGTGATGCTCTCGCGGATCGCCAAGGCGCTCGACGTCCACCCCTCGCACTTCTTCCAGGACTTCCAGGAGCCCGGCGACCTCCCCGCGGCCGGCGACGACGGCGCGCCCCTGCCCGAGCCGCCGGCCGAGGCGCCGGCGGCCGCGCTCGGGCGCCTGATCCGGGCCGAGCGGCACCGGCAGCACCTCACGCCCGACGAGCTCGGGCAGCGGATCGGCAAGGGGCGCGCGTTCGTCGCCGACGTCGAGGCCGGCCGCACCGAGCTCCTCTCCTACCCGGTGCTGCAGAAGGTCGCGCGCGCCCTGCGGCTCGACCCCGAGGTCCTGTTCGAGGCGCAGCACGGCGAGCTGCGCGAGCTGCGGAAGGCGGTGGCGCGGCTCGAGCGCGCCCACACCGAGCGGACGCTCGGCGCCGCGCAGGGCGAGGGGCTGCGCGGGCTGCCGCTCGTGGCGGGCGAGGACGGCGGCCTCCCCGTGCGCTTCGAGGCCCGCGCCCCGCGCGAGAAGGTGCTCGACTACGTGCACGTCCCGGGGCTGCGCGTGGGCGACGGCTTCGCCGTGACCTGGCAGGGCGAGGAGATGACCGCGCCGCACGGGCCGTCGTTCCGCCCCGGCGAGGTGCTCGTGTTCTCGTCGGGGCGCGAGGCGCGGCACCGCGACTTCGTGCTCGCGGCCCTCCCGGCTCGGAGCCTCTTCCGCCAGCTGTTCCTGGACGCGCAGGGCCGGGTGCGGCTGCATCCCTTGAACCTGGATGTGCCGCCCACTATCCTCGATCGTGAGGAGGTACGGGAGTTGTTCCCCCTGGTCGCCCGCCTGAGCCCGCTGTGAGCGGCCCCACATGGGCCATGGCGCGCGGCCGCAACATGAGCCCCGGACACCGCCGTCGAGGGGTCACGGGAGCGTGGAGCCATGCGCGACGACCGGACTGACGACGACCGCGACGAGCCCGACATAGGCGCCAGCGCGCCGACCGACCAGGCGCTCGTCCTCAACCGCCACTGGACCCCCGTCAGCACGACCACGGTGCGCCGCGCCCTGGTCCTCCTCTGCCGCTCGACGGCCTCGGCGATCTGCCCGGCGTCGTACGAGGTCTACGACCTCGACGCCTGGATCGCCCGCTCGCTCGACACCGGCGCGGCGCTGGCCCGCGAGCGCCTCCTGCGCACGCCGCGCTTCGCCATCGAGAAGCCCGAGGTGATCCTCCTCCTCGGCTACGCGGGCGTCCCCCGGCGCGAGGTCTCGTTCAGCCGCCGCAACCTCTACCGCCGCGACGGCTACGCCTGCCAGTACTGCGGGCGCCGCCGCCCGCTCGACGAGCTGTCGATCGATCACGTCCTGCCCCGCTCGCGCGGCGGCAAGACGACGTGGGAGAACTGCGTGCTCGCCTGCGTGCGCTGCAACACGAAGAAGGCGAACAAGACGCTGCGCGAGTCGGGCTTCCAGCTCGCGCGGGCGCCGGGCAAGCCGACGTGGTCGCCCCTGCTCGAGTCGATCCCGCGGGCGCATCCGCCGTCGTGGCGGAAGTTCCTGGAGCGCTCGGAGCACCTGGCCGGGTGAGCGATCCTACGAGCCGCACCCCGCAGCCGCGGCATCTTGCACAGGCCACGGGTGGAACGGAGCGACGACCGAGGCGAGGCCGTGGAGGCCGAGGCGAGGCGGCGTGGGGGCGGGGGGGGTGGCTGGCCGGGTGCAGACACCCCCGCCCCCGCCCCCCCGCCCCGCCAACCCC
>JAMLIC010000030.1 GCA_023954375.1 Planctomycetota bacterium
GAGCACCGTCCCCACCGGGACCACGGTCCCCGGCTCGACGCACAGCGCCTCCACGACCCCGTCCTGCCACACCTCGACCTCGACGTTCGCCTTGGACGTGGCGACCACGGCGACCAGGTCGCCGCGTCGCACGCGGTCGCCCGGCCGCACCAGCCACTCGACCAGGCGCCCCTCGTCCATGTCGGCGCCGAGCGACGGCATGCGGAACGCGCCCTCAGCGCTCACGGCCGAGCGTCCTTCGCGCGGCGGCCACGATCGCCTCCGCCTGCGGGAGCGCGGCCTGCTCCAGGTGGCGGGCGTACGGGATCGGGACCTCCACGCTGCACACCCGCTCGACCGGCGCCTCGAGGTCGAAGAACGCCTGCTCGACGAGCCGCGCGCTCACCTCGGCCGCGAAGCTGCCGCTGCGCCAGCCCTCGTCGACGATCACGGCCCGGTGGGTCCGGCGCGCCGAGGCGAAGACGGTCGCGTCGTCGAGCGGGCGCAGGACGCGCAGGTCGATCACCTCCGCCGAGACGCCCTCGCCGGCCAGCCGCTCGGCCGCCTCGAGCGTCTTCCAGAGCGAGCCCCCGTAGGTGACCAGCGTCACGTCGTCGCCCGCCCGCCGCACGGCCGCCCGCGCGATGTCGACGGGCGCCGGCTCGGGCGGCAGCTCGCCCTCGAGGTTGTAGAGGCCGACGTGCTCGAAGATCAGCACCGGGTCGGGGTCCTCGAGGGCGGGCCAGAGCATGCCGCGCGCGTCGGCCAGCGTGGCCGGCGTGAGCACCTTGAGCCCCGGGACGTGCGCGAACCAGCCCTCGAGGCTGTGCGAGTGCTGGGCGGCGAGCTGTCGCCCCGCGCCCGTGGCCATGCGGATCACCAGCGGGACGCCGAACTGGTCGCCCGACATGTGGCGCAGCGTCGCCGCCGTGTTCAGCACCTGGTCGAGCGCCAGGAGGCTGAAGTTCACGGTCATGACCTCGACGATCGGGCGCAGGCCGCCGAGCGCCGCCCCGATCCCGGCGCCCACGAACCCCGCCTCGGAGAGCGGGGTGTCGCGCACGCGCTCCTCGCCGAACTCCTCCTGCATGCCCCGGCTCACGGCGTAGCAGCCGCCGTAGCGGCCCACGTCCTCCCCCATGAGGAACACGCGCTCGTCTCTGCGCAGCGCCTCGCACAGCCCGGCGCGCACCGCGTCGCGGTAGGTGACGCGTTCGGTCACGGGCGGCCTCCCTCGGCGTGGACGAAGCGCGTCAGGTCCTCGAGCGGCTCGAGCGGCCCCTCCTCGGCGAAGGCCACCGCGTCGTCGAGCTCGGCCTCGACCTCGCGCTCGATGCGCGCCCGCGCCTCCGCCGTCAGCCAGCCCGCCGCCTCGAGGCGACCCGCCAGCGCGGGGAGCGGGTCCTTCGCCCGCCAGCGCGCGACCTCGGCCTTCCCGCGGTAGAGCTCGGGGTCGAACATGGAGTGCGGCCGGAAGCGGTAGGTCCTGAGCTCCAGGAAGTAGGGGCCGGCGCCGCCGCGCACCACCTCGAGCGCCCGGCGCGTGGCCTCGATCACGGCCAGCGGGTCCATGCCGTCCACGGCCTCGGCCGGCACGCGGTAGCTCTCGGCCCGCCGCACCAGGTCGGTCTCCGCCTGCGAGCGGTGCAGGGCGGTCCCCATGGCGTAGAGGTTGTTCTCGCAGCAGAAGAGGACGGGCACGCGCCAGAGCGCCGCGAGGTTCATGGCCTCGTGGAACTCGCCCTCGGCCATGGCGCCCTCGCCGAAGAAGCACGCCGTCACGCGCGGGCGGCGGAGCATCTGGTCGGCGAGCGCCAGGCCCACGGCGACCGGCAGGTGCCCGGCGACGATGGCGTTGCCGCCGTAGAAGCGCGTCGCCGCGTCGAACAGGTGCATGGAGCCGCCGCGCCCCCGGCTGCACCCGACGACCTTGCCGAACATCTCGGCCATGATCGAGCGCGCGCTCACGCCGCGGGCCAGCGCGTGGCCGTGCTCGCGGTAGGTGGCCACCACCGCGTCGTCGGGGCGCAGCTCGCGCATGACCCCGACGGCGACCGCCTCCTCGCCTATGTAGAGGTGGAGGAACCCGCGGATCTTCTCCGCCGCGTAGAGCTCGGCCGAGCGCTCCTCGAGGCGGCGGATGCGCAGCATGTCGCGCCAGAGCGCCAGGCCGGTCTCGCGGTCGAGCGCGGTCACGCGCCCGCCTCGAGCGTGGACGTGTCGCCCTCGGGCAGGCCCAGCTCGCGCGCCTTCAGCAGCCGGCGCATGATCTTGCCGCTGCGCGTCCGCGGCAGCGCGGCGACGATCTCGAGCTCCTTGGGGGCGATCGCCGCGCCGAGCCGGCGGCGTGCGTGGGCCAGCAGGTCGGCGCGCAAGGCGTCCGTGCCCTCGTGCCCGGGCCGCAGCGACACGAACGCCTTCACCACCTCGCCGGCGATCGGGTCCGGCTTGCCGATCACCCCGGCCTCGGCCACGGCGGGGTGCTCGAGCAGCGCGCTCTCCACCTCGAAGGGGCCCACGAGGTGCCCCGACGTCTTGATCACGTCGTCGGCCCGGCCGACGAACCAGAAGTAGCCGTCCTCGTCGCGGCTGGCGAGGTCGCCCGTGAGGTACCAGCCGCCCGCGAAGCAGCGGCGGTAGCGCTCGTCGTCGTGCAGGTAGCCGCGGAACATGGAGGGCCAGCCCGGCCGGAGGGCCAGCTCGCCCTGCTCGCCCGGCGCGTGCACCTCCTCCACGCCCGCGTCGGTCCGGCGCACGATCGCGGCCTCGACGCCCGGGAGCGGCCGGCCCATCGAGCCCGGCCGGATCGGCTGGGAGGCGAAGTTGGCGATCATGACCCCGCCCGTCTCGGTCTGCCACCAGTTGTCGTGGATCGGCAGGCCGAGGGCGCGCACGCCCCAGCGCACCGCCTCCGGGTTCAGCGGCTCGCCGACGCTGGCGACGAAGCGCAGGGCCGAGAGGTCGAACGGGCGCGCCGCCTCCTCGCCGACCTTCATCATCATGCGGACCGCGGTGGGCGCGGTGTACCACACGTTGACCCGCTGCTCCTCCAGGATCCGGTACCAGCGCTCGGCGTTGAAGTCGCCCTCGTCGATGATGCTCGTCACGCCGTTGGTCAGCGGGGCGATCACGCCGTAGGAGACCCCGGTCACCCAGCCCGGGTCGGCCGTGCACCAGTAGACGTCGCCCTCGCGCAGGTCGAGGGCGAGCTGCGCGGTGACGTGGTGGGCGACGACCGCCTCGTGCACGTGCACCGCGCCCTTGGGCAGGCCCGTGGTGCCGCTCGTGAAGTGCAGGAGCGCCATGTCGTCGGGCGCCGTGGCCACGAGCTCGTGGGAGGGGCTGGCCCGCTCGAGCAGCCGCCACAGGTCGAGGGCGCCCTCGCAGCGGGTGACCTCGTCGGGCTCGCCCACGAGCAGGACGTGCTCGAGCCCGGGCAGGCGCGCGCGGAGCGGGGCGACCTTCTGCGCGTAGAGCGCGGGCGTCGTCACGAGGACCTTGCCCGCGCCGCGCTCCAGGCGCGCCTGGATCGGCTCGGGGCCGAAGGCCGAGAAGAGGCCGCAGAACACGGCGCCCCGCTTGAGGGCGCCCAGGGCCACGACGTGCAGCTCCGGCACGCGTCCCAGGAGCGTGAACACCCGGTCGCCCCGACCCACGCCCAGGGACCGGAGCACGTCCGCGCAGCGGTCGGTCTCCTCGCGGAGCTGGCCGTAGGTCAGGTCGCGCGGCGGGCCCCGGCGGGGCAGGAACCGCAGGGCGACGCGGTCCCGCGCCGGGCCCCGGGCGTGGCGGTCGACCGCCTCGTGGGCGATGTTGAGCCCCCCGCCGGGGAGGCCCTCGAGCTGCGCGCGCGCCGCCTCCCACGAGAACTCCGCGCGCGCGCGCTCGTAGTCGAGGAGCCGGGGCGGCGGCGCGTCACCGCGCCTGACCTTCTCCAGCGCCGGGGGGGTCGGCATGGGGCCTCCTCGAGGCACGAACGAGCACGGGGCGTGCCCGTCGCAAGCGCCGCGGAGACGGCGATCGAGTCATCGCCCCGTGACGGGGCACGCGCGGCGTCAGCGGGGGCGGCGCGGGAGCGTGAAGCGGAAGGTGGTGGTCCGGTCGGGGACGCTCTCGGCCCACATGCGGCCCCCGTGCGCGCGGACGACCTGGTGCGCGATGTAGAGGCCGAGCCCCAGCCCGGGGGTCCGCGTCGCCTGGACCCCGCGCCCGCGCGCGAAGCGGTTGAAGACCGAGGCCAGCTCCGCCGGCGGGATCCCCGGCCCCTCGTTGGTGACGGCGACCTCGACCTCGTCCTCGCGGGGGGACACGTCGACCCGGATGTCGGCGCCGGGCCTGCCGTACTTGACCGCGTTCGAGAGGAGGTTCTCGAGCACCTGCTGGAGGCGGTCGGGGTCGGCCCAGGCGGTGGCGCCGGCCGGCGACGAGACCACGACGCGCCGGCCGGCCTGCTCGGCCGGCGGGTGCTCGGCCAGCGCGGTGACGACGGCGCCGACGTCCACGAGGCGCGGCTCGAGCGAGAGCCGGCCGGCCTCGACGCGCGACGCCTCGAGCAGGTCCGCGATCATGCGGCCGAGCCGGACGGCGCAGCTCCTGATCCGCTCGAGCGACCCGCGCTCCTGCGCGCTCAGCCGCTCGCCGCCGAGCGCGAGGAGCCGGTCGGCCGCGAGCTGGATCGTCCCCACCGGCTGCCGCAGGTCGTGGGCCACGATCGACGTCCACTCCTCCCGCAGCCGCTCGTGCTCCTTCTGCTCGCGGATGTCCTGGAGCAGCTCGACGGCGCCGACCACCTCGTGGCCGAGGCGGATCGGCGTGGCGCTGATCAGGACGGGCACCGGCTCGCCCGAGGCCGTCGTGATCGCGTGCTCGGCCCGCACCACGGTCACGCCCTCGCGGAGCACGCGGCGCAGCGGCCGCTGGGCCTCGGGCACCCGCGCCCCGGACGGGTCGCGCAGCTCGTGCGCGAGCGGGTCCCCGCCGCGGAACAGGACGGCCGCCGCGTGGTTGTGCATGCGGAGCCGCTCCTCGCGGTCGATCACGACGATCGCCTCCGGCATCTGCTCGAGGACGCTCTGCAGCCAGGAGCGCTGGCCCGCCTCGCCCGCGTAGAGCGTCGCCGTCTCGATCGCCACGCCGGTGCGGGCCGCGAGCTGGTGGACGCGCCGCTCGTCCTCCTCCGAGAAGCTCCGCCCGCCGGGCGCGTGGGCCAGGTAGAGGTTCCCCACAGCCCGTCCCCGGTAGCGGATCGGGACCCCGAGCAGGCTCCCCAGCTCCGGGTGGCCGGGCGGGAAGCCGGCGAAGCGGGAATGCCGGCGGACGTCGTCCGTCCGGAGGGTCTGCCCGTCGCGGCTGACGAGCCCGAGGGTGCCGACGGGGCGCGGGAGGCGCCCGATCGCCCGGGTGACGTCGTCGGGCATGCCGAGCGAGATCCAGGGGTCGAAGGGCGCCGCCGGGTCGGTGCCCACGCCGAGGGCCGCGTACTCCGCCCCGGTCAGCGCCCGGGCCTGGAGGACGATCACGTTGAGGACGGTCGCGAGGTCGGGGCCGGTCAGCCGGGCGACGGCATCGGCGACCGCCGCGTCGGCGCGCGACAGCGCCTCGAGCTCCGCCCGCAGCCGCTGCTCCGTCTCGTGCGCGCGCTGGAGCGCCGCCTCGGCGCGCTTCTGCGGGGTGATGTCCTGGACGGCGCCGATCCCGCCCACGACCTCGCCGCCCGCGCCGCGCTCGAGGTCGGCCCGCGCGCGCACCCACCGCACCTCCCCGTCGGCCAGGACCCGGTGCTCGAGGTCGTAGGGCTCCTCGCCCCGGAGCGCCGCCCTCCAGCGGCGGTCCACCCGCTCGCGGTCGTCGGGGTGGACGCGGCCGAGGAAGCTGGCGAAGGTGACGCGCGCGCCGCGAGGGACGCCGAAGATCCGACGCGCCTCGTCGGACCAGGAGAGCTCGTCCGTGCGCACGTCGAGCCGCCAGCTCCCCACGTGGGCCACGGCCTGCGCGCGGCGGAGGTCGTCCTCGCTCTGGTGCAGGGCCAGCTCGACCCGGCGGCGCTCCCGCACGTCGCGCACGAACCCCTGCCAGCGCCCGTCCGGCAGGATCCGGGCGCTGACCTCGACGGGCAACCAGCCGCCGTCCTTGCGCCGCAGGCTCCACTCGGCGACGTGGACGCAGCCCTCGAGCAGGTGCTCCTTCGAGCGGCGCAGCCGCTCGACGTCCTCGGAGGGGATCAGGTCCGCGATCGTCTTGCCGATGAGCTCCTCTCGCGCGTAGCCGAGCATGCGGCAGCCTGCGTCGTTGACGTCCGTGTACCGCCCGTCGAGGTCCGCGACGAAGATCCCGTCGGGCGCGAGGTCGACGAAGCTGCGCAGCGCGCCGGCGGCGGCGCGCTCGGCGGCGTAGGCCCCGGCGAGGCGCTCGCGCAGGGCGCCGGCGCCCCAGCCGACGGCGGTGAGGACCACGCCGGGGAGGAGCAGGACCGCCGGGCGCGTGGCCGAGCCGGCGAAGACCAGCGCGACCAGGAGCGCCGACAGCGCCGCGGAGGCCGCCCCGGCCCAGCGCCCACCCAGCCAGGCGCTCGCGAGGACGGCCGGGAAGAAGGAGAACCATGCGAACGGCCGCAGGAGCGGCCAGAGCAGCCAGCCGATCCCCAGCGCCACGATCGGAGGGCCGACGGCGACCAGCGCCGCCCGCGCCCGGTCCGGCAGCGGCCCGATCCGCCACCCGGATCCGGCCGCCCGCTCCTGCGCGGCGGGGCTCGTCGCCAGGGTCGCCATGCCTCCATGGTCGCGCGAGGCGGCGCGGCCGCGCGGACGAGGTTCGCCGGGGCCGGGCGAGGGCCGCGCAAGCGGCCGCCCGGCAAGGAGGTCGGCCCGTCGTCGCGCAGGCGCTCACCCGCTGCCCGGGTGCACGGTCAGTCGCCCACCCTGCGGGTGCCCGGCCCGTGGTTCGCGGGCTCCTGCGCGAGGAGGCGTGGAGCGATGATCCAGCGGGACCGGACGGCGCTGCTCCGTTCGCTCCGGCGGGCGCTCGAGCGACGGGCCGTCGAGCTGAGCCGGAGCGTGAGCGCGGACCTCGAGGAGCTGGGCCGCAGCGCCGAGGAGCACCACCTCGCGGACATGGACGACCTGGGCGGGGACGCGCTCGACCAGGAGGCGACGTTCGCGCTCATGGAGCTCGGCGGCGACGAGCTGGAGCAGCTCCGCTGGGCGCTCGCCCGGCTCGACGAGGGGACCTACGGCGTGTGCGAGGACTGCGGCGACGAGGTCCCCGAGGAGCGGCTGGTCGCGCTCCCGCTGGCGACCCGCTGCCTGCCCTGCCAGGTCGCCGCCGAGGCGGGCGCGCCGGCGGCGGCGGTCGGGCCGGCAGCCGTGGAGGCGGACGAGGAGCTGGGGGAGGGTGAGGAGGAGGGTGAGGAGGAGGAGGAGGAGGAGGAGCCTCCGCCGGACGAGCGGTTCGCCCTGCTCGAGGAGGAGGAGGAGGAGGACGAAGAGAAGGAGGAGTGAGTGACGACCCGGCTCTTCCTCGCGGGCGACGTCATGACGGGCAGGGGGATCGACCAGGTGCTGACCACCCCCTCGGAGCCGACCCTGCACGAGTCTTTCGTGAAGGACGCGCGCGAGTACGTGCTCCTGGCCGAGGACGTCAACGGTCGGATCCCGCGGCCCGTCGCGCCGGCCCACGTGTGGGGCGCGGCGCTCGAGGAGCTGGAGCGCCGCGCGCCCGACGCCCGGATCGTCAACCTGGAGACGAGCGTCACCCGCAGCGGCGCCTGGGAGGCCAAGGGGATCAACTACCGCATGCACCCGGACAACGTCGCCGTCCTGACGGCCGCGGGCGTGGACGTCTGCGGCCTGGCGAACAACCACGTCCTCGACTGGGGCGTGGACGGGCTGCTCGAGACGCTCGAGACCCTCCGCCGGGCCGGCGTCGTCCCCGTCGGCGCCGGGCGTGACCAGGACGAGGCGTCGCGCCCGGTCGCCGTGGACCTCGGCGGCGGGCGCCGCCTCCTCGTGCTCGCGGCAGGCGCGGAGAGCAGCGGGATCCCTCCCGGGTGGGCGGCAGGGCCGGGCCGGCCCGGCGTCCACCTCCTCCCGGACCTCTCCCGGGCCACGGCGCGGCGCCTCGGCGCCCTGCTCGAGCCGGCCCGGCGGCCGGGCGACGTGGTCGTCGCCTCGGTCCACTGGGGCCCGAACTGGGGCTACGAGGTCCCGGCGGCGCACCGCCGCTTCGCCCACGCCCTGGTCGAGGCGGGGGTGGACGTGGTCCACGGACACTCGTCGCACCACCCGCTCGGGATCGAGGTCCACCAGGGGCGCCTGATCCTGCACGGGTGCGGCGACTTCATCGACGACTACGAGGGGATCGCCGGCCACGCCGCCTACCGGCCGGACCTCCGGCTGATGTTCTTCCCGCGCCTCGACGCGGAGACCGGGCGGCTGGAGCGGCTGGACCTCGTGCCGCTCCGGGCCGAGCGCTTCTCGCTCGTGCGCGCCTCGCGCGACGACGCGGTGTGGCTGACCGAGACGCTCGGCCGCGAGGGGCGGCCGCTCGGGACGAGGGTCGTCCTCGCGCCCGACGGCGCGCTCACGCTCGCGTGGGGGTGACGCCCGACGGACCGAGGCGGGCCGCGAACCACCGCGCCGCCTCGTCGGCGACCTTCTCGAGCGCGCCGGGCTCCTCGAACAGGTGGGTGGCGCCGGGCACCACGACGAGCTCGTGCGGGCCCGCCAGGCGGCGGGCCGCGGCGCGGTTGAGGTCGAGCACCTCGGGGTCGGCCTGCCCGACGATCAGGAGGGTCGGCGCTCGCACCTGCTCGAGGGCGTCCGCCGCGAGGTCGGGCCGCCCGCCGCGGGACACGACCGCGCGGACGTCGTCGGGCCGCGCGGCGGCGGCGATGAGGGCCGCCGCCGCGCCGGTGCTCGCGCCGAAGAGCCCGAGCGGGAGCTGGCGCGTGAGCGGCTCGCCGCGGGCCCAGTCCACGGCGCCGATCATGCGGCGCGCCAGGAGGTCGATGTCGAAGCGCAGGTGGCCCGTCCACTCGTCGACGCGCCCCTCCTCGGCGCTCAGGAGGTCGAGGAGCAGCGTCGCCAGGCCGGCGTCGTTCAGGCGCTCCGCGACGAGGCGGTTGCGAGGGCTCGAGCGGCTGCTGCCGCTCCCGTGCGCGAACGCCACCAGCCCCGCCGCGCCGGCCGGGACGACGAGGTCGCCGTCCAGCCGGACGCCGTCGAGCGAGAGCGCGACCTGCCGGCCCGCGTGAGCGACCCTCCGGTCCACCATGACGTCCTCCTCCCTCACGTCGCCCGGGCGGGCGCGCGCCACGCGCGCGCGAGCAACGCCCGCACCTCGGCGTCGGAGGTCTGCCCGAACTCCTCGTACCACTGCCCGACCGCGAAGAAGGAGGGGGGCGCCGCCAGGCTGACCACCTCGTCGGCCTCGCCCCGCAAGAGCTCGATGGCCTCGCGTGACGCGACCGGGACGGCGACGACGACCGCCGCGGGTCCACGCTGGCGCACGGCGGCGACCGCCGCCCGCATGGTCGCGCCCGTCGCCAGCCCGTCGTCGACCAGCACCGCCGTCCGGCCGGCGAGCGGCGGGAAGGGGCGGTCGCCGCGGCAGTCCCGCTCGCGCCGGCGCAGCTCCTCCCGCTCCTGCGCCTCGACCGCGGCGACGTCCTCCTCCCGGAGCCCGAGGGCCCGGAGCACGTCCTCGTTCAGGACCCGCGCCCCGCCGCTGGCGATCGCGCCCATGGCGAGCTCGCCCTGCCCCGGCGCCCCCAGCTTGCGCACGACGACCACGTCGAGCGGGGCGTGCAGGGCCTCGGCGACCTCGTAGGCCACGGGCACGCCGCCCCGCGGCAGCGCCAGCACGACGGGGTCGCGGACGCGGGCTGCGAGCCCGGCGCCGAGGCGCCGCCCGGCCTCCGGGCGGTCGCGGTAGAGCGGCCCGTAGGGCTCGAACGTGGCGGCCACGCTCACCTCCTCCGTCCACGGCTGCAAGCCGCTTGCCGCGGCGGGTGTCACGTCGCCGAGACGCCGGGCAGGCGGTACAGCCCGTCTCCCAGCGGCGTGAGGAGCTCGGCGGGCGGCAGGCGCTCCTTGCGGCCGATCACCAGGACCCCACCCGGGCGCAGGCGCCCGAGCAGGCGCGCCAGCGCCGCGCGCTGGCCGGGCTCGTCGAAGTAGGTGAACGCCAGGTTGCGGCAGAGCACCAGGTCGAAGGTCTCGTCGGGGAGGTCCCGCCGCAGGTCCGTCTGGCGCAGCTCGACGACGTCGCGCAGGCGCGGCGCGAGGCAGGCCTCGTCGCCCGCGCGCGTGAAGCAGGCGTCCGCCCAGCCGGCCGGCAGGTCGCGCAGGCTCCCTGGCGGGTAGCAGGCGCGCCGCGCGCGCGCGAGCACCGCCGCGTCGACGTCGGTCGCGAGCACGCGGAGGGTCACACCGGGTGCCGCGGGCGCGAGCACCCTGTCCCAGAGCAGCGCGAGCGTGTAGGGCTCCTCGCCCGAGGCGCAGCCCGCGCTCCAGCACGCGAGCGGCGCCCCGCGTGCCCGCGCCTCGCGCGCGAGCGGGGGCAGGAGGTCGTCGGCGAGGCGCGCGAACACCCGCCGGTCGCGCCAGAAGCGGGAGATCGTGATCCGGCACAGCGCGTCGAGCGCGCGCCACTCGACCTCGTCGCCGGCCTCGAGCCGCGCGCGGTAGGCCGCGAGGTCGGGGAGCCCGAGCGCCTCGAGCCGCCGCGCCAGCCGCTTGCGCACCTGCCCGCGCACCCGGCGGAAGCCGGGCCAGCGCAGGCCGAGCCGGGGGAGGGCCCACTGGAGGAACGCGACGCACTCGCCGTCGGTCATCGCCCCTCATCCCGGCGACCGTGCTCCGCACGCTCCGCGGCCCGCCGCCCTCCTGCCGGGTGGCTGCGAGCCTCTCCTCGGCCCGTCGCTGCGGGCGCGCGGTGTTCGTCACCACCCCCGGGCCCGATCGCCCGGTCCGCTCGCCGCGGCCGGCGAGGCCCCCCTCGATCGAGGGTCAGCGGCGCCTGGCAGCTCGATCTCGTCGAGCCGCCAGGAGCCCGAGCTCCGGGCGCTCCCGGCGCCCTCGTCGGCCCGCGCGAGGAGCGAGCGAGGCCCCGCCGTCGCCCAGAGCGACGCGCGCGCCGCGCACCAGGCCTCGGCCGGTCGCCCTCGGTCGGCACGCTCACGCGGGCCCGGGGGGCTGGACCCGCTCACCGGCGAAGAGGCCGCCGCGCCGACGGCACGTGCACGGGAGCCCACCTTGCTACCCGGCCGCCACCAACCCTATCGAGAGAGGTCGAGATG
The DNA here is from genome assembly GCA_023954375.1 of Planctomycetota bacterium. Taxonomy (GTDB): domain Bacteria; phylum Planctomycetota; class J058; order J058; family J058; genus JAMLIC01. The sequence goes on from JAMLIC010000030.1 coordinate 11,276, forward strand.
AGGTCCATGGGCACGGATCTGGCGAGGTCGGGCGCGTGGTTGCCCCTGTTGCTCCTCGGCGCGTGCGCGGAGCGACCTGCGCCCGTCGAGGTCGCCGACGGGGGCGGAGACGCCGCCGCGATCGCCTCCGCCGCGCTGGCGTCGTCGCCGGCCGACGCGCCGCCGCAGGGCCTGGACGTCGCTTCCATCATGCGGCGGGTCCACTTCGCGTTCCGCGCAGAGGGCGAGGAGTTCACCGGCGGGCACGGCACCTACGGCGTGAAGGTCGGGCCGCAGGGGCGGGTGGAGCTGACGCCGTGTCGCCGCGGGGCGGAGGTGGCGGGCGCGCCGCCTCCGCAGGTCGAGCGCGGCGCGCCGCTGACGCTCGAGACGGTGGCCGTGGAGCGGGGCGGGGCGGCCCTGGCCGCGGGCGAGGCCCGCGGGCGGGTCGAGGGCGACGGCAGCCTCTCGATCGCGCGCGGCGCCGTCGTCGAGCACCTGCACAACGGGGACGACGGCGTCGAGCAGAGCTGGTCCTTCGCCGCCCCGCCGCCGGGCGAGGGTGACCTGACGGTGCGCGTGCGGCCCACGGGCCAGGGCTACGCCGGCCGGACGGAGAAGGGCCACCACTTCGTCGATCCGGCCACGGGCCTGGGCTTCCGCTACGGCCTGGCGACCTGGATCGACGCGTCGGGCGCGCGCACGGGCGTCGACGTGCAGCGCGCCCCGGGCGGCGACCTCGTGCTGACCGTCCCGCACGACGTGCTCGCGGCCTCCAGCTTCCCGGCGGTGCTCGACCCGACGATCGGGCCCGAGCTCGGGCTCGACGCGCCGATCCTCGCCGCCCCGCCGGGAAACCAGTTCGCGGCGGACGTGGCCTTCGACGGGAGCAACTTCCTGGTGGTGTGGCTGGACCCGCGCACGACGAACGCCGTGATCATGGCCACCCGCGTGACCCGGACCGGCGAGGTGCTCGACCCCGGGGGCATCGTCGTGAACCGCGCCGACGAGCAGACCCTGCACGGGCCGCGCGTGGTCTTCGGCGGCCCGGACTTCCTGGTGGCCTGGGGCGGCGTCGAGGGGAACGACGTCGCGATCCGGGGGGCGCGCGTGTCCACGACGGGCGCCGTGCTCGACGCCACCTCCGCCGTGCTCCTGCTCGGCGCGTACCAGCCTGCGCTCGCGTTCGACGGGGAGAACTACCTGGCCGTCGGGACGGAGCTCGATGCCGACGGCGGCGTGTTCGCCGCGCGGGTGACCCGCGGCGGGGTGGTCCTCGACGACCCGCCGGTGCTCGTGGCCTCCCAGGGCCACCAGCCCGCGGTGGCGTTCGGGGGGGGGAACTACCTGGTCGTGTGGACCGACCAGCGCAACGGCATCGAGGACATCTACGGCAACCTGGTGAGCCCTGCCGGCACGCTCGTCAACCCGAACGGCATCCCGATCCACACGTCGGACGACGTCTCGTTCCAGCCCGCGGTCGCCTTCGACGGGAGCCAGCACCTCGTGGTCTTCAGGGAGCGGCATGGGACGAGCGGGCCGACGAGCGACATCCTCGGCCGCCGCGTGACGACGGTCGGCGGCGCCGGCGATCCCATCACGATCGCCGCCGCGGACGGACACCGGTTCTCTCCCGCGGTGGCCTTCGGCGGCGCGCACTTCCTCGTCGTGTGGAGCGACGAGAGGTCGGGAGACCAGGACCTCCGCGGCGCGCGCGTGGACCGCGACGGCCTCGTGAACCCGAACGACGCCACGGCTGGGGTGGTGATCTCGGCCTTCCCCGGGGGGCAGCCGGACCGCGCCGCCCTGGCGTTCGATGGCACGAACTTCCTGGTCGTGTGGGACGAAGACCGGAACGTCAACAGCCCGCCGCCGTCCTCGCTCCGGGACACCTTCGCCGCCCGGGTGAGCCAGTCGATGACGGTCCTCGACCCGCTCGGGGTGCTGCTCTCGACGGTCGTGACCAACGCCCAGACCGATGCGGCGGTGGCGCACGACGGCACCGACTACCTCATCGTGTGGAGCGACACCCGCGGCCCGAGCAAGACGATCGTCGGCGTCCGGGTCAGCCGCACGGGCGCGGTGCGAGACCCGAGCGGGCTCGTCCTGGGGTCGCTGGGGGCGCTCTCCGACCAGGCGCGCCCGGCCGCGGCCTGGAACGGGAGCCGCTACCTGGTCGTGTGGGAGGGCTACGCGTCGGGGTCGGCGTCGTTCGACGTCGAGGGCGCGCTCGTCGCGCCCGACGGGACCGGCGCGGGCGTGACGATCAGCGACGGGCCGGGCGACCAGGTGGCGCCGCGGGTGGCGTTCGGCGGCGGGTCCTTCCTCGTGGTGTGGCAGGACCTGCGCGGCGGGGCGACCTACGACGTGTTCGGCGCGCGCGTCAGCGGCGCGGGCGCGGTGCTCGACCCGGCCGGGATCGCCATCAGCGCCGCGAGCGGCGACCAGGTCGAGCCGGTCGTGGCCTACGGCTCGTCGAGCTTCCTCGTGGCCTGGTCGGACTCCCGCGCGGGGAGCGCCGACATCTTCGCCGCGCGCGTGTCCAAGAACGGCGGCCTGCTCGACGGCCCGGCGTCGAGCGGCGGGATCGTGGTGTCCGGCGCGCCGGGCAACCAGTCGCGGCCCGCGATCGCCTTCAACGGGAGCGGCTACTTCGTGGTCTGGGAGGACCGGCGCGCCGGCGCGGGCGACATCTACGGCACGCCGGTGAACACGAACGGCGCCGTGGGCGCCCCGACCGGGCGGCGGATCTCCGGCGCCGCGGGCGACCAGACGCGGCCGGCGATCGCCTACCACGGCAAGGGCTACCTGGTGGTGTGGGAGGACCGGCGCGCGGGCGGCGCGGCGGCGCTCTACGGCGCGCGGCTCACCAAGCAGGGCGCGCTCATGGACGAGGAGGGCTTCCTCGTCGCCAGCGGCGACACCGAGCACCGGGCGCCGGCCCTGTCCGCGCGCTCGGGGCAGGCGCTCTGCGCCTTCCACCGCCTCGTGCCGTCGTTCGCCGCGATCCGGGCGCGCGCCCGGCTGATCACGCCCTGACGGCGCCCGCGGGCGCGCGGCGCCGGCCGCGCGCCCGCGCCGGCCTGCTGCTCCTCGCGCGGCGAGGTCGCCCTCACCGTCGCCGCGCTCGCGCGCCGGGACCGCGGCGGTCGGGCTCCTACCCTGTCATGGCAGCTCCCATCGGACGACTCGGCGCCAGGAGGCGTCCACCGCCCCGGACGCGCCGCCGCGCCGCGTCCACCGGCGAGACGCTCAGGGACCCGTGCTCGAGGCGCTCGGCGAGGAGCGAGCGTTGCGCTCGCGCCGCGCGGGCGGGGACGAGGATCGCCCAGGAGACGACGTAGCATGCAGATCACGTCAGACGTCCGATCGACGCCCCCCACATCGAGCGGAGAAAAGGGCGCGCGCCGGGGGCCGATCCCCCGCGCCGCGGCACGCCGGCCTCGAGGGCGCGCCGCCGGGCGACCGTCCGTCGTCGCCCTCGTGGGCCTGGGCCTCCTGGCGGGGGGTTGCGCCGAGGGCGAGCCCTCGGCCACCGCCGCGGCGGGGGCGACCGCCCCGCTCCGGCACGTCATGCCCAGCTTCGAGCCCCGCTCGATCGACGGCGCGGGCAACAACCTGGCGCACCCCGACGACGGCAAGGCCCACGTGGCCCTGCTCCGCCTCACCTACAGCGACTACGGCGACGGGGTGTCGACGCCGGCCGGCGCGGCGCGACCGAGCCCGCGCGCGATCAGCAACGCGGTCCACGCGCAGGAGGGTCCCGTCTTCAACCGGCTGCGCGCCAGCGACCTGTTCTGGCTCTGGGGGCAGTTCCTCGACCACGACCTCGACCTCACCGAGCCGGCCGTGCCGGTCGAGCCGTTCGCGATCGAGGTCCCCGTGGGCGACCCCTCGTTCGATCCGCTGGGCCTCGGCGGGCAGACGATCCCCTTGAACCGCTCCACCCACGTCCCCGGCAGCCAGCCGCGGGAGCAGCTCAACGAGCTCACGGCCTGGATCGACGCCTCCATGGTCTACGGGTCGGACGCCACGCGGCAGGCCGCGCTGCGCGCCAACGACGGCACGGGGCGCCTGCGGGTCGACGCCTCGGACGGGGTCGGCGACCTGCTGCCGCGCAACACCCTCGGGCTGCCCAACGGCCCGCCCGACCCGACGCACTTCGTCGCGGGCGACGTGCGGGCCAACGAGAACGTGCTGCTCACGGCCATGCACACCCTCTGGGTCCGCGAGCACAACCGGCTGGCGGACCTCTACCGGGAGCGCTACCCGGCCGCGTCCGACGACCAGCTCTACGAGCTCGCGCGCCGCTGGGTCGGCGCCGAGATCCAGGCGATCACCTACGAGGAGTGGCTCCCGCTGCTGATCGGCCGCGCCGCCCTCCCGCCCTACGCCGGCCATGACCCCACGGGGCGGGCGGGGATCTTCAACGAGTTCTCGGCCGCCTGCTTCCGCCTGGGCCACAGCCTGCTCTCGGACCGCCTCCTGCGGCTCGACGCCGACCTGCGCCCGCTCCCGGAGGGGCACCTGTCCCTGCGCGAGGCCTTCTTCAGCCCCGCGCGGCTGCTCGAGGGCGGGATCGAGCCGCTCCTGCGCGGCGCCGCCTACCAGACCTGCCAGGACCTCGACGCGCGCGTCGTGGACGGCGTGCGCAACTTCCTCTTCGGCGCGCCCGGGTCGGGCGGGCTGGACCTCGTGTCGCTGAACATCCAGCGCGGCCGCGACCACGGCCTGCCCTCCTACAACGCGGTCCGCGGCCACCTCGGGCTGACCCCGAGGACGGAGTTCGACCAGGTCAGCTCGGACCCTGAGCTCCGGGCCGGCCTCCGCGCCGTCTACGCCCGGGTGGACGACATCGACCTCTGGACCGGCGCGGTCTCGGAGGACCCGGTGCCCGGCGCGATGACCGGCGAGCTCCTCACGGCGGTGCTCGCGCGGCAGTTCGCGCTCCTGCGGGACCACGACCGGTTCTTCTACCTCCACGCCTTCGAGGGGCGCGAGCGGGCCGAGCTCAGGGGCACCCGCCTGGGGGACGTGATCCGGCGCAACACGACGATCGGCAGGGAGCTGCAGGCCTCGGTCTTCGTCGCCCCCCGCGGACCCGCGCGGCCGGTCACGCTCGCCGCGGCGCGCGAGTAGCTCCTTCGGGCGCGCCTCTGCTCGACCGCTCGCGCGCCGCGCCTCCGTCCGCCGCGCGAGCGCGCCGCACGTCGCGCGGCTTCGCGCGCGAGACGAACCGTCCGCTCGGCTTGACACTCCGTGACCGGACGCCGCACAATCCCGCGCCCGATCCGGTCCGCCGCGGGGGCGGGGCCGGAGGAGCGGTCTCCGCTCGGGGTCGGGGGACGCGCGGTGGAGCAGCAGCAGCAGCAGGGCAGGCTGGACCGGGTCACGCGGGCCTTCAACACGACCGTGTTCTTCGGCCTGCACGTGCTCGCGATCTCGCTCGCGCTCCACACGGGCGTGAGCGCGAGCGCGCTCGCGCTGTTCGCGGTGACCTCGGCGGCGCTCCTGTTCGGCATCACGGCCGGCTACCACCGCTACTTCTCCCACCGGACCTTCCAGACGAGCCGCGCCTTCCAGTTCGTGCTCGCGCTGCTGGGCACGCTGGCCCTGCAGAAGGGGGTGCTCTGGTGGGCGAGCCACCACCGGCGTCACCACCGCGAGTCGGACCAAGAGGGCGACGTGCACTCGCCCGTGCGCCGCGGCTTCTGGTGGGCGCACCTGGGCTGGATCCTCGTCCCCGACTGGGAGGCGACCGACCTCGACGGGATCAAGGACATGGCCGTCTACCCCGAGCTGCGCTGGCTGAACCAGCACTACCTCCTCCCGCCGCTCGGGCTCTCCGTGCTCGTGGGCTGCACCCTGGGCGCGCAGCACCTCGCCTGGGGCTGCTTCATGAGCACCATGGTCGTGGGGCACGCGACGTTCTGCGTGAACTCGCTGGCGCACCTGGTGGGCGCGCGCGTCTACGAGACGAGCGACCACAGCCGCAACAACTGGGCGCTCGCGCTGCTGACCTTCGGCGAGGGCTGGCACAACAACCACCACTTCTTCCCCGCCTCGGCGCGCCAGGGCTTCCGCTGGTGGGAGGTGGACGTGACGTACTACGTCCTGTGCCTGCTCGAGCGGCTGGGCGTGGTGTGGGGGGTGCGGCGACCCGCGGCGGAGATCGTCGCCGGCTGGCTGGGCGGGAAGAACCACCTGGTCGTCCGCGCGGCCGCCGCGCCGGTGGACGTCGACGCGGGGTGAGACGGGCCGCGGGGCTCAGCGCCCCAGAGCGCCGCCTCGCGGCGGAGGAGCGGTGCCGGCGTCCGATGCACCAGAGCACGTGAGCGCGCGCCCGAGCCCGCCGCCGCCTACCAGAAGCGCCGCGGCGGCGGGGACGGCGGCGCGGGCGGCGCCGGCACCGGGATCGGCCCGGGCGGGGCCGCGTCCCTGAACTCGTAGCCGTTCGCCGTCTGCTCGATCCTGGCGCCGCAGCGCTGGCACTTGAAGTAGCGGCTCCCGTCGCGGTTGTTCGCCGGGGCCGGCGTCTTCTTGTAGACGCCGCCGCAGGTGCAGGCCTTGGGCTTTTCCATGCAGGCATCGTAACGACATGGACGCCCGCGCGGGCCCACGAAATGCAGGGCGGGGCGGCGAACCCGGTCGTTACCTGGCGCGACCCTGGACCGGGCGACGCCGGGTTCACGTCGAGGACGCCCCTCTTCGGCCCGACGACCGAGAGTTCCACCTCATGACGTGCTGGCCGAGCGAGGCCAGCGCTTCGTCGAAGCCGACCACGGCTACTTCACCTGGCCAGCGATCGGAGGGCCGATCGCGGACGTGCGGCAGAGCGGCGACCAGTGAACCGGCGCGGCAGGGCAGGTCCCGCGGGAAGAGGAGGTAGACGCGCCCTCATGTGGAGAGGGCGCGGCGGCCCTCGGGCTTGAGCACCAGCTCGACCGCGGCCCCCGCCTCGGTGGCGACCCAGAGCGCCGCCTCGCGGCGGAGGAGGACCCGCACGTCCCTCCCGCCCTCCAGCCGCTCGGTCGCCGGGGGCCCCCCGGAACGGCCCGCGGGGAGGGTCCGCTGGAGCTCGACCAGCCCCGCTCGCTCGAGCCCGGCGATCGCCTCCTGCAGGTGGTCGAGGAAGGCCGGCGCCTCCCTGCCGGGGAGGGCATTCGTCAGGGTGGCGAGCCCCTCGCCCCCGGCCTCCTCGAGCGCCCAGAGGAGGTCACGCTGGAGCGGGGAGAGCTTGCGCTTGCGCGGCGCGCCGCGTGCCATCACGGCCTCGAGCCCACGGTGATCATCCACCAGAGCGTGGCGATCTCGGGGTCGGTGTGGCCGACGAGCCGCACGCGGAGCACGTCCAGATCCTGGTCGAGGACCTCGATGCCCACCGCGCTGCAGGCGGCCAGCAGGTCGTCGTCGGCGAGGGCGCCCACGACCTCCTCGATCGGGGGCGCGAGCCGCGTGAGCTCCTGCCGCAGGCGCTCGGACGTCTGCAGGGCGGCGGGGGGCAGGAACGGTCCGAGCGCCCGGACCAGGTCCAGGAGCGCGGCCTCGTCGAGCACCCCCAGGATCGTGGGCAGGACCCTCGCCTCGAACAGGACGCGGAACTCCGCCAGGTCGTCCTCCAACTCATCCGCCTGCACCCGGGCGCGCTCGGCGAGGTCGGCGTCTCGCGCCCGCCGGGCCAGCTCGACCACCTCGGGCGGGTAGCGGGCGAGCAGGGCCTCGTGCCGCTCGCGGCGTCGCTGCTCGCGGCGGCGCCGCCGGGCGGCACGTCGATCGTCGAGGTGCTCCTCCTCGAGCACCGCCTCCTGCCCGGGGTCGAGCGCCTGCGGGTCGGCGCTGGCGACCAGCTGCGCCAGGACCAGGCCCGCGCCGTCGAGGAAGGCCGAGATCGCCGACGAGCCGTGGTCGGGGTCGGCCCGGGAGGAGAGGCTCCACAGTCGGTCGAGCAGGCCGGGGGAGCGGAGGAACTCGAGCCGCCCTTCGACGTAGCGCGCGAGCCGGTCGAGGAGCCCCCGGGCGCGCTCGTCGCCGAGGAGGCCGCGGTCGCGCGCGTCCGTGCACAGCACGGCCTCGAACGGGGGTAACACCCTGACCAGGTCCCCCGCCGGGAACCACGCCTCGCGCCCCTCGGCGTCCACGAGCGCCGCCCGCAGGTCTCCGCTGGCCTCGTACTCGCCCTCGACCACCTTGCCCACGCCGCGGAGCGACGGTCGCGCTCCGCCGACGCGCACCCAGTCCCCCGCCTCCAGACGGCGCAGCGGAGCGGGCGGGAAAGGGGGGAGGGTCACGACGCGTGGCCCGCGATCGCCCCGAGCGGCTCGCGCGCGCGGCGCCAGGCCCCGGGGATCGCGTCCGCGCCGGTGTGCAGCACGACGATCCCCCCCACGATCGCGCACACGGTGTCCACGTCGCCCAGGCCGGCCACGCCCTCCCAGAGGGCGCGCTCGTAGTCGGCCAGGTTGCGCGCCGCGCACCAGAGGGAGAACGGCGCCGTGTCCTGTGCCAGGATCTTCACCCCTGACCCCAGGCGCCCGGCGGCCACCTCCACGGTGGCGTCGGGCGGCAGGGCCCGCGCGGCGGCGATCCCGTCGCGGGTCTCCCCGGGCGGCGTCAGGTCCAGGGCGAAGCCCAGCAGGTCGGAGCCCGCCACCCGCCCGGGCGACGCGCGCCGGCACCAGGCGTAGGCAGCCGCGGCCGCCACGGCGATCGCGCCGGCCTGGCCCTCGGGGTGGGAGTGCGTGACCGCCGCCGAGAGGCGCGCGTTCTCCACCAGGGCCGCCGGGTCGTCGGCGAAGTAGGCGCCCACGGGCGCGGCGCGCATGGCGCCGCCGTTTCCCATGGATCCCGAGCCGCCGAACGCGCGCGGCGCCACTTCGCGCCAGTCGCCCCCGGCGTGCAGGGCCTCGAGGGTGTCCCGAACGCCCCGGCCGTAGCCGCGGCCCGTCGCCTCGGCGTAGCGGCGCGCGAAGGTGCGGGCCAGGTCGTCGGGGTCGATCTCCCCGCGACGCGCCAGCACCTCGACCACGCCCAGCGCCATGACGGTGTCGTCCGTGTAGCGCCAGGGCGGCGGCGGCAGGTCGCGCGACTCGAGCCGCGCCTGGATCGCGCGCGCGGGGCCGAAGAACCGCTCGCCGAAGGCGTCCCCGACCGAGAGGCCCTCGAGCGAGAGGACGGCGCGCTCCAGCGGCTTGGCGTCGGGCGAGGTCACCGGGAGCAGCGTAGGTCGGCCACGCGCGAGCCGCCATGAGGCCTGGCTCTCGCGGGACGGGAGGAGGACACTCGATCGTGGCCGAGGCACCTCGATGACGAACCCGCAGCCGCAGTTGCCCACGCACCTCACGCGCATCGACCTGCCCGCCGAGGCGACGTCCGAGGACCTCCCCGGCGCCCCGAAGCCTGTGTCGCCGCGCTCGCGGGCCGGACTGTCGATTCCACGCGCGCGGCCCCGAAGCCTGTGTCGCCGCGCTCGCGGGCCTGTGGAGGCTCGGCAACCGTGGGCGGGCACTGGCCCGCCCCGGCTCGCTCGTCCATGGCCTGCGGGCGCGGCGCCCGGGCGCGTCCGCATGGCCGACCCGGAGCGTGTCCGGGCGGCTGAGCGCTGGGACCACGCGCCGCCCGGACACGCTCCTCCGCAGTACGACCAGGCGGCTCTGCTGGCTCTTCCTGGTTCAGCCTGACGTGCTCCAGCTCGTGGAGAATGTGGAAGCATTTGCGTCATGGTCCTTGGCGATCAAGGGGAGCGCCAGGTGGCCTGCGGCGACAAGTCGACGACTTAGCAGCCGCCAGGCCACGCGCGCCGCGGCTGACCTTGTGGTCCACCCGGCGAGCAGCGGACGGAGTGTGCCGAACGCCGCCACCGTCGCACGCCCCAGGCGGGACGAGGACAGCAGCGGGCGCAGCTCGCGAAGGCGAGCCACTTCTGCGCTGTCCGGGCCCAGCGCGATCACGAACGGGCACGGCCCCGAGCCCCCGGGTGGGGCAGGAGGAGGAGGCGGAGCTGGCGCCGGGCCAGGAGCCGGGGGTGGTGTAGGCGCTGGCGGTGTCGACGGCGGCTGTGGTGGCGGGGGAGGCTCGGGTGGCGGCTCTCCGGCCTCCGCCGCCCGGTCAAGGGCTCGCGCGCGCTCCTCGAACACACCCCTCTGCCGCTCGCGTTCGGCCTCGGCTGAGCCGGCGAGGCCGGGGCCGAAGCTCTTCTTCCACCAGTCAGCCCATTGCTCCGAGAACTCCCGCTTGAACCGCTCGTCCTGCGGGTTCTCGCCCTCGTTCGCAGCCTCTCTCGGAGGGAAGCGGTGTGTCCCGTGTCTCTTGAACTCGTAGCGCATCAGCTTGATGCCGAAGCTGTCCAGGTGAGTGAGCCACTCCTCTACCCTCTTCGCCGCACCGGGGTTCGTCGGGTTGGGCCAGACGTTCGACGGAGCCGACGAGCGGAGGAACGCGTCCAGCGCCTCTCGCATCTCCTGTTCGCTCACACCCGCGGCAGCTGCAAGGTTGACGACGAGGGCGGAGCGGGCGAGGACGTATTGCTCGAGCAGGTCGGCGAGCGTGCGGGGCTCGAACTGCATCAACCCGCGGCCTGGGCCACCTCCGGTCTGGGTACGGGTCGTCGCACGGCTGCCCTCCCACCAACAGATGTAGAGAAACAACCAGAGGATCCAGCGACGTCGCGCCTCGCTCGCCGCCGGATCGGTGTCTGCGAGGACGTTCTCGATGATGCGACGCAGGTGACGATAGCGCTCCGCGTCGGAGGCGCCCAGGTCGATGCCGTCCGCGATGACCGTCATGGTGCCTGCCTAATCGTCGCCGTGAGTCAACGGTAGCCACACACTCGTCAGCTTCTCGAGCACGCCGGCGCGGAATCGATACACGTCGTGACGAGCCGCGAGCGCCCCACAGAGTTCCTTCGCAGCGCCGTCCGGGAACTGCCAATCGGGACCGCTGCGCGCGACGACCAGCTGCACGTCCCCGAGGCCAAGGAGACGAATCCCGGAGCTCGCCCCCACTACGGGCAACGAGGTGACGCCCTCGCTGGAGACCACCAGCACGGCGCTCCCGACAGCCCTGCCGCCCATGACCTCGAGGACGACGACGATCTCTGGACTGCCGTCTCCGTCCAGGTCGAGCGCGCGGACCGAGCGAACTCGACCGCCCACGGGAAGGCGCCAGAGTCGAAGCCGACGGGTCGCCGCGTGGATCACGCCGACGAACGCCAGATCGTGCAGCCAGAACGTCTCCCACACGGAGTCGCAGACGACGACGAGCTCCCGTGTGCCGTCTCCATCGAGGTCCACCCAGAGACACTGGTCTGCGCGGACGAACTCCTGGGGGCGCGAGAGTCGGGGCGCGCACTCGCGCAGGTAGTCCGCAGCGAACTCGGGCTTCTCGACCTCCAGCTCCTCGACTCGGATGCTCAGGCCTGTGTGGATCTCCGCTGCGACCGCGTCGAGCAGGTGAAGCGTGTCCGCGTCCATGGTCCCGTCCGTCGCTCGACGTTCGGGCTCCTGCCGCGGCGGGGCACGGAGCGCCGCATAGGCCTGTGCGGACAGACTCTCGCGGTTCAGCAGCCGACTCCTCGTCTCCTCGGGCAGACGCGGCACCTGGGCCAGCAGCAGCTGCGCGCGCATGGAGCGCCGAGCGTCGGCAGATGCCACGAACTCGAGCTCTCGTACCAGGACGGCGTCCTGACGAGTTCGAAGCCTGCGCCGCAGCTCCTCGGTCGCTCGGAGCAACAGGTCGGCGTCGGGCCTGGGCTCCTCCCGGAGACGAAGGACCTCGTCGAGCGCGGCGTCGATGCCGTCGTCAACGGGGGACGGAGCTTGCTGCGCGAACAGCGGTGGGAGAACGAGGAGTGCGCACGCGACCCAGGCCGTCCTCGCCAGACGACGTCGGCTACTCACGACGGCCTCCAGGGCGCTGCGAAGAGGTGGACCCCCGCCTCCTCTTCGGACTTCCCCGGCCACGACCTTGAGCGGCCGGACGGCTTCGCATCCGCGCCCCGTCAGCGCTGGTCGGTGACGGGGTCACACGAGCGCAGGCGTCTCGAGCTCCGCGGCGTCGGCCGGGTCCGAGTGCACCGCCTTGCAGATGACGCGCGCGGCGACCTCGTCCAGGTACTGCACGAGCGTCTCGTCGAGCCGCACGAACTCCGGCCAGAGGACCTCGTCGCAGTACTGCTTGGGCATGCGAGCCATGATCGTGGTGTGGCGCTGTCTCGGTCGGCGGAAGGGCTGGAACCCGTGGCGCCGCAGCAGCGCGACGAGGAGCCGCTGAGACCACGGGTTGGTGAGGCGGAACGCCACCTCGGTGGGTTGCTGCTCGCGCAGCGCCGCGAGGCGCGCCTCGACGCGCTCCCTGGCCGCCCCCGCCGCAGCTCGCTCGCCGTCGCTCGTGGCGCCCGCGAAGAGGGCCTGGATGCGCTGCAGCTTCTCGGTCAGCTCTGCTTCGTTCATGGTTCCCGACCCGAGCCTATCGCCACGGTCCGACACCCCCAGGGCCGCCATGACGGCCGCCGGGGCCCTCGGGCGGGATGCGCGCGCGCCGAACGCGCAACCTCCCGTCCCGCGCACCTGAGGTCGCGCCTTGTTGGCTCCGGGGCGTCGTCGCCCGGTTTCGTCAGGACGCGTCACCGTTGAGCGTCCTCACCGCGGGGCTCTTCGTCACCAACCATCACGGGGCACGTGGGTTGTGCGCCCCAATGGCGTTGGTTTTGGCTACACCCCCCGCCCTCCGCGCAGAGCGCGTACAGCGCGACGCCCGCAACGTGCGTCGCGGGCGTCGGTTAGGCGATGGAGACGAAGGGGATCGAACCCTCAACCTCAGGCTTGCAAAGCCAGCGCTCTCCCAATTGAGCTACGTCCCCGCGAACCGCGAGGATACGCCGCGCCCGGGGCCAGACAAGGGGCAACCGCCGCTCACTGGCCGAGCTCGGCGAGGCGGGCGCGGAGGCGGGCGGCCTCTTCGGCGTCGGCGGCGACGCCGTCGCCGGTCTCGAGGCGGCGGGCCCACTCGGCCATGCAGGCGGGCTCGTCGACGCTGGCGCCGACCTTCAGCCAGCGAGTGACCGCGGCCGGGTCGTCGAGCGTACGCGCGAGGTCGACGGCGAGGCGCGCGGCGCGGCGGAGGACGGCGTGGGTCTCGGCGCCCTCCTGGACCAGACGGGCGCGGACGCGCTCGAGGAGGGCGAGGGCGGCCCGGTCGTCGCGCTCGACGCCCCGCCCGGCGGCGACGAGCTCGGCGAGGGAGACGGCGGCGCGGCGGTCGCCGGCCTGGTGGGCGCGGAGCAGCCAGCTCGCGGCCTGCGGGTCGTCGCGCTCGAGGCCCTCGCCCGCGGCCAGGGCCTCGCCGAGGGTGCGCATGGCGCGCGCGCTCCCCTCGTCGGCCAGGGCGCGCAGGTCGGGGGCCGCGGCCTCGTGGCGACCCGCCCGACGCAGGGCGAGGGCGCGGTGCCAGCGCGACGGGGCGTGGCCGCGCTCGAGCGCGCGGGTGTAGCGCGCGGCGGCCTCGTCGTGGCGCGGCGGCGCGGCCACCTCGGCCAGCAAGGCGAGCAGGTGGTCGGCGACCGCCTCGCCCCCGGCGGAGACGGCCTCGAGCGTCGTCGCCGTGGCGGGGTCGGCGGCCAGGGAGACGACGAGCGTGCGCGCGGCCTCCAGGTCCGGCGCCGACGACCGCGCGGCGACCACGGCCCAGCGCAGCGCCTCCTGGGCGTCCGCCGGAACGGCGTCACCCGCCCGCAGCGCCTCGACGAGCCGCCGCGCGGCGAGGAGCGGCCACTGCCCCCACTCGAGGTCGGCGGCGCCGGCGACCTCCCGCAGGTGGTCGAGCCCCGCCTGCCGCACCGCGGGGTCCGGGTCGCCGAGGAGGAGCTCGCCGAGATGGAGCCGCGCCTCGCGCCGACCCCGCGCGACCGCCCGCTCGTACCACGCGCGCGCCAGCGACCGGTCGGCCGCGAGGCCGCCGGCCCCCCGCTCGTAAGCCTGGCCGAGGTGGACGGCGCCGAGGCCGCGCCACATGGGGACGCCGCGCTCGAGCAAGGCGACCGCCTCACCCGGCCGCTCCTGCTGCTCCGGCCGGAGCAGCAGCGCCGAGCCGAGCGTCACCGTGGCCTCGGGCGCCCCGCCGGCGAGCGCACGCCGCAGCCAGGGGATCGCGGCGTCGGGGTCCGGCGCCTTCACCCGCGCCCCCGAGCCCATGAGGTGCATGCCGAGCGACGCCGCGGCGTCCGGGTCGTCGACCGCCTGCGCGGGCAGGGCCTCGAGCGCGCGCGCGTGCCAGGCCGCGGCCTTCGCCCGGTCGCGCAGCGGACCGTCGAAGAACTCGAGGACGTTGGCCAGCAGGTACATGGCCCGCGCGTCCCCCGCCTCCGCGGCGCGCCCGTACCACCGCGCCGCCTCCCGTTCGTCGAACGCCACGCACCAGCCGTCCTCGTGGACCTCGCCCAGCTTGCGCATGGCCCGCGCGTGGCCGGCCTCCGCCGCGCGCCCCCACCACCGCAGCGCCGCCGCCGCGTCGCGCGCCGCCGCCGCGTCGGCGTAGACCTCCTCCCGCGTGCGCCCCGCCCGCGGCGACTCGAAGTGCCGCCCGGCGTGCCACCACGCGTCCGCCCGGCCAGCCTGCCCCGCCCGGTCGAGCCAGGCGAGCGCCGCCTCCACCGACGCGGCGTCGTCGGGCGCGGCGGCGAGCAGGGCGCGCCCGAGGAGGACCATCGCCTCGACCTCCCCCGCCGCCGCCGCGCGCTCGAGCCAGGCCCGCCCCTCCGCGCGCAGCGCCGGCGCAGGCGCGTCGACGAGCGCCGCGCCGAGCGCCAGGAGGTCCCCCGGCGCGCCCCCGCGGCCGCGCGTCACCTCGAGGGTCCTCGCCCGCCCCGACCTCCGCCGACGCGCGTCAGCTCGGCGCCTCCGGCGCAGCGGCCGGACGCGCCGCCAGCGCCGCGGCCAGCGCCAGCACGACCGCGAGCGCGGCGGCCACCCGAGCGCGCCGAGCACCGGCGGCGCGCGGCCGGGCCGAGCGCGTCGGGCCGCTCGCCGCGCCACGCGGTCGAGGTCGCGCGCGAGCGCCCCGGCGTCGGGGTAGCGCGCCGAGGGCGCGCGCGCGAGGCAGCGCAGGCACACGGCCTCGAGCGCCGGCGAGACCGACGGGTCGCGCCGTCGGGGCGGCGCCACCTCCGCCGCCGCGACCTGCGCCAGGAGCGCCGCCAGGTCCGTCGCCTCGAACGGCGGCCGGTCGAGGAGCGCCTCGTGCAAGAGGACGCCCAGCGCCCACACGTCCGTCCAGGGGCCGAGCGCGTCGCGGTCGCCGAGCTGCTCCGGCGCCATGGCGGTGGGCGTGCCCACGAGCGCGCCCGTGCGCGTGAGCCGCTCGAGGTCGCTCGCCGTCGCCAGCCCGAAGTCGATCACCTTCGGCGCGCCGCCCTCGTCGATCACCACGTTCTCGGCCTTGAGGTCGCGGTGCACGACGCCTCGCGCGTGCGCGTGGGCGACGGCGTGCGCCACCTGCCGCACGAGGTCCACCCGCGCCGCCCGCGGGCGCCCCCGCCAGGCCACGTGGAGGGGCGGCCCGCCGACGAGCTCCTGCACCAGCACGGGCCGCCCCTCGTGGACGAAGGCCTCGTGCACGGTGACGATCCCCGGATGCCGCAGGCGCGCCGCGACCTCCCCCTCGCGCTGGAAGCGGAGCACCTGGGCCTCGCCGGCGGCGGCCGCCAGCACCTTCAGCGCGACCGGCCGGCCGGCCGGGTCGCGCGCGCGGTAGACGACCCCCATGCCGCCGCGGCCGAGCTCCGCCTCGAGCAGGTAGCGACCGATCTGCACGACGGGTCACCTCCCCCGAAACGACGGAAGCCCCGCACGAGGCGGGGCTTCCTATGGGGCTATGAGGAGTCGAACCTCAGACCTCGTCCTTATCAGGGACGCGCTCTAACCAACTGAGCTATAGCCCCGGCGAGAAGGCGCATTCTACTCGGGGACGGCCCGGCATCAATGGAGGGGCGGAAGTCAGCGGGAGAGGGGGCCGATGTAGCTCGTGGCGACGACGACGTCGTCGACGTGGACCCGGCTGACGTGGCCGGCGGGGGCGCTCGTGATGTAGACGAGCAGCCAGAGGTAGTTGACGTCGAGGAGCGACGAGCTGCGCCAGCGGAAGCCCTCGAAGGGCGAGCCGCTGGGGTCCGGGCTCCACTTGTCGCGCAGCCAGCTGCCGTTCGGGAAGCCGGGGCCGAGGTGGGAGACGACCTGCCCCCCCATGCGGTGGAGCTGCCCGTCGATCCAGAAGGCCTGCTCGCCGCCCCGACCGGACGTCGGGTCGTTGAGCTTGATCATGAGCTCGACGCAGGTCCAGCGGTCGCGCGCCACGGCGGGCCCGGCCGCGGCCCACCCCTGGGCCGCGCCCTCACGCACGAAGGCGTTGCCGTAGGTGCTGCTGCCCGAGCCGTCGGCGCTCTGCCAGCTCCGCATCTCCATCCAGTAGCTGTAGAAGTCCCAGCGCCAGTCGGCGCCGTAGGTCTCGATCGCCGTCGAGAAGCGGTCGTTGCCCGACGGCCGGGTGCCGGCGCCGCCCGTGGGGTAGGGCAGCGGCGGCTCCCGGCCCCCCACGTGCACGAAGTGGTGAATCGGCCAGCAGTCGGCCGCGAACTTCACGTAGAAGCGCAGGTAGACCTCGCGCTCGCCCGGCGGCAGGCGCCGGTAGAGGTGGCTCCCGTCGTCGCGGCCGCCCGTGTGCGTGACCAGGAGCGACCGCCCGCCGCCGCTGTCCGCCGGGCGGTCGCCCGAGAACGACAGGTTGCCACGGTTCGAGACCGACTCCCAGCGCGCGAACACCGCGTCCAGCGTGGGCTGCTCGAAGTCCTCGACGAACAGGACCGCCGGGTCGGTCGCGATCCCGACGTCCCCGGGGTAGCGGGCGGCGATCCCGGCGCTCCCCTCGGGGAGGCGCGCGCCGCCGGACCCGCCGGGCGGCGGCGCCGCGGGCGGGGGCGACGGCCCTGCGCCGCCACCGCTCGTCACCGGGCCGGTCCCGCCGCCCGTGGCCGCAGGCCCGCGCGAACCACCCGAGCCGCCACAACCCGCGGCCGAGAGCCCGACGACGGAGAGACCGACCAGGACCGGTCCCGCCAGCGTGCCCCACCTCATGCCGCACCTCACCGCCCCCGAGGTGCGAATCGCCTGCCGTGCGGCCTCCCGGCCTGGGCGAGAGGTTGAACTCGCCAGATGTCCGCCACGGCGGGCGCGTCCCGAGGGAGGTGTGAAGGCCGTGCGCACGTGCCGCAGGCCGACCGGCTACTCGCCCGCGGCGCGCGCGGCGGCGAGGACGCGCTCCCAGTCGAACGCCGGGCCGGGGTCCTGCTTGGCCCGGGTGACGTGGTAGTGGCCGATCACGCCGACGCCGGCGGCCGCGCCGAACGTCGCCGGGTCGGCCACCGTGGTGGTCACGGCGCCGTCCGGGCCGCGCGGGGCCTCGAGGCGCAGGTCGGGGAAGGCGCGGTCGAGGGCGGCGAGGAGGCGCGCGAGGGCGTCGTACTGCGCGTCCGTGAAGTCGTACATGGTATAGGTCCGCCCGTGGATCGGACCGGCCACCGGCTCGGCCCGCGACGGACGCACGACGAAGTCGTCCGTCCGCACGTCGCCTGAGCGCGCGCCGAGGTCGAAGCGGACGGCGCCCGTGGCCTCGTCGCGCGCGTAGCGGTCGGCGAGGCCGGCGGTGAGCTCGAGCGGGCCGGGGTGGGCGATCTCGATCCCGACCGAGCGGTCGTTCACGCCGCCGGCGTGGCGGGCCCGCAGGGCGAGGTCGAGCGTCTGGTAGATCGTCCCGTCGACGTCGAGGAGGAAGTGGCAGGAGAGCCCGCGCACGTCGTGGAGGATCCGGAAGCAGTTGCGCGAGGTCCAGGCGACGTCGTAGTGCACCACCACGAGGTCGACCTTCGCCGCGTCGATGTCGCGCGCCGCGTAGCGCCGCGGCGTGTCGCACCCCGCCGCCGGCGACGAGGGCAGGACGGCGTCGGAGAAGGCGCACTTCTCGCGGTGCGCGTCGTGGCCGCCCGCGTCCTCCCAGGTGACGACCGGGGCGCCGACCTCGACGCGCCGCCCGCCCACGATGATCGCCGTCCCGACCCGCGCCGGCGCGGGCTCGTCGGCGTGGCCGGGCAGGGCCGGCGCCGCAGGCGCGTCGGGGCGCGGGGCGGCAGGGGTCGAGGTGGGCGGCGCGGGGGCCGGCGTCCGGCCCGAGGAGCCGCAGGCCGACGCGGCGAGGGCGAGGGCCAGCGCCGCCGCGCGGGCGGAGGTGCGGGGGACCAGGGTCATGGGCCGGATCCTACCCGGCCCGCCGCCGGCTCACGGCGCGCCGTCGTCGTCCGCCGCCCTGCCGGGCGGCAGCGGCGGCGGCGCCGCGCGCTTCGACCGCGCGCTCTCGCCGCTCGTGCGCAAGGGCGGCCGGATCCCCTCGCGCGGCGCCGGGCGCTCCTCGCGCAGGGGCGACTCCTTGCCGCCGCCCGCGGGCGGGCGGAGCGGCGCGCCGCCCCCGTCGCGCAGCGGCTGGCGGTCGGTCACGACCGCACCGGGATCCGCTCGACGCGCCGGGCGGGCGACTTCGCCGTGCCGGAACGGGCCGCCGGGCGCTCGGGCAGCGGCGGCGCGGACGGGCGCTCGAGCGGCCAGGGGCGGCGTGCGCGCGGGCACCGCGGGCGGCGCGCGCGCGTCGGCCGCGGGCGAGGCCCCACCTCTGCCGGTCGCGGGGCGCTCGGCCGGCGACGAGGGCTCGGGCGGGCGCGGCGCCCCGGTCGTGGGCCGCGGCGGCGCGGGGCGCGCCGGCGTGGGCGGGTCGCGCAGGTCGCGCCCGGACGGCGTCGACGGCTCGAACGCGCTCATGGGCTGCGTGGCCGGGTCGAGCCGGTCGAGCCGCGCGTCGCTCGCCCGGGCCGCGTCGCGCGCCAGCCGCGGCGCGCTCGGCTCGTCGTCGACCAGCGCCGCGATCACCGCCTCGTGCTCGCTCGTCGCGCGCCGCCCCGGCGCCTCGACCTCGCGGAAGCGGTAGTCGCCGTGCTTCAGCCCGGCGACCATGTGCTTGGCCATCTTGCCGACGATGTCCCCGAACCGCGCCTCCGTCCACACGCCGTCGACGAACACCGCGTCGGCGCTCACGTCGGGGCCGTCGGAGATCGACAGCTCGCCCGAGAGGCCGTTCTGCTCGATCATGGCGATCAGCTCGGTCCCGGGGTGGTCGACGAGCTTCCCGCGCACCGGGAACGGGAGCGGGTCCTTCTCGCGCCGCTCCTCCGACGCCTTGCGGAAGCGGTAGCCGCCCTCCTGCAGGGTGACGAACTTCTCGATCACCTCGCGCCCGGCGAGCTGCCCGTAGCTGGCGAGGACGCAGCGCCCCTCCTCCATGTGGGCCTCGCCGCGCTCCTGCCCGTCGTAGAAGGTGAGCACGCCCGTGAGCCGCTGCTCGTGCAGCCACTTGAGCAGCGCCGGCGGCGAGACGTCCTTCAGCCGCCCCTGCAGGCGCATGCCCTCCTCGACGCGCGGGGTCGGCGCCGCCGCGGCCGGCGCCGCCGGCGCCCCGCCCGGCGCGGGCAGGCCCTGCACGGCCCCGAGCCGGCCCGAGGCGTTGCGCGAGGCGGCCCCCTCGAGCGCGCTCGCGCGGTCCTCGTCGGTCGGCAGGAAGACGCGGAACTCCTCCGTCGGCGCGCCCCCCTGCTCCTTGAGCAGGTTGTCGAAGTCGCGCTGGGTGACGTAGAAGTAGCGCAGGACCGACCCCGGGCCCAGGCGCACCGTGTCGCCGCTGCGCAGCGGCTCGCGCTGGCCGCGCGCCACGAGCCGCTCGTTGAGGAACGTCCCGTTGCGGCTGCGCACCTCGCACAGGACCGGCCGCTTCGAGTCGCCCTCCCAGTCGACCTCGCAGTGCTGGCGCGACACGTCGGGCGAGTTGACGACGAGGCTCGCGTGCGGGTCGCGGCCGATCACGAACAGCTGCCCCGGCGACAGCTCGACGTGGCCGCCCGTCTCGAGCACCAGGAAGTGGCGCCGGTCGTCGGCCTGCGGGACGAAGCGCGCCGCCCCGCCCAGCTGGCGCGGCTCGGCGTGGACCGCCGCCGCATCGTCGAGGGGCTTGCCGCAGTAGAAGCAGTTGCCCGCGCGGGTCGGGAAGCTCGTCCGACCGCACTTCTTGCACGGGATCTTGTTCGGGCCCTGCTCGGGCATGTCCCCACACTGTTCGCATGCCGGGCCCCCCCGCGCCAAGCACGAGGCGCCCTCGCCGATCGGCTCCGATCGACCTTGCGTCCCCTGGAGGTTACCGCGCGTAGGGCAGCAGCGCCGCCGCCACGGCCTCGGCGTCCGGGGCCCGCCCCTCCGGGGTGGTCGCGAGCGCCTCCTCGACCACCGCCACGAGGCCGGGCGCGACGTCGAGCGCCAGGAGCGGCTCGAGGTCGGGCGGGGCGCCCTCGACCTTCGAGGCGGCGAGGTCGGCGCCCGACGCGGCGTAGGGCAGCCGCCCGCAGAGCGCCTCGAACAGCACGACCCCGAGGGCGTAGAGGTCGCTCGCGGGCGACGCCGGCGCCCCGCGGACGACCTCGGGCGCGAGGTGGGTGAGCGTCCCCCCGACGGCGGACGGCGCCGGCTCGCCCACCCGCCGCGCCAGGCCGAAGTCGACGAGGACGGGGCCGCCCGGGGCGAGGAGGACGTTGTCCGGCTTCACGTCGCCGTGGACCACCCCCGCGCGCGCCAGCCCGGCGAGCGTCGTCGCCAGCCCGCGCCCGATCGCCGCCGCCTCGGCGGGCGGCAGGACGCCGCGGTCGAGGCGCGCCCGCAGCGTCTCGCCGTCGACGAGGTCCATGGCGTAGTAGGTGGCCCCGCCGTCCGAGCCGACGTCGCGCACCCGCACGACCCCGGGCACGCCCTCGAGCGAGCGCAGGAGCTCCGCCTCGGCGAGCAGCCGGTCGACCGCCTCGCGCCCGGCGCCCGGCGGCGAGGCCTTGAGGGCCACCTCGAGCCCGTCGCCCTTGCGCCGCGCGCGCGTGATCGCCGCCGTCTGCCCCTTCCCCACCGGCCCGAGGAGCGCGTAGCGCGTCCACCCGGAGGTCGGCTGGCTGCGCTGCGCGCGCCGGTCGAGGAGGAGCTGCGTCTTGCGCCGGAGCTCGCCCGGGTCGACCGGCTTGACCAGGTAGTCGTCGGCGCCCGCCTCGTAGCCGCGCGCCAGGTCGTCGACCTGGTCGAGCGAGCTGACGAGCACGACGGGCAGCTCGAGCCGCCGGTGCCGCTCGCGCACCTCCTGGCACAGCTCGAGGCCGGAGACGCCGGGCAGGACGATGTCCGCGACGAGCAGGTCGGGCGGCGCCTCGCGGATCGCCTGCCGCGCCGCGCGCCCGTCGGGGAACACGCGCAGCTCGTGGCCGAGCGGCTCGAGCGCCGCGCGCACGAGCTCGCGCTGGGCGGGGCTGTCCTCGACGACGTAGATGAGCGCCACGCCCCCTACCCTCTCATCAGGCGGCGCAGGCGCGGGTCGCGGCGCAGCCGCTCGAGCTCGGGGGCGGCCTTGATCTGCTCGCTGAAGTTGAGGCCGCGCGCGGCCGCCTCCTCGAGCAGCAGCAAGGCGCCCGCGTCGTCCCCCTGGCGCGCGCGCAGGCAGGCGCGCCAGAAGACCGTCACCGGCCCGCCGGGGTAGAGCCGGTCGGCCTCGTCGAGGTCGGCCTCGGCGTCCTCGAGCTGCCCCATGCGCAGGCGGGCCGCGCCCCGGTAGGCGAGCGAGACGTAGCTGCGCCGCCGCGACAGGTCGTAGCTCCGCCCGAACCACCCCTCGGCCTCCTCGGGCCGCTGCTGGTGGAAGGTCACGTAGCCCTTGAAGAAGTAGGAGGCCGGGAGGTCGGGCTGGTCGACGAGGACCTCGTCGATGCGCGTCTCGATCACGCCGAGGAAGGTGGTGAAGCGGTGCAGCCGCGTCTCGACCTCGAGGAAGCGCTCGGAGTAGCGCGGGTCGAGCTCGGCCGAGACGAACGTGTCGATGAACGCCGACGGCAGCTCCGTCGCCGGGCCGTTGAGGCGCACGTTCGCGCGCTGGCGCCAGGCGAGCGCGTTCTGCGGGTCGGCCTCGATCGCGCGGGTGAGGAAGTGCTCGGCGAGCCGCGTCCGCTCCATGTTCTGGAGCCGCTGCCCGGCGCGCGCGTAGAGGAGCCCGCGGGCGCGGTCGCGCTCGCCCTCGGCGAACAGCGTGCAGGCGCGCTCGATCGCCTCGTCGACGGGCCGCCCCAGGCGCCGGAGCAGCCGCGCCCGGAGCGAGGCCACGCAGTGGCGGCGGGGCGAGAGCGCCGAGGCGCGCTCGAGCGCCTCGAGCGCCTCCTCCTGCCGCCCCTGCGCCACGAGCGCGCGGGCGAGCTCGTACTCGACCGCCGCGAGGACGGACCGCTCGACGCCGGGCGCGGCGGCGGCCCGGCGCAGCGTCAGCTCGGCCACGGCCGGGCCCGCGTCCTCGAGGACGTCGCGCTGGAGCACGGCCCGGAGCACCTGCGCCTCGTGCAGGGCGGGGTCGACGACGTGCGCCCGGTCGTAGGCGGCGTGCGCCGCCTCGAACTCGCCCAGGAGGTAGAGGACGCTCGCCCGGCGCGCCGTGGCGGGCAGGCTCCAGGGGTCGAGGAGGAGGGCGCGGCCGAGGAGCGCGCTCGCCCGCGCCAGGTGGAAGGCCCACTGCTGGGGCGCGCGCCCGTCGTCGCGCACGGAGTCGACGAACGCCGCGTAGCCGCGCCGCGCGAGGTGCTCGGCCAGCGCGAGCGGGTCGAGGTCGAGCGTGAGCTGCACGAGCGGCTCGCTCTCGGCCTGCTCGCGGCGCGCGATCGCGCGCTCGCGGTCCTCGGCCGCCTTCGGGTCGCCCGCGCGGAGCCGCAGCCGGTAGCGGTAGCCCCACGCCGACTCGCGGGCGGGGGCCAGGGCCACCGCCTCGTCGAGCAGCGCGCGCGCGCGGTCGAGGTCGCCCCTCGCCTCGGCGACGCGCGCCAGGCCCACGCGCGCCGCGTAGGCCCCGGCCGGCGTGGCGAGCGCCTGCTCGAAGGTCGCCGCGGCCTCGTCCACGTCGCCCCCGCGCTCGAGCAGCACCAGCGCCCGCGCGAGGCGCGGCCCGGCGGCGGCCGGGGCGAGGGCCGCGGCCTCCTGCCAGCGCTCGACCGCCCGCGCGCGCAGCGGGCGCGGCGAGGCGAGCTCGAGCCACCCGAGCGCGAGGAGCGCCAGGGCGCGGTCGCGCGGCGAGAGGCGCGCGGCCTCGGCCGCGGCCGCCTCGAGGTCCTCGCGCGCGCCGAGGTCGTCGAACGCGACGCCCTCGCCCGAGGTGATGAAGTCGATCGTCTCGAAGCGCAGGAGCCCGCGCGCCAGCCGCGCGCTCGGCAGGTCGCGGGCGGCGGTGAGGTCGCGGAACGCCTCGACCGGGCGCCCCAGCCGGCGGTAGGCGCGCCCGCGCAGCTCCTGCGCGCGGAGGTCGCTCGGCGCGCGGCGCAGCGCCGCCGAGAGCGCCTCGATCGCCGCGGGGTCGTCGCCGCGGGCGACGAGCGCCTGCGCGAGCAGCACCTGCGGCGCGACCTCCTGCGGCAGGAGGCGCACCGCCTCCTCGAGCTCGACCAGCGCGGCGTGGGCGTCGCCCCCCGCCAGCTCGAGCTCGCCCAGCCGGAGGACCGCCTCGGCGTAGAGGGCGTCGCGCGTGGCGCGCGCCGCGCGCGCGAGCTCGAGGCCGTGGCGCAGGCGCGGGCCGGCGTCGTCGGGGCGGCCGAGGGCGAGCTGGGTCAGGCCGACGAGGAGCGGCGGGCGCGGGTCGGCGGCGCCGGCGTGCGCGGCCCCGGCGAGGAAGTCGGCGAGGGCCGCCGCGTGGTCCCCCTCCTCGCGCGAGAGGCGCCCCCGGGCCAGGAGCGCCTCGACGTGGCGCGGGGCGCGCGCGAGCGCGAGGTCCCAGGCGCGGCGCGCCTCGGCGCGGGTGGCGGCCAGCTCGCCCAGGCGGAAGTTGGCCTCCGGCAGCCCGGGCCAGAGCTCGAGCGCCCGCTCGAGCGCGACGAGCGCCGCGTCGCGCTGGCCGGCGCGCGCCAGGCCGATCGCGTCGAGGACCTGGTTGTCGGCCTGCCAGCGGCGGCGCAGGACGTGGAGCGACACGCCGAGGGCCGCCACGACCCCGAGCACCGCGCCGAGGAGGAGGAGCGCCCGCCCCCGGCGCCGGACGACGCGCCACGTGCGCGTGAGGCGCGTCGGCGGGCGGGCCAGGATCGGCTCGCCCTGGAGGAACCGCCCCAGGTCCTGGGCGAGCTGCCCGGCGGTCGGGTAGCGGCGCGCCGGGTCCTTCTCCATGGCGACCTCGACGATCGCCGTGAGCGGGGCCGGCAGCCCGCGCTTGACGCGCCCGAGCGGCGGCGGGTCGTCGCGGGTGACCATCTCCAGCAGCGCCGCGGTGTCGCGCGCGTCCTCGAACGGCACCTGCCCGGCGAGCAGCTCGTAGAGGGTGATCCCGAGGCCGTAGACGTCGGCGCGCCGGTCGACCGGCGCGTCGCCGCGCGCCTGCTCGGGCGCCATGTAGAGCGGGGTGCCGACGATCATGCCCTCGCGGGTCAGCGCCGCGTCGTGGACGCGCAGGGCGAGGCCGAAGTCGGTCACGACGACGGTGCCGTCCTGGCGCACGAAGATGTTGTCGGGCTTGACGTCGCGGTGGATCACGCCGCGCTCGTGGGCGAAGTCGAGCGCCTCGCCGGCGTCCTTGATGATGCGCGCCGCGCGCTCGGGGGCGAGGGCCTTCTCCTGGTCGAGGATCGTCTTGAGCGAGCGCCCCTCGAGCAGCTCCATGGCGAAGAAGTGGACCCCGCGCTCCTCGCCGACGTCGTAGATCGGCACGATCCCGGGGTGCTTGAGCGAGGCCGTGGCCTGCGCCTCGCGCACGAAGCGCTCGCGGGCGACCCCCTGCAGGGCGTGCGCCTGCGGGAGGACCTTGAGGGCCACGCGCCGGCCGAGCCGCTCCTGGATCGCCTCGTAGACGACCCCCATGGCCCCGCGCCCCAGCTCGGCGACGATCCGGTAGCCGCCCAGCACCTCCTGCGGCGGCGCGGACGCCGCGGCCCCAGGGAGGTCGATCACGTCGGAGCGCGTGGGCGCGTGGTCGGGCGGGCGGGGCGGCGCGGGCGCGCCGTCGGCCGCGAGCGCGTCCCAGCGCGGGCCGTCGACGAGGCCGCGCTCCTGCAGGAGCTCCCGCAGCCCGACCTCGAGCCCCTCCTTGCGCAGGCGGCGCCGCTCGGCCAGGCAGTCGTCGAGCTGCTCCTGGCTGATCAGGCCGCGCTCGACCGCGCGCCGGGCGAGGTCCTGCTCGGTGGGGGCCACGCGGGCCAGCCTACCCGATCGGCCCGCTCACGGCCCAGCGGCGAGCCGGGCCGCGACCTCGCGCGCGCTCGCCGGGCGGTCCCACGGCTCCTTGGCGAGGAGCGCGTGCACGAGGCCCGCCAGCGCGGGCGGGCACTCGGGCCGGAAAGCCGCCAGGGGCCGCGGCGCCTCGTCGAGGACCCGCTGGACGTCGTCCATGCTCCGCACCTCGAGCGGCGCGCGCCCCGAGAGCGCGTGATAGAGCGTCGCCCCGAGGGCGTAGAGGTCGGCGGCGGGGTCGACGTGGCGCGCCGCGGCCACCTGCTCGGGGGCCATGTAGGCGAGCGTGCCGAGCCCCGCGCCGCTGGCGGTCAGCGAGCGGACGGTCCCCTCGAGGTCCTTGGCGACCCCGAAGTCTCCCAGCTTCGCCGCGCCCTCGCCGGTGAAGAGCACGTTCGCCGGCTTGACGTCGCGGTGGACGACCCCGGCCGCGTGCGCCGCGGCGAGCGCCTGCGCCACGTGCCAGCCCACGCGCCGGGCCGCGTCGACGGTCAACCGGCCGTGCGCGGCGAGCGCGCGCTCGAGCGAGCCGCCGGCCACGAGCTCCATGACGAGCAGCGGGCGCCCCTGCGCGTCGACGCGCGCCTCGAGGACCTCGACCACGTGCGGGCTGCGCAGCCGCGCCCCCACCTGCGCCTCGACCAGGAAGCGGCGGTGGTCGACCGAGCCGGGCAGGATCGACTCGTGCATGACCTTCACGGCGACCTCGCGCCCGTCGGCGAGGCGGCGCGCGCGCAGCACGCGGCCCATGCCGCCCTGCCCGAGGACCTCCAGCACCTCGAGGCCGTCGAGGGTGAGGGCCGGCGCGGCGGGGGCGCGCGCCGGCTCGGGGACGCCGTCGAGCTCGACGCGCAGGACGAGGGGGCCCAGCGCCAGCGCCTGGCCCGACCCGACCGGCGTCGGCTGGCGCGGCGCGAGGGGGACGCCGTCGAGCGTCACCCCGCCCGCGAGGTCGACCGCCTTCAGCCCGCCCGCGTCGAGCAGGAGCGCGAGGTGCCGCGCGGCGAGCCCGTCGAGACGCGCCTGGAGGCCCTCGCCGGAGCCCACCAGCAGCGGCGGGCCCGGGCGGACCGTGTAGGACCTCCCCGCCTGCGGGCCGACCTCGACCGTCACGAGCGCCTGCACGACCGCGAGGATACCGGATCGTCACGGGAGGCCGTTGCGGTCCCGCCCCGCTCCCCCCACCATGGGCCCCCGGGGAGGGGTCATGAGCAAGACGCTCCAGGCGGGGCCGGTCCGGGCGACGGTGAGCGGGGACGCCTTCGGCGGGACCTTCTCCGTGAAGGTCGAGCTCGTCGGCGCCGCGCCGCTGGCGTTCTCGTGCGCGGGGACCTCGGTGCCGCTGGGCCTGCCCGGCGCGAGCGTCACCGTCAGCGGCAAGCTCCAGCCGGTGGGCCAGACCCACACCGTCCACCTGCCGCAGCCCGGGCCGCCGGTCCCCTACCTGAAGCCGTCGGTGCAATCGCCGACCTGGGGCTGGTACGAGAGCTACCAGGGCACCTACGTCGACCCGGTCAGCTACTGGGGGCGGTTCGCGGCCGGACAGACGGGGCCGGGCGAGTGGAAGACGACGTGGGTCTCGTCGCCGCCCCACTGGAAGAGCACGTGGAAGCAGGACACCTGGAAGGTCGCGCCGACGACCGCGGTCACGGCCTGGGTGCCCGGGTTCTCGCCCAAGGTCGACGCGCTGCAGGTGGCGGTCAGCTCGACGAGCGGCTCGCCCGACCTCGACGCCTTCTGCCGCAAGCTGCTCCAGGCGTTCGGGGAGGACCCCGCGGCGCTCGTCGCGCGCCTCGCCGAGCTGGGCCACGAGGCCTGGCAGCAGGTCGCCGCCTCGGTCGAGGCGGTGTGGGAGCAGTTCGTCACGGGCTTCGACCTGAAGTGGGACCTGTCGCAGTACCTGCCGGCCGGGTGCGACCTGCGCCAGCTCCTGCGCAACGCGGCCTTCGGCGCGCTCAACGCGCTCAGGACCAAGCTCGAGCAGCTGCTCCGCGACACGCTGGGGCAGGTCCTCGCGCACCTGCAGGACTACTGCAAGCGGCTCTGGGAGGTGCCCGCCCTGCGCGACGGCGCGGGCCCGCTCCTGCTCGCCGCGGCCGCGCTCCTGCTCGTGTTCATCCTCGGGCCCGCCGCGGTCCTCCTCGTCCTCGTGGGCGTGTGCGTGCTCATGGTCATGCAGCAGCCGGCGAAGTCGTCGCAGTGGCTGCAGCTGCTGGAGAAGCTCCTCGCGCACGCGATCGAGCTCGGGCAGGGGGTCGCCGGCCTCGTGCGCGAGGGGCTGGCGCAGCTGCTCGTCGCGCTCGCCGGGTCGGCCGAGCGCTGGGCGCAGGTCCGCGCGCACGTGGGCGCCATGCTCGAGCGCCTCGCGGCGGCGCTGCGCCAGAAGGCCAGCTTCGACCTGGCCGCGTGGCTCAAGGCGCTGGCGCAGCAGGTGGCGCAGGCGGTCCGCCAGGCGGGGCTGCTCCAGGGCCTGACGCCGCTCGCGCCGCCCGGCGCCGGCGCGGTCGGGCCGCAGGGTCCGCAGCCGGGGAAGGGGGCCAAGCTCACCGGGCAGCAGGCGCCGGCGCCGTCCGCTCAGCAGGGCGGCGGGGCGGCCGGCGGTCAGCCTGCGGGGCAGCAGGCCGCCGGGGGGATGCAGCTGAGCGCCGCGTCGCTCGCCGCCCAGCCCGCCTCGCCCGGCCAGGCGAGCGGAGGCCAGGCGAGCGGAGGCCAGCAGCAGGCGGGCGGCAGCGCGGCGGCGGGCGGCATGCAGCTGAGCGCGACGTCGCTCGCCGCGCAGCCCCTCGCCGGACAGCAGGCCGACGGCAAGGGCAAGGCCGCCGGGTCGGTCGTCGGCCTGGCCTCGGGCGCCACGCTGGCGGCGGCGCTCGGCGGCGCCCACGGCAAGGACGACGGTCGCTTCACCTCGCCCCTGGCGCTCGAGGTGGCCTCCCTGCAGCTCCCGGCCGACGCGGCGGCCGCGCTGGAGCTCGCGGAGGTCTCGCCGGCGGGCCAGCTCTGCGGCGAGCTCGTCGTCGTCCTCTCGCAGCCCATGCAGGACCCCTGGGCCTTCGCCGGCTGGCTCCTCGACTGCTTCGTGGGCGTGTTCCGCCAGGCGGGCGCCGACCTGGGCCACCTGCTGAAGCCCCTGTTCCTCGCCGCGCGCCAGGTCGGGCCGATCTCGGCGGAGCAGTTCTTCGACCTCGTGCAGCCGCTCCCCGAGCAGGCCCTCCGCGCGGTGGCCGAGTGGGTCTACGCCGCCTGGGAGTGGGTGAAGACGGCGATCATCCAGGCGGCCTGGGACGCGATCCTCGAGTGGCTGGCGATGCTCCTCGGCCTCGTGAGCGCGGCGCAGGAGGCGCTGCTGGCCGAGCTGGCCGCCCTGAGGGAGCTGCTGCAGTGGGTGGGCACCCTCCCGCGCACGCTCCTCGAGCCGGCCGACCTGTTCGACGTGAAGGGCTACCTGGACGACGTGCTGGCGGCCCTGCGGCGGAAGGACGGGCTCACGGGCTGGCTGGCCGAGCGCTCGCAGGCGACGAGCACGAGCATGGTCGAGCTCGTCAAGCGCCTCGTGCAGGAGAACCCGCTCACGCGCACCGTCGAGCAGCTCGGCGAGCACGTGCGCGGGGTCCTCGAGCTGGCGGGCCCGGTCGGCCAGGCGGACCCGGTCGCCCAGCTGCGCGAGCTGCAGCGGCGCGCCGAGGCGGTGGCCGCGCAGCTCGAGCGGACCTGGGCGCTCTGCGCCGACGCGGCCGCGTCGGCCGGTCCGTTCGTGATCGAGGCCAAGGTCGAGGGCGTCGTCACGGACCCGCTCCAGGTCGACGCCGGCGCGGTCGTCCAGGCCGGGTCCGACCTCGTGGGCACCATCGCCAGCGGCGAGGCGGTCAGCGCGAGCGGGCTGGGCCTCGGCGCGTCGCTCCTCTCGCTCCGCGCGCGCGACGCCCTCCTCGAGCTGCCGCCCCCCGACGGCGTCCGGCGCGTGTGGCCCGCCGACCTGGGCGACGGGACGCGCCACGCGCGCGAGCTGCCGCTCCCCTTCCCGCTGCCCTGGGAGGGCGGCGTGGCGCTGGCCTACCAGCCGGTCCTCTACGTCGTGGACATGCGCTACCACATGGCCTACGGGCCGTCGTTCTCGCTGCGGCTCCTCGACGCGGACGGCGCCGGCCGCGTCGGCGGCGGCGCGGGCGGGCCCGCGCAGCGGATCGAGGCGCAGCTGGGGAAGCCGCCCGAGGAGCAGGACCTGAGCCTCGACGTCGACCGCGACGGGCGCCTCACGCAGGCCGACCTGGACCTCGCGCGCGACCAGCAGCGCTACTACGTCAACGGCGTCATGTGGCGGCGGGTCACGGCGCCGGCGGGCTTCTTCGCCTCGCTCAGCCCGTGGGACTGGGTGTTCGCCGCGGTCCTGCCGCTGGGGCAGGAGCCCGAGGGCGCGCCGCCCCTGCGCTTCACCCTCGACGAGGGCGTGCGCGGCAAGTTCGAGCGGCTGGGCGTCCTCTCCGTGATCTCGGGGCAGGTGACGGTCCCGGCGCTGAACTACCGGATCCGCTACCAGTACGAGGGGCGCTACTACCTCGACCTGTTCACCGCCTTCGACCTGCGCCACTACGTCGACCCGCCCGGGCACCCGGCCAAGGGGCCGCCGCTGCCCATGGCCTTCGCGCCGGGGACGCGCCACGACCTGATCGTGCGCGGCGGCGACACCGGGCGCGACTGGCAGGCCCACCTCACCAGCGAGCCGCTGAACCCCATGCTCCGCATGTGGACGCTCAAGGCCACGGTGTTCCTCAAGGGGCTCCTGTCCTACGCCGGAGTGGCGCAGTACTCGCAGACGCTCGCCGGCGTCCAGGGCGAGGCGGACGTCAAGATCACGGTGATCTACAAGACCAAGACGCCGCTGATCGCCGTCATGAGCCAGTGGCACCAGCGCTTCACGCACCTGGCGCACAACCCGCCCCAGCTGCCGAAGGAGCTGCCGGTCCCCTGGGGGATGATCAAGGCGATCCTCGAGTACAGCCACCTGCCCCAGCTCTCGCGGGCGCTGATCGGCGTCACGGGCCCGTTCATGGACCTGTGCTTCGAGTGGGTCGACGAGAAGAAGCACCTGCGGGCCGCGATCGGCTACATGCGCCAGTCGGTGCTCTCGCGCTGGACGCCCGCGCCGTCGTGGCACGAGCTGCTGGTCGAGGTCTCCCGCTGGAAGGCCCAGGAGGTCGGGGGCGCCGCCTGGCGCGACGCGATCGCCGCCGGCGTGGCCGAGGCCCGCGACCTGCTCGCGGCGTCGGCCGGGGTCGAGCCGTGCGACGAGGACCCGGTCTACGCGCCCGACTTCGTGGCCGACGTGGCGCGCCGCCACGTCCTCGCGCAGTTCGAGGCGCTGGCCCCCGGGGGCATGCCCGCGCCGGTGGGCCCGCCGCCGCCCGAGCACTCGCCGCCGCCGGCGGACGGCGCTGAGCACTCGCCGCCGCCGCCCGACCCGGCCGTGCAGGCGGCGCTGGCCAGCCTGGCGCTGGCCGAGCAGAAGCTCGACGAGGCGTTCGGCGACCGCGGCCGCTTCGCCGCGGGCCCCGACCAGCTCGTGCAGCGGCTGGCCCTGCTCGCCCCGCCCGAGCCCGGCGACGAGGCGGACCGCGCCTGGCTGCTCGTCGAGGCGCTGGAGGGCGGCCGCGACCTCGAGGGGCGGCCGGCGACGCTCCAGGAGCCGGTGCTGCCGGCCGAGGCGCCGCAGGGCACGCGCGTGACGATCCCGGGCTGCGGCGGCTACCGGCTGCGGCGCCCCTACATGGTCGCCTTCCCGCTCCAGCGCAAGGACGTCGACGCGGCGAAGGCGGAGAAGGGCGAGGTCCTCGCCGACGAGCTGATCTGGGTGCGCGGGAACCCGTTCTACAAGCCGCTCTACCACGCGCTCGTGGAGGTCGGCACGGAGATGCAGCTCTACACCGTGCCGCGGCGGGCCACGCGCTACCTGGTCCACGTGGTCGGGCTGGGCGAGCCGGTGGTCGTCGAGAGCTCGGTGGCCCTCGAGGACGCGGGCGGCAACGTGTGGCTGTGGGTGCGCACGCGCGCCTTCCGCTACGGGTGGCTGTGCGTCGACAAGACGGCCTGGGACGCGGTGTTCAAGCGGCCGGAGGGCGCCGCCGCGGGGCTCGCGCAGCAGGTGGCCTGCAGCCTCGTCGACCCCGACAAGGTCGAGCTGGCCTACGAGGTGGCCGAGGCCATGGGCGTCCACCGCCGGCCGATCAAGCGCCTCGAGCCGTCGCCGCGCGAGACGCTCGACGACACGCGCTACGCGCCGCTCATGCGCCGGCTGCTGGCCCGCCAGGCGGGCCAGGCGGCCACCGGCGACGACGAGATGCCGCTCGACCTGCTGAGCGCGTCGATGGCCGCGGCGTTCGACGCAGACGACGACGAGGCCCGCGCGGTCGACCTGTGGTACGCGGTGCTGCAGGAGATGAACATCCGCATCCTGGGCTTCCCGGCGGCCGACAAGGCGGCCGAGGACGGCCTGCAGGCCGAGGAGCTGGCGCGGCTGGGAGAGGTGTTCGCGGCGCTCTCGCCCAGGGCGCGCGAGCAGCTGTGGAGCGCCACGACGTCGTGGCTGCGGACCTTCTGCTACCTGCCCTTCATCGGCGTGCACATCATCGAGGAGATCGTCCACCCGATCATCGCGGGCGACTGGGAGCTGGCGCTGGAGAAGGCGCAGCACGCCCTGCGCGAGATGGCCGACTTCTCGCCCATGGAGCTCCTGCAGGCCGTGCAGTCGTCGCTCCCCTACCTGCTCGAGGCGGTCAAGCAGGTGATCGAGATCGGCCAGAAGTGCGTCCGCGCCTACAAGGCGCTGGACAAGGCCGCCGACGCGGCGTCCGGCAAGAAGACCGAGGCGGAGGGCGAGGGCGAGCTGGGCGGCGTGAAGGGCAAGGGCTGGGCCGACTGGTCGACCGGCTCGGGCAAGGCCGAGGCCCACGGCACGCTCGACGTGGTCAAGAGCAAGGGCGAGGACCCGGGCGCGCCCGCGTGGGACGACCTCGGGATGATGATGCTCCGGCTGTTCGTCGACGACCAGGCGGCGCCCGGGCGGCCGGCGCCGAAGAAGGGCGACCCGAAGCACGACTGGGGGATCAAGTTCGACGCCAAGGCGTCGGTCAAGAACCTGTGGGGGCCGGACAAGCCGCCGGCGGAGGGGGCGACGGAGCTGACGTTCCGGATCGGCTACCCGCAGGTGGACAAGGTCACGATCACGGCGTTCGACGGGGAGAAGCAGGGCCCGGGCGACCAGGTGTGGCTCGAGGTCTACCGCTGGAAGGTCGTGGGGCCGGCGATCCAGGGCGCCGCGACCGACGTGGACGGCGACCGCGTGCCTCCGGGCGTCCTCTCGGCGGTGGAGTGGTCCTACGCCGTCGGCCCGACTCCGCCGGACGGGGCGGCCTTCAAGCCGCTGCGCACGGAGGGCGGCGTGGCGGGGCTGTTCGCCGACGACGGCGTCGAGCGGCCGCGCGCGCGCGGCGCCAGGGTGAAGTTCCAGGTCCCCCGGGAGGTCACGGAGGAGAAGGTGTGGTTCAAGGCCGCGGTCGACCAGGCCAAGGTCCAGACCTACGTGGACGCGCGCGGCTTCGGCGACTTCAAGCCGGTGGGCGGCCAGCGGCCGGGGCTGGCCGGCTACTTCCCCTGGGACTTCGTCGACTTCACCTTCAAGGCCGGCGCCGGGGCGCGCTACGACGTGCTCGTCGGCGGCGCGACCGTGCTCAGCGTCCCGCTGGAGGAGGGCGACCACGGGCAGGGCGGCTTCTGGCTGGGCGCGCCGCTGCAGGACGGGTCGACGCTGACCCCCGCGCGCTCGCCCGTGAAGGTCGTGTTCACCAACGCCCAGGGCTTCGCCGACGCCCCCGTCGACCAGCCGGGGGCGCCGACGAGCAAGAAGGGCCTCGACGGCAAGGGGCTCGAGACCGAGGGCGAGGTGGCCCTCGACTTCGGCAACGACTCGCTCCTGATCACCTGGCAGACCGAGGCGAAGGGGGGCGGCGGCGCCGGCGACGAGGCGGGGACCGGGGCCAGCGGCGGGGCGACGACGGGGCCGCGCTTCAGCATGCCCACGGTCGAGCTGCCGATGGACATGCTCATGAGCGAGCAGTCGCTGGCGATCCTCGTGCGCTTCTTCTGCCGCTTCTTCTACCACGAGACCGAGGCGCTCTATCAGGCCGTCAAGTGGCTGGAGAAGGAGAAGGTCGACCCCGAGGACACGGCCGCCTGCGCCCAGGCCGGGCTCGGCTTCGGCTTCTGGACGCTGGTCTACTCGGGCTTCGCCCTCAAGGAGGCGATCTTCGACCTCGTCCACGACCACGCGCAGTGGGTCGCGCGCCTCCTCCAGGGCGTGCGGTTCATCGGCAAGTTCGACTGGTCGGGCAAGCTGGGCCTCACCGCGCTCGGCAAGGGCGAGGCCACGGCCGAGGTCCACGGCGTGCTCGAGCTGCCGCTGGGGACGGTCCTGTGGCCGGTGATCGACGTGCTCCTGCAGGCCGACACGACGGCGCGGACCGGCCCGACGCTCAAGGACCTGATCGAGCCGTGCCTCAAGGCCACGCTCGAGGACGTGTTCACGGTCAAGGTCGGCGCGGCGCCGGTGCTGGTCGAGGTCGAGAGCCGCGGCCGGCTGGCCGAGGGCACGGTGCACATCCCGCCCGACTCGCCCCTGATCGCCGACCTCGAGGGCTACGTGGCGGGGATCGCCCGCGCGGCCGAGCAGTGGAAGGCGCGCTCGCAGGACCCGGCGGCGCCGAAGGTCGAGGACGCGCACGTGGCGCTCAAGCTCCTGCGCATGACCTTCGACATGCTCTACCACGAGACGCAGGCGATCCTCGTCGACCGCTCGCCGGAGAAGGCCTGGAAGGCCGCGTCGCCCGTGGTGATCGAGCTCATGAACCGCTTCACCGAGGGCCTCGCGCCGCCCAAGGACGTGCCGCCGCTGGACGAGGTGCGGCCAGAGGTCCAGGCGCTCGTCGGGCACATCGACGCGCTCGCGCTCCGCGGCGTGGCCTTCGAGCCGGGGCAGGTGGTGATCGTCGAGGGGACGGTGGCCACCGGCCGGAGCAAGCTCTGGCTCTACCTCGAGCCCGAGGAGCGGCAGGCGCTCGCGGCGCGCTGGCTGCCGCCCGAGCCGCCGCAGGAGCTCTACGAGACGGTCACCTGGGCCGTGCCCCTGCCGCAGGCCCCGCTGGCGGTCGGCTGGCACACGTTCGACGACCCCGGCGCCGGCAAGACGTTCACCGGCGTCGTCGCGGGCTTCGCCGCGGCGGGCGCGGCGCAGTCCTTCGCCGGGGCGCGCCCGGCGGCCTGGGTCGACGCGGGGCTGGCCGGCGTCACCTGGTCGCGCAGCCAGGGCGACCAGGAGCTGCACTGGGCCTGGGTGGAGACCAAGCTCGTGCCGGCGCTGGACGCGCAGCAGCGCGACCTGCCCGCGCTCGAGCAGGCCGGGGCCAAGCTGCTCCTCACGTTCGAGCACGAGCCGGTGGGGGCGGTCGCAACGTCGACGGCGCCGGTCCTCGCCCAGGCGCAGGTCCACGCGCGGCGGCCGATCTCGAGGGTCGTGCTGGCGACCGACGCCACCGTCGACGAGCAGCGCCTGCTGGTGAACGCCGTGCAGCGGCACCAGCCCGCGGCGCCGCCCACGCCGTTCACGCAGGAGCCGCCGCCCGGCGGCGCGCCGGACGTGTGGGTCGGCGACCCCCGCAAGCCGCGCGACGCGAGCCACCGCATGCGGCCCGTGTGGCTCGAGTGGGGCGCGACCGGCGGCAGGCCGGCCCCGAAGGGGCGGCGCGAGGCGCCCGAGCCGGGCCTTCAGGCGCCCAAGCCGGGCCTTCAGGCGCCCAAGCCGGGCCTTCAGGCGCCCAAGCCGGGCCTTCAGGCGCCCAAGCCGGGCCTGCAGGCGCCCAAGCCCGGCCCGCAGGCGCCCAAGCCCGGCCTGCAGGCGCCCAAGCCGGGCCTTCCGGCGCCCAAGCTGGGCCTGCAGGCGCCCAAGCCAGGCCTGCAGGCCCCCAAGCCGGGGCTCGAGGGGCCGACGCCCGCTGGACCGCCGGGAGGTGGGAAGTGACGGACGCCATGATCGTTGGCGACCCGGTCGGCATGACCTGCGCCGTCCAGGCGGAGCACCACGAGGACAGGGGTGGGATCTGCTATACGGTCCGACCAGGCGATTCGCTGTGGAAGATCGCCGAGAGGATCTACGGCGACGGCTCGTACTGGAAGCGGATCCGCGCGGCCAACCCGGCGCGCGTCTCGCGCAAGAACAACCGCATTCTCATCGGCACGGCCCTCGAACTGCCGTTGATCCGGATCACGACGATCGGAGGCACGTGCGAGCCCTGCCCCGACCCGGACCCGGTCGTCGTTGATGGCGCGTCCGCGCCCGAGCCACCGGTGTTCTGGGAGGCGGCGCAACTGCTCTTCCCGGCCCTGGTCCTCGACGTCGACATGTGGAAGATCGTCTTCGACACGCCGCTGGCGACGGTCGAGATCAAGCTGTCGTTCGAGGCCAAGGTCGCGAAGCGAGGCTCCGTGGTCGCGCCGCACGTGAGCGTCGGCAAGGACGGGATCTCGACCTCCTACTCGAACGTCGTCCAGGGCCTCGGCACGGGCTTCTCCTTCGACATCGACCGGGACGGGTCCATCCTGCTGAAGCACGACGTGCTCCGCTGGGAGACGGACCTCGTGGTCGCGCTGGTCTCCTACGTGCCGCCGCGCACCT
This sequence comes from Planctomycetota bacterium, assembly GCA_023954375.1. Classification (GTDB taxonomy): domain Bacteria; phylum Planctomycetota; class J058; order J058; family J058; genus JAMLIC01. Next base: position 47,324 of record JAMLIC010000030.1, read on the forward strand.
GGAAGTTCGCCGCGGGAGCCAAGGAGCCGATCCAGTTCGAGATGGGGGCAGGCCCGGGAGAGGCGCCGTACGACGTCGTCTTCTCCCTCAAGGGCGTCGAGATCACGGTGACGGCGAAGGACGTCGAGTTCGCGACCGTGCCCGTGCCCTCCCAGGAGTTCACGAGCTCCTGGTGGTCCGTGAACGCCGCCAACGTGGCGCTCGGCGCCGCGGGCGTCGCAGCCGTCGCCGCGGCCGCCCTCGCCGCGCCCGCAGTGATCACCGTCGTGGCGGGGATCACGGCGGTGGAGGGGGTGGCACTGGCCGCGGGCGCCGCGGCGGGGCTCCTCCTGTTCATCGATGCGAAGGACGAGTTCGGAATGTACGACGAGTGGTCGGAGTCAGGCGGGGAGACCTGAGCGGCGCGGCGCACCATGCATCCGCCAGGCCGACTGGACAGGTGGTTGACTGGGTCCTCCTGGCCTTCGTCCCCTGGACCGGGCGGACGAACCGCGGGCACCACCTCGCGCGCGAACTCGCCGCCGCGGGCGACCGCGTCCTGTGGGTCGACCCGCCCGAGCCGCTGGCCCGCGCGGGCGAGGCCGCGGCGGACATGGTGGGCCACGGGATCTGGCGCTCGCCAGGGCCCGGGCTGGCAGGGCTGAGCCTCCTCGGGCAGCAGGCCTGGGCGCGCGGCCTGCGCGCGCGCGTCGCAGCCTGGCGCGACCCGTCGCGCCGGCTCGTGGCGCTCGTGCAGGCGCCCGAGATGCATCTCGCCGCGATGGCGGTCGGCGCCGACCTGCTCGTGTGGGACGCGCTCGACGACTGGCGCCACGCGCTGGGCGGCGGCGGGGCGCGGCTGGAGGTCGCCCAGCGCACGCTCGCGAGGCGGGCGGACCTGGTGCTGGCCGTCTCAGCGCCGGTCGCCGCACGCGCGCGAGAGCTCGGCGCGCGCCGCGTCGAGCTCGTCCCCAATGGCTGCCGGCTCGAGGACTGGCCCATGGACGCCGAGCCGGCGCCCGAGCTCATGGCGCTGCCCGCACCTCGGCTCGTCTACACCGGCGGGATCGACGCGGGGCTGGACATCGCCGCCCTGCGCGCCGCCGCCGACGCGCTCGCGGGCGCCAGCCTGCTCCTGGTCGGCCCGCTGCTGGTGCCTGGCCTGCGCCCGGCGCTCGAGTCCGTGCCGGGGCTGCGCCTCCTGGGCGAGCGGCCGTACGCCGAGCTCCCGGGCGTCCTCGCCGCCGCCGACGGGTGCCTCCTGCCCTTCTTGCGCACGCCGTTCAACGCGGCTCGGGACAGCCTGAAGCTCTACGAGTATCTGGCCGCCGGGCGGCCGGTCGCCGCGACCGAGACGCCGCAGACGCTTCGACTCGCGTCGGTGGTCGAGGTGGCCCCGGAGGCCGAGGGGCCGGACGGGTTCGCCCGCGCCTGCGCGCGGGCGCTCGGAGACGACCTGCCGGCGGGGCGGAGGGCGCGGCGCGCCGTGGCCGCGGACCAGGCGTGGTCGACGCGGAGAGCCGCGCTGCGTGCCGCGGTCGAGCGGCTGGCCCTCGTCAGGGGACCTCTCGTCTCCCGGGCGGGGAGCGAGGCGTCCCTGCCCGGCCGAGGCCGTCAGCCCGAGCCGACCAGCGCCCCTGAGGAGGTGTCATGACCGACTTGCAAGAGACCCAGGTCCAGGGCGGCTACATGCGCTTCCTCCGGTTCATGTTCGACAACGACGTGTTCACGTCGCCCTGACCGCCGGCGCGAACACGCCCACCACCGCCCCCGCCCAGGCCGCCGAGCGCCACGCGGCGCGGTCGGCCGGGAGGAGGACGCGCGCGTCGTTCCAGGCGACCAGCGCGCGCGGGACGTCCTCGAGCGCGTCGCGCGCCACCCACCCGAGCGTCGGGCCCGGCGGCCCGGGGTCCACGGGGCCGGCGGCCCGGGCCACCCGGCAGCGCGGCGCATGGCCCGGGTCGGCGGTCGTCTCGAGGACGTGCACGTGCTCGCCCGTGCCCCGCAGGCGGCGGAGCGGGCGCGCGAGGGTGCCACCGGCCACGCCGTCGATCACGGACACGTCCCCGACCCTCGGGTCGATCGGGCAGGCCGCGTGGCCGGTGCCGCGCGTGAGCAGGAGCGCGCCGGGCGGCGCGTCGGGCGGGAGGAGGTCGAGGCGCTCGAGGCCGACCGCCGCGGGCCCGCCGGCGTCGTCGATCGCGCGGGCGAGGCCGAGCGCCGCCGCCTGGTAGCGCCACGCGCCCTCGTGGCGCGCGAAGAGGTCGAGGAGGCCGCCGTAGCCGCCGGCGGCGAGGACGTTCCGCTGCAGGGCCTCGAGGCAGCGGCCGTGGCTCGCGCCGGCGCCAGCGCGGGCGGTCGCCAGCAGCGCGGCCATCTGGGCCGCCGCCGCCGCGGTCACATGGGCTTCTTCGCCTGCAGCGCCGGCCCGGCAGCGACGACGAGCTTCGCCTGGGTGGGCGAGGGCGTCTGCGCCGGCGGCGGCGCCGCCGGCGGGCCCCCTCCCGCGACGTCGGCCTCCACGGCCAGGCGCTGCGAGAGGAGCACCGTGCGCAGGACCTGGCCGCGGGCGGTCGCGCGGGTCGAGACCGCGACGTGGTGGTCGCCCGGCTCGACCCGGAACTGGACCACGACCCGGTCGCGCGCGGCGACGAAGGCCCCGCACGCGACCGCCTGGCCGTCGACGTGGACCTGGAGGCGCTGCGAGCGGAGCCACCGCTGGGCCTCGGCGGGGCTGGCGAACGTGACCCGCAGCGGCAGGGCCGCCTCCAGACCGCTCGTCTCGGGCTGGAAGACGTAGCGCTCGCCCGCCCCGCGCTCGATCTGGTCGCGGGTGAGCCCGATCGGCTCCGGCGCGAAGGTCTTGTCGATGAGCTTGCCGCCGCCCGCGGCGAACGCCGCGTAGGGCCCCGGCTTCGCCTGCTTGCCCGGCGCAGCGAAGGCGCCGACGCCACCGGCCTTGGTCGCGGCCGGCTGCGCCTTGTTGGCGGCCGGCGACGCCGCGATCGGCTGCGCCTTCAGCGCGGCAGGCTGCACGGACACCGGCTGCGCCTTCGAGGCGGCCGGCTGCGCTGCCGTCGGCTGCGCCTCGGCTGCGATCGGCGACGCCGCGAGCGGCTGCGCCTTCAGCGCGGCAGGCTGCACGGACATCGGCTGCGCCTTCGTCACGGCCGGCTGCTCGGCCTTGGACGCGCTCGGCTGCGGCGCGCCGCCCGCCGCGGGCAGGGCGAGCTGCATGGGCACGACGGTCGGCCCGGCCCCGGGCCCCGGGCCCGCGGGGGCCCCGCCGCCCTCGACCTCGAGGCGCTGCGAGAGGAGCACCGTGCGCAGGACGCCGCCGCGCGCCGTGGCGCGCGTCGACACGGTCACGTGGTGGCTCCCCGGCGGGACGCGGAACTGCACGCGCACGAGGACCCGGCCGGGCGCGGCGGGGTCGGGCGCGACGTAGGCGCCGCAGGGGACCTGCTGGCCGTCGACGTGCACCTGCAGCCGGGTCGCGCGCAGCCAGGCCTGGGCCTCGCCCGGGCCGGCGAAGGTGGCGCGCAGGGGGACCTCGGCCTTCAGCGGCTGGCCGTCGACCGGCGGGGCCGGGCTCGGCGGCGCCGCCGGCGGCGGCAGGAGCGCGGCGGCCACGACCGCCTGGAGCGCCGGCTGGCTGATGGCGGCCACGCGCTCGAGCTTCCACAGGGGCGCCGGCGCGGGCGCGGCGCGGAGGGCCTCGGCGAGCGGCCGGGCGAGGTCGAAGCGCGCCCCGCGCTCGAGCGCCGCGTCGTCCTCGGGGAACGTGACCCGGCACGGCCCCGGGGCGAGCTGCTCGAAGCGCGCCTGCGCGCGCTTGTCGAGCGCGCCGGTCTTCACCAGGCCGCTGGCGAACTCGGCCCGGTAGGGGCGCGCCGGGCGGGGGTTGCCGCGCGGGTCGCGCAGCTCGACGTCGATCAGCGCCTTCTTGCGCTTCGGCAGGCCGATGACCAGGGTGCGCGTCTTGTCGACCTGGACCGTCCACGAGCCCTTGTCGGCGCCGCAGGCGGGGCACACCTCGTCGTCGAGGATGAACGGGACGTCGCAGTGCTGCCAGGGCATGGGCGCATCCTGGCCCGACGGGGTCGCCGCGGCAAGCCGGTCACCGCGCGCGCTCCAGCGTCACCCCGGCGGGCAGCGGCGGCCGCGGCCAGGGCGCCGGCCCGCGGAGGACGACGAGCACCTCGCCGACCCCGCGCTCGAGCACGACGTGCCCGGCCTCCTCGAGCGCGCGCGCCGCCGCGTCGAGGAGGTCGTCGCGCGCGGCGCGCAGGGCGGCGAGGCGCCCGTCGCGCCCGTTGCGGACGTCGGCCATCGCATCGGCCGAGTAGGGGCGCGGCGGCCGGTGCACGCGCTCGGCCCCCCGCGTGAACGCGCGCAGGAGGCGCCCGCCCGGCGTGTCGGGGAAGAGGAGCGCCCGCGGGCGGCGGCGGTCGAGGTAGCCCGGGTGACGGTCGCCCACGAGCTGATGCGACGCGCCGTAGCGCGCCGCCTTCTCCAGCAGCCGCTCGGGCGCCTCGGGCGCGTGGTGAGCGATCAGCTCCGGGGCGCAGCGGATCGGGCCCAGCCCGACCGCGGCGAGGCGGAGGCCCAGGTCGATGTCCTCGCCGCCCACCGGCAGCGGCAGCGCGGCGAAGCCGCCCAGCGCCTCGAAGGCCGCCCGGCGCAGGGCCAGGTTCGTGGAGGGGGCCCAGCGCACCCAGTCGACGCGCAGGGGGGCGGAGAAGGGCCCGTCGAACAGCTCGGCCCAGGCGCGCTGGAGCGGGTCGTCGCCGGGGTCGCGGCGCGTGAGCCCGCTCCACCCGACGGCGCGCGGCTCGCGCTCGACGCGGGAGAGCAGCAGGACGAGGTGCTCGGGGTCGAGCCGGCAGTCGTCGTCGACGAACAGGAGCAGGTCGCCCGTGGCCGCCGCGGCGGCCGCGTTGCGCCCCGCCGACGCGGTCCCGGACGGGTTGGGAACGACGCGCGCGCCGGGCGCGCGCGCGGACCCCGACGCGTCGGCGACCACGAGGTCGACCGGCGCGCCCAGGCGCTCGCTGGCGGCCTCGACCGACGCCGTCAGGGCGTCGAGCGACGCCCGGCCGATCGTCGGCACGCACACGCTGAGGCGGGTCACGCGCCCATGGTAGAACGCGCCGCCGTGCGTGACTTCGCCGCCGAGCTCGCGGACGTGCCCTGCTGGAACCGGGAGGCCGAGTTCAACCGGGTCCACCGCGGGGTCCCCGACGTCGACGTCGCCCTGCAGAACCGGGCCGAGCTGGTGCTCCTCTGCCGGTGGATCGAGGCGATGAACGTCCGTTCATACCTCGAGGTGGGCGTGTGGACCGGGCGCGTGCTCTCGACGCTGCACCGGCTGTTCCGCTTCGAGAAGGTGGCCGCCTGCGACCTGGGCTGGGCCGAGGACCGGGGGCTCTCGATCTCCCTGCCGCCCGACTGCGCGCTGCTGCGCGCCTGCTCGCGCTCGGCCGACTACGTCGCCTGGCGCGAGCGGCTGGGCCACTTCGACCTCGTGCTGATCGACGGCGACCACCGCTACGAGGCGGTGAAGGGCGACTTCGAGGTGAACCGCGCGCTGCCGCACCGGTTCCTCGCCTTTCACGACATCGCCACCACCCACCCGGGCGACGTCGGCGTCCGGCGCCTGTGGGGCGAGCTCCCGGGGCCGCACACGCTGGAGCTCGTGCGGCCCCTGCCCGTCAGCCGCTGGCGCATGGGGATCGGCATCTGGTCGGCCGCCGAGGACCCGCGGCCCCCGGGGTGGGCCGCGCGGTAGGATCGACCGCGTGCTGCCCAGGCCGCCGAGCCGCATCGGGCCCTACGCCGTCGTCCGCGCGCTCGGGCGCGGCGGGATGGGCGTCGTCTACGAGGTCGAGGACCCCCTCGCCCGGCGGCGCCTCGCCCTCAAGCTCGTGAGCGAGGCGGCGGCCAGCGAGTCGGCGCGCGAGCGCTTCTGGCGCGAGGCGGAGCTGCTGGCGCGGGTCCGGGACCCCGGGGTGGTGACGATCCACAAGCTGGGGCGCGCCGCCGAGGGCCCCTACCTGGTCCAGGAGCTGGTCGAGGGCGCGCCGCTCTCGGCGCTCTGCGAGGACGGCCCCGTGGCGCCCGCGCGCGCGGCCGAGCTCGTCCGCGACCTCGCGCGCGCGGTCGAGGCCGTGCACGCGGCGGGGATCCTCCACCGCGACCTCAAGCCGCAGAACGTGATCGTCCGCGCGCGCGACGGGCGCCCGGTGCTCCTCGACTTCGGGCTCGCCCGCGAGGTGGACTCGGAGACGCTCACCAAGACAGGGGTCCCGCTGGGCACACCGGCGTTCATGTCGCCCGAGCAGGCGCGCGGCCTCCGCGACCTGGACGCGCGCACCGACGTCTACGGGCTGGGCGCGGTCCTCTACACGCTCCTCGCCGGCCGCCCGCCGTTCGAGGGCGAGAGCTTCGTCACGCTCCTCGCCCGCGTGCTGCGGGAGCCGCCGCCCCCGCTGCCGGCCGCGGTCCCGCCGGACCTCGCGGCGCTGTGCCTCGCGACCCTGGCCAAGGACCGGGCGGACCGGCCGCCCACGGCGGCCGCCCTGGCCCTCGACCTCGACCGGTTCCTCGCCGGCGAGGGCACGCGACACCGGGCGCCGCCGCGGCGGGCGCGGCGGGCCGGCGCCGCCGTCGCCGGCCTGTCATGCCTCCTGGCTGGCGGCCTCCTGGCGCTGTCGCGGGGGCCCGGCGCCGCGCCAGACCACGCGCCCACCGCGCCGGCGACCGTCGCCTCGGAGGCGCCGCCCGCGCCGCCGCCCCTGTGGCGCCTCGCGCCCGGCGACCGCCTCGCGCTCGCCTCCCACGTGGAGGAGACCGGGGCGGAGCAGGGGTTCACCTTCGACGTCGAGCTGGAGGCGGTCGTCATCGAGGCCACGCCGGACGGCCGCCTCCGCGCCGAGGGGCGCTGCACGGCGGTCAAGGTGAGCTTCGGCGCGGCCGGCGTGGGCGGCATGAGCTTCGACGCGGCCGACCCAGACCCCGACCACCCCCTCGCCGGGATCGCCGACGGGCTCGGTCGCCCCTTCAGCTTCGAGGTCGACCCGGCGACCGGCGCTGTCGACCGCCTCTCCGGGGTGGACCCGATCGGCGAGCGGATCGCGGCCAGGGCGCCCGACAACCCCCTGTTCGCCCCCGCGCTCTACCGGCGCTTCTGCCGCACGCTCTTCAGCGACCGCTACGTCGAGGCCGTGCTCCGCTCCCTCTCCTGCGTCCGGCCCGATCCCGCCCGGCCGCTGCCCTGGACCCCAGGCCCGGCGCCGGGCGAGTTCGTCCTCCCGGAGGCGGCGCCCGCCCCCCCGGTCGTGCCGCCGATCGGCCTCGACTGGCGGCCCCAGCCGGACGACCGCTACCTGCTCCGGGGCCGGTCCCGCTTCGTCCAGGGCCGGCTGCTCGAGGCGGAGGTCCGCCAGGACCTCGTCGGCGGCGCCGACGGCCGCCGCTCCGTCCAGCGCTGGACGGCGGCCGCGCGCCTCCTCGGGCCGTAGGCTCGCGTCTGGACGCCGGCCGGGCCGGCTGATACAACGTCCGGCCTGCGTTGCCCGGTGGTGTAATCGGTAACACAGAAGGTTTTGGTCCTTCCATTCCTGGTTCGAGTCCAGGCCGGGTAACTCGAGACGGTTCCAGATAGGGGGCGCCGCCCGGCGCCCCTGCTTCGTCACGCCGCCCGCCCGCGCCGAGGCGCGGGCCGCAAGACCAGGGGTGGCGAGCGCCGCGCGCTCCGACGTGGAGCAGGCCGCTCTCCCCTCCTGGCGTCGAGGGGATCGAGTGGTCGCTCAGGGCAGACAGGTCGCGGCGCCGATCGCCGCCGTGGTGCTGGCGGCGGGCCAGTCGCGTCGGATGAAGTCCGACGTGCCCAAGGTCCTGCACCCGGTGCTCGGCCAGCCGCTCCTCGCCTACCCCGTCCACGCGGCCCGCAGCGTCGGCGCGGCGCGGATCGTGGTCGTCGTCCGCGCGGAGCACGAGGCGCCGGTCCGCGAGGCGTTCCGCGACGAGGACGACGTCGTCACGGCGGTGCAGGCAGACGCCCGCGGCACCGCGCACGCGGTCCTCGCCGCCCGCGAGGCGCTGGCCGGCTTCGAGGGCACGCTGCTCGTGCTCCTGGGCGACGCCCCGTGCGTCAGCGCGCGCTCGCTCGAGGCGCTCCTCGCCGAGCACGCCGAGCGCGCGGCGGCGCTCTCCGTCCTCACGGGCGAGGTCGACGAGCCGCGCGGCTACGGGCGGGTCGTCCGCGGGCCCGACGGCGACCTCTCGGCGATCGTCGAGGAGAAGGACGCCCCGGCCCACGTGCGCGCCGTGCGCGAGATCAACTCGGGCACCATGGCCTTCGAGGCGCCGGCGGTGTGGGACGTGCTCGCGCGCATCCAGCCGTCGGCCGCGTCGGGCGAGCTCTACCTGACCGACGCGATCGCGCTGACGCGCGCGGCCGGCCGGCGCGCCCACGCCGTGCGCGCCGCCACCCCGGACGAGGTCCTGGGCGTCAACGACCGCGCGCAGCTGGCGCAGGTCACGGCGGTCCTGCGCCGCCGGATCAACCACGCGCACATGCTCAACGGGGTGACGATCGTCGACCCCGAGTCGACGTTCATCGACGCACGCGCCGTGCTCGAGCACGACGTGCGCGTCGAGCCGTTCACGGTGATCGAGGGCCCGAGCCGCGTCGAGCGCGGCGCGCGCGTGGGCCCGTTCGCGCGCCTGCGCGCGGCGCACATCGGCCCCGACGCCGTCGTCGGCAACTTCGTCGAGGTGGTGCGCACCGAGGTCGGCGCCGGGGCGAAGGCCCTGCACCTGAGCTACCTGGGCGACGGGGCGCTCGGCGCGGGCGTCAACGTGGGCGCCGGGACGATCCTCGCCAACTGGGACGGGGCGCGGCACCACCGGACGACGGTGGGCGAGGGCGCATCGCTCGGCGCCGGCACGGTCCTCGTCGCGCCCGCGGCGGTCGGCGCCGGCGCGCGCACGGGCGCGGGGGCGGTCGTGGTCCGCGGCGAGGTCGCGCCGGGCGCGACGGTCGTCGGCGTGCCCGCCCGTCCGCTGGAGAAGGAGGGGGGCGCCCGGTGAGCTTCCTCGCGCAGACGGCCCCCATGCTCCTCTTCGCGGGGACGTCGAACCGCCACCTCGCCGACCAGATCGCCGGCTACCTGGGCGTGCAGCTCGGCGACTGCGAGGTGGGGCGCTTCCCCGACGGCGAGGTGCGCATCAAGCTCAAGGCGGACGTGCGCGGCGCGGACGTGTTCCTGATCCAGTCCACGTGCTCGCCGGTCAACGACCACCTGATGGAGCTCCTGATCATGGCCGACGCCTGCCGGCGCGCGTCGGCCGGGCGGATCACGGCGGTCGTCCCCTACTTCGGCTACAGCCGCCAGGACCGCAAGGACGAGGGGCGCGTCCCCATCTCGGCCAAGCTCACCGCCAACCTGCTCGAGGCGGCCGGGATCGACCGGCTGGTGACGATCGACCTGCACGCGGCGCAGATCCAGGGGTTCTTCGACATCCCGGTCGACCACCTGTTCGCGTCGAAGGTGTTCATCAAGTACATCAAGCAGCTCGCGCTGCCCGACCTCGTGATCGCCAGCCCCGACGTGGGCGGCATGAAGATGGCCTGGGGCTACGTGAAGCGCCTCGACTCGGCCCTGCTGGCCGTGATCGAGAAGCGCCGCCTCTCGGGCGAGGACGTCGAGGTCGGCTTCGTCATCGGCGACGTCAAGGACAAGAACGTCGTCCTCGTCGACGACATCATCTCGACCGGCGGCAGCGTGGCCAAGGCGGCCATGCTCCTGCGCGAGAAGGGCGCGCGCAAGGTCTTCGTCATGGCCTCGCACGCGGTCTTCTGCGGCCGGGCCGTGGAGAAGCTGCGCGACGCGCCGCTGAGCGAGATCATCGTGACCGACACGATCCCGGTCACGTCGAACATAGAGCGCCTGCGGGTGCTCTCGGTGGCCGAGCTCCTCGGCGAGGCCGTCCACCGGATCCACACGAACAAGTCCGTGAGCACCCTCTTCCAGGGCTGAGCGCGGGAGCCGAAGCGACAGGAGTCAGTGAAGCCATGATGACGGTCCCCCTGAAGGCGCGCCGCCGCAGCGAGAAGGGCACGCGCGCGTGCCGCCGCCTGCGCCGCGCGGGCGAGATCCCGATCAACCTCTACGGCCGCCACGGCGAGGGCGAGCACCAGAACATCGAGCTCGCGGCGTCGGCCTACGACGTCATGCAGCTGCTGGGCAAGCACGCGAGCTTCCTCGACGTGTCGTTCGACGGGAAGACCGAGATGGCGGTCATGCGCGAGGTCCAGCGCGACGCGTTCGGCGACGACGTGCTGCACGTCGACCTCGTCATGGTCGACCCGAACCGGCCCGTCGAGCTGGCGGTCGACATCGTCGTCCGCGGCGAGGCGAAGGGCCAGAAGAGCGGCGGCCGCCTGCTCCTCGAGCTGCGCCAGCTGCACGTGAGCGCGATCCCGTCGAAGATGCCGGCGGAGATCGTGGCCAAGGTCGACGACCTGGACATCGACGGCGTCCTGACCGTCGGGCAGCTCGAGCTGCCCGAGGGCGTGACGGCGGCCGAGGACCCCGAGCAGATCGTGGTCCACGTGCTGGCGCCGCTCACCGAGGAGGAGCTGGCCGCCCAGTCGACCACCGCGACGGCGGCCCCCGGCGAGCCGGAGGTCATCGGCAAGAAGAAGGAGGAGGAGGAGGCCGAGTAGGCCGCCCTCCCCGCCACAGGAACACACGAGACACAGGAGTAGACGATGTCCGAGACGACCGGGGTCGCGACGCGCCCCCAGCGGGCCGAGCCCGAGCAGCCGAAGGAGCCGGTGCTCCCTCAGCTCGGCGCGGAGCTGATGAAGACGACCCGGCTCTACGAGCTGGTGATGCTGTTCGACCCCGCCGAGGCCTCCCGCACGTGGGACAAGCTGGAGGAGTGGGTCAAGGAGCTGGTCGGGACCAAGCACGGCCAGCACGTGCTGCGCATCGACAAGTGGGCCGATGCGCGCAAGCTGGCCTACGAGATCAAGGGGCTGAAGCGGGGCACCTACATGGTGGTCTACTTCCGCGCCGCGCCGAAGGCCGTGAACGAGCTGGACCGCGACCTTCGCCTGGACGAGAAGGTGATCCGGCACATCATCGTCATGCACGAGCAGGAGCCGCCGACCGTCGGCAAGACCGCCGACGACTTCGACCAGGCGCCCATGCGGCGTGACGACGACGAGCGGGGGGAGGACTGAGCCATGCGCGACCGTGACTACGACCGGGGCGACCGGGACTTCGGCGGCGACGAGTTCGGCGGGTTCGGCGGCCTGCGCGGCGGCCGGACGCCCGGCCGGCATCGCGACTGCGACTTCGTCGACTTCAAGGACCTGCAGGCGCTGCGCCGGGCCACCACCCAGCAGGGCAAGATCTCGAACCGCAAGCGCACCAACTCGTGCGCGAAGTGCCAGCGACTCACCGCGCAGGCGGTGAAGCGGGCGCGGTTCATGGGCATCCTCGGCTTCGCCGGGTAGAGGAGGGCGACGTGAAGCTGCTGCTGCGTGAGAACATCCCCGGCCTGGGCGACGCCGGCGACGTGGTCGAGGCCTCGGACGGCTACGGGCGCAACTACCTCCTGCCCCAGCGCCTGGCCGTGGCCAACACGGCGCGCAACCGCGCGCTGCTCGATGCCGAGAAGGTGGCGCGGATCCAGCGCGAGCAGGACCGCATCGAGCGCTCGAAGGAGGTCCACAAGGGCCTGCGCAACGCCCTCCTGCAGACCCACATGAAGGCGCAGAAGGACGGCTCGCTCTACGGCTCGGTGACGGCCGGCGTGATCGCCGAGGTCGTGAAGACCTCGCGCGGCTACGTGCTCGAGGAGCGCTGGATCCAGCTCGAGAACCCGATCCGCAAGATCGGCGACTACGACATCAAGCTCAAGCTGCCGAGCGACCTCGAGGTCACGTTCAAGCTGACCGTGCTGCCCGAGGGCGAGTAGACCGAGCGCGGTCGAGAGACGGATGACGTCGGGACGGGCGTGGCCGCGAGGCCGCGCCCGTTCGCGTTTCCGGAGGAGATTCACCACGGAGGCACGGAGGACACGGAGGAGAGGACCCCCCCCGTGTCCTCCGTGCCTGCCCTCCGTGGTGGACCTCTCGCGGTCGGCGTGTCAGGAACCTGTGGACGACCGCGTGCACACCCTCGGGGGAGCCGCCGCAGGTCCTGCCCCGGCCGGGGTCGCCCGCCGGGGCGCATCGTTTTCACCCGCCTCAAGTGCAAGAACGAGGCCGCTTCGCAGGCGTGCATCGCGCCTCGGGCTCTGCTTGAATCCCCTCCCTGCGCGGCGGCCGCCCGCGGCCGCGCGGGCCGGGGATGTCGGACCCCGGTGCTTGAATGGGTCCGAACGGAGTCCGAACAGGCGCTGGAGCCCGCGATGCTGACCGAGGTCGACCCGCTGCTCAAGAACGTGCCCCCGCACAGCGCCGACGCCGAGCGCGCGGTGCTGGGGGCGCTCATGATCGACCCGAGCGCGATCGACGACGTGGCCGTGCTCGTGCAGCCCGAGCACTTCTACAAGCCGTCCCACACGTTGATCTACTCGACGATCCTCGACCTGTGGCGCGCCGACAAGCCGGTCGACGTGGTGCTCCTCAACGAGGAGCTGGCGACGCGCAACGTGCTCGAGCAGGTGGGCGGCACGGCGGCGCTGGCCGAGCTGACCGAGGCGGTGCCCACGTCGGCCAACGCGCCCTACTACGCCAAGATCGTGCGCGACCACGCGGCGCGCCGCGACCTGATCCGCGTCACGGCCGAGGTGCAGAAGGACGCGTTCGACACGTCCGCGCCGACCGAGGAGCTCCTCGACCGCACGGAGAAGCGGCTGTTCGAGGTCACGCAGCAGCGGATCCGCTCCGAGGCGGTGCCGGTCGCGACCGTCGTCGAGGAGGCGTTCCGGCGGCTCAAGCAGCTCAAGGACGGGCAGGGCGTCAGCGGGCTGCCGACGGGGTTCGTGGACGTCGACGAGCTGACGCAGGGGTTCCAGCCGGGCGAGATGACGATCCTGGCGGCGCGCCCGTCGATGGGGAAGTGCGTCGCCTGGGACACCGAGGTGCTCCTGAGCGACGGCAGCGTCGTCACGATCGAGGAGGTCCACCGCGCCCGGCGCGGCGAGGCCCTGCTCACGCTCGACGAGGCGCTGAAGCTCCGGCTGACGACGCCGTCCGTCTACGTCGACGACGGCGTCAAGCCCGTGTTCCGCGTGACGACGCGGCTCGGGCGGACCATCGAGACGACGGCGAGCCACCCCTTCCTCACCGTCGAGGGGTGGCGGCCGCTGGCCGAGCTGAGCGTCGGCGTGCGGATCGCCGTCCCGCGGGTCCTGCCGGTGTTCGGCGCAGAGCGGCTGCGCCCGTGCGAGGTGAAGCTCCTGGCCTACCTGATCGGGGACGGCGGGCTGACGGGCCGGTGCCCGCACTTCACGAACACCCGCCAGGAGGTCGCGGCCGAGTTCCTGGAGGCGGTGGCGGCGTTCGGCGGCCTCGTCGTGCGACGGACGAGCCTCGCCGACGGGCGCGCGCCCTCCTGGCGAATCTCGGCGGATCGACGCGTTCGCGGCGCGGCGCGCCGTGCCTTCGCGGCGCGGCTGGAGGAGGCCCTCGTGGCCAGGGGCCGCGGGGCCCGACGCGCCGTGGCGAGGACCCTCGGCGTCTCGCCCGCGACGATCACCCACTGGTGCCGGGGCAGTACGGCGCCCGACCAGGCCGCGCTCGAGCGCCTCGCCGAGGCGCTCGGGACGACGTGGCAGGCGCTGTCGCCCGGCGGCGCCGACGCCCTGCGGCGCGACGCCGGCAGCCCCCTGACCCGCTGGCTCGCGGCGCTGGGCCTCATGGGCAAGGGCGCCGCGGAGAAGTTCGTCCCGGGGGTCGTGTTCCGCCTCGAGCGGCCGCAGGTGGCGCTGTTCCTGAACCGCCTGTTCACGACCGACGGCTGGGTGACGGTCCTGCGTACGGGCCAGGTGCAGGTCGGCTACGCGAGCGTCAGCGAGCGGCTCGCGCGGCAGGTGCAGCACCTGCTCCTGCGCTTCGGCGTGGTGGCCAAGGTCCGGCGACGCGAGGTGCTCTACCGGGGGGAGCGTCGGCCGAGCTGGCAGCTCGACGTGACCGACGCGGCCTCGCTGCGCGCGTTCGTCGCCGAGATCGGCGTGTTCGGCAAGGCGCACGCCGTCGAGCGGGCCCGGCAGGCGCTCGCGGCGGGCCCCGGCCGGAGCGACACGGTCCCCGTCGAGGTGTGGGCGCGGCTGGAGCAGGCGCGAGGCGGCGAGGCGTGGGCGAGCCTCGGCCGCCGCGCCGGGCTGGCGGGCGCATCGAACCTGCACGTGGGCGCGCGCGCCCCGTCACGCGACCTCGAGGCGCTAGAGGCCCGGCCGGAGAGGGCCTGGCGAGGCGCGAGGAGCGACGCGAACTGGTCGTTCGCGAGCGACGAGCAACGAAGTCGCAGGAGGTTCCGAAGGAACCTCCTGCGAAACACGGCAGGCAGCGAAGCTGCCTGCCGTAGTTCCAGGCCCTCTCCGGGCGGGCCTCGCGGGACGGCGCTCGCGGAGCCGGGGCTGGTCGATCTCGCCCGGAGCGACGTCCTCTGGGACGAGGTCGTCTCGATCGAGGCCGCGGGCAGCAAGCAGGTCTACGACCTGACGATCCCGGAGACGCACAACTTCGTGGCCGGCGACGTGTGCGTGCACAACACGAGCTTCTGCCTGAACATTCTCAGGAACATCACGGTCTACCAGGGCCGCCCGGCGGTCTTCTTCTCGCTCGAGATGCCGCGCCTCCAGGTCACGTCGAACATCCTCTGCAGCCTGGCGAAGATCGACGGCCACCGCCTGCGCGGCGGCTACCTGACGCGCGACGAGGAGCGGAGCTTCCTCGACGCGGCCGAGATCCTGGCGCCGGCCCCGCTGTTCATCGACGACACGCCGGGCCTGTCGACCATGGAGCTGCGGGCGAAGGTGCGCCGCCTCAAGGCGCAGCACGACATCGGCTTCGTCGTGATCGACTACCTGCAGCTCATGTCGGGCTCCGACCGCTCGGCGCAGGAGAGCCGCCAGCAGGAGGTGTCGGAGATCTCGCGCATGATCAAGGCGCTCGCGCGCGAGCTGCACATCCCGATCATGGCCCTCGCGCAGCTCTCGCGAAAGGTGGAGGAGCGCAAGGACCACAAGCCGATGATGAGCGACCTGCGCGAGTCGGGCTGCCTCGCGGGCGACACGCTGGTGACGCTCGCGGACACCGGCCGCCGCGTCCCGATCCGGGACCTCGAGGGCCGGGCCGGGTTCGAGGTGTGGGCGCTGAATCAGACGACCTATCGGCTGGAGCGCGCCTCGGTGTCGGCGGCGTTCTGCACGGGCGTGAAGCCGGTGTTCAGGCTGGTCACGCGCCAGGGGCGGTCGATCCGGGCCACGGCGAACCACCGCTTCCTCACCGTGAGCGGCTGGCGGCGGCTGGACGAGCTCGCGCCGGGAGAGCGGATCGCGACCCCGCGCGAGCTCGTCCACGGCCCCGGCGCAGCGACGATGTCCAGCGCCGAGCTGGGCCTCCTGGCTCACCTGATCGGCGACGGCTGCACGCTCGAGCGCCGGGCGGTCCAGTACACCACCACCGACGACGACCTCGCCGAGCTGGTGATGGACCTGGCCCGCGAGCAGTTCGGCGCGGAGGTCCGCCCGCGCAAGCGCGTCGAGCGGCGCTGGATCCAGGTCTACCTACCCACGACCCGCGCCGTCACGCACGGCGTGCGGAACCCGGTCTGCGAGTGGCTCGACGCGCACGGGCTCTTCGGCAAGCGGTCGCATGAGAAGTTCGTCCCCGAGCGCGTGTTCGAGCAGCCGGGCGAGGGGATCGCGAGGTTCTTGCGCCATCTGTGGGCGACGGACGGCTGCCTGTTCGCAGGCGGGTCCTATCCAGCGATCTACTACGCCTCGAGCAGCGAGCGTCTCGCCGCCGACGTCCAGGCGCTCCTCTTGCGCCTCGGGATCCAGAGCGTCTTGCGCCGGGTCCCCCAGCGAGGAGGACGAGACCAGCTCCACGTCTCGATCACCGGTCAGCCCGACATGCTCCGCTTCCTCGACGTGGTCGGGGCGGTCGGCGGCCGCAAGCTCGAGGCGCTCGCCCGGATCCGGCGCGAGCTCGCGGGACGAGGCGCGAACACGAATCGTGACGTGATCCCCGCCGAGGTCTGGCGGTCGCTCGTGAAGCCGGCGATGCGCCGGCGAAGCCTGAGCGAGAGGCAGTTCCAGGCGGCCCTGCGGCAGTCCTACTGCGGAGCGTCGCTCTACCGCCAGGACCTGGGCCGCGAGCGCGCGGCGCGCGTCGCGCAGGTGCTCGAGCTCGAGCCGCTGGCGGCGCTCGCGACCAGCCAGGTGTACTGGGACGAGGTCGTCTCGATCGAGCCCGCGGGCGAGGAGCGGGTCTACGACCTGACGGTCCCCGGCCTCCACTGCTTCGTGGCCAGCGACGTCGTCGTCCACAACTCGATCGAACAGGACGCCGACCTGATCATGCTCCTCTTCCGGCCCGAGTACTACGACCCGGGCAACGAGGAGCTGAAGAACAAGGCCGAGGTCATCGTGGCCAAGAACCGCAACGGCCCGGTCGGCGAGGTGAAGATGGCCTTCTTCAACAGCCACATGCGGTTCGAGTCGCTGACGCGGATGTGACGGTCACGGGCCCCGGCGTCACCGGTCGCCGCGGGCCGCCCGGATCTTCGCCTCCAGGTCGTCGTACGCGCGCGGGTAGGGCCCGGCGAGCGTGCGGCCGGTGGCGACCGCCGCCAGGGCGTCCTCGTGGCGTCCGAGCGCGAGCAGGACGGAGGCCGCCTGGAGGGCCCACCAGCCGTTGGGCCAGGGCGGCAGGCCCGCGCCGGCGTAGAGCGCCGCCCCCTCCTCGAGGTCGGCGTGCGCCAGCGCCGGCGCGCCCTCCGCGAGCAGGAGGCCCGCGCGCCAGAAGAGCGTGTCGGCGAGCTGGGCCGGCGGGAACGCGCGGCAGAGCGCGACGGCCTCGTCCATGACCGGGCGCGCCTCCGGGCCGCGCTTCATCGCGAGCAGCGTGTGCGCCCTTGCCAGGAGCACGTGATAGCGGGCCGCCCCCGCGGGCCAGCGCGCGAGCGCCTCCTCCTCCGCCTCCCAGGCGACCGGGAGCAGCGCGGGCGCGCCGCGCGTGACGTGCGAGAAGGTGCGGTAGGCGTTGAGGGCCTTCGTCGAATCGCCGCGGGCGGCCTGGAGCTCCTGCCGCAGCCGCGCCCACGGACCCGAGAGGTCCGCGGCCGGGTCGGCGAGGCGCAGGTCGACGTCGCGCAGGGGGTCGAACGGCAGGCGCGCGCGGAGCATCCACGAGGCCGCCTGGAAGCGGACCGGCGGCGGACAGTCGTCGCGCTGGCACAGGGCCACGACGGCGCGCACGTAGTCGGCGGGGACGACGACGCGCGCCGGGTCGCACGCGGCCGCCGCCTCGAGCAGCCCGTGCGCGGCGCGGCCGGCCTCGGCGGACGGCGCGAGCGGCAGGCCGCGCTCGCCGGCCATGCGCTCGAGGAGGCCGAACCCGGCCTCGAGCGCGACGGCGCCGAGCCGCTGCACGGCGGCGCGCTCGTGGTCGGCCGGGAGGCGGGCGAGCGCCGCGCGCGCGTCGGCGAGCGCGCGCGCGGCGTCGGCCGGCCCGAGCGCGTCGCTCGCCGACAGGACGCGCGTCGCGCGCAGCAGGTAGGCCCGGGCCAGCGCCGGGCCGAGGTCCTCCTCGTCGGGCGCGCCGAGGCCCCGGGCCGCCTCGTGGTCGAGGAGCGCCTCGCCCGCGCGCTCCTCGCCCAGGAGCAGGCGCGCGCGGAGCATGAGCCGCGGCCCGGTCCGCGCCCGGTCGAGCGCCCCGTCGACGGCGGCGAGGGCGGCGCGCCGGTCCCCGCGCGCGGCGAGCGCCCGCGCGCGCGCCTCGTCGACGAGGTCGGGCGGGAAGGGGGCCGGCTCGCCGACGGCGCGCAGGGCGTCGATCGCCTCGCCCGGGCGCCCCTGCTCGACGAGCAGGAGCGCGCCCGCGAGCGCCAGCGACGACGCGGCCGGGTCGAGCCCGCGGGCGGTCGCGACCTCGGCCTGGGCCTCGGGGAGGCGACGCTCGACCAGGTGCCACGCGGCGAGCGCCACGTGCGCCTCGGCGCGGGCGCGGAGGAGCGGGGCCGCGTCGGCGTCGGGGCCGGCGGCCGCGGCGCTCAGCGCGGCGACCAGGGGGGGCGCGCGGTCGCCGGCGGCCCCGTCACCGGTCAGCGCCGCGGCGAGGTCGCGCGCGTGCGCCGACACCGCCGCAGCGGCCGCCTCCTGCCGCGCGGCCGCGCGGCCGCGCAGCACCCACGCGGCGGAGAGCAGCGCGAGCAGGGCGAGCGCGCCGGCGCCGAGCGCGGCCGCGCGCCGCGCCCGGCGGGGCGGCGCGCTAGCCGGGGGAGCGGCGGGCGCGGGGCCGTCCGCCTCGTCGTCGCGGGAGGACGTCCCCAGGGCGGCGTCGATCGCGTCGGCGAACGCGCCGGCGTCGGGGTAGCGGTCCTCGGGCCTGGCCGCGAGCGCGCGGCGGACGACGGCGTCGAGCGCCCGCGGCGCGTCCGGCGCGCGCTCGCTCGGCGCCTCGAGGCGCCCGGTGAGGATCGCGGCGTAGCGCATGGCCACGTTGTCGCCGCGGAAGGGGAGGTCGCCCGTGAGCGCCTCGTAGAGCATGACCCCCAGCGCGAACACGTCGGTCGCCGGCGACGGGGGCTTCGCCGAGACCTGCTCGGGCGCCATGTAGGCGGGCGTGCCGAGCATGGCGCCGGTGCGCGTCAGCGACGAGTCGAGCGCGGTGTCGCGGGCCAGGCCGAAGTCGGCCACGAGGGGGCGGCCGTCCGCGGCGCGCACGAGGACGTTGGCGGGCTTGAGGTCGCGATGCACGACGCCGCGCGCGTGGGCGTAGGCCACGGCCCGCGCGACCTTCACCAGCAGGTCGAGCCGGCGCGCCAGGGGCGCGTCCTCGAGGACCGAGGAGAGCGTCGTGCCCTCGACGAACTCGAAGGCGATGAACGCGAGGCCGTCGAGCCGCCCCGCGTCCCGGACCGGCACGATCCCCGGGTGACGCAGGGCGCGCGACAGCTCGGCCTCGCGCTCGAAGCGCCGCTCGCGCGCGGCGCCTGCCTCGGCGCCGTCGAGCAGGACCTTGAGCGCGACGTCGACGCCGGGCTGATCGCGCCGCCGTGCGCGCAGGACGACGCCGAAGCCCCCGCGGCCGACCTCCGAGACGACCACGTAGGGCCCGAGCGTCGACCCGGGGATCCGGCGCGCGCCGAGCGGCCCGGCGCGCAGCGCCGCCGCGAGGGAGGAGGGGACGGGCCTGCTCGGGTCCACGCAGAGGGTGTACGCCGGCGTCGGTCCACCGGCAACGTGCCCTCCTCGGCGGCCTGACGGCCCCAGCGACCCCAAGGCGACTTCCACGGATTGGCCCTTCATTGGACACGGAGGCAACGGAGAGCAACGGAGGTCACGGAGGAGATGCAAGGACAGGACAGAGACCTCCGTGGTCTTCGTGGACCTTCGCTGTCTCCGTGTCCCATTGTGAGCCCACACGGTCGACCCTCGATCACATCAAGCGGGGGGCGCGGTCAGAGGCTGGGGAGGCACAGGACCCGTCCTCTGCGAAACTCTGCGTCTCCTCCGCGCGCTCTGCGTCCCATGAGCGGCCGAGGCGTGGTGCTGCTGGGGTGTTCTCCACGGTCGGTCCTCACGTCACCCGTCACCGCCGACTCGTCAAGAAGTGTGAAGTCACCCGCGTCTCCCCGGCGGTGACCTCCCTGCATCCGGCGGCTACACTCTGCCCCCCATGGGACCCGCCGACCCGGCCAGACCCCCCGCCCGGCGCGCCCGGCTCCTGGCGCCGCTCCTGCTGGCGCTCGGCGCCGTGCTCGCCGCCGCCCCGCCGGCGCGGGCGCAGGACTGGGGCTGGGCCGAGGGGCGGACGGTCTCGCAGGTGGTGTTCGAGGGGCTGAACCTCCTCCACCCGAGCGAGGCCAACGCCATGATCTCGACGCGCACGGGCGAGCCGTTCTCGTCCGAGACGCTGGCGGCCGACCTGGCGCGGCTCTACCGCTCGGGCCGCTTCGGGTCGCCCGGGCCAGGGATCCCACCGGTCGAGGTGACGGTGCGGCCCGACCCCGCCGGCGTCGGCGTGATCGTCGAGTTCACCGTCCACGAGAGCCCGCGCGTGGTGCGCGTGCTCGTGCAGGGGGCGCGCGGCGTCAGCGACGGTGAGATCGAGGAGGCGGTCCGGACCAAGGCGGGCGACCTGCTCGACCCGTTCCGCCTCGAGCGGGACGCGCGGGCCCTGCGCGACCTCCTGCAGGGCGCCGGGTTCCTCATGGCAGAGGTCCGCCACCGCGTCGACCCGCGCGAGGAGGGCGAGGGCGTCGACGTGGTCTTCGACGCCCGGCCGGGGCCGAAGGTCCACGTCGAGGCGATCAAGTTCGTCGGCGCCCGGCAGCTCGACCCGAGCGACATCCTGGGCGCGACCGGCCCCGACGCGATCGAGACCAAGGAGCGACAGCTCTTCGGCTTCAAGGAGAAGGGGATCTACCGGCCCGAGGCGTTCCGGCGCGACCTGGACCGGATCGCCCGCTGGTACCGCTCGCAGGGCTTCCTCGACGCGCAGGTCTACCTGCTCGAGGAGCGCTTCTCGACCGACGGCGAGGACCTCACGCTGGTCGTCGGCGTCGAGGAGGGGCAGCGCTACCACATCCGGCAGGTCACGGTCGTCGGCAACACCGTCATCTCCGAGGAGCGGATCCTCCGCGACATCCCGGCCCGCCCGGGGCGGCCGTTCCTGGGCGACGACCTGGTCGGGTCGGTCCAGCGGATCCGCCACCTCTACGGGCAGCGGGCCTACATCCACGCCGACGTGGACCTCGACCGGCGCTACGACCCCGAGCGGCACCTGATCGACGTCGTGTTCCGCATCAGCGAGGGCCCGAAGGTGCGCATCGACGCCGTGCGCATCGAGGGCAACGACAAGACGCGCGAGGACGTGATCCGGCGCGAGCTCTCCTTCTACCCGGGCGAGTACTTCGACGCCGACGAGGTCGAGGCGAGCATCAACCGCCTGGGGCGCCTGCGCTACTTCGAGGACGTCCGGGTCGACTTCGAGCCGGGGTCGGAGCCCGGGCGCGAGGACGTGGTCATGCGCGTGCGCGAGGCGCGCACGGGCTCGATCATCGTCGGCGGCGGCGTGTCGACCGCGGCCGGCTTCTTCGGCAACATCGCGCTCACGCAGCGCAACTTCGACATCTTCGACTTCCCGCGCTCGTGGAGGGACTTCTTCGAGGGCCGCGCCTTCACGGGCGCCGGGCAGCAGTTCTCGATCTCCCTCCAGCCCGGCCGCGAGCGCTCGGCCTACAGCGTCGAGTTCGTCGAGCCGTGGCTGTTCGGCTACCCGGTGATCCTGGGCCTCGAGGCGGCGGCCCGCGACCGGCAGCGGGAGGACTGGCTCGAGACCCGCCGCGGCGGCCGCGTGACGCTGGGCTACCGCTTCACGCAGGACCTGATCTTCCGCGCCACCTACCGCTTCGAGCGCGTGCGCGTGGCCGACATCGACTTCGGCGCGCCGCCCGACGTGATCGCGTCGGCCGGGACGAACTACGTCTCGAGCATCCGCTGGAGCCTCGGCTACGACCAGAACATCATCGACCGCAACTTCGTCCTCTACGGCGGCTACGCAGGGAACGTCTACTACGAGCTGGCCGCCAAGGCGCTCGGCGGCGACTACTCGTTCCACCGCGCCGGCGCCGCCGCCAACTGGCAGCGGCTGCTCGTCGCCTGGCCGGGCGAGCACAAGTGGGTGCTCGCCCTGCGCGCGGACGTCGGCTGGCAGCAGACGCTCGACGACGACCCGATCCCGATCTTCGAGCGCTTCTTCGCCGGCGGGCCGAACTCGCTGCGCGGCTTCCGCTTCCGCACCGTGTCACCCAAGCAGGGGCGCCGCCCGGTGGGCGGCGACTTCATGGCCCTCCTCGGCGCCGAGGTCTCCTTCCCGCTGGCGCTCGACATCCTCCGCGGCGTCGTCTTCGTCGACGCGGGCGGCGCCGTGTCGCGCCTGAGCCAGTTCGGCGAGGACGACAACCTCCGCGTCGCCGCCGGCTTCGGCTTCCGCCTGCGCGTGCCCGTCTTCCCCGCGCCGGTCGCCCTCGACTTCGCCTGGCCGATCCTGCGCCGCCGCGACGACGACCCGCAGGTGTTCTCGTTCTCTGTGGGCTTCGGTTTCTAGATCGCGGCTGCGGCCGAGGATGGCGGGCGCTGCGGTGCGTCGGGGGCGCCGTGGGGGGGCCCCCCCCCCCCGGCGCGGGGGGCGGGCCGCCTTCCCTCGCCTTCGCGCCGCATCGCCTCGCCCTCCTCGGCCTCGCCTGACGCTCCTGCTGCGAAGGCGCGGTGAGGTGTGCTCGGAGGCGGCTCGGCCGTCTGCGAAGACGGGGTTCGAGGACGAACCCTAGGGTTCGAGGACAGGGCCTGGCGACCGCGGGCCAGCGTCCTGCCTGGCTCGGGCCGCTCACAGCGCTCAGGTGACGTGACCTGACGAGCAGCACACTCGAGGGCCTGCACCCTCGACGCTCAACACCTGGAGCGAGCGCGCTCAGCCCCTCCCGCGCGCCGCTCCCCGCGCCCGCAGGAACTCCCCGATCCGCCCCGCGGCCGCGTCGTCGAGCCCGACGAACTCGAGCCCGAGGAGCCACTCGCCCTCGTCGCCGGTGCCGACGTAGCGCACCTCGGCCTCGGTCGAGACCAGCGCCTCGTGCAGGGCCAGGTCGACCCGCACGCGCGCGCCGGCCGAGACCTCGTGCGGCACCTCGACCCGGGCGCCGCCGCGCGACAGGTCGAGCGTCCGCCCGAGGAGCTGCTCCGTCGGCAGCCCCTCCGCGTTCACGGGGGAGACGTTGACCAGCTGGTACGTGCGCTCGCGCGGCTCGCGCCGCCGCTCGACCCGGATCACCACGGAGACCTCCAGGTCGCGCGCCCACGCGACCCGCGTGCCGCTCGCAGCCGTCGTCGCGGCGGTCGGGCGCGTCGCGCGTGACCCGCCGCCCGGGCCACCGACGCCGCGCCCGAGCCGCCCCCGGCGCGCGGGCTTGCGCGGCGCGCCCGGACGAGCCAGCGGCGGCTCGTCATAATGGCTGGTGGGGCTGCTGCTGGTTGGTATAACGGCGCCCCTGGAGGCCCCATGTCCACGCGGTTTCCGCTCACGCTCGGCCTGGCGCTCGTCGGCGCCGTCGGGCTGACCGGGCTGGTCACGGCCCAGAACAACCCGCCCCAGCAGCCGCGGCCCGCGGGCGGCGGCGGCCGCGCCCTCAAGGTCGGCGTCGTCGACATCGGCCTCCTGTTCCGCGACTACAAGCGCAAGGACACGCTCGAGCAGGCGGTCAACCAGGAGCGGGAGCGCATCAAGACGGAGCTCGAGGCCGACGCGGAGGAGATCCGCCGCCGCCGCCAGCAGCTCGACAAGGCGTTCACGCCCGGGACCGAGCCCTACAACATCCTGCGCGACGAGATCAAGCAGGCCGGCTTCGTGTACGAGCTCAAGACGGAGCGCCTCCAGAACCAGCTCAAGAAGCGCGTCGAGGAGCTGACCCTCCAGATCCTCGACGAGCTGAACGTGACGATCCGCGCCTACGGCGAGCGGCATGGCTACGACCTGATCCTCAAGAGCGACCGCGAGGACGGCCTCGAGGGGCTGCAGAGCGAGCTGACGCAGCAGTTCCAGGAGCGGATCTTCCGGGCCCAGATCTCGGACGTGCTCTACTTCGCGCAGCAGATCGACGTCACCGACGGCGTGAAGTCGCAGCTCAACTCGGACGGCAACATCAAGCGCATGGAGCAGCTCCAGCAACAGCGCGAGCAGAAGCGCCACGCCGCCGTCAACGCGCCGGTGCAGCCGCCGGCGGGCCAGCCGCAGGCGCCGCAGGCGCCGGGCACGCCGCCGAGCGCCCCGCCGCCGGCGCAGAGGGGGCGCTGATTGGACGAGACATCGACCGCCCCCGCGCCGCAGCAGGCCAAGGCGACCCGGGGGCCCCGCAACCAGCGGACGGTCGCCCGGCCGGCCGAGCTCTCGGGCGTCGGCCTGCACACGGGCGTGCGCACCACCGTGCGCCTCAAGCCGGCGGAGCCGAACACGGGCGTCGTGTTCGTCCGCACGGACATCCCCGGCTACGTCCGGATCCCCGCGACCGTGAAGCACCGGGTGAGCATCCAGCGGCGGACGGCGCTCCGCCGCGGCGAGGCCGAGGTGCACACGATCGAGCACCTCCTGAGCGTCTTCGCGGGCGTCGGGCTCGACAACGTCGAGGTCGAGCTCGACGGGCCCGAGCTCCCCGGCGGCGACGGCAGCGCGCGCCCGTTCGTCGAGCTCCTCCGGCAGGCCGGCGTCCACGACCAGGACGTCCCCGTGCGCGAGGTCGTCGTCAAGGAGCCGATCGGGATCAGCCAGAACGGCGCCAGCCTGGTGGCCCTCCCCTACGACGGCCTGCGCGTGAGCTACACGCTCGACTACCCGCTGCCGACGCTGCCCTCGATGCACTACACGGTCGAGCTCGACGAGGAGCGCTACGAGCAGGACATCGCGCCGGCGCGCACGTTCGTGCTCCGCCGCGAGGCCGAGATGCTCCTCGCCGCCGGCCTGGGCAAGGGCGCGAACACCGAGAACACGGTCGTCATCAACGACGACGGCAAGGTCGACGGGCCCATGCGCTTCGCCGACGAGCCCGTGCGCCACAAGGTCCTCGACATCCTCGGCGACATCGCGCTCCTCGGCGCCCCGCTCCGCGCGCACATCATCGCCGTCAAGAGCGGCCACGAGCTCAACGCCGCGCTGGTGAAGAAGATCGTCGAGCGCGAGGACGAGCTCCTGCAGGAGGGCGACGAGCCCGTCGGCGTGGCCCTCGACATCCGCGAGATCACGCGCATCCTCCCCCACCGCTACCCCTTCCTCCTCGTCGACCGGATCATCGAGGTGCAGGGCGCGCAGCGCGCGGTCGGGATCAAGAACGTCACCTTCAACGAGCCCTTCTTCCAGGGCCACTTCCCGGGCCAGCCGGTCATGCCGGGCGTGCTGCTCATCGAGGCCGCCGCGCAGGTCACCGGCGCCATGCTGCTCGGGAGCCGCGAGCACGCGGGCAAGCTGGCCTACCTGCTCGGCGTCGACGCGTTCAAGTTCCGCAAGACGGTCGTCCCCGGCGACCGCGTCGTGATCGAGAGCGAGGCCCTGCGCATCAAGGAGCGCACCGGCCAGGCGCGCGTGAAGGCCACCGTGGACAACCACGTCGTGTGCGAGGGCGTGCTCAAGTTCATGCTCATCGACACGGCCGCGTCGTCGTCGGCGTCGGCCCCCGTCGACGGCTAGAGGCCCGGCCGGAAACGCGATCCTCGCGCGCCTTGGACGCGCCGGGCCGGGCCGACTCCGGCCGGGGGTCCCTGTGCTCGGCCGCCGAGTCTTCCGTAAGCCATAGATGCGCAAGGAACCAGCGGCCGAGCACACGGATCCCCCGGCGTCAGCGATGAGGCTAGAGGGGCGGCTGGGAAGCCGCGAAGCGGCCTTCCGGCCGCCCCTCTAGTGTGATCGCGGCTGCGGCCGAGGATGGCGGGCGCCGCGGTGCGTCGGGGCCGACTTCGTCGGCCCCGACCGCTCAGGCTCGGTCGGCGGCCAGGAGGCCGCCTTCCCTCGCCTTCGCGCCGCCTCGCCTCGCCCTCCTCGGCCTCGCCTGACGCTCCTGCTGCGAAGGCGGGGTGAGGTAGAGACATGCCCCGGCTGACGCGTGTCGCCACCGTGTTCCTCCGCGGCGGCGGTTATGCTCTCCGGCCGGGAGAGCGCCCATGGCGAAGCTGCGCGTCGGCGTGGTCGGGGTCGGCCCCATGGGGCAGGGCCACGTCAAGCACTACAAGGGCCTGGCGGGCTGCGAGCTGACGGCGGTGTCGGACATGGACCCGGCGCGCCGGGCCGAGGCGGCGACGAAGAGCGGCGCCATGGCCTTCGCCGACCCGGCGGCGATGATCGGCCGGGTCGACGCCGTCTCGATCGCCACGCCGACGGTGACCCACCTCGAGCTCGCCCTGCGCTTCATCGAGGCCGGGGTGCACGTGCTGGTCGAGAAGCCCATGGCGGCCAGCTCGCGCGAGGCGGAGGAGATGGTCGCGGCCGCCCGGCGCAAGGGCGTCGTCCTCCAGGTGGGGCACATCGAGCGCTTCAACCCCGCCTTCAAGGCCGCCAAGGCGGTGGTCAACGACCCGCGCTACGTGATCGCCGACCGCCTCTCGCCCTACTCCTTCCGCTCGCGCGACATCGGCGTCGTGCACGACCTCATGATCCACGACCTCGACATCATCCTCGAGTTCGTGGACGACGACGTGGCCTCGCTCGAGGCGATCGGGATCCCGGTCCTCTCGCACACCGAGGACATGGTCGACGCGCGCCTGCGGCTCAGGAACGGCGCCCTGGCCGACGTGCGCTCGAGCCGCGTCTCGATGAAGAAGATGCGCAAGATCCGCGTGTTCCAGAGCGACGGCTACGTCTCGATCGACTACGGCGCCAACTCGCTCTCGATCTTTCGCAAGAGCGAGGCCTTCCGCACGGGCGCCGTCGACCCGCAGACGCTCGACCCGTCGAGCCTCGAGGACCCCTTCGGGTTCGTCTTCGGCCAGCTCCTCGAGGTGCAGGAGCACTCGCTGTCGTCGACGGACGCCCTGCGCGACCAGCTGATCAGCTTCCTCGAGGCCTGCCGGGGCGAGCACCCGCCCGAGGTCCCGGGCGAGGACGGGCTCCGGGCGGTGCGCCTGGCCGACCGGATCCAGTCCGAGGTCCAGCACTACCTGGCCCGCGAGGCCGACCGCGCCGGGATCCAGCTCCCCCGCCCCGGCCGTGGCCCCGGCGCCTTCCAGGAGCGCGCGACGGAGCGCTACGGGCCCGACGACCTCCCGACCGGCGGCCAGTGATCCGAGCGCCCGGCGCGAGCGCACGCACGCGCGACCCCCTCCTCCGCCCCAGCCGCGATCACACCAGGCTCGCGCCCGTGCCAGGGGTTCGTATGATTGATGGCTCGGACGGGCTCGGCTAGAATCCCGCGCTTGCATCGCGTGGGCCGCCGCAAAGTGCGGGCGGACGGGCGCTGCACCGACAGACAACACGAACCGGGTCCCCGGCGGACGGAGGGAGAGCGACCTCCATAACTCCGCGCCCGCCGGACAACCCCACAGCAGGAGATCACGCGTGGCTCTCGTCACCCTCGAGGAGTTGATCCAGGCCGGCGTCCACTTCGGGCACCGGGCCAGCCGCTGGAACCCGAAGATGGCGCCGTACATCTACGGGAAGCGGAACTCGATCCACATCATCAACCTGAAGGAGACCGTCCGCGGGCTCCTGCGCGCGACCCACTTCCTCGAGCGCCTGGTCCGCAGCGGGGGCGAGGTGCTGATCGTCGGCACGAAGCCGCAGCTGCGCGCGCTGGTGAAGGCCGAGGCCGAGCGCTGCGGCATGCACGTCGTCTCGGAGCGCTGGCTGGGCGGCACGCTCACCAACCACCTGACGATCCGCAGCCGCCTCAAGCGCCTGGAGGAGATCGAGGAGACCGAGAAGGGCGGCGAGGCCGCCTACATGTCGAAGAAGCTCCTCTCGGCCATGGCGCGCGAGAAGAAGAAGCTCATCCGCAACCTCGACGGCATCCGGCGCATGCACCGCCTGCCCTCGGCGCTGATCATCATCGACCCGCGCCGCGAGGAGAGCGCCCTCAGCGAGTGCCACAAGATGGGGATCCCGTCGGTCTGCGTGATCGACACCGACGCCGACCCGGACCGCGTCGACATCGCGATCCCGGCCAACGACGACGCCTACCGCTCGGTGCACGCGATCCTCTCGAAGCTGACCGACGCGGTCATCCGCGGCCGGGAGAAGCTCGACGTCGCCCGCGGCGTGGCCAAGACCGGCGGCGCCCCGGCGGCCCCCGCCGCGGAGGAGGCCCAGCCGGTGGCGGCGGCGGCCAGCGCCGAGCCGAAGACCGCCGAGGCCTAGCCTCGCTGACACGCGACGCCGGGCGCCCCGTCGAGCACGACGGGGCGCCGGCGCCGTCCACCCGCTGACCGACCGCGCCGGGTCGCCGGCCGCCGCGCGCCCCCCTGGCCGCCGCGGTCCGACCTGCGCGCACCGAACAGATGCGTGTCCCGCCGCCGGCGGCACACCGAACCTCAGGAGCTCCGAAGCAATGGCCGAGATCACCGCCGCCCTGGTGAAGACCCTGCGCGACAAGACCAACGCGCCCATGGGCAAGTGCAAGAAGGCGCTCGAGGAGACGGGGGGTGACGTCGACAAGGCGGTCGACCTCCTGCGCGCCCAGGACCCGAAGATGAAGGCGGGCGAGGAGCACCAGGCCGTCGAGGGCATGGTGGCGATCGCCGTCGCGCCCGACGGGAAGGGCGCGGCGCTGGTGCGGCTCCTCTGCGAGACCGACTTCGCCGCCCGCAGCGAGAACTTCAAGAAGCTCGTGGACGTGATCACGAGCGCCGTCCTCGAGAGCAAGGTCACCTCGGTCGAGGCCGCCAAGGAGCTGCCCACCGTGAAGAAGGAGCTGCAGGAGGCCGCGGCGCTGACGATCCGCGAGAACCTGCAGCTCGACCGCGCCGAGTTCAAGCCGCTCGAGGGAGACGGGCGCGTCGTCGCCTACGTCCACCACACGGGCCAGGTCGGCGTGGCCGTCGCCGTCAACGCCCCGGCGGGCGCCGCGGGCAAGCCGGAGCTCGACGCCGCCCTGCGCGACGTGGCGATGCACGCGACCGCCCACGACCCCGCGCCGGTGGCCGTCGACCGCGACGGCGTGCCGGCCGACCTCGTGGCGCGCGAGCGGACGGTCTACCTGAAGCAGATCGAGGAGAACCCCGCCGACGCCAAGAAGCCGGAGAACATCAAGGAGAAGATGATCGACGGCAAGATGCGCCGCTTCTACGAGGAGCGGGTCCTGCTCGAGCAGAAGTTCGTCAAGGACCCCGAGGTCTCGATCCGTCAGCTCCTCGAGCGCACCGGCAAGGCGGTGGGCGGCGACGTGCAGGTCGCGTGGTTCGTGCGGCTGGCGGTCAAGGGTTGAGTCGGAGGGCCTGAGCCGCGCGCGGGGCCGACCCAGGTCGGCCCCGCGGACCCGAGCGGCCGGGTAAGATGGACGAGGTCGCGGCGCCCGGGCGCCGCCCCCGCCCGCGCGGGCCGCCTCGAGCGCCTGCGCCCGGGGGCGGCCGGCGCGCCGCCGACAGACCCGAAACGAGGACCGCCGTGCCCACCCCCTCGCCCTCGTCCGCGTCCGCCCGCCTGGCGATCGCCCGGGACAAGGCGCCGCGCCGCATCCTGCTCAAGCTTTCGGGCGAGAGCATGGGCGGCGAGGGTGGCTTCGGCATCAACATCGAGGAGGTCCGCAAGATCGCCGCCAGCTGCCGCGGGATCCACGAGATGGGCAAGGAGCTGGCGATCGTCGTCGGCGGCGGCAACCTCGTGCGCGGCGCGGAGATCTCCCAGCACGGGCTCGGGCGCGCCACCGCCGACTACATGGGCATGCTGGCCACGCTGATCAACGGCCTCGCCCTGCAGGACGTCCTCGAGGGCATGGGCGTCCCCACGCGCTGCACGTCGGCGATCTCGACCCACCAGGCGGCCGAGCCGTTCATCCGGCGCAGGGCGATCCGCCACCTCGAGAAGGGGCGCGTGGTGATCCTCGCCGGCGGCACCGGCAACCCGTACTTCACCACCGACACCTGCGCCACGCTCCGCGCGCAGGAGCTCGGGGCGCAGATCCTGCTCAAGGCGACGAAGGTCGACGGCGTCTACTCGGCCGATCCGCGCAAGGACCCGAACGCCCAGCGCTACCAGCACATGACCTACTGGGACGTGATCAACCGCGAGCTCGCGGTCATGGACGCCACCGCCATCACCATGGCGATGGAGCACGAGCTGCCGATCCTGGTCTTCGACTTCAAGAAGCCAGGCAACTTCGCCCGGGCCGTCCAGGGCGAGGAGATCGGCACCCTGATCAGCCGCGGCGAGGCCGCGTAGAAGCCGACTGGAGGGACCCGTGGGGCAAGCCGAGGTCTTGCGCGACGCCAAGGACCGCATGCAGAAGTGCGTCGAGCACCTCGAGGGTGACCTGCGCGGGATCAAGTCCGGCCGGGCGACCCCCGGCCTGGTCGACTCGATCCGCGTGGACTACTACGGCTCGTCGACGCCGCTCAAGCAGCTGGCGAACATCGGCGCGCCCGAGCCGGCCATGCTCGTGATCAAGCCGTTCGACGCGAGCATCGTCGGCGAGATCGAGAAGGCGATCCTCAAGTCGGGGATCGGGATCACCCCGCAGAGCGACGGCAAGATCATCCGCCTCCCCGTGCCGGCCCTCTCCGAGGAGCAGCGCAAGAAGTACGTCAAGCTCGCCAAGGACAAGACCGAGGCGCAGCGGGTCGCGATCCGCAACGTCCGCCGCGACGCGATCAAGTCGGCCGACGCGCTGTGCAACGACGGCGAGCTGCCCGAGGACCAGGCCGAGCGCCTGAAGAAGGAGGTCGAGGACCTCACCAAGCAGTTCACGGGCAAGGTCGACGGCCTGCTCGAGTCGAAGACCAAGGAGCTGATGGAGGTCTGACCGCGCTCGCCGGTTCTGATCGAGGGTCGACCGTGTGGGCTCACCATGGGACACGGAGGCAACGAAGATCCACGAAGGCCAGGGAGGTCTTGTCCTTACAGCTCCTCCGTGACCTCCGTTGTTCTCCGTTGCCTTCGTGTCCCATGTGAGCCAGGGCGCTGGACCTCGCTCACCTGCTCACCCGCCCAGCACGACCCGCGCCCGCAGCCCGCAGGGCTCGCGGCCCTCGAGCCGCAGCGCCGCGCCGTGCGCCTCGACGATCCGCCGGGCGATCGCCAGCCGTCGGCGCGCGCCGCGCCCCGACGGGGCGGCGGCCTGGGCCGCCCCGCCCGGCGCCGCCGCGCGCTCGTCCTCGACCTCGAGCCACCACCAGCCCGACCCGTCGCGCCCCGCCCGCAGCGAGACCTGCCCCCCGGGGGGCGACGCCTCGACGGCGAGCCAGGCCAGGTTCGTGAGCGCGTGCTTCAGCCGGGGCGGGTCCACCTGCACGTCGAAGGCCGCCCCGGCGTCGTCGACGACCAGCTCGACCCCGCGCTCGGCCGCCCCGGCGTGGACGGCGGCGCGCGCGCCGTGCAGGAGCTCGGCCGCGGGGAACGGCAGGAGCGTCGGGCGCCAGGGCTGGGCGACCTCGTGCACCTCCGCGAGCATCGCGTCGATCTCGCGCACCTTGCGCTCGACCGTGCTCAGCGCCTCGAGCGCGGGCTGCCCGCGCGGCCCCCCGCGCGCCGACGCGAGCGCGAACAGCGTCGCCTGGAGCGGGTTGCGCAGGTCGTGCACGAGGGCCTGCACGAGGCCGCCGAGGAACACGAGGTCGTCGCGCGCCGCCGCCTGCGCCCCGGCCTCCGCGCGCTCACGCGCCGCGACCGCGTCCGGCGAGGCCTCGCGCGCGAGCACGTGGAGCGCCGAGCCGCCCCGCCAGGCGGCCTCGACCATCGTCAGGCGGACCGCGCCGCCGCCCTGGAGCCTGACCTCGCCCGCCCACGCCGCGCGCGCCGCCGCCCGCCGGCGGACCTCCGCGCCGTCCTCGGCGGCGAAGAGCGACGCCAGCGGTCGACCGACGAGGTCGTCCCCGGGCGCGCCCGCCATGTCGGCGAGCGCGGGGTTGGCGTGGGCCACCGCCCCGTCCACGACCACCAGCGCCCCCAGCGGGAGCGCGTCCAGCAGGGCCGCCTGGGACGCCGCCCACGCCTCCTCGCGCGCGCGCCGCTCGAGCGCCCCGAGGAGCGCGTCGAGGGCCCGCGCGAGCCGCTCGGCCTCGATCCTCGCCCCGCCACCCCCGGCGCGCGGCGCGGCGAGGAGCGCCGCCGCGGCGCCCGCCTCGAGGGCCGCCAGGACCCCGTTGGCCGGCCCGACCGCCAGCGCGGGCGGCCCCCCGCCCACGGCGGCGAGCGACGGGTCGTCGGGGCCCTCGACGCAGACGACCCGGGCGTCGTGCGGGCTCGCCAGGAGCGCGTCGGGGTCCTCGGGCGGGGCGACGAGCGCGCGGTGGCCCCGCGCGGTCAGCGCCGCGACCACCTGCTCGAGCGCCTCGAGCAGGGGCGCCGGGGCGTGGCCACCCCCGCCCAGGACGACGACCCCGAGCCCGCGCGGGGGCGTCACGCGTCCTCGGTCCCGGCCCCCTTCGCGGCCTGCGGCGAGAACTGCTCGAGGAGCCCGTACTTCTCCAGCCGGTAGCGCACCTGGTCGCGGTTGAGGCCGAGCAGGCGGCCGGCGCGCGTCTTGTTGCCGCTGGCGACCGCCATGGCCTGGGTGAGGAGCTCGCGCTCGAGCGTCTCGAGTTCGAAGCCCTCGCCGAGGCGGATGAACCGCCCGCCCTGCACCTCGCTCCCGAACGTCCCGCCCCGCCCGTCGTCGGGGCGCGCCGCCGCGGGCGCCGGCGGGAGCCGCGCCGGGTCGGTGGCGCGGATCTCGAAGGGCAGGGCGTCGATGCGGATCGTGTCGCCCTGGCCGAGGATCATGGCCCGCTCGAGGGCGTTGCGCAGCTCGCGGACGTTGCCCGGCCAGCCGTAGCGGAGCATCGCCGCCTCCGCCTCGGCCGAGATGTGCCGCACGTCGCGGCGGAGCTCGCGGTTGAGGTCGTTGACGAACGAGCGCGCCAGCAGCGGGACGTCGTCGAGCCGCTCCCGCAGCGGCGGGATCATGCCGTCGATCACCTTCAGCCGGTAGTAGAGGTCCTGGCGGAAGCGCCCCTCCTTGACCAGCGTCGGGAGCGGCTGGTGGGTGGCCGCGATCACGCGCACGTCGACCGTGATGTCGCGCGTGCCGCCCACGCGCTTGAAGGTCTTCTCCTGCAGGAACCGCAGCAGCTTGGCCTGGAGCTGCAGCGGGAGGTCGCCGATCTCGTCGAGGAAGACCGTCCCGCCATCGGCCAGCTCGAGGAGGCCGTTCTTCTGCGTGCGCGCGTCGGTGAAGGCGCCCTTCTCGTGCCCGAACAGCTCGCTCTCGAGCAGATGCTCGGAGATCGCCGTGCAGGTGATCGTCATGAAGGGGCCGTCGCCCCGGCGGCTCTCGTGGTGGATCGCCTTCGCCACCAGGTCCTTGCCGCTCCCGCTCTCGCCGGTGACGAGGACCGTCGTCGCGTCGCTCGTGGCGACCCGCCGCACGAAGTCGCGCACCTCCTGGACCGCCTGCGACTGGCCGACGATCGCGCTCAGGCCGTGGGCCCGCTTCGACCGCTCGCGCGTGGCCCGCACCTCGCGACGCAGGACCATCGTCTCGAGCGCCTGCCGCAGGCGCAGCAGCAGCTCCTCGAAGTCGAACGGCTTGCGCACGTAGTCGTAGGCGCCCAGCTTGATCGCCGTGACGGCATCCTCGATCGACGAGAAGGCGGTCATGAGGATCACGAGCAGCTCGGGCCGGCGCTCCTGGACCTCACGCAGGAACGAGAGGCCGTCGCCATCGGGGAGGCGCATGTCGAGGAGGACGAGGTCCCAGTCGTCGCCGAGCAACCCGCGCGCCTCGGCCGTCGTCCGCACCCCCTCGGCGGAGAAGCCCTCGGTCGCGAGGCGGTGGAGCAGGGCGCGGTTCAGGTCGAGCTCGTCTTCGACCACCAGGATGCGCGTGGTGGTCATGAGCGCCTCCACTCCTCTGCCGAGCTGCTGGCCCCCGCGGGGGGCCGGTCGAACACCCACCGTTGGGGGGGCCCATTGTCGTCGTTCCCGCTCACGAGGGCAACGCAACCCTTCGGGTAACCCCTCCGGGGCCACGATGCGAGCAGGGCCCCCGCCGCGGAAGTCTCCGCGCGGGATTTTCAGCGAGCGCGTCCTCGATCAATGCTCTTACCTCCGCCTGGCGCGGCGTGGCCTTTGCAGCACGACCCGTGCCCTTGCGGGGCAGAGGTGGAAGCGCTCACATGGCAGGGAAGTCCGCGGTCGAGCCCATGGCGAGCCGGCGTCGCCGGGGGCGAGAGGTCGAGGTGGACGCGTCGCGCTCGAAGCACGTGCTCGTCGTCGACGACTACGAGGACTCGCGGGCCATGTGCGCCGAGTACCTCGAGTTCATGGGCTACCGGGTGAGCGTCGCCGCCGACGGCCACGAGGCGCTCGAGCGGGCCCGCGCGCTCCCGGACCTGGTGCTCATGGACCTGTCGCTGCCGCGCCTCGACGGCTGGGCGGCGATCCGCGAGCTCAAGCGCGACCCGGCCACCCGGCACATCCCGGTCATCGTGCTCACGGGCCACGCCCTGCGCTCGCTCGAGGCGCGGGCGCTGGAGGCCGGCTGCGTCGGCTTCGTCACCAAGCCCTGCCTCCCGCAGGACCTGCTGGAGCACGTGCGCCGGGTCCTCGACGGACCACCGCCCGGAGGGCGAGCGCCCGCCCCGCGCGCCGCCGGGACCGACGAGCGACCGCGGCCGCGGGGTCGACGCCGCCCGTCGTGACCGCCCTCGGTGAGGTCAGCCGCGCGGCCGCGTCGGCGGGTCCTCGGTCGTGGACGGGCGCAGGGCGATCTTCTTGGTCAGCTCCGCGAGCTCGGCCTCGAGGTACTCCCGGATCGACAGGTTGAGCGGCTCGTCGACCGGCTTCAGCTCGCGCGAGAACGCGTAGATCGCGGACGGGGCGAGCAGGAGCTCGCGCAGCGCGGGTCGCCCGGCCAGCGGGCCCGAGCTGGCCGTCATCACGAGCCCCTGGCAGAACGTCACCTTGCCGAGGCCCAGCCCCGCGCGGACGGTGAGCGTCCCCGTGCGCTGCTGCCCCTCGAGGTCCAGGAACACCCGGTGCAGCTCCGCCGGGGTCGCGGCGCGGCCGGAGACGCGGTCGCCGCCCTTCTCCGTGATCAGGACCACCGAGTCGGAGTCGTTCAGCTCGGCGACCATCCGCTCGCGCCGGCCGGCGGCGCCCTCGGTGACCTCGACGGCGATGGTGAACCGCCCGATCACGACCTGATTACCACCCGGGAGGTGGCAGCGCGCGTCGATCAACTCGCCGTCCACCTCGACCCCGTTGGCGCTGTCGTTGTCGACGATCTGCGGCCGGTCCTCGTCGGGGTCCCACTCGACCGCCGCGTGGAAGCGGGAGACGGTGTCGTCCGAGAGCACGAGGTCGTTCGAGGCGTGGCGCCCGATCCGGATCCGCTCGCCGGGTCCCATGCGCAGCGGCTTCTTGCCGGCGCACCGCAGGACGAGGGTTGGCTTGCCGCTGCTCATGGAACGTGGGACCAAGGTAACAGGATCCGGGGCGTCCGGTCGAGTGTAGTCCTTGCGCCCCTGCAGGGCCGGGGCGAGCATCGAGATGCATGCGCCCTGGTCACTACCTGATCGGCTCCGTTCTGGTCGCCCTCGGCTGCGCCGCGGCCGACCACCCCGATCCCGACGCCCCCGCCCGAGGGGAACTCGTCGTCGCTCCTCGCCTCGACCCGCCGCCGGCGCGGCGGGGGGCCCTCGAGCGCGAGGACGTGCTCGCGCTGGCGCGATCGCACGCCGACCCGGCTGACGCGATCGCCGCCCTCGACGTGCGCCGCTTCGGCTTCCCGCTCGACGACGACGCCCTGGACTGGTTCGGGCAGCAGGGGGTCGACCCGGCGGTGATGGACTACCTGGTGAAGCGCGCCCGCGTGGACTGGGACGCCCTGCGCGGCGACGTCGACCCCGACGGCCCATACTGACGCGCTCCTCACTCGATGTGACGAGCGCTGTTGCCTGCGTGTGCTCGCGGGGGCTCACCCCCCGCGGCCCCAGCGCCATCGCATCATCCGGCGAGCGCGGTCAGCCCCTCCCCGCCTCGGCCTCGTCGCCCCCCTCGGCGGCGCGCCCGTAGGCGCCCAGGTCCTTGCGCGCGTCGAGCACCCGCGCGCGGTGCGCCGCCTCGAGCGCGGCCACGTCCTCGTCCGTCATGCCGACGATCGCCACGCCGCGCGCGTCGGCGAGGGCGAGCGCCTCCTCGGCGTCGAGCAGGAGCGTGCGGCGCGCCTCGTAGGCGATCACCGCCCCGCCCGCGTCCGCCAGCGTGCGCACCGTGAGCGGGCCGAACGCCGGGACGTCGAAGCGCATGTCCTGGTCGGGCTTGGCGGTCTTGACCAGCGTGAAGCCCCCGCGCGGGCAGAGGCCGCCGGCGCGCCGGATCGCCGCGTCGGTCCCCTCGATCGCCTCGAGCGCCAGGACGGCCCGCTCGTGCACGAGCGCCGACTGGCCGATGTCCAGCCGGCCGAGCTCGCGGGCCACCCGGAAGCCGTAGGCGATGTCGAGCTCCTCCTCCGCCGTGGGGGCGCGGCGCGTGAGCACGCCGCGCGGGGCGAGGAGCGACGGGGCCAGCTCGGCGGAGGAGAGGAGCGTGACCCCGTGCTCCTGCAGGAAGCGCGCGAACGTGCCCAGGAGCGTGTCGTCGCGGCGGTCGGTGAGCGCCTTGAACCAGAGGCGGAAGAAGGTCAGGTCCGGCCGGTAGCGCAGGATCCTGAACCGCGCGTACATGGCGGTCTTGTGGACCTTGCCGGCCATGACGCACGTCGTGCAGCCCTCGGCCGCGAGGAGCTCGACCATGCGGCCGACCTGGATCAGCCCGGTCCAGTGGAACGCGTCGGCGTGCTCGCGGAGGGCGGGGTCGGCCTCGCCCTTGATCGCGATGACGACGACGGTCCGCCCCTGCGCGCGCAGGGCGTCGGCGACCAGGATCGGGAAGCGACCCCAGCCGGCGATGATCCCGATGCGGTCCCCCGCCGGAGCCGCGGCCCCTGGCGCCGCGCCTCCTCCGCCGGTCAGGGGGTCGCGCCCTCGGGCGACTCGAGCGCGTCGAGGCGGCGCTCGAGCTCGCGCAGGCGGCCGCGCAGCTCGGGCAGGCGCGGGAAGACGGCCATGGCCCGCTTGGCGGTCTTCCCGTCGATCGCGGGCGACCCGAGGACGCGCTCGCCCGGCTTCACGTCCCCGTGGACGCCCGCCTGGGCGCCGATCACCGCGCCGTCGCCGATCGTGATGTGGCCGGCGACCCCGGCCTGCCCGGCGATCGTCACGCCGTCGCCCACGCGCGAGGTGCCGCTGATCCCCGCCTGGGAGACGATGAAGCAGCCGCGGCCGATCACCGCGTTGTGGCCGACCTGGACCATGTTGTCGATCTTCGTCCCGCGACCGACCCGCGTCTCGCCGAACACGGCCCGGTCGATCGTGACGTTGGCGCCGACCTCGACGTCGTCCTCGACGACGGCGATCCCCGCCTGCGGGATCTTCAGGTGCTGGCCGGTGCGTGGGTCGGGCGCGAAGCCGAAGCCGTCCGAGCCGATCACCGCGCCGGCGTAGAGGTAGCAGCGCGCGCCGACCTTGCAGCCCTGGTGCACGACCGCGTTGGGGCCGAGGATCGTGTCGTCGCCGATCGTCGCCCCTTCGCCGACGTAGGCGCCGGGGTGGAGGTCGACCCGGTCCCCCACGACCGCGCCGGGGCCGACGTAGGCGAACGGGTGGACGTTGACGTCGCTCCCCAGCCGCGCCGTCTCGTCGACGTGCGCGCGCGGGCTCACGCCGGTGACCTGGCGCGGGCCCCTGTCGGTCCAGCGCTGGAGGAGGCGCGCGAAGGCCATGTAGGGGTCGTCGAGGACCACGAGCGCCACGCCCGCCGGCGCCAGGCCCAGGGCCGCGACGGGCGGCGAGACGAGGACGGCGCTGGCCCGGGTCGAGCGGAGCGCGCCGACGTACTTCTGGTTGGAGACGAAGGCGATCGTGCCGGGCGGGGCGTCCTGGATGGGCGCGATCCCGTGGATCACGGTCGACCCGTCGCCCTCGACGCGCCCGCCGAGGAGGGCGGCGATCTCGTCGAGGCGCATGCTCGTCACGGCCATGGGGGCCGGTTCTAACAGCAGGGGTGCCAAGTAGCAACTCGTGCGCTCGGCGCCGCGTCCGCGGATGCAGGTCTCACGGCGGCCGTCGCTTGTTCTGTTGGCTACGTTGGACGCGCGGCCCGATGCTCCGATCCGCAGTGAGGCACCTGTCGCCCTCGCTCCGGCCGCCTCGCGGCCTC
Source organism: Planctomycetota bacterium (assembly GCA_023954375.1). GTDB lineage: Bacteria > Planctomycetota > J058 > J058 > J058 > JAMLIC01. The sequence continues at coordinate 85,425 of JAMLIC010000030.1, forward strand.
CGCTCGGGGATGCGCGCCACCGCTCGATCTGCTCGCTTCGCTCGCAGATCAAGCGGTGAGCGCGGTCAGTTGTCGAGCGACAGCCGCGCCAGGTCGCGCTTCTGGTAGAGCTCGAGGCGCACGGCGAGCCCGGTCGGGGTGGCGAGGATGACCGAGCCGCGATGCAGGAACCCGTAGTTGATCTCGGCGGGGGTCGAGCCGGTCGTGCGGTCGCCCAGCGAGAGCTGCGTCTTCGGCTGCGAGGGCGTCATGGGGTGCGTCCCTTTCAGCCCACGATTCGCAAACTCCGGTCCGCCTCACGAGATGCACAAGTCTTTTCACGCCGGCCTGCGACCGTCGCGCCCTGGAACGCACCGGGCCGACCGTCTCATCGGAACGGTTCAACCTCAGCACGACCCGGAGCGCCGCGAGGCGCAAGAGAGTATGCTCTGCGCCTCCATGCTCCACGCCGTCATCCTCGCGGGCGGGTCCGGCACCCGGTTCTGGCCGCTCTCCCGCCGCGACCGCCCCAAGCAGCTCCTCGCCCTGGCCGGCCCGCGCACGCTCCTGCAGGGCACCTGGGACCGGGTGCGGCGGCTGGCCCCGGCCGACGCGGTCCACGTCGTCACCGCGGGCGCCGACCTGGCCCAGGCCATGCGCGACCAGCTGCCCGAGCTCGCGCCCGCGCGGCTCGTCGTCGAGCCGGAGCCGCGCGACACGGCGATCGCGATCGGCCTCGCGGCGCGGCTCATCGCGCGCGAGGACCCGGAGGCCGTGCTCGTCGTCACCCCCGCCGACCACGTCGTGCGGCCCGAGGAGGCGTTCGCCGCCGCCGTGCAGGAGGCCGCGGCGCTGGCCGCCGCGCGCGGGACCATCGTCACGCTGGGCATCCGCCCGCGGCAGGCCCACACCGGCTACGGCTACATCCGGCGCGGCGAGCCGCTCGCCGGGTGGGAGGGCCGCGTCCCCGCCTTCGCGGCGCGCGCCTTCGAGGAGAAGCCCGACCGCGCGACGGCCGAGCGCTTCGTCACCGGCGGCGAGCACCTGTGGAACAGCGGCGTGTTCGTGTGGCGCGCCGCGACGGTCCTCGAGCAGCTCGACGCCCACCTCCCCGCGACCCGCGCGGCGATCGAGCGCATCGCCGCCGCCTGGGACGGCCCCGACCGCGAGGCCACGCTGAGGACCGAGTACGCCGCCGCGCGGCGCATCTCGATCGACTACGCGGTGCTCGAGAAGGCCCGCGACATCGCCGTGCTCGAGGTGGACTACGAGTGGAGCGACGTCGGCTCCTGGTCGGCGGTCGCCGAGCTCCACACCGGCGAGGCCGACCCCGCCGGCAACGTCGCCCTGGACGCCCCCTTCGTGGGCGTCGACGCCCGCGCCTGCTTCGTGCAAGGCGACGGGCGGCTGGTCGCGATCGTGGGCCTGGAGAACGTGGCGGTCGTCCAGACGGGCGACGCCACGCTCATCTGCGCCCTCGACCGGGCCGAGGCGGTGAAGGAGCTGGTCAAGTCGTTGGAGAGCAGCGGCTTGCGCACGTTCACCTGACCCGCGCCCGGGCCGGGATGGGGCGGGATCTCCCTTGCATCCCTCGCCGTCGCGGGTAGAGTCGTGCACTTCGCATCGGTGGGTCTCCTCGAGACCGACCCGACGGATCCAGAGACCCACTCTCCGCAGGAGAGTGGGGACGAGAAGGACGCACGTGACGACGACCGCCCTGACTCCTGCCGAGAAGCGCCAGGAGATCATCAAGAGCTACAAGACGCACGACACGGACTCGGGCTCGCCGCAGGTCCAGATCGCCCTGCTGACCGACCGGATCAACTCGATCAACGAGCACCTGAAGAAGGCGCGCAAGGACCACCACAGCCGCCGCGGGCTGCTCATGCTCGTCGGCCGGCGCAACCGGCTGCTGAAGTACCTGCAGAAGAGCGACCGCGAGGGCTACAAGCAGCTGATCGCGTCGCTGGGGCTCCGCAAGTAACCCCACGGCCGGTGGGCCAAGCACGACGGAGCTGTCAGGCGTCCCGCCCCGGTGGGGGCGCCCGTGTCCGTGTGTCCCGCGCGCGGCCGCTCGCACGTCGAGCGGGCCGCGCGCGCTCGCATGTACGGGCCTGAGCTCGTTCGTCCGTCGCCGCCCGCCCGCCGGTCACGACCGCAACACACCATTCGAGAGCGTAAGCAAGAGCCGCGCGGCCGGCGCCGCGTGGCAGAGGCAGAGAGAGCAGAGATGAACCCAGTCCAGACCCCCGTGAGCGTCCAGCGAGACATCGGCGGACGCCCCCTGATCATCGAGACCGGCCGCGTGGCCCGCCAGTCGGCCGGCGCCGTGACCGTGCGCCAGGGCGACACGGTCGTCCTCGTCCCCGTCACCAGCGGCCCCGGCCGCCCCGGCCAGGGCTTCTTCCCCCTGACCGTCGACTACCGCGAGAGCATGAGCGCCGCGGGCAAGTTCCCCGGCGGCTTCTTCAAGCGCGAGGCGCGCCCGTCGACCAAGGAGACGCTCGTCTCCCGCGTGATCGACCGCCCGATCCGGCCGCTCTTCCCCGACGGCTTCATGGACGAGGTGCTCGTGTCGCCGCTCGTCCTCTCGGCCGACGCCGAGAACGACCCCGACGTCCTGGCCATGGTCGGCGCCTCGGCGGCGCTGGCGATCTCCGGCCTCCCGTGGGACGGCCCGATCGGCGCCTGCCGCGTGGGCAAGGTCGGCCCGCGCTTCGTCGTCAACCCGACCCACGCCGAGCGCAAGGAGAGCGAGCTCGACCTGGTCATGGCCTCCACGACCAAGGCGATCACCATGGTCGAGGCGGGCGCGCAGGAGCTGGGCGAGGACGCCATGCTCGAGGCCCTGTTCGAGGGCGAGCGGGCCTGCCGCGAGATCGCGGAGATGATCCTCGAGCTGCGCGAGAAGTGCGGCGTGACGCCGGCCACGTTCACCCCCAAGCCGGTCGACGAGGCGCTCAAGGCGAAGGTCGACGGCTACTACGACCGGGTGAAGGCGGTCAACTACACGCCCGGCAAGCACGCCCGCAGCGTGGCGATCAAGAAGGCGCGCGACGAGGCGATCGCCGAGCTGACGACCGAGATCGCCGACGAGGCGGAGAAGGCCAAGGTCACCGGCGAGATCAAGAGCCTCTGGGAGGAGCTCGTCAGCCGCGTCATCCGCACGGGCATCCTCGAGGACAAGCTGCGCAACGACGGCCGCGGCCCGACCGACATCCGCCCGATCACGATCGAGGTGGGCTTCCTGCCGCGCACGCACGGCTCGGCCCTGTTCACGCGCGGCGAGACGCAGGCGATCGTGTCCATGACCCTCGGCACGGTCATGGACGACCAGCGCGTCGAGGGCCTCCTCGAGCCCACGCGCCAGAAGTTCATGCTGCACTACAACTTCCCGGCCTACTCGGTCGGCGAGTCGTGGGCGGGCCGGGGCCCCAAGCGGCGCGAGATCGGCCACGGCAACCTCGCGGAGCGCTCGCTCGCGCCGGTCGTCCCGCCGTTCGAGCAGTTCCCCTACACGGTGCGCATCCGCTCGGACATCACCGAGTCGAACGGCTCGTCGTCGATGGCCTCGGTGTGCGGCGGCACGCTGGCGCTCATGGACGGCGGCGTCCCGATCCGCAAGCCGGTGGCGGGCATCGCCATGGGCCTCGTGAGCGAGGGCGACCGCTACGTGATCCTCTCGGACATCCTCGGCAGCGAGGACCACTGCGGCGACATGGACTTCAAGGTCTCGGGCACGCAGACCGGGATCACCGCCCTGCAGATGGACCTCAAGATGGACGGCCTCTCCCGTGAGCTCATGGGCGAGGCGCTCCAGCAGGCGCGGCAGGGCCGGATCTACATCCTCAAGCAGATGCTCTCGGCCCTCCAGCGGCCGCGCGCCGAGCTGTCGCCGTTCGCGCCGGTGATCGTCCAGGTGCCGATCGACCCGGAGAAGATCGGCGCGCTGATCGGCCCCGGCGGCAAGACGATCCGCAAGATCCAGGAGGAGACGCAGACGAACATCGAGATCGACGAGGAGCGCAAGATCGTCTGCATCGCCGGCAAGGCGGGCGCCAACATGGACTCGGCCGAGGCCATGGTCCGCGCGCTGGCGTCCGAGGTGCAGATCGGCCAGCGCTTCACCGGCCGCGTCGTCTCGATCCGCGACTTCGGCTGCTTCGTGGAGATGTTCCCCGGCATGGAGGGCCTCGTCCACGTGTCCGAGCTCGCCGAGGGCTACGTCGAGCGCGTGCGCGACGTGGTCAACGGGGCGACATGGTCGACGTCGAGGTGATCGACGTCGACCCGCAGGGGCGCATCAAGCTCTCGAAGAAGCGCGTCGACGCGCCGAAGGTCGAGGGCGCCGAGGGCGCCGAGGGCGCCGAGCCCGCCACGGCGGCCGCCGGCCGGCCGCCCGCCGCGCGAGCGCGGCGACCGCGGCGACCGCGGCGGACGCGGCCGTGGCCGCGGCGACCGCGGCGACCGCGGCGACCGCGGCGACCGCGGCGGCGACCGCGGCCCGCGCGCGTAGCGCGAACGCGACGGAGTGACAGGCGGGCCCGGGCGCGCGAGCGGCCGGGCCCGCGGTCCGTACGGCTGCTACCCTCCGCCCATGACCGCCCCAGCCCGCACCTGCTCCGCGCGCGCCGGCCTGACCGTCGCGCTCGTCGCGCTGGGCTGGCTCGTCATGCAGGCGCTGCACGAGGCCGGGCACGTCCTGCACGCGCGGGCGTCCGGCGCCGCGGTCGAGCGCGTCGACCTGCACCCGCTCCGACTCTCCCGCACCGTGGTCGCCGCCAACCCGCGCCCCCGCTTCGTGGCCTGGGGCGGGGCGGTCTGGGGCTGCCTCCTCCCGCTCGCCGCCCTGCTGGCCGCGCGCGCGCTCGGCGAGGACGCGACGACGCTGGCCCGCGCCCTCGCGGGGGGCTGCCTCCTCGCCAACGGCGTCTACCTGGGCACCGGCCCCTGGACGCACGCCGGCGACGCGGGCGACCTGCTGCTGGCCGGCGAGGCGCCGGGCGCGCTCGTCGCCTTCGGCGTCGTCGCCTGCGCAGGGGGCCTGTGGCTCTGGCACGGCCTGGGCCCCCGGCTGGAGACGGCGGCGCGGCCGCGCGTGATCGCGACGCTCGCCGCGGCCGCGATCGTCATCGGCGCGCTCGGGTTCGCGCTCGGAGCCTGAGCGCGTGACCGGGTGCGGTCCGGCCGATACCCTGACGACGATGGAGCCTGCTGCCCCCGAGGTCACGGCCCTGCGCGCCTGGACGGCGCGGACGCTCGCGGTGGCCGCGCCGGTGCTCGTCGCCGGCTGGACGCTCTCGACCCTGACGGTCCTCGTCTTCGCGCAGAGCCCGGCCCGCGCCCTCCTGCCGGCGTTCGCCTTCGTCGCGCTCGTCGCGCCGCTCGCCGGCGCGGCGGCGGCCCTGGGCGAGTGGGCGGGCCGACGCGCCCGACGCCCGTGGATCGGCGCCGGGGCGACGGGCCTCGGCGTGACGGCGGCCTTCGGGCTCGCGTGCGCGCAGGCCGCCTACGTGGCGGTGGTCCTCGCGGCCGGCGACGCCGACGGGGCCGTGGCGAGCCTCCAGCGAGCAGCCCAGGAGCTGGCGGCGGCCGACCCCCGCGCGCTCGTCTTCATCGCGCTGAGCGTCGCCAGCTTCGGCGGCGGACTCGCCGCCCCGCTGGCGCGGCATGTTCACGCGCGGCTGGCGGACGGCCCCCTGAGCCTCTACACGCGGGCGTACGAGCCCCTGGTGGCGGGGCTCGGCCTCGTCGTCGTCGCGGTCGTGTACAGCGGGGTCGTGGGCGGCGTGGGGCGCCTCCCGGGCCCGGTCTCGACCGCCCTGACGAGCTTCGGCGCGTCGCTCCTGTTCCTCGGTCTGCCCACGTCCCTCCTCCTTCCCCTCGGCGAAACGCTCTCCCGGCGCGCGTTCGGCGAGGTCCGGCTCGGGCCGCCGGCGTAGCTACAGCCCCCCGAGCGCGGCCCGCGCCTCGGCGAGGGCCGCCGCGGCCTCGCGCGCCTTCTGCGAGCCGGCGGGCAGGCGCTCGAGCGCGCGCGCGCAGTCGTCCGCCGCGCCGCGGTGGTCGCCCAGCCGCCCCCGCGAGATCCCGCGGTTGGTTAGCACGACCGGCTGAGCCGCGTCGAGCTCGAGCGACCGGGTCAGGGCCTCGACGGCGCGCGCGTGGTCCCCCGTCATCTGGTACAGCGCGCCGAGGTTGGCGAGCGTGTGCGCCGGCGTCGGGTCGCCGAGCGCCAGCGCGCGCTCGAGGTCCGCGGCCCCGCCGGCGAGGTCGCCCGCGTGCGCCCGGGCGACCCCGCGGTTCGCGAGGGCCACCGGGTCGTCGGGCGCGAGCGCCAGGGCGCGGTCGTGGTCCTCCATGGCGCCGCGGTGGTCCCCGAGGCGCTCGCGCACCGTCCCGCGGTCGCGCCAGGTCGCCGCCGCCGAGGGGTCGAGCTCGAGCGCCCGCGTCAGGTCGGCCAGCCCCCCGCGCGAGTCGCCGAGCCGGTCCCGGCAGGCGCCGCGGCGGTGCCAGAGGCGCGCGTCGTCGGGGTGCACGGCGAGCGCGCGGTCGAGGTCGTCCCGCGCGCCCTCGATGTCGCCCAGCGTCTGCCGGGCGAGCGAGCGGTTGGCGGCGGCGAGCCCGTACCCCGGATGGGCCGCGAGCGCCCGGTCGAACCACCCGAGCGCCGCGGCCGCGTCCCCACCGGCCAGGAGGACGCTGCCGACGTTGTTGAGGGCGGGCGGGTCGTCGGGGTCGAGCGCCTGCGCGCGGCGCGCGACCTCGAGCGCCCGCGCGAGGTCGCCGCCGGACACGAGCGCCTCCACCTCCTCGCACAGGCGCACGACCTCCGGGCGGCGGCCACGGGGCATCGGCGGCGCAGGAGCCGGCGCGGCGTCGGCCTCGTCCGCCGACCGGGCCGGCGGCGCCTCCGCGGGGGCCGACGCCGCGGCGGCCGCGAGCCGGGCCTCGAGGTCGGCCACGCGAGCGGTCAGGCGGGCGACCTCGTCCGCCGCGGCCCCGCGCGCCTGCGCCCGCCCGAGGACGACGCCGAGCCCGAGCGCGACGACCGCGGCGGCCGCCGCCGCGCCGACGGCCAGGGCGGCGCCCCGCGCCGGGCCGCCCCGCGCCGGCCGCGCGCGCCGCGCCGCGGCCCAGCCCTCGACCGCCTCGGCGAGCGCCCCCGCCGACGACCAGCGCGCCGCGGGGTCGCGCGCCAGGGCCTTCAGGATCACCTCCTCGAGCGCCGGGTCGAGGTCGCGGCGCAGCTGGCGCGGCGGCGTGATCCGCCCGTGCACCGTCGCCTCCAGGATCGACAGGGCCGAGGCGCCGGCGAGCGGGGGCTGCCCCGCGACCAGCTCGTACAGGGTCGCGCCGAGCCCGTAGACGTCGGACCTCGGGCCCACCTGCGCCCGGTCGCCCACCGCCTGCTCCGGCGCCATGTAGCACGGGGTGCCGACCACCTCGCCGTCGCGCGTGAGCCGCCGCCCGTCGGCCTGCAGGGCGGCCAGGCCGAAGTCGGTCAGGCGCGGGCGGCCGTCGGGCCCGAGGAGCACGTTCTCGGGCTTCACGTCGCGGTGCAGGACGCCGCGCTCGTGCGCGTGCTGCAGCGCCCGGGCGAGCTCCGCGACGAGGCCGGCGGCGCGGGCCTGCCCGAGGCGCCCCTCGCGCCGCAGGAGCTCCCGCAGGCTCTCGCCCTGGACCAGCTCCATGACGAGGTAGGGGCGGCCGCGCTCGACCCCCGCCGCGAGGACCGGCACGATCCCCGGGTGGCGGAGGTTGCCGGCCGTCTGCGCCTCGCGCTGGAGGCGGGCGAACGAGTCGGCGTCGGCCGCCTGCGGCTGGAGGACCTTGACCGCGACCTCCCGGCCGACGAGCGGGTCCCGCGCGCGGTAGACGACCCCCATGCCGCCGCGGCCCAGCTCGCCCAGGAGCTCGTAGTGGCCCAGCTTCACGCCCCGCCACGATGGCCGCCCGAGCGCCGCCACGCCAGGAGGCTGGCTTTCAACCCCTGCCGGGGGTTAAGGTCGTGCGCGATGGTCCGGGGGAGGAGCAGCCGAGCGCGGGCGTGGGCCCTGGCGCTCGCGGCGGCAGCCGCGGGCGCGGGCTGCAGCGCGTCGCCGCCGCCGCCGCGGCCGCCGCGCGAGGACCCGCCCATGCTCATGGCGCAGGTCGAGGACCCGGCCGGCACGGCCACCCGCCCGGACCCGCCGACCGACTTCCTCGACTTCCCGGCGGCGCCCGACCTCCTGCCGCGCGACTACGAGATGGAGGAGCCGGCCGGCTCCGCGCTCGCCGGCTACGTGACGCGCTTCTACCGCGTGCGCAGCCAGGCCGGGCAGGCGCTGATCGACGTCCTGAACCACTGGAAGTCGCAGAAGGCGCGGATCGTCAACGTCCCGCAGCACAACATGCTGATCATCACGGAGGAGCGCGAGCGGCTCCCCGTGCTCGAGAAGGTCCTGCAGCAGGTCGACCTCGTCCCGCCGCAGGTGGAGATCGAGGCGCGCGTCATCGAGATCCTCGAGACCGACGGCTTCGAGTTCGGCTTCGAGCTGCGCGTCGACCGCGCCCCCGCCGGCAACACGGCGCTCCGCCGCTACGACGGCAGCTTCCACTCGAACAGCTTCCTCTCGTCGCTCACGAACCAGGCGGCGCCCTTCCAGGGCGCGTCCATGACCTGGTCGAGCGTGGGGAAGGTGGTCAAGGAGCTCGGCGACTTCGAGTTCATCATGCGCGCCCTGCAGACCGAGGGCTACGCGGAGATCGTCTCCGCGCCGCGCGTCGTGTGCCGGTCGGGCCAGCGGGCGATCCTGCGCACGGCGACCAAGCTGCCGATCCAGGACTTCCTCGTCCAGTCCACGAACAACGTGCGCATCGCCACGCGGTTCGAGTCGGTCGGCGTGACGCTCGAGGTGGCGCCGACCGTCGTCGGGCGCGACGCGATCACGGTCGAGGTCAAGCCGTCGGTCTCGAACGTCGTGCGCTTCGAGTTCAGCCCCGCCGCCGGCGGGATCCCCGTCCCGGTGATCGCCGAGCGCTCGGCCGTCACCCAGGTCGACATCCGCAACGGCGAGATCCTCGTGATCGGCGGCCTGCTCGACACCCAGTCGCGCACCGACCAGCGCCGGGTGCCGTTCATCGGCCGGCTGCCGATCATCGGCCGCCTGTTCTCCTCGACGGACGACCTGGAGCAGAAGACGAACGTCGTGTTCATCCTCCGCATCCGGATCCTCACGTCGGCCGAGAAGGCGCGGAACCGCGACGAGATCCCGCTCACGCGCGAGGAGCGCACCCGGCTCCAGGAGCGCGACGAGGGCGACGGCCGTTAGCCACCGTTGGCCACGAGCTGCCGGGTCGACCCGTTCCCGTTCCACGAGCAGAAGCTGCTCGCTGGTCGAGACCTCCTCCTCTTCGCAGCAGGAGTCCTGCACGAGCCGATCTGCAGGTCACGGGTGGAACGGAGCAACGAGCGAGGCGCGGCCGACGAGGCCGAGGCGATGCCGCGCGAAGGCGCGCGACGGCGACCTCCTGGTCGCCGAGCGCGCCTGAGCGGTCGCGGTGGCGAGCGCAGCGAGCCGCCCCGACGCACGGCGACGCCCGGCATCGTCGGCCGCAGCCGTCGATCACACCGTGAGGTGGCGCCGGCGGGGCGGCGCGCGTAAGACGAAGGGCAGTGAACGCCCGGGGGGGACCATCGGCGCTCGACGCGCGCGTGGCGGAGCTGCTCGTCGCGCGCGGCCTCGTCAACCCGCCGGCCCTCGAGGCGCTCCGCGTCCGGGCCGCCTCGCGGGCTCCGGGGCCGAGCGGGTCGGCGCTGCTCGACGTGGCGGTCGAGCTGAACGTCGTCCCCCGCCCCACGGCGCTCGTCGTCCTCGCGGAGGCGCGCGGCGGGCGCCCCGCCGCGCCGGCGCCGGCCGACGTCACGGCGTGGTCGGAGGCCGGCCCGGCCACCGCGGCGGGGCCGGCGAGCGAGGGCGGGCGCGCGACCGCCGACTCCCAGCGCACCCGCTGGGCAGAGACGAGCCAGGCGGCGGCGCAGGTCCCCGACGACACGACCCGCTGGGAGGCGGGGGCGGACGACCGCACGATGCAGACGCCGACGCGCGGCGCCTCGACCCACCCCGGGGCGGGGGGGGGCCCCCCCCCCCGCCGCCGCCGCCGCCGCGCCCCGCCCCGCCGGCGCGCAGGGCGAGCCGCCGGAGGCCCGCTACGAGGTGCTCGAGGGCGGCCCGGGCGACGACGGCGGCGGGCGCCGCGTCCTCGACCGGCGGCTGCAGCGGCAGGTGCTCCTCGTCGTGGCCGGCGCGGCGCCCGGCGACGACCGGCGCCTGGCCCGCCACGCGCGGATCCTCGCCCAGCTCGACCACCCCGCGATCCCGCGCGTGCACGACGCCCTGCGCTGGGACGGGCGCCCGGCCTTCACGACCGACGCCGTCGAGGGCCAGGCGTTCGGCGCCGCGAAGGGCACGGAGGAGCCCGCCCTCCTGCGCGCGTTCCTCGACGTGGCGGCGGCGGTCGCGCACGCGCACGAGCGCGGGATCGTCCACGGCGCGCTCGCCCCGGCGCGCGTCGTCCTCGGCACCTACGGCCGCGCCTGGGTCACCGGCTGGGAGCTGGCGCGCGCCCTGCCCGGCGGCCCCCCGCCGGCCCTGCGCGCCGCCGCCGACCTCGAGGTCGTGCGCCTGCCTCGCGACGCGGTCCGCGCGCCGGAGCTCCTCGAGGGCGGCGCGCCAGGGGTCGCCGCCGACGTGTGGGGGCTGGGGCGGATCCTCGAGCGCGTGGTCGCGCGCGCCGGCCGCGGCGCCGCGCCGGAGCTGCGGGCGATCGCGCGCAAGGCCTGCGCGCGCGAGCCCGACGCGCGCTACGAGGCCGCGGCCGACCTGGCCGAGGACGTGCGCCGCTACCTCGACGGGCGCCGCGTCGGCGCCGTGCGCGAGACGCCGCTCATGGCCGTGCGCCGCCTCGCCAAGCACCACCCGCTGGCCAGCGGCGTGGCCGGGGCCGCGCTCGCCGTCGTCCTCGGCGCCGGCGTCCTCACGCTCCTCGTCACCCGCCAGCAGTACGCCCAGGCGCGCGCCCAGCGCGACCTCGCGCGCGAGCAGCGCGCGCGCGCGGCGGCGCTCGAGGTCGAGGCCCGCGCCGCCCGCGACGCCGCCCTGGCGCGCCGGCGCGTGGCCGAGCGGCGGGTGGAGCTCGAGCGCCTCCTGAGCGCGCCCGCCGCCGGCGTCGACGACCCCGACGCGGCCCGCGGGCGGCAGCTGCACCTCGCCGCCGAGGCGCTCCGCGCGCTCGAGCAGGAGCAGGGCGGCGGCGAGGCCACGTTCGCCGCGGCGCGCGTCCTGCGCGCGCGCGCGGAGCACCACCTGCGCGGCGCCGCGCGCCCGGACCCCGCGCGCGCCCTGGTCGACCTCCGCGCCCTGTGCGCACAGCTCGCGCGGCGCCTCGACGGCGCCCCCGACGGCGACGGCGGCCCGCTCGACGAGCTGGCCCTCGCCCGCCTCCAGCTCGCCGACGCGCTCCTGGCGCGCTTCCTCGCCGCCCGCCGCCTGCCCGGCGAGGCCGCCCGCGCCGAGGAGGAGGAGGCCCTGGCGGCGATGGCGGGGCTCGACGCCACCCGCGAGCTGGCCCGCCTCGAGCGCGCCGTGCGCGCGGTCGAGGCCGAGGCGGCGCGCCTCGCGGCGGCGCGGCCGCCAGGGATCGTGCCCGACGAGCCGCGCCTGCTCGAGGAGGTGGCGGCGCTCACGAAGGCCCGCCCCGACCTGGCCTACGCCCACGAGCTGCACGGGCGCCTCCGGGTCGCCCTGAGCGTCCCGGGTCATCACCGCACCGTCGTCGTGCGCTTCCCGGACGGCACGCAGGCCCAGGCGCGCGAGCAGTACGACCGCGCCTTCGGGGCCTTCTTCCGGGCCTCCTACCTCGACCCGAGCGAGCCCGAGCCGGCCGTGAGCTACCTCGAGGTCTGGAACGCGAAGTTCGCCCTCCACTACCCCTGGCGCTGGATCGGCGGCTGGGCGCTGGGCAGCGCGATCGCCCCGGCGCGCCTCACGCCGCGCCCCGAGCCGTCGCTGCGCGTCGCGCGGCTCCTCGAGCGCCTGGAGCGGCCGGCGGCCGTCCTCGAGCTCCTCCGGCCCTGGGCCGGCGCGGCCGACCTCGAGCCGGCGCAGCGGGCGGATGTCGAGCTGATCCGCGCGCGCGCGCGCCTGGGCTGCGGCCTCCCGGTCGCGCCCGACGAGCTACAAGGCCTCGAGCCGCCGCCGGCGCTCGTGGCCGACCGGCGCCTCCTCCTCGGCTGGGCGCTCCTCGTCGCCGGCGACGTCGGCCGGGGCTACGAGGAGCTCCTGGGTTCGCTCCGGACGCCGCCGGGGCCGACGAACGGGCTCCGCGACCTCGAGGACGCGCTGGCCGACCAGCGCGTCGACCCGCGCGCGCTCCTGCCCGCGCTCGACGCCACGATCCCGCCGCCCGGCGATGCCGACCAGAGCCCGGTGGTCCACGCCCTCCTCCTGGCCCGCATCCAGGCGCGCGCGCGCCTCGGGCTCCAGGACGCGGCGGGCGACGTCCAGCGCCTCGAGCGCATCGCGACCCACAACTTCTCGCCCTCGACCCGGAACCACGCCCGCCTGACGCTGGCGGTCGCGACCGACCACGCGCGGCGTCAGCCGCAGCACCCGGGGAGCCACCTGGAGGCGCTCCTCCTCTGGGCGCGCGTCAATCAGGACGTGGGCAGCACCGAGCGCGAGGCGGCCCAGGCTCACGCCCTGATCGTCGCCCGCCTGCGCGCGCTCGGCGCGCACGGCGCCGCGGAGAGGTTCGAGGGCTTCGACCCGGTCGACGAGGTCTACGTGCGCCGCGCGTGGGTCCCCCCCGTGGTGCACGCGTGGCGCGCCGAGGACGACCGATGACGCTGCTCGCGGGGCGCTACGAGGTGCTGGGAGAGATCGCCCGCGGCGGCATGGGGCGGGTCGTGCGCGCGCGCGACCGCGTCCTCGACCGCGAGGTGGCGATCAAGCTCCTCCTGGGCCGCGCCCGGGGACTGCTCCAGGCGCGCTTCCTCGAGGAGTCGCAGGTCACGGGGCAGCTCGCCCACCCGAACATCGTCCCCGTGCACGACCTGGGGCTCAGCGACGACGAGCCGTTCCTCGTCATGAAGCTGGTGCAGGGGCGCACGCTGCGCGAGGTGACCAAGGCGCTCAAGGCGGGCGACCGCCGCGCCCGGCTCGAGTTCGAGCGGCCGCGGCTCGTGCGCCTGTTCCTCAAGGTCTGCGAGGCCGTCGGCTACGCGCACGGCCGCGGCGTGATCCACCGCGACCTCAAGCCGTCGAACATCATGGTCGCGCGCGGCGACGAGGTCCTGGTCATGGACTGGGGCCTGGCGAAGCCCTACCGCGACGCCGACGGCGACCACCCCGACCTGATCCGCAGCCAGGTGCGGACGTTCCGCGGCGCCGACCTCTCCGGGTCGCTCGCCGGCTCGCTCGACCTGTCCGGCTCGCGCGTCGGCGGGCCGGGCGACACCGTCGCCGAGCGCAGCCACGACGGGCAGACGCAGGGCGACACCTCGCAGCTCACCGCCGAGGGCGACATCGTCGGCACCCCGGCCTACATGCCCCCCGAGCAGGTCGACGACGCGTCGCGCCTCGACCCGCGGGCGGACGTCTACTCGCTCGGCGCCTGCCTCTACGAGCTCCTCACCCTGCGCCCGCCGTACGAGGGCGGCGGCATGGAGGTGGTCACCACGCTGGTGCGCGAGGCGCCGCCGACGCCGCGGGCCGCCGCGCCGGACGAGGAGATCCCGCCGGCGCTCGAGGCGATCGTGCTCAAGGCGATGTCCCGCGACCCCAAGGGGCGCTACCCGGACGCCGGCGCCCTCGCCGCGGAGGTGGCGCGCTGGCTCGACGGCCAGGCGGTGGGCGCCTACCAGGAGTCGACGCGCGAGGCGCTCGGGCGCCTGCTGCGGCGGCACAAGGGGCTCGTGGCCACGATCGCCGCGTCGGTCGTCGTCGCGCAGGCGGCGCTCGTCGGGGCCGCCGCGCTGGTGCGCGCCGAGCGCCGGCAGGTCGAGCTCGAGTCGGCCGACGCGCGCGCCGCGGCGACCCAGGCCGACGACGGGCGGCGCGCCGCCGAGGTCGAGGGCCAGCGGGCGAAGCTGCTCGCGCGCGCGGCGGCGCTCACCGGGCGATGCGTGCTCGTGGCCTCCGAGCTCGACCGGAGGGCGCGCGACCTCGTGCCGCTCGAGCCCGGCGACGCGGCCGCGGGCGCGCAGGAGGTCACGCTGGCCGAGCTGCGCCGCCAGGCGCGCGCGGAGCTCGTCGCCACACGCGCGGAGCTCGAGCGGCTCGGCGCCGCCGACGACCTCGGCCCGTTCCTCGCCGAGGTCGAGGCCGCCCTGCGCGGGGTCGACGCCGCCTACCTCGACGCGCTCCTCGCCCGCTCACCCCGGCGCGCGCTCGCGCTCCTGGCCGAGGAGGGCCTCTCGCTCACCCCGGGCGCGCGCGCGCTGGGGCTCGCCCGCGCTCACCACCGCCTGGGCGCCTTCCCGGCGGCGCTCGCCGCCCTGAGCGCCGTCGACGCGGAGGAGCTCGGGGCCGCCGGCGCGGCGCTGAAGGACCTCCTCGGCCACGGCGCGCTCGACCAGGTCGAGGCGCGGTTCACGGCCGCGATCCGCGCCGAGCCGGACCGCGCCTGGCTCTACCTGCGGCGCGCCGAGGCCCGGGCGCGGCAGGGCAAGTTCGACGAGGCGAACGTCGACTACGACCGGGCGGCCCGCCTGCAGCGGATCGACGCCTGGATCTACAGCTCCCGCGTCCGCTACACCTACCCGCTCGTGAGCTACCACGGCGAGACGAAGCTCCTCGAGAACACGCTCAAGCTCGTGGGCGAGCTGGCGCCGGACAACCGCGAGGCCGAGGACCTGGCGGCGCGCGGCCACCTGTGGGGCCGCGGGGACTGGGACGGCTACCGCAAGAGCATCGCCGCCCTGGCCGGCGACGACGTCGTGCGCCGCGCCCGGCTCGAGGCGGAGGGCGCCCTGGTCGTCCAGCGCTGGCAGGAGGCCGCCGCCGCCGCCGAGGAGGTCCTGACCCTCACGGCCGACGACCCGGTGGCGCTCGGCTGCCTTGCCGAGGCGCGGCTCGAGCTCGGGCAGGTCGACGAGGCCGCGCGCGCCGCCCGGCGCGCCCTCGCGCTCGCCCCCGACGAGCCGCGCGCGGCCACCGCGCTCGGCCGGGTGCTCGCTCGGCGCGGCGGGCGCGAGCTCGACGAGGGCCTGCGCCTCCTGGAGGCCGGCGCGCGCGGCGCGCTGTCGAGCGACCCGTGGCGGCACCTCGCCGAGGCGCTCCTGCGGTCGGACTCGCCGCAGCGCTGGGAGGACGGGGTGCAGGCGGCCCGCCGCGGCCTGGCCCTCGACCCCTACGCCCTCCTCTACTACCACCCCTCGGCGCGGCCGATCGCGGGCGACCCGCGCCTGCACCGGGTGATCGCCCGGCTGCGCGTGAAGCAGGGTCGCCACGGCGCGGCGATCGCGCACCACATGCGCGCCTTCGTCATGGGGCAGGCGCGCGCGCACCAGGCCCTCGGCACCGACCTCGTCGACGCGCTCGAGGCGGGCGACCTCCACGAGCGGCTGGGCCTCCTCAACGAGGCCCTGAGCCTGTGGAGCATGGCGAAGAACGACCCGGCGCTCGCCGAGCAGGCGGAGGCGCGCTCCCGGCGCCTGCTCGAGCGGCACGGGGGCGGGCGGTGACTCGACTCGCCCCGCTCGTCACTCGACCGGATCGATCGTCCGGCGTGCGGGCTCACATGGGACACGGAGGCAACGGAGGTCCACGAAGGTCCGGGAGGTCTTGTCCTTGCGGTCTCCTCCGTGGCCTCCGTCGTTCTTCGTTGCCTCCGTGTCCCATGTGAACGCGCTCACCGCTTGATCTGCGAGCGAAGCGAGCAGAAACCCCGCGCGCAGCCTCACCAGCGGGGGGGGCCCCCCCCCCCGCCGCGGCGCCCGCGCGGCGGCGGCGCCGCGCGCGACAGGTGCCTCACTGCGGATCGGAGCATCGAGCCGCGCGCCCGCACGTGGACATCAGAACGAGCGACGGCCGCTGTGAGCCCAGGCGTGGGAGTCAACGATCGAATCGTGCGGCCGGCCCTGTCACTCGAGCAGCAGGGTGACCGCCCGCGCCTGGAGCGTCCCCGACCCGCTCGCGTCCCAGCGGCCGACGGCCGTGATCGCGCGCGCGCGCGCCCCGGCGGCCAGGCGGGCGACGAGGTCGGCGTGCCAGGCCGAGAAGCTCGTGTGCGGCGTGGTCACGCCGCCGTCGACGAGCAGGTAGAGCCCCGAGGCGCCGGCGGGGACGACCTGCGGGCGGTCTTGCGGCGCGAGGGTCGTCGGGCTCGCCAGGCCGGTGTCGAGCGTGCGCGCCTGCGTGGTCTGCAGGTCGAGGGTCACGCCGGTGCCCGACGCCGCCGTGAAGGGCGTGGCGCTCGGCGCCTGCCAGTCGGCGCGCAGGACCGAGGCCGTCGCCGCGCGGTCGGCGAGGCTCGCGGCCACCGCGTCCGGCTGCCCGGCCGGCGCCGTCCAGGCGGCGAGCTGGGCCCGGAGCGCCACGGGCGTGCTCGCGACGATCGTCGACGTCGGGAGGCCGGTCACGGTCACCAGCAGCTGCGTCGGGTCCGCGGTGGCCGTCCCGTCGATCCGGAAGTCGAAGTCGGCGATCGGCCGGCCGGCGATCCGGGCCACGTTCAGGGCCAGCTGGCCGGACGAGGCGGGGCCGACCGCGTGGCCGAAGAGCGGCGTCTCGAGGAGCACGACGTGCCCGCCCGCGCCGGTGGCGGTCAGGGTCGACCCGGCGAGCGCGCCGCGCGCGACGACGCGCTGGCCGACGGCGACGTCGGCCAGCGTCAGCGCCGTCGTCGCGCCGGCGCGGGCGATCTTCGTCGCCGCGCCGGCGGCCACGGTGACCGTCTGCCCGGTCTGCCGCTGCCCGGTCGCCCGCGTGATCGTGGCGCCCTGGACGGTCAAGGCGCCCGCGGCCGTGCGCCCCGTGATCACGCCGGTGACCGTGTCGGCGGCCGCCCAGGCGTCGACGGTCCGGGCCAGGAAGGCGCCAGCCGTCGTCTCGGCCTGCGCGAGGACCTCGACCGCGAGGCCGGCGGGCCGGGCGGCGAGCGCCGCGAGGTCGGCCGCCTCGCCGTCGATCAGGACCTGAGTGGCGCCGTCCGCGCGCACGGTCACCGCCGCCGGGGCGCCGGGCGGCGAGGGCAGGGCCAGCGTGAGCGTTCCGGCGGCCGAGTCGACGCCGGCCACGGCGCCGGCGAGGCGCTGCGGCCGCGGGGTCGTCGGCGCGGCGACGGCGCTGAGCACCGGGCCCAGGCGCACGGTGTTCGTCGCGTCGTCGACGAGGCACGACTGGTCGAGGTCGAGGTCCAGCTCGACGAGGCGCTGCGCGCCCGCGGTGACCGACAGCCGCCGACCCGGCTCGAACAGGGCCGCGCGGCGGACCACGCCCCCGAGCGTCACGCCGAGCGTGTCGGCCACGCGCGCCGGCGTCGCCTTGCCGGCGATCACGACGCGCGCCTGCGAGAGGTCGAGGCCGAGGAGGGCGCCGGTGTAGGTGCCGACCGGGACGGGGCGCGCGGCGATCAGGTCCGCGGTCGTCACGAGGTCGGTCAGGTCCACCCGCGCGCGCGCCGGGGCCACCGGCACGAGCGCGCCGCTCTCGTGGATGAGCTCGATCGAGGCCAGGCCCACCTCGAAGACCTCGAGGCGGTCGGCGGGCGCGTCCGTCAGCGAGACGGCGACGTGGCCGTTGCTCGACGAGCCGCCGCCGCCGCCGCCGCCGCCGCAGCCGGTGAACAGGACGCCGGCCAGCGAGGCGGCCGCCAGGGCGAGCCAGGTGAGCGAGAGCGAGGTCCGCATGTTCCCCCCGTGAGGGCGGGAACGGTAGCCGCGGCGTGCAGCCCTGCAAGGCACAGGTCCGGCCGTCACGGTCGCGCGAGCGCGTCGCGTCGGCGTGACGCGCCCGGACCCACACCGCGGCTTACCCCGGCACGCGGCCTGCTCGGCGCGGCTGGAGGAGGTGTCCGGTGGCCGAGCTGCCCAGGGTGCTGATCGTCGGGGCCTCGTTCGCGGGCTACACCGCCGCGCTCCAGCTCGCCCGGGAGCTCGGGGCGGGGGGCGCGAGCCCCCGGGCGCAGGTGACGGTCGTCTCGAACGTCGAGGACTTCACCTTCATCCCGTCGCTCATCTGGGTGCCCTTCGGCCTGCGCGACCGCGAGGACCTGACCTTCCCCCTGCGCCCCCCGCTGGAGAAGGCGGGCGTGCGGCTGGTGGTCGCCGCCGCGCGGCGCTTCGACCTCGAGCGGCGCGTCGTCGAGACCTCCGCGGGGGACCTGCCCTACGACTACCTGCTCGTCGCCACCGGGCCCACGCCGCTGTTCGACGACATCCCAGGCCTCGGCCCGGGCAAGAACAGCGTGAGCATCTGCACCTTCGACCACGCGCGCGAGGCGGGCGAGGCCTGGCAGCGCCTCGTCGAGGCCCCCGGCCCGGCGGTGATCGGCGCCACCCAGGGCTCGGCCTGCTTCGGCGCGGCCTACGAGTTCGTGCTCAACCTCGCCCACCAGGTGCGCAAGCGCGGCCTGGCCGAGCGGATCCCGATCACGTTCGTCACCGCCGAGCCCTACCTCGGCCACTTCGGGATCGGCAACTTCGGCGCGGCGCGCAAGATGACCGAGGCGTTCTTCACCCGCCTCGGGATCGCGGCGCGGACCGACGCGGTCGTCGAGCGGGTCGAGCCCGACGCGGTCGTCCTCGCCGGCGACGAGCGGCTCCCCTCGCGCTTCACCATGCTGATCCCCGCCTTCGCGGGCGTGGACGCCGTGCGCGCGAGCCCGGGGCTGGCCAACGAGAAGGGGTTCATCGAGGTCGACGACGCCTACCGGCACCCCCGGCACCCTGAGGTCTTCGCCGCCGGCGTGGCCGTCGCGGTGAAGCCGCCGTTCGCGACGAAGGTGCCGATCGGCGTGCCCAAGACCGGCTACGTGAGCGAGGAGATGGCCCGCGTGGCCGCCCACAACATCGCGGCGGCGATCCTCGGCGGCGACGTCGTGCGCCTGCCGTTCGCGAGCATCGACGCCAAGTGCATCCTCGACGCCGGCAACACCGGCGTGATCATGACCGCCGACCACATGCTCGAGCCGCGCTCGCACGCCTGGCTGATCCCCGGGCCGGAGGCGCACTGGGCGAAGCTCGCCTTCGAGAAGTACTTCATGGCCACCCGCCGGCGGGGGTGGGCGTGAGCGTTCCACGCGCCCAGCGCCTCGTCGCCGCCTTGCGAGCCGTCGGCCCCGCCGCCCTGGCCGCGCTCGCGATCGTGGCCCTCATGCTGTGGCTCGCCGGGACCTTCACCCCGCAGGTGCCGCCCGGGCCGCCGGCGGCGCCGCCGCCCCCGCCGCCGGACGTGGAGCTGATCGGGGTCGACCTGGTCTCCGTGCCGGTGGTGCGCGAGGTCGTGGGGACGATCGCGGCCGAGCGCGAGCGGGCCGTGGCCGCGCGGCTGCTCGGGCGCGTCGAGGAGGTCCACGCCAGCCCGGGCGTCGCCGTGGCCGAGGGCGCCCTGCTCGTGCGCCTCGAGCAGGCGGAGCACCGGGCCCGGCTGGAGCAGGCGCAGGCGGCGCTGCGCCAGGCGGCGGACCGCCACGACCGCCTGGAGCGCGAGCGGCGCGCCGGCACGGCCAGCGAGGCGCAGCTCGTCCACGCGCGCACCGAGCTGGAGGCGGCGCGGGCGCGCGAGGAGGAGGCGCGGACGGTGCTCTCCTACACGGAGCTGCGCGCGCCGGCCGCCGGGACCGTGATCGAGCGGCTGTGCGAGGTCGGCGACACGGTCACGCCGGGGCGCACGCTCGTGCGCCTGTTCGACCGCCTGCAGCTGGTCGCGACGGTCCCGGAGTCGCTCAGGCAGCGCCTCTCGGTCGGCGACGCCGTGGCGGTGCGCATCGACGCCCTCGGCGACGAGGAGTGCGAGGGGCGGATCGCCGAGGTCGTCCCCGAGGCGGACCCGCTCTCGCGGGCGTTCCGGGTGAAGGTCACGGGGCCCTGCCACCCCGGCGTGATCCCCGGCATGTTCGGCCGCATGCGCGTCCCCATGGGCGAGCGCCACGAGCTGCGCGTGCCGCGGAGCGCCGTGCGGCGCGCCGGCCAGGTGGCGCTCGTCTTCCGCGCCGTCCCCGACGGCGGCCTCCTGCGGCAGTTCGTCCAGACCGGCGCCGTCGTCGGCGACCAGGTCGTGGTCACGAGCGGCCTCGTCGAGGGCGACCGCATCGCGGCCGACGCCGCGCGCGTGCCCGGGCGGCGCGAGGCCAAGCGATGACCCCCGACGAGCCGGCGCGCCCGTCGCTCACGGCGCGGGTCGTCGAGGCGTTCCTGCGCGGCAAGCTCTCGGCGCTGCTCGTGATCGTGTCGCTCGTCCTCGGCGCGGTGGCGCTCCTCGTCACGCCGCGCGAGGAGGACCCGCAGATCGTCGTCCCGCTGGCCGACGTGTTCGTCTCGGCGCCCGGCTGCTCGGCCGAGGAGATCGAGCGGCAGGTCGCGGGCCGGCTGGAGAAGCTCCTCCACGAGCTCTCCGGGGTCGAGCACGTCTACTCGATGTCGCAGCGCGACCGCGCCGTGGTGACCGTCCGCTTCCGCGTGGGCGAGGACCGCGAGGACAGCCTGCTGAAGGTCCACGACAAGCTGGCGATGAACGCCGACCGCGTGCCGCCGCAGGTCGCGGCGTGGGTGGTCAAGCCGGTCGAGATCGACGACGTCCCGATCCTCGTCGTGACGTTGCACGCCGACGACGAGGACGACCACCGCCTGCGCCGGGTCGCCGAGGAGGTCGAGGGCAAGCTGAAGGAGGTCCCGGGCACCGGGCGCACGTCGGTCGTGGGCGGCCGGCCGCGCCGGCTGAACGTGCGCCTCGACCCGCACGCGGCCAGCGCCCGCGGCGTGGGCCTGGAGCAGGTCGCGCGCGCCCTCGCCGCGGCCGACGTGCGGCTGCCCGCGGGGGCGCTCGAGGCGGCGGGCGTCAGGTACGGCGTGGACGCCGGCGCCCTCCTGCGCGACCCCGACGAGGCGCGCGACCTCGTCGTCGGCGTCTCCGGCGGCGCGCCCGTCTATCTGGGCGAGGTGGCCGAGGTGACGCTCGGCCCCGCCGAGCCGACCGGCTACGTGCGCCTGGGCTTCGGCCCGGCCGCCGGGGCCGCGGCGGGGGAGCCCGACCGCGCGGCGGTGTCGGTCGCCGTGGCCAAGCGGCGGGGCGAGAACGCCGTGTGGATCGCCGACGCGCTCCTCGCGCGGATGGCCGACCTCGAGCGGGAGGTCCTCCCCGACGGCGTCAGGTGGGAGGTGACGCGGAACTACGGCGCGACCGCCGACGCCAAGGTGGACGAGCTGGTCGAGGCGCTCGCCGTCGCCCTGGTGATCGTGGCCGTCCTCCTGGCGCTCAGCCTCGGCCGGCGCGAGGCGCTGATCGTCGCCACCGCCGTGCCGATCACCTTCGGGCTGACGCTCTTCGTCAACTGGCTGGCCGGCTACACGATCAACCGCGTGACGCTGTTCGCGCTCATCCTCGCCCTGGGCCTCGTCGTCGACGACCCGATCATCGACGTCGAGAACATCCACCGCCACCTGCGCCGGCGGGTGAAGGACCCCTTGCGCGCCGTGCTCGACGCGGTGAACGAGATCCGCCCGCCGATCATCCTCGCCACCCTGGCGGTGATCGTCTCCTTCCTGCCGCTGGCGTTCATCACCGGCATGATGGGCCCCTACATGCGCCCCATGGCGCTGAACGTGCCGCTGGCCATGCTCATGTCGCTCGTGGTCGCCTTCACGGTCACGCCGTGGATGAGCTACCACCTGCTGAAGGGCGCGGCGCACCACGACGACGCCGCGCCCGACGACGCGCCCTCGGCCCTGCACCGCGCCTACGGCGCGGTCCTCGGGCCGTTCCTGCGCGGGCGCGGGGCGCGCTGGGCGCTCCTCGGCGTCACGATGCTCCTGTTCGGCCTCTCCTGCGGGCTGGCGGTCGACCGGAAGGTCCCGCTCAAGATGCTGCCGTTCGACGACAAGGACGAGCTGCAGGTGGTGCTCGACCTCCCCGAGGGCACGCCGCTCGAGCGGACCGAGGCCGTGGCCGCCGAGCTGGCCGCCTACCTGCGGCGCGTCCCCGAGGTGACGAGCGTCGTCAGCTACGCCGGCGTCCCCAGCCCCATGGACTTCAACGGGCTCGTCCGCCACTACTTCCTGCGCGAGGGCGACCACCTGGCCGACCTGCGCGTGAACCTCGTCCACAAGCGGCGACGGGTCCACCAGAGCCACGAGGTCGCCCTGCGCGTGCGCCGCGACCTGGAGGCGCTGGCCGCCCCGCACGGCGCGGCCCTGAAGCTCGTGGAGCTCCCGCCGGGCCCGCCGGTCCTCTCGACCGTGACGGCGGAGGTGGTCGGGCGCCCCTACACGCCGCACGAGCGGCTGGTCGAGGCGGCGGCGGCGGTGGAGGCGCGGCTGCGGCGCGAGCCGGGCGTCGTCGACGTGGACACGACGGCGAAGGCGCCGGGGCTGCGCCTCTCTTTCGTGCCCGACCGCGAGCGGCTGCGCCTGAGCGGGCTGAGCGAGGGGCAGGTGGCGCGGGCCGTGCGCGCGGCCGTGGCCGGCGAGGCGGTGGCGGTCCTCCACGACCCGCACGACGTCGTGCCGACGCCCGTCGAGCTGCGGCTGCCGCGGGCGGCGCGCGGGTCGCTCGAGGACCTCGACGCGGTCGCGCTCGTGGGCGAGCGGGGCAACGTCGTGCGGCTCTCGGAGCTCGGACGCTGGGAGCGCGGCCGCGAGGACCGGACGATCCACCGGAAGGACATGCGCCAGGTCGTCTACGTCACGGCCGAGCTGGCGGGGCGCCCGCCGGCGGAGGTCGTGCTGGACGTGCAGGCGGACCAGGGGGCGCCTGCGTCGGCCGCGCCGCGCCCGCTCGAGGCGCGCAGCCACCTGCGCCCGGGGGGCGGCGACCCGTGGTCGGTGCCCCCGGACGTCGAGGTGGTATGGAGCGGCGAGGGCGAGTGGGACATCACCCTCGACGTGTTCCGCGACATGGGGCTCGCGTTCCTCGCCGCCTGCCTGGGGATCTACGTGCTCCTGGTGCACGAGACCCGCAGCTACCTCCTGCCGCTGATCCTCATGATCTCGATCCCGCTGACCGTGATCGGGATCCTGCCCGGCTTCTGGCTCCTGGGCCTCGGGGCGGCGCCGATAGACGGCTGGGCCAACCCGACCTCGTTCACGGCGACGGCCATGATCGGCATGATCGCGCTCGCCGGCCTGGCCGTGCGCAACGCGATCCTGCTCATCGAGTTCGTGCAGGTGGGCCTGGCCGAGGGCCGCCCGCTGGAGGAGGCCCTCGTCCACGCCGGCGCCGTGCGGCTCCGGCCGATCCTGCTCACGGCGGGCACGGCCATGCTCGCCGCCTGGCCGATCACGCTCGACCCGATCTTCTCGGGCCTCGCCTGGGCGCTGATCTTCGGCCTGGTCGTGTCGACCGCGTTCACCCTCGTGATCGTGCCGGTCGTCTACTACATGGCGATCGCCGGCTCGAGCTCGACCCCGACGTCGTCGCCCGCATCGATCCCCAGCCGGCGCAGCGTGCGGTAGAGCGCGTAGCGGGTGACGCCCAGGCGCCGCGCCGCCTCGGCCTTGTTGCCGTGGCTGGTGGCCAGGACCTCGCGCACGTAGGCGCGCTCGCGCTCCTCGAGCAGGTCGCGCAGCTCCTGGTAGCTGAGCTGGTGGTCGGGCGCCGCCGCCTGGGCCGGGGCGGCGCGGCGGAAGGGGAGCGCGGCGGGGTCGAGGACGCCGCCCTGCGAGAAGAGCGCGGCCACGCGCACGGCGTTCTCCAGCTCCCGCACGTTGCCCGGCCAGGCGTGGGCCATGAGCGCGTCGAGCGCCTGGTCGCTGAGGAGCAGCGGCGGCTGCCCGCTCTCCGCCGCCTGGCGGCGCAGGAAGTGCTCGACGAGCGGCGGCAGGTCCTCGGGCCGCTCGCGCAGGGCCGGGACGCGCACCTCGAGCACGGCCAGCCGGAAGAGCAGGTCCTCGCGGAAGAGGCCCTGGCGGACGAGCGCCTCGAGGTCCTTGTGGGTCGCGGCGATCACGCGCACGTCGAACGTGCGCACGCGCTGCCCGCCCAGGCGGCGCACCTCGCCGTCCTGCAGGACGCGCAGGAGCTTGGCCTGCATGGCGGGCGACATGTCGCCCACCTCGTCGATGAACAGCGTGCCGCCGTGGGCGCGGGCGAACAGCCCGTCGCGGGCGCGGTCGGCGCCGGTGAAGGCGCCCTGCTCGTGGCCGAAGAGCTCCGCCTCGAGGAGCGAGTCGGCGAGCGCCGCGCAGTTCTCGGAGACGAACGGCCCCGAGCGGCGGGAGCGGCGGTGGATGGCGCGGGCGACGAGCTCCTTGCCGGTGCCCGTCTCGCCGCGCACGAGCACGGGGAGCCCGCTCTTCGCCACGCGCTCCACCCGGTCGGCCAGGGCCCGCATGGGCGGGCTGTCACCCACGAGCCCGTCGTCGGCCGTCCAACCCCTGCTCTTGCGCTCGTCGATCACCTTGCACCTCGTCCCGTCGTGCTCGCCGCGCGGCCCCCGCGCCGCGCACCCGCCGGTCCGGTGCGAAGAGCGTGCCCTGGCCGCCCACGGGACGGAGATGGCTGAAACGAAGGGACTTGAGCGTGCGGGAGCCGCCCGGTCCCTTTTCTTTCTCTTTTCGATCGTGCCCCGGGCGGTGGTTCGGTGGTGGGGCGGACGGGCGCACCGGGGGGCAGGGCCTGCCCGTCGTGCCGACCCGCGCGCGCGCCGCATCGGCCGGCATCCGCGGCCGTAGCCGTCGATCACACCTGCTCGAACGGCGGCGCGGGCGGCATGAGCAGCGGCCCCCGGGCCAGGATCGCGGCGATCGCCTGCGCGACCTGCTGGGCCGTCGGCCGCGCCGACGGGTCGCGGAACATGGCCGCCCGCACGATCTGGTCGAGGTCGGGGGGCGCGTCGGGGCGGTAGGCGGTGAGCGGCGGCGCGTCCTCGCTCGAGATCTTCTGCACCGTCCCCAGGAACGAGTCGCCGGCGAAGGGGTAGCGGCCGGTGATGCACCGGAACAGGACGGCGCCGAGGGCGTAGACGTCGGTCCAGGGGCCGATCGCGGTCGGGTCGCCGCGCGCCTGCTCGGGCGCCATGTAGGCGGGGGTGCCGATGAACTTGCCCATCTGCGTGGCGATGATGTCGCGGCGGAGCGTGTCCTTGGCCAGGCCGAAGTCGACCAGGAGCACGCGCCCGCCCGTGGCGACCATGACGTTCGCCGGCTTGATGTCGCGGTGGACGACGCCGCGGCCGTGCATGTAGGCGCAGGTGCGCGCCACCTCGGCGATCACCTCGAGCGCCTTCTTCGGCGCGAGCTGGCCCGGGCGCACCAGGTCGGCGAGCGAGCGGCCCTGGACGTAGTCCATGGCCAGGTAGTGGACGCCGCGGTCGAAGTCGCAGCTGCGGACCTTCACCAGCCCGGGGTGGTCGAGCGAGGCCAGGAGCTGCGCCTCCTGACGGAAGCGCGCCACGACCTCGTGGCTGCGCGCCGCCTGGGCGGACAGGACCTTGATCGCCGCCGGGGGCAGCGTCGGGTGGTGCCCCTCGAAGAGGATGCCCACGGCCCCGCGCGCCAGCTCGCGCACGAGCGTGTAGCCGCCCAGGGTGTCGCCGGCCTTGACCTGCGCCGTGGCCTCGTCGCCGCGCAGGACCATGCCCATGGCCGTGCTCTCGCCGACGACCCGCTGGTCGAGCGCCGCGACGTCCTGCACCGACTGCACGAGCGAGAGGATCTGGTCCGACGTGAGCGCCTGGCGGCGCAGGAGCACCTGCGCGGCGCGCACCGTCCGCCCCTCGCGCTCGGCGGCCACGATCTCGGACAGGCAGGCGCCGGCGAGCGACTGGTTCAGGAGCCCGCGCGCCACGGCCACCTGGAGCAGGCGCACGTCGTTGGCGTTGGGCATGGGGCGGTCCTCGTCGCCGCGCTTCCCTCCG
The DNA here is from genome assembly GCA_023954375.1 of Planctomycetota bacterium. Taxonomy (GTDB): domain Bacteria; phylum Planctomycetota; class J058; order J058; family J058; genus JAMLIC01. The sequence continues at coordinate 111,456 of JAMLIC010000030.1, forward strand.
GGCGGCTGCCGCACTCTACCGGGGCGGGGCGGCGACCGCGAGGGTGCCCGGGCCACGGGGCGCCGCCGCCATGCCGAGCGGTGGCGAGCGAATGCCGCCTCCGAGCACACCTCCCCCCGCGCCTTCGCAGCAGGAGCCTCAGGCGAGCCGAACGAGGGCGAGGCGATGCGGCGCGAAGGCGACCGGTGGCGGCCTCCTGGCCGCCGAGGGAGCGTGAGCGGTCGGGGGGGGGGGGGGCGCGCGCCCCCCCCCCCCCGCCCCCCCCCCCCC
>JAMLIC010000031.1 GCA_023954375.1 Planctomycetota bacterium
GCGGGGGGGGGGGGGGGGGGCCCCCCCCGGGGGGGCGGCCGCCCCCCCCCCGGGGGGGGGGGGCGGCGCGCCGGCGGGCGCTACGAGCTCTGGTTCGTGAAGTCGAACGTCGTCGGCAGCTTGCCGCCCGACAGCCACTCCCAGTCGATCTTGCGGTAGCCGAAGCCGATCTCGTCGAGGTGCAGCGGCATGTCGGGGTCGCGGTCCTTGAACGGCGGGATGTGCGGGCGCGCGTAGATCACGCGGCACTCGTGCAGCACGATCTTGAAGTACATCTCGGTCGAGCCGTCGCCCGGCTTGTCGCGCTCGAACTCGAGCTCGACCTTGTTCACCTTGAGGTTCTTCGCCAGCGCCTCGTAGAGCTTCGGCGAGGCCTTGTCGATCTCCTTCAGGATCGTGCACGCCCCGTGCGTGGGCGAGCCGGTCCCGCGGCCCTGGGCCATGTCGTAGGGATACTTGAGCTCGTGGTTGAAGCCGCGGATGTCGCACCAGTCGGCGCGGTTGCTCTCGAGCGACGAGCCCGGCATCCCATCGATCTTCATGAAGACGCGCATACCAGCCACGTGGGCCTCCCCTTCTTCTTCTTCGTTCGGTGTGTGTATCGGAGCGCCGGCGCGCCCGCGCGGCCGGCGTGCGTGTGCGTGGCCGCCGGGCCCAGGCCGGGCCCGGCGGCGGGGCGGGCTACTCCTTGTCGAGCTTGCCCACGAGCGAGAGCGTGAAGAACGACCCCATGTACTTGAAGTGGGGCCGGATCTTCATAGACACCTTGTACCAGCCGGCCTCGCCCGGGACGTCCTCGACGTCGATCTGCGCCGAGCGCAGCGGGCAGCGGCTGCGGATCGCCGGCGACGGGTTGTCGTCGTCGGCGACGTACTGGCCGATCCACTGGTTCAGCTCGCGCTGCAGGTCGGCCTTCTCCTTCCAGGAGCCGATCTGCTCGCGCTGGAGCACCTTGATGTAGTGCGACAGGCGGTTGACGATGAACATGTACGGGAGCTGCGTCCCGAGGCGGTAGTTCATCTCCGCGTCCTTCCCCTCCTTGCTCGTGCCGAAGGTCTTCGCCTTCTGGCAGGAGTTGGCCGAGAAGAAGCACGCCTCGTCGCTGCCCTTGCGCATGGCCAGCGCGATGAACCCCTGCTCCGCGAGCTCGTACTCGCGGCGGTCCGAGATCAGCACCTCGGTGGGGATCTTCGTCTGGATCTCGCCCATGGCCTCGTACTGGTGCAGCGGCAGGTCGTTGACCGTGCCGCCGCTCTGCGGGCCGATGATGTTCGGGCACCAGCGGTACTTGGCGAAGCTCTCGGCCAGGCGCGTGGCGAAGGCGAACGAGGTGTTCCCCCACAGGTAGGCGCCGTGGTTGCCCGCGACCTGCTCGGTGTACTCGAACGCCTTGACCGGGTCCGTGTCCTTGCCGTACGGCAGGCGCAGGAGGAAGCGCGGCACGGTCAGGCCGACGTTGCGCGCGTCGTCCGACTCGCGGAACGCGTGCCACTTGGCGTACTGCGGCCCCTCGAACACGGCCTGCAGGTCCTTGAGGTTCGGGAGCTCCTCGAAGCTCTCGATGCCGAAGAACTGCGGGCCGGCCGCGGCGATGAACGGGCAGTGCGACATGGCCGCGACGCTGCCGATCTTGCCCAGCAGCGCCACGTCCTGCGGCCCGGGGCCGAAGTCGTAGTTGCCGATCATGGCGCCGTAGGGGCTGCCGCCGAACTGGCCGAACTCGTTCGTGTACATCGTCTTGTAGAGGCCCGACTGCACGATCTCCGGCGAGTCCTCGAAGTCGGCGAGGAGGTCCTCCTTGCTGACGTTGAGGAGCTCGAGCTTCACGTTCTCGCGGAAGTCGGTCCGGTCGACGACCAGCTTCAGGCCGCGCCAGGCGCTCTCGAGCTTCTGGAACTGCTCGTGGTGCAGGATCTCGTCGACCTGCGCGCTGAGCTTGCGGTCGATCTCGGCCACCATGGCGTCGATGACCGTCTTGTCGGCCTTCTTCTGCTTGCCGGGGGCGAGCAGCTCGCCGATGAACGCGCTGACGCCGCGCCGGGCGACGTCGTAGCCCTCCTGGTCGGGGGAGAGCTTCGTCTGCTGCATGATCTCGTCGAGGAGCGACCCCTCGCTCGTCGTCGTGGTCGCCGCGGCGGGCGCCGCGCTCTGCTCCTGCGTCATCGGTCTACCCCTGCTTCCCGTCGGCGCCGAGCTCGCCGAGGATCTTCTTGCGCGTGTCCTCGTTCTCGACGATGTCCTTGATCTTCTTCTGGAAGTCCTTGTTGTTGCCGAGCGGCGACTTGAGCGACACGAGCGCCTGCCGCAGCTCGAGGAGCTTGTTCAGCTCCGGGACCTGCTTGGCCACGGCCTCGGGCTTGAAGTCGGCCAGGCTGTCGAACTTCAGGTTCACGCCCAGGTCGCCGGGCGCCTCGCCGGCCTTGGCGTCCTCGAGCTTGTTGCTCACGCCGAAGGCGAGCTTGAGCTTCTGGCCCTCCATGACCTTGCTGAAGTTGTCCTTGTTGACGTTGATCGCCTTGCGCTCGGCGAGCGGCGTGTCGTCCTGACGCAACGTGTAGTCGCCGACGAAGAGCATCTTCAGCGGCAGCTCGCGCTGCTCCTGCGCGTTGCCGGTCGCGGACTTGTACCGAATGTTGACGCGCTCGCGCGGCGCGACCGACCCGTCGTCCTTGGCCATGAGGCCTCCTCTACTGCGGACCGAACGCCAGCGCGGCCTGGAGGTCGAGCTGGCACAGGGCATCCTGGATCTGACGCGCCCGCTCGGGCGCGTCCTTGGGCTTCTGCGGCGCCTGGCGCAGCGCCTCGAGGCGCAGCGTCAGCACCTCGACGGCGAGCGCCGGCTCCCAGGCGTCGAGGCCGACGCGCTGCCGCTCGGCGTCGAGCCCCTCGAGCTGGCCGGCGGCCAGGTCGGCGCGGCCGGCCTCGAGGCACAGCCGCGCCAGGGCGAGGCGCGCGCGGAAGCGGCCGCGGGCCCCGGCGCGCGACGGGGCCGGGTCGCCCAGCGCCTCGACGGCCGCGGCGAGGCCGCCGTCGGCGAGCTTCTCCCTCGCGCGGGCGAGGGCGGCGTCGAGCGGGTCCGCGGCGACGGCGCCGTTCGCCCCCCCGCCGCCGCCGGCGAGCTGGCCCTTGAGCCAGGCGCGGCCCTTGGGGCCGAGGAGCGGGACGCCGTTCTTGAACGTCAGCTCGGGGAGCTGCGGGAGGCGGCGGGCCAGCGCCACGAGCTCGCTGGCGAGCGCGTCGCGGGCGGCCTCGTGGCGCTTGCCCAGGCCCTCGAGGGCGCGCAGCGCGTGGAACGACGGCTCGAGCCACAGCCGCTGCCGCGAGGCGGCCGGCTCGGCGAGGCGCAGGAGCGCGGCGTGGTCGCCCTGCTCGGCGGCCGCCTCCAGCCGCTGCAGGAGCCCCGGGTCGCCGCCCGTGAAGCCGAGCTGGTTGCCGCTGGCGGCCGGGGCCTTCACGAGGCCGCGCCAGAGCGCGGTGCGGCGCAGCAGGTAGGAGAGCGGGTCGGCGTCGTTCTGGGCGAAGAGCAGGTCCGCCGTCTTCGTGAGCGTCTCCCAGGTCGCGTCGAGCGTCGCCTGGACCGCGCCGGCGTCGACGGGCGCGGGGGGCGGCGCGGGCGGGGGCGCGACGGGCGCGGGGGGCGGCGCGGCCTCCCGCGACGAGGCCGGCGGCGGCGCGGCGGGCGGCGGCGGAGCACCGGTCGGGGCGGCCGGGGGCGGCGGGGCAGCGACCGGCGGCGGAGGGGGCGGCGGCGGCGCCTCCGCCGGGATCGCCTGGAGGCGGGCCTCGAGCGCGCGGCGGAGCGGTCCGAGGGCCGGGCCGTCGCGCCCGAGCTTCTCGTCGCAGACGGCCTGCAGCTCGCGCAGGGCCGCGATGCACGCCTCGAGCTGCGGCCGCTCGGCCTCGGTCGGCGCCGGGCGCCCCTCGATCACCGGCTGCAGCCGCTGCGCGAGCCAGCCCAGCGCCGTCCCGCGGGCGCGGGCGCGCTTGAGCTCGGGGAAGAGGCCGTCCCAGTGCGCCGTCGCCATGTCGCGCGCGACGGCCAACCCGGCGGCCAGCCCGGCGAAGTCCTGCAGCTGGAAGAGCCCGAAGGCGAGGTAGCTGGCGACGAGCAGGTCCTTGCTCTTGTCGCGGACGATCGTGACCCCGCGGTCGACGACCTTCTCCCAGTCGACCTGCTTGCCCGTGAGAGACCCGAGCGCCTCGACCTCGGCGTTCAGCTCCTCGTACTCGGGCTCGTAACGCGCCGCCTTGCCGGCGGGCGCGGCGCCCGGGACGGGGCGCGCGCCGAGGCCATCGAGCTGGGCCAGGATCGACAAAACCGGCGTCCCCCCACCGAAATGCGCGCATCGCCGCGCGACGGGTCGGAAGGGTATGAGGCAGGAAGGGGCATGTCAACCGGATCCTCTCCCTGAGCTCGAGAAGAATCGCTGCGCGATTCCTCTCGAGCTCAGGCCTGCAGACGATGATGCGCTCGCGAGGGGCGGGCGATCGGCGCAAGTCCCGGACCGGCACGAACTGTCCCGTTCCGCCCGTCCCCATCGCTCGCTCTGGCGGGTCGAGCACGTGCACGCTGTCGTCGATCTCGCCGCGCGCACCACCCGACCGGGTGGGAGCGCGTCAGCGGGCGATCGCGGCGAGGCGCGGCGCGAGGTCGGCGACGCTGCGGGCCCCGTCGGCCAGCGCGCCGAAGCGCTCGCGGGCCTTGCTCATCAGGCCGGGGCTCTCGAGGCCCTCGCGCGCCAGGTCGCAGGCGTCGCTCGGCAGGTGGCGCAGGGCGAGCGCGACGAAGTGCTCGCCCGCCGGCTCGACGAGCACGAGGCGCAGGCCGGCGGCGGCGCCGCGCGCGTCCGTCGACCACGTGGCGAGCGGCGGGAAGCGCGACGCGTCGCCGCGGAGGGCAACCACGAGCGCCAGCCACACCGCCGCGCGGTCCGCGTCGCCGGCGCCCGGCAGGGCCAGGGCGAAGCGCGGGCGCGAGCGCGGCCCGAGCAGGCTCGCCGCGTTGTCGAGGAGCAGGGGCAGCGCCTCGTGCGGGACGCCGCCGCCCTCGAGGAGCGCCTCGAGCGTCGCCGCCGGGAGGAGGGCCGCGAGGCGCTGCTCGGCGGCGCGCGCGTCGACCTCGCCCACGAGGCGGTCGACCTCGGCCGTGACGGCGCGGTGGTCGAGCCCGTCCCACGGGCGCGTGGCCACCGCCTCGGCCGCGGCGAGGAACGGCTCGGCGAGGAGCGGGGCCAGCTCCGGCCGGTGCCCGACCTCGCGGGCGTCGAAGGGCGCGGCGATCACGAACGGGTAGTCGCGCCCGGCCGTGTCGCGGCTGGCCACGAGCACCCCGGCGAGGAGGCGCCCCGACGCCGCGCGGCGCAGGAAGCGCAGCGGCGGCGTGGCCGGCCAGGCCGCCGCCCAGTCGATCCGGGCGCGCGCCGCGAGGAGCCCCGCCTGGAGCCACTGGTCGAGCTCGAGGAGCTCGGGGCCGGCGTGGTGCCGGATGAAGTCGCCGTGCGCCGGCAGCTTCCCGAAGCACTCGGCCCGCAGGAGCGTCACCGCTCGACCCCCGGCGGCGGCGCCTCGAGGTCGGCGAACAGGGCCCGGGCCAGGACCGGCCGGGCCTCCTCGCGGGCCGCCTCGAGCTCGACCTCGGCCAGGCGCTGCTCGCCGCCGACCTCGAACGACCACGTGTAGCAGTAGGTCCGGCCGCTCGTCTTCGTCGGGTCGAGCGTCCCCGCGTCCAGGAGCCGCAGGAGGCCCCAGGGCGAGCTGGAGAAGTCGCGCTGGATCCACTCCGGCTGGTTCGTGGCCTGGATCGCCAGCTTGGCGCCGGGCTTGGTGCCCCAGGTCATCTCCTTGCGGTGGTCCGGGCGCTCGTTCTCGGCGAAGGCGTCGTCGCCGAGGGTCAGGCGCAGGTTGCGCACGCCGGGCCGCTTCACCAGCTTCACCTGCAGGGCCACGGCCAGCGCCTCCTTCCCGGGCGGGAAGAGCGCGTCGCGCAGGCGCCGCGCGCCCTCGACGTGGCGCGCGTACTGCGGGCCCGTCGTGGCCAGCCCGCGGCCGAAGACCTCGTAGGCGCGGAGGCGCGCCAGGGCCTTGTCGACCGTCCACACGGCGCCCGTGGCCGGGTTCACCATGCCCATGACCTCGAGGAGCGGCGCGTCCTCCGCCGCGTCCCTCGCGAACGGGTAGCGGCCGGCGCAGCGGGTGCGGTGGATGTCGTGGACCGTCGCCGCCCAGCGGGCGTTCGCCTCGGCCAGGGCCTCGCGCTGCAGGGCCTCGACCGCGCGGTCGAGGACCTCGCGGAAGAAGCGGCGCACGTAGCTCTCCTGGGCGGCGGGCGCCTGCGGCGCGATGTCGTCGAGGAGGCTGGCCGCGACCTCCTTGAAGGTCGCCTGCAGGGGGTCGAGCTCGCGCAGCCGGTCGGCCTCGGCCAGCGCGTAGACCCGCTCGCCCCTCGGCCGCTTGGAGGCCTCCTCGAAGGCGCGCGCCAGGCGCGCCAGCTCGTCCTGCGCCTGGTCGAGCCACGGGCGCACCGGCTCGTCGGGCTTGCGCCGCCGCGGCGGGCGCGCCACGAGCTCGCCCTTCGCGGCGTCGAGGTCGAGGATGTGCTGGCGGAGCCACGCGTCGCCCACGAGGGTCGGCAGCGGGCTCCGCGGGCTGCCCAGCAGGTCGAGGCGCTTCGCCGCCCCCTCGACCCCGTCGAACGGCGCCACGTGCAGGTCGTCGAGGAGCTTCAGCCAGCGCTGCCGGCCCTCGAGCTCGTAGTAGCCGCGCAGCTCCTGCTCGATCGCCTGGCGCGTCTTGGGCGTCTTCATCTCGGCGTACTGCGCGGCGAGGTGCTCGCTCTTCTCGCCCACGGCGCGCGCGAAGTGCTCGTCCCACTCGGCGCGCGTGAAGACCTTCGACACGGGCTCCGTGGGCGTGAACAGCTCGGCGGCGGAGCCGAAGAGCGCGGCGGCCGTCTCGACGCCCGCCTTGTCGGCGCGCGTGTCGCGGATCATCGTGTAGCTCTGCGAGACCCAGTAGTTGGCCTCGAGCTTCTTGCGCACGCGGGCGACGAGCTCGTCGTCGAGCGGCGGGGCCCACTCGGCCACGAGCGGCAGGAGCTCGAGGAGCTGCGCGAGCTGCGCCGCGGCCACCTCGCCGTCCGCCCCGGCGGGCGCCTCGCCGAGGCCGCGCGTCCAGCGCCCGCGCCCGCGGAGCTGCCGGCCGAGGTCCTGCGCCGAGGGGGTCAGCCGGCCGCCGAGCATCAGGTAGGCGCGCAGGAGCTCGTAGAGCTCCTCGTAGACCGCCTGCTCGTGCTCGAGGCCGTACTCGCGCTTGAGGGCCGCCATGTCGGCCGCCGGGGCCGACGCGCGGACGAGCTCGGCCTCGAGCGCGGCGAGGCATGGCGCGAGGAGCGTCCGGCGCAGCTCGGCGTACCACGCCTGGCGCACGCCCCACAGGCGCCCGCCCTGGTAGAGCCCCCAGCCGAGGCCCCAGGGCGAGCCGTCGCGCTCGTGCGCCCACAGCTCGGCCACGACCGGGCGCAGGGCCTCGAGCGCCTTCAGGCGGTCGGCGCGGGTGGCGCGCTCGTCCTTCGCCACGCGCGCGGCGGCCGTGGCGCCGGCCTCGACCCGCGCCGTGAGCCCGCGGTTGCCCGCGAACGAGCCGGCGACCAGCGTGAGGGCGCCGACGGTCGCCAGCGCGCAGGCGGCGATCGTCGCCAGGTGGACGGCCCGGCGCCGCCGCTCCGCGCTCGCGAGGCTCCGCGCCAGCCCGCGGTCGGGGAAGACGACCCTCCGGAACAGGTTGGTGAGGAAGTAGCTCTTCTTCTCCCGCGGCGGCTCCGCCGCCGCCTCGGCGGGCGCCGCGCCGCCGAAGGCGGCGCGGAGGGCGCCGAGCACCTGGTCGATCGGCCGGCCCTCCTGCGTCCCCGAGCTCAGGTAGACGCCGCGCAGGAGCGGCTGCTCGCGGAAGGGGTTCTCGGGGAAGGCGCGCTCGACGAAGCGCAGCAGCTTGTCGGTCGCCGCCGCGAGCTGCTGGGGGAACGCGTGCAGGCGCTGGGCGACCGCGGGCGGGCGCTCCTGGGCGAGGAGCTCGAGGCGCCGCACGGTCAGCCGGTCGACGAGGCCGCCCAGCTCGCGCTGGAGGATCGTGCGCCGCCGCTCCGCGGCGAGGTCCTCGTAGGCGAAGGTGTAGCCCCACACCTGCTCGCGCTCGGCGCGCCCGAGGGCCTCGAAGCTCTCGACGAAGCCCTGGAGCAGGTCGCACTTGGTGAACATCAGGTAGACCGGGAACACCTCCTCGAGCTCCTGGCCGAGCTCCTCGACGCGCTCCCGGACGGCCCGCGCGTGCCCCTCGAGCTGGTCGTCGTTGGCCTGGATGATGTCGACGATGCTCAGGGCCACGATCGCCCCGTTGATCGGGGTGCGATGGCGGGCGCGCTTGAGCATGCCCAGGAAGCCGAGCCACTCGGCGCGGTCCTCGGCGACCGACGTGTAGCGGCCGGCGGTGTCGAGGAGGATCCCCTCCGACGTGAACCACCACTCGCAGTTGCGCGTGCCGCCGACGCCGGCGATCCCGTTCAGGCCCTCGCCGATGCGCGGGAACTCGAGCCCCGAGGCCTGGAGCGCGGTGCTCTTCCCGCTGCCGGGCGGGCCGATGATGATGTACCAGGGCAGCTCGGCGAGCGCGCTCGTCCCCAGCTTGCTCCGCTTCAGGGCGTTGATCGCGTCGTGGAGCCGCTTCTCGAGCTCCTGCAGCTGGTCGCGCTCGGCCGGGCGGCTGTTGGCGATCTGGTCGGCCGCCTGCTCGCGGAGGCGGGCCTCGATCAGGCGCGCCGTGCGGATCGCCTGGAAGCGCTGCCAGAGGAAGACGAGCAGCCACAGGGCGAGCGCGGCGAGGATCGCCGCGACGCGGTGCTGGACCGGGAACTCGAAGTACTGGCCTCCGAACCACAGGAGCGCGCAGAGCACGCCCAGGGCGAGGAGGTTCACCAGGGCGCCCTTCATTCGACCTCCGGTCGCGGCGCGCGCGACACTACTGCCCGACCGTCTGCAGGACGGCCGAGGTGCCGTGGCGGAGGGCCGCCGCGAGGCCCACGAAGACGAGGAGCGTCAGGGCGGCGCAGGCCACGGCCACGAGCCGCACGGGGAGGTCCCGCGTGCGGCGGGACATGAGCGGCTCGGCCGGCGGGCGCCAGGCGGGCGAGAGCTCGCCCGGCTCCGAGCGGCGCCGGGTGCGGCCGGCGGCCACGTCGGTGGCGGAGCCGCCGCCCGCGGACGCCTGCCGGGCGGCCTGCTCGGACGCGGCCTTGACCTCGTCGATCAGGGCCCGCTGCAGGCCTCTCACGACCTCCATGCCCTGTACGCCCACGTGCTTGCCGCGGAAGCCCAGGCAGAGGCAGGTGGCGAGGACCGAGAGGAGGTCGACGCGGTGCGGGTCGGCGCCGGCGCGGACGGCGTCGAGGCGGCGGAAGAACTCCTCGCCGGCGGCGAAGCTGTTGAAGTGCTCGAGCTGGAGCGGGCGGCCCTGCCACTCGGCGCGGAGCGGCCAGCTCGAGCCGAGGACGACCTCGTCGGCGAGGGCGACGAGGGCGTAGCGCAGGTCGCCGATCGCCCCCTCGGAGGCGCCGAGCCCGCGGGCCGCGGCCGAGATCGCCGTGAGCTGGGCGTTGAGCCGGGCGCGGAGGACGTCCGCGGCGCCGGGGTCGGCGAGCTGCTGGAGCTCGAGCACGAGGACGAAGAACGGGTCGCAGGCCTCGGCGACGCGGGTCGCGGGGCGGACCGGGGCCGCGGCCGCGACGGGCGGCGCGGGAGCGGGAGCGGGAGCGGGAGCGGGGGCGGGAGCGGGAGCGGGAGCGGGAGCGGGAGCGGCAGGCGGAGTCCAGGCGGGGGCCGGCGGCGTCGTCGCGGCCGGAGGAGGCGGCGTCCAGGCCTGGAGAGGCGCGGGCGCCGGAGCCGGAGCGCCGAACGGCGGCTGTGCGGCCGGCGCGCCGAACGGCGACGGCTGGGGCGCCGGCGCGCCGAACGGCGACGGCTGGGGCGCCGGCGCGCCGAACGGCGACGGCTGGGGCGCCGGCGCGCCGAACGGCGACGGCTGGGGCGCCGGCGCGCCGAACGGCGACGGCTGGGCGCAGGCGCGCCGAACGGCGACGGCTGGGGCGCAGGCGCGCCGCCGAACGGCGACGGCTGGGGCGCAGGCGCGCCGAACGGCGACGGCTGGGGCGCAGGCGCGCCGAACGGCGACGGCTGGGGCGCAAGGCGCGCCGAACGGCGACGGCTGCGCGGCCGGCGCGCCGAACGGCGACGGCTGCGCGGCCGGCGCGCCGAACGGCGACGGCTGCGCGGCCGGCGCCCCGAACGGCGACGGCTGCGCGGCCGGCGCCTGAACGGCGACGGCTGCGGGGCCGGCGCGCCGAACGGCGACGGCTGCGTGGCCGGCGCGCCGAACGGCGACGGCTGCGGGCGCCGGCGCGCCGAACGGCGACGGCTGCGGGGCCGGCGCGCCGAACGGCGACGGCTGCGGCGCCGGCGGCCCTCCTGCCGGCGGGGGCGGCGGCGCGGGCGGGGGCGGAGGCGGCGCGGGCGGCGGCGGGGGCGCGGTCACTAGCTGTCCTTGATCGCGACGAGCTCGAGCTTGAGCCCGGTGAACTCGGCCGGCACGTAGATCCCGAGGGCGCGCGTCGTGGCCACGGCCTGCCAGTGCTCGCCCTGCTGCGACAGCTGGAAGTAGAAGCGGCCGCCCTGGACCGGGACGTCGGGCGGGGGCGACTCGATGTGGCCGATCGGCAGGCCCGGGAGGGCCCGCACGACGAGCGCGTCGACGAGGTCCGGGCTCGTGACCTTGGCCTTGACCGGCAGCTCCCGGACCACCTTCTCGGGCGGGACGTCGGCCCCGACGGAGAGGAACAGCTTCGCGCCCAGGAGCCGCTCGTCGTGGATCCGGCCGACGTGGACGAGGTCGCGCGCCCGCTCGAGCGGGATCGGCACGCACCGCGTCGGCATGGCCGTGCCGACGAGCTCGAGCAGCATGGCCTCGAGCCCGACGAACGTCGCCGTCAGGTCGTCGTGCACGTAGGGCGGCACGTCCTGCGCCCCGCCCCGCGACGAGAAGGTGAACAGCGCCCCGCACAGCGAGGCCAGCTCGCGGTAGACCTCGTAGGGGTGGACGCGCGGCTGCTGGTAGACGGCCCGCAAGAGCGGCAGGTGCGCGTTCAGCGTGTGCAGGAACCAGAACTGCGCCGACGACGCCGAGCCCAGGTCGACCATCCCGTCACCGCGCTGGCGGCGCTGGCGCGACAGGTCGTCGGCCCGCTTGGCGACGACGTCGAGGACGCGCCGCAGGGCGCCGAGGAGGCGCGGCGAGGCCGAGGCGTACTGGCAGGTCGGCACGAAGCCGTCGTCGAGCTCGACCGCCCCGGTCTGCGCGCGCCGGAGCACGGCGATCGGCAGGCAGGTGAAGGCGTCGCGCGGCTCGCTGGTGAACAGGAGGCGCAGGCGCTTGCGCCCGACCCGCACCTCGCGCTCGCTCGACGGGGCCGTCTCGTCCTTGAGCGTCACCGCGTCGACGTCGTAGGGCGTGAGCGCGTCCGACGCCGCGTCGCCGCGGAAGGCGAGGTCACCCGCGCGCGAGCGCGGCAGCGCCATGTAGACGCCCACCGTCGCCGCCCCCGCCGGGAAGGCCGCGTCGACCCGGCGCGGCGGCGGGGCCGCGTCCTGGCCGGGGAAGTGGAAGCCCTCGCCGTCGGGGAAGACCCCCGCACCCTCGAGGAGCGAGAGCTCGCCCCCGGCCAGCGCGTCCGGATCGACCTTGAGGTGCAGGAGCCCCCAGTCGAGGGCCCGGAGCGCCCTCAGCCGGCGGCGCACGCTCTGCTCGAGGTAGCGCTCGGCCTGCTGGAAGTGCTGGGGGGCGAGGAGCGTCCCCTCGCCCCACGCCACCCGCTGGGTGTAGTCGCTCATGCCGCTCCCGGGCTCACTGGGTGGGGTCCACGAGGCGCACGCTGTGCCCCGAGAGGAGGACGACCTTCATCGCCGCCTCGTCGATCGCCACGCACAGCTTGCGCTCCTCGAGGCCCTCCTTCCGCTCCGCGGCGTAGAGGGCCATGATCCCGAGGAACTGCGCCTTCGGGTCGAGCTTGAGCTCGTGCGCCTGCGGCGGCGCGTCGGCCGGCTGCGGCTCGAACGTGAAGACCTTCGGCTCGCCGAGCGCCGAGGTCCCGAGCCGCTCGGCGCTCGTCCACAGCTCCTCGAACGAGACCTCGGTGAACGCGACCCGGTCGTCGAGCTGGTAGACCCGCACGTCGACCGGGGTGGCCTCGCCGCGGCCGTTCGGGTTGAGGTCGGGCGCCGCCTGCACGCGCAGGACGAGCGAGGCGCGCGGCGGCTTCCGCTGCTGCGCCGCCTGCTGCGGGGTCGTCCCCTGCCCCTGGCAGCCCGCGAGCGTGATGATGAAGACGAGGGCGGCCGCGCTCGGGCGCGCCCGCCCCTTGATGCCCGGCATGTCACCCCCCTCGACCCGTCCACCCAGGCCGGCGCGGGGCGAGAGTCTGTCCCGCTGCGGAGGTGAAGTCAAGCGCGTGCGAGCGTCAAGCCGGCCGCGCCCACTCACGTGGGGGGGGGCGCAGGCTCCACGCGCAGGGTGGACTCGGCGCCGCCCTCCTCGGCCGCCGGTGCGGGCGTCGCCGCCTCGAGCTGGGCCTCGTGCGTCTCGAGGTAGCCCTGGCGCAGGGCCGGGTAGACGACGTCGTTGAAGAGCTTCGCCTCGTTCTCGGTCAGGTCCTTGAACGTGGCCACGTAGTGGTCCCAGGCCCGCGCCTTGGCCGAGACGGCGAGCCACCCGCCGCCGCTCTCCTTCTCCAGCCCCGCCGGGTCGAGGCGGGCGAGGATCGCCTTGGCGACCTGCTGCGCGCCGGCGAGCACGCCGAGCTGGTGCGCGGTCAGGTCGCGGAGGGTCTGCTCGAGCGACGTCTTGATCCGCTCGGCGTCGCGCGGCTCGGACCAGTCGAGCAGGTAGCGCCCGGCCTGCGTGGCCGTGAGGGCGTGCTTGAGCGGGTTGCTCTCCAGGCCGAAGAAGCGCGTGACCTTGGCGCTGAACTTCTCCTCGAAGGCCCGGCGCGCCTGGATGCAGCCGGTGACCCACTCGACCATGAGCTCGAGCGCCTGGTCGGCCAGGCGGAAGAAGCGGCGCACGTCGTCGCCGCGCTCGAACGGCGCCTCGTGCGCCGTGTGGTGCAGGCTGAGCGAGGTCATCGCCTGCGCGCAGGCGTCGCGCACCTCCTCGCGCCGCTCGATCTCGGCCGTGACGGCCGCCCGCAGCGGCCCCTGGGGCGAGGCGGACTCGGCCTGGGCGAGGAGCGCCCCGCGCTCGTGCGGCGGCACGGCGTCGAGCCGCGCGCGCAGCGCGGGCGTCACCGCGTCGGGCGCCAGCACCTCGAGGCCCTGCAGGAGGGCGTGCGCCGCCGGGTCGACGACGCTGCCCTGCTTCCAGCGCCGCGTCCGCGGGTTGACGAGCTCGCACGTCACCACCCAGCGGCCGATGTAGATCTTGTCGCCGTTCGAGATCGGGACGCTCGAGTGGGCGCGGATGCGCGTGCCGTTGAAGACCGTCCCGTTGGTGCTCCCCTGGTCGAAGATGTAGTAGGTGCCGCCGAGGAGCTCGATGCGCGCGTGCTCGGAGCTGGCCCCGAGCTCGCGCCCCTCGAGGACGAGGTCGCACTGCGGCGCGCGGCCCAGGATGAGCTTCGGCCCGTCGACGACGTGCGTGCGCGGCGGGCGCGGGTCGTCCCGGACGGTCAGGTGAAGGGTCAGCATGGAGGGCCGGAGTCTACCCTGCGCCGCCAGGCGAGCGCGAGGCGGGGGCGTAGCCCCGGCGCTCGACGCGCCCGGACAGCGTCGCGGGCGTGAAGCTCAGGCGCTCGAGGGCCGCGAGGCGCGGCCCCGCGAGCAGCCGCCCCACCCCGATGCGGGGGGCCGGCGGCGGGCGCGGCGCCGCCTCGACGGGGTCGGCCGCGGGTGAGAGCACCAGCGTGACGCGCGCGACCTCGCCCTCGCCGCCCGCCAGGAGGCCGAAGGCGCCGCCGCCGGGGGTGACGTGGGCCGGGCAGGCGCCCTCGACCTCGCCCGGGCCGAGGAGGAAGTCCTTCTGCACCTCGAGGCGCGCCGGGCCGTCCGGGGCGCGGCGGCCGCGGCGGCGCAGGAGCGCCGCGACGCCGGCGGGCGCCCAGCCGTCGCGGCGCGCGTCGAAGTCGTGCAGGTCGACCCGCGCCTCGGGCGGACCGGGCGCGAAGGTGAAGAACTCCCACTCGACGGCGTGGTACTCGACCACCGCCTCGTCGCCGCGCAGGAGGCGCACGCGCGTCTCGACGCGCTGGACGAGCGTGGCGCCGGAGGTCCCCGCCAGCGCGTAGCGCAGGGCGTAGGCGGGCCGGGCGAGCGGCGCCTCGGACGCGCTCAGGAGCGCGTCCGGGGTCGCCGCGACGAGCGTCGGGGTCGCGAGGGCGAGGGCGGGCACGAGGCGCGGGATCTTACCCCCCCTTGGGTCGCCCTCCCGGCCCTGCTACCCTTCGACCCGCGACGCGCCGCGCGCCGCGAGGGGGGCCACCCATGGCGGGCATCGCGAACCTCGCGATCAAGTTCGAGTCGGAGGCGGTGCCGCCGACGACGCTCGTCTGCACGCGGCTCGTGGGCGAGGAGCGCCTCTCCTCGTGCTTCCGCTTCGAGCTCGAGCTCCTCTCCTCGGAGGCGCGGCTCGACCTGAGCAAGATCCTCTACGCGCCGGCGCGCCTGGGCCTCGAGGGCACCGTCGTCGGCGGCGAGGGGCGCGTCTTCCGCTGGTACCACGGGGCGCTCGAGCGCATCACGGAGCTCGAGCAGGACCACGGGCTCGTCCGCTACGAGGCGGTGTTCGTCCCCGACCTGCGCCGCCTCGCCGACTTCCACCGCAGCCGCGTGTTCCTCGACCAGACGATCGACGAGCTCGTGGCCGCCGTCCTCAAGGCCGACCTGCGGCTCGAGTCGGGCCAGGACTTCGACCTCCGCCTGGCTCGGACCGGCCAGGGCGAGCCCAAGGAGCGCGACGTCTACCCCGAGCGCGAGTACGTCGTGCAGTACGAGGAGACCGACCTGGCGTTCCTCACGCGCTGGCTCGAGCGCGAGGGGATCTTCTACTTCTTCGACAACGACGGCACGCGCGAGAAGGTCGTCTTCGCCGACGCGGCCTCCGCCTACCGCCCGGCGGCGCCCGGGCACCGCTTCCGCTACCGCCCCAAGGGCGGCGGCGAGACGCAGAAGACGGGCGCCGACGAGGACATCGTGGCCCTGCGCTGCACGGCCGCGCGGCAGCCGGGCGCGGTCGTGATCGCCGACTGGAACTGGCGCGACCCCGGGGCGCGGGTCGTCGCGCGCGAGGACGACACCCCCCGGCCGGGGCTGCGCCACGAGTACAACGCGCACGTGCGGACGCCGGCCCAGGCCGAGGCCCACGCGGCGACGCGGCGCGAGGCGCTCGACGCGCGCGAGCAGGTCTTCGAGGGGCGGGGCACCTGCCGCTCGTTCCGGCCCGGGCGGACGTTCGCCCTCGAGGGGCACTTCCGCGCCGACTTCGACGACGAGTACGTGGTCACGGCCGTGCGCCACGAGGCCGAGCAGGCGGTCAACTTCGAGGCCGGCGTGGTCACCTCGTCGAACTACGCCAACACGTTCGAGGCGGTCCCCGCCCGGCGCACCTTCCGGCCGGCGCGCGCGACCCCCTGGCCGGCGATCAAGGGCGTGATCCACGCGCGCATCGACTCGGCCGGCGACGGCGAGTTCGCCGACCTCGACGACGACGGCGGCTACCTGGTGCGCCTCCCCTGGGACCTGGCGGAGGCCGAGGAAGACGAGGGCGAGCGCAAGCCGGCGGGCCGCGCCTCGCGCCGCGTGCGCCTGGCGCAGCCCTACGCCGGCCCGGGCGTCGGCCTGCACTTCCCCCTGCGCAAGGGGACCGAGGTGCTCCTCACGCACATCGACGGCGACCCCGACCGGCCCGTGATCGCCGCCGCCGTGCCGAACCCCCACTCGCCGAGCCCGGTCGACCTCGCCAACCACAAGCAGAACCGCCTGCACACGACCTCGGGCAACGCGGTGATCCTCGACGACGATCCGGACCTGGCCGGCTTCGTCTTCGTGGACGCCTCGGGCGGCCACATGCGCGACCTGCGCCAGCCCGCGTCCACCGAGGAAGAGGGCGGCGACGACGGGGCCGGCGGCGGCGGCGGCGGCGAGCCCGCTCCAGCAGCCCCGTGGGCGCCGCCGCTGCCGCGGCCGCCGAGCCCGGGGCTCCTGCGGGCGATCGCGGGCGGGGGCCGGCTCCCGCCGGGCCTCGCCGCGCGCGGCGGGCCTGGCGGCGGCGCGGGCGGCGACCCGACGGCCGCCGGGGCGGCGGGCGCCAAGACGGTCCTCGCGGCCTACCTCGAGGCCTGGCCCGACGACCAGGAGCTGATCGACACGGCGATCGACCGGCTGACCGGCTTCGACGAGCCGGCCGTCTTCGACGGCTACAAGTTCGAGGCCGACCACGCCGAGTCGACGGTCAAGATCGAGGCGATCGGCAGCGGGATCCTCATCAAGGACGGCGACTCCCGCTACACGCTCGACAACGTGTCGAACACGTACAACTACTCGACCTCCGACGGCTACACGATGAACAAGGCCGAGGGCCTGCAGACGGAGGACTCGATCCACGACGGCGACAAGGTCGAGACGTCCGAGCACACCGGAGACGCGAAGTCGACGAGCACGCACATCGGCCACGCGATCGAGACCTCGACGCACATCGGCAACAAGCTCGAGACCTCGACGCACGTGGGCGTCGACTTCAAGACGGAGACGTCGGTCGGCGCGGCGCAGTCGACGACGATCCGCCTCGGCGCCGACCAGTCGTCGGAGCTCACCCTGGGCGGCAAGGACTCGTTCAGCTT
The DNA here is from genome assembly GCA_023954375.1 of Planctomycetota bacterium. Lineage (GTDB taxonomy): Bacteria > Planctomycetota > J058 > J058 > J058 > JAMLIC01. The sequence goes on from JAMLIC010000031.1 coordinate 16,928, forward strand.
CAAGCTGGCGCGCACCACCGAGACGTCGATCACGGTCGGCGGGGCGTGGAAGCTCGAGCTGACGCTCGTCGCCGCGGAGTCCAACTCGATCACGCTCGGCCCCACGCTGGAGCACTCGTTCAATCTCGGGCCCAAGAACTCGCTCACCGTCACCACCGGGCCCGAGTTCTCGCTCTCCTGCGGCCTGGCGCCGAAGGACGAGCACGAGATCGTCATCGCGCCGCGCAACAAGCTGGAGCTGACCGTCGCGGTGAAGACCGAGACGGCCATCGTCCTCGGCTACGCGATGGAGCTCAAGCTGAACCTCTCGGTGGCGGACGCGATCACGCTGACGCTCGGCGCGAAGAACGAGCTGGGGGTGTTCGTCGGCGCCAAGTCGGAGATCAACGTCTTCGCCGGCGCGCAGATGAAGATCGACATCTCGGCCTCGCTCCTGCTCGAGATCGCCATCGCGGCCGCCTGCGGGCTCAAGATCACGATCGCGGCGGACGGCTGCAAGGAGATCAACATCCCCAAGAAGCAGGAGATCGACCTGCAGGCCGAGGTCGTGTCGCTGCAGCGGCAGATCACGCAGCTCGCGCACACGACCATGTCGACGATGAGCAACATCGGCCCGTGACGCGCCGGCCGGGCCCCGCTTGCGCCGGGGCCCCGGTCGAGTAGCGTCGCTGACCGCCGAGGGGGGTGCGCGTGGCCGGACGGAAGCTCTGCCTCACCTGGATGCCGACCGAGGAGGGCGCGCCGGCCCCCGACGCGGCCGTGGCCGCGCTCGACCAGGCCGGGTTCGACGTGTTCGGGGCGCGCTGGAAGGACGACGTCCTCGAGCACGCCTGGGCCGAGCTGGCCGACGCGCTCGCCGACCCGGCCTCGGCCGAGGTGTGGGTCGTCGCGGCGCGGCGCCAGGACCTCGAGGTGGAGACGAACCGCTGGGGGCTGTCCATGGCCACGGCCGTCGTCAGGAGCAAGCGCGGCGCGGCCCCGCCCCACTTCGTCCTCGTCGGGCTCGACTTCGCGCCCAAGGCCGAGGACCTGCCCGTGCCCCTGCGCGGCCACGTGCTCATCGACGGCAGCCGCCCCTGGGCCGCGCGCCTGACGCTGGCCGTGCGCGGCAAGCCCTCGACCGCCCGCCCCGAGGGCTTCCACCTGGACGCGATCGGCCACCCGCACATCGGCCTGTGGCTCGTGGCGGCGCCGCCCGCCGGCGACTGGCGCGGGGCCATGCTCGGCGTGTCGGACGGGGCGAAGGTCCAGCAGCACGGCGTGGGCAAGCGCGCCGAGCTGCCGTCCGACACGGTCCTCGAGTTCCCGATCGACGAGATCCAGGCCGAGGTCGGCGGGACGGAGTTCCTCGCCTGCGCCTGCAAGAACCAGATCGGCCCGGACGCCGCCTACTGGGTGCAGGTCCAGGGCCGCCCGCGCAAGCTCCTCGTCGGCGGCTACCCCGACGAGGAGGACGCCGACGCCTGGGTCGTGACCCTCTCCTGAAGCGGGGCCGCGCGGCCGGGGGTTCGACCTGCTAGAGTTCGACCCCCGCGAGGAGGGGGGGGACCCATGCAGCACCCGAGCGCGGCCGTGTGGCCGCCCGCCGCGGCCGACGACGGCTACCTGGGCCCCGCGGAGGTCGTCGAGGTCGGGACCGGCCGCCTGCGCGTGCGGCTGCTCGAGGCCGACGGCGCGCCCGTGGTCGACGCCGCGCTGGCCCTCGCGGCGCCGTTCGCCCCGTCGGCGGGCGACCGCCTGCTCGTCCTGGGGCGAGGCCGGGAGGCCTGGGCGATCGGGGCCCTCGGCGCGCCCGCCCGCGCGCGGCTCGACCTCCCGGGCGACGTCGACGTCCGCGCGGTCGGCGGCACGCTGACCCTCCGCGGCGACCGCGGCGTCGAGGTCGAGGGCGACGAGATCACCTTGCGGGCGCGGCTCCTGCGGACGTTCGCCGGCACGCTCACCGAGCGCGTCGACACCGCGTTCCGCTGGGTCAAGGACCAGCTGCGGGTGCAGGCCGGCGAGTCGCGCCGGGTCGTCCAGGGCGAGGACCTGAGCCACTGCGAGCGCTCGGTGACGCTGGCCCGCGAGACGCTCAAGCTCGACGGGCACCAGGTGCAGATCGGCCACTGAGCGTGAGCGTCCTGCACAAGAACCTGACGCCGTTCTTCTGGGGCCCCAAGGCCACCTCCCGAAGGGCGCGCGAGGTCGAGATGGCCGTGTGCGTGCGCGGCGTGTTCCGCCTCGCGCCGGGCGAGCCGCTGACGCCGATCGAGGACCCGATCGCCCAGGGGTTCATGTCGGGGGAGCAGTGGTCGCCGAAGGACCCCGAGCGCCAGGGCCCCTCGGTGCGCCACGACGACTTCGCCGACTGGAAGCCGCGCGTCGACCTGCTGCTCAGGGGGACGTGCCACCCGCCGCGCGGCGCCGACGTCGTGTGCGACGTGGCCTTCGGCGTGGGGGCCTGGTCGAAGACGCTCCGCGTCCACGGGCCGCGCGCGTTCACGCCCGGCGTGCTCTTCGGCGGGACCGTCTCCGAGCCGCAGCCCTTCCGGAGCATGCCGCTCACCTGGGAGAACGCCTACGGCGGCCCGGGCTTCCCCGACAACCCGGTCGGCCGCGGCCACGTCGGCCCCGAGCTGCCGACCGTCGAGGACCCGCGCGCGCCGGTGACGAGGACGGGCCAGAAGGCGGCTCCCGCGTGCTTCCTGCCCGTGAGCTCGCAGTGGCCGGCGCGGCGCGGCAAGACGGGCAAGAACTACGGCAAGACGTGGGAGGAGACCCGCGCGCCGTTCGTCGCCGACGACTTCGACTGGAGCTACTACAACGCCGCCCCGCCCGACCAGCAGGTGGACGCCCTGCGGGGCGACGAGGTCGTCTGGTTCCAGCACCTGCACCCCGCGGCGCCGCGCTTCGAGGCGCGGCTGCCGGGGCTACGCCTGCGCGCGCTGGTCAAGCGCACCGACGGCACGGTCCACGACCTGAAGTTCGCGCTCGACACGCTCTTCGCCGACACCGACGCCGGGCGCCTCGAGCTGCTCTGGCGCGCCCACTGCCCGGTGAAGGAGCTCGACCTCACCGACGTGAAGGTCGCCCTGATCGCGTCGGAGCCCCTCGCCGAGCCGCCGCGCCCCGGGGCCCACTACCTGCCGCTCCTCGAGGCGTTCGAGGCCGACCCGGTGGGGATCAAGGACGCCTTCCCGCCCGGCTTCCTCGAGGTGGCCGAGGCGGTGAAGGCGGCCGAGAAGGCCGAGCTCGAGGGCGGGCCGAGGCCCGACTTCGCCGCCGTGGCCGCGCGCCTGCCCAAGGACTCGCCCGTGCCGGCGTGGGCCGTGGCCGCGCTGGGCTCGCTCGACGACCCGCTCGTGACCCTGCGCGCGGCGGCGGCCGCCGTCGGCGCGAAGCTCCCGACCGACCCGGCGGCGCTGGCGGCCCTCGCGCAGCGCGTGGAGCAGGGCGCCAAGGACCCGCTCGCGATGGCCGAGCACCTCGAGGCGCTGGCCGCGCAGCTCGGGCCCGAGCAGGGCGCCGGCCTGCGGCAGGCGGCGGGCGCCCTGCGCCAGACGAAGCCGCCGCCGCCCGCCACCACCGACCCGGCCGCCGCGCTCGAGGCCCTCGCGGCCGGGCTCCCGCCCGAGACGGCCGGCAGCCTGCGCGGCGCCGCGGCCGCCCTGCGCAAGGGCATGGCCGAGGCGGCGGCCGCGGCGACGAAGGGCGGGGCGGACGCGGCGGCGCTCCTCGCGGCGGCCGCCCCCGGGCCGGCCGCGCCCGCGCCGCCGCTCCCCCTGCAGCTCGCGGCCCTGAGCAAGCAGCTCGAGGCGGCGGCGACGGCCCCGGGCGCGCCGCCCGAGGTGGCGGGCCCGGCGAAGGGCGGCGCGGCGCAGGTCACCGGCCTGCCGGCGGCGGTCGACGCGCAGGTCGGCGCGGCCCTCGCGCCCCTGGCGCGGGTGAAGCTCCCGCCGCCGCCCGACCCCCGCGCCGTGGTGGAGAAGGTGCTTGCGGGCCTCGACAAGGACGAGGCCGCCTGGCGCCGGCGCCTGGGCGACCACCCGCTCCTGGGCCTCTTCGCCCTGGCCAAGGGCGTCACGGCGCGGGCGGGCGAGAAGCTGGCGCGAGCCAAGGGGCCCGACGGCGGGGCCGTCGCGGCCGGGGTCGGCGGCGCGGCCGACGCGCTGGCGAAGGTGGGCGTCTCGGCCGCGTCGCTCGCGCCGCTCCGCGGCCTGGCCGAGCAGGTGGGCGCGTTCGCCGCGGGGGTGGCCGGCGCGCCCTGGCCGCCGGTCCCGCCGACCGACCTCGCCGAACAGGACCTCTCCGGGCGCGACCTGGCCGGCGTGGACCTCGAGGGCCGCTGCCTGGCCCGGGCGAAGCTCGCCCGCTCGCGCCTCGTCGGCGCGCGCCTGGCGCGCGCCGATCTCGAGGGCGCCGACCTGAGCGGCTGCGACCTCGAGGGCGCCGACCTGCTCGGAGCGAACCTCCGCGGGGCGAAGCTGCCCGGGGCGCGGCTGGTCCGGGCGCGGCTCGAGGGCGCCGACCTCGGCGACGCCGACCTCTCGCAGGCCGACCTGACGCAGGTCCACGGCCCGGGCGCCGTCCTCTGCGGCGCGCTGCTCGAGAAGGCCGTCCTCGAGGGGGCGCAGCTGGCGCAGGCCGACCTGACGGGGGCCCTGCTCCCGGCGGCCCGGCTGGCCAACGCCGACCTGTCCGGGGCGCGCCTCGAGCAGGCGATCGCGACGAAGGCCGACCTGCGCGGGGCGCGGCTGGTCGAGGCGCGGCTCGGGATGGCCGACCTGGGCAAGGCGGACCTGACGGGCGCCGACCTGAGCCAGGCCGACCTGGCGATGGCGTCCATGGGCCAGGTCAAGGGCGACGGGCTGAAGCTGGCCGGCGCGGCCCTCGAGATGACCCAGCTCGGCGGCGCCCGCCTGCGCGGGGCCGACCTGCGCGGGGCGCGCGGGAGCCTGACGACGCTCGGCGGCTGCGACCTGACCGGCGCCGACCTGCGCGGGCTGCGCCTCGACCGGAGCAGCCTCGAGGGGGCCAGGCTGGACGAGGCCGACCTGACCGGCGCGACGCTCGAGCAGGTGAACCTGCGCGACGTGCGCGCCGCGCGGGCGAGGCTCGTCGACGTGAAGGCCCCGGGCCTCTCGGTCACCGGCGAGGCCGCGCTCGAGCAGTGCGACCTGCGGCGCCTGTCCGCCCCGCGCTCGACCTGGTTCGGCGTCACGCTCGCGGGCTGCGACCTGTCGCACGCCGACCTGTCGCACGGCCTCCTGCAGGAGCTGAAGGCCACCGACACGAGCTTCTTCGCCGCGACGATGAAGCGCGCCGTCCTGCGCAAGGCGAAGCTGCGCCGCGCGCGCTTCGTGCGCGCGGACCTGGGCGCCGCCGAGCTCGTGGGCGCCGAGCTCCTCGACGTGCAGTTCACCGGCGCGAACCTGTGGGACGCGAAGTTCATCGAGGCCACGCTCGCCTCGTGCGACTTCCTCGAGGCCGGCCTCGTGCGGGCGCGCTTCGACCGCGCCCGGGGGGAGGTCCCGACGTGACCCTGACCCGCGACGAGGTGCTCGAGCGCGTCGCCCGGGGCGAGCCGCTCGCCGGGGCGCTCCTGACCGCGCTCGACCTCTCCGCCGTCGACCTCTCCGGGGTCGACCTCGGCGGCGCCGCCCTGCGCGAGGTGCGCCTCGTCGGCGCCGACCTGCGCGGGGCGCGCCTGGCCGGGGCGGTGCTCCTCGACGTCGACCTGTCGCGGGCGAACCTCGAGGGCGCCGACCTCGGCGGCGCCTTCGCGCGCGCGGCGAACCTCGAGGGGGCGCGCCTCAACGGCGCGAAGCTCGTGGGGGTCAAGCTCGAGGGCTGCCGGCTGCCCGGGCAGCACCTCGACGGGCAGGACCTGACCGGGGCGTCGCTCCGCGCCTGCGACCTGCGGCAGGCCTCGCTCCGCGGGGCGACCCTGCGCGAGGCGCTCCTCGCCGACGCGGTCCTGTCGGGCGCGGACCTGTCGCAGGCCACCCTTCACGGGGTCGTCCTCGCCGGGGCCCGGCTCGTCGAGGCGGTCCTCGAGGGGGCGACCCTGCACGTCGCCGCGCCGGGCGCGGACCTGACGCGGGCGCGCCTGGGCGGGGCGCGGCTCGAGCTGGCGACCTTCGGCCGGGCCACGCTCGAGGGGGCCGACCTGCGCGGCGCGCTCCTCGACCGGGTGGTCCTCGAGGGGGCCGTCCTGCGCGGCGCAGACCTGTCGGGGGCGACGCTCACCAAGTGCGTCCTCGCGGGCGCCGACCTGCGCGGGGCGACCCTGCCCGAGGGCGCCCTCGAGCAGCTCGTCCTCTCGGACGCCGACCTGCGCGGCGTCGACCTGAGCGGGCGGCGCCTGAGCGGCTGCGCGCTCGGCGGGGCGCGCCTGGGCGGCGGGTCGCTCCGCGGCGCGGCGCTCGAGGCCTGCGTCCTCGCCGGGGCCGACCTCGAGGGCGCGGACCTGTCCGGGGCCACGCTCGACAAGGTCGTGGCCCGCGGGGCGGTCCTGCGCGGCGCCGACCTGTCGGGGGCGACGCTGGCCTTCTCGGCCTTCGCGGGGGCGGACCTGCGCGGGGCGCGGCTCCCGGCGAAGGTCGTCAAGTCGTCGCTGGCGCAGGCGCTCGTCGACCAGCGCTCCCTGGTCGGCATGAGCTTCGAGACGGCCGACCTGTCGGGCCTGGACCTGCGCGGCTGGGACCTTCAGGGCGTCTCGCTCAAGCAGTGCATCCTGCTCGGGATCAACCTGGCCGGCGCCGACCTGCGCCGGGCCGACCTCGAGTTCGCCGTGGCCGACGGCGCCGACTTCACCGGGGCGCGCCTCGAGGGCGCCAACCTGCGCCACCTCGTGGCCGAGCGGGCGCGCCTCCCCGGCGCCGACCTGCGCGGCCACGACCTGACCATGGCGCAGCTGGCGCAGGCCGACCTCCAGGGCGCGGACCTGACCGGCGCCGACCTGACGATCGGCAGCCTCAAGGAGGCCGACCTGCGCCGGGCGAACCTGACGCGGGCCAAGCTCGTGGGCACGAACCTGGCGCGGGTCCAGCTCGCGGGGGCCACGTTCCACGAGACCGAGGTCCACGCCGACCTCAGCGAGGTGGACCTGGACCACCTGCCCTTCGAGGGGCAGGACCTGAGCCGGTGCCTGTTCATCGACACCGACCTGAGCCGGCGCGACCTGCGCGGGGCGAACCTGACCAGCAGCTCGTTCATCAAGGCCAACCTGAAGGGCGCCGACCTGCGCGGCAGCACGCTCGACCGGGCGATCTTCCTCCAGGCGGACCTCGAGGGGGCGCTCCTGCCCGAGGTCTCCGCCCGCGGGGCCTGCTTCGCCGAGGCGAACCTGGCGAAGGCCGTGCTCGTGCGGGCGGACCTGCGCGGGGCGATCCTGCCCGACGTCAAGGCGCCGCTGGGCGACTTCAGCGGCTGCGACCTGCGCCAGACGGTGTGGTCGCGGGCGGACGCGCAGGCGGCGAGGCTCACCGGGGCGCGGCTCGACTACGCCGACCTGGCCTACGCCAACCTGGACGCCGCCGACCTGTCGGGGGCCGACCTGTTCACCGCGGACCTGCACGCCGTGCGCGACCGCGGCGCGACGTGGACCGGCGCGTCGAAGCGCGCCGTGCGCGAGACGGACGCGGCGCGCTTCGAGGGCGAGGTCGGCTTCCAGCCGCCCCGCCCGGCGCCGCCGCGCGAGGGGGTGGCCTGATGCTCGAGACCGTCGACCCGCTGCGGCTCATAGGCGCCAGCCGCGCGCCCGCGCCCGCCCCGCGCCACGTCCCGGCCGGCGTCAGGGTCGGCCTGGCCGACGTCGTCTCCGCCGACGGCGACGTCGTCGTCCGCCTGTGGGAGGACGGCGCGCTGGCGACGCCCGGCTGGGCCCTGCCCTACCCCTACGCCCCCGCGCCCGGCGACCAGGTCGTGGTGATCGGCCGCGGCGACCGGCGCTGGGTGATCGCCGTGGCGCGCGGGCGGGGCGCCACGCTCCTGTGGGCCGACGGCGACGCGGCGCTCGCGGCCGGCGGCCGGCTGCGCCTCGTGGGCGACGTGGCCGTGCGGATCGCGGGCGAGGCGCTGACCCTGCGCGCGCGGGCGGTCGACGTCGCCGCGGCGACCCTGCACGTGGTCGCAGACGACGCGACCGAGGTGGTGCGCGGGGCGGCGCGCCTCGTCGCGGGCGCCGTGCAGCGCGTGACGCGCGGGGCCGAGACGATCGTCGCCCGCCGCGTGACGATCCTCGGGCGCGCGCTGGCGAAGGTCGACGGCAAGGTGACGATCATCGGCTAGCCGGGATTACTCACGAGCACCGCAAAGCTCTGGCAGAAGAAGAAAGAATTGAACCGCCAAGACAGCCACGCGGGGACCCGCTTCGGGTCCCCGCGTGCGCGCGCGCCAAGGGAGAAAGTAGGTAAGAACGAAGAGCTTGTGGCGGAGCATCTCTCACCCCCTTGGCGCTCGGTCGCTGCCCGGGACCCGCGAAGCGGGTCCCGGGCAGCGACCGAGTGGCGTCTTGGCGGTTCAATTCTTCGCCTTGGCGGTGTCGCGGCGCGAACATTCGTGAAAACGAAGGCCTGTCGACGATCCTGGCCTGTTTACCGGTCGTTCTTGGCGGTTGCATGGCCTCGCTCATGCATAATCCAGGCTAGGAGGAGCGCTCGGCGATGATGCCCAGCTCGAACCAGGGGGTCGGCGACAACCAGGGCTTCCCGGACGTGTGCAACACGCCCGTGGGCGCGGCCACGTCGCCGATCCCCTACCTCAACGACGGGACGAACGCGGCGGCCATGCCCATGACGCCGACGATCATCTTGTCGATGATCCCCGGGCACAACCAGGCGGCCAAGCCGCTGATGACGAACGGCGACGAGGCCGGCTGCGCGCACAGCTCGTTCATCATGTCGGGCGGCAACAACCTCGGGAACGCCCGCATCCTGCTCAGCGGCGTGCCGGCCGAGACGCTCGCCAACCCGACGCAGGGCAACAACTACAACTGCTCGACCGGCGCGAAGCTCGTCCCCAGCCTGACGAACGTGCTCATGGGCTGGGCGGCGCCGGACCCGGGAGAGCTCCTCGACGCGCCGTCCGGCGCCGGGCTGCTGCTCGAGGGCCGCCGGGTGCGGCACGTGCGCCGGGGCTCGCCGGCGGCGCGCGCCGGCGTCCGGGCCGACGATCACCTGCTGCGGGTCGAGCGGCGCGGCCGCGCCGCGCGCTGGCGCGTGCAGCGGCGGGGCCGCACGCTCGAGCTCGCCGGCCCGGCGGCGTGGGCGAAGGGGCCGGTGGCGGCGCGGCTCGACCGGGACGGCGTGGGCGTCCTCGTCGTGCGCCGCTGCTCCGTCGGCGCCGCGGCCGGCGCGTGGACCGCGGCCCGGGCGCTCGAGCGCGCCGGCGCGCGGGCGCTCGTCCTCGACCTCGCCGGGAACCCGGGCGGCCTGGTGAGCGCCGGCGCCGCGCTCGCGGGCCTGGCGCTCCCGGCCGGCGCCGAGGTGCTGGCCTGGGACGGCGCGGCGGCCGCGCCGGGGGCGCGCTGGCGGACCGTCGCCGACGGCCCCTTCGCGGGCCGGCCGGTCGTCGTGCGCGTCGACGAGGGCACGGCCTCGTCCGCCGAGGCCGCCGCCGCGGTCCTCCAGGCCCACGGGCGGCCGGTCGTCGGCGAGCGGACGGCGGGCAAGCTCGAGGCGACGGCCGGCGGCCACGCCGGCCCGCTGCGGGGCCCGGGGGGCGCGCGGCTGTCGGCGGTGACGCCCGTCACCGGCGCCTGCCGGCTGGCGGCCCGCCGGGCCCTCCGGCCCGAGGAGGCGCGAGGGTGAGCGACCTGCTGACGGGCGGCACGCCCTTCGACCGGCCCCAGGCGCCGTCGCCCGACGAGTGGCGCCTGGCCTGCGTCCCCCTCGGCGCCCTGCGCGGCGAGGGCGCCTGGTCGCCGCTCGGGGCCGGCGTCCTGTTCATCGACGCGCCGGTGCTGTGGCTCCTCACGGCGCGCAGCGTCCTCGAGGCGGCCGGCGGCGCCCCGGTGGCGGCGTGGGCCGCGACGACCGACGGGGCCGGGACGATGATCGACCTGACGACCGGCCGGCCCGGGACGCCGCTCGACTGGGTGCGGCATCCCGAGCGCGACCTGGCGGCGACCGTCTTCCCCGTGGGCGCCCGGCTCAAGCTCAAGGCCTTCGCCGAGGCGCAGACGCTGCCCGAGGAGCACCTCGCGCCGCTCGCGCGGGTGGCCGTCGGGGCGTTCGCCTTCGGCTTCGGCGCGACGACGCAGCGGCCGTCGCCGCTGGCGTTCGACGGCGCCGTCGCCGGCGTCGAGGCGCGGGCGATCCTCTCGAGCGCCGCGCTCCCCTCGCGGAGCGCCGGCGCCCCGCTCCTCGCCCAGCTCCCGCCCCAGTCGGGCGGCGGCGTGGCTTTGGCCGGGATCGCCACGCACGCCGTCGTCCTGCCGGAGCCGCCGACCTCGCCGCTGCCGCCCGTGCGCCTGACCGTCGCCGCGCCGATCGCCCTGGCGATCGCGCTCGTCCGCGGCGAGGCGGGCAAGGCCGCGCGCGCCGCGGCCGTGGCCGCCGGCAAGGGCGGCGCGTAGCTCGTTCGGGACCGCGCTGTCCGCTCCATGACCCCTCCGCGCCAGCGGTGGCCCGCGCACGAACGCGTCGTCGCCCTGCCCGGCGGCACGCCGGCTGCTCCGGTGGGCCCACCGTGACGGCGCACGCGCTCCCGGGTCAGGACGACGAGGTCGAGCTGGAGCGCGGCCGTTCGGAGCTGCTCGCCCGGGTCGAGCGGGCCCTCGAGTGGCCCATGCTCGTCCTGGGCCTCGCCTGGGTCGCCCTGATCGCCTTCGAGCTCGGGCGCGGGCTCGGCCCGTCGGAGCTGCTGCTCTTCCGGGCGATCTGGGGCGTGTTCATCGCCGAGTTCCTGCTGCGCCTCCTCCTGGCGCCGCGCCGGATCGACTACCTCCGCCGGCAGTGGCTCACGGGCCTCTCGCTCGTGATCCCGGCGATCCGCATCGGGCGCGCGTTCGTGCTCCTGCGCGCCCTGCGCTCGGTCCGGGTGACGCGCGCCGTGCGCCTCGCCCAGCTCCTCACGGCCACGAACCGGGGGACCCGGGCGCTCGGGCGCACCATGCAGCGCCGCGGGCTCAAGTACGTGCTCGCCGCCACGGCGCTCGTCACGCTCCTGGGCGCGGCCGGCATGCTCGCGTTCGAGTCCGAGGCGGCCGACGGCGCGTTCCACACCTACGGCGAGGCGCTCTGGTACACGGCCATGCTGATCACGACGATCGCCTCCGAGCGCTGGCCCCAGACCCTGGCCGGGCGGATCCTCTCCTTCCTGCTCTCGGTCTACGCCATGGCGGTGCTGGGCTACATCGCCGCGGCGCTCGCCTCGCACTTCGTCGGCCACGACGCCGAGGAGGGCGAGCGCCGCGAGCTGACGGCGCTCAACGCCCAGCTGGCCGCGCTCAGGGAGGAGGTCCGCGCCCTCTCGCGGGGCGGCCCGCCCTGAGATGAGTGATGCGCTCGCGAGGGGGGCGCGATCGGCGTGAGTACCCGGGCCATGGCGCTCGGCCCGCTCCGCGCCTCCCCATCGCTCGCTTGGGCGGGTCGAGCACGTCCAGCGGGCGGCCAGGGAGCTCTCGAGCTCAGGCCTGGATGAGTGATGCGCTCGCGAGGGGGGCGCGATCGGCGTGAGGACCCGGACTGGCACGATCTGGCCCGTTCCGCGCTTCCCATCGCTCGCCTTGGCGGATCGTCAAGCCGCGGCGGACGGCGACGCCCCATCGTCGTCGCCGGGCCGGTAGACCAGCACGCCGCGCCCGCCGCCGGCGTCGAGGCGGGCGACGACCTCCTCGGGCACCGGGGCGTCGTCGAGCACCCGGCGGAAGTCGCGGAGCGACGTGCCGCGGGGCGCCGAGTCGACGTTCGGCGCGCCGCGCCCGGCGAGGAGGTCGGCCAGGTCGACGGTGCGGACGTCGATGCTGTAGCGCGTGCGACCCGTCGTGTTGGGGACGGTCGAGTGCAGCTGGGCGCCCGAGAAGAGCACGACGCCGCCCGGCGGGACCACCGGCCGGAGCGCCGGCTCGAGCACCGGCGCCTCGAGCGGCCGCGGCTGCTTGCGCGTGTCGGTCCGCACGTGCTGCGCGGCCTGCGCCCGCCCGACCGCGTTCCACTCGTAGTAGTCGAACTCGCGCGAGTCGTTCGCCACCGGATGGCCCCAGTGGTGCGGGTGGAAGGCGACGGCGCTCGCCTCGTCCATCTCCCACAGCGGCAGCCACCAGTTGAGCTGCGTCAGCGGCGCCGAGTACCACGTGTCGCGGTGGGGGTGGTGCGCGTAGCCCACCCCCGACGTGAGGTAGCCGTCGCTCGTGACCATGCGCAGGCGCGGCACGTCGAGGTAGGTCGTGGCGGGGTCGAGCCCGCGCTCGTCGACCACGGCCCGCAGGAGCGCGCGGGTGCGCGGGTGGTGGATGAACCTGGGCTTCAGCGGCGCGCACACGGCGACGAACCGCTCGACGGAGAGGTGGCGCTGCGCGGTCAGCGGGTCGAGCGGCGCGAAGGCCTCCTCGATCATGTGCCGCGCCCAGGCGCAGAGCGCCTCGGTGGCGGGCGTCGGGGAGAGGAGCACGAGCGCCCCGCCGTAGAGCCGGCGGCGGAGCTCCTCGTGCGGGAGCCGCGGGTCGAGGTGGACGGCGACGCTCACGGGGGACCTCGCCAGGGCATGAGGAGCGCGAGCAGGGACCTCGTCATGACGACCTCCTGGGGATGCGCTCGCGAGGGGCGGGCGAACGGAGAGTGTCCCGGACCGGCACGATCCGGTCCGCTCCGCCCGTCCCCATCGCTCGCTTGGGGCGCCCCCACCACGCGCCCGGGGCAGTGATCACGGCGTCAGCTCGCGCCGCATCCAGGCGACCGTGCGGCGCACCCCCTCCGCCAGCGGCACGCGGGGCGCGAAGCCGAGCGCGACCCGGGCGCGCGTCAGGTCGGCCAGGGTGAGCGTCATGTCGCCCTGCGCCGCCGGCCCGGGCCGCAGCGGCACCGGGGCGCCGGCGGCGGCCTCGACCTCGGCGATCAGCGCGCGCAGGGTGTGGACCTCGCCGCCGCCCAGGTTGAGGACGTCGTGGCCGCCGGCGACGCGGTCGACGGCGCGGACGACGCCCGCGACGATGTCGTCCACGTAGGTGAAGTCGCGCAGGACGGCGCCGTCGCCGTGGAGCGGCGCGGGCTCGCCCGTGAGGGCGGCGCGCACGAACCGCCCCACGGCCATGTCCGGGCGCCCGCGCGGGCCGTAGACGGTGAAGAAGCGCAGGGCGGTCGACCCGATGCCGAAGAGCTGCGCGTAGGTCGCGCACAGGTGCTCGGCCGCGCGCTTCGAGGCGGCGTAGGGGGAGAGCGGCCGCGAGGCCGGCTGGTCCTCGTGGAACGGCGGGCGCGCGTCGCCCCCGTAGACGCTCGACGAGGACGCGCTGACCAGCGGCCGCGGCGCGCGCCTGAGCGCCTCGAGCAGCACGAGGAGCCCCCGCACGTTGATGTCGAACGTCGTCGCCGGGTCGTCGAGCGAGGCGCGCACGCCGGGGCGCGCCGCGAGGTGCACGACGCGGTCGACGCCGTCGAGCGCGCGCGCGACGGCACCCGGATCGCGGACGTCGCCCTCGATCACCCGGGCGCCACGCACCTCGAGCGCCGCCGCCGTGCGGCGCTTCACGGCCGTGTCGTAGTAGGGGTCGAAGGCGTCGAGCACGACGACGGCGTCGCCGCGGCGCAGGAGCGCCTCGACCACGTGCGACCCGATGAACCCGGCCCCGCCGGTGACGAGGACCCTCACACACCGCTCCCGTCCCCCGCTGGCCGGGCCGTCAGGCGGCCCGCCGCCGGACCAGGCGCCCGAGCGCCTCGCCGCCGAAGCGCGGCAGCGTGCCGCGGGGGGCGTGGCGCAGGGTCGTCTCCAGGGCGAGCCAGGCGGCCTGGAGCCGCCGCTCGCGCAGATGCACGACGACCTCCCAGGGGAGGGCCGCGCCGAACAGCCCGCGCCAGTGCGCGCGCGCCTCCGCCCACGCCCGCCGCTCGTCGTCGTCGCGGAGCAGCGCCGCGCGGTCGTCCAGGATCGCGAGCACGGCCTCGAGGCACGCCGCCGGGCCGCGCTGGTGGCGGACGTTGTCGCCGTGGCTGCGGTAATCCGAGACGACGGCGTCGTGGGCGCGCACGCCGTGGCGGCGGGCGAGGCGCGTCCACAGGTCGTAGTCCTGCGCGATCCCCCGGCCGGGGTCGAAGGCGCCCACGTCCAGGACGGCCTGGCGGCGCGAGAGCGCGGCCGCCGGGTGGACGGGGTAGCGGCCGCGGAGCACGTCGGTGAACCCGCGGCACTCGACCGGGTCCGAGACGCCCGTGGGCGCGCCCGCCGCGTCGACGAGCCGCGCCCGGCCGAAGACCATGCCGACCTCGGGGCGGCCCCCGAGGGCGCCCAGGCCGTCCTGCACGGCGTCCGGGAGGAGCCGGTCGTCGTCATCGAGGAACACGACCAGCTCGCCGCGCGCCTCGGCGAGGGCCCGGTTCCGGGCGCGCGAGATCCCGGTGCGCTCCCCCTGGAAGAGCACCCGCACGCCCGGGAACGCGGCCGCCCGCGCGGCGCTGTCGTCCGTGGCGCCGTCGTCGACCACGATCACCTCGGGCGTCGCGATGCCACGCTGACCGAGGGCGCTCTCGATCGCCTCGCCGATGAAGTGCGCGCGACCGCAGGTCGGAATGATCACCGTGACCAGCGGGGTGGGCATGGACTCCGTCCTTCTCGTGGTGACAAAGCGAGCGTCGTTCCCCCTTCGGGACGTCAAGCAGGCGACGCGGCCAGGGCGCAGCCGAGCCAGGCCAGCGCCGCGACGGCGGCGCGGCGGCCCTGGGCGCGCCGGAGCGAATGACGGAGCTCCGCCCTGATCGCGGGCGAGAACACGCGGGCCCAGTGGGCGCGCCCCTCGGCGCAGGCGGCGACCACGGCCGGGTCGCCGCTCGCCGCGTGGGCGGCGAGCAGGTCGAGCGTCGCGCGGAGCGTCCGCGCCGCGTGGTTCGAGACGTTGCCGTCGTGGCGGCGGTACTCCACGGCGACCTCGTCGTGCCAGCGCCCGGGGGCGCGGCGGGCGACCTCGAGGTAGAGCGCATAGTCGTCGGCCGGCGCGTGCTTCGGGTCGAAGCCCCCCGCCTCGCGGACGAGCGCGCGCGAGAAGAGCGACCGGCCGGGCGGCCCGCCGCAGCGCGCGCGGCCGCGGAGCATGGAGAGGCGGTCGAGCGGCCCGCCGGTCGACGCCTCCTCCCCTCGCGGGCGCCCCTCGACGTCGATCCGCCGGAGCCGGCCCACGGCCCAGCCGGCGCCGGGAGCGGCGCGGAGCGCGTCGAGGCCCGCCTCGACCGCGCGGGGCAGCAGGCGGTCGTCCTGGTCGAGGAAGACGACCCACTCGCCGCGCGCCACCTCGAGCCCGTGGCTGCGCGCCACCGCGACGCCGGCGTTGCGCTGGGCGACCACGCGCGCGCCGAGGGCGCGCGCCACGTCGGCCCCGCCGTCGGTCGAGCCGTCGTCCACGACGACGACCTCGATCGCCGCGTGGGTCTGCCCGAGCGCGCTCTCCAGCGCCTCCGCGAGCCAGCGACGACCGTTGAACAGCGGGACCACGACCGAGACCAGCGGCGCCTTCGTCATGCGGGGCGCGCAGCGCACGTCGCGGGCCCGCACGGAGACGGACCCGCCGTCGCCCTGGTGCGTTGGCGCGGGCCGAGGAGTTTCCCGCGCGGGCCGGGCCGCGTCAGGCCTGCCTGCCGGCTCGAAGCGCCGCCGGCGCGGGCCCGGAGGGAGACTCACCGCGCGCGCCGCGCACGGGTCGGCCGGTTGCTGCGCCTCCACGCGTCGCGAGACGGTGACGGCGCCCGCGCGAGACACACCCCGGCGCGCCGCGCGCCGGTCGCGGCGCGCGTCGGAGGACGAGAGGGACGCGATGACCCAGCCCGCTGCAGCGCGAGCGGAGGCCGCCCCGGGCGCGCTCGACCTGGCCGGCCTGCGGCGGCGCGCCCTGGGCAACACGGCGTGGACCGTGTTCAGCCTCGGCACCTCGAACGTCCTGCGCCTCGCCGGCAACGTCGTGCTCGCCGGGCTCCTCTTCCCCGAGGCGTTCGGCCTCATGGCCATCTGCGGGGTGGTCGTCCAGGGCCTCTGGCTGTTCTCGGACGTCGGGACCGGCCCGGCGATCGTGCAGAGCGAGCGCGGCGACGACCCCGCCTTCCTCGACACGGCCTGGACGCTCCAGCTCCTGCGCGGGGCGGTCCTGTGCCTGATCTCCGCCGCGCTCGCCTGGCCCGTCGCCGCCTTCTACGGCGCGAGCGACCCGCTGGCGCGCGACCTCGTCTTCTACCTGCCCGCCGTGGGCCTCACGGCGGTGCTCGACGGCGGGGCCTCCAGCCGCATGCACTCCTACTCGCGCCACCTGCGCGTGCGCGAGCTGACCTTGCTCGAGCTCCTCTACCAGGTGAGCGGGCTCGCGGTGATGGTCGCCGTGGCCTGGGTCTACCCGAGCGTCTGGGCGCTCGTCGTGGGGGCCCTGGTCAAGAGCGCGCTCCGGACGGCCCTCTCGCACCTCGTCCTCGAGGGCCCGCCCAACCGCCTGCGGATCGAGCGCGCCGCGGCGCGCGCCCAGCTCAGGTTCGGCAAGTGGGTCTTCGTGAGCACCATGCTCACCTTCCTGGCCTCCCAGTCCGACCGGCTGCTCCTCGGACGGCTCGTGCCGTTCGACCTCCTCGGCGTCTACGGCATGGCCCTGGCGCTCGCGACCCTGCCGGTGTTCGTGCTCGCGCAGGTGAGCGCGAAGGTGATCTTCCCCGTGCTCAGCCGCCTCGAGCGGGGCCCCCAGCAGACGGCCGAGGCGGCCCGCGTCCGCGGCCTGCTCGTCGTGTGCGGCGCCGCGCTGGTGGGGGCCCTCTACCCCGCCGGCCCGGCGCTGATCGACCTCCTCTACGACGAGCGCTACGCCGCCGCCGGCTGGATCCTCCAGGTGCTCCTCGTCGGCGGCTGGTTCCAGCTCCTCGAGGCGCCCAACGCCTCCTTCCTGCTCGCGCGCGGCGAGACGCGCGGGGTCGCCGTCGGCAACGCCGTGAAGCTCGTGGGGCTCCTCACGCTGCTCCCCCTGGGCTACGCCGCGCACGGCTTCGCCGGCGCCGTCGTCGGGGTCGCGGTGGCGGACGCCGCCAAGTACCTCGCCAGCGCGGCCCTCGTCCGCCGGCGCGGGCTGCGCCTGCTCCGCGGCGACGCCGTCCTCACGGCCACGGTCGCGGCGACGTGCGGGCTCGGCGTCGCCGCCGCCGGCGCCGCGCGAGGCGAGGGCGCCGGCGCGCTGGCGACGCTCCTGGTCGCGGCGGCCGCCGGCGGCCTGCCGTGGGCGGGGTTCGCGCTCCTGGCGTGGCGCCTCGGGCCGCGGCTGCGCGCGTCGACCCGCGCGCCGGCGACGTGACGCCGCAGGCCCTCTCGATCGACGATGATCACGGCTGGAACGGTGCGACGGGCGAGGCGAAGGCCCGCGCCGCCTCGGCGAGCGAGGCCAGCCGCGCCTGGACCCGGTCGTTGAAGCTCCCCTCCGGCCAGCGCCCGTCGGCGTCGCGCGCCCCCGCCGGGCGGCCGCTCAGGACCTCGAGCGCCTCGTCGACGGTCGCGACCGCCCAGACGTGGAAGCGGCCGGCGGCGGCCGCGTCTACGACGTCCTGGCGCAGCATGAGGTGCTCCAGGTTCGCGCGCGGCAGGACCACGCCCTGCTCCCCCGTGAGGCCGACGGTCCGGCAGGCGTCGTAGAAGCCCTCCACCTTCTCGTTGCGAAACCTCGCCTGAGCTCCGACAGCGCGCGCGTCACCACCTCCGCCGCGACCTCCACGAGGAGTCGCCGACCCCGGCTGCGGGCCGCGTGCCCCCACTCGTGGGCCTGCCCGAGGAGCTCGATCATCCGCTCGCGGACGGCGCGCATGTCCGTCCGGACCCGCTCCTTCTCCTCGTCGGGCAGGCGCTCGAAGGCCTCCCGGGGGACGGGCTCGCCGTCGCGCAGCGGCGTGAGCGAGAAGCCGTCCGCGGTCTCCTCGACCCCGATCCCGCGGGCGGCGGCCTCCTGCTCCACCTGCTCCATGGCCTCCGAGTGGCGGCGGGCGAGCTCCTCGGCGATCGCCTTCGTGCGCGCGCCGACCTCGTCGCTGCCGAGGCGCTCGCGCAGCTGCGCTCGCAGCTCCGGCAGCAGCCGCTCCATGGCGTCGCGGAGCGCCGCCCCCCGCCCGGCGGGGAGGGCGAGCGCGACCGGCGCGTGCCGGGTGGCGAAGCCGTGGACGTAGCACCAGTCGTCCGGCACGGGGTCCGCCGCCGCGCGCGCCTCGAGCAGGTCGCGGACGACGGCGTGCTTGCCCAGCCCGGTGGGACCGACGGCGAAGATGTTGTAGTCGTGCGCGCGGATGCCGACGCCGAAGCGCAGCGCCTCGAACGCCCGCGCCTGGCCCGGGAGGTCCGACGCGGGCTCGAGGGCGTCGGTCGCGTCGAAGGGCAGGGCGTCGGGGTCGCAGCGCCGGCGCAGGGCGGCGGGGGCGAGCGGCGTCACGGGGCCGCCCCGGCCAGGTCCTCGAGGTTCCCGTCCGGGCGAGGTCGACGAGTGCGCGGCCATGGTCCCTCCGGTGCGGCGGGCGAGCAAGTCCGCGTCCGCTCCGAAGTGCCCGGGCGACGTGGGTCGTCATGCCGGCGTGACGCGGCCTGCGCGACCGCCCTCGCCAGCGCCGCCCGTGTGGAGAGCCTGGGGGGGACGGGACGGACGTCCCCGCGGCGCGCGCGGGTTCGGCCAGCCGGCCAGGTGTCGAACGGCGACGCCGGCGAGCCTCTCCTCGAGGTGGGTCCCTCGGTCGGCGTCACGTGTGGATGACGACATCCACCGGCGGTCGCCCCCTCTCGCTGCCGCCGCCGCCCGTGGAGACGGGAGCGGCCCACGCAGGGCGCGGGACGGCCGATCCGGCGCGGCGCCGCCGCGGTCGGGCGGGGGCACGCGCCGTGCGCTGCTGCAGGGGATATGGGAGCGACCTCGTGGGTGCTCGGCCGGGGCGGCGCGCGCCTGAGCGTGCGCGCGCTGATGACGGCCTCGGTCACCGCCGTCGCGGCGCTCGCGCTGGCGCTCCTGGCCGGCGCCCTGTGGACGTCGCGAACGGTCTCCCGGGCCATGCGAGAGGCCGAGGAGGACGTCTGGGTGCTCGCGGCCGCGCAGCAGGTTGACCTGACCCTCCGGGAGTTCCACCGCCTGGCGAACCTGTGCGTCGCCACGGGCGAGGTCGAGGTCGAGGCCGCGCGGCGCACCACCGAGGAGGAGCTCGGCGGCGCGCTGGCGCGACTCGGGGTCGTCGCCCAGGGATCGCAGGAGGCCCGGCTCGCGGCGACCCTGACCGGCCACGTCGACGCCTACCTGCGGGCGCGACGGGCCCTCGAGGCGCGCGGCCTCCCGCTCGACCAGCTCCTCCCCGCGCTCCGGCCCGCCCTCGAGCGGGTGATCGCCAGCAGCGCGGCCTTCCAGGACGCCATGCGGGCGAACCTCGACGAGACCAACGCCGCGGTCCACGACGCGCTCCGGCTCCAGGCGGTCACGGTGGGGGCGACGGCCGCGCTGCTCGTCGCCGGCCTGGCCGCGCTCGGCCTCGGGGTGCGGGCCCTCGTCGTCCGGCCGCTCCTCGAGCTCCGCGACACGGTGGGCCGCTTCCGGCGCGGCGACGAGGACGTCCGCGCGCCCGCGTGCGCCCTGCGCGAGCCGCACGAGCTCGCGGCGGGGGTCGACGACATGATCGCCACGATCGTCCAGCAGCGGCGCCGCCAGCTCGAGTTCCTCGCGGGGGTGGCCCACGACCTGCGCACGCCCCTCGCCACCCTCAAGCTCCAGGTCCAGGCGATCGAGCGGCAGGGGGCCCCGGTCACGCCGGAGCGCCTGCGCCTGCTCGACCGGCAGCTCGACCGGCTCTCTCGCATGATCGGCGACCTCCTCGACGCCACCCGGATCGAGGCCGGGCAGCTGGAGCTGGCGCCCGCAGACGTAGACCTCCGGCAGGTCGCCCGGGCCGTCGTCGAGCTGTACGGGCCGACGACGCAGACGCACCAGGTCACCCTCAGCTGCCCCGACGACGCGGTCCTCGTCCGCGGCGACGCGCTGCGGCTGGAGCAGGTCGTGAGCAACCTGGTCAGCAACGCGATCAAGTACGCCCCGGGCGGCGGCCCGGTCGAGGTGCGCGTGTCCGCGCTCGAGGAGGAGGCGGAGCTGAGCGTCTCGGACCACGGCGTCGGGATCCCGCCGGGGGAGCTCGAGGAGGTGTTCGTCCCCTTCCGCCGCCGCGAGGCCGCCGCGGCGGTGGCGGCAGGCGCCGGCCTCGGCCTCTCGATCGTCCGGCGGATCGTCGCCGCCCACGGCGGGCGGGTCGAGGTGGAGAGCGCGCCGGGTCGCGGCTCGACCTTCCGCGTGCGCCTGCCGCACCTCCCCGCTCCGGGCGAGGGGCCCACCGCGTGAGCCACGGGGCGACCGTGCTCGTCGTCGACGACGACGACGACCTGGCGGGGGTCGTCTGCGAGGTCCTCGCGGCCGAGGGCTTCACCGTGCGCCGCGCGCGCGACGGCGCGGACGGGCTGCGCCTGCTCGAGTCGGCGCTCCCCGAGGTGGTGCTCATGGACGTCGAGATGCCGCAGCTGACCGGCCCCGAGCTCTCCTACCGCATGCTCGTGCGCGACCTCGGCATGGACGCCGTGCCGGTGGTCCTCGTCTCGGGCGTGGCCGACCTCGCCGAGGTGGCCCGCCGCGTCGGGACGCCCTACCACCTCGCCAAGCCGTACGACCTCGACGAGCTCCTGACGCTGCTCCGGCGCGCGCTCGACGAGCGGCGCGCGCCCAACCCCCCGGCGTGAGGAGCAGCCGTCCGGGCTGACCCCTGTGCCCGGCGGGTGACGGCTCGCCCGCCCTGTCGAGAGCCGGTGGAGAACCGGCGCAAGGCGAACGCCTCCGTCGCGGAGGGCGGCCAGCCGTCACCGTGAGGGCCGTGTGGCATCATTCGCCCTTGACCGGCGCCTGGTCACCAGTGTATTCCTCCCGGCGGGTCGGGGAGGTGGTCATGGTCGTCCGTCGCAGGGTGGCTCGCTGGACCGTCGGCTGGCGGAGGGTGCCCAGGAGGCGGTCCAGGCCGACGGAGTGTCGCCTGTTCGAGGAGGCCCTCGCGTGGTGTCACGGCGGCCACGCGCAGGTCACCTGGGCGGCCAGCACTGGTTGCAAGATCCTCCTTCCGGGGGCGCCTCCCGTGGTCGGCGAGGGCCGCAGCTTCGTCGAGGCGTACCTGGCCTGCCGGCGGGCGCTCGAGCGTCGCTGACGGCACGGATCGCGGGTCGTCGGGCGCCCGCGGCGAGGACGCCGCGGGCGCGGCGCCGCGTGCGGTCAGGCGACCTCGCGCAGGCGCACGCGGGTGCCGCGACGGCCACGCTCGTGGCGGATCAGCCGCTGCGCGTACTCGGAGTGCTCGAGGCAGTGGCTCCGGTCGACCCCCCTGGGCAGGCGTCGGTCGCAGACGCAGCAGCGGGGGGCCGGGCCGGCCGCGCGGGCGGCGTCCTCGAGCTCCTTCACCTTCTCCAGCCGCACGTCTCGCACGCTCGTCCCGTCCATGTGGGGCCTCCTCTGTCCCCGCAGCCCCGAGCACGCGCCGGGCCAGCGCATGCGCCTGTCGCACGTCGACCCCGTCATGGCCCCGGGACGCCCCCGCGGAGCGGGTCCCGGGCACGAGACGGCCGCCGCTCAGGCCGACGCGAGGGCGACCTGGCGCCGCAGCGAGCGGCTCCACGCCTGCGGCGCGCGCGGGGCGCGGACGGTCCGGGGCGCCGGCCGACCGAGCGCGAGGCCGTAGAGGCGCGAGTACTCGCGCGCGCTCCGGGCCCACGAGTGGTCCTGCCGCATGCCCTCGGCCACGAGGTCCGTCCAGCCGCTCGTGGCGCGCGCCCGCAGCGCCCGGCTGACGGCCTCGAGGAGACCGTCCGGGGTGGCCTCGCGGAAGGAGAAGCCGGTCGCGCGCCGCGCCCCGGCGTCGTCGGGGTCGACGACCGTGTCGGCGAGCCCGCCCGTGCGGCGGACCACCGGCACGGCGCCATAGCGCAGCGCGTAGAGCTGGACGAGCCCGCAGGGCTCGAAGCGCGACGGCATGAGGCACACGTCCGCGCCGGCGAGCACCTGGTGCGCGAGGTCCTCCGAGTAGCCGACGACCGCGGCGACGCGCCCGGGCGCGGCGGCCTGCGCCGCCCGCAGGGCGTCGGCCAGGCGCGCGTCCCCCGTGCCATGCACGACGACCTGCGCCTGCGAGCGGAGCAGCGCCGGCAGCGAGCCGAGCAGGAGGTCGACCCCCTTCTGCTCCACGAGCCGCCCGACGAACGCGAGCAGCGGGGCGCGGGCGTCCTCGACGAGCCCCAGCGCCCGCTGGAGCGCGCGCTTGTTCTCGGCCTTGCCCTCGAGGGCGCGGGCGTCGAAGGGACGGACGAGCGCCGGGTCCCGCGCCGGGTCCCAGGCGTCCACGTCGATCCCGTTGAGGATCCCGGCCAGGCGCTCGCGCCGGTGGCGCAGCAGCCCGTCGAGGCCGCAGCCCGCCTGAGGCGTGCAGATCTCGACGGCGTAGGTGGGGCTCACGGCCGTGACCCGGTCCGCGAAGGCCAGCCCGCCCTTCATGAACGACAGGCGGCCGTGGAACTCGAGGCCGTCGAGCGACCACAGGTCGCGCGGCAGCCCCAGCTCGCCCAGCGCCCCCTGCTCGAACAGGCCCTGGTAGGCGAGGTTGTGGATCGTGAACACGGTCGCCGGGCGGCGCGGCTCCCGGGCGAGCAAGGCGGGGACGAGGCCCGTGTGCCAGTCGTGCGCGTGCACGACGTCGGCGCGCCAGGCCACGTCGGCGCGGCCGAGGGCCACGCGCACGACGGCGCGGGCGAACGTGGCGAAGCGGCGCGCATTGTCGGCCCAGTCGCGACCCGAGAAGTCGGCGTAGGGCCCGCCGGGGCGGTCGAACGCCTCCGGCGCGTCGACGAGGTAGACGGGGACGCCGCCCAGGCGCCCGAGGCGGATCGTCACGGGGCCGTGGTGGCCCGCGACGCGCAGGGCCGCGACCGTCCGCAGGTCGGGCAGCCCGGCGATCGCCGCCGGGTAGGCGGGCAGGATCAGCCGCGCGTCGACGCCCGCTCGCCGGAGGGCCCCGGGCAGGCTGCCGCACACGTCCCCCAGCCCGCCGGTCTTCACGAGCGGTTGCGCCTCGGCGGCGGCGAACAGGACGCGTGGGGGGGTGGGCATGGGCGGCTCCGATCTCGACGGCCGCGCCGGCGTCGCAATCGGAGGGCCCGAAGGCGGGCGTGCCTGGTCCTCGACTTGGAGCCGGGGAGGCGTCACGTCTGCGGGACCACGCGGCGCTCGTCTCGCGCCCGCGACACCTCGCTCGTGCGGTGACACGCTGCGCCGTCCGGTCAGGAGCGACCGGAAGTCGCCCACGGCCCGGTCAGGCCGGCGGGAACTCCAGCCGGAAGGTCGTCCCCTCGCCCTCGGCGGTCGTGACGCCGATCGTCCCGCGGTGGCGCTGCACGAACGCGTAGACGTTGGCGAGCCCCAGGCCGGTCCCGCGCTCCCCCTTGGTGCTGAAGAACGGCTCGAACAGCCGCGCGCGCTGCCCCTCCGGAATCCCGGGCCCGGCGTCGCTGACCTCCAGCCAGGCGCGCCCCGCCGCGTCCGTGCCGCCGCGGAGGTCGACGACGCCGCCGCCCGGCTGCGCCTCGATCGCGTTGACGACCAGGTTCACGAGCCCCGACGTCAGGTCGGAGGGGCTGACCACGATCGGCGGCAGCGCCCCGAGGTCCAGGCGCACCTCGACCTGGCGCTCGCGCCCCCGCGCGACGCACATGTCGAACGCGTCGCGGACCGCCGGCGCCGGGTCGACCGCCACGTGGCCCGCCTCGGGCGCCTGGCGGGCGAACCGGCGCAGGCGGTCGAGCATGCCCGTGCCGACCTGCAGGTAGCGCGACATCCGCGCCGCCGCCTTGCCCGCCCGCTCGGTCGGCGGGTTCGCCTTCAGGTTCTCCACGTCGGCGACCAGCGGCGCGAGGACGTTCGACATGTCGTGGGCGATCCCGGCCGCCATGTGGCCGAGCGCGCCGAGCTTCTCGGCCCGGCCGAGGGCCTCGCGCGCGGCGCGCAGCTCGGCGTTCGAGCGCCGCAGGTCGTGGAGCTGCGCCGTCGTGCGCTGGGCCACGGCCGCGAGGTCCACCAGCCCCTGCGCGAGCTCGCGCCGGGCGGCGCCGTCGAACGCGCCCGCGTCGCGGAAGGCGAGCACGAGGGCCCCGAACAGGTCGCCGCCGCTGACCATGGGCAGCACGTGCACGGCCCCGGGGCGCTCGTCGAGCGCGGCCTCCACGCGGGCGGCGAGCTCGGGGCCGAGCGCCTCGACCTCGAGCGCGGCGGCGGCGTCGGGGAGGTTGCGCCCCGCGGCCAGGCGGACGGCGCCCTCGTCGGTGACCAGGAAGACGCCCGCCGCCGCGGCGCCGAGCTCCGCGACCGCGGCGTCGGCGAGCGCGCGCAGGGCGCCCTCGGGCTCGAGCGCCTCCGAGACGACGCGCGCGAAGCGGACGAGGACGCCGACCGGTGAGCCGGGCAGGGTCATGGTGACCGTCTTGCCATGAGTCCCGCGCAAGTCAACGCGCGCCGGTCGGGTTCCCCGCGGCCGGCGCGAGGAGTAACCTGGCCCGGTCAGGGGGAGGACCGGTGAGGCCCGAGGACGCCATCGCCAAGCTCCAGCTCGACGAGCGGGAGGTGCGGCGCCGACGCGAGTACTTCCAGGTGACCGACGACGACCTGGCGCGGCTCGCCTCGCACCGCGACCTGGCCGCCCGCCACAACGACGAGGTCGTCGAGGCGCTCTACGAGTTCATCCTCGGGCACGCCGAGAGCCGCGCCTTCTTCCCCGACGCGGCGACGGTCGCGCGGGTCAAGCAGCTCCAGCGGCGCTACTTCCTGGGCCTGTTCGCCGGCCGCTGCGACCCCGCCTACGCCGAGGACCGCGTGCGGGTCGGCGCGACGCACGAGACGATCCGCATGCCCGCCCGGCTCTACCAGGGGGCCTACAACGTCTACCTGGAGCTGATCCGGGCCATGTTCGAGCGGGAGCTCGAGCCGGCGGCGGCGCGCGCCGCGTTCGCCAGCGCCCAGCGGCTCGTGGCCTTCGACATGGCGCTGGCCATGGACACCTACGTGGCGGCGGCCGAGGACACGATCGTGCGCCACCAGGCGGCCGTGCGCGAGCTGTCGACCCCGGTGATCCGGATCTTCGACCGGGTCCTCCTCCTGCCCCTCGTGGGCACGATCGACACCGCGCGCGCCCAGCAGGTCATGGAGACCCTCCTCACGCGCGTCGCCGAGGAGCAGGCGCGCGTGGTGATCATCGACATCTCGGGCGTGCCGGTCGTCGACACGAAGGTCGCCGAGCACATGATCATGACCACCAACGCCGTCCGCCTGCTCGGGGCGAAGACCGTCGTGGCGGGCATCTCCCCCGTCGTCGCCAAGACGATCGTGCAGCTGGGGATCTCGCTCGCGGCGCTCGAGACCCGCGGGCGGCTGCAGGACGCGATCACGCTCGCCCTCGAGCTGACGGGCCGCGCGCCGGCGGGGCGTCAGGCGTGAGGCAGTCGGGGCAGGTCCCGATCCTGCGGGTCGCCGGCATCCTGCTGGTCGCGATCCAGGTGGACCTGGGCGACACCGTCGCCACGGCGCTCCAGGAGGACGTCCTGGAGGCGATCGCCCGCACCGGCTCGACGGGGCTGATCATCGACGTGACCGGGCTGGAGATGGTCGACAGCTTCGTGGCGCGCGTGCTCGTCGACACCGGGCGCATGGCGCGGCTCATGGGCACGGAGACGGTGATCGTCGGCCTGCGCCCGGAGGTCGCCGGGACGCTCGTGCGCATGGGGTTCGACGTGTCCGAGGTGCAGGCGGCGCTGGACATCGACGAGGGGCTCGAGCGCCTGGGCTGCAAGGTCGTCCGCCGTGCCGCTCACTGAGGCGGCCGACGCGAAGGTCGTCGCCCGGGAGGCGCACCCCGTGCGCTCCGAGGACGACGTCGTGCTCGTGCGCCGGCGCGCGCGCGAGCTGGCGCAGCGGCGCGGCTTCGACGGGTTCGCCCAGGCGGCGATCACCACCGCGACCTCGGAGATCGCCAGGAACGCCCTGGTCCACGGCGGCGGCGGCGAGGCGACGCTCGAGGAGCTCGACCGCGCGGGCAGGGCGGGGGTGCGGCTGACCTGCCGCGACCAGGGCCCGGGGATCGTCGACCTCGCCCGCGCGCTGCGCGGGGGCTTCAGCGCCACGGGCACGCTCGGGCTCGGCCTCTCGGGCGCCCGGCGCCTCGTCGACGAGTTCGAGGTGCAGAGCGCGCCCGGCGAGGGGACGACGGTGGTGCTGACCAAGTGGGCGCGCCGTTGATCGAGCGCTGGACCGCGGGCGGCGACTGGCTCGAGGTCCTCGACCGGGCGTCGGTCTCGCAGGCGCGCGAGCTCGTGCGGCGGCTCGGGACCGAGGCCGGGCTGGCCGAGGTGACGCTCGAGGCGCTGGCGACGGCGACCAGCGAGCTGGCCCAGAACCAGCTCGACCACGCGCGCGCGGGGCGGCTGGCCGTGCGCCCGGTCACGCGGGCCGGCGTCCCCGGGGTCGAGGTGATCGCGGCCGACGCGGGGCCCGGCCTCGCCGACCCGGCGGGGGCGCTCGCCGGGCGCGGCCCGGCGACGGGGCTCGGGGCGGGCCTCGCCGGCGCCCGCCGGCTGGCGCAGGAGCTGGACCTCGACGTGCGCGCGGGCGAGGGGACGTGCGCGCGCGCGCGGGCCTTCGCCCGGCCGGTGCCGCGGAGCGAGGTGGCGGTCTTCGGCCGCCCGTTCCCGGGGGAGCGCGTCAGCGGCGACGACGCGGCGTTCGTCCGCACGGACGACGCCCTGCTCGTCGCCGTCGTCGACGGGCTCGGCCACGGGCCCGAGGCGCGCGCCGCGTCGACCGTCGTGACGGACGCCCTCGTCGCGGCGCCGGACGCGGCGCTGCCCGAGCTCGTCGAGCGCGCCCGGGCGGCGGCGGCGGGGACGCGCGGCGCCGTGCTGGCGCTCGTCCGGCTGCACCTCGCGACGCGCGCCGTCGAGCACGTGGGCCTCGGCGACGTGCGGGTCCTCCTCGGCGGCCCGGGTGGGGCGCAGGTCATCCCCTCGCAGCCGGGCCTCCTCTCGGGCCGGCCGAACGAGCGAGCGCGCGCGCGGCAGAGCGCCGCCGCCCTGAGCCCGCACGGCGCGCTCCTCGTGCTCAGCGACGGCCTCAAGTCGGCCGCGGGCCCGCCCGCCGCGCCGGTGGCCGAGCCGATCGCGGTGGCGCAGGACCTCGTGGCGCGGTTCGGCCGCGAGACCGACGACGCGCTCGCGCTGGTCGTGCGGACTGGTTGAGCCGGGGACCGACCGCGGGAGGGGGAGCTAGCTCTCGAGCCCAGGTCGCAGCGTCGGCTCGCGGGTTCGGCCCGCGGGACGGGCGAGCGCGATCAACGCCCCTGCGCCAGGCGCCGCCGCACCTCCCGGTAGTCGGCCCGGCCGGGCTCCAGGTCGAGCGCGCGGTCCACGTCCGTCAGGCCGCCCGGGTCGCCGAGCCGCACGCGGGCCACGCCGCGGCAGAGCCAGACGTGGGCGTCGTCGTTGTCCGGGTCGAGCGCCAGCAGCCGATCGAGCGCGGCCCGCGCCCCGGCGAAGTCCTCCACCAGGAGCCCGGCCTCGCCTCGGTGCTTCAGCGCCGTCGGCTGGCGCGCGTCGAGCGCCAGGGCGCGCTCGAGGGACTCGATCGCCCCGGCCGGGTCGACGTGCAGGAGCAGGTAGCCGTGCGCCGCCCACGTCCGGGCGAGCTCGGGCGCGAGCTCGCAGGCGCGCCGGGCGTGCGCCGCGTCCCCGAGCACCAGGGCCAGCGCCATGAGCGCCTCGACCGCGAGCTCCGGGTCGTCCGTCAGGGCGCGCGCCCGCTCCAGGTCGGCGCCCGCCGCGTCGAGAGCGCCCGCCCGCGCGCGGAGCAGGCCGCGCACGAGCCAGGCCCGCGCGTCTCCGGGCGCCTCGACGACGAGGCGGTCGGCCTCGGCCAGCAGCGCCGACACCTGATCGTCCGCGTCCAGCAGGAGGTGCGCGTGCAGGCGCCAGGCGGGCGGCGGCGCGGCGGCGAGGGCCCGGGCGGCGAGGCGGCGGCCCTCGGCGGGGACCGGCGCGTCCTGCGCGACGAACACCCAGGTCTCCGCGGCGAGGGCGGGCGTGACGGCGAGGGCCTGGGCGACCCGCTCCTCCTGGGTCCGGGACCGGTCGACGGCGGCGCGCGCGACGGCGCGCGCGAGGCGCCGCACCTCGCGCCGCGCCGGCTCGAGCGCGGCCGCTGACGAGAGGGCCTCGCCGGCCCCCGGCAGGTCGCCGGCGTCGAGGGCGGCGGCCCCGCGCGCCAGCCAGCCCTCGCAGACGCGGGCCCGGGCGGCGCCCCGCGCCGTCAAGGGGAGGCGCTCGAGCGCGGCGCCGGCGCCCGCCAGGTCGCCCCGCGCCAGCGCGAGGTCGAGCTCGAGGGGCGCATCGGCCTCCGGATCCGGCGCCAGCGTCCCCGCGCGCTCGAGGTCGGTCGCGGCGCCGGCCAGGTCACCCCGCGCCAGGCGCTCGCCCGCCTGGCGGCGGAGCGCCTGCCCGACCTCCCGGAGCGCCTCACCCACCTCGGCGCCGTGCCCCTGCGCCGCGAACGCGACCTCGGGGTCCCCCTGGCGGACGGCCCACGCGCCGGCCGCGAGCAGGACGAGGGCGGCCGCGGTCGCGGCGAGGGCGCGGCGGCGCGCGCGCGCGGACGCCCTCCGCGGCCGCGGCCGGCCGCGGCTCCGCGAGAGCGCCTGCGCCACCTCCGCCGCCGCGGGGCGCCGGGCCGGGTCCTTGTCGA
The DNA here is from genome assembly GCA_023954375.1 of Planctomycetota bacterium. Taxonomy (GTDB): domain Bacteria; phylum Planctomycetota; class J058; order J058; family J058; genus JAMLIC01. The sequence goes on from JAMLIC010000031.1 coordinate 45,894, forward strand.
GGCACCGCAGGCACAGGGCCTCGAGGTCCGGCGGGACCCCAGGGCGGAGCGCGGAGACCGGAGCCGGGGCGGCCTCGAGCACCGCCGCGAGCGTGGCCAGGGCCGTCGCGCCGCCGAAGGGGGCGCGCCCGGTGAGCGCCTCGTGCAGCACCGCGCCGAGCGCCCACACGTCGCTCCACGGCCCGACGCGGGCGCGATCGGCGTTGGCCTGCTCGGGCGCCATGTACGCGGGCGTGCCCAGGAGCTCGCCCGTGGCCGTGAGGCGCGCGTCGCCCGCGCGCCGCGCCAGCCCGAAGTCCGCGAGCCGGGCGCGCCCGGCGCGATCGAGCAGGACGTTGGCCGGCTTCACGTCCCGGTGGAGCACCCCGCGGCCGTGGGCGTGCGCGAGGGCGGCGGCGACCTGGCCGACGACGTCCACGGCCTCGGCGACCGGCAGCGGCCCCGCCCGGAGGCGCTGCGCGAGCGACGTCCCCTCGACCAGCTCCATGGCCAGGTAGGCGCGCTCGCCCGCCCGCCCCACGTCGCGCACGGCCACGATCCCCGGGTGGTCGAGCGACGCCAGCGCGCCCACCTCGCGCGCGAGGCGGGCCGCCTCGTCGGGGCCGGCGTCGAGCATGAGCTTCAGCGCCACCACGCGCCCGGTGCGCTCGTCGAGGGCCCGATGGACCACGCCCATGCCGCCTCGGCCGAGCTCCTCCAGGAGCCGGTACCGGTCGGCAAACCGTCGACCTCGGACGCCGGGGGGCTCCACGGGCAGAGCATGGCGACGCGCCGGCGGCGGCGCCAGAGCGCGCGGCGGCCGCCGAGCGCGGTCGCCGCGCTCAGGGCTCGAAGAGGATGGGCGGCGCGCCGGGCGGCAGCAGCGCGAGCCGGAGCCCGTGGCCCTCGACCTCGCCCGTCAGCGGCAAGGCCGCGGGGTGGGGCAGGGTCAGCCGGGCGCCGTCCGGGTCCAGCAGGGTCACGGGGTCGAGGGCCACGAACCAGCGCGGGCCGGAGGGGCCTCCGGGCGCGAGGGGGTAGCGCACGAGCCCCCCGACCGGCGGCGCCGCGCCGGGGTCGAGGTGGACGTGCCCGACCTGCGCCGGCGGGTCGTCGAGCCGGCCGTCGGGGAGGAAGCGCGCCTCGAGGCACGTCACGCAGCGGCGCGGCGCGTCGGGGGCGAGCGCGCGGACGAGGGCGGCCACGCGCACGTGGCCGTCGGGGTCGACGCGGACGGCCGGGGTCGTCCCGGGCAGGAGCGCGAGCCCCGGCGCCGTCGCCGCCTCGCTCCAGCGCGCCCCGTCCTCGACGCGCGCCCACACCAGGCGCAGCCCCGCCGCGTCCGACGTCGCCACCGCCACGTGGGCGGGCTGGCCCGGGGCACCGTGGCGGGCCTGCGCGGCCGCCTCGCCCGGCGGCAGCGGGAGGCTCCAGCGCCGCGCCGCCGGGCGCGGCGGCTCGCCGAGCTCCTGCGGGGGGACGTCGACGAGCGTGAGGTTCCCTCCCTCGAGCAGCAAGAGGTCGAGCCCCTCGTCGGCGCGCTGGAGCGCCGCGTCGACCAGCCGCCAGGGCCCGTCGCCCGCGAGCGCGAGGGTCACGGGGCGCGGGTCGACGAGGAAGGGGACCGCCGTCACCTCGCGCCCGGCGCGCCAGCCCACCCAGCGGGCGAGGCTCTGCGTGAGCGGGCGCTCGCGCCAGGCGCCGAAGGGCTCGGCGTCGTCGGCGTCGGCCTCGAGCCCCGTCCAGCGCCAGGCGACGGGCGCCGGCGCCGCGCCGTGAGGCAGGTGCTCGTCGAGCCGCGCCGCCTGGTAGAGCGCCCCGTCGGCGTGCAGGAAGAGCGCCTCGGCCACCGCCGCCCGACCGTCGTCGTCGACGCCGGCGCAGAGGGCGAGTCGCCGCGGGGCGGCAAGCTCGAGCTCGAGCGCGGCCGTGGCCCGCAGGTCCAGAGCGCCGTGGCGCAGGCGGACCTCGAGCACGTAGCGGCCCGGCTCGGCGCCCTCGAGCTCGAACAGGCGCGAGAGCGGTAGGAGCACGTCGTCGCGCGCGCCGGGCGGGAGCGGGCGGGCGGCCGGCGCGGGCGCGGGCGCCGGGTCCGTCCGCGCGAGGGCCGCCCCGAGCGAGGTCGTGACGCCGGCCTGGAAGCGGCCGGGGCCGGTGAGGGTCAGCTCCGGCTGCCGCGCGCCGCGGTGGAGCAGCGGCGGGAGGTCGACCGGCGCGGCGCCCGTGTTGGTGACGGCGGCGACGACGTCGACGGCCTCGCCGGTGAGGTGCCGCGCCCGGCCGAGCTCGAGGGTCAGCTCCATGGCTCAGGGCCCCGCGCGCCGGTTGAGGGTGTGGTCGTTCGAGAGCAAGCCCACCTTCCAGCCCCGCAGGCGCAGGTTGCACATGGCGCAGAACCACTCGTAGCGGCCGTGCTCGTAGCCCATGATGCAGGGGACGCTCGACGCCGCGCCGGGCGTGGGCGCGAACGTCCCTCCGGCGCCGGTCTGCCAGGGCAGGGCGGAGCGGCGGTCGTGCAGGCGGTCGGCCAGCGCCCGCTCGGTGGGCCCGCCGCCGGCGTGGCCGTCGGCGGCGTGGCACAGGTGCATCAGGTGCCCGATCTCGTGCGCGACGACGAAGTCGCGGCCGCGCGTGTGCGAGATCGAGCCGTCCGGCGCGTAGAGGTTGAAGGCCGCCTGGTTCATGCGCCGGCCGATGTTCGGGGCGATCCCCCACCAGGACCAGCCGGAGGTGTCGTTGGCGAGCTGGTCGTGCATGCCCTCGTAGTGGAACAGGTGGAGGCCCTTCTCCTGCCGCGCGTAGCGGCCCGCGACCTTCTCCAGCAGGGCGTCGGCCCAGCGCTTGAGGAGGACGTTGTAGTAGAACGCGCGCAGCGCCGCCGTCCGGGCGGCGGTCGTGGCGCCGGTCACGCCGCAGTACTGGCACAGCCGGTCGAGCGTCCACCATCGCCCGGCGCCGCCGTCGTAGGGGGTGGTCGCCAGCCGCCCCCGCCACGCGTCGAAGGCGACGAACGACACGCCATGGCTCCCCGACCCGTGCTGAGCGGCGGAGAGCGCCTGGCGGAGGAGCGGGCCCTCGCGGCCGAGCTCGCCCTCGTAGGCCTCGGCCGCCTGCGCGAGGTGGCGGTCGAACTCGTCGGCGCGCATGACGGCGGGGCGGCGCGGGAGGTCGACGTCGACGGGGTCCTGGCCGCCGACCCGGGGGATGAGCTGGACGAAGGCCATCTGGAAGTGCTTGGCCACCCAGCGGACGTCCACGCGCTTGGCCTCGGCGGCCAGCGCCTCGGTCTTGGCGCGGTAGCGGACCAGGTCGACGCGGCGCCACACCTGGAAGTTGCCGGTGACGGCGCCGGGCGCGCGGCGGCGCCGGCGCTCGTGGCCGTCGACGACGTCGAGCGACACGCGGCGGCCGCGCTCGTCCACGTACCAGGCGACGTGGACGCGGAGCCGGTAGCAGTCGCCGGCGATGTGCGAGGGCGAGAAGAGCACGCCGGCGCGGCTCCGCTCGTGCTGGCCGTCGCGGCGCGGCGCCGTGAGCGCGCCCCAGGTGCGCGCGGCCGGGCGCGCGAAGTCGAACCCGTCGAGCGGCAGGAGCACCTGCTCGCGCGTCGACCCGCGCTTGCCGCCGCGGTCGGCGTGGCAGTTGTTGCCGGGGGGGCGCGTCGCCTGGACGTCGTAGTCCAGCGTCGCCGCGATGAAGTCGGCGCCGGCCTGGTTCAGGTTGGCGCTGACGCCCTGGGCCCCCTGGAAGCGCCGGAACCAGTCGGCGGCGTCGGTCGAGACGACCTCCCAGTCCCAGAGGAGCTTGACCCCTCCCAGGGCGCGCGGCTCGTCGACGGCGCGCCCGTCGGAGCGCTTCACGAACACGAAGGCCGTGATCGGGAGCCGCGGCCCGGCCCCGTCGGCGTGCGCCCAGACGTTCCGGTAGCGGTCGTGGAGCATGTCCGCGTCGAGCATGTGCTCGTCGCGGGTCTTGTAGCAGTTGCCCTCGAGCAGGAGGCGCTGCGTCCGGTGGGCGCCGGTGGGCTGCGGCAGGGCGCGGCCGCTGAGCTGGCCCGTGTCCTCCCGGAACTGCCGCCACACGTCGAGGTCGCGGTCGTCCGGGCTCGACGGCACGAGCTCGCGCCAGCCGAGCTCGAGCGCGACCGAGTGCACCTCGACGCGCACCGCCGCGGACCCCGAGGCCGACGTGCCGCCGCCGTGGACGAGGACCTTCAGCCGGTAGGGCGACCACTCGACCGTGGCGAGCCCGTCGGGCAGGTCGTCCGCCCCGAGGTGGCGCGCGCCGCGCCAGCCGTCCTCGAAGCGCGCGCCGCCCAGGGCCGCGAGGACCTCGCCGCCCCAGGCGAAGGTGTGCTCGCCGGGGGCGGCCCAGTCGCGCCCGTCGGGGCCCTCGTCGCCGCGGCTCCCGCCGAGGTAGCAGATCTTGTGCGGCCGGTCGTCCTTCGTCCCCCAGAGCTCGATCACGACCCGCTGCACGTCACCGTCGGGGTCCTCCACCGCGTAGGTGAGCGTGACCCGCTCCTGACCGGGACAGAAGTTCTCGTGGTCGACGCGCACGCCCACGCCGAAGCGGGCGTCGCGCGCCAGGTGGACCTCGACCGTCCCCGCGGAGGTCTCGAGCGTGCGCGTCGTCATGTCAGTCCTCGGGGAACGCGTCCGGGCCCTGCCGGCCGTCGCGCTCGAAGGGGGCCACGTGCGCGTCCTCGGCCGTGTCCGGCTCGGCCGGCGCGCCGTCTCCCTCCTCGGGCGCGTCCTCCGCGGCCGGCGGGGCGTCATCATCGGCGGCGGCGTCCTCGTCATCGGGCTCCGCGACGCCGTCGTCCATGGGGTCGTCGACCAGGCGCGTCCGCGCGTCGAGGTCGAGGGTCAGGCGCGCCGTCGCGTCGCCCACACCGGCCACGCGGATCCGGTGGCTGGCGTCGACGGTGCCCTCGAGCCGGCGCCCGTCGGACAGGTCGACGCGCCACGGCAGCCCCGCGGGGTCGAGGCCGCGCAGCGGGCGCAGGACCCACTCCACCACGTCGAGCTTGAACGTGTACTTCGCCTTGCGCCCGGCGAGCCGGAAGCGCGCGCCGCCGCCCGCCGCCGGCGCCTCGGGCCGGGCGGCGTCGCCGGCGAGCGCGCCCCACGTCTCGGGCCCGACGAGCCCGTCGACGGCGAGCCCGCGCGCCGCCTGGAAGGCGCGGACGGCCCGCCGCGTCGCCGGCCCGAACAGGCCGTCGGCGACGAGGTCGGCGCCCTGCGTCGCGAGCGCCTGCTGGAGGGTCCGCACCTGGGCGCCGAGGTCGCCCAGGCGCAGGGCCGGCCCGCGCGCCGGGGGCCCCGCCGCGCGGCGGCGCTCGAGGGCCGACCGCACGGCCGCGCCGGCCCGCCCGTCGACGCGCAGGCCGGCCTCCTCCTGCAGCCAGCGCACGGCGCCGGCCGTCTCCGGGCCGTAGCGGCCGTCGACGTCCACCGGGTAGCCGCCGTCGACCAGGCGCCGCTGGAGGTCCTCGACCGCCGCGCCCTCGCTGCCCGGTCCGAGGTCGTCGTCGGCGTCCGCCGCGGGCTCGAGCCGCTCGGCGCCGTCCGGCGCGAGCAGCTCGCCCGGCGCCCACGCCGGGAAGGTGACGACGCACTCGGCGCCGTCGGCGACGCCGGGGACGGTCGCCTTGCCGAGCTCGTCCGTCCAGCCGCCGCGCGTCTGCTCGCCGACCTCGACCGACCAGGGGGTGCCCGCCACCGGGGCGTCGTCGGGCCCGCGGACGACCTCGAGCCGCAGCGTCGGCCGCCGCGTGACGCGGAAGTTCCGGGTCAGGTTCCACTCGACGGTCCAGGCGGCCTTGGCGACCCCGCACGCCGGGCACACGTCGCTGTCGCCGATCCCGTCCTGTCCGCAGTGCTCCCAGGGCATTACACGAGCGTAGCCCCCGGCAGGCCTCCGGCTCAACCCCTCCGCGGACGTCGAGGCGGCGCGCGCCTCAGGCCGGCGCCGCGCCGGCCGCCGCCTCGCCGCTCTGCGTCTGCTCGTCGAGCTCCTGCACGTCGGCGGTCCGGCTGAGCATGAGGGCCAGCGGGCGCAGGGCGGGCACGTGGGCGCAGGCGATGATGATCGTCGCGGTGAGCGGCACCGCGACCACGGCGCCGCCCGGCCCCCACAGCCAGGCCCAGAAGATCACGGCGACGAGCACGACGAGGGGCGAGATCGACAGGCGCCGCCCCATGAACAGCGGGTGGATGTAGTTGCCGAACACCTGCTGGATCAGGATCACGCCCAGCGCGGTCGCGATGCCGCCGGCCAGGCCCAGGGTCACGAGCGCGACGAGCGAGGCGAACGCGCCGGCCAGGATCGGCCCGACGTTCGGGACGAAGTCGAGCACGAACGTGACGATGAACCAGATCACGACGAAGGGCACGCCCATGAACCAGAGCCACAGGGCCGTGACCAGGGCCGTCAGGAAGGAGATCACGGTCTGGACGAGGATGAACGTGCGCACCTGCCGCGTGGTCGCCGAGACGGCGTCCATGAGCGCCTCGGAGCGCTCGGCCGACATGGCCGTCGTCGCCTTGGCCCGCCAGCGGTCGGCCTCGACCAGCATGAGGAGCACGCAGAACAGGACGAGCACGAGCCCGGCGAGGAGCTCGGTCAGGCTGCGCGCGGTGGTCTGCGCCCAGGCGAGCACGGGCCCGAGGAGGTCCTGGCCGGCCTCGGCCGGGAGCGGGAGGCCGCGCGCCTCGAGCCACTCGCTCAGCTCCTCCCACCGCTCGCCCCCCCGCTGGGTGTAGACCTCGAGCCGCTCGCGCGCGACGCGGTACACGGCGAACCACGTGCCGGCGATCACCCCGCCCAGCACGGTGACGATCAGGAGCATCGTCGCGACGATCCCCACCCACTCGAGCCGCTCCGGCAGGCGGCGGCGGAGCGCGTCGTACACGGGCCACACGAGCACGGTGATGAAGAAGGCGAACACCAGCGGCATGGCGATGAAGTAGGTCGCGCGCAGGGCCGCGGCCACGAGCACCACCGCGACCAGGCCGAGCAGGACGTTGCGGGTACGCGCGTGGGCGTCGTCCATGGGCGACGCGCGGAGCAAGGCCCGGGCCGCGGCCGGGGCCCTTGGGCGCCGGGCGGGCAGGGTCGCCCCTGACCCAACCCCGCTGGGTCGCCCGCCCCCGGGCGCCCGCGGAAGCCCGGCTTGCGCCGCGCCGGCGGCTGGCCGAGGATCGCACCGTGTCCGACCCGCACACGGAGCTGCGCCGCCGGCTCGACGCCCTCGAGGAGGAGAACCGCGCGCTCCGGGCGCGCCTCGCCGCCCCGCCGATCGAGGAGGCGCCGGCGCAGGAGCTGCTCGACGCGGTCCTGCGCACGCACGTCTGCGCCGTGCTCGTGTTCGACCCCGACGGACGCGTCCGCTGGGCGAACGAGCGCGCCGAGCGGGTCCTGGGCCTCACCCGGAGCGCGCTGCTCGAGCGCACCTACGACGACCCGGCCTGGCGCATCACGGCCGAGGACGGCGCCTCCATGCGCGACGAGGACCTCCCCTTCCGGCGCGTGCGCTCGAGCGGCGCGCCGGTCTTCGACGTGCGCATGGCGATCGAGTGGCCCGACGGCCGCCGGAAGGTCCTCTCCGTCAACGGGGCCCCGCTCCATGACGCGCGGGGCGCCCTGCGGAGCCTCGTCTTCTCGGTGGCCGACGTGACGGACCTCCTGGCGGCGGAGCAGCGCGCGCGCGAGAGCGAGGCGGCCCTGCGCGCGGCGCTCAGCGCGGCCCGCGTCGGCACGTGGTCGTGGGAGGTGGCCACCGGGGCGGTGCGCTGGTCGGAGAACGTCGAGGAGATCATGGGCCTCGCCCCCGGGACGTTCGCCGGGACCTACGAGGCCTACCTGGCGCTGGTCCCCGACGACGAGCGCCCGCGGCTCCTGCGCGAGATCGAGCGCAGCCTGGCCGGGGAGAGCGAGTCGTACCACGTCCTCCACGCGATCCGCCCGCCCGGCGGCGAGCGCTGGCTCGCCTGCCGCGGGGACGTGGTCCGCGACCCCGGCGGCCGGCCGGTGCGGATGACCGGGACCGTGGCCGACGTCACCGACCGCAAGGTGCTCGACGAGCAGCTCCAGCGGGCGGCGCGCGTGGAGAGCATCGCGCGCCTGGCGGGGGGCGTGGCCCACGACATGAACAACGTCCTCACCGCCGTCCGCGGCTTCGTCGACCTGGCCGCCCAGCGGCTGCCGTCCACGAGCCCGGCCGCCGAGCTCCTGCGGGGCGCGGCGGCGGCGGCCGAGGGGGGGGCGGCGCTCACCCGGCAGCTGCTCACGGTCGCGCGCCGCCAGCCCGGCACCCCGCGCACCGTCGACGTGGGCGAGGTGGTCCGGCGCGCCGAGCCCGTGCTCCACCAGCTCCTCCGCGAGGACGTCGAGCTCGCGCTCGAGCTCGCCCCGGCGCCGACGCCGGTGTCGATCGACCCCGGCCAGCTCGAGCAGGTCCTCTTCAACCTGGCGACCAACGCCCGGGACGCCATGCCCCGCGGGGGGCGCCTCGTCGTGCGCACGTGCGCCGCGGACCTCGACGACGCGGCGGCCCGCGCCCTGCCCGGGCTCACGCCGGGGGCCCACGTCGTGCTCGAGGTGCGCGACACCGGCCACGGGATCGCCCCCGAGCACCTGGAGCGCCTGTTCGAGCCGTTCTTCACCACGAAGGCGCCGGGCAAGGGAACCGGGCTCGGCCTCCCGGCGTGCTACGGCGTGGTGCGCGAGCGCGGCGGGCACATCGGCGTCGAGAGCCGGCCCGGCGAGGGCGCCACGTTCACGATCCACCTTCCGCGCGCCCCGGGGCCCGCCGAGCCCCTCGACGCGCCTGCCGCCCTGCCCGCAACGCCGCGCCTGCGCGGCGTCGTGCTCGTCGTCGAGGACGAGCCGCTCGTGCGCGACATGCTCGAGGGGTGCCTGCGGGGGGCGGGCCTCGACGTGCTCGTGGCCCCCGACGGGCTCGCGGCGCTGGAGCGGCTGCGCGGCCACGAGGGCCCCCTCGACCTCCTCGTGTCGGACGTCGTCATGCCGCGGCTGGGCGGCGTCGCCCTCGCCGCCGAGGTGCGCTCCCTGCGCCCAGGGACGCGCATCCTCCTCCTCTCGGGCTACACCGACGACGCCGACGCGGCCAGCGCCGCGTCCGACGCGTTCCTCCCCAAGCCCTTCACCCGCGACGACCTCCTCGCCTGCGTCGCCGGCCTCCTCGAGCCGCGCTGACGCGGCGCCGGATACGCTGACGACATGGTCGAGCACCCCGTCTTCCTCGAGGTGACGATCCTCCTGGCGCTCGCCGCCGGCTTGGGCCTGCTCGGCCTGGCCCTGCGGCAGCCGCTGATCGTGGCCTTCCTGGCCGTGGGGATCGTCGCCGGGCCGGGCGCCCTGGGGGTGATCCGCTCGACGGAGTACGTCGGGCTCCTGGCCGAGATCGGCGTCTCCGTGCTCCTGTTCGTCGTCGGCCTGAAGCTCGACCTCGGCCTCGTGCGCACGCTCGGCAAGGTCGCCGTCGCGACCGGCCTGGGCCAGGTGTCGTTCACCTCGCTCTTCGGCCTGCTCCTGTGCCTCGCGCTCGGGCTCGACCTGGTCACGAGCGTCTACGTCGCCGTCGCGCTGACGTTCTCGAGCACGATCATCATCGTCAAGCTCCTGAGCGATAAGCGCGAGGTCGACGCCCTGCACGGGCGGATCGCGCTCGGCTTCCTGATCGTGCAGGACCTCGTGGTCGTGTTCGCCATGATCGCGCTCTCCACGCTCGGCGTCGGCCTGCCCGGAGCCGAGCCGGGCGCCAGCGGCGCGCTGCTCCGGGTCCTCGGCGGCGGCGCCGTCCTGCTCGTCGTGCTGCTCCTGTTCATCCGCTTCCTGGCCGAGCGCCTGCTCTCCGTGGTCGCCCGCGTGCCGGAGCTGCTCGTCACCTTCGGGATCGCCTGGGCCGTCGGCCTGGCCGCCGTCACCGACCTGCTCGGGCTCGGCAAGGAGCTGGGCGGCCTGCTCGCCGGCGTGGCGTTCGCCTCGACCTCGTTCCGCGACGCCGTCGCCTCGCGCCTGGGGCCCCTGCGCGACTTCCTCCTCCTCTTCTTCTTCGTCGGGCTGGGCATGCAGCTCGAGCTGGCGCTGCTCGGCGCCCAGGTGCCGGCGGCGGTCGCCCTGTCGCTCTTCGTGCTGATCGGCAACCCGCTGATCGTCATGGTGATCATGGGCTACATGGGCTACCGCAAGCGCACCGGCTTCCTCGCCGGCCTGACCGTGGCCCAGATCAGCGAGTTCTCGCTCATCTTCATGGCCATGGGCCGGAGCCTCGGCCACGTCCAGGCGGAGAGCATCGGCCTGGTCACCCTCGTCGGCCTGCTCACGATCACGCTCTCGACCTACATGATCCTCTACTCGCAGGCGCTCTACCGCTGGTGCGAGCCGTTGCTCGGCCCGTTCGAGCGGCGCGTGCCCTACCGCGAGGAGGCGGGCGTCGCGCCCGCGCCGGGCGAGCGGGCCGACGTGGTCATGATCGGCCTCGGCCGCTACGGCCGCTCCCTCACGCACGGCCTCGAGCAGCGCGGGCTGACCGTCGTCGGCGTGGACGTGGACCCCGAGGTCGTGCGCGCCCGGCGCGCCGCCGGCAGGCCCGCCCTCTACGGCGACGCGGCCGACCCGGGGCTCGTGGCCGAGCTGCCCCTCGCCCCGCCGCCCTGGGTCGTGATCGCGGTCCCGCCGCACCCCATGGGCCTGAGCCACGCCGACCCGAGACGGGCGCTCCTGCACGCCCTGCGCGAGCGAGGGGTCGAGAAGGTCGGCGTGATCGCCCGCGACGAGGACGAGGCGGGGGAGCTGGCGCGGCTCGGCGCCGCTCTCGTCCTCCAGCCGTTCCCGGACGCCGCCGTGCGGGCGGTCGAGCGGATCACGTCTGAGATGAGTGATGCGCTCGCGAGGGGGGCGCGATCGGCGTAAGTGCCCGGACCATGGCGTTCGGCCCGTTCCGCGCCTCCCACACGCTGCGCTCTGGCGGGTCGAGCACGAGCGGCGGAACGAAAGTTCTCGCTCTGCGCCTCCTCTGCGACCTCTGCGTCCAATCGACTCGAATGAAGACTGCTGTGAGCTCCCGGCTGATCAGCAGATCCGCGGCAGCGGGTCCGTGAGCGGCAGCTCGACCGTGCGCCGCCCGCCGATCGCCGTGCGGACCGTCAGCCCGCCGGGCCGGCCGGCGACGAAGCGGCCGACGTCCGCGGCGTGGCGCCCGAGCGGGTGCGCGCGCCAGGCGGCCAGGGCGGCGTCGACCTCGCCCGGCGGGACGACCGCGCACAGCTTGCCCTCGTTGGCCACGAACAGCGGGTCGAGGCCGAGGAGCTCGAGCGCGCCCCGCGCCGGCCCGGACACGGGGAGCCTCGCCTCCTCGAGCTCCGCCGCCAGGCCCGCCCGCTGGCCCAGCTCGACCAGCGCGGCCGCGAGCCCGCCGCGGGTGGGGTCGCGCAGGCAGCGGGTCGCCGGCGCCGCGGCCAGGAGCGCCTGCGCCAGCTCGAACAGCGGCGCCGTGTCGCTCCGGAGCTCGTCGCCGAGGCCCAGGCGCTCGCGCGCGGCGAGCACGGCGACGCCGTGGTCGCCGAGCGTGCCCGAGACGAGGACGCGGTCGCCCTCGCGGCAGGCGGCCGCCGTCAGGCGGCGCGCCCCGGGCGGCAGGAGGCCGACGCCGCTCGTCGTCACGTAGAGCCCGTCGCCCTTCCCGCGCTGGACGACCTTCGTGTCGCCGGTGACGACGGCCACGCCGGCCGCCTGCGCCGCGCGCCGCATGGAGGCGACGACGCGCGCCAGGTCGGCCAGGGGCAGGCCCTCCTCGAGCACGAACGCCGCGCTCAGGTAGAGCGGCCGCGCGCCGGCGCAGGCGAGGTCGTTGACGGTGCCGTTCACGGCCAGCTCGCCCACGTCGCCGCCGGGGAAGAACAGCGGGCTGACGACGAAGGCGTCGGTGCTGAAGGCCAGCGCCTGCCCGCCGACGTCGACCACGGCCTGGTCGTCGCGCGCGTGCAGGGCCGGGTGGTCGAACGCCGGGAGGAGCACCTCCTCGAGCAGCCGGTGCGAGAGGCGACCGCCGCCGCCGTGGCCCATGACCACCTCGCCCGCGGGCGGCGGCAGGGGGACGGGGCAGGCGGGCTCGTCGCTCATCGACGACCGTAGGCGTGGTAGGCCGCGCAGGCGCCCTCGGCCGAGACCATGGTCGCGCCGAGCGGCCGCTCGGGGGTGCAGTCGGTGCCGAAGGCGGGGCACTCCGTCGGCTTCGCGTCGCCCGCGAGCACCCGCCCGCTGATGCACACCGGGCTCTCGCGCGCCTCGAGCCCGGCGACCTCGAAGCGGCGCGCGGCGTCGAAGTCGGCGTAGGCGTCCGACAGGCGCAGGGCGCCCTCGGGGATCGGGCCGATCCCGCGCCAGGGGCGGGTGACCGGGGCGAAGACGTCGGCCACGAGCTCGAGCGAGCGCGGGTTGCCGCCGTCGGGCACGACCCGGGCGTACTGGTTCTCGACCTCGTGGCGGCCGGCCTCGAGCTGGCGCACGCAGCGCAGGAGCCCGTCGAGCAGGTCGACCGGCTCGAAGCCCGTGACGACGATCGGCACCCGGTAGCGCGCCGTGAGGGCCCGGTACTCCTCGAGGCCGACGACGGTGCACACGTGCCCGGGGCCGAGGAAGCCCTGCACGCGGCTGGCGGGCCGCTCGAGCACGGCGGCGATCGCCGGCGGCACGCGCACGTGGGCGCAGAGGACCGAGAAGTTCTCCACGCCCAGCCGCCGCGCCTGCTGCACCGCCACCGCCGTCGCCGGCGCGGTCGTCTCGAAGCCCACGGCGAAGAACACGACCTGCCGGCCGGGCAGCTCGCGCGCCAGGCGCAGGGCGTCGAGCGGCGCGTAGACGACGCGGACGTCGGCGCCTCGGCCGCGGCAGCGGAGGAGGTCGTCCTGCGAGCCGGGCACGCGGAGCATGTCGCCGAACGAGGTGAACACCACGCCCGGCGTCGCGGCGATCGCGTGGGCCTGGTCGATCAGCTCGACCGGCGTCACGCACACGGGGCACCCGGGGCCGTGGACGAGCTCGACCTGCCCCTCGAGCAGCTCGTCGAGCCCGGCGCGCAGGATCGCGTGCGTCTGGCCGCCGCACACCTCCATGATCGTCCAGCGCCGCGTGGCGGCCTCGCGCAGGGCGGCGACGAGGCCGCGGGCGACGTCCGAGCGGCGGTACTCGTCGACGAACCTCACGCCCCGCCCTCCTCGAGCTCGCCCAGCTCCTCCAGGAGGGCGAACGTGCGCCGCGCCTCGGCCTCGTCGACGACCGACAGGGCGAAGCCCACGTGCACGATCACGTAGTCCCCGACCTTCGCGTGCGGCACGCCGTCGAGGACGGCCTCGCGGGTGACCCCGCCGAAGCGGACGCGGCCGACGCGCAGGCCATCGACCTCGCGCACGTCCTCCAGGAGACCGGGGACCGCCAGGCACATGCCCGTGATGGTCGCGTAGGATGCGCGGTGGTGCAACCGACCGCGGCCAGGCTCGAGGTCGACGTGCGCGGCCGCGTGCAGGGCGTCGGCTTCCGGCCGTTCGTCCACCGGCTCGCGACCTCGCTCGGCCTGCGGGGCTCGGTGCGTAACCGCGGCGCCCACGTGTGGGTCGAGGCCGAGGGGCCGCCCGGCGCGCTGGCGCGGCTGGTCGAGGGGCTGCGCGGCGCGGCGCCCGCGCCGGCCCGCGTCGACGAGGTCGTCGCGCGCGAGGGGCTTCCGCGCGGGCTCGGGCCGTTCGCGGTCGCGGCCTCCGACCCGGCCGACGTCGACGGCGAGCTGCCACCGGACCTGGGCCCGTGCCCCGCGTGCCTGGCCGAGGTCGCGGACCCCGTCGGGCGGCGTGCGGGCTACGCCTTCACCTCGTGCACCGCCTGCGGGCCCCGCTACACGACCACGCGCGCCCTGCCCTACGACCGCACGCGCACGGCGTGGGCGGCGTTCCCCCCGTGCGCCGCGTGCCGGCGGGAGTACGACGACCCGACCGACCGGCGGTTCCACGTCGAGGCGCAGGCCTGCCCCGCGTGCGGGCCGCGGCTCGCGTTCGAGCGCGGCGCCGAGCGCGCGACGGGCGCGGCCGCCCTCGCGCGCGCCCGGGAGGTCGTCGACGAGGGCGGCGTCCTGGCGCTGCTCGGCGTCGGCGGCTGGCAGCTCGCCTGCCTGGCGAGCGACGCGCGCGCCGTGGCGCGGCTCCGCGCGGGCAAGGCGCGGCCGCACAAGCCCCTGGCCCTGTGTGCGCGCGACCTGGCGCACGTCGAGCAGGTCGCGCACCTGCCGCCGGGCGCGGCCGACGCCCTCGCCTCCCCGTCGCGCCCGATCGTGCTCCTGCCGGCGCGGCCCGGGGCCGTCGCGGCGGAGGTCGCGCCCGGGCTCGCCGAGGTCGGCGTCATGCTCCCGGCGTCGCCCCTGCACGCGCTCCTGCTCGAGGGAGCGGCGGCGCCCTGGGTGCTCACGAGCGGGAACCGCCGCGGCGAGCCGCTGCTCGTCGACCGGGCGCGCGCGCGGGAGGAGCTCGCGGCGGTCGCCGACGCCTTCCTCGACCACGACCGCCCGGTCGTGGCCCGCGCCGACGACTCCGTCGTGCAGCTGCACCGCGGCCGCCCGCGGCTCCTGCGGCGGGCGCGCGGCTTCGTCCCCCGCGCCCTGGCGCTGCCCGTCGGCGGCCCCGACGTCCTCGCCGTGGGCGGCGACCTCAAGGGCGCGGTGTGCGTCGCGACGCGCGGCCGCGCGACCCTCTCGCCGCACCTGGGCGACCTCACGCGCCCCGAGGTCGAGGGCGCGCTGCGCGAGGCGGTCGACCACCTGCTCGCGCTCACCGGCGCGCGGCCCGAGGTCGTCGCCTGCGACCTCCACCCGGACTACGTGTCGTCGCGCGTCGCGCGCGACCTGGGCCTCCCCGTCGTCGCCGTGCAGCACCACCACGCGCACGCGGCCGCCTGCCTGGTCGAGCACGGGCGCACCGGCCCGGCGCTGGCGCTCGTCCTCGACGGCGCGGGGCACGGCGAGGACGGGACGACCTGGGGCGGCGAGCTGCTCCTGTGCGACCTGCGCGCGGCGAGGCGGCTGGGGCGCCTGCGGCCGGTGGCGCTCCCCGGCGGCGACCGCGCCGCGCGCGAGCCGTGGCGGGTGGCGGTGGCGCACCTCGTCGACGCCGGGCTCGAGCCCGTCGTCCCCGGCGTGGACCCCGGGCGCGCGGCGCAGGTCCGGGCGCTCCTCGGCAGCCGCGCGGTCAGCCCGCTCGCCTCGAGCGCTGGGCGGCTGTTCGACGCCGTCGCGGCCCTGTGCGGGCTGCGGCGCGAGACGACCTACGAGGGCCAGGCGGCGGTGGAGCTCGAGGCGGCGTGCGGACAGGGGGACGACGGCGCCTATCCGTGCCCCGTGCTCGACGCGGGCGACCTGCTCGAGCTCGACACGCGGCCGCTCGTGCGCGCCGTCGCCCTCGACCTCGCCCGGGGCGCGCCCGTGGCCGAGGTCGCCGCCCGCTTCCACGCGGGCCTGGCGGCCGGGCTGGTGCAGCTGGTCCTCGGCGCCGGGGCGGACGTTCCGGAGGCGGTCGCGCTCACGGGCGGCGCGTTCGCCAACCGGCGGCTGCTCGCCGCCCTCGAGGACGGCCTCGCGGCGGCTGGCCGCGAGGCGCTCACGCCGTGGGAGCTCCCGCCCGGCGACGGCGGCCTGAGCCTCGGCCAGGCCGCCGTCGCGCGGGCGCGCCTGGAAACGGGCGGTGGTCCCCTCGGCGCGAGCGGCTAGGCTCGGGGCCGGGAGGACCTCGGATGACCCTGGCCGTCTGCCTCGTGTGCGGGACCCACAAGCGCGGGCCGCTCCTCCCCTGCCCCGCGTGCGACTGGGCGCCGGTCGACGACGAGGACCGCGCGCGCAGCGTCCTCATGACCGAGCACCACCACGAGCCCGCGGAGCTCGACCGCCTCGCCGAGGCGCTGGCGGGCGGGGCCGACGTCGTCGTCCCGGAGCTGCTCCTGGCGCAGGAGCTCGGCTGCGAGGGCAAGCGCCAGGCCCGGGACGCCGAGGCCGAGCCCGAGCCGCCGCGCGCGTCCGCGGGGACGGCCGCGGGCGAGGCGCAGGCGGCGGCGATCGCGTCGCTGGGCGAGCTCGTCGGGCTCGCGCACTCCCGCCACCGCTACATCCACGCCGGGCGCCACGGCGTCCCGCTGGTCGACGAGGTCGTGCGCCGCGCGCTCGACCGCGCGCTGGCCCTCGGCGACGCGCCGCATCCCACGCACGCGGCCTGGCTGGCGCGCCTGCTCTGCCTGCCGTTCGCGCCGCACGTGGCGATCGCCGCCCTCGAGGTGCTCGGGCGCGGCGACGACGGCGCGGACCCGGGGCGCGCCGCCGACCGGCTCGCCGCTCTGCCGCCGCCCTGGCCCGGGCGCGCCCTCGCGACGATCGAGCACCTCGTCGAGGTCGCGGTCGGGCCGCCCTACCCGCGCGAAGTCCTGGCCGCGCTGGCGGACCGGCTCGCGGGACCTGCAACCGCTGGATGAAAGGGACGCCCATTTTCGGGATCGCGACGCCCCGCGACGGCGGAAATCGTGCGGCCACCGCACGGCACTCCGTTTGTGACGGTCGCCAGGCACGGAGGTCCCCGTGCACCGCGCCCACGGTCTCGCCCTGCTGATCGCCCTCTGCGGCTGCCCTGGCCCCGGCGAGCCGGCGAAGCAGCAGGTGAGCGTCGGGGTGGTGTCCGCCGACGAGCACGGGGCGGCGTGGGGCCTGATCGGCGACCGGAGCCCGATCGTGGGCCGGACCTCCGACGCCGGGCACGAGGTCGAGGTCGGCCTCGACCTCCACGCGCGCGGCGCGGCGCGGGTCTCGGGCGCGCTCTTCCGCGTGCGCCCCGGCCAGGACCTCGACGAGGCCGTCGCGTCCGCGCCCGTCGCGGAGGCCGAGGGCCTGCGCCTCGGAGAGGACGGCCGCTGGCGCGTCGTCTTCCCGGTGCGGCCCGCCGACGGGGTGGAGTGGGTGGTCGCCGTCGTCGCCGAGGACCCGACCGGCCGGCGCGAGCGCGTCGTCGTCACGACCTCGGCCTACTGCGTCGACGGCTGACGCTCCCCGCGCATACGTGTACAATACCTCGACATGACCTGGCAGATCGAGGTGTTCCACGACGGGGCCTGTCCGCTGTGCCGGCGGGAGGTCGACCTCCTGCGCCGCCTGGACCGCGGGCGGGGTCGGATCCGCTTCACCGACATCGCGGCGCCGGGCTTCGACCCCGCCGCGCACGGCCGCACGCTCGACGCCTTCATGGCCCGGCTCCAGGGGCGCCTGCCCGACGGGACGTGGGTCGAGGGCGTCGAGGTCTTCAGGCGCCTCTACGCGGCGGTCGGCTTCGGGCCCCTCGTCGGGCTCACGCGCCTCCCGGGCCTCTCGCACCTGCTCGACGCCGGCTACCGCGTCTTCGCGCGGAACCGCCTGCGCTGGACGGGGCGCTGCGAGGACGCCTGCGAGGTGCGGCCGGCCCCGCGCTGATCAGCCGCGCCTGGCGTCGTCGGCCGCGGAGCCGAACGCGCGCAGGCTGTCGATCAGGCTGGTCGCCGTGGCGATCCAGTCCTGGACGCCGGCCGCCGAGCCCGGCATGCGGATCGAGATCACGATCCCGAGCAGGCGCTGGACCGCGGTGATCATGGCCTTGATCACCTCCATGCGCCGCAGGTCGTAGGCGCGGCTGCCGCTGGCGTGCGCCTCCTCGATCGCCTGGTCGAGCGCCAGGCGCGCCGACTCGAGGAGCAGCCACTCGCGCGTGCGGAGGATGTCCGTGATCACGGGCCACACGTCCATGTTGACCTCGAGCGGGGCGTTTCTGCCCTCGCCCACGGCGCGCACGAGCCCGTAGCCGGAGAGCTCGGTGACCGCGGCGCTCACGAGCGACTTGCTCACGCCGAGGGCGTCGGCCACCTCGGTCTGCGAGAGCGGCCGCGCGCGCAGGGCCAGGTAGGTCCACACGCGCCCGAGGATCGACTTGAAGCCCCAGTACTCCATGAGCGTGCCGGCCGCCGAGCACACCTGCTGCACGCGGTGGTCGAGGCGTTCGGCGTCGCGGTCGGGCATGGGTGCGCTCCAGGCTCCCGGCGCCGACGGAGACGGTCACGCGCTTGCGAACGCCGCGACCGGCGGATAGGCTCCGCTGTTCACGAACCGCTGAACAACTCCGGGCGACCGGCCGTTAACGGCAATCTGCAAACATGATACGTCGCGTCATGGCGTCCTGCAAACCGGGAAGAGTCGCCCCGATCGGGGGGGCGGCCGCGCCGTGGCGCGCCGTGGAGGTGGCGATCGAGCCGCCGGACGACGCGCAACTGCTTGCTGCGCTGAGAGCCGCGCTGGGGCGGGGGGAGCCGGCCGCGGCGTGGCTCGACCCGGCCGAGGACCTGGCCTGGGTGGCCGCCGGAGCGGCGCAGGTCCTCGTGGCACCGGACGTGAGTGGGCTCTCCCGCGTGAGTTCAAGACTCGCAGAACTCGCGGACGCCCCGCTTGGCGTGCCCGTCGCGGCCGTCGGCCTGGCGTTCGACCCGGCGCACCCGCCGGCGCCGGACGACCCCTGGTCGGGGTGGCCGGGCGCGTGGGTCCTCGTGCCCGAGCGCCTGGTCTGGCGCCGGGGCGACCGCGCCGGCGTGGTGCTGCGCGGCAGAGGCGACGTCGACGCCGCGCTGGCGGACCTCGACCCGCGGCCCGGTGACGCGGCCGGCGCGCCGGTCGCCGGCCGGCCGCTCGAGTCGCGCGACGCGTGGCGCGAGCGCGTCGCGCGCGCGCTCGGCGACCTGGGCGACGTCCTGCAGAAGGTCGTCCTGGCACGCGCCGTCGAGCACGTCGCTGGCGGCGCCTTCGATCCGGCCGCCACGCTCGCGCGCCTGGACGACCCCCGCGCCGCCGTGCGCTTCGCGACCGCCCCCGGCGGCGCGGCGCGCGGGTGCTTCGTCGGGGCCACGCCCGAGGCGCTCGTGCGCGTCGCGGGCCGCGACGTGCGAACCGTCGCCCTCGCCGGCACGACCCGCCGCGGCGCCGACGCGACCGACGACGAGGCCCTGGGCGCGGCGCTCCTGGCGAGCGACAAGGACCGGCGCGAGCACGCGCTCGTCGTCGACGCCGTGCGCGCGGCGCTGGGCCCCCTGTGCGACGCGCTCGACGCGCCGGCCACGCCGTCCTTGCGCCGCCTGCCGCGCGTGCAGCACCTCGAGACGCCGCTCGCGGGGACGCTGCGCGCGCCGGGCGGCCTCCTCGACCTCGCGGCGCGGCTCCACCCGACGCCCGCCGTGGCCGGTGCGTCGAGAGCGGCGGCGCTCGGGTGGCTGCGCCGCCACGAGGCGCTCCGCCGCGGGTGGTACGCCGGCGCCGTCGGCTGGCTCGACGCGCAGGGCGGCGGCGCGCTGGCGGTCGCGATCCGCAGCGCCCTCCTCCAGGGGGCGCGCGCCTTCACCTTCGCCGGCGCGGGCGTCGTCCGGGGCTCCGACCCCGACGCCGAGTGGGACGAGACGACGCTCAAGCTCGAGACGCTCGGGCGCGCCCTCGCCGCGAGAGGGGTCGTGTGAGCGCCGCCGCCCGCAACGCCTCGCTCGCCGCCTCGCTCGTCGCCGCCCTCGTCCGCGGCGGCGTGCGCGAGGTCGTCGTGTCGCCCGGCTCGCGCTCGGCGCCGCTGGCGCTGGCCTTCGCCGCCAGGACCGACGTGCGCGTCCACGTACTCGTGGACGAGCGCGCCGCCGGCTTCGTCGCGCTCGGCCTGGCGCGCGCGACGGGCGACCCGGTCGCCCTGCTGGCGACCTCCGGCACGGCAGGGGCCCACTGGTACCCGGCGGTGATCGAGGCGGCGCTGTCGTCGGTGCCGCTGGTCCTCCTCACGGCCGACCGCCCCCCCGAGCTCCAGGGCTGCGGCGCGCCGCAGACGATCGACCAGGCGCGCCTGTTCGGCGCGCACGTCCGCGCCTTCGCCGCCGTCGGCCCGGCGACCCCCGAGGCGCCGCCCGGCTGGGCCGGCGCGGTCGCCGCGCGCCTGGTCGACCAGGCCAAGGGCCCGCCGGCGGGGCCGGTGCACCTCGACGTCGCCCTGCGCGAGCCGCTGTGGGCGCCCGGCTGCGAGCCGCCGCCCGCGACCGGCGTGCCTGTGGTCCGCCGCGCGCGGCCGCGCCTCCCGGCCGAGGTCGCGCGCGAGGCGCTCGAGCACCTCGCGGGCGAGCGCGGCGTGATCGTCGCCGGCCCGCGCTGCGCGCCGCCGGGCGGCGGCGCCCTCGCCCCGGCCGTCGGCGCGCTCTCGGACGCGCTCGGCTGGCCGGTCGTGTGCGACGCGCTCTCGGGGCTCCGGCACGTGCGGTCGGCCGACGCGCTCCTGCGCGACCCGGCGTTTCGCGCCGAGCACCGGCCGACGCACGCCCTGCGCCTGGGGCAGGTGCCCACGTCGAAGGTCGTGCAGCGCTGGCTGGCCGACGCCGCGCCGCGGACGGTCCTCGTCGACCCCGACGGCCAGTGGCACGACCCCGAGCACCAGGCGGCGCTCCTCCTCGTCGCCGACCCGGTCGACGCCTGCTACGCCCTGGCGCGTTCGGCCGGCGACCGGGCGAAGGAGGAGGCCTGGGGCGCGTCGTGGGCCGCCGCGGACCGGGCCGCGCGGGCGGCGCTCGACCGGGCCGCCCGGGACGGCTGGTGGGAGGGGGCGGTCGCCCGCGCCGTCGTCGACGCGCTCCCGCCCGGCGCGCTCCTCGTCGTCGCCAGCAGCCTGGCCGTGCGGGACGTCGACGCGTTCGGCGGCGCGCCCGCCGCGGCGCTCCTCTCGAGCCGCGGCGCCAACGGGATCGACGGCACGATCGCGACCGCCGCGGGCGCCGCCCTCGGCTGGAGCGCGGGCCCGGTGGTCGCGCTCGTGGGCGACCTGGCCTTCGTCCACGACCTGGGCGGCCTGGCGGCCGCGCGCGAGCTGGAGGTGCCGCTCACCGTCGTCGTCGTCGACAACGGCGGCGGCGCGATCTTCGGCCAGCTCCCGGTCGCCGCCCACCCGACCGCCTTCGAGCGGCTGTTCCTCGCCCCGTCCCGCCTCGACCTCGCCGCGGCCGCCCGCGGCCTCGGCGCCGAGGCGGTGACCGTCCACGACCTCCCCGCCCTGCGCGCGATCCTGGCGCGAGGCGGCCCGGGCGCGCGCGTGGTGCGCGCGCCCGTCGAGCGAACCGAGGGCGCCCGGCGGCGCGAGGCCGCCTGGGCGGCCGTGTCCCGCGCGTGGCGCGAGCCCGCGGAGGTCCTTCCATGAGCGGCGTCGACTGGGTCCGGCAGGGCGAGTTCACCGACATCGAGTACCACGTCTCCCCCGACGGGATCGCGAAGGTCACGATCAACCGGCCGGAGGTGCGCAACGCCTTCCGCCCGCAGACGGTGGCCGAGCTGCTCGAGGCGTTCCGCCTGGCGCGCGAGGACCCCCGCGTGGGGGTGGTGATCCTCACGGGCAAGGGCCCCGACGCGTTCTGCTCGGGCGGCGACCAGCGCGTGCGCGGCCACGCCGGCTACGTGGGCGACGACGGCGTGCCGCGCCTCAACGTCCTCGACCTGCAGCGGGTGATCCGCTCGCTCCCCAAGCCCGTGATCGCCATGGTGGCCGGCTTCGCGATCGGCGGCGGCCACGTGCTCCACGTCGTGTGCGACCTGACGATCGCCGCCGACAACGCCGTGTTCGGCCAGACGGGGCCGAAGGTCGGCAGCTTCGACGGCGGCCTCGGCGCATCGTTCCTGGCCCGCCACGTCGGCCAGAAGAAGGCGCGCGAGATCTGGTTCACCTGCCGGCGCTACACGGCGCAGGAGGCCCTCGACATGGGCCTCGTCAACGCCGTCGTGCCGCTCGCGGACCTCGAGGAGGAGACGGTCCGCTGGTGCCGCGAGGTCCTGGCGCACTCGCCGGTCGCGCTCCGCTGCCTCAAGAGCGCCTTCAACGCCGAGCTCGACGGCCAGGCCGGGATCCAGGAGCTGGCCGGCAACGCGACGCTCCTCTTCTACATGACGGCCGAGGGGCAGGAGGGGAAGAGCGCCTTCCTGGAGAAGCGGCCGCCCGAGTTCGGCAAGTTCCCGAGGCTCCCGTGACGCTCACCCTCGCCCCGGAGGCCCGGCCGGCGGCGGCCGCCGTGTGGTGGTCGGCCGCGCGGCCGGCGACGCTCGCGGCGTCGCTGGCGCCGGTGATCGCCGGCACGGCGCTCGCCGCGCGGACGGGCGGCGCGCGCTGGGACGCGGCGCTGTGCGCGCTCGCCGGGGCGGTCCTGATCCAGGTCGGCACGAACCTGCACAACGACGCGGCCGACCACGCGCGCGGCGCCGACGGGCCGGAGCGGCTCGGCCCGCCGCGGGCCACGGCGCAGGGGTGGCTCGACGGGCGCGCGGTGCGGCGCGCGGCGGCGCTCGTCCTGGCGCTGGCCTTCGTCCCGGGCGCCTACCTCGTCGCGCTGGGCGGCTGGCCGATCCTGGCCCTGGGGGTGGCGAGCGTCCTCTGCGCGGTGCTCTACACGGGTGGGCCGTGGCCGCTGGCCTACGTGGGGCTGGGCGAGGTGTTCGTCGTCGGCTTCTTCGGGCTGGCGGCCGTCGCGGGCACGGTCTTCGTGCAGACGGGGGCGGTCGGCGTCGAGGCCCTCGTCGTCGGCCTGGCGCTCGGCCTCGTCGCGGCCGCGATCCTGGCCGTCAACAACCTCCGCGACCGCGAGGGCGACGCGCGCGCCGGCAAGCGCACGCTCGCCGTGCGCCTCGGCGCGCGCTTCGCGCGCGCCGAGCACGCGGCCTGCTTGCTCCTGCCGTTCGCGCTCTTCGTGGCGCTGTGGGCGAGGGACGGCTGGGCGGGCTGGCTCCTCCCGCTCCTCGCCCTGCCGCTCGCCGGGCGCGAGGTCGCGCTGGCGCGTCGCGCCGACGGGCGCGACCTGAACGCGCGCCTCGGCGGCGCGGGGCGGGTCGAGCTGGGCGTGGCCCTGCTCCTCGCCCTGGGGGTGGCCGTCGCATGACCGTGCGCGTCGTCCCCTACGCGCTCCCGCTCCTCGCGCCCGTGCGCGGCCGCGTCACCCGGCGCGGCTGGGTCGTGGCGGTCGAGGAGGACGGCCTCGTCGGGTGGGGCGAGGCGGCCTGCTGGCCGGGGTTCGGGGCGGGGGCGCGGGCGACGCGGCGGGCGCTGCGTCCTCGGGCGAGTGAAGGCAGGAGCACCGAGGACACCGAGGACGCACCGAGGGCGCCGAGGCCCCTGGGCGCGAGCCCCGAAGCCCGGGGCGCCCTCGAGCAGGCCCACCTCGACCTCGCGGCGCAGCGCGCCGGCGTGTCGCTGGCCGCCTGGCTGGCGCCCGCGCCGCGGGCGTCGGTGGCCGTGCACGCGCTGGTCGCCGGGCCGGACGACGTGGAGCGCTGGCCGGGCGTGACGACCTTCAAGCTCAAGGTGGGCGACGCGCCCTGGCCGCGCGACCTCGCCCGGGTGCGCGCGGTCCGCGCGGCGGCGCCCGCGGCGCGGCTGCGCCTGGACGTCAACGGCCGCTGGTCGGTCGCGGACGCGATCCCGCGCCTGCGGGCGCTGGCCGACCTCGGCGTCGACCTGGTCGAGCAGCCGACGCCGCCGGGCGACCTGGCGGGGCTCGCGCGCGCGCGAAGCGAGGGCGGGGTGCGCGTGGCGCTCGACGAGGGGCTGCGCGGCGAGGACGACCTCGACGCCGCCCTCGCCACGCGGGCCATCGACGCCGTGGTCCTCAAGTCGCAGGCGCTCGGCGGCCTCCTCGCGGCGGGGCGGCTCGCCCGGCGCGCCGCCGCGGCCGGCCTCGAGGTCGTCGTCACGCACGCGCTGGAGACGGCGGTCGGCCGCGCGGGGGCCCTGGCGCTCGCGGCCGGGCTCCCGGGCGACCCGGTGTGCGGCCTCGGGCCGGCGCTCGCGGTGGACGTGGCGGACCTGCCGGCGGTCGCGGGCGGCCGGGCGCCCCTGCCGGCGGGGGTGGGGCTGGGGGTCACGGGCGCCGCTCTGGACGCGCGGCGGGGTGTGGTCACAGGAGGTGGAGCGTGGTCGTGACGGTCGCGCCGGCGGCGCCGGCGAGCGAGCAGGTCCGGGGCGCGCCCCCGGCCGGCCTGGCGATCCCCAACCCGGTGCGCAGCGCGGCGCTCTCGCGCCCCGAGCACGCGGCCCTCGTCGCCGCCGGGCAGACGTGGAGCGCGGGGGACCTCCTCGAGGCGACGACCCGCTGCGCGGGCGTGCTCGCGCGGGCCGGCGTCGGGCCGGGCGACGTGGTCGCCCTGGCCGGGCCGGCGAGCGCCGAGTGGGTGGTCGCCTTCCACGCGCTCGGCTGGCTGGGCGCGGCGGCGGCGCCGCTCCCCACCGGCGGCACGCCGGGCGAGCTGGACGAGGCGCTCGACGCGCTGGCGCCGGCGCGGCTCGTCCTGTGCCACGGGTTGCCCGGGCCGGCGAAGGCGGCGCTCGTCGCGCGCGGCGGGCGCTTCCTCACCGAGCTCGAGCCCGGCCCGGCGCCGGCCGAGCGCGCCTGGCCGCTCGACGAGGTGCGGGCCGTGGTCCTGACCTCGGGCAGCACGGCCGCGCCGCGGCCCGTGCCGCTGACGACGGGGCAGCTCCTGCTCTCGGCCTTCGGCTCGGCCCTGCGCCTCGGCCACGACCTCGAGGACCGCTGGCTGGCCTGCCTGCCGCTCCACCACGTGGGCGGGCTGTCGATCCTCGTCCGCTGCGCCCTCTACGGCACGACGGTCGTCCTGCACGACCGCTTCGACCCGCGGCGCGTGGCGAGGACGCTCGACGCGGGCGACGCAGCGCTCGTGTCGCTCGTGCCGGCCATGCTCGAGCGCGTCCTCGACGCGCGCGACGCGCGGCCCTTCCCGGCGGCCCTGCGCGCCGTGCTCCTCGGCGGCGACGCCTGCCCGCCGGCGCTCCTCGAGCGCTGCCGCGCGCTCGCGGTGCCGGTCGCGCTCACGTGGGGCATGACGGAGGCGGCCTCGCAGGTGGCCACGCGCCGCCCGGGCGACCTCGACCCGTCGGGCGGCGTCGGGGCGCCCTTGCCGTTCGTGCGCGTGACCGCCGACGCCGGCGACGGCGGGCGGCTGGCGCTGCGCGGGCCGCTCGTCGCGGGCGGCGCCCTCGTCACGCGCGACCGCGGCGCCGTCGTGCGCGGGGTCGTGCACGTGCACGGGCGCGACGAGGACGTGCTCAAGAGCGGCGGCGAGACGGTGTCGTTGCGCGAGGTCGAGGCGGTCCTGCGCGCGCTCCCCGGGGTGGGGGACGCGGCCGCGGTCGCCCTGCCCGACGCACGCTGGGGCGAGCGGCCGGTGGCGCTCGTGGCGCCCGCGCGCGGCGCGGCCCTCGAGGCGCACACCCTGCGCGACGCCTGCCGCGCGCGCCTGTCGCCGGCGAAGGTGCCCGAGCGCGTCGTGCTCGTGGCCGAGGTCCCGCGCACGCCGCTGGGCAAGCTGGCCCGGCCGCGGGCGCTGGCGCTCGCGCGCGGCGAGGTGACGGCGCCGCCGCCGGCGCCGCGGCCCGTGGAGGTCACGGTCGAGCCGGCGGCCGACGTCCTGGCGAGCGCGCCCGCGGCGGCGGGGGACGTCGCGGAGGCGCTCGGGGCGCTCGGGACGGCGGCGGCGCGGGCCGGGGCGCCGGTGGCCGCGCGGCTCGGGGCGCTCCAGGCGTGGCTCGACGACGACCTGCGCGCGCTCGAGGCGGCGATCGAGCCGCTGGCGCGCCGCGCCGACGAGGACGACCTCGGCGCGCGCCGGGCCGCCGACCACCTCCTGCGCCAGCCGGGCAAGCGGCTGCGGCCCCTGTGCCTGCTGCTCGCCGCCCGCGCCGGCGGGCGCGGCCTCGACGCGGCCGTGCGCGACCTCGGCGTCGCCTGCGAGCTCGTCCACGCGGCGACGCTCCTGCACGACGACGTGATCGACGAGGGGACCGAGCGGCGCGGCGCGCCGGCGGCGCGCGTGCTCTTCGGCAACTCGGCCAGCGTGCTCGCGGGCGACGCCCTGTTCACGGAGGCCCTGCGCCTCGTCGGGCGCACGGGCGTGCCCGGGGTGCTCGACGAGCTCCTGGCGGTGATCGCCGAGATGATCGACGCCGAGGCGCTGCAGCTCGAGCGGAGGGGGCGGCTCGACCTGTCGCGCGCCGCCTACCTGCGGGTGATCCGCGGCAAGACGGCGGCGCTGTTCCGCTGGGCCCTGCGCGCCGGCGGCGCGGCGGCCGGGCTGCCGGCGGCGCAGGTCGACGCGCTGGGCGAGGCGGGCCTGTCGCTCGGCCTGGCCTTCCAGCTCACGGACGACATCCTCGACCTCGCCGGCGACCCGCAGGTCACGGGCAAGGACGCGCTGGCCGACCTGCGCCAGGGCAAGGTCACCTGGCCCGTGATCCTGGCCTGCGAGCGCGACCCCGACCTGCGGCGGCACGTGGCCGCGATCGCCGCCGCGGGCGAGGACGAGGCGGCGGCCGCCGCGCCCCGGGTCGAGGCGCTGCTCGCCGGGGTGAAGGCCACGCGGGCGCTCGGCGCCACGCGCACGCAGGCCGAGGCCCACGCGGGCGCCGCGAAGGCGGCCCTGCAGGCCTTGCCGCCCGGGCCGGCGCGGGCGGCGCTCGAGGTGATCGCGCTCGCCGCCGTGGAGCGGGTCAAGTGATCGTCCTCGTGCGGCGAGGGAACGACCCCGGGCAGGTCCAGGCGGCCCTGCAGGCGCTGGGCCTCTGGACCGTCGTCGAGCGCGGCCGCGAGGTCGTGGCCCTCCGCGCCCTGCCCGCCTCGGCGCGCGTCGACGCCGGGCGCGTGCTGGAGGTCGAGGGCGTCCAGGACGTGCTCGAGCCCGCGAGCCCGCACCCGCGGGTCGACGCCCAGGCGGGGCGCTCGGTCTCGCTGGCCGACCTGCGCCTCGGCCCCGGCGCCGGGCCGGTCCTCATGGCGGGCCCCTGCGCGGTCGAGTCGCCGGCGCAGGCGCGCGAGGTGGCGGCGCTCGTCGCCGAGGCCGGCGGGCGGGTCCTGCGGGGCGGCGCCTACAAGCCGCGCACCTCGCCCTACGCCTTCCAGGGCGTCGGCGCGCCGGGCCTCGAGTGGCTGCGCGCCGCCGCCGACGCCGAGGGCCTGGCCGTCGTCACCGAGGTCCTGGCCGAGGCCGACGCGCCCGCCGTGGCCGAGGCGGCCGACCTCGTGCAGGTCGGCGCGCGCAACATGCAGAACTTCGCCCTCCTGCGGGCCGTCGGCGCCACCGGGGCGGCCGCGCTCCTCAAGCGCGGGCCCGGGGCGACGCTCGAGGAGTGGCTGCTCGCGGCCGAGCACCTGCTCGCGGCCGGCGCGCGCGCGGTCGTCTTCTGCGAGCGGGGCGTGCGCGGCTTCGACCCCTCGACGCGGCACGCGCTCGACCTGTCCGGCGTGGCCCTGCTGGCGGCGCAGGGGCAGCCGGTCGTCGTCGATCCCTCGCACGCGGCCGGGCGCCGCGACCTCGTGGCGCCCCTCGCGCGCGCCGCCGTGGCGGCGGGCGCGCACGGCCTCCTCGTCGAGGTCCACCCCGACCCGGCGACGGCCCGGAGCGACGGGCCGCAGGCGCTCGACCCGGCGGCCTGGCGCGCGCTGGCGGCCTCGCTCGCGCTCCCCGCGCCGGTGCGCGCGTGACCGCCCCCGCGCGCCCCGGCAGCGGGGCCATGTTCGACGGGATCGCCCGGCGCTACGACCTGCTCAACCGCGTGATCTCGCTCGGCCTCGACCGGCGCTGGCGCCGGGCGCTCGTGCAGGCCCTCGCGCCAGGTGAGCAGACGGGCGTGTTCGTCGACGTGGCCACCGGCACGGCCGACGTGGCCCTGGCGCTCCTGCGCGCCTACCCGGCGTCGCGCGTCGTCGGCGTCGACCCGAGCGGCAACATGCTGGCGATCGGGCGCACGAAGCTCGCGCGGGCCGGGCAGGCCGACCGCGCGGCCCTCGTGCAGGGCGACGGCCAGCGCCTGCCCCTGCCCGACGGCGCGGCCTGCGGCGCGGCGATCTCGTTCGGGATCCGCAACGTCCCCGACCGCCTCGCGTGCCTGCGCGAGATGCGCCGCGTGACCCGCCCCGGCGGCGCGCTCGCCGTGCTCGAGCTGGGCGAGCCGCGCGAGGGCGTCCTCCAGCCCTTCGCCCGCTGGCACGTGCACACGGTCGTGCCGCGCCTGGGCGCCTGGCTCTCCGGCTCGCGGGAGTACCGCTACCTCGCCGAGTCGATCGCCGCGTTCCCGGCCCCTGGCGCGTTCGCCGACCTGTGCCGCGAGGCCGGCTGGACGGACGTGACGGTGCGCGCGTTCTCGTTCGACGCGGTGCACCTCTACGTCGGCCGCGCGCCGGCCGCGTGAGGCGGCGGGTCGTCGCCGGCGTCGGGGTCGCCGAGTGGCCCGGCCGCGCCCCGGCCGTGGTCGCCCTGCACGGCTTCACGGGCGGCGGCGCCGACTTCCTGGGCCTCGCGCCCCGGCTCGGGCGGCGCGTCGTGGCCCTGGACCTCGTCGGACACGGCCTGTCGCCGGCGCCCGTGGCGCGCGCGCCCTACGCGCTCGACCGGCAGCTCGGCCGGCTGGGGCGGGCGCTCGACCGGCTGGGGCTCGAGGCGTGCGTGCTGCTCGGCTACTCGCTCGGCGCGCGGGTCGCGCTGCACCTGGCGCTCCGCCGGCGCGTGCTCGGCCTCGTCCTGATCGGCGGCACGCCGGGGCTCACGGACGAGGCCGAGCGGACGGCGCGCAGAGAGGAGGACGCCCGGCGCGCCGCGGCGGCCGCGCGCGACGGCGTGCGCGCGTTCCTGGCGGCGTGGCGCGCGCAGCCGTTGATCGCCACGCAGGCGCGCGCGCCGGCGTGGCTGCAGGGGGCCATGCGCCGGGGCCGCGCGCGGCTGACCGCGCACGGGCTCGCCCGCACGCTCGAGGCGCTCTCGCCGGGCGCCCTGCCGCCGCTGTGGGACGCCTTGCCGACGCTGACGGCGCCGACGCTCCTCGTGACCGGCGAGGGCGACGCGAGGTTCGAGCCGGTCGCCCGGGCCATGCGTGAGCGCCTGCCGCGGGCGCGGCACGCGGCCGTGCCGGGCGCCGGCCACGCGCCGCATCTCGAGCGGCCGGCCGCCTGCGCGCGCGTGGTGCGCCGCTGGCTCGCGAACCCTGACGGGCGCGCGACGGAGCGGTGACGTCGCGATCCGAGGCTCCGGACATGAGCCTGAAGATCGCGACGAACAAGGACGAAGATGCTCCCCTCGACGACGGCGCCGACGTGGCGCCCTGGACCAGCCCGCTCCCGGCCCGACGCCGGCGCCGCGGGGTCGCGCTCGGCCTGGTCGCGGCACTCGCGGCGAGCGCGGCGTATGCGGCCGGCCGAGCGACCCGCGAGGTCGAGCGCCCGGCGCCGGCGCGGGCGCTCGACCTCGACCGCGCGGCCCTCCTCGAGGATGCCGCGCGCGTGCGCCTGTTCGCGCTCGCGGGCGAGCGGGTGCTCACCGTGCGCGCCGAGGGCGAGCGGCTGCTCGTGGCCTACGACGTGGACGCGATCCGGGTCGCCTTCCCGGCGGCCTCGCCGTCCTTCGACGACGACCACGGCCCGACGCTCCTCGACCCCGAGAAGCTGCGCGACATCGTCGACGAGAAGCTCGGCGAGGACAGCGACCACGCGAGCGAGGTCCTCGGCGGCGTCCTCGTCGTCCGCGGCGCGCTCTCGCAGCAGGTGACGACGGCGCGCCTGCTCGCGGCGCTCGAGGCGACCGCGTCCCCCGCGGCCCTGGTGACGCAGCTCGCCCGCGCGCGCCTCGTGGCCCTCGTGGGCCGTCGGGCGCTGGCCGTGAGCGGCGACGGGGCGCCGTGGCTGCGGGTGGTCTACGACGTGAGCGACCTGGTCACGGTCCCGCCGGACTTCCCGGCGCCGGAGATCAGCCTGAACCTCGCCCGTGGCGGCGGCGGCGGCGGCGCGAGCGGCGGCGTGCTGGTCTTCGCGGAGGACGACGACAGGGCGTGGGGGCTCGACCCGGACAAGCTGGTCGAGATCGTCGAGGACAAGCTCGGCGAGGACGGGGACCGCGTGGTCGAGTTCGCGAACGGCTCGCTCGTCGTCAGGGCGAACTTGCGGCACCAGGAGAAGACGGCCCGGCTCCTGCGCGCCCTGGCCGAGCAGGTCAGCGGCGGCCGCTGAGCGCCCAGGGGGCGACGGCGCTTCGGGCACCCGGCCTCAGCGGCCCTCGACGAACCGCCGCAGCCCGTCGCCGAAGAGCTGCCGCCAGCCGCTCTCGAGCGAGCTGGCCAGGTCCCGCCCCACGTTGCCGTGTAGCGCGTCGGTCACGCGCAGGGTGCAGCCGCGGCCCGCGTCGACGAGCGCCAAGGTGAGCAGGGTGGTCGCCGGGCCGCCGAAGTCGGGGCCGAGGTGGCCCGCGAGGTGGAGCGCCGAGCCGGGGACGCACATCAGCACCTGGTACCAGAGGAGGCTGCCCCCGTCGGGCCGCTCCTCGACGAGGGTCCCGCCCGCGCGCGCCTCGAAGCGCACGCGCGAGCCCTCGCCCATCATCCGGAAGCTCGGGAGCCACCAGGCGTCCGTCTCCGCCGTGAGCGCCTGCCAGACGCGCGCCCGGGGCGCCGCGAGGGGGAGCTCGAGCTCGTAGCGGAGGACCCCCGCCGCCGTCGCGCGGACGGGGCGGGGTCGGGCGGGGGCGCGTCGGGCGCCGCCGCCGGTCTTCTTCTTCTTCGCGGTCGTGGAGCGGGCGGGCATGTCGGTCCTCCTTCGTGCTCGAGGTGGGCCTCGAGGCGCAACAGCGCGCTGGCGGTCGCGCCGACGTGGCGGTGGATCCAGCGCTCGCAGACGCGCTGGATCGGCACCGCGTGGATGTAGTTCCAGCGCTCCCGCCCCCGCCGGCGCACGAGGACGAGGCCCGCCGCGACCAGCACGTCGAGATGCTTCATCACGGCGGTGCGGCAGAGCCCGGGGAAGCAGGCCACGAGCTCCCCCGTGGTGCGGGGGCCCTCGGCCAGGTGGTCGAGCAGCGCGCGGCGGGTCGTGTCCCCGAGCGCGCGCCATACGACGTCGTCGTCGGGCCTCGCTGACATGTCGCCAAGTAGTGACATATCCTCCGGAGCAGGTCA
Organism: Planctomycetota bacterium; assembly: GCA_023954375.1. Taxonomy (GTDB): domain Bacteria; phylum Planctomycetota; class J058; order J058; family J058; genus JAMLIC01. Next base: position 76,934 of record JAMLIC010000031.1, read on the forward strand.
ACGGGAAACCCGGCGTCTATCCTCCGGATCGAGGTCGCGTCATGCGCAAGCTCCTGGCCCCGCTCCTCGCCCTGCTCGCGCTCCCGGTCGGCGCCGCGCCGCCGGACGGAGGCGCGCTCCGGGTCGTCTCCTACAACGTCCACGGCTTGCCGTCGTTCATCACCGGCGACGACACGCTCGCGCGGCAGCGGACGATCGCGCCGCGGCTCGAGCCCTTCGACGTCGTCGGCCTGCAGGAGGACTTCATGGACGACGGGCACCGGCTGCTCACGGGCGCGGCGACGCACCCCACGCGCCTGCGCTTCGCCGACCTGGCCGGGCCCGACCGCTTCTACGGCTCCGGCCTGACCCTCCTCGCGCGCGCCCCGGCCGTCCTCCACCGCCACGAGCACTTCGGGACCTTCCACGGGCGGCTCGGCGCCGGGAGCGACGGGCTCGCCTCCAAGGGCTTCCAGCTGGTGCGCCTGCGCCTCGCGCCCGGGATCGAGCTGGACGTCTACAACACCCACATGGACGCGGGCGGCGCCGAGGGCGACCAGGCCGCGCGCGCCGACCAGGCGGCGCAGCTCACGCGGTGCATGCAGGAGATCTCGGGCGACCGCGCGGTCGTCCTCCTCGGCGACACCAACCTCTCGGCCGGCCGTGGCCGCGACCCCGGGACGCTCGCCCGCTGGCAGGCGGCAACGCGCCTCCGCTGCGCCTGCCTCGCCGCGAGGGAGACGTGCTGCGGGCGGATCGACCGGGTGCTCTGGCGCAGCGGCCTCGGGGTGGAGCTCGAGGTCGCACGCTGGGGCGTGGCGCCCGGGTTCATCGACGCCGAGGGGCGCCTCCTCTCCGACCACGAGCCGATCGAGGTCGAGCTGCGCTGGCGCCGCGCGCCGCTGTGATCACAGCCGCTGGATCGTCTCGACCAGCGGCAGGAACAGCGCCCACACCCCGAGCGCCACGCCGCTGACCCAGGTCGCGACGGCGCCGGCGCGCAGGCGCTCGCGCCACGGGGCGTCCGGGCAGAGCGCCGCCGCGTGCAGGAGCGAGAGGAGGGCCACGGCCCACACCCACCCGCCCACGCCGAGGGCGGCCAGCGTTGCCGCGGGCAGGCTGACGCCGACCTCCCGGAACATGGCGCGGAACGCCGGGAGCACGGCGCCGTGCGCCGCGGCGACGCTGGCGCAGGCGCCGAGCCACAGGACCAGCCCCCACGCGTGCGCGCGCGCCGCCGCCCGGGCCTGGCGCGGCGTGACGCGCACGCGCGCCGGGGCGCTTGCGGCCGCGCGGCCGCAAGCGCCGCACCGGGCGGCGCCCTCCGCCAGGCACTCGGAGTGGTGCCAGGCGCGGCAGCCGAGGCAGGGCGCGGCCGCGTCGTCCGGCTCGACCGGGCCGTGGCAGAAGGGGCACCGCGGGTGCTCGACGCGGATGGTCAGCGCGTGGACGTCCACGTCCATCGTGGACCCCCGGACCGCGCCGGCGTCACGCGCGGGCGTCGTCGCTCCAGGCGCTCAGGGGCACCCGCGGGCCGAGGCGGCCGCCGAGCGACGCCGTCGGGAGCCAGCCGAGGACCGGCCGCGGCGCCGACGCGCCGGCGCCGAGGACCGCGAGCGCGGCGGCCGCCTGACGCTCGACGATCTCGCGGGCGAAGTAGGCGCCGGCCGCGGCGCTCGCCAGCGCCGGGCGCCCGGTGTAGCCGGGGAAGGGGCGCAGGGCGTACCACCCGGCGCCCGTCGCCACGTAGGCCAGCTCGCGCGCGAGGCGGCGCGCGCCGACCACGCGCGCGAGGTGGCCGGCCAGGGCCAGCCCGCGCGCGGGGCGGAGCGGCGGGCAGGGGGGCAGCTCGCGCCGCGTGTCCGAGACGGTGTGGGGCGCGTAGTGGAGCGAGAGCGACGTCTCGAAGAAGCCGGCGTGGAAGTCGTGCGGCAGCTCGCGCACGAGCGCGGCGCGCTCGGCGGGGTCGTCCACGTGCGCGAAGGCCTCCGCGTAAGGCGCGCCGTCGTCGAGGGCGAGCAGCTCGTGCAGGACCACGTTCAGGGGCGCGAGCGCCTGGACGCCGCGGCGCGCGAGCAGTCGCGCGCCGGCCTGGAGCGCGTGGCTGTGATTGGGCGAGCCGTGGAAGCTCATGAGCACGACGCGCCGCGCGCCGAGGTCGGCGAGCGCGCGGCACGCGTCGACGACCAGCCGACGCAGGAGCGGGTAGCGCGTCTCGACCGCGCCGGCGCCGGGCGTCACGTCGCAGCCGAGGCCCAGCTCGCCGGCGGTGAGGAAGGGCCAGCCGGGGTGGGCCGCCTGCAGGCGCGCGTGGAGGTCCTTCGCCAGGCCCGCGGCGAGCAGCGCGTCGTTGCGCAGCGAGAGGTGCGGGCCGTGGTACTCGACCGGGTTGACGAACAGGAACACCGGCGCGCCGGTGTCGCGGAGGAGCGCGCGGGCGTCACGGTGGGGCAGCTCGAGGACGTGGATCACCCCGTCAGCCTACAATGGCGCGCGATGAAGCTCACGCGGGTCGACGTGAAGCCCGCGCTCGTCGCCTCGTGGCGTGCCGTGCGCCCCGCGCTTCACCTACGCGCCGAACAGGCGCGCCAGGCGGGCGCGCGCCCGGGCGAGGAGCGTGCCGACGCGCGTGACGGGGAGGTCGAGGGCGCGCGCGACCTCCTGGTAGGAGCGGCCCGACTCGTAGAAGAGGAGCAGCGCCAGCCGGTCGCGCGGGCCGAGGCGGTCGAGGTGCTCGCGGACCTGGGCGCGCAGCTCCGCCGCGTCCGCCCCGGCGTCGGGGGCCGGGTCGTCGGCGGCGAGCGGCAGGGCGTCGTCGGAGTCGGCGGTCAGCGCGCGCGGCGGCGCGCCGGGCGCGCCTCGAGGGCGCGCCCGGCGCGCCGCCGCGCGAGGACCGTGAGCCAGGTGGCCAGGGACGAGCGACCCTCGAAGCGCGACAGGGCGCGCCGGTCGTCGGCGAGGAGGTGCGCGAGGACGTCGGCCGCGACGTCCTCGGCCATGGCCTGCGGATCGGCGGCCCGGCCGCGGGTGCAGGCGTCACGCGCCACGCGCACGACGAGCGGCCGGTAGCGCCGGTCGAAGCGCTCCCACGCCGCCTCGTCGCCTGCAACGCAGGCCGCCACCAGCGCCCGCTCGTCGGGTCGGAGCGGCGGCCGGGCGTCGTCTTCGGTCGCGCCTGGAGGCACGGGTCCCTTCTCGCCCGGCCGGCCGCGCGGCGGCCGACCGGGCGATCCTAGCGCGTCGGGGCGCCCGGCCCGAGCGCCGGGGCCTCGACGCGCGAGCGCGCTCAAGGGTGGCGCCGCCCCCGTCGGCCGGGCCAGGGAGCGGGCGACGGCGGGTTGGGCCCGGCGCCCGGACCCTGGGGCCCGCGCCCGGGCCGCCCGGAGCGGGGCCGGCCGGCGGGCCCAGAGGCGCGCCGCAGTGCGGGCAGGGCGGCGGCGCGCCAGGACCGCCGCCGGGGCCGCGCCTGTTCGCCGGGACCCGCGCCCGGACCGCCGGGGCCCGCGCCGCCGGACGCCGCCGGGACCCGCGCCCGGACCGCCGGGGCCCACCCGGACCGCCGGGACCCGCGCCCGGACCGCCGGGGCCCGCACCCGGACGCGCCCGGGCCCGCGCCCGGACCGCCGGGCCGCACCCGGACCGCCGGGCCCGCGCCCGGACCGCCTCGGCCGCGGCCGCTACCCGGACGCGCGCCGGACCCCCGCGGCCGGCGCCGGGCCCGCCCGGGGCCGCGCCCGGACCCCTCGGCCGGCGCCCGGACCCCCGCGGCCGGCGCCCGGAGCGCCGGGACGAGCGCCAGGAGCGCCCGGACCCGCGCCGGGGCCGCCAGGCCGAGGGCACCGCCGCAGTTCGGGCACGCCGCTGGCGGCATCGCGGGTCCCGACGGGTGCGGCGCGGGCCCACCGGACCCGCGTGCGGCCCCCGCGGCCGCCGGGACCGGCGTGCGGTCCGTGCGGCCCCGCGTGCGGGCCGCCGGGACCGGCGTGCGGTCCGTGCGGCCCCGCGTGCGGGCCGCCGGGGCCGGCGTGCGGCCCGTGCGGGCCGGCGTGCGGTCCGGGAGCGCCCCCGCCCGGGGGCACTCCGCCGTGCTGTGCGAACGCCGCCGACGGGGCCGAGAGCCCCAGCGCGACGAGGAGAGCGAGTCGAAGCCTGTTCACCGACGACCTCCTGATCCTGTCCGAGAGAGCGAACGCGGCGGACGGCGTCAGCGCCGGCCCGACGCGGTGTGCGATCGATGCGGCCCCGGGCCCGCGCCCGGTCCATGCCCGCCAGGGCCTGCGCCGCCTGCCGGCCCGGGACCCGGCCCGCCGCCGGGACCGGGCCCGCCGCCCGGCCCATGGCCGGCAGGACCCGGGTCGGGTCCGCCGGGACCCGGGCCGGGTCCGCCGGGACCGGGACCGTCGGGCGGGGGGCCGCCCTCGCCCGGGAGTCGGGCCAGCGCGCGCACCCGCTCCGCCCAGGGCGGGAGGACGCCGTCACGCACGGCCCGCGGCTCCTCGAGGGCGCGCGCGCTCGCGCGCAGGCCGAACCCCGCCGGCACCTCCACGCGCCGGTCGCCCTGCGCGCAGAGGGCGTGGCCCCGCAGGACCACCACCGTCGTGCGCTCGCCGCGGACCTCCAGCAGCGCCTGGCCCTGAACGAGCACCGTCGCCTGCGGCGTGCGCACGCCCAGCGGCCCCGGCCCCTCGAGGACGAGCTGCCCCGCCTCGAGGACCAGCCCGTCGGCCCAGCTTGCGCGGGCGCGGGGTGACAGCAGCAGCGCGCCGGCGGGCGTGCGCGCCGCGCCGCCGTCCGACGAGGAGCGCAGGGCGTCGCCGGGCTCGAGCGCCCCCCCGGCGAACAGCGCCCAGCGATCGCTCCCCGAGCGGCGCGCCTGGACGCCCCAGACCTCGTCGAGCCGGAGCGCGGCGACGGCCACCGGGTGCGTGGGCGGCGGCGCCGGGGCGGGCCGCGGCGCGGGGGGCGGCGCCGGCGCGGGCGTCGTCGGCGTCGGGTCCAGAGGCTGCGGCGCGGCGGGGTCCGCCGGCGCGGTCGCCGGCGGCGCGACGGGCCTCCTCGGGCGCGGGTGGCGGCGCCGCCGGGGTCGGCGGGCGGCGGCGCCGGCTCGAGCGGCGGCGGCTCGTCCCACGCCGGCTCGAGCCCGGGCCCCTCGTCGACGACCTCGTCGCCGTCGACCTCCTCGTCGCCGACGGGCGACGTGGCCGACCCGGCGGGCGGCGGGCTGACGATCGACGGCGGGCTCACGACGACGGGCGCCGGCGTCGGGCGCGGCGCCGGCCGGACCGCGCGCAAGGGCTCGTCGCCGGCGGGCCGCCGGGGCGGCGCGACCGTGAGCAGCGCCGTTGCGGCGATGCCCGCCGCCGCTGCCGCACCCACGAGCCACCGGGCGGTCGTCCAGCGCGGCCGCGCCGCCCCTCGCGACGGGGCGCGGGCCGCGGCCAGCAGGTCGGCCCGGCACGACGCGCAGCGTGCCAGGTGCAGCGACGGGTCGGCGTCGTCGCGCGCGCCGTCGATCCAGGCCGCCAGGTCCTCGGGGTCGGGACACGGGTCCGGCGGCGGCGCGGCCGCGGCCTCGGCTGCCCAGCGGGCCAGGGCCCGCTCCGCCGCCCGCGCGGCCCCGAGGCGCCGCCGGCACCGGGGGCACCCCCGCGCGTGGGCCTCGAACCGCGCAAGCGCCTGGACTTGCAGCGGATCCTGGGGAGTGAGGTCGGGGGGCTCGGGGCAGCGCACACCCGTTGGTGCCGCGGAACCGCCTCGATGTATCACCCGACCTCGTCCAGGGGCATCATGAGCCTCGTGAGCGACGACCGCCTGCGGGACCTGGAGCGGCGCTGGCACGCCGCGGGCGCGCCCGAGGACGACGCGAGGCTCCTGCTCGAGCGCGTCCGCGCGGGGGCGCTCACGCATGACGAGCTGGGCCTCGCCGCCCGGCTGGGCCACCCGGGCGCCTGCGCCGCGCTCGGGCGCCGCCCCGACGACCTCCCCGCACTCTGCGCGGCGCTGGCGGCCCAGGACGTCCTGCGCGCCCGCGCGGCGCTGGCCCTCGCGGAGGTGGCCCTGCCGGCGTGGACCTGGCCACGCCCGCCCGAGGAGGCGGTCCCGGGGGAGTGGGTGCGCGACGCGGTCGCCACCCTGCGCGCCGCGCGGGCCCGGCCGGGGCCCGGCGCGGCCGAGGCCGGCCTCGAGGCCGCGGGCCTGGCGCGGGACGCGGCCTACGAGGCGCGCGGCGACGGCCTGTGGCGCGCGCTGGCCGCGCGCGTCGTCGGCTTCGCGGCCGAAGGGTTGGCCGAGCCGCGGGCCCTCCTCGAGGCCGCCTGGCTGGGTGCCTCCCTCTACTCGGAGGCGCGCTGCCGCGACGCCCTCGGCCGCGCGCTCCTGCCCGCGCCCCTGCAGCCCTCGAGCCGGGCAGGCGCGCCGCCGGAGTGGACGAGCGAGGTCGAGTGGCTCCGGCGGCGGCTCGAGGCCGGCGCGCTGACCCCCGACCGCGTGGCGCTGGCGCGCGCGCTCGGCTACGGGCCGGCGCACGCGCTGCTCGGCCCGCCGCCCCCGACGACCGACGGCGCGTGGCGCGAGGCCGTCACCGGCAGCCCGCTGGCGCGCGAGGTCACGGCGCGCGCCCTCGTCGCGCTGGCGGTCGACCGCCTCGAGCGCGGCGCCGACACCGCCGTCGGCCGGGCGATCCTCGCCGCCGAGGCGTGGCTGCTCGAGCCGACGCCCGAGCGCGCGGGCGAGGCCGCGCGGGCGGCCGCCGAGGCCGCCCGCGCGCCGGGGTCGTTCCGGCCGACGCCCGAGTTCCATCTGGCGAGCGCGCTCCGGGTCGAGACCCCGCATGAGCCGAGCGGCGCGGAGCTGGGGGCGCTGGCCGCGCGCGCCGCGGCGGACGACGACCCGCCCGGCGCGCTCGACCGCGCGCTCGACCTCCTGGCGCCGGGCGGCGTGAGCCCGCTCGACGTCATCGGCGCCGAGGTCGTCCCCTGGTCCCTCGGCTACCACGACCCCGTGCGCGACCGGGTCCGCCTCGGCCGCGACTTCGTGGCGCGCCTGACGTCCTACGACTAGCCTGGATTATGCATGAGCGAGGCCATGCAACCGCCAAGAACGACCGGTAAACAGGCCAGGATCGTCGACAGGCCTTCGTTTTCACGAATGTTCGCGCCGCGACACCGCCAAGGCGAAGAATTGAACCGCCAAGACGCCACTCGGTCGTTGCCCGGGACCCGCTTCGCGGGTCCAGGGACAGCGACCGAAAGGGGGTGAGAGATGCTCCGCCACAAGCTCTTCGTTCTTACCTACTTTCTCCTTGGCGCGCGCGCACGCAGGACCCGCGAAGCGGGTCCCCGCGTGCGCGCGTGGCGTCTTGGCGGTTCAATTCTTTCTTCTTCTGCCAGAGCTTTGCGGTGCTCGTGAGTAATCCCGGCTAGGCGTGGACGGACGACCCGCTGAGCACCCGCTCGGCCTGGCCCTCGTCGAGGATCACGAACTTCTTCTGGGCGGGGTCGTAGACGTGGACGTCGGCCGTGCCCACGTCGAACCACCAGCCGTGGACGTGCAGCTCGCCCTTCTGGACCCGCTCGCGGATGAACGGGTAGGTCTCGAGGTGCTCCACCTGCGTGAGCACGCTCACCTGCGAGAGCTGGTCGTAGTCCGGCAGCGCCGGCTCGAGCGGCCCGGTCCGCGTCATGCGCTCGAGCGCCGGGGCGCCGTTGTCGAGCCAGGCGCTGACGTTCGGCAGCCCGGCCGGGGGCCGCAGCAGGCCCTTCATCGCCCCGCAGTTCGAGTGGCCGCACACGACGATGTCCTTGACCCCGAGCGCCATGACGGCGAACTCGAGCGCCGCGGGCACCGACGACTCCGGCCCCGGCGCGTCGCCGTACTTCGGCACGAGGTTGCCGACGTTGCGCACGACGAACAGGTCGCCCGGCTGCGTCGACGCGAACAGGTTCGGCACGACGCGGCTGTCGGCGCAGCCGATGAACAAGCAGTCCGGCTTCTGGCTCTGCGCCAGCTTGGCGAAGGTCAGCCGGTAGGCCGGGAAGACGTGCCGGCGGAACTCGAGGATGCCCTGGATCAGCTTCTGCATGGTGGTCTCCCTCTGCTGCCCTCGTCTACATCTATGCGCGAACGCGCCCGCCGGTCAGACGCGCGCGTGCTCCCGCGTCGGCCGTTCCCGCGCGGTGACGACGACCGGGCCGGCCTCGCCGCCGAGCGGCGCCAGGCGGGACCGCAGCGTGTCCCAGCAGATCTCCAGGCGCCCGCCGGAGTCGGCGTGGCGCCGCCCCCACGCGCGCAGGAAGTCCTGGCAGGCCGCGTCCATGAAGTTGAGCTGGTCGAGGCACACGCGCAGGGCGGGGCCGTCCGGCGGGAGCGCCTCGAGCGCGCGCGCGAGGCGCGGGATCGCCAGGAACGTGGCCGTGCCGTGCAGGCGCACGTCGACGGCGCCGTCGACCTCGCAGGCGCCGACCTCCACCTCGAGGCGGGTCGCGGCGAGGAGCACGCGCAGGGTCGCGAGCGCGAAGCCCAGGAGGACGCCCGTGAGCAGGTCGATCAGCACGACGCCGCCGACCGTCACCGCCCAGACGGCGACCTCGCCCCAGCCGTGGGCGCGGAGCTTCTTCACGGCGTCCGGGTTGACGAGCTTGTAGCCCGTGTAGACGAGCACGGCCGCGAGCGCCGCGGTCGGGATGCAGCCGAGCACCGCGGGGAGGAGGGCCACCAGCAGGAGCAGCCACGCCCCGTGCAGGATCGCCGACAGCCGCGTCACGGCGCCGGCCTGGACGTTCGCCGTGCTGCGCACGATCACGCCCGTCATGGGCAACGCCCCGAAGACGCCGCAGATGACGTTGCCCACGCCCTGCGCGCGCAGCTCCTTGTCGTAGTCGGTGCGCGGCCCCTTGTGCATGGCGTCGGTCGCCGTGGCGCAGAGGAGCGTCTCGGCGCTGGCGATCAGCGCCAGCGCGAAGGCCTGCCCGAGGAGGGCCGGCTCCGCGAGGCGGCCCAGCGCCTCGACGGTCGGCGGCATGATCGCGCCGAAGAGGCCGCCGGGGACGTCGACGAAGCGGATCTCCAGCGCGAGGCCCGTGGCGACCGCCGACGTGACGACGACGCCGACGAGCGCCGCCGGCAGGGTGCGCAGCGCCGGGCGCAGCCGGCGCGAGAGCGGGCCCCAGGCGACCATGAGGGCGATCGTGGTCAGGCCGATGAGCGCCGCGTGGCGGTGGGTGATCGGGACGCCCTCCGGGAGGACGAACGCCTTGTGGATCGCCTCCGGGATCGTGACGAGGTTCAGCCATCCGGAGCCGCGCGGCGCGTCGTCGATCATGACGTGGAACTGGCCGGCGAAGATCAGCACGCCGATGCCCGCGAGCATGCCCTGGATCACGGCGGGCGAGACGGCGCGGAACCACTGGCCCAGGCCGAGCGCCCCCGCCGCGAGCTGGATCGCGCCCGCGAGCAGGACGACCGGCCCCAGGGCCGCGAGGCCGTACGTCTCGACGAGCTGATAGATGATCACGGCGAGGCCGGCGGCGGGTCCGCTCACCTGGAGCGGCGAGCCGGCCATCGCGCCGACGACGAGGCCGCCGACGACGCCCGTGACCAGGCCCAGGGCGGGCGGCACGCCCGACGCGATCGCGATCCCCATGCACAGGGGGAGCGCGACGAGGAACACGACGACCGAGGCCATGAGGTCGCGGACCCACGGCGCGCGCGGGTCGACGGACGACGACGGGTCGGGTGACGACGGGCTCATGGGGGCTCCCCTCCGGGGTCTCATCAGGCACCGGCGCGTGCTATCGTTCCACACGAAAATGACGAAGCGTCCTATCGAAAAATCCGATACTTCGGGCCCGCCGCTCCACTGGCTCAACTACCACCACCTGCTCTACTTCTGGGCGACGGCCCGCGGCGGGAGCTTCACGGCCGCCAGCCGCGAGCTGCACCTGTCGCCGCAGACGGTCAGCGCGCAGGTGCGGGCGCTCGAGCTCGTCGTGGGGGAGACGCTCCTCGAGCGCGCCGGCCGCAACGTCGCGCTCACCGAGACGGGCCGCCTGGTCTTCCGCTACGCGGACGAGATCTTCGCCCTCGGGCGCGAGCTGACCGAGGTGCTGCGCGCGCAGCCGGCGCGGCGGCCGCTCGTCCTGCGGGTCGGCATGGTCGACGGGCTGCCCAAGCTCCTCGCGCACCACGTGCTCGAGCCGGCGCGCGGCCTCGAGCGGCCCGTGCGCATCGTCGTGTCGGTCGGGCCGACCGCGCGCCTCATCGCGCAGCTGGCCGTGCACGAGCTGGACGTCGTCCTGAGCGACACGCCCGCGCCGACCGCCGTGCGCGTGCGCGCCTACAACCACCTGCTGGGCGAGAGCGGGGTCGTGATCGTGGCGGCGCCCGCCCTGGCCCGGACCCTGCGCGCCGGCTTCCCGGGCTCGCTGCACGGCGCGCCCATGCTCCTGCCGGCCGAAGGGACGGCCCTGCGCGCCTCGCTCGACCGCTGGTTCGACGCGGCGGGCGTCCGCCCCGAGGTCGTGGGCGAGCTCGCCGACAGCGCCGTCCTGAAGGTCTTCGGGCAGGCCGGCGCGGGCGCCTTCGCCGTGCACGCCGTCGTCGAGGCTGAGGTCTGCCGGCAATACCGCGTCGCGCGCGTCGGCGAGGTGCAGGGCGTGACCGAGCGCTTCCACGCGATCTCGGTCGAGCGGCGGGTGCGCCACCCGGCCGTGGCGGCGATCTGCGCGCGGGCCCCCGCGTTGTTTGGATAGGTGATGGAGCGACGCCTGCGGGCGGGACCGCGAGCCGGTCAGGTCGGGGCGACGGCGCACTCGGCCAGGGGCAGCGCGAAGCGGAAGGTGGTCCCCCGGCCGACGGCGCTCTCGACCTCGAGCGCGCCGCCGTGCGCCTCGACGTCTTGGCGGTTCAATTCTTCTTCTGCCAGAGCTTTGCGGTGCTCGTGAGTATCCCGGCTAGCTCGACCCGCCGTCGTCCAGGTAGCGCCGCACCTGGACGCGCACGACCTTGCCCGCCTCGTCGAACTCGACCACCCGCTCGATCGTCACGGGGACGCGGACGGTGACCCACGCCGGGTAGCTGCGGGCGTCGTCGGCGCGCCCGGTCCAGCCGCCCTCGGCGGCGCCCACGTGCGTCCATGGCGAGTCGACCCAGCGGCGCACGGCGGTGATCCGCGCGTCGCGGTAGACCCAGCGCTCGCCCCCGGGCGCGCCGGTGGCCTCGACGCTCACCGGCCAGCCCCAGGCGACCTCGACCTGCGTGCGGGTCATGCCGGGGAGGACGCGCTCGGAGCGGATCGCCGCCACGTCGTCGGTCGACCACTCGGCCCCGAGCTCGGCGAGCTGCAGCTCGCGCAGCTCGCGGCGGATCGCGCGCGTGCGGTCGGCGCCGTCGTCGAGCACCGGGTGGAGGTAGTCGAACACGCGGACGGCGCGCCGCTCGGCCCACCCGGCCTGGCCGTCGTACGTCAGCGCGACGCGCGCGACCTCCGCGTCGGGGCGGGCGTCGAGCGGGGCGTGGCGGTGCCGCCGCATGCGCGCGAGGACCTCGTCGCCCTGCGCGTCGGCGTAGAGCGGCGCGTCGTCCTCGACGACGACGTAGTGCGGCGCGCGGCAGCCCTGGACGAGGAGCAGGGTCGCGAGCGCGAGCGCGGCCCGGGCGGCGGAGGCCAGGGGCGAGCGGGAGGTGACGGTCATCGGGCTCCCTGTGGCGAGCCCCCTACGGCACCGTACTCCCCGCGCCCCGGTCCGCAAGGCGCCCTCGACGTAGGCCCAGGAGCCGTCGCGACCTGCGACAATCGCTCCCATGGAGCCATCCGCGGGTCGCGGGCGTCACCGGGCCGTGCTGGTCGTCGTGGCCCTGGCCGCCCTCGCCGCCGCCGGGGTGGGCGCCGCCGCGCTGCTCCGACCGGCGCCGCCCCCCTCGGCGCCGCCCCCGCGCCCGTCGGCGGAGGTCCGGCTGGTGACCGTCGGGCCCGGCGCCGCGCAGGTGATCGTCGACGGCGACGTCCTCGGCACGCTCACCCGCGAGGAGGACGGGACGATCCACGGCGAGGCGATCGGCCGGCTGGCGTTCCGCACCCGCCGGCTGGCCGGCCGGCAGGTCGAGGTGCGCCGCGACCCCGAGGTGCCGCTCGAGATCGCCCTGGGCGTGCAGCGCCTCCTGGTCCTGGGCGGCGTCCCGACGCCCGTCCTCGCCGAGCCGGAGTGACCCGCGCCCTTGTCCGGGCCGGCCGCGCCCCGCACACTTGGCGCGGGGGACCGCGACCGTGACGACCGAAGGCACCGTCGACGACCCGGACCGCGCCGCCCCCGGCGACGAGGCCCTGCTGGCGCGGCTGCGGCAGGCGCTGCCGCCGGCGGACGGGCTCCTGGCCGCGGTCCGGACGGCGCTGGGCGACCACGCGCGCCGCGCGGCCGCCGCCGAGCAGCGGGCGCGCCGCGCCGAGCGCGCGGCCGCCCTCCTCCAGGCGCAGGTCGACCAGGCCGCGGACGCGCTGCTCCTGACCACGCCCGAGGGGCGGGTCGAGGCGCTCAACGCCGCGGCCACGCGCCTCCTGCGCCTGCCCGCCGCGCGGCCGGGCTTCCTCCTGGCCGACGTGGCGCCGGGCGCGAGCCCGCGCCTGCTCGTCGGGGCGCCGCGGCGCCTCGAGGCGCAGCGGGCCGACGGCGAGGCGTTCGTGGCCGAGGCCTCCTGCGCCGAGGTCGCGCACGACGACGAGCGGCGCTTCGTCGTCTGCCTCCGCGACACGCAGGCGGCGCCCCCGCCCAGTGACCCCCCGCCCTCGCCGGAGGCCCTGCGCACGCTCGCCGCCGAGAAGCATCAGCGCTCGGCGATCCTCTCGGCGACGAGCGACGGCATGCTCCTCGTCGACCCCGGCGGCGTGGTGGCCTACGCCAACCGCCGCTTCGGCGAGCTCGTCGGGCTGGACGTGGACCAGGTCGACGGCGAGGCGGCCGGGGCCCTCGCCCAGCGCCTGCGGGAGCGCGGACCGACGCCGGGGCAGGCCTTCGACCTCGTGCTCCTGGCGGCGGATCGCCAGCGCGAGGTCGGCCCCGTGCGCTGCCTGCTGGGGGCGCGGACGCTCAGGCTCTCCATGAGCCCCGTGCGCCGCGACGACGCCGCCTTCCTCGGCTCGCTCGTGGTCGTCCGCGACGTGACCGTCGAGGAGAAGGTGCAGCGCGCCAAGGAGGAGCTGATCGGCAACGTGTCGCACGAGCTGCGCACGCCGCTCACCTCGATCCGCGGCTTCGTCGACCTCCTGCGCGCCGGGCGCGCGGGGGCCGTGACGTCGAAGCAGAAGGAGCTGCTCGAGATCGTCGCCGAGAACGTGACCCGGCTCACGTCGCTCGTGGCCGACCTGCTGGAGGTCGACCGCGTCGCGCAGGCGCCGCTGGCCGAGGTGCGGCTCGACCTCGTGCCGCTCCTGCGCGACGCCCTGGCCGTCGAGGAGGCGAGCGCCGCGCGCAAGGCGCTGGCCCTCGAGCTCGAGGCCCCCGAGGCGCTCGAGGTGGTGGGCGACCCCGACCGCCTGCGGCAGGTCTTCGGCAACCTGCTCTCGAACGCCGTGAAGTACACGGCGCGCGGCGGCGTCTCGGTCGTGGCCGCGCCGGTCGACGCCGAGCGCGTGCGGGTGGAGGTGCGCGACACGGGCGTGGGGATCCGGCCGGGCGACATCGCCCAGCTGTTCCAGCGCTTCTTCCGCGCCGACGACCCGGCGGTGCGCGCGGCGGGCGGGACCGGCCTGGGGCTGTCGATCGTCAAGACGCTGGTCGAGCGGCAGCAGGGGGCGGTCGAGGTCGAGAGCGAGCCCGGGCGGGGGAGCTGCTTCCGGGTGCTCCTGCGCGCGGGTCGATCGCGGGCGGAGCGGCCGTCCTCGACGACGCTCCCGCGCCACGTGGAGCGGCTCACGGACTCGACCCCGCCGCCGGCCGACTGGCCGCGCCTCCTGGCGGTCGACGCCGACCCCGAGCGGCAGCGGCTCTACCAGGCGACGCTCCGGGCGATCGGCGTGGAGGCGGTCCCGGCCCCGCACCTGGCGCGCGCCCGCGAGGTGGCGCAGGGCAGCCCGCCGCAGCTCCTGCTCGTGGCCACGGACCTGCCGGAGCTCGAGGCGGCCGACGGCTGGGGCGCGGCGCGGCAGGACGCGGCGCTGCGCAAGGCGCCGCTCGTGGTGGTGATCGCGCCCGAGGAGATCGGCCGCGCCCTGCGCGCGGGGGTCGACGGGCTGGTGACGCGGCCCGTCGAGCCGGCGGCGCTGCGGGCCGAGGTCGAGCGCGTGCTGGCCCTGCGACGGGCCGCCCCGGAGGCGCCGTGAGCGGGCGCGAGGCGCGGCTGCAGGCGCTCCGGCGCGAGTTCCTCGCCGAGGCCCGGTCGGAGGCCGAGGAGCTCGAGCGCCTGGTGGCCCGGGGCGCCCCGGCGGGCGACGCCGCCCCTCGCTGCCGCAAGCTGGCGCACGACCTCCGCGGCAGCGGCGGCAGCTACGGCTTCCCGGCGGTGAGCGCCGCCGCGGCGGCGCTGGAGGAGGGCCTCGCGAGCGGCGGCGGCGCGGCGGACCTCCCCGCGCTCGCCCGCGCGCTGCGCGCCGCCGTCGAGGCCGCGCGCGCCCCCGGGCCGGTGACCTCGTGACGCGGCTCGTGCTCGTCGAGGACGACCCCCACATCGGCGTCCTGGTGGCGTTCGCCCTCGAGCCGCTGGGGCTCGTGATCGAGCGGTTCGCCGACGGCGAGGCGGCCCTGACGCGCCTGCGCGCCGGGCCGCCGCCCGACCTCGTGCTCCTCGACCTCATGCTCCCGCGCCTCTCGGGGCGCGAGGTCCTGCGGGCGCTCGAGGCCGACCCGGCGCTCGACCGCGTCCCGGTCCTCGTGCTCTCGGCCCGCGCCGCGCCACCCGAGCTGACGCGCGCGCGCGGCGCCCTGGCCTTCCTCGCCAAGCCGTTCGACGTGGACGACCTGCTGCGGACCGTCGAGGGCCTGCTGGCATGAGCGGCGGCAAGGTCCTGCTCGTCGACGACGACCCCAAGCTCCTGCGCCTCGTGCAGCTCGAGCTGGGCGAGGAGGGGCTCGAGGCGATCACCGCCGCCACGGGGGCCGAGGGGCTGCGGCGCCTCGAGGATGAGGAGCCGACGACGGTGGTGCTCGACCTCCACCTCCCGGACGTCCACGGCAAGGCCCTCCTCGAGCGCCTGCAGCGCGGGTGGCCGCACGTCCCGGTGGTCGTCCTGACGGCCGAGGGGGCGATCGAGGAGGTCGTCGACTGCATGCGGCTGGGGGCGGTCGACTTCGTGCAGAAGCCGTTCGACCGCGAGCGGCTGGTCACGTCGATCAAGAACGCCCAGGCGCGCGGCGCGCTCGAGGCGCGCGTCTCCGCGCTCACCCGGGAGCTGCGGCGGGGCGAGGGCTTCGCGGCGATCCTCGGCGAGTCGGCCGCGGTGCGCCGCACCATCGACCTGCTCCAGCGCGCCAGCGAGAGCGACGTGACCGTGCTCCTCGAGGGCGAGAGCGGGACGGGCAAGGAGGTCGCCGCGCGCGCGATCCACGCCGAGGGGGCGCGGCGCAGCGGGCCCTTCGTGGCGATCAACTGCGGGGCGATCCCGGCCGGCCTGATCGAGAGCGAGCTGTTCGGGCACGAGCGGGGCGCGTTCACCGGCGCCAGCGCCGCGCGCCAGGGGTGCTTCGAGCAGGCCAGCGGCGGGACGATCTTCCTCGACGAGGTGGGCGAGCTGCGCCCCGACCTGCAGGTGCGCCTCCTGCGCGTGCTGCAGGACCGCGCCGTCCAGCGCGTGGGCGGCAGCCGCCCGCGGCGCGTCGACGTGCGCGTGATCGCCGCCACGAACCGGCGGCTCGAGGCCATGGTCGCCGAGCGGGCCTTCCGCGAGGACCTCTACTACCGCCTGGCCGTGTTCCCCGTGCTCCTGCCGCCCCTGCGCGAGCGCGGCGGCGACGTGCTCCTGCTCGCCGACGCCTTCGTGCGCCGCTTCGCGCAGGAGCACGCCCGCCCGATCCGCGGGATCACGCCCGAGGCCTGCCGGGCGCTCGAGGGCTACCGCTGGCCGGGCAACGTGCGCGAGCTGGAGAACGTGCTCGAGCGGGCGGTGATCCTCGAGGACGGCGCGGCGATCTCGCTCGGGAGCCTGCCCGACGCGGTGGTGTGCGTCCTCGACGCGCGCGACGGCGCCCGACCGGCGGCCCCCGCGGCGCCGGCGGCCGCGCCCGAGGACATCCGCCCGCTCGAGGACGAGGAGCGCCGCGTGATCGAGCGCGCGCTGGCGCTCACCGGCTGGAACGTGAAGGAGGCCGCCGAGCGGCTGCGGATCGGGCGGGCGACGATCTACAGGAAGATCGAGCGCTACGGGCTCGCGCCGCCGTAGAGGGCTCGAGAGCTCTTCGCCCCGCTGTACGTGCCCGCCCCGCCGAAGGGGCGACGGGGACGGGCGGAACGGGACAGTTCGTGCCAGTCCGGGACCCGTCCAGTCGCCCGCCCCTGTCGACGACTACAGCCACCGCCGCCGCTTGAAGTAGGCCAGCATGCCGAGCCCGACGAAGGCCATGAACGTCAGCGTGTAGTAGTAGCCGTTCTCCCACTTCAGCTCGGGCATGTTCTCGAAGTTCATGCCGTAGATCCCGGCGATGAACGACAGCGGGAGCATGATCGTCGAGATGATCGTCAGGACCTTCATCACCTCGTTCATGCGCTGCGAGGCGAGCGACACGAAGGCGTTGAACAGCGACTTGAGGTCGTCGCGCATGATCTCGAGCGCCTCGGTGAAGTCCTTGAAGTGCTCGTGCACGTCGCGGAAGAACGGCTTCGCCTCGGCGGGGATCTCGTCGAACTCGGCCCGGGCCAGGCGCTCGAGCAGGTCGCGCTGGCGGATCGCCACGCGCCGCAGGTGGTGCAGGCTGCGGATCAGCTCGAGGATCCTCGCGAGCACCGACTGGTCGGTCCCCTTGAGGACGCGCACCTCGAGCGCGTCGATCTCCTGCTCGAGCCGCGCCGCGAGCGGGGCGAAGCGGTCGACGATCGCGTCGAGGACCGCGTGGGCGAGGAAGGTCGCGCCGCGGGCCATGTGGTTCTTGCCCGCGGCCAGCGTCGGCGCGCGCACGGCCTCGATCGACGGCAGGGGGCCGGCGTGGTGGGTCACGACGAAGTTCTTGCCGACGAACAGGTCCACCTCGATCGTGTGGATGTCGGCCAGGTCCCAGCCGTGGTCGCGGACGAGCGCCTGCACGACGATGTAGAGGTAGCGCCCGTAGTCCTCGACCTTGGGGTTGTGGCCCTCCTTGTAGACGTCCTCGATCGCCAGCGGGTGGAACCCGAAGACCTGGCCGAGGATCGCGTCCGACTCGGCCGAGCGCCCGTCGAAGTCGACCCACAGGACCGCCTCGGGGTCCTGGGCCGCCTCGCGCGCCTGCTCGACCGTCTGCAGCTCGGTGACGCCGAGGCAGGGCCGGTGGACGAGGATGTGCAGCAAGCGCTCCCCCTCGGGGGGAGCAGGTTAGCAGGCGGGCCCTGCCGCGGGTGCGGCCACGGGTGGAACGGAGCCCCCGATCACTCCCGCGGCGAGGCCAGCTCCCACACCTGCACCGGCGAGTGGACCTTGAAGCCCCGGTCGCAGCTGTCCTCGAGCTCGACCTCGGCGATGAACGCCACGCTGCCGGCCTTGGCCTCGCGGCAGCGGGCGGGGAGGTCGGCCTCCCAGCCGCGGCCGTTGCTGCGCGCCTCGACGCGGTCCCAGCTCGCCTTGGTGAAGTCCTTGGCCTCGACGCGCGCGCCCCACAGGCGCACGCCGCGCACGCGCGGCCGGGCGTCGTCGGGCACCTGCACGAGCGCCCCGCGGCGGGGGCTGACGGTGAGCGCCACGGCCGGCAGCGGGGGCGTGCGGCCGGTGACGTGGTCGAAGAAGCCGGCCACGGCGTCGACGGCCGACAGCCCGGCCGAGTGGCCGGTGTTGGGCACGTAGTGGCAGAAGAACTCGCCCGGCAGGTCGCCCATGTAGAGGTGCACGGCGTCGAGCGGCCAGTAGGTGTCGTTCGTGCCCATGAGGGCCATCTTCGGCAGCTCGAGGCGGTCGCGGTACGAGTAGGGGTCCACGAACGACATGAGCTCGCGGCCGCGCGGGTGCTCGAGGAGCTGCATGAGGCCGCGGTCGGTGTAGTCGTGGATCGACGGGCTCGGGTGGCCCCACACCTCGAGGTGGCGGGCGATCTGCGCCTTGACGTTGAGGTTGTCGTAGACGATCGGCGCGATCCCGATCACGCGCTCGGGCGCCCCGATCGCGGTGAGCCAGGTCGTCCAGCCGCGCTTCGACGCGCCGGTGGTGATGAAGCGCTCGAGGCGCCCGAAGGCCCAGCCGTCGCCCTGCGCGGCGCTGAACTCGCCCAGGGCGTCGAGGGCGGCGACCGCCGCGCGCGTCATGGGCAGGAGGGCGGGCCACTCGGAGTCGCCCGTCTTGACGAACTCGACGAAGGTCTTGGCGATCAGCGCGTCCTCGCGCAGGCCGCGCCCGTCGGGGGTCTCGTCGCGGAAGAGCGGCTGGTTGGGCACGTCGTGGAGGACGGCGACGGGGACGCCGAGCCGGACGGCGAGCGGCGCGAGGAGCGCGAGGTGCTCGCGCTCGCCGCCCGTGCCGGAGATCGCCACGACGGCGTGGCCGGGCCGGGCGCGCGCGCCCTCGGCGGCCGGCGGGACGATCAGGTTCAGCCGGTGCGTCCAGAGGATCCCGCGCCACGTCTGGCTGACGAGCTCGAGGCGGTGCACGACGGCGTCGCTGCCGGGCAGCGCCTCGCGCCCCTTCTCCGTCCACGCGTACTCGGGGTGCGCCCGGCGCAGGTAGGCCTCGAGCGGGCCGTTCGGCGGCGCGACGGGCGGCGTCTCGGCGCGGGCGCACAGGGACAGGGCGAGCACGAGCGACGGCGCGAGCCAGACGGAGCGGTGCACGGGGCCTCCTCGCAGGCGAAGGCGCCGAGCCTAGCCGATCGTCGCCCACACGGGAAGCCGGCTACCTGGGCTGCGACCAGTCGTGCTCGAGGAGCAGGTAGTCGGTCGTGGCCATCCCCAGCGCCGCGTAGGCGCGCTGCGCCGCGTCGTTCTTCCGGTCGACATAGAGGCGCAGGCCGCACACGTCCCAGCGGTTGCGCGCCGTGTGGGCCACGTGGCGGTAGAGCGCGCGCAGGACGCCCTTTCGGCGGTGCTCCTTCGCCACGTAGACGCTCTGGAGCCACCAGAACCAGCCGTTGCGCCAGTCGCTCCACTCCGTCGTCACGAGCGCCTGCCCGACGACGCGCTCGTCCAGGCGCGCGAGCCAGTAGGTCCCCTTCTGCGGGTCGGCCAGCGCCGCCGCGACGCCGTCGCGCACGGCGGCCTCGTCGAGGGTGCGACCCTCCGTCTCCTCTGCGAGGAGCAGGTTCATGCGCACGATCGGCTCGAGGTCCTCGCGCGTCGCCGCGCGGATCGTCACCTGCTGCGCTTCCACCTGACCTCCTCGAACGAGGAGGTTACCTAACGGTCACCCTGTGCGGGGGGCGCCCCGGCGCGGCGCACCCACCCGCCGATCGTCCGGCCGACTCCGGGGTCGACGCGGCCCTCGACGAAGTACTCCGCCCCGGTGCTCCGGCCCTCGACGGGCATGAACAGGTGGTTCAGCCCCGGGAACGACGCGCGGGTCACGTCGACCCCCGCCCCGCGCGCGGCCGCCTCGAGGGCCTCGACGTCGGCCTGCCGGACCTGGCAGTCCTCCTCGGCGTGCACCAGCAGGAGCGGGACCTCGAGCGCCGCCGCCGCCGCGGCCGGGTCTCGGGCCACGACGTCGTTCCAGTAGCGCCCGGTGGCGCCGAGGAAGCTGGCGTCCTCGGCGAGGCCGGCGCGGAGCGGCGCGACCTGCTCGCGCGCCGCCGCCGCCGCCTCCGCCGGCGGCACGCCGAGGACGGTCCCCTGGTAGGTGAGCTGCTCCTCGAGCAGGACGTCCATGGTCCGCCCGGGCCCGGCGAGCATGATCACGCCCTTCGCCCCGCCCCGCCGCGCGACGGCCGGCGCGGCCAGCGCGCCCAGGCTGTGGCCGAGGACGAACCGCGCGTCGGCGCGCACCTCGGGCCGCGTCGCCAGGAACGCCAGCGCCGCGACGCCGTCCTGGATCGCCTCCTCCTCGAGCGTCATGGCCTTCAGGGCGCCGAGCGCCGCCTCGCGCTGCTCGGCCGTGGACGCCCGGTCGCGCAGGACCCCGACGAGCAGCTGCGAGCGCTTCTCGAAGCGCAGCGTGGCGACGCCCTCCCGGGCGAGGCCGTGGGCGAGGTCGCGGAAGGGCTTGTTGGGCCCGATCGTCTGGTCGCGGTCCTGGGGCCCCGACCCGTGGAGGAGCACGACCACGGGCCACGGGCCCTCGCCCTCCGCCGGGAGCGTGAGCGTCCCCGGGACGGGGCCGAGGGGCGCCTCGAACGTCACCTCGAGCTCTCGACCGGGCGCCGGGTCGCTGATCGGGACCGGGCGAGGCTCGAGCGCGACGCCCTCGCGTAGGGCCTCGAGCTGCTGCGACGGGACCCGCACGTGGTAGGCGACGCCGGTCTCCGCGTCGACGCGCACCTCGACCAGGGTGCTGGCGAGCGTGAGCTCGAGACGGCGCGTCGGCCGCTCGACGCCGCCCACGCTCACGGGCGCGCCGTCGGTCGCCCTGCACGTGCCGGACAGGACGGCGAGCGCCTGGGGGACGATCACCTGGAGCGTCGCCTCGTCGCGGCCGTGCATCGCGCGGCCGAGCAGGTCGTAGTGGGCGAAGACCAGGTTGTCGAGGACGACCCAGGGGCCGGCGCCGGCGACGGTCCGCTCCTGGCGCTGCCCGACGACCTTGGCCCGGAGGGTCACGCCGTCGGCGGCGAGGTCGACCTCGAGCGTGTGCGTCTCGGAGGTCAGCGCGTAGCCGGCGAAGCGCCCCTCCGCGTCGAGCGAGGTCCGCTGCTCGTAGCGGAAGGGCGGCCCGCCGGGGACGACCTGCAGGGAGGCCGAGGAGACGAGCGCCGCGTCGGCGGCCGCGACCTCCTCGCGGCCGAGCGTCCGGCCGGCCATGCGCACCTCGAACGCGTCGGCGGCGAGCGCGGGGGCGGGCGCGAGGGTCAGCAGGGTCAGGAGCGCGGCCGGGCGCTGGAGCATGGTGGGCCTCCGTCGGCCACCAGCATACGGCTACCGCTCGAGGACGGCCCGGGCGCGCTGGAGGAGGTCGCGCGCGTCGCGCGTCCCGGGCGCCTCGCCCAGGAGCACGAGCAGGGCCGCGACCCGCTCGCGCCACGCGGCGTCGTGGCGCACGGACGGGCGCGCCTCGGCGGCCAGGATCGCGCGCAGGTCGCGCTCGAGCGCGTCGCCGACCTCGAGCGGCGGCAGGCCGTCCGCGGCCGACGGGGGCAGCGCCTCGACGTCGTCGGCCCGGCGGGCCTCCTCGTCGGCGAGCGGCGGGGCGCCTCCCCCGACGGGCCCGCCGCGCGCGCGCCGGCGGGCCCCGCCGTCGACCGCGCGGCCGTCACGGCGTCGCCCGCGCGCTCGAGGAGGATCAGGCGCTCGCCGACCCGCCAGGCGGCGAAGGGCTCGGGCGCGGGCCTCGCCTTCGTCGCGGCGTCGGCGGCCGCCAGCGGGGCGGGCTCCTGCGCCGGGGCGCAGGCCGCGCGCCGGCGCGGCGGGCGGCGACGGAGGGCGGCTCGCGCCGCCGCCGGCCGGCCGGCGTCGCCCCCGGGCGGGGCGGCGGCCGGCGCGTCCTCGTCGGTCGTGGGCGAGCCGGCGGTCGGCGCGGCGTCGGCCGGCCCGGCGGCATCGCCCGCCCCGCCGGCCCCCGGCGCCCGCTCGCGCGCGGCGGCCTGCCGCTCCCCCGCCGGCGACCGGGCCTGACGCGCCAGGGCGCGCTGCGCCTCCAGCGCGAGGCGGTCGCGCTCCGCGGCCCCCAGGCTCTCCCGCGCCGCCGCCTCGTCCAGGCGACCCGCGAGCGCCTCGGCCGCCTCCCGGCGCTCGAGAGACTTCGTGTCGAACTCCGCGGCCACCCCGGCCGGCTCGGTCGCGACCCGGCCTGCTCGGCCGCGGGCGCAGGCGCCGCCGCGGCCGGCCCGTCCGCGCGGTCGGTCCGCGCCGTCAGGAGGCCGGGGCCGCCGGGCGAGAGGGCCAGCCCGGCGACGAGGAGGAGGCAGGCGGCGGCGGCGAGCCCCGTGAGCCACGCGCGCGGGCGGCGGTCGACGCGCTGGCGTTCGGCGGGGGCGCGGCGCTCGGCGGGCGCGCCCCCGCCGGCGAGGCGCACGCCGGGCGGGGACATCGCCGCGACCACGGCGGCGTAGGCGCGCGCCGCGGCCTCGGGGGTCGGCGCCTCGTCGTCCGCGCGCAGGGCCGCGGCCACCCCGCGGTAGGCGCCGAGCGCCTCGCGGCAGGCCGCGCAGGCGGCCACGTGCGCCTCGGCCTCGACCCGCTCGGCGGGCGAGAGCGCGGCGTCGTCCGGCGCCGTCGACGCCGGCTCCAGGAGGCCGATCAGCAGGTCCCCGCGCTCGCAGTCCATCACCCGTCCTCGCCCCGGACGCCCAGGAGCTCGCGCAGGGCCTCGAGGCCCCGCGCCAGCCGCCACCGCACCGTGTCCCTCGTCAGCCCCGTGACCTCGCACACCTCGCGGAACGTCAGCCCCTCCGCCTCGCGCAGGAGCACGACCTCGCGGTCGCCGTCGGGCAGCTGCGCCAGCGCCGCCCGCAGGCGCGCCGCCTCGACCTTCCCGTCGACGAGCTCGCCGGGGCTCGTCGCGCCGTCCGACGGCTCGGGCGCCGCGTCGAGCGTCCCCTCGCGCCGCCGCCCGCGCCGCTTGAGCTCGTTGAGCCCCTCGTTGCGCGCCACGGTGAACAGGAGCGCCTTGAAGCTGGCGCGCCCCGTGCCCGGCGGCGGCTTCTTGTAGATGTTCAGGAACGCCCGCTGCGCCAGGTCCTCGGCGAGGTGCCGGTCGCCCGTGAGCTTGAGGGCGAAGGCGAACACCCGCGCGTGGTAGCGCTGGAAGAGGACGGCGAACGCCTCGGTCGAGCCGCCCTTCCAGGCCGCCTCCAGCGCCTCGTCGGTCGGCTCGGCCTCCTGCGAGGCGGGCGGCGAGGCGTGGTCGCGCGTCTCGAGCCGCTCCGCCATCGTCGCTCCCGGGCGCGCCGCGCGCCGCCAAGGGGCCGAGTGTAGCGCCCACGCGCGTCGTGACCATGGCCCCGGCGGTCACGCCCCCGCCTCCAGGCGGCGGACGACGACGTCCACGCGCGGCCCGGGGCCGACGGGCTCGCCGACGCCGCGCGCCAGCAGCGACGACGCGAGGCGCGCCAGGGCGGCGGCGTGGCGGCCGGCCTCGGCCAGGGCGGCCTCGCGGCGGGCCTCGAGCCGGGAGCGCTCCGGGGCGAGGTCGTCGTCGCCCGAGGCGGCCGCCAGCGCGGCGGCCGCGCCGGTCAGGCGGCGGGCGTCCTCGGCGGCGCGCGCCGCCGCGCCCAGGAGGTCGCGCGCCAGGAGCCCGCGTCGGCGGCGGCGCGCCGGTCGAGGCCCGCGTCGTCGAGCGCCTCGACCGCCTCGCGGTGCGCGTCGATCGCGCGGGCGAGCGCCGCGTGGCCGCGGGCGCCTGGCGCTCGCAGGCGCGGGCGACGGCCTCCACCCAGGCGGGCGGCGCGGCGCGCAGGACGACGAGGCGGCGGGCGGCGTCGCCGGCCGCCGCGCCCAGGCCACGGCGCCGGCCGCGAGCGCGCCGCGGCCGGGGCCAGCCCGCCCGCGGCGGGCGCGAGGGCGCCCGCGAGCACGCCGCCGACGAGGGCGCCCGCCGCCACCGGGAGGGCCTCGAAGGCGCCGCCCCGCCTCGTGGCCGCGGCCGGGGCCCGGGAGGGCGAGGCCGAGCGTCAGGCCGAAGGCGGCGTGCGCCAGCCCCGCCGGGGCCGCGAGCAGGAGGCCCGCCAGCGCCCCGCCGCCCAGGGCGACCGCCGCGCGCGGCGCCAGCGCGCCCGGCGCGCCGCGCGCCAGCCAGCCGGCCAGCGTCAGGAGGAGCGCCAGCCCGGCCGCCGGCGCCCATGGCGCGACGGCGGCCAGCGCGGGCCCGAGCGCCCCGCCGGTCAGCCCGGCCAGGAGGAGGGCAAGGGCGGCCTGCGCCGCGCCCGACCCGGTGATCACGACCCGCGCGCTCATCGCCGCCCCCCTCACCGCGCCCGCCCGGCGCCGCGCTCGGCCGCCATGGCCGCCTTCATCGCCCGGCGCCCACGGTCCGACGCCGCGCCCTCGGCCAGCTCGTCGGCCAGCGCGTCGAGGTTCACGCGCTGGACCTCGCCCGCGCCCTCGAAGGTCACACAGTCCTCGCGCGCCTCGGCGCGGGCCTCGCGCACGAGGGCGCGCGCCCGCTCGCCCTCGCCGCGGGCCGCCGCCGCGCGCGCCTCCTGCAGGCGGGCGGCCACGGCGGCCTGGCGCAGGTCGCGCTCGACCTCGGGGACGGCGCTCTCGCGGGCGAGGCGCGCGTCGGCGGTCAGGCCCACCGAGAGGCGGGCCGTCTCGAGCGCCACGTCGCCCGCGTCGCCCGCCCCCTCGAGCCGCGCCCGGACGACGTCCTGGACCTGCGCGCCGGCGGGCACCTTCAGCCGCGCGACCACCTTGAGCCCGCGGCCGTGCGACAGGTCGCCGAGCGAGACGCGCGCCTCGCCGCCCTGCCGCTCCACGCCCCAGGCGGTCACGGAGAGCACCTCGACGCCCTCCGCGGGCAGCAGGCGCAGCCGCGCCCCCCGCAGGGCGACGGCGCGCAGGGCCTCGAGCTCCGCGGCGTAGACCTTCGCCAGCGCCCCCGGGCCGTCGACGTGGTGGAACTCGCCGCCGCCGGCGTCCGCCATCGCCGCCATGAGCGCCTCGCCGTAGTCGACGCCGAGGCCGACCGACGAGAGCGCGACGCCGTCCTGGCGGAGCGCCGCCGCGGCCCGCGTGAGCGCCGCGGGCGAGGTCTCGCCCACGGTCGGCGCGCCGTCGGAGAGGAGGAGCAGCCGCGCCGTGCGGCCGGGCCGCGCGCCGAGCGCGCGCAGCCCCGCGCGGCCGGCCTCCAGCCCGGCGGCGATGTTCGTGCCGCGCGCGGCGACGAACCGCGCCACGGCCGCCTCGACCTGCCCGCGCGACGCGGGCGTCACCGCGCCCTGGAAGACGGTGCGGGCGTCGTCGGAGTAGGTGACGAGCACCAGGCGGTCGTCGGGGCCGAGGCGCTCGATCACGCCGAGCGTCGCGCGGCGCACGAGGCCGATCACCCCGGCCATGGACCCCGAGGTGTCGACGACGAGCGCCAGGTCGACCGGCCCGCGGCGCGCGGCGTCGTCGTCGACCGTCACGCCGACGACGAGGTCGACCAGGCCGTCGCCCGCGTGGACCAGGCGCTGCCCGAGCGTGGCCTCGAGGCGCAGGGGCCCGTGGACCACCCGGTCGGCGGGCTGGACGAACGCCGCGACGAGCGCGTCGCTCGGGACCGGCGTCGCAGGCGCCGGCGCGTGGGCCTGGGCGCGCGGTGCGAAGGACAGGCCGGCCAGGGGCAAGGCCCCCGTGACCACGCCCACGAAGGTCAGGGCGAGGACGCCGGCGGAGAGCCGGGCGGGGTCGCTCGCGACGGGGCCGAACTTCATCACGCACCTCCGGGAGGCCATCGGTCGCAAGCCTCCACAACGAGGCACGGCGTCGGGGGGGTGGAGTTCCCGGACGGGTCGCGTGCCGCGCCGCGTCACGCCGGACGCGCCCATCGACGGCACAACCCCTTGCAGTCGTGAACGTTGGACGAGTGGGCTGGCCGAGCGCGGCCCTTGGGTAGCCGTCCAGGATCACGCACAAGCCTCGACCCGAGGGGTGCTCCCGGGCCTGTCGGTGGTCGGCGATAGCTTGCACCTCCGCGCCGGACAGCCGGGCGAAACCAGCGGAGCACGACGACCTGGACGCCCTCGAACCCCAAGGGGACGAGGGTTTCCCGCCGCGATCGGCAGCGGGCGGGAGAGGTCGCGTCGTGCGGGGCCTCCGGGGGACATCGGGGAACGTCGCCACATGAGCAGCGTGAGCATGCAGGTCGCAGACCGTCGGACCATCCAGCAGGGCAAGGGCGTATCGATCGAGCGCCGCTACACCCGGCGCGGGCAGGACCCGCTCGCCGGGATGAAGTTCGAGCGCCGCCGCTCGGTGATCACGAACCCCGACGGGTCCGTCGTGTTCAAGATGGACGACGTCGAGGTGCCGGCGACCTGGAGCCAGCTCGCGACGGACATCCTGGTCTCGAAGTACTTCCGCAAGGCGGAGGTGCCGGGCACCGGCCACGAGGTCTCGGCGCGGCAGGTGGTCGAGCGCATCGTCAAGGCGATCCGCCAGGCCGGCGAGCGCCTCGGCGGCTACTTCGCCAGCGACGAGGACGCGCAGGCGTTCGAGGACGAGCTCGTCTACATGCTCATGAACCAGATCGGCGCCTTCAACTCGCCGGTGTGGTTCAACTGCGGCCTGAAGGAGGCGTACGGCATCGCGGGCAAGCCGGTCGGCTCGTGGGTGTGGGACCAGGCGCTGGGCGAGGTCCGCGAGACGACGGACTCGTACACGAACCCGCAGGTGTCGGCCTGCTTCATCCAGTCGATCGACGACGACCTGATGGACATCGCCGAGGGCATCCAGCGCGAGATGCGGCTGTTCAAGTTCGGCAGCGGCACCGGCACGAACTTCTCGCGCATCCGCGCCGAGGGCGAGCGGCTCACCAGCGGCGGCACGTCGTCGGGCCTGATGAGCTTCCTCGAGATCTTCGACAAGTCGGCCGGCGCGATCAAGTCGGGCGGCACCACGCGGCGCGCGGCGAAGATGGTCTGCCTCGACATGGACCACCCGGACATCGTCCGGTTCGTCGAGTGGAAGGCGCGCGAGGAGGACAAGGTCCGCGCCCTGATCAAGGCCGGCTACTCGTCCGACTTCAACGGCGAGGCCTACCGCACGGTCAGCGGGCAGAACTCGAACAACTCGGTCCGCATGAGCGACGACTTCATGCAGGCGGTCGTCGAGGGCCAGCAGTGGACGACGACCTGGCGCACCAACGGCAAGGCCGCCCGCACCTACCCCGCGCGCGAGCTGATGCGGAAGGTCGCCGAGGCCGCCTGGCGCTGCGCCGACCCGGGCGTGCAGTACGACACGACGTGCAACGCGTGGCACACGGTCCCGAACGCCGGGCGGATCAACGCGACGAACCCGTGCTCGGAGTTCGTGTTCCTCGACGACACGGCCTGCAACCTGGCGAGCGTCAACCTGCTCAAGTTCCAGCGCGATGACGCCGGCTTCGACGTCGAGGCGCTGCGCCACGCCTGCCGCACGTTCATCGTCGCGCAGGAGATCCTCGTCGACTACGCGAGCTACCCGACGAAGCGGATCGCCCAGCGCAGCCACGAGTTCCGCCCGCTGGGGCTGGGCTACGCGAACCTCGGGTCGCTCCTGCTCGTGCTCGGCCAGCCCTACGACAGCCCGCAGGCGCGGGCGACCGGCGGGGCGATCACGGCGATCATGACGGGCGCGGCCTACGAGGCGTCCGCGGAGATGGCGGCCAGCAAGGGGCCGTTCGCCGGCTTCGCCCACAACCGCGAGCCCATGCTCAAGGTGATGAACATGCACCGCGACGCGGCCTACCGGCTCGACGCGGCGCAGGCGGCCCCGGCGCTGATCGAGGGCGCGCGCGCGGCGTGGGATCGGGCGGTGGCGGCGGGCATGCGCCACGGCTACCGCAACGCGCAGGCGACGGTGCTCGCGCCGACCGGGACGATCGGCCTGCTCATGGACTGCGACACGACCGGGGTCGAGCCCGACTTCGCCCTGGTCAAGTTCAAGAAGCTCGCCGGCGGCGGCAGCTTCAAGATCGTCAACTCGACCGTGTCGCGCGGGCTGCGCAACCTCGGCTACACGCAGCGCGAGGTGGACGACATCGTCGCCTACATGCGCGGCACCTGGAGCCTCGAGGGGGCGCCGCACGTGAACCGGCAGAGCCTCCTGGCGAAGGGGCTGCGGGCCGACGAGCTCGACCGGGCCGAGCAGGCCCTGCCGTCGGCGTTCGAGCTGCGCCACGCCTTCTCCCGCCACGTGCTGGGCGACGAGGCGCTCCGGCGGCTCGGCTTCGGCGACAAGCTCGAGGACCCGAGCTTCGACCTCCTGCGGGCGCTGGGCTTCACCGACGCGCAGGTGGAGGCGGCCAGCGAGGTCACGAGCGGCCGGCTGACGATCGAGGGGGCGCCGCACCTCAAGCCGGAGCACCTGCCGATCTTCGACTGCGCCAACCGCTGCGGGAAGACGGGCACGCGCTCGATCGCGCCCATGGGCCACGTGCGCATGATGGCGGCGGCGCAGCCGTTCCTCTCCGGCGCGATCTCGAAGACCGTGAACCTGCCGCCGGAGACCGCGGTCGAGGAGATCGAGCAGGTCTACATCGAGGGCTGGCGCCTGGGCCTCAAGGCGATCGCCGTCTACCGCGACGGGAGCAAGGCGTCGCAGGTCCTGCACACGAGCGCCAAGGAGAACGAGGAGAAGGCGGAGGAGAAGAAGGCCGCCGCGCCGGCGCTCGACGTCTCCACGGCGACGGCCGTGCCGGCCGGGACGCCGCCGCGGCTGGTGCGCCGGCGCCTGCCGAAGAAGCGCGGCGGCTTCACGCAGGAGGCCCGCGTCGGCGGGCAGAAGATCTACCTGCGGACGGGCGAGTACGAGGACGGCACGCTGGGCGAGGTGTTCATCGACCTGGCCAAGGAGGGCGCCGCCCTGCGCAGCCTGATGAACTGCTTCGCGATCTCGGTGTCGCTGGGCCTCCAGCACGGGGTGCCGCTGGAGGAGTTCGTGAACGCCTTCACGTTCACGCGCTTCGAGCCGCAGGGCCGCGTACTCGACCACCCGAACATCAAGTTCGCCACCTCGGCCGTGGACTACGTGTTCCGGGTGCTCGGCATGGAGTACCTCGGCCGCACCGACTTCGTGCACGTCAAGCCGTCCGACTCCGACCTCGAGGACGAGCAGGCGGTGGCCGGCGACCCGGCCGCCGAGGCGGCGCTCGAGGCGCCCGCCGCGCCGGGGGCGCAGGTCCAGCCGGCGCCGGCGCAGCCCCGGGCGATCACGCCGGGAGCGGCCAAGAACCGGCTCGAGGGCCTGTCGGCCCTGGCGCAGAACCTGATGGGCGACGCGCCCTTCTGCGGGTCGTGCGGCCACATCACGGTCCGCAACGGCGCCTGCTACCGCTGCCTGAACTGCGGCAACAGCATGGGTTGTTCTTAGCGGCTGCGGCCGACGACGGGGGGCGCTGCGGCGCGTCGGGGGGGGGCCGCCCCCCCCCCCCCCCCCCCGCGGGGGGGGGGCCCGGGCC